>JBFXAI010000088.1:0-4282 GCA_050184455.1 Kofleriaceae bacterium | reverse complement strand
CCGTCGAGGTCAGTGGCCACTCTCGCGGTCGCGGCCCACGACGAGAGCGCCGAGCAGATGTCCTCAGCGCTGTAGTAGCCCGACGCGATCTGATTCGCTCCACTCGGTGTGTCGCTGACGGTGAGCGTCGAGCCGGTCGAGAACGTGGCGCCACCGTCGTCTGATTCTCGGATGCGGAATGCCGCGTTCCGGAACAAGTAGAGACCCTCTTTGATGGTCGCCGTGAACAGCGAGCGGCCGATCGCGCCCTCTTTTACGCAATCGAGCACGTGCTTCAGCTCGAGCAGCGTGTGTTTGCCGTCGTCGCTGAGGTCGGCGATGCGACCCGCGAACACGATCTCAGCCTCGGCGATCGTGTCGACGACGCCACCGACCACGCGATGCTCGCGCAACACAGCCCAGCGCCCGACCCATGTGCGCGGCAAGGTCGAGACGACGGGGCGAATCAGCGCGGACTGCGGGTCAGTGACGACGCGATGGTCATGCGCGAACCGCGTTCCATTGTCGGTGAGAATCGGCGAGCAGACGCCGCGCGTGCATCCGGTGAATGACGTGTCTGTCTTGCCCGAGTACGTGATGGCCTCGGTGCCGATGTAGATCGTGCCCGAGCTTGCGAACGCTGCGGTTGCAGCGACTGGAATCGTCGTCGCGGCGCGGTCGATGGTCGCGGTGAGCACTGTCTCGACGCCGATGCGACGATGCGTAGCCTTGCCGAACGTGTCCGCGGCATCCGGCGCGACGCGAATGACGCAGCGTCCGCCACTGCCCAGCGGCTCGTAGGGGTGCAGCTGCTGCGCGTCTTCGCACTCGCAGTAGAGCCCGCCGATCGCGCTCGTGAAGTCCGTACCGGAGAACGCGGTGACCACGGCGGACGTTGAGCCGTCGGTGACGATGTTCCCGTATCCCTCGATCGCGAGGGTTCGGATCGTCCGGACCGACCCGGCGAGCATCGCGGTTCGCGTCGTGCCCACTATCGACGGCCCTTCTTCACGTCGATCATGTCCTTCGCGACCATGTCCTCGATCGACGCCTTCACTTCGGCGTCATCGAGCGGGTTGCCGACGACCTGCGCGAACTTCTCGGCGAGCTTCGGATCGCGACGCAAGCGATCGGCCGATGCGGTGATCGTCTCGCCGACGACCTTGATCGAGTCGATCAACGTGCCCGTGACGCGCCAGCCGGCCGCTGTGAGCTTCTCGCGCATGCGCTTGGCGATCACGTCGAGCACGCGCCTTGCCAACGTCGCTGGTCGCAGATCGATCGTGAGGTCGTCGCCGACGACTTCCACGGTAAACGGGCCGGTCTGCCGCTTGGGCATAGCGCCGCGCATGCTCGATGCGCCGAGCTTGAACGTGTCGTCAGCCATCGTTACGGCTCCGCCTTCGCGCGCTTCTCGGCGAGCTCGGCTGCTTTGATCCTCATGCGGGACGCGCACTCGGCCAGCTTCGCGATGGCGATCGGCACCGGCCGATCTTCGGCCAGCACGCTGGCGATCTTCGCCTCCAGCTCGTCGGCCTGGCGACTGAGGATGTGTTCGTGGCTTTCGAGAGTCATGACTGCTCCAGTGGAAAGGGACGCGACGTGCGGTGATTCAAGAGCGGATGTTCGGGACGCCGTCGCGGAATCTCTCCGCGCACCACTCCGCGTCTCGCGTCGGAATCAGCGTCTGCCATATCGATGCAAGAGCGCCTCGCGTTGCTCGCGTGGCGTCGGTGGCTCCTCGGATAGATAGCCGTCGATGAGTCGGGGCGGCTCCGGATGCAGCACCGGCTCAGCAATGGCCGGTTCGCCTTGCTCGCACAGCTCGCACTTCGTCTCGGTGCGGCCGTTCGGTCCGTACACCAAGATCACCTCGTACTCGAGGCGATGCGCACGGCAGTAACGCTTGCGGCTCATCGGTCGCGCGCCCATGCGTGGTTGAGCGGCCTCGCGCGTTGCTGACGTTCGTGTTCTCGCGCGCGGTGCGCGTCGATCTCGACCTGCGTCGCGTAGCGCCAGCCGTCGGGCAACACGTCAGCGTTGCTCCAGTCGACCTTGCCGCTTTTGGGCTCAACGATCGCATACGGAGTCTCGGCCTCGTCGGGCAGGCGGTTGCGCGCGATGTGTCCGGCCGCGCGATGCGCTTCGGCTTTCTCGCGCGCGGCTGCGTCGGCAGCGACGAGCGGCACGGCAGCCGCCTCCACGATCGCGATAGCGTTCGTCCGGAGCCACTCCGCATAGGCGACGTTGACCGACTCGATCACCTCGTCGCGGTTGCGAGCCGGAATCCGGCGAGCTGCGTAGTGGCTCAGCGCGAGCCGCATCGCTTCGGCCTTGAGCGCGTCGCTCACTTGAGTCCCAGCGCTTTCTTGATCCCCTCGCCGCGCTGGCGATTGAACTCGCGCCGCTGCTGTGGGGTCATCTCCCGGAGCGCTTTCACCTCGGCGAGGATCTGCTGTTGACGATCCGCGTTGGTTCCGAGCACCTGACCCGGGTACGGCTGCGGCCTCCCGCTCGCCTTCGCCATCATGTTCTCGCGCTGCTGTTCACGGACGCGCATTGCGAACGCGTGATCGCCGTACGCGATGCGGTACGCGATCCGCTCGTCGTCGGTGCCCGTGAGGAGGTTCGCCTTGGGATCGGGGGCGTCGGCCATGACTAGCGCCCGTTCGGCGTGTGGTTCGGCAGATGCGCAGGTCCGAGCGGCGCCGGCATCGGCGGGGGCGGCTCCGGAACGTAGGTCGTCTGCGGGTGCGGGATGTTGACGGTGGAGCCCGGTCGATACGGAGCGGGCGCGTTGGGGAGTTGCTTCGTTGCCATGGTGTTTTTTCTCGTGCGCATCGGAGCGATGCGAAGGGTTACGAGCTGCAGCGCGGTGGAGTGCGGTGAGCGAGCGACGCAAGTTGCGACGTGCAACAGAGGAGTTGCGCATGAACGGAGGGCCTCTCAGGGCCAAAATGTCCAGGGAGTAAAAATTTCCGGGCGCGACAACCCGCGTTGTAGATTTTGTTTTCTCGTCGGTCTTTTTTGACCGTTAAGGGCCTCACAGCGCATTCGCCTGCGCGCGGGCGATGTTCGTCTCGTGGTCGAGCAACGCGCGCATCGCGGCGATGAGTGCTGGGTCGAGTCCAGCTGCCTCGAGACGGTCGAGTGCCCTGCGCGCCACGAACTCCACGGCTCGCTGCGAGTGCAGCCCCAGGCGCGGCGCTATCTGCCGGCACGATTGCGGTCCGAGCAACTCGACGACGTCCAAAGCGCAGCTACCGCGCGCAGGGAGCTCACCTTCAACCCATATTGGGCGCGGCCGACCTGGGGGCCGATGGCCGTGCCTCGGCGTCCCTGGCATGTCCCGCGAATCGGTGGTGAGCAGCGAATGACGGCACAAACAGGCGCCGCAGAGAAACCCACGCCGACGATCCTCGAGTGAACCAGTGATGGGCGTGCCGCGTACGCAGTCACCGCGCGTCCATGTCACGCGCACTCTCGACATCGCCCAACGGCGTCCGTCTGGGAGCGTGACGGTGATCGGCTCGGTGCCGCCGAACTGCTCGGGCTGCGCGTGGTCGATGATGCGCAGCGCCTTGCTGCGCTTCACGCGCTGCCCCTCTTGGCGATCGGGCTGATAGGGAGTGGCAGTCGCAACGCGGCTTCCCTGATGCGATGGAAGTGCATCTCGTTCTCACCGCCACGACACCAGAGCCCGTCCTCGGCCGCGAGAAGTAGGTTGACGATGCACGCGAACTCTCCGGGCTTGCCGCGAAACGACTCGAAGTAGGAGATGGCCAATTCCTCCTCGGACATCGGCTCGGAGTCGTAGGTGGTCACGATGCCCCCTTGCGACGAGATGGACCCGACATCGCGATCCACGTGCCGCACTCGTTCATGCGATCCGCGACGCGCTTGCCGTATCGCTCGATGAACTTCTCTCGTGGGAGATTCGTCGTGATCACGAGCTGGCGCTTCGACGAATAGAACTTGTTGATCAGCTCATCGAAGTCGGCAGCAAACGAGCCCTTCGCGTCGGCGTATTCCGCACCCAGGTCGTCGATCAGCAGCGCGTGCGCTTCATAGAACTCGTCACGCTCGTCGGCGTATCGACTCAACGTGGCGAGGTCCGCAGCGAGCACGAACGCCGGACGCGCACGGCACGCCCAAGCCCAGCGACACGCGGCAACAGTCTTGCCCGTTCCGGTTGGCCCGTTGATGATCGCGATGCCGCCGCGATCCTGTGTCGTCTCGTGCCACGCAAGGATCGCTGCGATGCCGGGTTCGCGTACGTCGGCTTCTAGCGCCACCTCAGCAG
>JBFXAI010000087.1:0-4530 GCA_050184455.1 Kofleriaceae bacterium | reverse complement strand
CGCCGCCGACGAGATCCTGACGATGTTCGCGCTCGCCGCGGGCTGCGCGTACGACTGCACGCACCGCAAGACGTGCGACTTTCCGTGTCGCGAACGTCTAGAATAGAAATCGCGCAACCCGCGCGAGAGGGAGGCGAGGAAGGCTGCATGCGCATCGTATTCGTGCTCTTCGTGATCGCCGCCGGCTGTGGCGATCGAGTGAACCCGGAGTTCTGCTGTGCCACCGTCGAGCAGTGCTCGGCTGCCGGCGAATCGGAGCTGCGGCCGTGCGGACCTGGCCAGGCATGCGCCGCGGACAACAGCTGCGTCGCGGCCCAGTGCGAGACCAACGCGGACTGCGATGCTTCCGCACCGGTATGTCGCTTGGGGTATTGCGAGAGCACGTGTTCGACGGACGAAGATTGCGCTGCGGTGCCGGGACGAACACGGTGCGGGCCCGAGGCAACCTGTGTCGGGTGCACCGACAGCAGCCAGTGTCCGATGGACGCAGCGATTTGTGATGCGGAGGAGCACGCGTGCCGCGGCTGCGAGCTCGACACCGAGTGCGCGAGTGGCGTGTGCCTCGAGACCCAAGGCATATGCGCCGATGAAGCCAGCATCCTCTACGTGGGCAACGGCAGCGATACCGGCACGTGTACCAAGGACGCTCCGTGCCGGACGATCGGCTATGCTGTCTCGAAGGTCGGCCTGTCAAGTCGCAACGTCATTCGTGTGACCGGCGGAGCAACGGCCGCTGATGCAGCCACCGTTGCTGTAAATGTCGCACTCACGATCGACGGGACGTCGACGAAGATCACGAAACCAGCGGGCACCATCCCGTGGCTTCGCGTCGATTCTCCCGGGAACGTGACACTGGAAGGCGTCACCGTCATCGGCCCTGCCGAGGATGATACCAATCCTACGATCAACGTCGGCACCAACGCCACGCTGGTCATCGGTCCGGGTACCGACATGATCGGAACGATCCGCGTGGAGGACGGAACGGTTCGAGTCGAGCGTGGCCAGGTAAGTAGTGGCATCTCGTGTTCCACCGGGACGGTGGACATCGTCGACGCGCTGTTCACATCGGTGAATGAGGGTCTCCCGCAAGTCGGAGCGCAAAGCTGCGGCGTGACGGTTCGGCGTTCCCGCTTCAGTCACGTGGGGCCAATGATTCGGGCATCGGGCGGCAAGGTGGTCGTCGAGAACAACGTCTTCGCCAGCAAGCTCGAGTACGCAGATGCCGTCGCGATCAGCAATGTCCAGAGCGGGAGCGTCTTCACGTTCAACACGGTGGTCAACACCGTCCAGTCCGACACGGGAGACGGCGTCGCACTCAATTGCGATGCAACCCTGGATGTCTCGAACAACATCTTCGCATACCGCAGCCAGCACCCCTTCATGTACGCGGCGGGCTGTCTGGCGAAGTACTCGGTGTTCGACGACGTCGCACTGCCGCTTCCGACGACTCCCATCGAAAGCAGCTTTCACCCCTTCGTGTCGCTGTTCGAGAATCCCGTGTTTGGCGATTTTCACCTTTCGAGCGGAAGCCCTGCACGGCAGGCGGCGGACCCTGCGTCGGATGTAACTGAAGACCTCGAAGGCAACGTCCGCCCTCGACCAACGGGTACACGTGCAGACGTAGGCGCCTTCGAAGCCGACTAAGCTGCGTGTGCTAGAGTGAGCTCATGCTCGCAGCGCTCGTCGTCGGTGGATTGACCGCGTGGTACCTCGGATTAAACGCCGGGATCATCGCTGCCATCGCCACGGCTGCTGCGTTGATCCTCGGTTCTGTCGTGCCCGGACTGACGTTGACGGTCTACGTCGCCGTCATTGGTTGGTGCGCGGCGCTGTACTTCCTCGGTCCGAAGATGTCGAAGGGCAAAGGCCTCAAGGACGACAAGGCTGGGACGGCGGGTATTCTCGGCAACCTGATGGGCGCTGCAGGCCAGGCGTCATCGTGGGTCAAGAAGCGCCTTGGCAACGACAAGAAGAGCTGAGCGCTTTCCGAACACCGCAGGATTTCGGGGAGATCTGCGGGGACAGTTGGCACCACGTGGGGTCCCACCTCCCACGAATTGCCTGCATGTACACCATGATCTCAGGCACTTAGTCACGGCATGGGATGTGTAACCCGTGCGCTACATGCGCATTCTTCCCCTGGTCCTGGGACTCTCGCTCGTAGGCTGTATCACTGGTGAGATCGGTTCGACCGGTGGGCCAGGTGGGGATGACGTCGGCGGGGATGATGACGGTGGTGGCAGTGGCAGCGGAAGCCAAACCGAGACGCCTCGGCTCGACGTGAGCGTGGACAAGCCAGCGATCACGACCGACTTGATGAGCAGCAACATGGTCACCGTTACGCTGACCGGAAGCGGAGGCTTTGGTGGCGAGAGTGTCACCATCTCCGCCAGTGTTCTCGACGGCACATCCGCTCCGCTGACCGCATGGACCACGACCATCAGTGCGGCGTCCGTTGCGGTTCCCATGAACGGAACGGCGACATCGGTCGTGACCCTGAACATCCCATCGCAGAAGGTGGCGTTGACGGGAACGCTTCAGATTGATGTGACGAGTAGCCTCGGGACGCAGTCGATGACATCTGCCGTCACCGCCGTCGATCAGATCACGATTCCGCTGGTCGTGAATGCCAACAACCAGTGCGTGTATCCGGCTGGTATGACGAAGACGACAGTCACAGCAGGTACGAAGGTACGCTTTCTCAACGACAGCACGCTCGACGAACCGTTGCGTATCCACTTCGCCAGCAACGCCGGTGGCATGGCCCACGCGCAGGTGGACACTGCGAAGGGGCAGGTCTACGAGCGCGTCGCCGCCGGAACCACGGACGGCAATGAATGGTACTGCCACACGCCAGGAAACAATCCAGGCAACCTTTCCATCGAGGTGCTTGCAGCTCCCTGAAGACAGCAGAATGAACTCCGACAGGTAGGCGGCCACGAGCCGCCTTTTGTTTTTTCATAGACTCGGCAATAGTTCAGGGATGAAGGCGCCCGAGTCGTTCGAAGAGTTCTGGCCGTACTACGTCTCGCAACACCAGGACCCGACCTGTCGCAAGCTGCACTTCGTCGGGACGACGCTCGCGATGGGCTGCCTCGCGCTCGCGCCCGCGTATCCATGGATGGCGCTGGCCGCACCTGTGGTTGGCTACGGCTTTGCGTGGATCGGACACTTCAAGTACGAGAAGAACAAGCCCGCGAGCTGGCTCGGACCGAAACAGTTCGTGTGGTCGCTACGAGGGGACCTTCGAATGTGGATGTACATGCTCGAGGGCACGATGGACGCCGAGGTCGCGCGGCTCGGCGAGGCAGCAGCTTAGAAGCAAGGCTCCGGGATCGAGCAGGCGTCGAAGATCTCGCCTTCGCGACAGAGTAGTGTCTCGCATTGATCGCTCGTGCGGCATGGACTGCCGGTCGCGAGCGGAGCCGCGCAGGTGGGAGGAACGCCATCGTGATCGCACCATGAATCGCCGGCGCAGACGGTCACGCACGACATGCCAATCGTTGGCATCGCGACGCATTGTTGTGTTGTCAGATCGCAGAGGTTGAACTCCGAGCAATCGGCGTCGGAACCGCACGGTGCAGAAAGCCCGGCCCCCACACAATGGTTGGTGTCATCGCACCGGACACCGATCTCTGCACACCTGTTGTAGGGACAGGCATCACCAAGCAGCGGTAGCGCTCGACAGGTACCAGGATCGATGCCAGCACCAATGCACGCCGCACCATACTCGCAGTCCGAATCGGAGCGGCACGAACCACCAATCTCGACTGTGGCCTCGATCAATGGGACTGCCGGTTCGCACCTGCCACGGCAGCACTCCATGCTGCACGACGGCGCACTGCAGTTTCCCGACGCGCATTCCGCGTCAAACGCACAATCCGCGCCGTTGCCCAGTGTTCCTCGAAAGGTGTGATCGCAGCCAGCGGGGGCGCGAACGTCCATCGTGGTGGTGTTGCAGCTAGCCTCTGCCAGTGCCGCGACGCATTTCGTCGCTGCGATGCCATCATATCGAACCTTGCCTGCCGCGACGGCGGCCGCAAGGTCGAGATTCGGGACGCGACGAAAGTACGCGCTACATCGAGCCTCATCGCGAAACACACCACATCGAACGAGCTGCTGGCACCGGGCCTCGAGCACGGCCTCCGAGTAGTCGGCGAACTCGACAGTTGGGATGTTGTCACCGCACGCGGTCAGCGTGACGAGAACAACGAGGGGCCGCATCTGCCGTGACGATATCGCGGCTTGGATGTGCGTGTCCGGCGCGCGTCCGGTTCTCGGCCGATCTTGTCCGAGGTTCGGAAATCCCGGACAGGACCGAACCCGATGTCGCGCAGTTGCGAGGGCACGCCGAATGCTCTGAGCCCGAGGGTGGCGACCATTGGAGAATCGATTCGAGCCAAGGCGCGCGCGAGGTAAGCTGAGGTCATGTCGTCCCCCAGCGACCGCACGGACGAAGAGCTTCCCGACGTCGACGAACGCCTCGTCGCGCCCGAGGCTCGCTACGAGATCGACGACGGAAAGCTCGTC
>JBFXAI010000086.1:0-4979 GCA_050184455.1 Kofleriaceae bacterium | reverse complement strand
GCCGCTATCGCCGGGTCGCCACATCGTGCGCGTCGGCGTCGCCACCAAGGAGAAGGCGGTCGTCGAGCGCAAGCCGGTCAACCTCGTGTTCCTCGTCGATGTCTCGGGCTCGATGAGCTCTCCCGACAAGCTCGGGCTCGCGAAACAGGCGCTGCGGATCCTCACCAACAATCTCAAGGACGGCGACACGGTGTCGCTGGTGACCTACGCGGGCAACACGCGCGTCGTGCTCACGCCGATCGGCCTCGAGCACAAGGACAAGATCCTGACGGCGATCGAAGAGCTGCAATCGGGTGGTTCGACGGCGATGGCGTCGGGTCTCGACCTCGCCTACGAGCAAGCGATGCAGGGGCTGCGCCCGGGCTCGGTGTCACGCGTGATCGTGTTGTCCGATGGTGATGCCAACGTCGGTTCGCACACCCACGAGGAGATGCTCAAGATCATTGCGAGCCGGGTGAAGCAAGGGGTCACGCTGTCGACGATCGGCTTTGGCGTCGGTAACTACCGTGACTCGCTGATGGAGCAGCTCGCCAACAAGGGCAACGGCAACAACTTCTACATCGACTCGCTGTCGCAAGCCAAGCGTGTGTTTCAGCAGCAGCTCGGGTCCACGCTCGAGGTGGTTGCGAAGGACGCCAAGTTCCAGATCGACTTCGATCCGCAGATGGTCGCGCGCTACCGCTTGGTCGGTTACGAGAATCGCGACATCGCCGACAACGACTTCCGCAACGACAAGGTCGACGCTGGCGAGATCGGCGCAGGTCATCAAGTAACCGCGCTGTACGAGGTCGAGCTCACCGCGAAGGCCAAGCAGAGCAACGCGCCGCTCGGCGGGATCCGGATTCGCCACAAGGCACCCACCAAGGACACCGCGACCGAGGCGGCGTTCCCGATGGCGGGTGGTGCCGCTGCCTCGTTCGCCAACGCCAGCGCCGATTTCCGGTTCGCGTTCGCGACCGCCGCGTTCGCCGATGTGCTGCGCGGTAGCCAAGATTCCGAACACTGGTCGCTGGCCCAGATTCGCGAGCTCGCTAAGGCGGCCGCGGGTGACAACGAAGATCGCCGAGAGCTCGTCTCGCTGATCGACAAGGCGATGGGCCTCACCGGCCGCACGGCGCGCCGATAACCGCCTGCGCGCCTCGCGGCTCGTGGCATCTGCGGTACGGTCTGGCGGTGCGAGCCGCCGTCGTCGTTGCTGTCGTCCTCACCTGGTCTATTGCTGCCGCGGCGCCACCCGAGCCAACGGGCGCACATCCGCGGATCATCCTCGACGCCAAGCTCAAGGCAGCGTGGAAAGCCCAGGCCAAGGAACCACGCGGACCCGTTCCCGGATCGATCGGGCTGTGCCGCAGCGGCCGCGACACGCGCGAGCACGACCGCGCGGTGTACCAGGGCTCCGAATGGTCGCGCGTGCTGCAGGGATGCTTGGTTGCGTGGGCAGCCACCGATGACCCGGCGCACGCGGCAACCGCGATCAAGTTCTTCAAGGCGCTGCTCGACGACCTCGAGGTGATCGGCGACGGTCAGGGCGGCGACGAGTCCGCGAGACGCGACTCCGGTTACGCGATCCGCAACCTCGGGCCATACACCGCGATCGCGTACGACTGGCTCTACAACGCGCCCGGTATGACGCCCGCGCTGCGCCAACATGCGCGCGAGCGCTGGGCAGCGTGGCTGACCTGGTACCGGGACAAGGGTTATCGAGCGCGCCATCCGGGCAACAACTACCAGGCGGGCTATCTCGCCGCAGCGACGCTGATCGCGATCGCGCAGGGCGGCGAAGCAGCGGAACAAGATGGCCCACGCGTGTGGCAGTTCGTCGCCGACGAGCTGTGGGGCAAGGACATGGCGGCGGCGCTGTCGACCAATGGCATCCTCGACGGTGGCGACTGGCCCGAGGGCTGGCAATACGGTCCGCTGGCGGTGGCGCACTACGCGCTCGCGGCGCGGGCCGCACGTGCACATGGCATCAAGGTCGATGGCATCGAGCCGTGGCTCTCGAGCTTGTTGCGCCGCCACGTCTATGGCCTGTCGCCAAACGACGGGGTCTACGCGGGCCAGGACACCGAGGATGAAAAACCCAACTTGGCACCGCACGTGCTCACGCTCAACGCGATCGCGCTGGGCGACGCGCCGGTCCAGGACAAGCGGTGGGCGCTCGGCGAGCTCGTGCGGCTCAAGCTCGCCGACAAGGACTACTACCTCTACGACGCGCTCGCGAACTCCGGCGAGAAGGCCGAGCTGATCCCGCGCGACAAATGGCCGACCTGGTACCTAGCGGAGGCGACTGGCACGCTGTTCGCGCGCACGCGCTGGGATGCGCAAGCGATGTGGTTCGTCGCCGAGTGCCAGCACGCGCTCGACGTCGACCATCGGCATCCGAAGGCGGGTAACTTCGTGCTCAGCCGCGGTCCGGATAACTTGATCGTAGATCCTTCGCCGTATGGGTCGCAGTCGTCGCTCACCAGCAACGCTCCGACGGTGGCCTCCGCCCAGCTGCCGCGTCACTACATCCCGAGCCAGGCGGATTGGAGCGTCGGCACGGGTTGGAAGTGGACGACGCAAACCAAGTCGGGAGTGATCGCGGCTCGGTGCGACTACGCTGACCAGTTCAAGTTTCAGGGACGAAAGTCTGACGTCCCCGAGGCCCTGCGCGACTTCGTGTTCCTGCCGAGCAAAGACGGCACCGAGGCAAGCGTCGTGATCATCGACCGCGCGTCGACCCGAGCCAACGAACGACCGATGTTCCTCCGGTTTCGCTCACCCTCGGCATTCGCACTTGGCAAGGATTCGCGCTCGGCGACCGCGACGGTGGGTGCGAGCAAGCTGACGATCGCGACGGTGGCGAACAGCGGTGGCGCTCCTGCGCTCGCGCGTTCGACCCTGAAGGATTGCTTCAAGGAGGGGACCGTCCGCGGCCGGTGCGATGCGGCTCGCTTTGCGGTCGCCGACTATCGACTCGAGATCGCAGGCCCCGATCCGCGCGCGGTGAACGTCGTCAGTGCGACCGCAACGAACGCATCGCCCGCCGCTGCGACGATCTCTGGCGAGGGTTGGACCGGCGTTCGCGTCACCGGCGCGCGCGATGCAGTCGTCGTGTGGCCGAATCAACCCGGCGGCGCGCTGAGCTATCGCGCGTTGCCCGGCACGCATGTCGTGATCGACGGCCCCGAGCGCGACGGCACCGCGACGATCACGGCCAAGCGCGACGGTGCGAACTGCGCAGTCGACGTCGCCGCTGGCGGCACCACCCCTGCCCGCCCTGCGATCTTCATCCTCGACGCCAACTGCGCGCTCGCGGCCGAGGTCCCCGCAGCGAGCGCGACCTCCTCTGGCGGCACCAAGCCCCCACCCGTGCCCACGACCAATTCCAAGTCCGCCCGCTCCGGCTGCTGCGGCGCCCAAAGCACCCCCGGCTCCCCCCTCGCAATGAGCCTCGTCGTCATGGCGATCGTGATGCGACGACGCCGTGTTGCGAGGGCACGTCGATGAGTAGCGATGTGCCGTACGTACCTGACTCACTGCATGCAGTGCTCCGATGGATCCCACGTTTCGCGATCGGTGATTCGGTCGAGCGAAGTCGCGCGATCGCAAACAGCCCGCTTCGCGAGCTCCAAGAATTCGTCGTCGCCGTCGCGCCGAGCCACCACCTCGAGTAACTCGAATCCGCCAGATGGGCCTCGCTTAGGGAATGCGGTCTCGATGAAGAGATCATCGGCTGGCCTCGCCCACTCTCGAGCGCGATCTCCCACATGACATCTACCGCCTTCCAGAGCGGGAACGCAAACGCGGCGACGTCACCATTTTGTGGCGCTCTCGCCATCTCGAGATCGAGCTCCGGCAATCGGATGGCACGGGGTGTCGCCGGCAAGTGAAGTAGAGCCCGGATTCCAAACTCGTGGGCTTCATCGCCCAATCGACGATACACCGAACGCTCTCGCACGTTGGCGTCGTCCTCGCGCGGTCGCACCGTGTTGGACGGGACCGTCGCGATCATGTGCCACGTAGGAGCGAAAACGAGCCAATTTTCCGACCGGGTCGCAGAAATTATGCGTCGCTATCTCAACGAGGACATGCTCTCTCTTGCCTGCGAAGCTTGGAACCGTAAAAATATCGGCGATTTCAATTGACGCGGCTGAATGTGATGGCTATGAAGGACAAGTCATGCTGGCTCCACGACGACGCCTCGCTGCACCGCTGCAAGGCGAACTGTTCAAGCGACGCGGTGGAAAGCGACCAGGTGCAGGACGGCCGCCGAAAGGCACGCGTGCAGGTTCACCGCACAAGCGGCGGCCGACGCTCAAGGGGCGCTATCCGGTGCACGTGGTGCTGCGCGTGGTTTCCGAGATCAAGAACTTGCGCAAGCGCGACATGTACAAGGCGCTGCGCGCAGCGTCAGTGGTCGCAGCGAAGCACCAGGAGAAGTTCCGTATCGTCCACCTGAGCATTCAGAACAACCATGTGCACTTGGTTGTCGAGGCGGAGAGTCGCATGGCGCTTGCCCGTGGGATGCAGAGCTTTCAGATCTCTGCAGCGAAGCTGATGAACGCCACGATCAGCGTGCGGGAGAAACGTGCCGTTCGGCGCCGCGGTCAGGTGTTCGCAGACCGCTACCACGCAGAGATCATCAAGTCGCCCAGCCAGGCGCGTCGCACCCTGTCGTACGTGCTCAACAACTGGCGGAAGCACAAGCAGGACGAGCTCTGGGGGGCGCAGATGTGGGAGTTCGATCCATTCTCGACGGGGATCCACTTCCCACACTGGAAAGAGCGTATCGATCGGACCTTCGTCTGGAGTGATGGAGAGCGCTACGATCCACTGGTGGTGTACTCGCCGCGCACTTGGTTGCTCAGCGAAGGCTGGAAGCGTTCAAAGTGCGGCTCCTGTGCTCGTGGGACGGGTCTCGAGCGCCAGCTCGATACCTTGTGGTGTTATTCGTGCTGCCCCAAGCGGGCGAGTTCGTCTGCGCGGGCCTCGTC
>JBFXAI010000085.1:0-5582 GCA_050184455.1 Kofleriaceae bacterium | reverse complement strand
TCGGGATGGCCTCGTGGTGGATGTCGATCTTGTCGGTCGCCGTGGCGCCGACGGCGACAACCTTGCCATTGACCGTGTACCGGTCGGCAGGCTTGCTGCTGCACGCGACGAAACCGACGAGGAAGGCTATCGCGAGCGCGAGCTTCATCCGCGAACGGTAGCTAACGCCGGCGGCGACGCAAGCCCGCCAGCGCGTAGTTCCCCAATTGGTCTGGACCGAAAGACCTCGAAGGGTTAGGCGACAAAGAAACCGCGCAACCATCGCCGGTCACCTTCGATGTCCGCGCGCCATGAGCAAATTCCGCGAACGGCATGAGTCCTCCAATTCCTCATCGTCGAATGCGACGGCAGAGAGCGGGACCCCGTTCTGGACGACGTCGCCTCCGTCGCTGCTGCCAATGGAGTCTCGCTCCTCGAGAACGGGAGACGCCACAGCATTGCTTCCGTGGATCGACGCCGATCATGAAGTCGGGGGAGCGCAGGCATCGCAGCGATCTGCCGGGCACGAGAGTTCCGATGTGCGGAGTAGCAGGCTTCGTGATCACTCCGCCGTGGCCGCATCCGCGCTGATCTCGAGCTTGCGTGCCGCCCAACACGCACTCGATACAGCTGACGGGCGCGAGTACTCGTCGGTCGTGAGCCATGGAACCGAGGCTCTCACGCACCTGGAACACGTCTATCGGAGCAGGAAGACATATGCTGCTCGCGGCAGGGTGGTTGACTCTTCTATCGAGTGGGCCGCCGATCAATTTGCGCTCTCTCTTGAGGAATTCAGCGACCGCGCTCTCGGTCACTCGCTCCGTCTGATTTCGGAGTTGGCGACACTCAGCGCTCACGTTCGCGGCGAGTTGGGACTTCCCTCGCGACCCAGTGCCCAGCAGCGCACCATGGCAGCGGGAGACGGCGCCGACTACGCCAGCAAGGCGCTGGGCGACGCGTTAGACATGATCACGCATCAGGCAGGCGCCGCGTACACGATATTGGTCATGCAGGGCGATCGAAACCTAGGAGTTTCAGGCGCAGGCGATGTTCGCGACCCCATCACGGCCCTGATCTCTGGGAGTACAGGTCGTATCGCGGAGCAATGTGACTATGCCAAGCACCTCGTCGGCCGACTCCAAAGCACGACGTCACTCTCTGCATTCGCACGCCAGGCCGACCGTGCTGCAACCGCGATCCTCAATGTCTCATCCTGGCTTCGACAGCGTACGGGTACCGGGCTGGCGATACAGATGTTCACTTCTGTGATTGCGAGCATCGACGGCGTCCTCGGCGCGATCGGCGCTCCGAGCGTCGAGAGCCGGCCAGAGCCCAGGCATTCGGCAATCGAGACAAATGAAGCAGAGAAGGAAGAAGCCGATCTGACGGCAAAGAGGGAGCTTCTGTGCAGCGCCGCCGATAACCTGAAGGACCGGAAGCTCGCCGCCATCCAGAGCTTCGAACAGCTTGTCGCGATGCAGGACGACAACCAACCGAGCTTTGTCGCGGAGATTGCCAAGGCGTTGCTCATCACCACGCTCGGCAACGTCGGTGGGCACTTCGTGAGCAGGTTTCTGAAGCATGTGGTGAACGACCGCGCAGCCGACACTATCGGCGGCATCGCGAGCGACTCGATCCAGGCAGTCAGCGGGAAAGCAGCCGACGGCGCGATGGAATCCACTCGCAACGCCTCCGCGCTCACGAAGGCACGCGTGTTCTTCACCGAAGGTCTAAAGCTCGATGCGGCCGACGCCACACGTCAATACAAGGACATGCTGACGAACGCGATCCACGCGAAAACGGTAATGGCGAAGGACTTCCCACTGACACAACAGGATCTAGATCAGAGCTTGGCGCCGATCGTGGATACCTACCGTCAGGAGATCATGCTGATGTGGCCGAGGTATGTCGCTCAAGCTGCGCTGGGAGCGACAGGCTCGAAGGGTCACGAGGTGACGAAGATGGACGACTATTTTGGTGAGAAGCCGCGTCCGGAAAACAAGTTTGCCGGTAGCCTGGACCGCAGCGGAACCTCGGGCGTTATGTCGGTGCGGTTCACGATCATCGATGGCGATCCGTTCTCTCAGGTCGAGCCGATCGTCCAGGACGATGGTTCGGAGATCAACGGCATGAACTCGAACGTCAAGGCCGATGTGTTCAAGCTCGCCGGCGGGCAACTCGATCGAGTTCAGCTTCCCAAGGAGATCTTCGTCCGCCTCAAAGGAGGGTCGATGATCGGCTGGGCCCGCCTTGCTGTCGACGAGTCGGGGCTGATCCGCGACTCCGCCGACTGGGAGCGCCTCCTCGTGGCGGGTGGTGTGAAGAAGTTCTACTCGGATCCGCAATCGCTGTGGCAGCACATCCGCGGGAGGCAGCTCGCTTCATGACTACTCGTCCAACGTCGACGTGCATGACCATCGTCGCGATCGTCCTGTTCGCCGCATGTTCGAAGCGTGAGTCCATGCTCGAGCGACACCGCAAGGACCTCACGTCGACGACGAGCGTCATTCGCAAACTCGCGGCCGCGTCGCTCGTGAGAATGTGCTGTCCAATGGCCGCGGAGTCGTGGTCATTCGGGCCTCCTCCCCCGCGGAATGCAGAAGGAATCGATGCGTGCGGGATCGTGACCGAGATCCTTCGCACCCACCGAGACCCTGTCGTGGTCGATGGCGTCCTCGAGCAAGGCTGGTACCCCGAGTGCGTGGTGGACATCCCGGCGCAAGCCCTACTCGCCGTTCTCCGCGATCTTCCGCCACCAAGGACACGCTTCGAGATCGTCGTACGATTGTCGGACTACGAGACCACACCCGAGATCGTGGACGCCTTCTTCGAAGAACTGCGGCGCCCCCCTGGAAGTCTTCCCTCCCCCCTGCATGAACGCGTGGCCTACTACCTTTCGAATCTTGGCGAGCGTGAGCTGCAACGTGCGATCGATGTCATGATTTCGGATTCGTCGATCACTGCGCGCCGCGGAGCCGCCGAGGCACTGCGGCTTGCGGCAACGGACCCCATTGCTTTGCCGCACCTCGAGGAGGCGCTCGAAGCGGCAAGCGGCGAAAGCGACGAGATTGTCGCCAGCCGCGCCAAACAGGCGCTGACAGCATACCGAGAGAGTGCTGCCCGCGATCCGGAATTGGCCGCCGAATCGCTCGCACAACGGCTACGCCAGGATGCAGGAGCTATCCAACGTCTTGGTACGCGCAGGATTTCCTGCAGCTCCAGAACCGCGGCCGCAGAGCTCGAGAAGCTGACGACCTCGCCAGAGTACTGGAAGGCCTTCTGGGCGAAGCGCGCCCTTACTGCACGCGCGAAGTTGTGTGGCTTGGACGCGAGTAGATGAGGCGCTGGCCTTCTGGTGATGCGTGATGCGTGCATGTCTTCGGGATCCGATGGCGCTCTGGAGCGTGAATTCGCGCAACCGATGAGTGGCGGCGCAGAGAGGGCTGGCTCATGAAGCTTGATGTCTTCGCGCGATCACGATTCAATCTTGCGATGGTGAAGTGGATGGTTCTTGGCGTAGTGGGTGCCGTTGTCGGGGGCTGCTCGACCGTTGCGAACCCGCTCTACTGCGACGAGAGCTCCGACTGCAAGAATGGCTTCGTCTGCAACTTGGATACGAACGGGTGCGAGGAGCAGGCGACGGATGCCGGCATGGATTCCGGTTCGAGCTCGTGCGTTCTCGACGACGAGTGCGCTACAGGCGTGTGTCGCAACGATGGCTCCTGCGAACTCCCCGAGAACGTCTTGTACGTCGCCGTCGACGGAATCTCAGCGGGTGAATGTCCTGCCGATGCCCGGTGCGACATCACCTATGCACTGTCGAAAGTGACCCCGGCTCGCTCGACCATTCGCCTCGCGAACGGCTCGTACGACTTCGCGAGTGACTTCGTTGTCGATCGCGACAAGCCGGACGTCACGATCGTCGGCGGTCGGGCTGCAATCTTCCGCCGGGCAGCGGACGGTGTCCTGATGGAAGTACGAGGAGTGATCGGTACAGCAGGTCCGACACTCACCCTGCGCGAAATGACCATCAACAAAGCGATCAGCTGCTTC
Organism: Kofleriaceae bacterium; assembly: GCA_050184455.1. Classification (GTDB taxonomy): domain Bacteria; phylum Myxococcota_A; class Polyangia; order Haliangiales; family Haliangiaceae; genus JABFXX01. Next base: position 1,550 of record JBFXAI010000085.1, on the reverse strand, counting down.
TGGGCCGGACTCCGCCTGCAGCGAGCGTTGTTCGACAATCCGCCCTCGGAGCCGCGTCCCTGGGTAGCGAGTTCCGCTTGCTCCCTGGTGATCGAGTCTTCGGAGCTGAGAAACTCGACCGGCGATGGGATCGTCGGTGACTACACCGATCTAAGGATGTCTGATTCGTCGATTTCGATGTCCGCCGGCTTCGGGATCTCGCTCAGCGGAACTGCCGCCGAGCGCGATGTACGCGTCCTTCGATCCACGATCTCGCACAGCATGAAGATCGGCATCTGGGTGACCAACGTGACCTCGTTCACGTTGGAGCGCAGCCTCGTGTCCTACAATCATCTCGGTGGTGTCGAATCAACGGGACACCCCTTCGAGATCACGAATAACTTCATCGTACGCAACGGCGCACAGGGCAATACGCTCGGCGTGGACTCGAGTCACTTCGGAGGCCTTCACGTTGCCGGGATGGGATCGAGCCGCCTGCTCTACAACACGATCGCGATGAACAACTCCGACCCCGCGGCGATGTGGGCCGGCGGCGTGTACTGCGACTCGGCGACCACGGCCAGCAACCTGATCAGCTACAACCAACGAGGAAATGAAGAGTTCCCCAGAGCGGCGATCGGAGGCAACTGCAGCTTCGCCAACTCTCTTATCGATCAGAGCATCACCGCCGTCGATACCAAGTTCGTCGATCTAATTGCCGACGACTTCCACATCTCGAGCGCCAGCCCCGCGGTCAACGCGGGGAGCGGGATGGCGGAGGTGAGCATCGACTACGATGGCGATGCACGAACTGATGGTGCGCCCGACTTCGGCGCCGATGAGCTCTAACGGCGGCGACGGCGCAAGCCCACGAGGAGCGCGAGACCGAACAGCGCCGTGGTGGACGAGCCCGACGTGGAGCATCCACCGGTGACTTCGCTCGGACCACCGATGGCGCCGCCGTCGCCGCCCGCACCGGGCCCCGCATCGTCCATCGGCACTGGATCGGGCGGCATCGGCGCTCCGGCCTGAATGACGATGTCTGCGCAGTTGAAGTAGATGTCGTCGGAGTTCGCGTCGATCGTGTACGGGGGCTTGTCGGTCATGACCTGAATGAACTGGAGCGTACAGTTCGTGCACTCCGTCGTCGGTAAGGTGATCGTGGTGGACAACAGCCCGTCATCGATCATGTCCTTCAAGATCGTGACGCCGGCAACGCCACCATCCATGCCGGTTTGATCGAGCGAGGGGAAGTTTCCCGGTGGCGCGTTTCCGGCGGGAGGAATTGGAAAGATCGCACCATCCTGTTGGAACGCGATCCGAAAATGCCCTGGGTGGTTGATCGTCTCGGCCCACGTGACGGTTACCGTCGCGCCCGGTGGATACATCGTCACGCGCGACGGGTTTGCGGCGCGGTCGTAGGTCGGGTCACCGCAATGCTCTGTCTTTTGCGGATCGCCTTGTACGTTGTCGGTGCGCGACAACGGGTTGGTCAGGTGGATGTGCGCGTACGCGCTCGTCGACAAACCCGCGACGACGAACAAGCTAAGGGCCCCGCTCTTCATGCCTGC
>JBFXAI010000084.1:0-6737 GCA_050184455.1 Kofleriaceae bacterium | reverse complement strand
TGGTCTTGCTGCTCAAATACGAGGCGCACGGCGCGCTCGCGCAGCTCCGCTGGGTACCGGGTTCGTCCTGACATTGGCTCCATCCTCTCTGCGTTTGGAGCCTCCGGCAAATTCGGGGCGGTTCACCTCGTACACCAGGCGGAAGTCGCGCACGAAGATCTCACGGGTGACAGCGTCATCGAGTTCGGGAACGAGCCGCCCGCGGTCGCTCAACGTCGAGAGCGACTCCGCGGCCTCCAGCACAGCTTCGAGTAACGTCGCCGGGTCCTCGCGTTGCGCGAGCACCTGGTCGAGATCCGCGTAGGCTGAGGGTGCCCAGATTACGTCGCGCGGCCCCGTGACCACTTCGCCCTCAGCTCGGCGGCTACCTGCGCGTGCGGGATCCCGGCGCCGGCCGCGATCTCTGCTCGGCCGCGGTTCACGGCGTCGATGATGTACAGCCGGTACTGGACGTCCGCGATCGTCGCGTCATCCGGTAGCTCATCGATGAGCTGCTGGAGGATCTGCTTCGTCGAAGCGTGCGCCATGTTGTTAGTATGCCATGGCCGAGAACGTCCCCAATCATGTGCGAGATCCCCGAATATCGGAGCGTTCTGCGCCCTATTTCGGTCCACGGTCCGGTCCACGGTTTCTGGTTGTCGATGCGTGGCACCGCCTGACGCCACGTGTTGGTTACGTGCTCGACAATCCAGAAAACCGCAGTCGTTCCGAGGGTTCCGATTTCGTTCCCAAGCTGAAGGTCGACGGTTCGAATCCGATATCCCGCTCGACGATTCTAAAGAAATGCTCGCGGGTTGACGACCTGCACAGCGCCCGAGAGCAGGCGACGTTCACACAGCGTTCACACGTTCCAGTCGCGGGCGGTTCACATCGGCGACACAACCTCCGGAATTCCCGAGAACGCGAGCGCGCGCGATACACCAAAAACTAACACTGGTACGGTGGCCTATCCTCGCTGAGCTCGGTGGACATCCGCCGAGCGGCCCGGCCGCAGCAGGTCAGCACTGCACGAGCGGTTCGCCACCTCGTCGCCACGATCGCCGACCTTCGAATACTTCACCGTCTTCGATTCGATTCCGCCCGTTTCGCCCCGACGCTGGAAGTACCTCGTAGCGGGATCATGAACCCGTAGGAGCGGTGCGCCCGGCCGCCGCGTCCAATAGATCCGTGGCCTTAGAGACCTATGACCGCTGCTTGTGTGAGACATAACGACTTCACAAACACAAGCAATGAAGACATTATGTCTTCCATGCCCGGACGGCCTTATGTCCACGAAATTGCGTTGCTGCGTCGGCAAGGCGGCGCGATCCGCATGTCCGAAGCGCTGCGCGTCGGTCTGAATCGCAGAACCTTCTACGCCATGAGGGACGCGGGCATCGTTGAACCAATCAGCCGTGGAGTCTATCGGCTCGCCGCTCTCGAGCCGATAGGCAGCCCCGACCTGGTGGCGGTCGCGACGCGGGTTCCCAATGGTGTGCTTTGCCTCGTCTCGGCACTCGCGTTCCACGAGCTAACCACGCAAGTACCGCACGCGATCGACGTCGCGCTCGAACGCGGCGCGCGCAAACCGCGCCTCGACTATCCGCCCACGCGCTTCTATTGGTTCTCGGGCCACGCGTTCCATGACGGGATCGAAAGTCACCGGGTCGACGGCGTCGCCGCTCGCATCTATGACCCCGAGAAGACGATCGTCGACTGCTTCCGATATCGGAACCAGATCGGCATGGACGTGGTGCTCGAAGCGCTCCGTCTATGGAGAGATCGGCGCCGCAAGAAGCGCGACGCGCTGCTGAAATTCGCGCGCATGCGCCATGTCGAGCGAACCATGCGACCGTACCTGGAAGTGCTCTCGTGACAGTCACGAACATTCCCGCCTCGGTGCATGTCCGGCTCATGAACCAGGCGCGTGCGGCCAACCGGCCATATCAGGAGCTGTTGCAATACTACGCGATGGAGCGGTTTCTATACCGGCTGTCGCGGTCGTCGCACCGCTCGCGGTTAGTGTTGAAAGGCGCGCTGATGCTGCACGTATGGAACGCGCCGCTCGCGAGAGCGACGAAGGACCTCGATTTCCTCGGACGACTCGACAACTCACTCGATAACGTCGAGCGTCTCGTCCGCGACTTGTGCTCGATGGATGTCGAGCCTGACGGGATGATCTTCGACCCTGCCACCGTGAAGGCCGAGCGGATCTCAGAGGACGCTGACTACGAGGGTGTACGTGTACGGTTCATCGGACTGCTCGCGCGATCACGCGTCACGATGCAGATCGACGTCGGCTTCGGCGACGTCGTGACACCCGGCGCGGAGACGATCGCCTACGCGACCCTGAGCTATCGGGCTATCCCCGCGAGACCGTAGTGGCCGAAAGGTTTCAGGCGATGGTCTACCTGCGGACAACGAACAGCAGGATGAAGGACTTCTACGACCTGTGGCTCCTCGCCAACCGGTTCTCGTTCGATGGCGCGTTAATCGCGAAGGCGATCACCGCCACGTTCGCGAACCGTGGAACGGAGATCGATGTGGGGCCGATCGCATTCACTGCCGATTTCACCGAGAAGACATCGACGCTTGCGCAATGGACCACTTTTAGAAAGCGTCTCGCGAGCACGCCAATGCCCGATCGCGGCGGAGAAGCTGCGTTGCGTGCTTCAGCGATTGCAGTGCCGCGACCTTCTCGATCTCGACTTGTTTCTCGACGACGAGGACCTGACGGACGCCGTCGAGCTATTCAGGCGGAAGGCGAGCCACAAGGGGCTCGATCCGGTCAGCTTCGCAGACAAGTTCGAGAAGCGCGTGAAGGAATATGAGAAGCGCTGGGACCAGGAGTTCGGTGAGTACCTCGGCGAGGTACCTCACTTCGACGAGGTCCAGCGCAAGGTGCGACGAGCGCTGCGCCAGGCCCAACTTCTGTAGGCGCTACGCGCGCACCGCAGAGTCGTTCTGCTTCGAGCGCGCTGTGCAGCGCAACGAGCGAGGATTCGCTTCCAGCCGTTTCGCGCCCGGGCGGCGTCCCGCAGGATGTCCATCAGCTCTACGCGCACGCCTTGCTCCACGAGCTCGTCCAGCAGCAACTCGCGATCGGGCGGTCGCGGCTGGCGCCGGATGCAATTGCGGGAGCTACAGCGACCACTCGCTCAGATCGGCACTTCGCCCTCACACCCCGGTCCGCGCTCGGCCGCCGCGAGCTGCTCGAGCACGCCCGTGATTCCTGACTCGGATACACTGGAGGGCGTGGCGGTCGCCGTTCCGATCCCGGCGAAGCGGCAAGCGCTCGCGCAGCTCGTGAAGCTCACGCGCGCAGCCGATGATCGTCCGCTGCGTTCGGACGAGATCCCGTTCGAGCTCTACAACGCCTTGCTCCATCACTTCGGTGGCATTCACCGGGCGCGGCGCGCCGCACACCTTCCCGATCCGCCGCAGCACCGCGAGTGGAGCCAGGCCGACGTGATCACCGAGATCCGGCGACTCGACCACAGCGGTATGGCCATTCGGTACCGCGACCTCGAGCTCGCCGGCCGCGAGGATCTGGTCGGAGCGATCCGCACCTACGTCGGCAGCATCGTGCGTGCGCGGATCCTTGCCAACGTCCCGCATCCACCGCGCGCGATCGGAGTCATGGAGCGCTGGGACGAGGATCGGGTGGTCGAGGACATCCTCGAGCTCCATCGCCTCGGCGAGCCGCTCTCGTACAGCAAGGCACCCAACAAGCTTGTCAACGCCGGCGTCCGATACTTCGATAGCTGGGATAACGCCCTGATCGCAGCCGGTCTCGATCCCGACGATGTTCGGCTCAGGCGCAAGCCCTACGACGATGAGCAGCTGATCGCACAGATCCACACGCTCGCGCGCCAGCGGCCGACCATGAACCACGGCGAGCTCCATCGCCATCCCGATGGCCAAGCGTTATGGCGCCGGTACGGCTCGATCGAGGCCGGGCTCACCGCCGCCGGTCTGACCGCGTGGCCGATCCAGATCATGCACGAGGCGCTGTCGCGCACGCAGGTCATCAAGGCGCTCAAGGCGCGGCACCGCGCGCACAAGAGCCTTCGCAAGGCCGCGCTCGAGCAGGACGCCCGCCTGATGCATGGCATCACCCGGCAGTTCAAGACGATCGAAGCCGCACTCCGCGCCTCGGGCCTCGCCTCGCAGATCGTCGATGCGAACCATTGGACCAAGGACGAGATCCTGCGCGTGCTGCAGGATCGTCGCGATCGCGGCTTGCCGCTCCACGCGGACGCGATCCGCAAGGAGCATGGCGGCCTGTATCAAGCGGCGATCAACCTGTTCGGCTCGTACATGGCGGCCGCGCGTCGGTTCGGCGCCAAGCCGCGAAAGGTCGACTGGACCGAGGACACGGCGCTCGCGGCGCTCCGGCGACTCGGCAACAAGCACGGTGTCCTGACGTGCACGCAGGTGCCGAGCGGCCTCCTGCGCGCGTGCAACCGGTTCTGGGGCACGTGGGAAGAGATCTGCAGCGTCGCGGGGATCGAGCACCTCGATCACGCGCCTCGTGGCTACTGGACACGCGAACGCCTCATCGAGCTCTTGCAGGAGCGCGCGAGAAACCATCAGCTGCTCACGGCCAAGCAGCTTGGCAAGGCCGCGGTCAGCGCGATCTGGCGGAACTTCGGCGGGCTCGATCAGGCGCTTGCCGCCGTCGGCTGCTCACACCGCAGCCGACGCTTCTTCGATCGGCCGCCAGCGTGACTCCACGGCGGCGACCTCCAGCGCGAGTGTCAGCGCCATATCTCGCGTTGCGCGGAGATCATGTTGCTCACCCCGGCACAGGACTCGGTAACGGCGCGGCTCAACGCTCGCTGTTTTAACGGCGTTTGGCTTCGACCTGTTCGGCGATCTTCTGCGCGACCGAAGCGGGATCTCGTTTCAAATCTGTTTCCCAAAAACGCAGGACGGTCCAGCCATCCCTTTCAAGCTCGGCATTCACGCGCCGATCTCGCGCGACGTTGCCTCGGATCTTCGCAACCCAATAGGGCGAGTTGTGCCCCCGCTCGAGCCTCGCAACGCGCTCTTCGAGATTTCGACCGTGCCAAAAGTCACCGTCGCAAACACAGCCACGCGCTCGCGCGTGAACGCGACATCAGGCCTTCCCTGCAAAGTCGATAGGTCAACACGGTACGAACGCAATCCTCGCTCGCGAAGCGCGCGCCTCAGGGCAAGCTCCGGCTTCGTGTCCTTCTTTTTGCTCGCACCACGCGCGGCAGTCGAAGCTGCAGCAGAGGCCGGCTTCAGGTTCTCGTAACGCATCGTCTTCTAGCTGCAGCGCAGGCCGGTGGGAGGTTTCGTATCGCATCGTACTTTGCTCCGCCGAGGACCGAGTTACCTCGTGGACATCATTGCTGGCATCGCGCTCTCACAGTGCCCATGCAAATTCATGCGCAAGCCTCGTGGAGATCTCGACTACTTCGGCATTCCCCGGATCCTGTCGGCTCAATTCGCGACGTAGCTCGTTGGCGTCGGCTCGCTACGGCTGAAGTTCTCGGCTACGATGCAAATAAATCTCAATACTTACAGTCCGACCGCGCTTACCGCTCGTAAGACATAACGTCTTCACAAATGACACTACGAAGACATTATGTCTCCCATGCCCGGACGGCCGCGCAGATCTTGTCGGCACCTTCGTTAACCCTGAACGGATCGAGTACCAGGTCCGCCTGCCTGCACTCATAAACCCGGCGAAACCGCAGGACGACTGGCAAATCGCGCTGGCGTCGCTGGTCCGCGCGGCGTTTGGTATCGATCTCTAACGTGAGCAGATCGACCACGCTCAGCGCATATCCGGGCGAGCTCCACAAGCAGCGGTTCATGCTCAGTCGCGGACCCGCAACTCCGAGAGCACTGTGCTTCCAGACGACGCCGAAGCCGCCGACGCCAGGCGACGTATGTACGACACAAGCATCTTGTACCGAGCGGGATCGGCGTCCGATACAAAGTCCAACCAGCCTTGAATCGACGCGAGTATCTTCCGGTCGCGTTCGACATGCGCGCGATGAATCGTGGCGCGCAGCTCGCGCAGCCGACGGCGACCGATGCCAACTTCATCGTGACCGATCACGAGACCAGTGACGACCTTGGCACCCCTTGGACCAACAAGTCTTGTCTTGTTGTGGTTTAGCCGAAACCCACAATCCTTCACGATGTGTGTGATGAACGGGCGAAGCTTGGCAAGCTTCGCCATCGAAGCACCAGAAAACGTAAGATCGTCCGCGTATCGCGTGTAGACGACTTCCACGGACTCGGCAAACTCACTCAGCCGACGATCCAGCCGGTAGCAAACCAGGTTCGCCAGCTTTGGAGATGTGGGCGCGCCTTGTGGAAGTCTTCCCCGTCGCGTAGACAACCGAGCGAGAAGCCACGCGCCAGTGCTCGAGTAACCCGCCACCTTGTAGACCTGTACGACGCGGGCGATGGAGATTGACGGAAAAAAATCTTCAAGGTCGACGGTGAGCACCGCATTGGACCCGAGGTGTTGCTGCGCGTGAATTCGAAGTTTGCTACCAGGTTCAAAGCCGTAGCAACAGGGCTCTGAATTCAGGTGATTGAGGATATTACTCAGAATCCATTTCTGAGCGACGCGAAGGAATTGATTCTGCGTAGTTCACTGATGGCGATCACCGAAACCGGCGCATCGTGATCGCCGAAACCGGACGATGGCGATCGCGGGGCCGTGGAGACGGTGCTCGTGGGTTACTTCTCGGTGTCGGCCTCCTCGCCCT
>JBFXAI010000083.1:0-7513 GCA_050184455.1 Kofleriaceae bacterium | reverse complement strand
CGAGCTTCTTCAGGGCGGGGAAGGAGGAGACGATGTTCTGCTTGGTGGCCATGGGGAGTGGTGTTCCCTTCAGGTCGATTGCGGGGGCAGCGGGCGGGCGAAGCTCCTTTGTTCACGGGGTGTGCCGGTCCCTCTTCGCAACTTGTGCACGTGGATACCGGTGGTTACGGCTGACGCCGTTGGGATGCGCCTACCGGGATTGCGTTCCCGGGTAGACAACCTCCAGCCCCCACCCGGCCTCGCTGGCGGACTGCGTCAACCGCTCGCAGCTGCGGTCGCCAAGGGAACCCAGAGTGCCAGTCGTTCGGCTCGGTTGGATGCGGCCTCGTCCATGGGAAGCAGGACAGCGGGAACATTCGACGCGACCACGCCTGGTTGTTCGATCGAGAGGTGCGCCGACGCAGCCCCAGCGATACCTCGTCCGGCGAGCGCAATCACCAAGATAGCCTCACGGTCGCCAGTCATCGACCAGCGAGTCTCGACAATGGGGTGCTGCGCGCAGATCGGGTGGCCTCGATAGCTAGCATCCGTCGCCGCTCGAAGGCGATCGGCGAACTCGACGTGCACGAGATGTCGCGCGTTACCCACGTTGGCAAGGAGCGGCTCTATCAGTTCCGTGAGCTCACTTGCGAGGGGCGCGAGGTCAATTGGTACGCGGCAGTCCGCCAGCGCTCGGTGCTCATCGGCGAGGGTGGATCGAGACGAGGTCGAGACGGGAAGCCATTCCGCAAGAGCGAGAGCCTCGGTCCACAACCAGCGCTCCACGACACGCTTCATGCTCGTGTCGTCAGCAGCGATCAACGCCGGTCCGAACTCTGGATCGTCCACATAGCGAATTGAAAGCGCGGGCAGACCAACCGAACAAAGGAAGACGGATGCCGTGATCAATGCGACGCGTTCGTTGTGTCCGAGAAACGGCTGCGCACGCACGAAGCTGCGAATGAAGCAAGCAACGGCTCGTACTCCATCCTCGACAGCGCGGGTCGTGTTGATGAGCTCCGCCACACGGCGGCGAAGGGTCGCGTGATCCCACGCCGGCTCGACATGCGCACCGACACGAAAGCTCTGTGCATGACTACGCAGCTTTCCAGGTTGCGCGGAAACGAGATCCCATTCCCCTTCACGATCTGCACGGCGGACACTCGCAAGCTTACTGACGCACCGATGCACCTCGCGGACCATGCGAAGGTCGAGGCTCATCGAGCGCAGTGTGGCCCACTCCTGTGGCTCGATGTCGAGGCGCTGCGCTTCACGTTCGCGAACGTGGGTCCATCGTGCGTCGGAGTGCCCGGCTTCGAGGCGACGTAGGAACTGTTGGAGAGACGTCATGCAACGGTCCGCCAGGGGGCGACGGCGTGTGGGTATGCGCGTTGGCACCATCGTTCAAAACGCGCACCGCGCAGCTCGATAGACTCGTCCGGCACGCAGAGAAGCAACGGGGCAGCTTGCGTTGCCGGCAGCGCGATGTGCCCTCGAAGGCGCATCACAATGCCAAATGCGCCACTGATCCCTCGGCCGAGTTCGCTCGCGATCACTTCGAGCGCGAGAGGCCACGGCGCTGCGACGTCGATCGTCATGATCACCATCTGCCCGCGCAGGCATAACGTGCGGCCGACAGTGCGTGCCCAATGCGCAACCTCCATGCGTGTATCGATTGGCGGATCGCTGACCAAGCGAGCGTCGCGCGATAAGGCGAACCCGAGCGGATCGAGGGAGGTCTTCGACAGTGCGAGTAGGAAGCTCGCGATGCGCTGAACGAACGGTATCAGCTCGGCGAGCGCCGATCCTGCGGCGGCACGCTGTTGTTCGATTCGCGTGATCGCATCAGCGAGGGTAGGCGACCGAGGTGCTGGAATCTGTTCCGCCCAGCGAGCCGCGTCCTCGACCTGACGATCGTCGAACCACGCAATGTCGACCTTCGCTGGTACTTCGTTCTTGGAGATTGCTTTTCGCAATCCCGGCAGGCCTGCGCGCTCGCGGATCGATTGGATCAAGCTCGATGCGAGCGTTGGCTCAGTAGCCCCGAGGGCATGCCACACGAGCGTGCTTGCCATGGCAGGACGCTCGGCCGAGATTTCCAGCAAGCGAGCCACCGGTGCTGCGCGCTCCGCAAATCGGTCGAGGAGTTTTCGCCGTTCCAGTCTCTCCGCCACCGCTCCTAGGTATGCCGTATCGAATCGACCAGAACGGAATGCTTGTTGTGCTCCGGCTTCGAATGGAGCGTTGTTGAACCACCTCTCCATCGCCGTCGTTTGGTCAGAGGAAAGCCGAGCCCGCACTGATTCGACCCAAGCGCGTAGCCTCACGGACGTTGGAGGCTCTGATGCACTCGCAACTATGCGGTCTACATCCACGCCGCCAATCCTCGCACGCTCTGATCGATGCGCTTTGCCACCCAGTGATCGAATCGGGCGTTCACGACGTCGAGAGGCTCGATCGGGGCAGCAACAAATACAGCTGCAATTGGTTCGTGCAGAATCGGAGCTAGCTCATCGTTCGCGCCGACGCTGGCAGTGACGCTCGCGAGCGTGAACGTCGCGTCTCCCGCGAGCGTCGGCGAGATCGCGAGGCAAAACTGGAAGGGTATTGGTGTTGTACTCGACCATCGCGCAAGTCGCGGCGTTGGCAGGAACGGAATGCGATAGCCGCGTCGAACGAAGCTCGCGAGCGTCATGCCGTCGTCACGCTCGAGTTCCAGCCCAGCCGCGGATCTCCAAGCCCTGTCGGTGCGAGCGAGCCAGTGTGCTGCCAACTCCCTGCCACGAGGTGTCCACTCCGCGACAGCAGATTCCTTGGTAAGAACTCTCGCGAGCTGCTGCTGAACAATGTCGTGCACAACATGCAGCAATGGTGGGAGCCCAGAATCGCCCGCCACCACTGCTTCGACGTACGAGGTCCGCCGTTGGAGCTCTGTCAACACGAATGGCGGCAGGCAGGCTCGTGTGAGCTGGATCGATGACAAGAACCTCGCGGTTCCGCCATTTGCATCCACGAACGGATGGACGGCTCCGATGGCTTGATTGATCCATGCAGCGCGCACGAACGGGTGGTGCGGCAATGCGTCGAACGTTCCTCGGAGCTCGTCGATGAGCCTTGGGAGCAGCTCTGCCGACGGAAAAACGGTCGTGAGGCCGTCACGTTGATGCGCAACGACCGGTATCGAGCGCAATGCGCCGGTTACCAAGTTTCGATAGATCGCGTTGCCTTCTGTTGCGGCACGCATTGCCGTCACGTGTTCATGAGCACGCAACAACAAGGCTCGATCGAACGGCGCCGCCTGCCACTCCGAGAGGGCGTTGCTCGTGATCGAGAGTTGCTCCGCAACATGGTTGCGCAGACGATCATCGGTCGGGTGGGACCACCACTGAGCGCAGACCTCGCTCCAGGAATGAGCACACACCATCTCGGGTGAGGTCTCATGAACGGCCCATGTGTTCCGAACCGAATCGAGGCTTAGCGGCGAGGGCCGATTGACCTCGCTCATGTCATGGCGGTGGACATGGTGTCGTCGGGCCGACCGGTAGACTCATGATTCCGATGGCACCGAATTGCGTCGTGCCCTTCATCAGCTTCCAATGCGTCGCTCCACGTGACGCGCGGAACCCAGATGGCGGTGCAGTCACCGCGCTGTCGACGTTGATCAACGAGAGGGCGTTCGCCGCTACACACGAATTGTTCGTCAGGTTCGTCGAGCTGTTCTGGATCACGAGAGCGATTTGCGTCGTCGTTTGTCCCGGCAAGCTGCCGAACTCGCGGTACCCGAGATCCCAGGTGACCAAGCAAACGTTGTAGTCAGCGGCTGTGTTGTCCACATCGCTGAAGGACAGGAGGGGGTTCGTGAAGAGGTTGTTCCCAGGAGGGGCACATTGGGCCGTCTTCCACGTAAACACGGGCGCGTCGTCGACGGACGTAATGGTGAAGTTGGTTGCGAACGCGCCAGTTGCCGACGGCGCGACGGCACCCTCGTCATCGGAAACGCGCCAGGAGAACGACGCTGTCGTGTTCTGTTGAAGCTTCAACATCGCGTCGTCCGTACCGGGATCGACGTAGCGAATGTTGCCATCCGCGATGTCTTGAACCGTGAATGTGTCGCCAGGTGCGAGCGCGGTGAAAGGGCCGGCGCCGACACGGCGCTGCATCACGCCACGCTGAACAGACACAAACGTGTACGTCAGGGTGCCGTTCTCTTCATCCGACGTCGAGAGCACGTCGGGCGTCAGAACAAACGTTCCAGCTTCCGCAACATCGCTCGTCACGTTGTTGACGATCGCCGGTGCATCGTTCGTCGGTGCCACGGTGATCGCGAACGTGTTCTGCGGAATCATGTGCGCGCCGTCGGTCAGCTCCCAATCGAAGCTGTCACCGGCATCAGGGATGCCGCTGTGCACGTAGTTCACGTTGCCGTCGATCACGTCCTTCTGCGTGAACGTTCCGCCAACCGCGAGCTCCGTGTCGTTCAACTTCAACACGCCATCGCTCGGCAGCGAGAGCAGCGTGTACACGAGAGACGCGTTCGGCGAATCGACATCCGTGCTGACGAGCTTCCCGGTCAACGAGAGCTGTCCGCCCTCATCCACGGTTCCAGCGGTGCTCGTGTTCACCGGACCTTCCAGGTTCGGCATCTCCATTCCGGCGTCCGGCTCTTCTCCTTGCACCGAACCGCAACCGGCTACGAGAAGAAGCGACGGACCCACCACACTGCGTAAGGTTTGGAAGCGCATCGAGGGACCCATGTTCGGGTCGCATCGCCGCTCCGTCAAGATGTAAGACATTGGGACCTCCCGGCTTTTCGGGACACACGACCTTCCTTTTGTGACGAAAAAAAGAGGCGACCACGAGGTGTGAGCGCTCCTCTTGAAACCACCGTGCTTCATGCGCCGGACGAAGGCCGAACAATCGAGCACTTGTCGGCGGTGCTCACGAGTACGACATGTGAAGCGTCATTCCGAGTCCCGCCCTTGAGAGATGAAAAAGTGACGTCCGCTACATCTCCGAAGATGGAAGCTGCGCTCGACAAGGCTCACCGGATTTTGCATCGTGCTTCGCTCGTGTCTCGAGCGCGAGTGCGCGACATTGGAGTTTCCCTTCTGCGATGTGAACGGAACACTCGGCGGCGTCCCGCACGAGTGCATCGCTGTGGATTGCGAGCCCGACGTGTTTGCCGAGTGTCGGGAAGACACGGCCGTCGTCTGTAACGCTACAGGCGACGACTACGCCATCGAGCCTTGTGATCGCGGTTGCGGCTCCGTTGGCTGCCGATTGTGTGATCCGAACGAGACCGCATGCACGAACGATAAGGTGGCGACCTGCGATGCAAACGGCGTCGTGACGATTGCCGAAGAATGCAGCTTCGGTTGCGCTACTGATGGGCCGCGCTGTCTCGAGCTCGTCCCGTCCAACCTTCTAGACGACGTGCTCACACCCAACGCGTTCGATATCGATCTCGATCTCAGTGGCACCGTTACGATTCATGTCGATGACGGATCGATCGATGGGGCCCCGCCCCACGCGAGCTTCCTGATCCCTGCGCCGGCAACCGGTGCAGCCATTCGTGTGTTCTTTGCGAAGACGATTCGCTTGGGGAACGTGACGGTCGTTGCAGCGAACGCCACCTCTCCGGCCATCGCATTTCGTGCACGCGACGCAATCTTCGTCGAGGGAACGCTCGCTGTCTCCAGCAACACAATGTTTGCACCAGGGGCGATGTACAACACAGAATGCGTTGGAGGACCCGGAGCGTATTCACCCAACAGTCCGTTCGCTGGCGTCGCTAGCGGCGGTGGCGGGAATGCGACGTCGGGCGGCGCAGGTGGCGCTGTGAGCGCGAAGATAATTGTTCCAGAAGAAGCGTCGGCACCGGGTGGCGTTTTTGGCACCGACGAGCTTGTTCCTCTTCGCGGCGGTTGCGGCGTCCGCAACGCAACCGCGGGTGGTGGCGCAGTCCAACTGTCCGCCGGAAAGAGGATCGTCCTCAATGGTGCGATCGATGTACGTGGTGGAGCTGGAGGACGAAAACCACAAAGTGGTGATGTAATTCCACAAGGTGGCGGAGCTGGAGGCGGCGTGCTCCTCGAGGCTGACACGATCGAGATCGCCTCGACGGCTCGTGTCCTCGCAACGGGAGGCTCCGGAGCATCCAAACAGGCCGACGGTGTTCAGAGCATAAACGCAAGTCCCGCGTTGGGAGCAGCATGCAGTCTCCCCAATTGTGGTCGCGGCGGCGACGGAGCGAGTCCGTCGACAGAAGCGCAAGATGGCGGGGATGCATTGAATGTCGACCAAACCATGTACACGGGTGGTGGCGGCGGTGGACTCGGACGTCTGAGAATCAATACCGGCGATGGAACAATGCCAACGACGACGGCGACACTTGCTGCGAGGGTGACGTTCGGGATCGCCGTCAGTCGCTAGCCCGAAAATGGGAACGTCGGCGAGTGGGCGCTCGCCGGCGTGGGCTGTGGTGCCGCGATTCGTTAGTCGACCAGGTACTTCTCGAGCGCTGGAATGAGCGTGACGAGGAACGGCTTCTCGTTGATGAGCACGTCAACCTTGGCCTGCATGCCGTGGTGGTAGTAGAGCGTCTCCTTCTGTGACTTGAAGGTGCGCGTCGGCATCTTCGCCTTCACGAGGACGTACGAGCCGGGCGCGAGCTTGACGGAGCCGGCGAGCGTCGTGCCGAGGAACTTCTGCACCGCTTCGGGCGACACGGCGTCGTTGCCGACTTCGGTGATCTTCGCCGTCTCGGGGGCCTTGGTGTAGCCGGCGAGGTTGACCTTCATGTTCATGCCCTCGTGGAGGCGCGGGCGGTCCTTGGCGTTCAGGAAGGTGACGACGGTGACATCGGCGTTCTCGGGGAGGATGGTCGCGATCGCTTCGCCTTGCGTGAGCTGCTCGCCTTCCTTGGCGCGGATGTCCGAGATGACACCTTCGTGCGGTGCGCGGATCGTCTTGAGCTCGATGCGCCGCTTGGTGGCTTCGACCTTCTGTGCGGCCTGGATCAGCAGCTTCTTGTTCTCGACGTCCGTCTGGTCGAACAGGTACTGCGAGGTGTAGCTGTCCTCTTCTTTTTGCGCGACCTCGAGCTCGTCGCGCTCGGCCTGCGATTGGAACTTGAGGATGAGCGAGCCCTTGAGCACGCGCTGGCCGGGCTTGACGTGCAGCTTGGCGACGTTGGCCGTGGTGCCGGCGGTGATCGGCGTGCCGTCCATGACCATGACGGCTTGGCCGGTGGAGTAGGTCGGCACCTTGATGAAGGCGCAGAACACGAGCGCGACCACGATCGCGAGGAGGAGGAAGGGATACGTGCGGCGCACCCAGCCCGGCGAGAGGTGCACGAGCACGCCCTCGTTGCCGCGCGAGCGGTGCGCTTCGAGCGCTTCGCCGCGGTAGAGCGAGCCCTTGTCGAGCGCGATCTCGGATTGCTTCTGGAGGTGCGCGATCGCGAGGTGATGGAGGATCGCGGCCGCTTCGCGGATGAAGCCGAGCGCGGCGATCTGCTCGAGCGGGTGGTAGC
>JBFXAI010000082.1:0-7649 GCA_050184455.1 Kofleriaceae bacterium | reverse complement strand
GTTCAGGCGATGGCGGCCGGATGGCCGGACCACCGATCGCGATGAACCGTTTTCGGTGATCGCCATCGACCGTTTTCGGTGATCGCGATGGACCGTTTTCGGTGATCGCGATCGACTGAATTACGCAATCACTCATCACTTGCCCGCTCGTTCAGCCCGGCGAGACTGAGCGATGACGCGTCCGAGCTCGCTCCTTGCGCGCTCGCGCTGGTCAACTCCGTCATCAGCGCGACGACTAGCACCAAAGTCGCGCTCAAGCTTCGAGAGCCGGCCTTCTTGCGTGGCCATCATTGCCGCCAACGCTGTCGACAGCTTGCCACCATCTACCGCCTTGCCATCGGGTTCGTTCACAACGGCAAACCCGAGGCCGGCTTCCTCGAGGTTTTGAGCCATCACGCCCAGGTGCTTTCCCTTGCCGTATCTGTCGTTCTTGTACCGATAGCTGTTCGCCACCAGCTTGCGAAGCGCTGCGCGCGCATCGTCCTCTCCATCTTCGATGTCTGTCTTTAGCCGACGGTCCGACTTCGCAAGTGCTGAACCGAGTGCCGTGGCCGCGCCCAGAAGCTGGTCTTTCGTCGACGGGCCCTGCGGTTCGGGCGGTTTTAGACCGGCCTGATATGCGCCGACGGCGTTCTGTCGCGATCCAAGGGCTACGTTGATGTCCTGTCCGCGCTGCTCGAGAATCATCTGCGCCAGCGCACGCTGTGCATCATTCCGCTCCTGCAGCCCGGCAATCGCTTGCTGTCCCGACATGCCGTAGCCGAGGCGCGCCATGTTGTTCGCAGCCGTGCGCGCGGCCATCGCAGCGTTCTGCGGCGACGCGCCTGCAGCCATCGACGCTTGCGCGGCTTGGCCCTGCTGCATCCCCTGACGCAGCTGCTCGGCTGCGACGGAGTTCTTCCCCATGGCGAGGTCACGGAGGTACTGACGCGATGCTTCGGCCTCTTGGGTCATCGCGCCGTAGCCCTGCTCGCCACGAAAGGCAAACCTTCCAGCTGCTCGACCCTGTCCATCGAGAGCCGCCCGTCGCCTCTTGTCCTCTTCCTCGCGCGCCGCCTTCTCCTCGTTCTCCTTCTGAATCTTCTTGTGAAAGTAGTTACCCAGCTGAAACGTGACGCTTGGAACGTAGTCAGTCCAACTCATCGTGCTCGTCGCTTTCTGCGCCGCGGGGAGCGCTCGGTTGCCCGCTCGAACTGGAATGCGCGGCGCCGCGGGGGCGTCGGACCTTTAAAAACGGTTTTCGGGACAAAAACGTGCGAGTACCTGCTCGCATAGGAGCACCGGTACCCCCAACCGCGGCATCCCTACCCACCCTCAGGTCACGACCCTCACCCACCAGCCCACTCCCTCGAGCACGCGCGGCACGTCAACCCGCCTCCTCGATGGACCTGTCGGTTGATGGAGAGGTCGTGTCCCTTGGCGCAGGTCTTCCGACGGACTTTGTATGCCCATCGACGACGTCGAAGGTTCTCCGTCTGGGTAACAGGTTCTAGGTGCGCCGGTGAACAGCACCGACGCGACGAACATCCGTGGTCGAGCACGAGGCCTTCGGGCACCGGTCCCACTTCGCGCTCGTAGATGACGCGATAGATCTTCAGTGGCTTGCCTGCGCGCCATTCGATCGGATAGCCGTCGCTATCGACGGCGCCGAGCCATAGCCAACATCCGAAGGTTGGATCGACCTGGACGTTCCAATCGAGCGCGCTCATGCCGCTCTCCCTGCACGCTTCCGCCAATGTGTGGTTTCGATGTCTCGAATCTCGCCGCACGCCTCGGCGAGCGTCATGCTCACTGCATCGATGCCGTAACGACGGAGCAGCCGGACCTGTTTGACTGTGGCGAGCCCCGCACTACGCCTTGCTGCGATCGCATCGAGCCAGCGGCAGGCCTCCCCTTTGGTCAGCTCCGGTGGCAGGTCAACGAATCCTGCTTGCGCGAGAGCGTCGCGCTGTCGGGAACTCGCGCTGTCAACTGCCCAAGCCGTCCTCGGCGCGTCCGGAAGGCCGCCGAGGAATGGGTCGACCTCCTCCGCCCGATAGCGCGCGACAGCCAAGACCTTGGCGCGATGGCGGTCCTCGGCGACCTCGGACCTCGCGGTCGCTAGCAGCTCATCGAGCTCCAACGCATCGACGTCGAGCGCGGCCTCGATCCGTTCACGAACGTCATCATCGATGCCGCCGGGAGCGAGAACATCAGCGGGGCCTACAAGCCTGTGCCGTCCGGCTTGCCCCGTGAAGTCGAGCACGAGGCAATCTTCCTTGCCTGGCGCGAGCCGCGTGCCCCGCCCAACCATCTGCGCGTAGAGGGCGCGGCTCTTGGTGGGCCTGGCCACGGCTACGCAGGCAATGCTTGGCTCGTCGTACCCCTCGACGAGCAACGCGCAGTTGACCAGGAACCGGAACTCTCCCGATCGGAAGCTCGCCAGAACGTCGGCACGCTCTGCTGCGCTCGCCCCGCCATCCACTGCCATCGCGGCACCTGGCACATAGCGGTTGAGCACCCCCGCGAGCGCCTTCGCGTGCGCTACATCGACGCCGAATAGAATCGTCGGTCGGCTTCCGGCGAGCTCGAGCAGTGGCACGGCGACGCCGTGAAGCGCTTCCTCGTGCGCCATGATTGCCGCGAGCTCGGAGCGGTCGAGGTCGCCAGCTCGCGTATGGACAGTTGCTAGGTCAACCCCGTCCACCGCGACTCGGCGAGCGCGAATCGGGGCGAGCCAGCCGTCACGAATAGCCTGCCGCAGCTCGTAGCGGTACGCCACGCTTTCGAACACCTCACCCATGCCGTGACCATCGAGCCGGTCCGGCGTCGCGGTGACGCCCAGCACCTTCGCGCTCGTGAACCGCTCAAGGACCGCCCGGTAGCTCGCGGCCGTCGCGTGGTGCGCTTCGTCCACGACCACCAGGTCGAACGCGTCCCGGGCCCAGCGCTCAAGACGAGGGCCTCGGAGCGTCTGAACGCTCGCGACGACACACGGGGCTTCCGAGGCCCGACGTTCGCCCTGGTCGACCTGCGCCTCCACGCCTGCGTTGGCGAGCTTCTCCGCAGCCTGGGTGATTAGCTCAGTTCGGTGGGCCAGGACGAGGACGCGCCTGCCTCGCTCTACGCCCCGACGGGCGACCTCTGCGAACACCACGGTCTTCCCCGTTCCCGTGGCCAACACCAACAACGTGCTCCGGTGGCCAGCACGAAAGGCCGCAAGTACGCCTTCGACCGCGCTCCGCTGGTAGGGTCGAAGCGCGGCGACTGCATCGGACCCAGGAGGCTCTTCAGGAACTGCATCGTGCATCGCGCCTACTAAGGCGCGCGATGCAGTGCAGTGTGCATCGAGCGATGCAGTACCGATGCAGTCCGATGCACGCGATGCAGGACTCTTCACGACTCGTCCTCCCTGATGATCCGACCCGTTGCGGCCGCCCGTTCGCGGGTCCAAACCGGGTAGGCGTTGTGCTTGCGAGGCTCCACTTCAACGACGCCGGAAGCCGAATCAGCGACCAGGCTTGCGACCGCCGCGCGTATGACCGCGTCGGTTCCAGTAACTCGGCCGCGGATGTCACGGCGGGACATCGGCTCCGTCGCGTTGGTCAACAAGCTACGAATCGCGAGCGCGGCCGTACCGACAGCTTTGTCGTTTCGCGCGGTAGTGCGTTCTGCTTTCACCTCTGCCGCTGGCCGAGCGTCCCCGTCCACGCGCATGCGGCCGGTGCGACCATCGAACGAAAGCGGGACAACCCTATCTCCACCTCCCATACGGGCCTTTCCGACGTTGAGGTCGACCGCGCGAGTGCCGTCCTCGCGCTCGGGTCCCGAAGAACCGAGTGCCAATGTGATGTATGCGGCCCGCTCGATCTCCGCGCTCTCCGCGTTCGCCGTCATCGAGTCAGCCCCGAGGAGCTCGCCGGAAGACAAGGCCTTTCCTGCGGCACGAGATGGCTGGGAGATGACTAGCGCGACGACGCGAAGGCGCTTGGCGAGACGTCGGATGGCTTGCGCTCCGGCGGCGACGCGCGCTCGCATGTCTCGCTCCTCACTGGGAAGAATCTGCAGGTAGTCGATCACCACCATGACCGGCTCGCCCGGGTTCTCTCCTCGAACAACTTCGACAGCGGACTCGAGCGCTTGCAGCGTCGAATGTTCCCCATCGAGCACCAGGAGCTTCGGCAACGCGAGCGCGCGGCTCATCTCCGTGCGAGCCACGCGTCCGCATAGCGCGTCCTCCCAGCCCGAACAGCACTGCATGCCAATGGCGCGAGCGCCGAGCTCGTCAGCATCCATCTCGAGCGAAAGGAAGACGACCGGACCCTTGTTGCGCGCGTGCTCGAGTGCTACGCCGGTCGCAAGCGACGTCTTTCCCGTTCCTGGTGCACCAGTCAGGATCGCCATCGCGCCGAGGCGAAGGCGATAGAGCTCGGCGCCACCTAGCGTGTGCGAGACAAACTCCTCGCCCGCGCGAGCCAGAATCGCGGCAACAAGGTCAGGACACCTTTGGAACCTCGCTCCACGGTTGTCGTCGCTGCTGCTCAACGTGAGGTCTCTTGTCGACGAACCCCGCTGCGCTGCGGCCTCTGCATCACGCATGCCCTGCTCATCGATCTCCGCATCCTCGCGAGCGGTCGCATCCTCAGCGTCGATGTGTTCTCGACGTCGTTCGGCGAGTCGTGCCAGAAACGACACCCAGCCTCGCACCATGGGAACGATCGCTGCAGGGTCCGTGTCCACCATCGCGGCCGCGCGCTGACCTAGCCAGAGCGCCCCATCCTCACCAAGCATGCCCTCGATTCCAGAGCGCTCGAGCTCGCTGGCAACCGTAACCACGTCGATGGACTCGCCGCGGTGCTCCAGCGCTCGGACCGCGCGAAGCGTCGCTCGCGAGCGAGCGCACACGATGTCCTCGGTCGGAAGCTCCCCGACCGCTCCTTGCACGACCTCCCAATGTCCAAGGACCGCGGCAACAACCGAGAGCTCGGTCCCAATCGCGGTGAGCGGCGTACCGTCAGGTGCGCGAACGTCGGCCTCGACTACCAGCCTTGCGCTCGTGTTGCCGTGCGACGTCAAGCTGGCAATCGCACCCTTCGCTAACGATGCTGACAACGCCGCTGTCCCCGCCGCGTTCATCGGCCCGACCTCGGCGAGCGCGTTAGGAATTCCCCGATGGCCCGCGTGATGGCTTCGGCCTCTGTTGCGGACTGGGCCGCGAACTCGCGCAGGGTCCTCCGCCACTCGGCTAGCGAGCTTTGGTTCAGCACCGCCGACGACAGCTGAGCGACGAAGCGACCGTCGACCGATAGTTGCTCGGCGCCTGCTACCTGGCAAAGGTCCGCGTCCTCGGCCAAGTCGAGGATGCGGAGCGTCATCGGGCACCGCCGCACTTCGCGATGGCGCGGAGCCTCACAATGGCGGCGGCGGATCCACTCGACGAACGAACCAATTTTGGATGGTCCAAGACGGTTTCCGTTTCAGTTCCAGAGCCCAACATCCAGCGGTCGAGCGACTCCCTAGTGAACGTCATCGCTCTGCCACGACGACCAGCTGGCGCAAGGGTCCCTGCGGCTACCGCGCGGTACAGGGTCCATTTCGACGTGCTTGTGTATGCGGCCGCGGTTGCCGTCGTAAGAATCGGCGGCCATCCAAACGCAGCGAGTGCTGCTGCTGTGCGCTTGCTCATCACCCGCAATTAGCGGGCTATGACGGGGCTAGATCGATACGGACATTTCGTCCGAATTGTCCGGGTCCGTCGTCCAGAACCGAAGCTCCTCGACGACAAACAGACGGATCTCGCGATGCTTCGCGGCGAGATCTAATGCAGCTGGTTCGAGCTCCCTGGGAAGCTCGCGCGACATCTCCAAAACGCGTTGATGTTCCGCGACCGCCGTTTGCCTGATGAGTATGAGATCGGAAATCGCCTGGTCGCGAACGGTGGCGCCGTGCCACCACGTTCCATTCGCATGGTGCCGCTCCAGCGCGAACCTGTGTCGCTGTGCAGCAAGAAAGGCATCCGCACGTGCCGTCTCCACTCTGATCTGCGCACACGTAACCGCAGACACACCGCGAACCTTCTTCCGGATGGACGCTCCGCCCCTTGTCACGGACACCTCCGCCACTGCGCGCTTAGCTCTCGCCTCGTATGCCGCAACCGTACGAACCATCGCGCGCCTGACACGGAGACTAATCCCAGGCGGCACGCGCGACGCAGCGTCATTCATGACTCGAACTGCGTCGACCCGAGGGAGGCCCGAACTGGCCGTCCATACTTCACCGAAATCATCGCAGCCCTCAACACCCGCATCGAAGGCGGCCCTCTCGACGAGAGTTGAACCTTCGTACGTCCTAAACATGCGCGAGACGGCTCGCGTGGCTTCGATGGCATCTCGGTATCGAGTGGCCGCTGCCCCAAACTCTGGCCTTCGGTCCGGGGCTGGCCACTCCTCGCTCGTGAGGAACGATGCCTCGAGGACCTCCGCGTACACGCGCCTGTAGCGCCCGCCGAGGTCGAAAGCGATCGCTGCGCGGACGCATTGCTGTACGGTTGTTGCTTCGTCGAGGGTCCGCAGTGTCTTTCGAGAGCGACCTCGGGCACCTTTGACCCTGCCTCTGATGTCGCGCCCTTTTTGTGGACGCTTGTTCCTCTGCACGTTCGGTCCTCGGTCCGCCTCGGTGCATGGAACACCGGGCCGGCCGCGCCGAGGAGCACGGCCCCGCTCGAGGGATCAGCTCAAGCGGTGCCCGGTCCCAAACACGCTAAGGGTCACCTCTGACATGTGACCCCCAAGCAGCTGCGACGCATGCCGTTCACACGCCAACGTTCAGTGCGGCATCGTTTCCTCATCGGGTGACAGGGTCGTCGGAGGCCTTCCAAACGGCGTCCTGCCATCGGTGTGCGGTTGTGCGTCTAACGCGTCACCAACACACTAAGCAGGCGTCATACGGGCGACGGCAGACGGAGGACGGGAATTGACGGTGACGTTCACGTGCCGATACAGGATGGCATCCTCGGTGATATCGGGGATCGTTGGGCCGTTTCCTGAGCTCACCAGCACGACGAAGCGCGTGGTTCTAAGCTCGACTCCTGCCAAGACGCCACCAGAGTACTGCCGAGCCTGAACCCGCGCCTGGCGAGCTAATGTCGCTCGTTCGCTTTCGTCGCGCACGATTTTCCATTCGGTCAATACGAGAGCATCGCTGCCGCGAACAGCGGGAGTCGCTTCAACCTCGCCCCCAAGCACGAGGTCTGTCCGCCCGCCCTGAGCATTAACCTTGAAAGCAAACACCCCGTTCAAGAGCAAATGAACGGCTCCGAGAGCCTCGCAATACTCTTCGCGATCGGCCAGAGCAGTTAGCCAGCGAGATCGGAGGTCTCTATCGACTACAAGCGAACGATTGAGGTGCTCGAATGCGCGCTCAACACGACTTCGCCTCGGGACGTCCGTGTCCGCGGCTTCGCGTCGCAATACAGCGACGACGTTTGTCAAATGGAGGGCAAGGAGATGAGCGTCGTACTCAGCGAACGAGCCTTGCTTCAGCTTGAACCGCCCCGAATTTGCCGGAGGCTCCAAACGCAGAGAGGATGGAGCCAATGTCAGGACGAACCCGGTACCCAGCGGAGCTGCGCGAGCGCGCCGTGCGCCTCGTATTTGAGCAGCAAGACCAGT
>JBFXAI010000081.1:0-7776 GCA_050184455.1 Kofleriaceae bacterium | reverse complement strand
GATCTGGTTCGCGCTCTACCGCATGTTGTCGACGGCGGGCGAGCTCTACAACCAGCCGTTCATCGTCGGGTGGCTCGACGACCTCACCAAGACCGACCCGTATCACATCCTCAACATTCTGCTCGTCGTCACGATGTTCGCGCAGGCGCGGCTGTCGCCGCAGACCGGCGACTCGATGCAGCAGAAGTTCATGCAATACGGCGTGCCGGTGATGTTCGGGTTCTTCTCGTTCTTCTTCCCGGCAGGCCTGTCGATCTACATCTTCACCAACACGGTGCTCAGCGCGGTCCACTCGATCTACATGAACAAGTACGACAAGAAGAGCCTCGAGATCGCCGAGCGGATGAAGAAGGCCGCCGAGCAGTCGGCTCAGGCGCAAGCGGCGGGCTCGAAGTCGAAGGCCAAACCGGTCATCGACGTGGATAGCGATGACGACGACGAAGACGCGGGGGCTGCGAGTGGTGCGGCGAAGTCCGCCGGTTCGAGCAGCAACCCGCGTCGCAAGCGCAAGAAGCGCCGGCGATAGCCAGAGAGATGATGATGGAGGCAGCAGTGACAGAACCCGCGACAGCAGAACGTGAAGACCTTGCCGAGAAGGCGAGCGAGTTTCTCCTCGGCGTGCTCGAGCGCATGGGCATTTCGGCGGACATCGACATCAAGGACGACTCGGACAGGACTACGCTCGAGATCCAAACCAAGGATACCGAGGTGGTGATCGGGCGTCGTGGCGTCGTGATCGATGCCCTCCAGCATCTCGTCAACAAGGCCGTGTTCAAGGAGCGCACCGGCGACCGCGCCAAGCCGATGGTCGTCGACGCCGGCGGGTTCCGCGACAAGCAGATCGAACGGCTACGCTCGCTCGCGCAACGGATGGCCGAGAAGGCGCTGCAGACCAAGCAGATCGTGCCGCTGCAGCCGATGACGGCACACGATCGCCGCATCGTTCACATGGCGATCTCGGAGATCGCCGGATTGACGACGCGCAGCGAGGGTGAAGGCGAAGACCGTCACATCCTCGTCGTGCCAGCCGCTGCCGAGTGACGACGGAAACCATCGCGGCGATCGCCACCGCCGCAGGCGTGGGTGGCGTCGGAATCGTACGGCTGAGTGGCCCGCGTGCGATCGAGATCGCGGCGATGGTGCTCGGCATCCCAGCGGAGCAGCTGGATCGTCGAGCTCGCGTCGGCTGGGTGCACGATGCGGCCGGCGAGCGGATCGATCAGGTGCTGGCGTTTGCGATGCGCGGTCCGGCGTCGTTCACCGGGGAGCACGTCGCCGAGCTGCACGGCCATGGGGGCTCGCTAAACTTGCAGAAGTTGCTCGCCACGGTGCTCGAACGGGGGGCACGGATCGCGGAGCCGGGCGAGTTCACGCGGCGCGCGGTGCACAGCGGCAAGCTCGATCTGGTACGCGCAGAGGCGCTGCTCGGCGTGATCCACGCGGGAAGCGAACGCGCGTGGCGGCTCGCCCAAGCGAATCTATCGGGAAGACTTGGCGCCGAGGTCGAGCGCCTCGAGCAGCGCTCGCTCGCCGTGCTTTCCGAGCTCGAAGGCTGGATCGACTTTCCGGAAGAAGATCTCGAGGCCGCGAGCGCTGCGTGGATTCACCGCGAGATCTCCGAGCTGCGTGGAGCATGCGATCGAATCGCGCTCGGCTTCCGTCACGGTCGCGCGGTGACCCACGGGATCTCGATTGCACTGGTCGGCGCGGTGAATGCGGGCAAGTCGTCGCTGCTGAACGCGTTGGTCGGTACCGAGCGTGCGCTGGTCGCGGCGAGCCCGGGAACGACGCGCGATTGGCTCGAGGTCACCGATGTGTGGGATGGCGTCGCGGTCACGTTGGTCGACACCGCGGGAACACGCACCACGCCCGATCCGGTCGAGCAGCGCGGTATCGCGCTGGGTGAGCAGCGCGTGGCATCCGCGGATGTGGTGGTCGTGCTCAACGACGGCGAATCGACCTGGGACGCCGGCGCGCGGTTCGGTGAGCGGGCGCTGGTCGTGCGCAGCAAGGCCGATCTCGGAGGCGATGCGCGCGGTGCGTTGTGTACGTCGGCGACGACCGGTCGTGGGCTCGACGAGCTGAGGCGCGCGGTGCTGGAGATCGCTGGCGTGGCGGATCGCGAGGGCAGCGAGCATGCGTTCCTCACCACCGCGCGGCAGTCCGAGATGTGCACGATGGCGAGGGACGCGTTCGGTGCGGCAGGGATGGCGTGGGAGCAGCGCCAGCCTCCGGAGTTGGTGGCCGTCGAGCTTCGTCAAGCGGCGCAAGCATTGGCGGCGCTGCGCGGAGTCGAGGTCGGAGAACGTGTGCTGGATCAGCTGTTCGCGCGGTTCTGTATTGGGAAGTGATCGCAGAAAGCGCCGGCGACCAGTCAGTGTTAGGCCAGGCGCGTTCCGTCTCGGCCGCGAACTGAGTAGGGTGATGAGAAGGGGTCGTGGGGCGATCGCAAGACACGCGGCGCAGAGGACGTATCAAGAGCACGGGACTGCGCGTGCCCGCGTCGACGGCGATCGCGTCGCTGGGGAGGCGGAGGCCATGGCAGCACTTCGCCGTGATGACTCCCGAAGATCTGGCGAACCAAGGCACGCGAAGCTTCGAACATCGATCGGTCCACGATGCCGTGGCCGCGGTGAGCTCGGCGTTCGAGACGCTGGGATATGTGATGACGGAGCACGATGCGGCAGCGGGGATCGTGCGGACTGCGCCGCGCCGGATGAGCTTGGCGCTGACAGCCGGCGCTGGGTTCACCGCACAGGACAGGATCGCGTGGTGGGCGTTGAGCGCGGGAATCTCGGAGGGTGTGGAGGTCCGGCTGATTCCCTACCCGCATCGCGGTGCAACCGTGGTCGTCGACTACGTGTTCGTCGCGGAAGTGATGGATCCGCTGTTCGATGAGCTGTGGCGGGCGGTGGGGAACAGCATGTCCGGGACCACCCGGGCGGGGCGTATCCGTCGAGGATCACAGGGGAGATAAGGCGTGCGTTCGGCGCAAAGCCGTGTCTATAGTCCGCGCCCATGTCTCTCGACGATGACGTTCGCGCCGAGCTAGGTGAACTGGCGCGCGCCGGTCGTCTCCGGATCCCGCGCGTCGTTGACGGCGTTCCCGGGCCGACGATCGTGCTCGATGGCATTCCTGTTCTGAACTTCGCGTCCAACGACTATTTGTCGCTCGCGGGTGACCGTCGACTGGTTCGAGCAGCAAGCGTGGCACTCGAAGAGGACGGGGTTGGAGCGGGAGCCTCGCGACTGATCACCGGAAATCATCGACGGCATACGGCGCTGGAGCGCTCGATCTCGGATTGGATGAACAGCGACGGAGTTCGGCTGTTCAACACGGGCTACGCCGCCAATGTCGGCGTGTTGACCACGCTGCTCGGTCCGGACGACATCGTCTATTCCGACGCGCTGAACCACGCGAGCATCATCGACGGCTGCCGGTTATCGCGAGCGAAGATCGTCGTGTTCCCTCATCGCGATCTCGCGGCGCTCGAGGCCGCGCTGGCGAAGGGCGGCGGGCGTCGACGTGTCGTCGTGTCGGAAACGCTGTTTTCGATGGATGGTGACTTCGCCGATATCGAGGCGCTATCGGATCTGTGCCAGCGGTACGATGCCGCGCTGATCGTCGACGAGGCGCACGCTCTCGGGACGATCGGTCCTGAAGGACGCGGCGTTGCGGCGAAGGCCGGGCGGGTACCCGACGTGGTGATCGGCACGCTTGGCAAGGCGGTAGGAACGTTTGGCGCATTCGCAGTCACCACCCGAGCGATCGCTGATCTGTTGTGGAATCGCGCTCGATCGTTCGTGTTCTCGACGGGGATGCCGCCGAGCGTAGCCGCGGCTTCGCGCGCGGCGATCGAGATCGTGCGGTCCGCCGAGGGCGACGATCGCCGGCGGATTTTGGAGCAACACGCACAGCGATTTCGCGCGAACGTGCCTAGCGCCGGTGGGATGGCGGGCAGTCCGATCGCACCGATCGTCGTCGGAGACGATCGAGCGGTGATGCAGATGAGCGCGCGGTTGTTCGAGCGGCGTGTGTTCGTGCAGGGAATCCGGCCGCCAACTGTGCCGGTCGGCTCGGCTCGCTTGCGGGTGAGCTTAAACGCAAGTCATGCCGAGCATCACATTGAAACGATTTGCCAATCAGTGATAGACGCAGTGCGTCATGTCGACTGAGCTCGAAGCGCTCGACAAGCAAGTCAGCTGGCACCCGTTCACGCAAATGGCGGAGTGGGATCCGCTGGTGATCGCGCGGGGTGAAGGTAACCACCTGATCGATAGCGAGGGTCGACGATATCTCGATGGCGTGAGCTCGTTGTGGTGCAACCTGCACGGCCATCGCCATCCGCGGCTGGATCGAGCGCTGCGCGATCAGCTCGATCGAATCGCACACTCGACGTACCTCGGACTCGCGCACGAGCCGGGCATTCGACTGGCGCAAAAGCTGATCGAAGTTGCGCCCGCCGGATTGGCTCGGGTGTTCTACTCTGACTCTGGATCGACCGCTGTCGAGATCGCGCTCAAGCAGTCGTTTCAGTATTGGCAGCTTGTCGGTCGACCCGCGAAGCAAAAATTTCTTCGTGTCGGCGACGCGTATCATGGCGACACTCTCGGAGCCGTCTCGGTCGGTGGGATCGACGTGTTCCATCGCATCTTCGGTCCGCTGCTCGTGCAAAGCATTCCGGTTCCGTCTCCGTCTGGAACCGATGGCAGTGCATCGCTCGCTCGACTCGAAGCTGAGCTCGAGCATCGCGCGTACGAGATCGCGGCGTTTGTTGTCGAGCCGCTCGTGCAAGGTGCAGCGGGAATTCTGCTGCATCCGAAGGGCTTTCTGGCGAAGGCAGCAGAGCTGTGCCGACGACACGGTGTGCATCTAATTGTCGACGAAGTGGCGACGGGGTTCGGCCGTACTGGGACGATGTTTGCGTGCGCCCAGGAGAACGTATCGCCCGACTTCTTGTGTCTCGCAAAGGGCGTGTCCGGCGGATACCTGCCACTCGCGGCGACGCTTACGACTGAAGCGATCTACAGCGCGTTTCTTGGGAGCCGTGCCGAGCTGAAGCAATTCTTTCATGGGCACACGTACACTGCGAACCCGTTGGCGTGCGCGGTGGGAATCGAATCGTTGGCGATGCTCAAAGAGTATGCGCTCGCTGACGCGCGGGCGAAGCTGCCGCTCGTCGAAGAATCAGTCGAGCGCGTGAAGCACTGCCGAGGCGTCCGCGAGGTGCGTCAGCGAGGTTTCATGGTCGGCATCGAGCTCGAGTCGTTGGCGGCGCGGTTTCGCGGTGCGGAAGTCTGCTCGAGGATCCGCAATCACGGCGTCATCCTCCGACCGCTAGGCGACGTGGTGGTGTGGATGCCGCCATTGTCGATCACCGCTGAAGAGATCAAACTTCTCGAGTCAGCTACGATCGCTGCGATTCAAGAAAGTCTATGAACGGGTTGTTCATCACCGGAACGGACACGGGTGTCGGAAAGACATTCGTGACGACAGCGCTCGCGCGTCATGCGCGTGAGATCGGTCGGCGCGTGTTTGCGTTCAAGCCGATCGAGACGGGGTGTGTGTTGGTTGAGGGGAGGCTGGTGGGGGAGGACCAAGAGGCGCTCTGCAGGGCGGCGGGGAACTGGCAGACTGAAGAGCTTCGCGGGGTATATCGATTCGCCCGTCCGGTTGCTCCACTGGTTGCGGCGGAAGAGCAGCAGACCACCATCGACCTGGGCCGCATCGATGCCGCGCTCGCCCGTGGCCGCAGCAATGCGGAGCTCGTGTTGGTTGAGGGCGCCGGCGGCTGGCGGGTGCCGATTACGAGAGAGGTCGATATGGGCGGACTGGCGGGTCGGATCGGACTGCCGGTGGTGTTGGTCGCGCGAGCGAGCCTTGGAACGATCAATCATACGCTGCTGTCGGTGGAGGCCATCGAGCGTGATGGTTGCGCGATTCGCGCGATCGTTCTGTCGAAGCTTCCTGGCGAGGATGCCGACTTCGTTGCGAGCAATGTCGAACAGATCGCTCGGCGCTGGCCGGGCCAGATCTTGGTTGCTACCGGGCGCAGCCGAGAGCTCGATCAGCTCTGCGCATAAACCGCTGCGGCAGACTGGCGACTCGTTGGCCGGCTGGGAGTCGTCGCCCGTTCTGGCAAACCACATCGTGGAGGACGATTGGTACTGCGACGGTTTGGGTGCGAGAGCAGTTCGGTGCGGCAGCTCCGGGGCGGTCAGCTCTGCGCGTAGTTGGGCTCGGAGTGCCTGGGTGTTTCACGTGGAACGTCAAGCGAGGACGCTGTCAACGGAGATGCCGAACCGCGGCGACGGCTGCAAAGGAGGAGTCGGCGATAGGCTCTACCAAGCGCTGTTGTCGGTACCGGGATTGTGCTCGAAGGTAGACTAGTCGCTACTGCGACGCGCTGCGCTAAGTCAGCGCGGGAGCGCGTCGGTCCGCGTAGCGCACCGTGCGACGTCATGGGACCGGCGCGCCAAGGATTGTAAGTCGGCACGGCTAGGAACGACCCGCGATGGTTCCGGGATGGTGCCAAGTGCGGCCGGAGGCCCATCGATGTTGGGGAAGCGGGTGCATCCCAGCCCGCACGCGCAAATCGACAGCGGTGACGAAGTGATCCCTCGGAGGGCAGCTCCGCGCGGAGGGTCGATCGGTACTGGGATAGGTTCGATGTTCCACGTGGAACGGCGCGCTTAGCGAGCCGAAGGCTAGCCGGCGTAGCGCGGTCGGTCGGCACGGCACGCGAGGACCCTGTCGGTGGGCCCGTCGGAACGACCTTGAGGGTTCCTGGGAATGGCCGGGATTCTGCCAAGCCGTGGAGGGCGCCGACGCCTCCCAGCCGGCGCGGTTTGCGGAGCTAGCGGGTGGTGGGACGCCGCGGACCCGTTAGTGCCGCCGGCGCGGCTGGAGGGCGCCGACGCCTCCCAGCCGGCGCGGTTTACGGAGCTAGCGGTGGTGGGACGCCGCGGACCCGTTAGTGCCGCCGGCGCGGTTGGAGGGCGCCGACGCCTCCCAGCCGGCGCAGTTTGCGGAGCTAGCGGTGGTGGGACGCCGCGGACCCGTTAGTGCCGCCGGCGTGGTTGGAGGTCGTTCGGTACCTGGATGGCTTGGGAGTTCCACGTGGAACGGCAAGCAACGAGAGGCCGCGCCCTGGCAGGCGCTCGCTAGAGCCTGCCAGGGGGATAGCCGAGCGGAGATGTTTGGGGCGTGATACGGCGATCGTGAGAGCGATCGGCCGAGCAGTTCTGCGAGCGTTGCTGCAGGCAAGAATCCGCGACTCGTGAGCTGAGGAGCCTCTGCATCCATCGTTCACGAATGCCATTGGACGGCAGCACCAGTACTGACCGACCCCGGTCATCGATAGGCTCTACCCGGCGACTTGCTAGCGCGCCACGCCGAGGTTCGTGCTCCGCAGCCGTTCGCCACACGGCTCCTCCGAGTTTGTTGCGTCGTCGAGCACCGGCGTCGGCGAGGCGGAACCGCTAGGGTGAGGTCGATCGGTGGGCCGTTGGGTGTGTCCGGTGGAGCGATAGACCGGGGCGGCGGCGAGTTAGGTCGATCGGCGGCCTGGAGCGCTTGGGCGTTCCGGCGCGGACCGGATAGGCCGGGGTCTGCCGAAGCGATGTGGCGTGAGTCGATCGGCGGCTGCCGTACTGGATAGGCCGAGGTCTGCCGAAGCGATGTGGCGGAGGTCGATCGGTGGCTGCGCGTACTGGATAGGCCGGCATCTGCCGAAGCGATGTGGCAGAGGTCGATCGGTGGCTGCGCGTACTGGA
>JBFXAI010000080.1:0-8265 GCA_050184455.1 Kofleriaceae bacterium | reverse complement strand
CGGACGAACTTTTCCTTCGACATTTCGGTTGCGATCCTTTTTTAAGGCGAGCCCTCGGCGAGAATTGAACTCGCGACCCCTTCCTTACCAAGGAAGTGCACTGCCACTGTGCTACGAGGGCGACGGGGGCAACCTTGTACCAGGGGTTCGCGGCGGTTGCACCCCCATTGGTGCAAGTTAGTGAGCGGCAACGAGGCGCTGGCCCGTCCGGATCGGAGCGCCTGCGCTGCCCGAACTGCAACCTCCGTCGATTGAGGAGAAGTCAGCCGCCCGATCCGTGCACTGGATCTCGAGCGCGGGGCGAGATCGTCAGTGTTGGACAATTTTTCTTAAACAGACCCGCCAGGTCGGGGTTCTTTGGGGTGTCCGATGGCCACCTCCACTCCACTGCACGCGATCCCGGCGGCGAGTCGTTCGCCGCTCACCGATCGCAGCGACGAGGACTTGATGGTCCTCGCCGGCGCGGGGAGCCAAGCTGCGTTCGCGCAACTGGTCGAACGCTACATGCCGCGCGTGGTCAACTACTGCGTCAAGGTCACCGGCGATCAGCGCGCCGGGGAAGCGTTCCTTCAGCTGTGGGCTCACCGCCAGCGCTACGTACCCAGCGCGAAGTTCTCGGTGTTCTTGTTCACCGCGGTCCGTAATCGCTGCCGGAACTACGGTCGCTGGTGGCGCCGCCGCCGGCCGTGGGAGGACGAGGACGCGAGTGAGATCGATGTTCAGAGCACCGCGTCGCAGCTCGACGAGCTGATCGATCGCGAGCACCACCGCCGGATGCGCGAAGCGCTCACCAAGCTCCCGCCCAAGCTGCGCGAAGCGATCCTGCTGCGCTTCGATCAAGAGCTCGATTACCCGGAGATCGCGGCGATCGTTGGACACCCCGAGGCCACGGTGCGCTCGCGGGTGTTTCACGGGCTCCGCCAGCTGCGATCGCTGATCCAACCTTCTATCGGAGAACGCTCATGACCATGCCGTGCGTAGCGCCCGACGAGCTCGCGCAGTACCTCGACGGTGAGGTCAGCGCGAACCGAGCTACCGCCGTTCGCGATCACGTCGAAACGTGCTCGCGCTGCCGCAGCGCGCTCGACCGCGAACGCCGGATCATAGCTGCCGTCGCAGCTCCGCTCGCGGCGTCACGCGTCGACCTCGTCGATCGCGTCATGCGCCAGCTGGAGGTCCGCCCCACCCCGGCTCCGCGCCGCCACCTCGTGTTCTGGGCGGCACCACTCGCCACCGCGGCGACGATCGCCCTGGTTCTGCTCGTGCGCTCTACGCCCAGACCCACCAACGCCGAGTTTCAGGCGCGCGGCGCGACCGCGACGAGCTCGCAGCTGTCCAAGCGCGTGGGCGTCACCGTGCTTGCGATCGGATCGACGGCACGCTCGCTCGACGATGGTGAACGCGTCACGCCGTCAACCTCCTACGTGGCGTCGGTAAGCAACCTCGAGCGGCACCGTCCGGTCTATCTCCTCGCGTTCGCGATCGATGCCGGGAACCAAGTCCACTGGCTGTATCCCGCGTACCTCGACGCGAATCGCGATCCACTCGCACTCGAGCTGCCGCACACGGAGCGCACCATCCCGCTGCCCGAAACCGTCCAGCTGGAAGACGTCGCGCGCGGCCCACTGCGGGTCATCACGATCGCATCGTTCCAGCAACTTCGCGTGTCCGAGATCGAACGCGCGGTTCCCAGCTCGCTGACGCGTGCTGCACTCGAGGTCCGATGGCCAGACGCGGTGATCCGTGAAGTTCGTCTCGAGGTGGTCGCGGAGAAAGCTCGCCCATGATGTCGTCGATCTACATGTCATTCGCTGTGCTCGGCTCGCTGGCGATGATCGCGAGTGTGCCGCGCTTGGCTTCGGCCGCGCCGACCACACCGGATAGCTTCGTCTTGATCGTCACCAACAACCGCAGCGTCGAGCTCGGCCGGCCAGATCTGAGCTACGCCGATGACGACGGCGCGAAGTACTACGAGACGTTTCGGACTGCGGTCCCCGAGGCCAACGTTCAATTGTTGACCGAGCTCGACCGCGATACAGCGCGGCTGTTCCCGTCGATCGCGGGCGTCGTCCAGCCACCGACCAAGCAAGCGCTGTGGGTGGCGGCGGCGAACATCGCCACCAAGGTCGCCGACGCGCGGCGCGCCGGACGCACCGCCGAGCTGACGTTCGTATTCGCCGGTCACGGCGACGTCGACGATGGCCGTGGATTTCTCGAGCTCCGCGATGGCCGGTTCACCGCGGAGGATCTCGAAGCCCTGATCACGAAGGTCGGCGCCACCCGCAGCCACGTGATCCTGGACAGCTGCAATTCGTTCTTCGTGATCAACGCTCGCAAGCCCGGTGGCCGCCGGTTCGCGACGCCCAAAGATGCCGCCGAGTCGCTGAGCAAGCGGCTGCCCAACGTCGGCGTGTTCCTGTCGACCAGCGCCGAGGCCGAAGTGTTCGAGTGGTCCGAGCTGCAATCCGGCATCTTCAGCCACGCCGTGCGATCGGGGCTGTCGGGAGCCGCGGACGTCAATGGCGACGGTGCGGTGAGTTACGAGGAGCTCGGCGCGTTCGTCGATACCGCCACCGCGGAGATCAAGAACCCAGTCTATCGGCCCAAGGTATTCGCGCGCGGGCCCCAAGGCAAAGCAGCGGCGACGCTGTTCTCGCCGGGTCACGCGACGCTCGGCCGGTTCGAGCTCGACCGCGAACGTTCGCTCCGCGTCACGCTGCGCGATGCCGACGACCTGCCGTGGATCGACGTGTTCAAGGAAGCCGGCACGCCGATGGCGGTGTGGCTGCCGGCGCGCCTTCGCGAAGGCGTCATCGAAGAGCTCGAGGTCACGACCAGCGGTTCGCGTACGCTCGCGCGGCGCCGGATTGACGCGAGCTTCGCCGCTGGTGAAATCGTCGCGGGCGCTGGTGCCGCTCGCGGACCCAGCGACCTGTTCAAGATGATGTTCACGCGTCCATTCGGACCGAGCGCGCTCGCGGCCTATCGCACCGCCGAAGCCAACCAGCCGCCCATCGTATTCGGCGTGTCACGCGAGGACACCGAGCGAATGAGCTTGCTGCTGTCGAACATCGGCGAGGTCGAGCACCGCTCGAGGATCACGGGGTCGTCAGGACTCGTCGGTCTCGGGGCGCTGCTCGTCGGAGGGGGCTTGGTCCTTACCTACGGAACGCTTCCCGACGGCACGAGGGCTCCCGAGGATGTCCGACCGTGGGGTTGGGCGCCGGTCGGTATTGGCGTCGGAGTGATGGCGCTCGGTGGTTTCGGTCTGTTGAGGCCTGGTCCCGCCGAGAGACTGCACGAGCGGTTTGCTCATGGCCTCGCCTCTGGCGAAGATCCCAGCGTCGTCGTCGAGGAGATCGATCGTGAGCTGCGAGCATTGGCCCTGAGCTATCGGCGCACTCGCAAGCTGGGCGGACTTGCAGGGATCTTCATTGCGACCACCGGAACGGTGATCGCGGTGCGCACCCGGCTCAACGGGCGCAGCGACGACGATATGGAGACGTGGATCTATGGAGGGTTGGCGCTCACGGGAGTCTGGGCGGCGATCTTCAGCCGGTTCGAATATCCGATCGAAGGGATGGCGCGCATGTGGAGCGCCGATCCGACGACAAAGCGGCTGCCTCAGCTCTCGATAGCACCCGCGGCCAACGGCAACGGTGCTGTGCTCGGCATCAGCGGTCAGTTCTAGCTCTCGCCACGTTCTGTGGACGAGACCAAACGGCGGCTCACGAGCCGCACAGGAGAGATCTATGCGCAGAGTGAATCGATGGTCGACGTTGTGTTCTAGTGTTTGTTTCGCTGGCGGTATCGTGGGCTCGATCGCGGCGTGCACGAGCGAGGATCCCGGCGAGGCTCCGGAGATCTCCGGGTTGACCTACGCGCCCGACACGATGGCGGTGGGCGAGCAGACCATCCTCGATGGCAGCGTGGCATTTCACGATCCCGAGGGAGACCTCGCCGAAATCGCGTTGCTGTGGCATCTCCCCAGTGGCGGCGAGCAACTATTTCCCAACGGGCCGGTTCAAGGCCCCGCGATCGACCACGCCGACGGCGCGCTGCAATTCGCCCTGTCGATGATCGCACCCGAGGCTGGCGCCTATAGCTTCGAGCTGTGGGTGATCGACGAAGCCGGCAACGAGTCGAATCGCCTGACTGGCGGCCTCACCGCGCAGTGAGTGCCGTGCTCGCTCGACGGTGTGAAGCGGCTCGCGGCGAGGAACGCACCGCCGGTGATGCGCGTTTCGCGCCACGGCGAACGGAATACGCCACGGCCCCGTGAGGCTAGGCGCCATTGCGCGATGGCCACGCGCCGCGAGAGGACCAACTCGCAGACCGTCGCTCGACCCCTCGTAGATAGCTGCGAGGAGATCGCCGTGGAACAAACCCAGCAGCTCGTGCGCTCACCGTTGCGCGCCCCCGGTCCTCGCGGTCGCTTGTTGCTCGGCAGTGCGCGCGAGTTCTTCGCGGATCCGCTGAAGCTGTTCATGACGACCGCGCGAACCTATGGCGATGTTGCGCGGATCCGGCTCGGACCGATCGACGTGTTCTTGCTCAGCAGCGCTGACCACGTCAAACGCGTGCTCGTTGACCGAGCTGCCGACTACGGGCGAAACCAGCGATTCGTCGACGTCACACACGAGATCCTGGGCGCGGGCCTGTTCAACAGCTCGGGAGAATCGTGGAAACAGCACCGTCGCACCGTTCAGCCACTGTTTCACAAGCAGCGGATCAACGCGTTTGCGAGCATGATGGCGGACGAGACCGAGAAGCTCGTCGCAGGTTGGGCGAGCGCCGCCGATCGCGCGCAGCCGATCGCGATCACCTATGAGATGACTCGGCTCACGCAGCGGATCGTCGGCCGTACGTTCTTCAGCCTCGATGTCGGAGAAGTCGCGGATGAAGTCGGCGAGCTCGTGATGGCCGCGAGTAGGTTCAACTTTCGTCGGCTCCGCTCGGCGTTCTCGTGGCCGTTAGCGCTGCCGACGCCGAGCAATCGGCGATTCCTCCGCACCGCAGCCAAGCTCGACGAGATCGTTGGCGGCTTGATCCAGAGGCACCGCGAGCTCACCGGTCAGGCAACCGACTTGCTATCGATGTTGATGGAAGCTCGCGACGACGAGACCGGCGAGCGCCTCACCGATCAGCAGCTGCTCGACCACGCCAAGACGTTTTATCTCGCCGGGTACGAAACCACGGCGAATGCGTTCGCGTGGGCGCTCTACGCTCTTGCCAAGAACCCTCCGGTCGAGCGCCAGCTGCGCCGCGAGCTCGCGGCCGTGCTAGGCGGGCGCCGCCCCACCGTCGACGATTTGCCCAACCTGCCCTACTTGACCCAGGTGATCGAGGAGACGCTCCGGCTGTATTCCCCGGCCTGGGCGATGAATCGAACCGCGTTAGTGGATGATGAGATCGATGGCTACCGAATTCCGCGTGGCTCCGAGGTCGTGATCGCGCAGCACGTGCTCCACCGCGATCCCAGGTACTGGACCCATCCAGAGGGCTTCGACCCCGATCACTTCTCGCCCGAGCAGGTCGCCGCCCGGCACCGGTTTGCGTATTTCCCGTTCGGCGGTGGGCAGCGCAAGTGCATCGGAACAGCGTTCGCCACGCTCGAGCTGCAGATCGGGCTTGCGGTGATTCTGCAGGCCTACCAGCCGCGGCTGGTCCCCGGGACCAAGGACGATGTCGAACCAGCGTTTACGCTTCACCCGGGCAACGCTCTCCCGATGACCGTGCACCGGCCGCCTCCGGAACGCACGAGCTGAGCGGCCGCATTGTGGCTGCGAGCGGGCGAAGGGACTTGAATCTCGACCGGCGCGTACCCAACGCACGCGCGGTGGCAGCGAGCGCGGGCGAAGGGACTCGAACCTCGACGGGAACCTGATTGGAGCGGGCCGAACGCACGCGCAAGCAGGTTCCTGAACCTCGGCCGGCGCGCACCGAAGGCACGCGCGGTGGCCGCGTTGTGGCTGCTAGCGCGGGCGAAGGGACTCGAACCTCGACCGGCGCGTACCGAAGGCACGCGCGGTGGCCGCGTTGTGGCTGCTAGCGCGGGCGAAGGGACTCGAACCTCGACCGGCGCGTACCGAAGGCACGCGCGGTGGCCGCGTTGTTGCTGCTAGCGCGGGCGAAGGGACTCGAACCTCGACCGGAACCTGATTGGAGCGGGCCGAACGCACGCGCAAGCAGGTTCCTGAACCTCGGCCGGCGCGTACCGAAGGCACGCGCGGTGGCCGCGTTGTTGCTGCTAGCGCGGGCGAAGGGACTCGAACCGCGACCGGCGCGTACCGAAGGCACGCGCGGTGGCCGCGTTGTTGCTGCTAGCGCGGGCGAAGGGACTCGAACCCTCGACCGGAACCTGATTGGCTCCGCCGAAGGCGGAACAAGCAGGTTCCTGCTTTAACGATGGCGAAGGGCTGCTTGCCCTTGTACGTCGCCTGATCGAGCGGGCGAAGGGACTCGAACCCTCGACAACCAGCTTGGAAGGCTGGAGCTCTACCAACTGAGCTACACCCGCTTGTCTTCGTGGAGGGAGGTGGATTCGAACCACCGAAGGCTAGTGCCGGCAGATTTACAGTCTGCTCCCTTTGGCCGCTCGGGCATCCCTCCGGGAAATCGTCATCTAGTTGTCAAACCGCTCATCACTCTCGCGAGTTCTGGTGGAGCTGGCGGTGGGACTCGAACCCGCGACCTCCTGATTACAAGTCAGGTGCTCTACCAGTTGAGCTACGCCAGCGTGATCGCTCCGCTTTGCACGGAGGTGGTCACGTATAGAGGACGCCTTGCGTCAAGTCAATGTCGAACACCGATGATCGCGCGGGCCTTCGCAAACCGGCCCCAGCTCGATACCTAGCGCCTCCGCCGGAGGACCGCCAACGCGGCGGCAACCGCGAGCGCTCCGGCGGCGACTGCCATCCGTGTGCGCCGCTTGGAATCTCGCTGCTCTCGCGTCGACGATTGCAGTCGCTGACCGACCGCAACACTCTTGGCATGAGCACGCACTGCTGCGATGCGCTCGGCCAGCGACAGGTAGCCTCGGCGTCGCTGGCGAAGCCAACGCCCGATTCCACTATGTTCCGTTCCGACTGCGCCTTCAACGTCGCCGTAGTCGAGCGAGACTTGGCGCAAGACGTCGAACGCAACGATCGCGCGCTCGACGTCGTACCCAGCGTCGACACACATCTCGATCGCCAACAGATCGGCCTCGCGTTCGTCCTCGGGACCGCAGACCTGCCTCCGAAGCAGGGCGATCGCAACCCGCGCCGGTACCATCGCCCACCAGTCTGTGTTGGGCACATGGCCCAAACGATGATGTGCAATCTCGTGAGCCATCACGAACGCGACCGCTTCATCGTCCGGGAGGCGCTCTAGCAAGCGGCGGGAGACGTAGATCGTCGACCCTGCCCCGGTAAACGCGCCATGAACGTGGGCCCAGAACACGATCGCTTCGAATCGCTCTGCCGGCGGCGCATCTGGTTGCAGCCGATCGAGCACCCGTGCAACGCGCTCGACCGCCCATCCACCACGCTCGATGACGAACTCGTTCTCAATGTGGTCTCGTAACCAGTTGTCTGCCATTGCAGGTCACCATAACGACGGTTGTCCGGTCCGCAATCCGACCAGGCGTTGGTGACGGCGAAGTGACGAACGGCTCAACAGACGGCTCAACCGTCGAGATCAAGGCTCGAAATCAGGTCGCCGATGAGCTCGAGCGCCGAACCCACCATCGCTCCTCCAGCTCCAAACCCATCGAACGCAAGTGCCTCGGCGAGCGCGCGCGATCCGCCACCCAGCCGCGGCGGGTTAGCCGGACCCGCCTGGCCCGGCGTGGCGAGCGTACTGCTAGAGCTTGGTCCGAGCGGCTTGGCGCCTCGCAGCAGCACGTTGCGCAACTCGTTGGCATCGAACCACACGCCGTGATGCTTGCAACGATCGACATGCACGTCCCAAAGCGTGTACGTGAGCATCCCTCCGTTACAAGCCGCGCAGCGCAGCCGTTCGCGCTCGGCGCGTTTCCAGGCGAGGTAGCGCCGGTGTGGCGGTGGCATCGTGCGAAGGCGCTCCTCCAGCTCGGCCTCGTCAATCCAATGACCCTGGCACGTGGAGCACGCTCGAACGGTCCCCTCTTGCAGCGTAGGCTGGAAGGGTTCAAAGTGCGGCTCCTGTGCTCGTGGGACGGGTCTCGAGCGCCAGCTCGATACCTTGTGGTGTTATTCGTGCTGCCCCAAGCGGGCGAGTTCGTCTGCGCGGGCCTCGTCGATG
>JBFXAI010000079.1:0-8514 GCA_050184455.1 Kofleriaceae bacterium | reverse complement strand
CGAGCTTCTTCAGGGCGGGGAAGGAGGAGACGATGTTCTGCTTGGTGGCCATGGGGAGTGGTGTTCCCTTCAGGTCGATTGCGGGGGCAGCGGGCGGGCGAAGCTCCTTTGTTCACGGGGTGTGCCGCTCCCTCTTCGCAACTTGTGCACGTGGATACCGGCGGTTACGGCTGACGCCGTTGGGATGCGCCTACCGGGATTGCGTTCCCGGGTAGACAACCTCCAGCCCCCACCCGAGGCGAAGGGGTAGTGCGACGGCGCGCACAGGTCGCGCTAAATTTCGGTCACAAATGGGAAGGTCCGGGTCGCCAAAAACCCGTGCGGTACCAATATCTTACATCTTGACGCAGAGATGCTGCGGCCTGAACATGAAGGTCTCGATGCGCTTCTTTACTCTTCGTTCGACCGTCGCGCCTTCTCTTCTTCTCGTCGCAGCCGGGTGTGGATCTGTTCAGGGCACCGAACCGGATGGTGGGACCCAAGATGGAAATGGGAGCGCGGAGCCGGATGCACCTCCAGCTGGCTTTCCGATCAATGCGACGACCGCCGGAACAGTTGACGAGGATGGAACGCTTTCCCTCGCTGGAAAGCTCGTCACTGCGGACATGGACAATACGCCGAATCAGCTGACGTACACGGTGCGTTCGCTACCGGCGGACGGCTCGCTGCGGGTTGACGGGACCCCGGTTGCGGTAGGCGCAACCTTCACGCAGCAGGACGTCAACGACAACAAGGTCACCTACGTTCACAACGGTGCCGAGAATTCAGCGGACGGGTTTGCGTGGGATCTGAGCGATGGCGAGCACACGATCCCCGCAAGTGGAACGATCAACTTTGCGATCACCGTTACTCCGGTGAACGATGCACCCACGATCGTGAATAACCCGCTGACCTCGCTCGCGGAGGGCAATAGCGAGGTGCTCACGACGGCGCGCTTGATGGCAGCCGATGCCGAAGGGAGCGTGCTCACATACACGTTGCTCGCGCAGACACGGGGAGCAGTACAGACGAAGGTGGGCGGGGTGTTCACGAACCTCGCGATCAACGGAACCTTCACGCAGCAAGATGTCGCCGACGGTAACGTTCGCTTTATCGACCCTGGAACTGATGATGCGAACCTGGCAGCGCAAGCGAACAGTGCCGCGTCCTTCTCGTGGAGGGTCACTGACGCGGATGGTGGTGTGAACCCCGCCGTTGGCTCGAACATCACGAACTTCACCATCACGCCGGTCGACGACGCGGTGTCGATCACTTGGGATGCGGACGATTGTGTCCGTGACGTGAGCAGTTTTCCGACGATGACCTTCAACGGAAATCCGATCACGGCGATCGCGGATCCGGACACGCCACTGTCGCAGTATCAGATCTGCATCGTGGCCTTCGTGTTGGGGGAGTGCATCGACACCAGCAGCTCGGAGTTCGGCTGCGCTGTGAGTTTGCGGAGCGGCAGCACGAACCTCGTGGCGACCAGCTGCGTCGCGGCTTCCGCGAGCACCAACGTGAGAGCCACCCTCGCCTATCCTGTCACCTCCGGTGGGAATGTACCGAAGGTGACATGGCGGTTGATGAAGAACGGCGCGCAGGTCGGTGCGACGCACACGATTTCGCATCCATCATCGCCGACCTGCAACAACCCCTGAGCCGTGCACATTCATCCGGTCCCACTGCCGGTCCCTCCGAGTGCAGTGAACCGCGAGTGGATAGATCTCGCGACGAGACCGGAGCTTGCCTGTACCTCGGCGTGGACCGAGGCATGTCACGCATGGTGGAAGTCCTCGGACCAGCGTCTTCGCGAGGAGACCTTGTCCTCGCTCCACCTCAGTGACGCTGAGCTAGCGGAGTGGCAGCGCTTGGCCCTCGATGAGAGAACTCTTATCCGAGCACAAGCGCACGTAACGGCAACGCGTGCGGCCGCAGAGATCGACACGACGAAACGGACCCTGATCGCGGGGCTTCGCAATGGGCCGATCGTCGCGAACCATCGCGACGGATCGCGAACGGAGTATGTCGATGCAGCGGAGGTCTCGAAGCATGTTGCGTCGCTTCCTGCGATGTTCGATCTGTTGCCGCAGCACCCGATTCTCCGGGCGGCGTGGCTCACGCAGGCTATTGGAGCGATTCACCCATTTCGTGATTCCAACGGTGGCACCTCGCGCTTCTTGTCCTCCGTCGAGCTGTCGCGCGGTGCGCTCCCGCCCTTCATCCTGACGAAGGCGCTCCGCGAAGGCGCGTACGTTCCTGCCTTGATGCTCGCGAACCAGCATCAGATGTGGCCTTTGCTGCAGATCCACTACGAATGTGTCCATCAGACGCTCGCGAGCACTCTGCTTGCGGGATCTGGTGGCTACGGCGATTGGCAGCAGCAAGAGATCGCGCGTGCGGCACGGTGGACTTCGCTGGTCGACCGCGAGTGGACGCACAGGCTAGGTACCGACTCTACGCGCTGCGTCGCGGACGAGAGAGTCTTCGCCCGGTTCGCGCGACGCCGCGTGAGGTTGCCGATGGTGCCGACTCCGCGGTGTTTCGAATGGAAGGCTGTTGTTCCACTGCCGTTGCAACTCGATCTCGTGATCGCGCCGGTGCGCGCTGGGGAGACGGCGTGGCTCGTGGCGGCCATCGATGCGAGCATCGGGGACGGAGAGATCGCAGCCGCCACGGATGGCGAGGCCATCCCGGTGTACTTCGTCGCGCCCGAGAACGAGTCGGATGAGGTGGTCGACTTGCGGTTTGCTGCCTGGAGTGCGCAGCGCATCGAACAGTGCGTCCGAGGCTTCGCGAGATGGATCTGACGCTGCCCGAACCACCGGTGACGTCGCGGCTTCGCGCTCACATCGACGGAGCTCGCTCACGCCTCGACGACACTCAACGTGCTGCGATCGACGAGTGGGATCACCGGATCGCGTTGGACTCCGCAGTTCTATTGCGCCTTCGACAGACCGTCGATGCAGAACAACTCGAGCGCCTGGCCAGGCGTCTCGCGTACCGGGCGAAGCGAATGGCCTCTCGTGTCGAGCATGCGAGGGAAGTGCGCCCCTTGATGAATCACGCATTCGAGCGTCCTGCCGCCGTGAGCGCGATCCTCTGGCGGCTGTTAGGAACCGACAACTCGTTGCTCGCATCGCACCTCATCCAGATCATCCGCGAACGCGCGGAGCTTCCCGCCTTACGGCGCGTCATCGAGTCATCGGAGCCGACGCGAATCGAGGGAGTTCCTCAGGTGGCCTGGTTTGCAGATCGTCAGCTCGAAGATGCCTGTGCGTGGATGGAGAACGTTCCGCCCCGCGCTGCTGGAACGCTGCTCGAGATCGAAGAGGGACTCGCCAGGAACCGCGAGTGGGCTGGTCGTGTGCAGGTGCTACCGCAGGTTCCGTTCGTCAAGCGAGCTGCAAGCCTGTTCCTGCACCTTGCAGCGCGCGGCCTCGATCCGCTCGGATACGAGCTCGGATCGGACGCTCAGATCGATGTCGATCCGCCGATGGATCAAAGAATCGAGATCGCGCAGTGGGCACGCGGTGCCGGTCATCACATCTGTCTGCGTGGGCACATGCTGACGCTAACGATTCCCGTCAAGGCAAGTGCACCGAGCGCACTGCAGTTGATCGCTTCCGAACCTGGCGTGGGGATTTGCGGCGGACTGATGTGGCTCCTGCGCTTGCGCGGTCCTTTATGCGTTCCTTCACTCTCGTCTGCGCCCGCGATGTTGTGGTTGCCCGAGGAAAGCATCGACGAGCGAGGTGCCCGCTTCGAGCGCTGGTTGAATAACGCGTATCCACGTGCGACGAGCGCGTGGAGGGCATGGAGCTGATGAGCTCGCTCGCAAGGTTCATGAAGTCCGTCGCAGCATCGCTCTCCGAACAGCAGCGGGAGGCTGTGGAGGTACGCGAAGCAGAACGTCTCGGAGTCGCGCGCGACGCGTGGCGACAGATACGGATGGCGGCGCTCGACCTCGACCTGCTGCGCGCGATTCATCTTGCCGTGACAGGTCGTCCATCGAACGTTCGGCGTGCCAACGAGGATGGCTCGTGGGGCATCGTGGCACCGAAACCTGGTCGCCTGCGTAGCCGCCCACAAGCGTTTCGCATGGGGGACCACATCGAACGCGCGTGGGACCACGTCACGCTGAGGCGAAATCTCGCGGACCTACTTCGGTCAGTACGTGCCGATGACGGGAACCCGTTCTTGGAGGCGGCGCGCGTGATGTGGACAGTGCTACGAGCGCAACCATTTCTCGGACTCAACGAGCGGACCGCATTGGTGCTTGCGGGACGTATGCTCCATGCGGTCGGACTGCCGGTGTTTCACGTGGTCGCGGTCGAGCACGATCCTGACTTCGCGCGAGCGGTCATTCGGGATCACCACGACGCTCTTGCCGGTGTCATCGAGCGAGCTGGATGGCAAGAAGCGCTGGAATTTGCCGAGTGGCTCGGGCTTCCGCCTTCTGGCCGATGGAGCCTCCGCGACGAGCAACAGGCTCTCGCGGTGGCACGGTCTCGCGTGATCCACATTGATCCCGGCGGGGTCGAAGAGGTCGTTCGCTATCTCGCCGTGAAGCTGCGTGACGAGCTTCGCGATCGTCTACACACGGCGGTCGAACCGTGTGAGGTCGCGAAGCTACAG
Organism: Kofleriaceae bacterium; assembly: GCA_050184455.1. Classification (GTDB taxonomy): domain Bacteria; phylum Myxococcota_A; class Polyangia; order Haliangiales; family Haliangiaceae; genus JABFXX01. The sequence continues at coordinate 3,897 of JBFXAI010000079.1, read as the reverse complement.
CATCAGGAGCATCGACTCGAAGCGTCGATTGCTTCCGCGCGCTCTGGACGCTACGTGTGTGCGCAGTTGCCGGTCACTCGTTTGCGCTGGGTGGTGTCGTCGGCGCACGGCCTCGTTGCAGAGGTCGTAATTGGATCCGCGGGACGCGGCATCACCGGCGCGGTCTCGATTCACATGAGCTTGGGCATCGTGAACGTCGCAACACCTCACGCGCCATCGATGTTGCTTGTCCCGGCAGAGACCGAAGCTGAACGCCGCCGGCGCATCGATTCGTGGATCGCGCGTGCTTTACCGGTTGCGATTGGTGCCTGTCCACTGCGGTGCTAGAGGCAGGCGTCGCTGGAGTCGCTCGCTTCCGTCACTCGGTAGCGGTACGTTGCAGCAGCAGTGCCTTCAAGGATCCCGTCGAAGAAGTGGTCCTCGTCGATCAGCACCATGCCGGATGCGTCGACTGATTCGATGACTGGCGTCGTTCGAGCGCACGAGCGGATACAGAAATTTGGAGCCGCGCATGCGCCGGCTTGCCGGAACGCCGTACCAGCGGTGTTCACCAGCATTCCTTCGTTCGCTTCGAGCAGAACGTTGATGCTGTCCCTGTTCGTTTGCTTCGCGTTGTACGCACCGAGCAACGCGCCCGTTACGTACGTGGCGTCGACGAGCGTCAAGTTGCCGGTGGGGTTCGCGACTGTTCCGGTCACAGTGACCGCACGGCCGGGAACCATCGTGCCATCTCCTGCAGCCGTCGCGGACGACACGGTGATGCCACGGTTAGCAGTCTGCGCAGCACCACCATCGACCTCCTGGCACCAAAAGCGATTCGTGGCCTTGCCCGTGACGCGTACGTTGGTCGAAATACGCACGCGCGTACCAACGGCGATGGGTGTCGTACGGATCGCGAAGATGCTCGTTGACATGGGCGCGACCGTCCACGACGTCGAGACGGGTGCGCCTGTATTGCCAAAGCGATCCGTCGCTCGGACTTGCAACGTGTAGGACTGATCGAGAAGACCTGACTTGTTGAAGTTGGCGCAGGCGCTGAAATTCGCCTCCCCCGTAAACCTGCACTCGAAGGTGAATGTCGCCGGCTCGTTCGCAGGAACGATGTTGAACGTGATCGCGACGCTCGTCGTGCTCACCGTGCTTCCGTTCGTTGGGGCTCCATTGAACGTCAACGAGGGCCCCTGATCGTCGACAGTGAACATCGCGACAGCGGGCGTCCCGACGTTTCCGAGGGTGTCCGTAGCCGTGACCGTCACCATGTGCCCGGTCGCACTGGTCAGGTTGTTGAAAACCTGTCCTGATTGACAGTTCATGATGACTGGCTGGCTATCGAGCTGGCACGTCGTGACCGCGTTCGCCTCCGTCGTGAAGTTGAGGGTGAAGCTGGTGCCAACGGTTCCGTTCGCGGCGGGCGATGTGATCGTCACGGCTGGGCCACTGCCATCGCTCGTGAAGCTGTGTTCGACCGGCGTCGGATCCGTGTTTCCCGCGGCGTCTGTTGCCGCTGCTCGAAAGACGTGGGCTCCCGTCGTCAAGCCCGTGAGCGTGACGGTCTCGTCACACGATTCGAGGGTGGTCGAATCGACCGAACAGGCGAACGTGCTGTTCGCTTCGCTCGAGGCGATCGTGAAGGTCGCTGATGCTCCAGTTGTCGTCGGAGCCAGGCTAAGCGTGGTTTCGGGCGGAGTCGTGTCCCCTCCACTGTCGCTTCCGCCACCATCGGAGCCCCCATCGGGCTGGTTCTGGACCGACCCGCAGGCGGCGGAAAGAAGAAGCGCAGCGGTCATCCATCCACGTCTCATCGTGCAAGCATATACGCTGAGACGGCGCCAAAATCCCCGAGAGTTCATGTGGTTCACCTCACATGCGTTTCCTGGGCGAGGTCGCGCTGGTCTTAGATCGCGGGCTGACTTCGCCTCCAGCTTCTGTTTGAATCGCCCGGATGAGGACTTGGTTGGCGTCGCTGGCACTGGTTGGCTGCAGCACGGTTCCCAACCCGCTCTACTGCGATGAAGATTTGGACTGCAATAACGGAGAGCGCTGCAACCTAGATGTGAATGGATGCGAGGCCGTCGTCCCCGTGGATGCGCTACACGATGCGCCGGACGATGGACCTGAAATGGATGGTCCATACATCGCCAAGACCGTTCGCGAGGTTCGAGCCGCAACGACTCCCGTCGACACATTCGTGGAATTGACCGGTGTTGTTGTCACAGCAGTAGACAAGTACGGGCCGCGTACGGGCGATTTCTGGGTCCAGGACGCCGGCGGTGGCCCGATGTCGGGAGTTCACATCTACAGCGCGATCGCCTCCGAGGTCGCTCAGCTCGTGCCTGGCGACATTGTCGATATCGGCAATGCCAGAAAGGTTCTCTTCACCATCGGTGGCGATACGTCGGGACGCTCCGAGATCGAGCTCATGCCGCGCGTCGGTGGAAACATCGTTCTCACCAAGACGGGCGCGACCACGCCAGTGAGCACCGACATCGATGTTGCCGCGATCGCCACGCTTGCTCAACCAGAGCTAGATGAAGAGCTCGAGAACTGGGCAGGGATGTTGGTGCGCGCGACCTTTGTCGATGCCGACGGAGAGCCCATGCTGATGACCGGCATCACGCAGTTTCCACTGGGCCCATTCTTTGTCCAGGACACGCAAGTCCAGCTTCCATCAGGGATCGTCGCCGGGACATGCTTCGTCGAGCTCGTCGGCATCGTCGAGTACGCGAGGAACTACAATCTCGTTCCGAGACAAGCGAGCGACATGACGATCAGCGGAACCTGCCCCTGAGGTCCCTGCCGAAAATGGGAACGCCGGCGAGTGGGCGCTCGCCGGCGTGGGCTGTGGTGCCGCGATTCGTTAGTCGACCAGGTACTTCTCGAGCGCTGGAATGAGCGTGACGAGGAACGGCTTCTCGTTGATGAGCACGTCGACCTTGGCCTGCATGCCGTGGTGGTAGTAGAGCGTCTCCTTCTGTGACTTGAAGGTGCGCGTCGGCATCTTCGCCTTCACGAGGACGTACGAGCCGGGCGCGAGCTTGACGGAGCCGGCGAGCGTCGTGCCGAGGAACTTCTGCACCGCTTCGGGCGACACGGCGTCGTTGCCGACTTCGGTGATCTTCGCCGTCTCGGGGGCCTTGGTGTAGCCGGCGAGGTTGACCTTCATGTTCATGCCCTCGTGGAGGCGCGGGCGGTCCTTGGCGTTCAGGAAGGTGACGACGGTGACGTCGGCGTTCTCGGGGAGGATGGTCGCGATCGCCTCGCCTTGCGTGAGCTGCTCGCCTTCCTTGGCGCGGATGTCCGAGATGACACCTTCGTGCGGTGCGCGGATCGTCTTGAGCTCGATGCGGCGCTTCGTGGCTTCGACCTTCTGTGCAGCCTGGATCAGCAGCTTCTTGTTCTCGACGTCCGTCTGGTCGAAGAGGTACTGCGAGGTGTAGCTGTCCTCTTCTTTCTGCGCGACCTCGAGCTCGTCGCGCTCGGCCTGCGATTGGAACTTCAGGATCAGCGAGCCCTTGAGCACGCGCTGGCCGGGCTTGACGTGGAGCTTGGCGACGTTGGCCGTGGTGCCGGCGGTGATCGGCGTGCCGTCCATGACCATGACGGCTTGGCCGGTGGAGTAGGTCGGCACCTTGATGAAGGCGCAGAACACGAGCGCGACCAGGATCGCGAGGAGGAGGAAGGGATACGTGCGGCGCACCCAGCCCGGGGAGAGGTGCACGAGCACGCCCTCGTTGCCGCGCGAGCGGTGCGCTTCGAGTGCTTCGCCGCGATAGAGCGAGCCCTTGTCGAGCGCGATCTCGGATTGCTTCTGGAGGTGCGCGATCGCGAGGTGATGGAGGATCGCGGCCGCTTCGCGGATGAAGCCGAGCGCGGCGATCTGCTCGAGCGGGTGGTAGC
>JBFXAI010000078.1:0-9330 GCA_050184455.1 Kofleriaceae bacterium | reverse complement strand
GCTGCGCCGCTTGCTTGGTCTCCCGGGAGAGCCACGGCGTGGGTGGAGATCGCCCACTCGCGCACGCGCTCTCCGCCCGTCCGAAACGATGCACCGCTGCGCGCTCGCGACGCCCGGGGAACCCTCCTCGCGCTACGCGCCGAACGTGTCACGCCGTGCAAGCGCGCCGCGATGCGAGGCTCAGCGAGGATGTGATCATGCGCGGCACGGCGCGCCACGTCGACACTGCTTCCGATGGTGATCGTGCGCGCGGCACGTCGCGCCACGTCGGCGCTGCTTACCGAGGAGGGACCCCGGGCTGCGCCGCTTGCTTGGTCTCCCGGGAGAGCCACGGCGTGGGTGGAGATCGCCCACTCGCGCACGCGCTCTCCACCAGTCCGAAACGATGCACCGCTGCGCGCTCGCGACGCCCGGGGAACCCTCCTCGCGCTACGCGCCGAACGTGTCACGCCGTGCAAGCGCGCCGCTGCGCGAGGCTTGCGGATGATGGTTAGGCAGTGCGCGCGGCACGACGTCGGCGCTGCTTTCCGAGGAGGGACCCGGGCTGCGCTGCTTCGCGAGGCCTGTGAGGATGACACTTGCCGCGCCTGTACTCGACTTAGGTTCGTTTTTTTTTTCGACCGAAACAACCGCTCCGATCCCGAATCCCGACACACGATTGCGGACCCGATCAATCACGGTTCGCGCCGCTGTTGTTCGCCCTGCGCTGGCACACGAGTTGCCTAGGGTGCACTCGTGGCGAAGCGATTCGAATACGCGGTGCAGGTTGTCACCGCAGCACGCGGTGGGGATGACCGCGCGGCCGTCATCGAAACTGCTGAAGGGATCGTGGTCGCAGTTGCCGACGGAGCCGGACGAATCGGCAACGCTGCGATCGCGGCGGAAGCGGTGATCGATGCGGTTCGCGAGGTCGCTGGCGTCGCAAGCTGGGCAGCGCTGCTGTCGACGTCGATCGCGACTCGGCGCGACTCAAAGGCGCATGCACCACCGCGGTGATTGCCAGTGTGACGTCACGTGGCGTCGTTGGCGCCAGCGTGGGCGACTCGATCGCCTGGGTGATTCGCGGATCGACCATCGAGGACCTCACCGAGGGTCAAGCTCGCAAACCACTGGTGGGCGCCGGATGTATTCCTCGCAGGTTTCGAGCGCGCTCGCTGGGCCGCGCCACCTTGCTGGTCGCCAGCGCTGGGCTGTGGAAGTACGGCAACCGAGCCGACATCGCGAGGATTGCAACAGGCGAGGATCTCGACGCTGCAGCCCATGCGCTGGTCGAGGTCGTGCGTGTTCCGGCAGGCGTGCTGCAAGACGATGTCTCCGTGGTGCTATGCCGCGACGCACGACGAGGTTGACCGGCGCGGCGCGTTATTCGTCGAGATACTGCCAATCATCGGACGCGCCGTCGAGCCGGCGGATCCGTGCGGCCGCGAGCACCTCAGGTGCGAGCAAGCGAGCGTTGATGCCCAACCGATCGCGTTCCTCTCGCTCGGGCAGCGGCGACCAATGCGTCGTGCATCCACAGCTCACGCAGCGGTGAAAGTCGATCGTCTTGTCGCCCCACCGATAGGTAGCAGTCGGCCCGGTGATCTGAACATCCGAGGTCGCGTAGTACGCCCACAGTGTTCCGAGCCGGTGACAGATCGAGCAATTACACGAGGTGACCTCGATGGGCGCGCGCGCGACCGAGATCGCGACGGCGCGGCAGTGACAGGTGCCTGCGATGGTGAGCTCCACGCGCTACGTACCACTGCAGCTATCAGCCACGCGCGGATCTCGAGGTGGTTAGCCGAATCGCTGGTCGAGCTTGGTGAGCTGGCTGGTGAATCCTTGCTCCGACATCTTGGTGAATTCGTCGCTGTGCATCGGATCGAGCGTGACGACCATGCGAACGCTGTTGCCGCTCGACGAGAAATCCACGGCGATGTTGCTCTCATAGACCGCGACGCCGGGGAGGAAATCGATCACGCTGGTGATCACGAGGCGCTCGCGGGCACGCACCTCACTGAAACGCGACTTGGTCTGGTGTGACGGTGGTCGCCCCATCTCCTTCATCGCGGCGATCATCTCGGGCGAGTCCGCCACCATGTCGTAACGCAGGGTTCCGCCACTGCGCGCATCGAGCTCGTGCACATCAGCGCGAAAGCCCTGAGGGCCCCACCACGACTCGAACCCTTGCTTGGTAGTCCACAGATCCCACACGTCCTTCAAATCTGCTCGATATGTGCGCTCGATGACGATCTTGGCTTTGCTCTGCGTGGTCATTTTTGCTTGCTCCTGGTCTTGGCTCGACGAGCCTGTTGCTGCTTGTTCGTGAGTGCCGCCTCGAACCGATCGAGTCGCGCCTCCCAGAGATTTCGATACTGGCGAAGCCAGTCGTCGAGCTCGCGAAACGGCTCCGGTTTCAGCGCATAGAGCCTGCGCTGTCCGTCTGGTCGCACCGTGACGAAGCCCGACTCGTAGAGGATTCGGAGGTGCCGCGACACGCCGGACTGATGGATCCGGGCGGTCGCGACGATGTCGCCGACCTGCTGTTCGCCTGTGCGAAGCGCTTCTACGATCGACCGACGAGTCGGATCGGCGAGGGTCTGGAACGCGTCTAGTGGCACGATCATGTATATACATTGATGTGCATATATGGTCAAGCCCACCGTCACACCGCGCCGTGTTACCGTCGTGATCGTGGGACCGCTGTCTCGAGTCGTAGCACTGCTGGCAATCCTCGGCGCCCAGACGGCAAGTGCCCAGCCCGGAGGGAACGATCGCGATCGTTCCGCAGCATTGAATCAGCAAGCGGAGCTCGCGTTCGAGCAGGGCGACTTTCGCTCTGCTGTCCAGCTACTCGAGCTCGCGTACAAGGCGTATCCAGAGCCGACGATTCTCTACAACCTGGGGCAGACCCATGAGCGCCTCGGAGACTCGCGCGCGGCGCTTGCCGCATATCGTCGATATTTGGAAGCAGCACCGGACGCAAAGGATCGCGATGCGGTCGTCGCGCTGATCAAGCGGCTTGAAGCAAAGGTGGCAACCGAGCCCGCGCCACGCGTCGAACCGACGCCGACGACCGAGCCGCCTCGGGATCGCGAGCCTGCGCCCGACGTGCGGCCACCGCCCGAGGCGTCCGTTCGGCGTGGAGCGAGCCCTTGGCCATGGGTCACGGTGGGTATAGGTGGCGCAGTCGCAGGGACCGGCCTCGTATTCGGATACCTGACGAGCCGCGAAAACGATCGTGCCGAGGCTGCGGCCGACCAGGTCGCGGCCGCACGGCACGTCGATCGAGCGGAGCGCAACGCTACGCTGCAACTGGTGGGAGTGATCAGTGGAGGTGTGCTGGTCGTCGGCGGCGTGATCTGGGCAGTGCTCGATCGGCGCGCCGTCCAACGGGATGCACGGTGGACGGTGAACGTCGGCCCCGGTTCTGTCAGCGCGCGGTTCGCGTTCTAGTCAGACGTGAAGCCACCGGTGGCGAAGTCATCCACCTCGACCTCGGTGGGCGTGCCGGCATAAGTGAGGATGCCGGGTTTGCCACCTGAATAGCGGGTATCGTACGCCGAGACCACCAGCGTCTCGACGCCGCCGCGGATATGAAACATCCGAATCATCGAGCCTTCGGCTTCGCAGCGGATCGCATCGCCGGGCATCCAGTCGACCAGATCGTTTCCGGCGAGGATCTTCGCGGATACGCCGTCGGTGAAGCGATGGATAAAGCTGGTGTGGTCGGGACCTTGGCGCCCGGCACGGCACGCGTATCCGCTCAACGTCGGTGAATTCTGCCAGCGGACGACGGGCCCCGGAGCGAGGTAGCCGGTGCCGAACGTCGAGATCACGAGCGATGACCATTGATCATTGGGCGCCGGTCCGCCTCCACCGAAGGTCTGAAGGGCGTCCTCGCCAGGCACGCTCTCCGACGTTCTGAGGCGTCCCGCGACGATCGCGAGGGTCGACCTTGGCGGGTATACGAGCCAGGCATCACCGAGCGCGCCGTCGGCGCGATTGAAATCGTCGCTCGCCAGGGTCGTGCGCCGCGTCGGGGCGGAAACACCGACGCAGGTCGGGCAAACCGGTTGCAGCGACACGCCGCCCATCGCGGTACGCCGGACGGTTGGCATGATGCCCGAGAGATCATCCCATCCGAGCGCAATCGTCGGAGCAGCCCCGGCCCGATCGGCGGTTGCGGAGATCATGAAGTCGCTCGGGTCATCGTCGAACGTACGACGAGTCTGTCCGAACACATCTTTGAGCGTGGTGTCCGTGGTGTCGAAGGTCTTCATGCACACGTGCGCGATCGCGAGCTGATCGGGCTCGCTGTCGATCGAGATGCTCGCCAGGGCTTGCTCGGTGACCGCGCCGTAGAACGCAGGGCGATCGGCCGACACGCCGGAATACGCCATCGCCGTGAACCAACATTCGCCGTCGGCGTTGGTGGTCGATATCATCCCCTCGCCACCCGCGAAAGCGGTGCTCCAGTAGAGCGCCGAGCGGTAATTGAGCGCGGCGGGAGCTCCACTTACATCTTCGCTCGCGTTCAAGCTCTCGGTGCTACCCAGCTCTTTGAGCTCTAGCCCGCGATAGCTGACCTTAGGTGCCGGCCGCTCGTCGCCGTTGAGGTGTCGCCGGCAAACCCAGACCAGGACAGCCGACGCTTCGGCATCGGGCACGGTCAGATCGAAGGTCGTCGGGTCGCAGGTCGGGTGATAGGCGGAGCTGCTAGCCGTATTGACGATCGGTCGACATTCGTCGTCGGGGACGCACTCGCCGCGACATGCTCGCCAGCCATCGAGGCATGGCGGTGCGTGGCCGCGCAGATCGGTTGCCTGGCATCCGGCCAGCAGCCATAGCAGGCCGAGGAGGCTTCGCCCGCTGCCCATCGCATCGACGATATCACGGCGTCGATCGAAACTTCATTTGGGCCGAGCTCCCCCGCCGAACCGGCGGAACTCGAGCTCCACGGAGAGCGGCTTGACGCGATCGGGGGTGACTGTGATGACTTTGTCGAGATAGCCATCCTTGCGCAGAGTGAGCGACACGCGCTTCGATCCGCGCGGCAACGACACCTTGGTCGGTGTCGTGCCGAGGCGCTGACCACGCAACCACACTTCGGCTCCCGATGGGTTCGACGATACCGAAATCGTCACGCGCTCGATCGGCCGCGGGCGTGATGGAGAAACCGGCTCGGGGGTCGCGATCGGTTGCGGTTTCGGTGGCGCCGGCGTGGGGGGTGGCGCCGGCGTCGACGCTGAACCGCCTGGCACCGTCGGTGACGATCGGGTGGGATCGAGCGGTGCAGTTGCTTCGTACCGCGGCGCCGGTCGCGCGCGATCGCTGCTCGATCGGGTGACGATCACGATGACGCTGGCAACCACGACGCCAGCGGCGAGCGCTGCGAGCACGAATCGATGGTGCGTCGGTCGTACGAGGGCGGTCGGCTCGGCAGCGAACGGATTTTCCGCGGCGGCGCCGTCACGAGAAGCAGGCCGGTGCGGCTGGGCGTGCGTCAACGGCAACAGCGGCCGCGCGCCCCCGCCCGGCACGGCGGTCTTTCCGTACGGATCGATCGTGCTCGGATGCCGTCGCGCCAGCTCGGAGTGAATCGCCGCGGGGTCGATGCGTTCGGTGTGCTGATCAGGCGAGCTCGGCGAGACCGAGCTCGAGCTGCTGGCCGGTCCGTGGCGCACGCCGATGTCGATGCTGCGCGTCCGCTCTCGCCGCCAAGACTCGAAGCTCTTGAGGTCATTCGACGTGCCTTCGATCGCTCCCTCGACGGCGATCAACAGCTCGACAGCCGACTCCGGCCGCGCTGCAGGCACCTTGGCCATCGCCCACTGCAACACCTCGGCAACCTTCTCGGGGACCGACGGAAACCGGTCGTGCGCCGACGGGGGCTCTTGATTGACGATGTTCCACAGCAGCGCGTACACGGTTTCACCGGTAAATGGTGGGCGTCCGGTCAGCGCTTCGAACATCACAGCCGCGAGCGAATAGATATCGGTGCGATGATCCGCTTCCTTCACCTCGCTGCGCGCTTGTTCGGGACTCATATAGGCGGGTGTTCCAAACAGCGAACCGCTTTGGGTCATCGCCGTGTCACCGTGCACTTTCGACAGTCCGAAGTCGACGAGCTTGACGAGGACGCCGCCCGCCTCACCGGGAAGCAGAAAGATGTTCTCGGGCTTGAGGTCGCGATGGACCACGCCGCGCTCGTGCACCGCCGATAGCGCTGAGACCACCTGCTCGCAGATCTCGAGCGCTTCGCGCAGCTCCAGCGGGCCGCGCCGGAGCCGGCTGCGCAGGTCCTCTCCCTCGAGCAGCTCCATCACCATATACGGTGAGCCGTCGGGCATCACGTTGAAATCGAACACCTCGGCGATGTGACGATTGCCCAAGCTGCTCGCGATCTCCGCTTCGCGCTGGAACCGCGCCATCGCCACCGAATCCCGCGTGTGGTGTTTCTTCAGGTGCTTGATCGCGAACCGCTTTGGCAGTCGGATGTGCTTCGCTTCGTAGACCGCGCCCATGCCGCCCATGCCGATCCGCCGCACGATCTGATACATGCCGCCCACCACCTGGCCGATCAGCGGATCTTCGAACTGCGGTTGACTATCCATGGAGGCCCACGAATGCCCAGATTGCCGAGCATAACACCGCACGATCCGTGTTCGAGACTTCCTCGCGCCGGTTGCAGCCGATGTCGACGGTTGTAGGTTCGACACGTAACCGCCCACGATCGTTAGCTGCCCCTTGCCCCCTTTGCCCCCTCACCCAGGGTGAAGACATCACCCGATAACGTTGGCCTACCGTGTCCGAGATTTGTCCGAAGCGCACCGCGCCCGGTGGCCGTGTACGGCGTCCGGTCCTCCTCCGGACAAGACGTCCGGTCTTCGGACGTGAAGCGCTGTAAGGCTCGAGATTGTTACGGGGCGATGGTGGCTGCGGACTTGCTGTAGCGCTCATGATGACCCGAGCACGGCCGGTTCTGCCGAATACGAGCGCGATGGTGACGCGTGGATGCACGCAACAGCAGTTCTTGTTGCGGCCGGATGCGGATACCAACAACGCGTTTCTCTACTGTCTTATCGAGGCAGCGTTGAAGTTCAACGTGCAGGTGGTCAACGCGACGATGATGTCGAACCACGCGCACGAATCGACGTTCGACCGCGACGGCAACCGTGTCGAGTTCTATCAACGGTTCCACGCTCATCTCGCCAAATGTGTGAACTTGCAACGGGGTCGGTGGGAGAACCTGTGGGCGAGCGAGCAGACGTCGGTCGTCGAGCCCTTGGACCGCGAGGCATGGATCAGTCAGCTGGTGTACATCGCGATGAATCCAGTGAAGGCCGGACTGGTCGAGAAGGTGCACCAATGGCCGGGACCCAAATTCGTGCAGGCGTTACTCAACAAGCGAACGCTGCGTGCGACGCGACCGCGGTTCTTTAGCACAGATGGATCGATGCCGGCGGTCGTGGAGTACGCGCCGACGATTCCGCCCGAGCTAGGAGACCCGGACGAGGTGATTGCCGAGCTGCGCCGACGAATCGCGGCCGAGGAGGCAGAATGCGCGCGCACACGAACACGACCGGTCCTTGGCCGCCGGCGGGTGATGCGGCAGTCGTGGCGGGACACCGCAATGAGCTGCCGTTCGCACCGTGACATCAGCCCCCGTGTTGCGTCGCGCAACAAGTGGCGACGCATCGAGCGACTTCAATACAACGCCGCGTGGTTGACCGAATACCAAGCGGCTCGAGCTCTGTGGCTCGCTGGATTGCCGGCCAAATTTCCGCCGGGCACGTACTGGCTCGCGCGATTCGCCAACGTGCAGATCCGCGGCCCTTCAGGCGACTTCTAACCGGGTTCTAGTGAACGGCGTGGAGCCGCGCCGAGAGCGTGTTCGCTAGCGCGAACGCGCCGTCGCGGCGTGGCTAAACGAGTAAATCGTTCGAGGCGGGTTCGATCATCCGAGTCGAGTGGCGCGCGCTGCTGGCCGTCTTTGAGGTGATCACCAAGCGACGCAAGCGACGCACCCTAGGTCGGGGGGGCCATGGCCGTGGTCGCGGGTGATAGGGTTCGCGGATGAGGTCATGTCTCGGCGTTGGCCGGATCGTGCTAGCTGCATGTATCGCGCTCGCCGGTTGTGGAGGGGGAGCGGCCCGGGCGTCGGCCTCGCAGACGACGAACGTGGAAGGGGAGTCGCGCGCTGTGTCGCAAGCGGAACGGAACAAGCTCGCGGTCGAGCACCACAAGATCGAGGCCGAGCAACAGGAGGCATTGGCGGCGACGTGCACCGAACCTCAGCCGAGCAAAGGGCACGAGCGCTGCCTGCCATCGTGTTATCCGACCGAGCCCGCCGATCCACGCGCAGGCACTGCCCAACGCGGTCCGGTTCAGATCAAGCATCTCGTATGTCAGAAACCGGGCAGCGATGACGTTGGGTCGTTCGTGCTCGCCGACGAGATCGCGCAACGGTCGCTTTTCATCACTCCAGCACCCGGCCGGTTTCCAAAGCCGCACAAGAAAACGACGTGGCAAGCGGAGGCGGTCGCGGCGTTCGTCGACGCGGCGGGTATCAAGCTCGGCACCGGTGATGTCGTGACCATCGCTGGTGCGTGGCGAACCTACTCGCACCCATTGACCAAACAGCGGCTGCGCTGCGTGACGATGGTGCACCACACGAGATCGATGCGGCGCGGGCTGGATGGCTGCGGTTCCACAGGACGCTTTGTATGCGAGGCAACCGGCAACGCGGCAGCGCGCGGCATAAACGTCGTGCATTACCGGCTCGCCGAGGCCCGCTGGCTACAGGCAGCCGGCAAGGCATCGGAGTGCCAGAAAGCCGCCAAGGAGGCGATCGCGGTGTCCCGCGGAATGCCGCGATGGCGCCAATACGCGGCGCTCAACACGACTACCTGGGACGAGACCGCGATCTATCGCACGCGATTCGATGGCGTATTGAATGAAGAATCACTGTTCGCCACCGTCGCCAAGCTCGGCAGCGAAGCCGAGGCGATCTACAGTGCCTGCGGCGGTGAAGCAAAAGCAGCTACCACCGTCGACGACGAGCAGTCATTCCACATGTGCTGGTGACAGACCATCTGTTCGCGGCGAGCGTTGCGCCGGCAGGCTTCGTGATCGCAGCATGTCACTGTGATCGCTGCTCGCCACCGTCTCCAAGCTCGGCATCGAGACCGAGACGTCTGGACCGAGTGCGGCGGTGAGAGCGAAAGCCGCTACTACCGTCGACGACGAGCAGTCATTCCTCGCGGTGAGCATAGCGCCGGCGAGCTCGCTTCTCGCCACCGTCGACGACGAGCCGTCATACCTCGCGGTGAGCATAGCGCCGGC
>JBFXAI010000077.1:0-10376 GCA_050184455.1 Kofleriaceae bacterium | reverse complement strand
GCTTGCGCGAGTGGGCGATCTCCACCGGAGCCGTGGGTCTCCCGGGAGACCAAGCAAGCGGCGCAGCCCGGGGTCCCTCCTCGGAAAGCAGCGCCGACGTGGCGCGACGTGCTGCGCGCACGATCACCATCGGAAGCAGCGCCGACGTGGCACGACGTGCTGCGCGCACGATCACCATCGGAAGCAGCACCGACGTGGCGCGACGTGCCGCGCGCACGATCACCGTCGGAAGCAACGCCGACGTGGCGCGACGTGCTGCGCGCATGATCAAGATCCTCATCGAGGTCGTCGATCCACCAACCGCCGGCCGCATCGGCGCCGGGATCCCAGAGCCCATCCTCGTCGAGGACTCGGCGCGCGCGTGGCGCAGCCGGCTTTCGCCGACCGGCTGGGAGGTCAACATCGGCCACCTCGACTACGGCGCGCTCGCTACGGACTCGCGCGCCCGGCTTCGGTATCTCGTCGCGCTGTTCGCGAAGGACCTCACGCTATCGGTGAGCCATCCCGCGCACGAGGCGGTGCTCGATCAGATGCTCGATGTGTTGTCGCTGTCCGAGCGCAACCTATTGCGGCAGCGCTAGAGCTTCTTGCCGATCAGATCGATACCCGACCCGAGCGGCGAGTATCCGCGCGCCATCACGAAGATCTTGCCAGGCCGCGCCAGGTTGATCTCGCAGGTCTCGTTGGAGCCGACCTTGTAGGGGCGACAATCGAACTTGGCGAGGGTTGGCTCGCTCCCGACGCGCACGTAGAGGTCGGCGTCGTTGGTCCCAGTCATCGCGAACTGGTAGCGCCCCGCCTCGATGATCGGCGTCGACCAACGCTTCTCTTGGTTCTTGGCGATCGCCTCGTGAACGTTGACCCCGTCCCACGCTTCGACCGGCCCACTGGGGCCCGGGGTGTAGAGATTGTCCTGCTCGCCGACGACGAGCGCGATCTGAACGCGATCGATGTTGTTGAACAGCTGCTCGTAGGTCCGCGGCGCATTGAAATCGAGCAAGCCGCGGATCATCGCCATCGTCGCCTGCGGCATCGATGCGAAGTCAGCAGGCATCGCGTTGTTCACGATGTCGATGTACTTGTAGCCGGTCGTGTCGTCGGAGTTGATCTGCTTGTGCGCCGTGAACAGCGCATCGTCGATGTAGGCGAAGGTGTCGCAGCCGTTCATGTACACCACCACGTATTGGCCAGTCACCCAGGCGCCGGCCTTCGCGAGCGCCTGCACGTGCGAGCCGAGACCGGCGTGGCCGTTATATGCGATCAGATCGGCGCGGCTCGAGAGCGCGTTGTAGCGCGCGCGAAACTCTGGCTGCATCAGGCCGGTGCTCACGTCATCGGTGAGCATCGCGACGATGCGAAGTTTCTTGCCGTCGGGGAGCGTCGCGTTGAACTCGAGATCGGGATAGGCAACACCGGGGCCCGTGGGGATCGATGCCGGAATCGTGGTGGTGGGGAGCTCCGCGAGCTCCAGCTTCACCTGGCGTACGAACTCGTCGTACGCGGTGATGCCGGGGTCATTGGCGAGCGCGCCGTCGTTGTACTTGCCGAACATCGCGACGACGTTGAACACGCCGTCCTCCCAGACCTTGTCGTATTCGGGAAACTTGCCGGTGGTCTGGACCGGGCTCGGCGTCACCGTCGCGGTCGTGGTGACGATGTCGGCCGCATCGAGGACGCACCCCGTGTTCTGCGGTCGGAAGTGATAGAACATCGCGCCGGCGTCGAGACCGTGTGCGGTGAAATCGACGCACTTGGCCCAGTACTTGTTCGCGAACGCAGTCTTGCCAACGCTCGACACGTCGAGCGGAAGCTTGAGATCAAAGGTCGCGGGAACGCTCGCGCGACGGCCCCATGCAACCGGGAGCTTGGCGTTGTAGGAGATCTGCAGCTTCCCACCAGGCAGATACGTTCGCTGGATGTTGGACAGCACCGCCGAATCGATCCGGCCAACCGCGACGGCGCCGTTGAGCTGACCCACCGTGTAGAGCAGCTGGCTCTCGATGGTCTGCTGGCTGTTAAACGAATAGTTGGTGACCAGCTTGCCCGAAAACTCGAAGTCGACGAATACCGCTAACGCGCTCGCGTCGGCCTTGCCGTCCTCCGATTTGACCGCTTCGCCGTCATACAAATCAGACGAGTCGTCGGTGCACGACGGCAGCGCGGTCGTGGCGAGCGCAACGCTGGCTAGCAGAGACGAGAGTGGCTTCATCGGAGCATCTCCATTCACCGCGCGTTCAGCAATCTCGATGCCGTTGGCGCGCGCCGCTAACCCGTGGACGTCAGCGCGGTTACGCGCCAACCGGACTCGCCACTGGCGACTCGATCAGTCAGCGCTCGCCGGGTTGTGGGCGATCACGCTCACGATTCGGGTGGTCCGCGACATGTGTCAGGCCTCCGTGGGTCGAAGTCGAGGTCACGAACCGCCTCGCTCGCAAGGCCCCTGGCAGTTAGCGCTCGAGTGATTTCGCGTTCACAGCTGGCGTTGGAACAACGGGTTTTCCACGGCTTGCTGCACCCGGTTCGTGGCACGTGATCTGCTGGGTGCGCGGCAACCGTGAGGAGCTCGCGATGAATAGCTTGGCGACGTGTGGTGTTTTGGCAGCCCTGGCCTGGTCCTCGGTAGCGATCGCTGGCGGCAGCTCGGAGCATCCCAACCAGCGCGAAGCGATGCCTGCAGACCAGGCCGCAGAGACCACAGGGCAGACCGACCACGACCTCGATGACGCTCAACTCCCGTCGGCCGACCAACAGCTCGAATGGCCCGAGCACATCATGGGTCCACGGCTCGTCGACCTCGGCCACAGCTCCGAGATCGATCTCCCCGATGGGATCATGCTGCTCGAGCGAGCAGAAGCGCAGGACATGATTCGTCAGGACGGTGGCGATCCAGAAGCTGTCCTCGCGATTCTCACGACCACGTCGAGCACATGGATGGTCGTGATCGAATACGACGGAGACCTGGGCTACATCAGCGACGCGGATGCTGATGAGCTCGATGCAGACGAAATGATCGCGTCGTATCGCGAGGGCGCTCGGCTTCAGAACGCGCGGCGCAAGCAGCTCGGGCTACCTGGCTTGATCGTGGATCGCTGGAGCGAGGACCCTCGCTACGAGCGGGCGAGTCATCACCTGGTGTGGGGTCTCGCGGGACACGATGAAACCGGAGAACAGTTCATCAACCACTTCACGCGCATCTTGGGACGCTCGGGTTACCTGTCGTTCAATCTGATCGACGCGCCGAGCCGGATCGAGGCATCGAAGCGAGAGGTGGCCAAGCTGCTCGATGCGCTGCGGTTCAAATCAGGATCGCGCTATCAGGACTATCGTCCAGGCGATCCGAGCTCGGGCGCCGGGCTGAAGACTCTCGTCCTCGGTGGCGCGGGCGTAGCGGCCGCTTCGAAGATGGGGCTATTCGCAAAGCTCTTGGTGCTGCTCAAGAAGCTCGGCGTGTTCATCGTCATTGGCTTCGGCGCGCTGTTCAAGTGGCTCCGCGGGCGCAACCGGAACGATGGATTGCCTCCGAGCTCGTCGTCGTCCTCTGGGGCGTCCTCGGATCTCAGCTCGCCGCCGGCCACGTAACGCGTCTGCTCGACCAGCGCCGTCGATATCGCGCCAGTCGAATGCGGCGCTCGTCACGACCGCGCGGCTGATGCGCGGTTTCTGCGTTCTAGACAGTCGATCGTTGTAATCGCGCTTATCGCGAGCAGTCTCGAGTGCATTTAGAGAAATTTTTCATTGCGCGATAACCGACTCTACGTATCCTGAACACCCTCGAGTCTGAGGGATCACAGACGAGAGGCGTCGCATTGGCGGCGCGGAATCTCTAGGGGCATCACGATTGCGGACTCGTCACTCCGCCGTCGTGACACCCGATTCACCACAGGGGAGTACAGCGCACGGGTGAGCTCACTCGATTGCGTGACGCCCTCCGTGCGTCCGCGATCTCGATCAACACGTGAGTGATTTCTCACCTGCACGAGGAACATCAATGAACATCTGGGTCCGATCGTCATTCTGCGTAGCGCTCGCATCACTGGCTGCCTGTACAGCATCGACAGATGAGCTCGACCCCGGTGGGCCTGACGCCGCCGTCGAGTCCGAGCTTGCGCTCGCAACAGCGTGTTCGTCGGCAACCGCAGGTGGCGCATGGGTCAATAGCCCGATCACATCGCAAGCGTCGACGTTCACGATCGAGCTCGATGCGACACCATCCGCCGCAGCGAGCGATAGCGCGTTCGGCCTGTCGCGCGGACCGGCGAGCACGTGGACGAGCTTGGCGACGATCGTGCGATTCAACGCCTCCGGCCGCATCGACGCGAGAAACGGGAACACCTACGCTGCCGCCAAGGCGGTCTCCTATACTCCGGGGACGACCTACCACGTACGCATCGTGGTGGACGTCAGCGCGCACAAGTACTCGGTGTTCGTGCGCCAGGGCGGCGGCGCCGAGCAAACCATCGCGTCGCAGTTCGCGTTTCGTAGCGAACAGGCAAACGTCGGGTCACTCGACAGCGCGGCGTCTCGAGTCGATGGCGCGGGCACGCTATCGATCTGCGCGATCACGGTGCAGGCGGACGGCGGCAGTGGCAGTGGCAGTGGCAGTGGCAGTGGCAGTGGCAGTGGCAGTGGCACCGGCGATACCACAGCGCCGAGTGTGGCGATAACAGCCCCCGCAAGTGGGACGGCCACCTCGGGCGTCATCACGGTTTCGGCGTCGGCGTCCGACAACGTCAGTGTCGCCGGGGTGCAGTTTAGGATCGACGGCAATCCGGTTGGAAGTGAGGACACCTCGTCGCCGTACTCGATCAGCTTCGATACCAGGACGATCGGCAACGGCGCTCACAGCGTCACCGCGCGCGCCAGAGACGCGGCGGGGAATGCCACGACCTCGGCGGCAGCGAACATCACCGTCGACAATGCGGTGATCCAGACGCTGTGCGGCGTCGACCCCGAACCATCGTTGCCACCCGGCCCGCGCGCGACGCGCACACCACCGACCGCGACCGGCGCGACTTATCGCGTGTCACCCAACGGCGGTGCATCCGCCCCATGCACGACGAGCCAACCGTGCCGGGAGATCACGCGAGCACTCACGCTCGTACACGCCGGTGATGTCGTGTTGATCGACGACGGAACGTACCAACGGTTCAGCATCGACGGACTCCACGCAGCGGCGGCCAAGCCGATCGTGCTGTTCGCGACCGGCCACGCCGCCAACATCGCGCCCGGTCCCAATACGACCAGTGGTCGGTACTCGATCTACCTCTACGACGTTTCACACCTCGTGATCGACGGGCTCAACGCGGCGGGCGCGCCGCGCGCTGCGATCGGCTTGTTCGAGAGCGAGTTCGTGACGATTCAGAATGGCGTCTACGCCAACAACGGAACCTGGGGCCTGCTCGGCGGCTTTTGCGACGACTGCTCGTTCATTCACAACGAGTTCTCGGGCAGCACCGGGCAGCACGGTCTCTACGTATCCAATAGCGGCGATCGCCATCTGATCCGCGCCAACCTCGTTCATCACAACAAGATGTCGGGGATCCAGATCAACGCCGACGGCAGCATCGACGACTCAGGTAGCTACCCAGGGGTCGTCGATGGCATCTCGAGCGGCAACTGTATCGAGCGCAATCGGATCTACAACAACGGCGCGGGTGGCGGTGGCGCGCTCAACTTCGACGGCGTTCAAGACTCGCTCGTCCGAAACAACTTGATCTACGCGAACACCAACACCGGCATCGCGAACTTCCGCGAGGATGGATCCGGCGGGCCGAAGGGCATGACGTTGATCGGAAACACGGTGGTCATGCCGAGCAACGGCCGCAGCGGGATCCAGTTCATCGCATCGTCAGGCCCGAACATGATGCGAGACAACATCATGCTTCACGCGAGCACCAGCAAGGGCGGGCTCGATGTCAGGTCCGCCGACGCGTCGCTGCTCGACAGTGACTACAACATCATCGAGCGCGTGATGTTCAACGGCTCGGTGACGCCGATCGCGTCCTATCGCACGAGCACTCGCGAGCCGAACACGGTCGCCGCCACGTCGGCGAGCTTGTTCGTCGACGCGGCCAACGGCAACTACCATCTCAGCACGAGCAATGCTGCGAACGGAACCGGTCAGGTGCGTTCCGAGGCCATGCACGATTTCGACGGCCTGGTCCGCAGTGCCAGCGGCGGCGTATGCCGCGGCGCGTTCGATGCCCCCTAGCGGCCGCGCACCTCGCCGATCGTGATGCATCACCGTCCGATGCCCCCTAGCGACCGCGCACCTCGCCGATCGTGATGCATCGCCTCCGACGCTCCTAGCGGCGCACCTCGCCGATCGTGATGCATCGTGATCCGACGGCGCCGTTGTGGCCGCGCACCTCGCCGATCGTGATGCATCGCCTCCGACGGCGCCGTGATCGCCGCGCACCTCGCCGATCGCGAGGTCGTCGGGGATGGATCGCTGTGATCCGATGTACGTCGTGGTGCGATCGCGATTGCGACCGATCGCCCGCGAGCCGCACGCGCGACCGGAGGATACTGGAGCTCATGCGAACGCGAGCACTGGTGGTGGGCGCATTGACGGTCGGGGGATGCGGCGGCAACGGAGGTGGCGGCTCCGATCCCGCTGATGCTGCGCTCGATAGCGCGCTCGATAGCATGCCGGTGATCGTGCCACCGAACACCACGCGGCTCGGAACGGTTCAAGCTGTCCACTTCACGAGCGGGAACTCGCAAGCACAAGCGGGCTTCTATGAGGAGCCAGTGGACGGCCCTGGCTGCACGTGGACCTACGCGGGTCGCTGCAGCCTCGCAGTCTGCGATAGCAACGCCGGTCTGATCGCGACGTCGGCGGGAAACATCGCGTTCACGATCGGCAGTGGCAGCGTCACGCTGGTCCCCGATGAGCTCGCTCGCTACACGCCATCCGCGGCAGTTCCGCCGATTCCTCCGGGGACGTCAGTGTCGGTCTCGAGCGCCGGTGCCGCGGTGGGCGGCTTCGGGGCCGCGTTGATCATGCCCACGCCGCTCGATGTGACCGCGCCCCAGAACAACGCCACGGTCGACCGCAGCCAACCATTGGCGTTTTCGTGGAGCGCAACCCAGGGGCTGGCCTACGTCAACCTGTCGCAAACGAGTGTGCCCGACGCGCCGTACCCCTCGATCTACGTGCGCACGATACGTTGCGAGTTTCCTGCCGAGCTCGGAGCTGGAAACGTTCCGAGCGAGCTGATGAGTCAGCTCGAGCCTGGCACCAGCAATCTGATCGCGTATGCGACAGCCCTCGTCGTCCAGGCGATCACGGCAGGTGACTATGCGGTAAAGGTCCGGCTGCTCGCGATCGACACCACGATGCAGCTCAGCGTTCAGTGAGCTGTCGCAGGTCGTCGCAGCTCGATGGGCTGCGGTTGTGTCCGCTCCCGGTTGTGTGCGCCGCGCGGTCGCTGTACGGCCTAGGTCATGAAGAAATTTCTCGTGCTCTACAAGGCGTCGACCGCAGCGTTCCAGCAAGCGATGAAAGCCACGCCCGATCAGCAGAAGGCGGGCATGGACGCGTGGATGACCTGGGGAAACAAGGCCGCGTCGTCGATGGTCGACATGGGTGCGCCGCTGGGTAAGTCGGTGCGCGTCGCCAAGACCGGCGGCGTTGATCCAGTGGTCAACGACCTCGGCGGCTACTCGATCATGCAAGCGGAGTCCAAGGAGGCGCTGGCGGCCTCGCTGAAGGAGCACCCGCACTTCATGATGCCCGACAGCACGATCGAGGTCATCGAGATCATGTCGATCCCGGGGATGTAGCGCGCTCGCCAATGGCGTACGACGAACGACTGGCAGACCGGATCCGGCAGGCCGTGGGTCCGCGGCGCGATGTCACCGAAAGGAAGATGTTCGGCGGGATCGCGTTTCTTCTCGACGGAAAGATGTTCTGCGGGATCGCGAGCGACGACCTCATGGTGAGGATCGGACCCGAACGTCATGAGTCAGCGCTGTCGGAGCCACACGTCCGTCCGATGGACTTCACTGGCCGTCCGATGAACGGTTACGTGTTCGTGGGCCCCGGTGGGATCAAGACCGCGAGCGCGATCAAAAAATGGGTCGACCGTGCGGTCTCGTTCGTCGCCACGCTCCAGACCAAGCCGAAACACCGGAAGCGGAGGAAACCAGGCCGATGAACCGCAGCAAGGACGTAGACGCCTGGCTCGCGAAACTACGGCAACCCGATGAAAGCCGTCGTTCATCGAGCTTCGAACGATCATCCTGGGAGCCGATTCGCGGATCGGGGAATGCATCAAGTGGCAGGCGCCAACGCTGACGTATCGCGGCAACCTCGCCAGCTTCTTTCTGAAGCGCAGGCGGCCACAAAACCTGCATCTCGCAAGCGCTCGTCGCGCACGCCCACGAGGTCACGCAGACGCTGACCGTGCCTGGTCGCCCGGCCTGCCTACTGAATATCGACACCGAGCGCGGCGTCGACCATCGGCACTTCGTCACCCTGGCTGCCCATCGAGTGCGCCAACCGAAGCGACAACCACGCCCCCTGCGATACGTCGACACGCGCGCCAGCGGACAAGATCGCCACGCCGACGCTCGCGCTCGCGGGATCCTTCGAGTCCTCTGAGTCGCCATTGGTCGTGGTCTTCACGTAGGACTCCGGTACGTACACCTCGGTTGCGAGCGTCAGACCGCCGAACAGCACCACAGATCCCGTGCGGTAACTGGGCACGGCCGAGAACGACAACTCCGCCGCCTGCGCGCTGTCTTCGGCGACGCCGGTGTCTTCTCGCAGGTTCACTGTCCACGTCATCAGGCTGCCCGAGAGGCCGAGGTTCCACTCCGGCGACATCGGCACCGCACGGCGAATCGCGACGCCGACGCCAAACGTCGTGGACTTGCGCGGCGGCGTCACCTCGCCTTGACCGGCCGCCACCGCACCCTCCGAGCGCGCCGCGTCGAACGTGAATCCCAGGTCGGTGCGACTGTTTCTCGAGAACCGCACGGCGCCGCCAAACTGATGGCGCGCGATCACACCACCGTTGTCGGGATTGATGCTTGGCTCGGGTTTGGTGATGGTCGTCTCGGCATAGCCCTCGAGCCGCACCCGCCCATTGATCGGCTGCCCGTCATAGGTCGACGGTCGAGCCCGTGGCACGAGACCGCGTTGATGAATCGTCTGCGATGACGTGCCCATGCATGCGGCGGAGGACATGACCAGAAGCAGCAGTGGACGCATGCCTCATGATCGCAAATCACGCCGCCGCGCTCACGGCAGTGTTCGGCAGCAAACCGTGAGGCGGTCTAACGCGCGACCACTGGAGCATGCGCGCCGACAAGTAGTGACACCTGTGGTAGCGATGACGCCATGCTGCGGTTTCACCTCGACGATCTCTCCGGTGAGGCGATCCGCGCGGTCGTCGCCGGTCATCTACGCAGCATGCACGAGCATTCGCCCCCGGACAGCGTGCACGCATTCGATCTGCCAAGCTGCGGCATCCATCGGTGACCGTTTGGTCCGCGTGGTCGGGCGACGCGCTCGCCGGCATGAGCGCGGTCAAACAACTCGATCCCGCGCATGGCGAGATCAAGTCGATGCGGGTCACCGACGCGTTCCTGGGCAAAGGCGCGCTCTATGAATCAGCCGGCTTCGTCCGCTGCGGTCGTTCGACGGCTACGTCGAGGATCCGTTCTCGATCTTCATGACGCGAACGTTGTGATCTTCGCGTCGCGACCGTTCCACCTTCAGAATCCGCTGGTGGCGCCGCCAACGACCGCCCTGGCAACGCCACGTTCACGGTGGTGCTCGATGGCATCGAGGTCGCCGCCCGGCTCGGTCAGTCAGCCGTCAGCGCTCCTGGTGATACATCCGCAACGCGATCGGCGCGGCGACCGCGACGATCGCGGCAGAGGACACCAGGACCCAGAACACGTCCGAGCCGACCGGTTGGCCATGCATGAGACCACGCGAGGCGTTGGCGAGCAGGGTCACCGGGTTGCGGCCGACCGCCAACTGCAGCCAATGGGGCATGGTCTCGAGACCGACGAAGATGTTGCTCGCGAACGTCAGCGGCATCAGAAACACGAAGCTCGTGGTCATCACCGACTCCGGCGTCTTCACCTTCATGCCGATGATGATCCAGATCCAGGACAGCGCGAACGCGAACACCAACACCAGGCCGAACGCCAACACGACGCCGATCACACCACCGTCCGGTCGGAATCCGAGAATCACGCCGAGCACGATGATCAGCATCGACGCGACCGAATAGCGGAACAGATCGCCCACCAGTGCCCCGAGGATCGGCGCGGGCTGCCACATCGGCAGCGAGCGAAACCGATCGAACAAGCCCTTCTGAATGTCCGAGTTGAGACCGACACCGGTGTAGACCGTG
>JBFXAI010000076.1:0-10554 GCA_050184455.1 Kofleriaceae bacterium | reverse complement strand
TGGCTCGCGCGGTTTGCCAACGTCCAGATCCGCGGGCCTTCCGACACCGTCGCGTAGCCGCTTTTCGATCGGCGCGAGCCGCGCCGACCACGTGTTCGCTAGCGCGAACGCGCCGTTGCGGCGTGGTAAACGCGGAGCTTCTGCTCGGCGGTCAACCTCACGACCCGGCTGCTGGGATTCATCGAAAGCACCCTCGCCGCTCGTTTTAGGGCGATGACCTTGGGTGGGGGCGGGGGCGGCGTGCCGCTGAACCCTCGTTCAGACTCGCGAGGGGTCCGACGCGTTGCGGTGGCGCGGGGCATCGAGGTGTTTCGCTTGAATGTTCCGAGGGTAACTGCTGTAGGCGCCACGGTCACCGGTCGGTTAGAGACGCTAGTCGCACCGGTGCCGACGGGCTGTCGACGTGACGTCCGGCGTTCGGACGAGCAGTACCGAGCGCTAGCGCACGCGAGATCAGGCGCCGCAGCGACGGAGGTCGGGATTTCCGCCATGTTAATGTGGAATCAGATGGGGATGCCTGGGGCCGAGAGCTTTCGGGGGACATCGCGTTTTCAAGTAGTGCGCTGCATCGGGGCCGGCGGGATGGGACGCGTCTACGAGGCGTTCGACACCGAGCGCAAGACTCGGCTCGCGCTCAAGACGCTGCACTCGATGACGGGGGAATCGTTGCTCCGGTTCAAGAAGGAGTTTCGCGATTTTCAGGATCTGCAGCACCCCAACCTAGTGAGCATGGGTGAGCTGTTCTCCGACGGAGCCGATTGGTTCTTCTCGATGGAGCTCGTCGATGGCGTGAACATCATCGACTACGTGCACACCGGAACCGCTGGCGGAAGTCAGGTGTTCGACAGCACCCAGTCGGGACGGGTCTACGAGCTCCGGCTTCGCGAAGCGGCGATTCAGCTCGCCGAGGGCCTGGTCGCACTCCACACCGCCCAGAAGGTGCACTGCGATATCAAGCCGTCGAATGTCCTGGTGACCAACGATGGTCGGGTCGTGCTCCTCGATTTTGGGCTCGCAACCGACATCGGCGAGCGCGACCACAAGGAGTTGGTCGACGTCGTCGGCACGATTCACTACATGGCGCCCGAACAAGCCGCCGGGCGCCAACCTGGACCTCCCGCGGACTGGTACGCGATGGGTGTGGTGCTGTTCGAGGCACTGACCGGCAAGCTGCCGTTCACCGGTACACCGATGGAGGTGCTGATGAACAAACAGCACGTCGCACCGCCATCGCCGCGCTCGATCAACCCGGCAACGTCGGAGGACCTCGACGCGTTGTGCGTGGACTTGCTGCGGTTCAATCCGAGCGAGCGACCGAGCGGCCCGCAAGTGCTTCGCCGACTCGGTGCGACGATCGATCAGCAGCGCAGGGTGTCGGTCTCGATCCCCGGCTCGGCTTCACACAGCTCGCTGTTCGTCGGTCGCGAACGCGAGCTCGAGCAGCTCGAGAACGTCTTCGCCCAGTCGCGCAAAGGTGCGCGGTTCGTCGCGGTTCACGGCGAGTCCGGCGTCGGAAAGAGCGCGCTCGTGCGCGAGGTCGTCCAGCGCGTGACCAAGCAAGATGCATCCGTCGTGGTGTTTCAGGGCACGTGCTACGAGCGCGAGTCCGTGCCGTTTAAAGCGGTCGACGGGATCATCGATGCGCTCAGTCGGTTCTTGCAGCGGTTACCGAAGGCCGAGGCGGCAGCGTTGTTGCCGCGCAAGGCTGCACTGCTCGCGCACGTGTTCCCGGTGCTGCGCAGGATCGAAGTCGTCGTCGAAGCGCCGCGACTCGTCGACGAGCCGCGCGAACCTCGCGAGCAACGCGGTCAGTTGTTCGAGGCGCTGCGCGAGTTGTTCCAGCGGCTCACCGATCGCCGGCCCACCGTCATCGTCATCGACGACATGCAATGGGCCGATGCCGACAGCCTCACGCTACTGTCCCATATCCTGCGCGAGCCCGACTCGCCAGCGGTATTCCTCGTCGCGACCGTGCACACGGCCGAACAGGCGGACGCGCTGGTAGCTGTGCTCGGCATCGGTCAACCGATCGCGCTCGATCGACTTTCACCATCGGAGGGCCGCGAGCTCGCCCTCGCGTTGGTCGGTCAGGCCGGCGTGCCACCCGGGATCAAGGCGCATCTAGTCGCGGACGAGGCGGCGGGCCACCCCCTGTTCATTCACGAGTTGATCCGCCACGCGTGCACGATGGGTGCCCCGAAGCAACGCACGCTGCAACTCGAGGACGTCGTATGGGAGCGCATCAGCCAGCTCGAGGCGGGTGCGCGTCACATCTTACAGCTCGTCTGCCTCGCCGATGGCAAGCTCGCGCAGCAGACGGTGGCCGCCGCAGCGGGGCTGCCGCTCGACACGTTCGCGAAACAGCTCGCTGTCCTGCGCGTCGCTCACCTCGTGCGGACGACTGGTGTCCGCGCCACGGACATCGTCGCGCCGTATCACACGCGAATTCGCGCCGCCGTCCTCGCGCGGCTGTCCGGCGACGTCTCGGCGCTCCATCGTCGAATCGCGGTCGCGCTCGAGATGGTCGGGCAGGCCGATCCAGAGGCACTCACGACTCACTGGCGCGGTGCGGGTGATCGCGCGAAGGCGGCGCATAGCGCAGCGGTCGCCGCCGAAAAGGCAGATGCGGCGTTCGCGTTCGATCGAGCGGTCACGTTCTACCGGATCGCGCTCGAGCTCGGCACATCCGTCGAAGCACCGAAGTTGCGCATCAAGCTCGCCGAGGCGCTCGTGCATGCCGGCCATGGCGTCGAAGCTGCCGCGATGTTCGTGGCCGCTACCGACGGTGCGCCAGCCGCCGACGCGATGATCTATCGCCAGCGCGCCGCCGAGCAGCTGCTGCGCGCCGGCCACTTCGACGAGGCGTTCGCGCTGTTCAAGACCGTCCAGGCTGCGATCGACATGCCGCTCGCCGAGTCCGCGGGCTCGGCACTTGCGCGGCTGGTCGTGAGTCGCGCCCGGCTGCGCCTGCGTGGCCTCCGATTCAAGCCGCGCGATGTCAGCTCGGTGTCGCCGACCGAGCTCGCGCGCATCGATACTGGATTCGCGATCGCGCTCGCGCTGTCTACCGTCGACACGATCCGCGGCGCAGATCTCCAGACCCGCCAGTTGCTCGCGGCGCTCGAGGCGGGCGAGCCGTATCGCATCGCGCGCGGCATTGCCCTCGAGGCCGCGTTCAACGCAGCGGGTAACGGTACGCACGGCAGGACACGCACCGACCGGCTGGTCGGAATCGCGCGCACGCTCGCGGAGCAGATCGACGATCCACACGCGCTCGGCTTGGCGGCGTGGGCGGCAGGCGCGTCCGCGTACCTCGAGGGTAGGTTCGCTCAGGCGCGTCAACTTGCCGACGAAGCAGTATCGATCTACCGCGGCCGGTGTCGCGGCGTGGCGTGGGAGGTCGCCAGCGCTCAAGTGTTCTCGCTGTGGGCGGCGCACTACCTCGGCGCCTACCGAGACGTCGCCGAGAGCCTGCCCGTGCTGATCAAGGACGCGGACGCGCGCGAGGATCGCTACGACGCCACCAACCTGCGAACGTCGCATACCAACACGGTGTGGCTCGCGGCCGACCGACCCGACGAGGCTCGCCATCAGCTCGATCATGCAGCCAACCAATGGGTCCCCCGGACGTTTCAACTGCCACAGTACTACGTGGTCCACGCGCTCGCGCAGAACGAGCTGTATACCGGCAACGCCGAGGCTGCGTGGACTCGGGTCAACCAATCGTGGCCGGTGATGAAGAAGGCGCACCTGATGCGGTTGCAGATCATCCGGATCGAGATGAGCTTCCTGCGCGCACGCTGCGCACTGGCGATGGCGCGTACCAAGCCCAATGACGCACGCGCACTGCTAGCCGCGGCGCGACGCGATGCAGGCCACCTGGAATCGGAGCGAGCGGAGTGGGCAACTGCGCTCGGCGGTCTTGTCCGCGCATGTATCGCTGACGCCGAGGGCACCAAGAACGCCGCGGGTTTGTACAGTGACGCGGCAACAGCACTCGCCGGAGTGGATCTTGGCCTCCATGCCGCGATCGCGCGGCGCCGGCACGGTCTCCTGCTCGGCGGGAGCATCGGTGGCGAACTGGTGACATCGGCGGAACGTTGGATGTCCGATCAGGCAATCCATGCGCCTTCGCGGATGGCTGGGCTATTTGCCCCGTCGCGAGAATAGGAGGAGAATTCGTCAGCAGAGATGAATGGCGTGGGAGCGTTAGCGGACCGGGCACAGCTCATGAGAGCGCGCCGACTTCGGATCGAAGATCTGAAGCTCGGCGTGGTCGAGGTTGCGTGTACCCACGGAGAGCTCGGCATGATCCGTGGCGTCGCACAGGATGTGTCGATGCACGGGCTGTCGGTGATGGTGGGGACCAACGATGGTCAGCCACGTGCACTGCTCGTCGGCGATCGCCTGCTCGACGTCCACATCACGTGTGAGGCGGGGGCGCTATACGAGGGCAAAGCGCTGGTTCGCCGGATCACGCCGCGCGATGACGGCCTGGTGATCGGACTCGAGCTCGATCAAGGCGGTCTCGATCTAGGCCGGCTGTATCGCTCGGGTGCGCGACGTGAGTTTGCGCGCCGGTGGGAAGCGGTGATCGAGCGCTCGCGGTTCGTCGGTATCGGGCCCGAGTTCAAGGCATGGGTCGCCGACCTACGATCGATGTTGGCATCAGCCCATGCGTTTCTCGCCGACGAAGAGCGCGCGCTTGCTGGCGAAGATCGACGCGCTCGCAGCGACGCCGAGACCGAATACCTCCACGTGCTCGGACTCGACATGATCGAGCTCATCGAGGTTGCCAAGCGCGAGCTCGCACAACTGGTCGCCGGATTCAACGAAGCCGAACACGTCGAGCACCGCGCGTATTGCCGGCTCCACTTGGGTCAGTTCCTCACTCAATCACCGTTCTTGCGTCGCGCACTCGAGAAGCCACTCGGTTACGCGGGCGACTACGAGATGATGAACATGCTGTATCGCGATCCGGCGGAGGGCGAGACCCTGTTCGGCCGCGCGCTCAACCTGTGTTTTACGCAGGAGCAGGCGGCGCAGGCGAACAAGAATCGGATCACGTTCATCGGCAAGTTGATCCGCGATGCGATCGACGCACATCCCGACCGCAGGGTCCGCATCGCGAGCCTCGGCTGCGGTCCGGCTCGCGAGATCGAGACGCTGCTCGAGCAGTCGCCCGAGCTCGGCCCGCGACTCGAAGTCGCGTTGATCGATCAAGAGGACCGCGCGATCGCTCACTGCGAACGCGTGCTCGCGCCACGCGCCGCCGCGACCGGTGCCCGCCTCGTGTTCATTCGCGAGCGGCTGCGCGCGATGCTCAACCAGGACAGCCTGGCGAAGGCGCTCGGCGAGCGCGAGCTGATCTACAGCGCGGGACTATTCGACTACCTCGACGCTCGGTGGTTCAGCCGGATCGCCGGAATGCTCTACGCCGCGCTCACGCCGCAAGGCCTGCTCGCGATCGGCAACGTGGCAGCGCATAACCCGTCGCGCTGGATCATGGAGTACTTCTCGGAGTGGTTTTTGATCCATCGCTCGCGCGAGCAGCTCGCCGAGCTAGTCGCGAAGGTCGCGCCGTCGCCGTCGCGCGTGTGGGTCGACGCCGAGCCGACCGGAGTCAATCTGTTCCTGATGATGCGACGTGGACCGTGATCGGCACGATCGTCCATGACCGCTGGCGAATCCTTTCTGTTCTAGGTCACGGCGCGATGGGTGAGGTGTTCCTCGCCGACAACGTGAAGCTCGGGCGCAAGGAGGCGGTCAAGATCCTGATGCCGTTGCTCGCAAGCGATCCGATGTTCGTGCGCCGGTTTCGGCGCGAGGCGCGCGCGGTCAATCGGCTACGCCACCCAAACATCGTTTCGCTCTACGACTTCGGGCAGCTCCCCGACGACCGGTTCTTCTTATCGATGGAATACGCGCAAGGTGATGGCCTCCACCTCCACCGCAAGCGCGCCACGCGGTTCACGATTCCGCGCGCGCTGCACGTGCTCGATCAACTGGTGCGCGCCGTCCACCACGCGCATTCACGCGGCGTCGTCCACCGCGACCTCAAGCCGGACAACCTGGTCCTCGTCGGTGAAGACGAGCTTCTGAAGGTCCTCGATTTCGGGATCGCGAAGATCGTCGCGCCCGATCATCAGGAGAGCATGGCGCTGTCCAGCGAACGCCAGCTGTGGGGCACGCCCGCGTACATGTCGCCCGAGCGCGCGAGTGGCGTCGGCGATGATCCGCGATCCGATCTGTATTCGATCGGCTGTATCGGATACGAGCTGCTCGCGGGTGGGGCGCCGTTTCGCGGTAACCCGGCCGAGATCCTCTACGCGCATACGACACAGCCGCCGGATCCTCCGAGCGTGCATCGCGGCGAGCCGATCCCAGCGCAGCTCGAGGCGGTGATCTTGCGATGCCTCGAGAAGGATCGCTCGCGACGCTATCAGTCCGCGGCGGAGCTCTATGCCGCCATGCGCGACGTTCCGGGCTACCCCGCGGCGAAGGTGACACCGCGCAGGCGGTTCGCGAGCCTCTCGGGTCAGGACGCTGTCGAGCACCAGCAAGCGACTCCCTACGCCAACCTGCGAGGCACGTTGCGCCGCCTGGTCGAAGCGCTACTCGATCGCGGCGTCACCGATCCTCGGCTGGTCGGCGGCGTCGCGATTCTGCGCGATCACGAACAGATCGTTGCGCGGTTGGAGGCGGTTCAAGACGCACTGGAGCACGAGAGCGACGCGCTGCGCGAGACTATCCTCGACCGCGAAGCATCACTGCGCTTCGCGCTCGGCGAGCTGGCGCTGGTCGGCGCTGGACCGAGGGCGCCCGAAGTCACGGATCTTGCGCGCGACCTCGAGCTGCGCCTCGATGCCGTCGCCGAAGAGGCCAAACGCTTGCAGGAGTACGAGCAAAACATCGAGGCGATCGCCCAGACGCGAGGCGAGCGGCTCGCCACGCTGCAGAGCTGTTACGACGCGCTCGGGCAGGTGATCAACGAGCTCCTTCCGGATCATCTCGACGACGAAACGATCCATACGCTCGCCGCGAACCTCGCGCTGGCTCGCAATACGTCGAAGGGTCGTCGACCATAGGCGCGTTGAACGCAAGTTTCGCGCGATCGGATGACCGATCGCCGTGCGCGATTGCAGCTGTCCAGGCTCGCTGGGTATGGTCTCCACATGGAGACCAACACGACCATCATGGCGGCGAACGCCAAGAAGTTGGGCCTATCGCCGGAGGAGCGAACGTATCTGCTCGTGCTCGGTGGACCGCTCGCCGGCAAGATCGTCGCGCT
The DNA here is from genome assembly GCA_050184455.1 of Kofleriaceae bacterium. Classification (GTDB taxonomy): domain Bacteria; phylum Myxococcota_A; class Polyangia; order Haliangiales; family Haliangiaceae; genus JABFXX01. The sequence goes on along the minus strand of JBFXAI010000076.1, from coordinate 3,263 downwards.
GATCAATCCGATCGTGCTCGGCCGCGGAGCCGAAGCCGATCTCAAGATCTCCGATCAGGAAGCGTTGTCGCGCAAACACTGTCGGTTGTTCCTCAAGGATGGCAACGCGTACGTCGAAGATCTGCAGTCGCGCAATGGCACGTTCGTCAACGGTACGCCGGTCCAGGTCGAAAGTCTCCGCGATGGCGACAAGGTCCGGATCGGTGACATCTCGATGCTGAAATTCTCGCATGATGAAACCCTCGACGACGTGGTGTCGCTCACGTCGTGATCACCAGATCGGTGACGTCGCTTGCGCCGACGACCTCCAGCGATGACAGCTAGATCGGAGAACCGACGATCAACCTGAGCGAACCGCGCAGCTGCGGTTGCGTTCGCAAATGCCCATGCGTGGCTCCCCACGCGCCGCTGTCCAAGTCGCGTCGCAAGTGGGCTTCAAATCGGCTGACCACCGAAGTATCGACGAAGCTCCACGCCGAACACGCGCGCCTTGCTGCAGGATCGAGCAGCAATTCGGGACGGCCGTAGTACGCCTCGTTGAACCGATCCGTACAGTCGAGCGGGATCGGTACAGGGACGACCTCTACATCGCCGCCGAGCACACTCGTGATCGCGCGGATCGATGGATAGCGTCGCGTCTCGGTCGCGATCACCTCCGGCGCATATTCCGTGAGCCAAAAGCTGTCAAGTTGCTCGGGGTCGCAGGTCAGCACGACCACCGGCCCACGCGTTACGCGCCGCAGCTCGCGGAGACCCGCTTCGAGCTGGGTCCATTGATGCACCGTAAATGACGCCATGCTCGCGTCGAACGATTGATCGGCGAACGGCAGGTTCTCGGCCACTGCGTCGATCGCGCTGGCGAGGTGTTGTGGCCGTTGTGACCGCATCGACGCCGATGGTTCCACGGCCGTCACCTCGCGGTCGGTCGGCTCGTAGGCGCCGGCGCCCGCGCCAACGTTCAATACGGTGCGAGCCGTGCCGAGGCCGCGATCGATGAACGCGGCGATTCGCGGATCCGGGCGGCGATGGCGGTTGTAGCCGGCACCGAACGCGCCGTAGTCGACGTCTCCGGCACTGCCGTCGCGAGATTTCGAGGAGCTCATGCCAGCGATGTTACGGATCCAGGTGTCCAACGCTCACCCCAGAACGAGATCCCTCATCATCGGCATCACCGGTCTAACTCGCTGGAATCGGCGGTGGTCTCGAGCCGGACGCGTCGGGAGCTCAAAAAAACGCAGGCCACTGTCGATTTGGCCGCGGCTGGTTCGTCCTTGGTTCAGAAACCCAAGGCAAAGTCTCCAACCCCACGAATCATCCGAAGGAGCATGCAGATGCGCGTCATGGTCATCGTCAAGTCCACGAAGAACTCCGAAGCCGGTGTGATGCCGTCCGAAGCGATGCTTGCCGAGATGGGCAAGTACAACGAAGAGCTGGTGAAGGCGGGCATCATGGTTGGTGGCGACGGCTTGCATCCAAGCACCAAAGCCGCGCGGGTCCGGTTCTCGCACGGCAAGCGCACGGTGATCGATGGCCCATTCGCCGAGACCAAGGAGCTGATCGCCGGCTACTGGCTGTGGCAGGTGAAGTCGATGGAGGAAGCCATCGAGTGGGTCAAGCGCTGCCCAGATCCGATGCCCGATGAGGAATCCGAGATCGAGATCCGGCAGGTGTTCGAGGCGGCGGACTTTGGCGCGGAGTACACGCCCGAGCTGCGCGCACAGGACGACCGACTGCGCGCCGAGATCGAGCGCAAGCACCGGTCGTAGCGTCATGGTCAACGCGATCGAAACCACCGCGCTGGTCAAGGCGTTCGGAAAAACCCGAGCGTTGGATGGCGTCGATCTGACGATCCGCGCGGGTACGGTGTACGGACTCCTCGGGCCCAACGGGGCCGGCAAGACCACCAACATTCGGGTGTTCGCGACCTTGCTCAAGCCGACCAGCGGTTCTGCGCGAGTGCTCGGCCACGATGTCGTCGCCGATGCCGCCACCGTGCGACAGAAGATCAGCCTCACCGGCCAGTACGCATCGGTCGACGAAGATCTGACCGGCCACGAGAACCTCGTCCTGGTCGCACGGCTGCTGGGTTGGTCATGGCAGGATGCCCGGCAGCGCGCGACCGAGCTGCTCGACGCGTTCGGACTGTCGGAAGCAGCGAGCCGTCAGGTCCGCACGTTCTCGGGCGGAATGCGACGGCGGATCGACATCGCTGCCAGCCTCGTGACCAAGCCCGAAGTGCTGTTCCTCGACGAACCGACCACCGGACTCGATCCGCGAAGCCGGAACCAGGTTTGGGATCTGGTTCGTCAGATCGCGTCCGACGGGACCACGGTGCTGCTCACCACCCAGTATCTCGAGGAAGCCGATCGGCTCGCCGAACGACTCGCCGTGATCGACCATGGCAAGGTCATCGCCGAGGGCACGAGTCGCGATCTGAAAGCATCGATCGGCGGCAATGCGTTGCACCTGCGGTTGGCGGCGCAGGACCAGCGCGCGCAAGCGGTCGAGCTGATCAGCTCGATCTTGCGGGACGGTGTGCTGCCGACCACAGAGCCGGGAGCGATCTCGGTCAAGTTGTCGGAGGCATCCGCTGCTGCCGATGTGCTCGGAGCGCTGTCGCGCGCCGGGATCACGCTGACCGACTTCTCACTCGGCGCGCCGAGCCTCGATGACGTGTTCTTCGCACTCACCGGCCGTGCCGCCGATCAAGAATCGAAGCCCGGCGACAAGGAGCGCACCAGCTCATGAGCAACGATGCATTTCCAGCACAGGCCGCGAAGATCGCGCTGCGCGCGCGACCGATGCCGGTCACTGCACTAGGCGCCGTCGCCACGCTCGCGTGGCGTGCAATGTTGAAGATCAAGCACGTGCCGTTTCAGCTGTTCGACGTGACGATCACGCCGATCATGTTCACGCTGCTGTTCACGTACATCTTCGGCGGAGCGCTCGGTGGATCGCCGAGCAAATACATCCAGTACCTGCTGCCCGGGATCCTCGTTCAGACGATCGTGTTCATCACGGTCTACACCGGTGTCGGTCTCAACTCGGACATTCAGAAGGGCTTGTTCGATCGGTTTCGCTCGCTGCCGATGTGGCAGCCCGCGCCGATCCTCGGGGCACTGGTGGGCGATCTGTTCCGCTAGTCGGTCGCGTCGTTGCTGATCATCGTGCTCGGCGTGAGTCTCGGATTCCGACCGGACGGGGGTGTGATCGGCGTCGTGTTGGCGTTCGGCCTGGGGGTGGTGTTCGCGTTCGCGCTGTCC
>JBFXAI010000075.1:0-10639 GCA_050184455.1 Kofleriaceae bacterium | reverse complement strand
AGCACCGACGCATGCAACCGACTGTCCTCGCGCTTCACGTCCTCGGGCTAAGGACAGCACGATGACTGCGGGCGAGAAGGCCGATCGGATATCGGCGCTGCTCTTCCAGATCGCGATGCAGGGAGGAATGTTTGCGCTCCAGGCGAAGAGCATGGCCACCGTGGCTGCCGCACTCAAGCAGCGCAACGCGTCGCTGACCCAGATCCGCGTGATCGGCAGATCGACGAGCAGGCCGCCCAGAACCTCGCGAAGATTCCCGATGTCGACGTGAACCGACTCGCGGTCGCGATCGTCGACAACCGAGGCGTTCCGAACGTGTGACGGAGCGCGTGCCAGTAGCGGACGGGCAAGCCCGCGCGGCGACAGATGCGAGCGATCGAGTGGTCCGTTTCGCCGTCGGGCAACGCGGACCCATCGGATCGACGCTTCGAACGCCGCTCCGTTGGCTTGTTCTGCCGTCCGACGACCCACTCGATCCAATAGCGGCCGGTATATTCGCCATCAGGCGTCGGGGTGCCGCGAAACCACTCGTCGAGAGTCGGAACGATGACCCTCGGTGGTCGCTACACGCGTTCTAGGTGTGCCCGCTCGGCCTCGAGTGCCGCTGCCTTCGTGTTGATCGCCGGGGTGCCGCTAGGTCGCTAATGCCGAACCGCGAACCCACCGGTCAAATATGACCGATAGTCTTCGATCCTATGTCGTCCTGCTAGCATCGTCCTGTCGAGGTTCGTGCTGTTTGGGCGCGTCCTTCTTCATCGGACGCCTGCGGCCTGAGGCTAAGGTCGTAGCTGTCCGATCCTTAGGGCAAGAATGTCCTCTGGATCAGTCACGGACGTCCGGTGCCGATGGTTTGGTTTCTCGCCGAGTGGGCGTATTGATGTGGAGGCGAACATGAGCGACGACGAGGACACTATCACCGCTGCGGACGTTGAAGTCGCGCCGAAGAAGGCGCGCAGCAAGCGTGCCTCGGCACAGAAGTGGGGCGAAGAGGTCTTGGAGCTCGGTTTCGTGATGGTCCCGTCACTGCTTCTGTGGGCGCAGAAGCGCTTGAAGATCACGCCGAGTCAGCTCGCCGTGATCATGCACCTCGCCGAGCACTGGTGGGAGGCGGGTCGGATGCCCTACCCATCTAAGAAGCGGCTCGCCGACCGGATGAATATGAGCGAGCGACAAGTGCAGCGCTACATCGCCGAGCTTGAGGACGCCGGCTACGTGCAGCGTGTTCAGCGGTATCAGCTCAACAAGGGCAAGACGAGTAACGAGTACGTGCTCACCGGCTTGGTTGAGCGTCTGAAGCAACTGGAGCCGGAGTTCCGGAAGGCGAAGGCCGAGGCCGAGAGCATCCGGCAGCAAGTTCGGAAGCCGGGCCTCCGGCGCTCGAAGGAGGCAGAAACCGACTAGTTTCGTGCGGTGTAGCTCAACGGACGAGCGCTCAGTTTTCTACGTGGTGCAGTGCTAACGCGTCACACGCAAACGGGCTGAGGAGATGCAGGTTCGACTCCTGCCACCGCTACCGCAACACGACCGGCGCCGATTAGCACGCCCGTCTGCGGGCTCGCCGAGAACCGCAATGCACTGCCAATCCTCTGCCAGACCGTACGGAATCCAGAGGAAGGCTTCGTTACCAGGCGGAACACAAGTTGGTGAGAACGCAGCAAGGGCTCGTCATCAGGTGTTCCGTGATAATTCGAACCCTCCTCCGGAGCCAACAACGAAGCGCGATGTCACATCGAGTGGCGCCGCCTTCCGGAGCGAACCAATGGGTTGGGCAGATGGTCACATCGCGCGCCTCGCACAAGGCGAGACGGTTCAGTTCCGTCCTCGCGGACACTCGATGACCGGCAAGGTCAACGACGGGCAGCTCTGCACCGTCACGCCGCTGGTCGGCGATCACGAGCTCGCGATCGGCGACATCGTGCTGTGCCGCGTGAAGGGCTCGCAGTACCTGCACCTCGTGAAAGCGCTGCAAGGCGATCGCGTCCAGATCGGAAACAACCGCGGCGGCATCAATGGCTGGATCACGCGGCGGCAGATCTTCGGGCGCTTGATCGCGATCGATCCATGACGAAGCGGAAGCACCCAGTCGAGACGATGCACTTCCAGAACATCGATCTCGAGATCGGTTCGAAGCGGTCGCTCGCGCCGTTGATCGCCGAGCTCGGTGCGAAGAGTCCCAAGGTGTTGGTGATGTACGTCGGTAACTTCGGTGGGCTCGCACGCGCCCACTACGAGGTGATCCTGAACACCAGCGATGCAGACACGATCGCGATGGCGCTCGTGCGTCTGGTCAAAGGGCTGTCCGCACCGGCGATGAAGGCGTGGCGCAATGCAAGGGTCCGCGACTTCAACATCGGCATTCAGTCCAGCACCACACCGCACTCGTTCGAAGTTGGGCTGGACGCGAAGACGGTCGCAGCGATCGGTGCAATCGGAGCGCGCATCGTCGTGACCGTCTATGCGCCGGTCGAGTCGCGGCCGATGCTCCGAATTGGGAGCGACGGCCGCGCGATCAGGATCGAGCCGAAGCGATCGAGACGGTGATCGCCCCGGAGGAGAACGGCGCCTTGTTCGATCGTGTGGGCCATGTTCCTGCGGGCAGCTCGAACGGCTAACGAGGGAGCACTGCGAGGGCGCGTGAACGAGCTGGCGTCTCGGTGGAGCCGGTCAGCGCTTCACGCGGTACTTGAGCTGTACGAGCCCGCTCTCGAAGGCTTTGTGCTCGACGAGGTCGAGCTTCACGTCGGCACCGATCTTCGGCGCGAGCGGTGTTCCTTCGCCGAGAACGATCGGGATGATCGACACCGTGACCTCATCGACGAGGCCCGCTCGAAGCGCCTGCGCGATGACCACGCCGCCATCCACGTAGATGTGCTTCGCCCCCTCGGCACCGAGCCGCTCGAACATGCCCTCCGCGAGATGTCCGGCAGCATCGTCTGAAGTTTCCTGCCTGATCGCGATGACGCGAATCCCCTGGCCTTTCAACTTCGACTTGTGAAGTCGAGACTTGTCCACGTTTCGCATGAACCGACTCGTCGTGAGCACCCCGTCGACAGCGCTCGACGGTGCAAACACGTCCTCCATCATCCTTTCGAAAACCCGCCGCTGGTCATCTCGGGCGCTGACCCGTACCGCTTCAATGACGCGAGAGCGTTGTCACACCCATAAGCAAGCTATCCTGGAGCCACTTCGCTCGCGACATCTTGCCAAACTCGTCCACTGGTGGCATAAATAGCTATGTTTACTCGTGTTCAAGGTGGACTAAATGGCCGACCTTGAAAAGGATTTCGTCCACCTGGTGCGGTTGGCGTTGGCCGGCAAGTCGGACGACGTTGCGGCCATAGCGAGGAGATCTCTCCGGCAGGTGGCGGAGCGGCGGCCTGATCTCGTGGAGGACATCACGATGGTTCTTCGCGCCACGACTGCTGTGGCGCGACGGAGCCCATCCGCTGCGCCAACCTCCAGCGCGTCAATGCCGGTCGATTTGGACAGCCGACTCGACCTGCTGCGGCGCTACGACCAACCTGACCTAGGTGATGAGCCGACCTGGCCCGTGCAGGTATCAGATCCTTTGCGGAGTGTGCTCGCGGAGCGCGAGCGTGTTCAAGAGTTGAAGGACGCAGGCCTGAGCCCGACGCGGTCGCTGCTATTCGTCGGCCCGCCCGGCGTGGGGAAGACACTCGCTGCCAAGTGGCTGGCGCGGTCGTTGTCTGTTCCGTTGCTCGTGCTCGACCTGTCGGCGGTCATGAGCAGCTTCCTCGGACGCACTGGCGGAAATATTCGAGCGGTCCTCGACTACGCGCAGTCGTTTCCGAGCGTGCTGCTTCTCGACGAGTTCGATGCAATCGCCAAGCGCCGCGATGATTCGACGGAGATCGGTGAGCTAAAGCGACTCGTGACGGTCCTGTTGCAGTCGGTGGACGAGTGGCCGTCGCACAGCGTGCTGATCGCCGCTACCAACCATCCAGAGCTTCTGGACCCAGCTGTCTGGCGCCGATTCGAGCGCGTCGTCGAGTTCCCGTTGCCTTCGCAGGATGAGCTTCGAGCAGTGATCGTCCGTGCGATGGGTGAGGAGCTTCAAGGGATCGATGCAAACGTGTTCGCTGCGGTCTTGCACGGTCGCTCGTTTGCCGACGTCACGCGACTTCTGAACACCGCGAAACGGGAGGCGATCGTGATGCGCCGGTCTTCGATCGAGGCCCTGATGGACGCAGTGAGAGGCCTCGTCGATCAGGCAAGCAAGCGCGAGAAGCTAAGGGTCGCGGCAGAGCTAACTCGCAGTCGAATGTCACAGCGCGACATCTCAGCATTCACGGGATTGTCGCGCGATACGTTGCGCAAGCACTTAGGTGGACCGTCGTCGGAAAAGCGGTCGCCGACCAACCAATAAGGAGAGCGAGATGGCGAGGGAGCAAAACTTTTTGTTGGGTAAGGGCGAGAAGCTCACGTCTCCGACGGTCGTTCCGCAGGGCGGCAGCCCCAAGAAGCTGCCGTACGACTTCGCCACGGCCGCCAAACGAACGACCGCGAGTCTCGGTCGCACTATCACGTCACTCCAGGCCCTGCCTTCGGATGCGTGTCCTGGCGATGAGGCCGTTGCAGTGGTCACCCTGCACCCGCGCTTTCTCTCGAAGAGCGATGCGCCCGACAAGCTGCTCGCTGGCGTTGGCCTGCGCACGGTTGGTAGCCGGTCGCGCCGAGTCACACCGGAAGCGTGGGGCGTGACAAAGCACGGGGATGACGCGTTGACGTCGGAGTTGTTCGTTGCCGGCAAGCGAACGGCTTTCGCTGCCTGGCAACGCGATTTAGGACATTGGACCGCGAATTCACCGAACGCCGCTACGCTCTCGCAGCTCGAAGAAATCGCCGCGTTCGCGCCCGAGCTAAAGATCAAGGGCGTCCAGCCGAGCGTCGTCAACGCGACGCCCGTTCTCGAAGTCGTACTGCACAATGCGAACTCCGAGGAGATCGTGAAGGCGTTTGTTCAGTACGCCAAGAAGCATGGTGGAGAGCCGCTCGTCGATCGGCGTCGTGATGTCCAAGGTCTGACCTTCCTCCCGGTTCGAGCAGCAGCGGCGAGGATCCCGGAGTTGGCCGCGTTCGCATTTGTCCGTGTAGCGCGCGGAATGCCCAGCTTGCGGCCATTCCGCCCGACGATCGCGCGAAGCACCAAGACGTTCGCGGTCAAGCTGCCCACGGAGAGCTTTCTAGATGCCGACACTCGTGCCGTCATCTTCGACGGTGGAATCCCCGCGTCTCACCGCAAGCAGCTCGCTCCTTGGGTCAACCTGATCGAACCGTTGAAGATCGGAAAGCCGGTCGCTGTGTTGGAGGAGCACGGCCTCGCCGTCACCTCGTCGTTCCTGTTCGGTCCGCTCGGGCCAAACGATCCGGTTTCGCGCCCGGTGTGCGGGGTCGATCATGTGCGCGTGCTCGATGATCAAACCGGGTCAGACCTCGACTACTACGACGTCCTCGCGCGCATCACGAAGCATCTGGACGATCACCAGAACGTATACAAGTTCGTGAACATCAGCCTCGGCCCGAACATGGCTGTCGACGATGACGAGGTGACGCTCTGGACCTCGCAGCTCGACGGCCGCTTCGCTCACCAGCACGTTCTCGCAACTGTGGCTGCCGGCAATGATGGCCTCCGCGATGCGGCGGCTAAGCTCAACCGTGTCCAGCCACCCGCTGATGGAGTGAACGTTCTATCCGTGGGCGCTGCCGATGCCACGCACGACGGATGGGGACGAGCCGACTATAGCTGCGTGGGGCCAGGACGCTGTCCTGGTGTCGTGAAGCCCGACGGGTTGATCTTCGGTGGATCGCGCGCCGAGGAGTTCGGAATCCTCGAACCGGGCGGAGCCGCTACCTACGTCAGCGGCACGAGCTTCGCCGCGCCGTACGCGTTGCGCGCGGGGGCAGGTATCCGCGCGCAGCTCGACGATCGCCTCACACCCCTCGCGATCCGCGCTCTGTTGGTTCACCGCGCTGAGCCGCACGACTCAATTGGTTGGCAGGAAGTCGGTTGGGGACGGTTCGAGTCCGACCCGTCCACGCTCATCACTTGCGAAGACAACGAGGCGCTCGTCGTCTACCAGGGCGACCTGCCAGTTGGTCATCACCTCCGCGCGCAGGTCCCGATGCCACCGGGAATCCTCGTCGGCAAGGTCGAACTCTCGGCCACCTTGGTCATCGCTCCGCGTGTTGACCCTCAGCACCCGGGCGCGTACACGCGGGCAGGCCTTGAAGCGACGCTGCGGCCCCACATCAAGAAGTTCAACAAGCCGAAGCCGGGCATGAAGCAGTCGGCGCATCCGAAGACGGAATCGTTCTTCTCGGCAAGCAAACTCTACGGCAAGGCAGAGTCGGTCCTTCGAGAGGACGGTCACAAGTGGGAGCCGTGCCTTCGCAGTTCGCGGAGCTTCAACGCGAAGTCTCTCGCGGAACCCTGCTTCGACATCTACTACCATCATCGCGATGGGGGAGCAGCGGACCCGTCGCCGTACCCGATTCCCTACGCGCTCGTAGTTGGCCTTCGAGCCACGAAGGTCAAGGATCTCTACAGCCAGGTCGTGAAGGCGTACCGCACGAAGCTTGAGCAGCTGCGGCCAAGGGCGCGCGTGGCGGTCCGCACGTAGATCGTCGCCGGGTGTTTCGAAATGTTCGTCGCTGATTCTGGAACGATGTGGAACCTCGCAAGTTCGTCCGCCGGTCTCGCGGCAGGACGAACATCCCGTTCGCCTTGACGCCGGCCGAGCGGCGCTGGAGCATTGGCCGATGCGGCTGGTGATGGCGATGGGTAACGTGCTCGTGGTCGTGGCGTGCGGGAAGAGCGCGGAGTCAGGGTCCCAGCCACAGCCGCAGCCCGACAACGCGAACAAGGCTGCGGGCACCCCAAAGCAAACAAGCCACGTTGGTTACCTGACGCAGTTGGACGTCAAACGGGCTGATCGGCCGTACGTCGATGGCGAGTACGTGTTCTGCTCGACACCGAGCGCGGGCCTCTACGCGGTGGTGATGAAGCTCCACAACCGCTCGGCGGAGTGGGTCACGGCGTTCTTGCACGCTCCCGCCTTGAGCTGGAACCGCATCAGCCCACCAGACGGTGCAGCAAAGTTCGACACCGATCTGATGCAGTTTGTCTCAGAGGAGTTCTGGGCTGAGAAGGTCCACGGCCGTGCTCCGCCGAACGGGCGCAAGGCGTGGATCGTGCCGCCCGGCGAAACGAAGGAGTACACGCTCACGTATGGACCGGGGTTCGCACTCTGGCATCGTCGCGACGCCTCGACGGAGAATTTTCCGGGGCTATGGACCCTCATCCTCCGAGACGTTCACGCCGATGACGCTGCCCTGTACACGGAGAATGGAATCGCGAAGGCCTTCATCAAGCCCGCAGGATCGGATTCGAAGGTCACGCTCTACTTCAACGAGTTCACCTCAAGCGATGCAGCCACGGCTCGGTGTCCCTCGCCGCCAGTGCCACCGAACGCGAACGAGCCAAAGTCCACGAAAGCTCGAGCCACGGATTCGCCAAAGACGACGGCAGGAACGGACCCGCCAACCGCTGGTGCGTTCAACACGCTTGGGCCGGGGAAGATGCTCGATTCGGTGATCGAAGCGCTCTGCGACAAGTCCACGCTGGACATGAAGTCCGAAACACTCAGCGCGAAGACCGCCGCGCTCGTCGGAATGCCAGCCGGAGAGATTGGCCACTTTCGATGTGGCCTAAAAGGCGACGTCGGCCTCGCCAAATGGGACATCTCGCTTGTCGACGGCAGCATCTACTCCGTTTCGGTCTTTGGTGACGCCATCAAGCCCGGGAACAGATGGACCGTGAATCACTTCGCACGTCTGGGGGCGGAGTTCGTGAAGCCACTCCTCACGCCAACGGGTCAGACAAAGCTTGCTGAGCTTGTGGCCACGTACGCGAGTAAGGAGCCGGAGGCTGGCGCTCGATGGACAGTGGATCAGGTCGCTGTAAACCTGCACGATGTGATGGCGGGCGACCAACTCGGCAAGTGGGTGATCATGTTCATGCCGACGAAGGCCACCGATACGAACGCCCCTGCGATAAAGCCGACCTCGCCACCCCCGCTGGCAGCGCCGACGGAAGCAGCGACGAGACCATCGAGGGTCACCGCGTCGTCGGCTCACCGAGCAAGTGCCGGGTACACCTATGTGCCAGCGAACCTGGTCGACGGCGATCGGACGTCGAGTTGGCAGCCGGCAACGGGCACTCCTCCGACGTGGTTCCGCTTGGACTTTCCCAACGAGATCACCGTGACGTCAGTCGCCATCGCGAACGGTTTCCAAGCCACGGACAAGTTCGGTGACGAGTTTCTGCTCAACAGCCGCATCTCGAACGGGCGGATCCGGTTCTCCGACGACAGCGAGATCCCGATCAAGTTCGAGACCGACGCACGAGGCTTCGTCACGTTCACTGTTCCTGAACGGAAAACGCGGTCGATCACTGTGGTCGTGGATGGCGTATTCCGGGGGACGAAATGGAACGACCTCGCGGTGTCAGAGGTCGAGGTCCGTGCGCGGACACAATGAGCGCTCTATCATCCGGCCGCCCTACGACGGTTGGCTTGATGCGCGGCGAAACCGGGCACGATCCGTTCGGCTTCTCGAAGTTGAACAGGCCCAGCGAGCCGGACCAATCGCCTCAAGGTCTTCTCGGTGACCATGCGCGCAGGGGACGCGCGGACGTAGTCCAGGAGACCAGAATCGAGCTTCAGCAGATCGAGGCGCTGGGTGACCCTTGCTCGCGTTAACCCCTTCACCTGTCGTCAGCAGCCGGTGGAATGACTCCGCGAGCGCCAGGTGCGCCACCACCGGCGGCAGCTTCAAGTCAGGGGACGCTTGCGGTTTCGGAACGCTTCCAGGTCCAGAACAAACTCAGACTCGAAGTTCTTGCTACAGGCTCCGCTGGGGAGCCAACAACGAAGCGCGATGTCACATCGAGTGGCGCCGCCTTCCGGAGAGAACCAATGGGTTGGGCAGATGGTCACATCGCGCGCCTCGCGCAAGGCGAGACGGTTCAGTTCCGTCCTCGCGGGCATTCGATGACGGGCAAGGTCAACGACGGGCAGCTGTGCACGGTCGCGCCGCTCGTGGGCCATCACGAGCTCGCGGTCGATGACATCGTGCTATGCCGCGTGAAGGGCTCGCAGTACCTGCACTTGATCAACGCGATGCAGGGCGAGCGCATTCAGATCGGCAACAACCGCGGCGGCGTCAACGGCTGGATCACGCGGCGCCAGATCTTCGGGCGCTTGATCGCGATCGATCCATGACGAAGCGGAAGCACCCTGTCGAGCCGATGCACTTCCAGAACATCGATCTCGAGATCGGCTCAAGGCGCTCGCTCGGTCCGCTGATCGCCGAGCTCGGTGCGAAGGGTCCCGACGTGTCCGCGATGTACGTGGGCAGACTTGGCGGACTCGCACGCGCGCACTACGAGGTGATCCTCTCGCCTCGCGATCACGACGCGGACAAGATCGCGATGGCGCTCGTGCGTCTGGTCAAAGGGCTGTCCGCACCGGCGATGAAGGCGTGGCGCAATGCAAGGGTCCGCGACTTCAACATCGGCATTCAGTCCAGCACCACACCGCACTCGTTCGAAGTTGGGCTGGACGCGAAGACGGTCGCAGCGATCGGTGCAATCGGAGCGCGCATCGTCGTGACCGTCTATGCGCCGGTCGAGTCGCGGCCGATGCTCCGAATTGGGAGCGACGGCCGCGCGATCAGGATCGAGCCGAAGCGATCGAGACGGTGATCGCCCCGGAGGAGAACGGCGCCTTGTTCGATCGTGTGGGCCATGTTCCTGCGGGCAGCTCGAACGGCTAACGAGGGAGCACTGCGAGGGCGCGTGAACGAGCTGGCGTCTCGGTGGAGCCGGTCAGCGCTTCACGCGGTACTTGAGCTGTACGAGCCCGCTCTCGAAGGCTTTGTGCTCGACGAGGTCGAGCTTCACGTCGGCACCGATCTTCGGCGCGAGCGGTGTTCCTTCGCCGAGAACGATCGGGATGATCGACACCGTGACCTCATCGACGAGGCCCGCTCGAAGCGCCTGCGCGATGACCACGCCGCCATCCACGTAGATGTGCTTCGCCCCCTCGGCACCGAGTCGCTCGAACAACGCGGCGAGCTCGCCCGCATAGAACGTTTCGCCGTGCCGCGACGTCCTCGTCGTGTCGCTGGTGACGACCACACAGCGCATTCCGGCGTAGGGCCACGGATCGAAGCCGAGCCCGATCTCGTAGGTCTTTCGGCCCATCACGATGGTGTCGACCGAGTCGTAGAAGGCCTTGATGCCGTAGTCCTCACCGGGCCGCTCGACGATCGCGAGCCAGTCGATGCCTCCGTCTGTGCGGGCGATGAACCCATCGAGGCTGGCGGCGAGGAACACAGAGGCGAGCGGGCGGCCCATGCCGCCTTCGTACCACGGCACCTGCATCGAACCGCGGCGGCTAGAATGCGCGTCACGGGTCATCGAAGCGCCCCTGCGACCAGCACAGATTCCATACGTCCGGAACGGCATGAAAAGTCTGCTGGTGGCAGTCGTCGTCGTCGGTGCTTGCGGGGGCGATGAGAAGCCCAAGAACGCGGCGATGTGCGCGCCGTTCACCGA
>JBFXAI010000074.1:0-11167 GCA_050184455.1 Kofleriaceae bacterium | reverse complement strand
CTGATCGAGGCACGTGCGGGAGTAGATCTTCGACGCCACCGAGAACGCGATGCGCGACGGAAAGTTCGCCTTGATCAGACCGGTGATCACGTCGACCGACGGTCGCTGCGTGGCGAGGATCAGGTGAATGCCCGATGCACGCGCCTTCTGAGCGATCCGCGCCACGCTGGTCTCGACTTCCTTCGGGGCGCACATCATGAGATCGGCGAACTCGTCGATGACCACGACGATGTACGGCAGACGATGCGGCGGCGCGGTGACCACCTTCTCGCGTGCGTCGGCTTCTTCGGGCGACTCGGCGCTGATCGCTTTCTCGAGGTCGTCTTCGAGCGCGCGCGACGCGGCATCGGCGGCGGCTCGCAGCTTGTCGGCCTCGAGCTTCGCGAGCTGCTTGCCAACCTTGTCGTTGTACGAACCGATGTCACGGACGCCGAGCTGCGCGAGCAAGTCGTAGCGGCGGTCCATCTCTTCGACCGCCCAGCGCAGCGCGAGATTGGCCTTCTTCGGATCGGTCACCACCGGCAGCAGCAGGTGCGGCACGCCCTCGTAGATCGACAGCTCGAGCATCTTGGGGTCGACCATGATCATCCGGACGTCTTCGGGGCTGCAGTGATAGAGCAGGCTCGAGATCATCGCGTTGACCGCGACCGACTTACCGGACCCGGTGGTCCCGGCCACCAGCAAGTGCGGCATGCGTGCGAGGTCGACCACCGAGGGACCACCCTCGATGTCCTTGCCGAGCGCGAGCGGTAGCTTCGAGCGTCCCTTGTGGAATGCGGCGTCGGCGAGGATCTCCTTGAGGAACACCTTCTCTCGGGTCTTGTTGGGGACCTCGATGCCGACCGCGGCCTTGCCGGGGATCGGTGCGACGATCCGAACCCGTAGCGCCTCTAGTGCGAGCGCGAGATCGTCGGTGAGATTGACGATCTTGTTGACGCGCGTACCCGGCGCCGGTGCGAACTCGTACATCGTGACGACCGGCCCGGGACGGATCGCGACGACATCACCTTTGACGCCATAGTTCTCGAGCGTCTGGGTCAGCTTCGCCGATAGCTCGAGCATCGCGGTCTTGTCGATCGCGTTCTGTTCGGCCGCGTCGTACTTGAGCAGCTGGATCGACGGTAGCTGGTATTCCCCGTCGCCGAGCTTGATGAAGGTTTGGCGCTCGGCGTCGGCTTGCTTCTCCTTCGCTGCCATCGTCGCGCGATCGGCGTGCTTGAACCGCGGTTCGACGATCATCGGCGCGCGCTCGCCCGATGCCGCGACCGGCTCGGCGTCGTCGGGCTCGTCGGGAACGATCATCGCTTCGGGCTTCTTCTCGGTCGCTTCCGAGCTGGTTCCCATCGCGATCCGCGCGCGCTTGCCGCGCGGCTTGGCATCCTGTGTCATCGGCGGGACGTCATCGGGAGACGGCGCGACGACCTGCGCTACGGCGGGGCCCGGCACCACGAGATCGACCTCGGTCACCTGCTGTGCCTTCTTCTTCTTGCGCGGCGATTCGGCAGCGACCGGCGCCGACCGTTCGATGATCACCGGCTCGGAGATCTGGTCGTCATCGCTGACATCGAGGAGCTCGTCGCGATCGTCATCGTCGTCGGAGACATCGTCATCGTAGCTGTCGCGCTCGGGCAGGATCGCGCGGAACACCTCGCTGCAGAACCGTGCGATCGCGACGACCACCGCTTTGACCGCGCCACCGACCGAGGTCAGGCCGTGGTGAATCGCGCGCAGTACGTCCTTCATCCGCAGCGGGGTCGCGACGACGATCGCGACAACCAAGCCGATCATACCGAGCAGCACCGTTCCCGCCGTGCTGATCACCGCGCGCAGGATCTCGGCGAGGTGCTCGCCGATCGCACCGCCGGCGCTGTGGCCCGCGACTCGATAGCTCGGCACCGCGAGATGGATCAGCGTCGCGAGCGAGATCACGCCGATGATCGCGCCGATCGTGACGGTCGCCGGCATCACCGGATCGCGCTCGAGCAACGCGCGAACCGCGGCGGTCGCGGCGAGTGCGATCAGCAGATAGCCACAGACCCCAGCGAGTCCGTAGAACATCCCCGCGGTAGCGCGACCAAACGGCCCCATCACCATGCGACCGCCCTGTAGCGAGACCATCGCGACGAGCAGGAACAGCGCGCCACCGAGTGCGATCACGCCGAGGACTTCACCGCGTCGATCGACTCGCGCGCGCCGGTCCGATGTGTCGGGAATTTTGCGGTTTTTGGACATATGGATACCTGGCGAACATTCGATCTTCGCCACGCAGCGAACTGCCGACGCTCCCAGGAGTACCTTATCCTACATCCCCCGATAACACCGGCCCAAGTTTTCACGGATCGCACGTATCTCGTGGAGAACCCAGACACTTTCTTTGATTTCAGGCAGGGTTAACAGACATGGTCAAGGCTCGAGTCCCGCTCGACCCAGTCGCTGACCTGAAGCGTCGTCTCAATCGGCAAGCCACCGAGCGTGCACGTGCGTTCTGGGAGCGCCAGCTGCGTGGCCGCGGCAGGTACCGCGGCGTCTCGATGCCCAAGGTGCGTGCGTGCGTCCAGACCTGGTGGGACGACCATTTACTCGCGCACACGCCGGCATCGGTGGGCAAGCGGATCGCGCTCGCGCTGATCGAGCAGTCGATGATCGAAGACAAGCTCGCCGGGATCCTGGTGCTGCAGGACAAGCTCGGCGATCAGCTGCGCGCCACCGACCTCACGGCATTCGCGCGGTTGTTTGCGGCGGGTCACCTCGCCGAGTTCAACGCCGTCGATTGGTTCGCGGTGCGCGTGCTGGTGACGTTGCTCGAGCACGAAGCCGGGCGCGCGGACGCGGTGCGGGTGATCTCGCAGTGGCGCGGCGCCGATTCGATCTGGCAGCGCCGCGCGTCCTGCCTCGCGTTCACGGGGCTGGCGGCGCTCGGCGAAGAAGCGATGCCCGGGTTGACCAGCATCATCCTCACGGTGTGCGCGACAGTCGTGTGGTCCCACGAGCGGTTCGATCAGACCGCCGTCGGATGGGTGTTGCGCGAGCTCAGCCTGTCCGAGCCCGCACGCGTCGAGATGTTCTTTCGGACGCACGCTCGGTTCATGTCGAAGGAGTGCGCGCGCTCGGCGGTCGAGAAGCTGCCGGCTGCGCGGCGCACCGAGCTACTCGCGCACCACAAGCGCGCGACGACGATCCGCCGGCTGTAACGGCCGACGAGTCTTCGGGCGTCGGCGACGCCCTAGCCGATCTTTGCGTCCTCTGCAGCTTTGCGTTCGTCTCCATCTTCCAACGTGGGGGCGTCATCGAGCTCGATGATCTCCTCTTCGCTGAGACCATCGACGTTCGCGTCGGGTTCGAGAGCTGGATCGATCGCCTCGGCGGGTGCCTCGACGTCGGCGGCCTCGCGCGCGGCGAAGTAATTCACGATGTGCTCGGCGGCTGCGCGGGTCATCCCAGGAGCCTTCGCGAGCTGCTCGACGGTTGCTTGGCGCACGCCGCGGACGCTGCCGAATTGCTTGAGCAGGCGCTGGCGGCGAGTCGCGCCGATGCCGGGGATCGAGTCGAGCTCCGAGGTGAGCGCTTGCTTGGTCCGGCGATCGCGATGGAACGTGTTCGCGAAGCGGTGCGCTTCGTCGCGAATCCGCGCGAGCACGTAGAGCTCGGGTGAGTTGGGTCGCAGCGCGATCGAGTCCTTGACGTTGCGCCGGTAGATCCGGTCGGGTGCGCTGCCCGCGTCGAGCTCGCGCTCCTTGGCGAGCCCGATCACCTCGAGCCCTGATTCGCCACCGAGCTGCACGCCGAGATCGGTCAACGCGGTTACCGCCATCCCGAGCTGGCCCTTGCCGCCATCGATCACCAGCAGATCGGGCATCGCCCACGCCGGATCGTCCGAGTCGCGGCGGCGGAACCGCCGCGTCAGCACCTCGTACATCGCGGCGAAGTCGTTGTTGTCGACCGAGCGGATCCGGAACTTGCGATAGCAGGACCGCGCCGGGACGCCGTCGATGAACGTCACCATCGCGGCGACGGTCTCGGTGCCCTGGATGTGCGCGATGTCGAAGCACTCGATCCGCTTGGGCGGCCGCGCCAGGCCGAGCCGGTTGGCAACTTTGACCAGCAGCGCATCGGCCTCGGCGTCGCGACCTCGGCGCGACGCAGCGGATGCAGCGGCGTTGCGATCGGCCAGCTCGACCAGCTTGGCGCGCGTGCCACGGCGCGGCTCGATGATTCGTACCTTCCGCCCGCGAAGCGTCGCGAGCCAGTCGGTGAGCACCTCGGCATCTTCGAGCTCGACGCCGACGACGACCTCATCAGGTACGAATGTGCCGGTCGCGTAATATTGCTGTAGGTGCTCGCCGATGACCGCGGTATCGGGCAGCTCCTGATCGCGCTGCTGGAACGCGCGCCGCCCTACCAGCTTGCCCGAGCGCACGAACAGCACCACGACCTCGACGCAATCGGCCTCACGAAACATCCCCCACACGTCCTGATCGACGAAGTCGTCCTGGACGATGTTCTGTTTGGCCAGCGTGCGCTCGACCGCCGCGATCGAATCGCGCAGCACCGCGGCGGTCTCGAAGTCTTCAGCGTTCGAACGCGCGTCCATCCGGCCATGCAACCGATCGATCAGCGCAGCGCTGCTGCCGCGCAGGAACATCTTCACGTCCTCGACCTGCTCGGCGTACTCCGCCGGGGTCACGTCGATCGCGCACGGACCGGAGCACCGCTTGATCTGGTATTGCAGGCACGGCCGGCCGCGGGTCTCGAGCACGTGATCGGTGCAGGTGCGGAGCTGGAAATGGCGGTTGAGCACGCGCAGCGTCTCGCGTGCCGAGGTCGCCGAGTGGTACGGACCGAAGTAGTTGGCGGCGTCGTCGCGGATGTTGCGCACGACCTCGACGCGGGGGAACAGCGCGCGCTTGGTGGTCGCTGGAGTGGTCGCGGGATCGACTGGATCGACGAGGCGCAGCACCAGGTACTGCTTGTCGTCGCGAAGCTTCACGTTGAACTTCGGCTGATGCTTCTTGATCAGATGGTTCTCGAGCAGCAGCGCTTCCTTCGACGACGTGACCACGATGGTCTCGATGTCGGCGACGGCTCTGCCGAGGAACCCGGCGGCGACGAAGAACCGCTCGTCACCGCCCTCGCGAAAATACTGGCGAACGCGGGTGCGAAGATTCTTCGCCTTACCGACGTAGATCACGCCACCGCGGGCATCCTTGAATAGATAGACGCCCGGCTCGGTGGGAACGCGATCGAGGATCTCGCCGGCGAGCACGCGGCGACCTTAGCAGGCCCCGGAAAGATCGAGCCGTCAAGGCCGCCGAGACCGCCAACCGCAGAGATCTCCGGGACGCGTCCCGAAGACCGGTGCGCTGTCGGGCGCATCGTCGGCGAGACTACGTGCGGTGGTTCTGCGTTCGTGGACCCGTGCGAGAACGATCTCAACACCACGTTCCACAATCGGATGAGCTGCTGTTGCAAAGACTAGGTGGTAGCTCTGTTCCTCCGCGACGAGGGACGCAGCCGCTCATAACGGACTTGGCACCGGGCGGAAACGCTGTTGCGATCGCGCTCGCTGTGCTGCTCGTGATTGCTGGCGCCACGCGGATGTCGATGTCCGGGGCGTGGCACTGAGCGTTTCCTAGGCTCGCAGGCACACGTTATGCACGACGCTCGGCACCCGGGTGGTTCGGGTGGATGGGAACGGACATGGCGCCCAGCTTGGCCAATCAACGACTCCTGCGGTTCGTTCTCTGCTTGTTCGCGGGGATCACCGCGTGTTCTCCGTCGCCGCGTGAGGACGTGAGCACGCTCGCGATCGAACCCGCAGATCACGTGTACTACGTGGAGGGAAATTCTCCGCCCCGCGTCGCCTATCGGGCCACCGTCGCGGAGCCTGGTGGCCCACGAGACGTCACGGACGAAGTGGAGTGGCACACGCTCGATCCCGAGCTGCTGACCTTCGAGGACGCGTTCGCGGTCCCTTCCACCGCGCGCGGCGGAACGACGCGTGTGGAGGCCACGCTTGGAGACGTCGTGGCCTCGACGTCGGCGACGATCGTTCAGCAGCGATCGATTGTTGATCCCGAGCTGCCTTCCAACATCCCCGCGGTGTTCGACGCGGCGGCGGTGGACCCGCTCGCTCCCATTCCAGAACTGGTGTATCCGAGCGAACCTGCACTCGTGCCGCGCAACTTTGCCGGGCTCGAGTTTCAATGGCGCTCGGGAGCGCCTCCGGCTCCGCTGGACGTGTTCGAGGTCGCAATCGAAACAACCAACGTGAGGCTACGGCATTACCTGACCTGCGATCATGTAGAAGACGGCTGCGTGTTCACGACGGACGCCGCAAGCTGGACGCTCATTGCCGAGCTGTTCGCCGGCCAAGAGACGCGGTGGACGGTCTCGCGCCTGTCGCTGGCACATCCCGAGCGGAAGGCGAAGAGCTCCTCGCGCGCGCTAATTCTGACTGCGTCAGATCTCACGGCGGTGCTCTACTATTGGAACGCTCGCGAGGGCTCGATCGATCGCTTCGACTTCGGGAATGCGAGCGCAGCACCGGAGCAGTGGCTGCCAGGTAACACCGCCGCCGGCTGCTACGGCTGCCACGCGCTCTCTCGGGACGGTGCCCTGGCTGCCGTGAGCCGGAACTCCCCCGGACGTGTGTCCCTCATCGACGTTGCAACGGGCTCGGTCAAGTGGACCCGGGAGACTCCCGAATGGCGCTACTTCACGGCGTTCTCGCCGGACGGCCGGTTCGTGCTGTTGAACGATTACGTGAGTCTGACGGTGGCCGACGTCAACACCGGCGCAGACGTCGGGTTCGGAACGCTCGCGCAAGGCGCGCTGTTCCCGGATTGGTCGGCGGATGGGACGATGATTGCGTATACGCAGCCCCCGCCGCCGTCGGGCCTCAACAACTACGACGCCACGCAGAGCGACATCGTCGTTCGACGATTCGACGGCTCGACGTTCGCTCCGCCGCAGACCGTCGTGCAGTTCGACGGCGTCACCAACAACTACTATCCAGCGTTTCTCCCCGATTCCCGCTGGTTGGTGTTCAACCGGGCACCTGCCGTGGGCATCGCATACGGCAGCTCGTACAACAACCCGGCTGCCGCGCTCTGGGCGGTCGCAGCCAGCGGTGCAGGCGAGCCGCGTCCGCTCGCGAATGCCAATGGTGGCTACGAGGGAAACTCCTGGCCCAAGGTGGCGCCGGTCCAGCTGGGTTATTCGGCAGGCTTGGTGTCCATTGTTGCGTTCTCGAGCCCGCGACCGATCGGGTTACGCCCTGGCGGAGTGCCGCAGCTCTGGATCGCAGGAGTCGACACTGCACGCTCTGATCTCGATCCGAGCTTTGCTGCCCTCCACCTGCCGTGGCAAGGAGCGTCCAGGAATCACGTTGCCCAGTGGGCGGCCGAGATCCCACCCATCATTGAGTGAGCAGCACAGGGCCGTCCAAGCGTCGACCACTCGCACGGCAGCATCCACGATCGCGATGCCGGTCAGGCACGACGTGACGTTGTCGGGAAACGTGTCGCGCAGCTACCAGTGACGGGATCGTCGCGTTCGATCGGATCGACGATGGCCGAACATGTTCGCAGTGGATCACCGATTCCAACCTGGTGTCGTCCGTCGCGACCTCAAGGTTCTCGCGCTGTTCGAGATCGCAAGTTGGCTACTGTGAAACCGTCCCCACCCGGGTGCTAGGTTCCGCGCGTGAATACCATCGAGCGCGTTGTATTGGCGGATGGGTGGAGGCGGAACGGGGGCCCCGGTTCACTCGCGATCGTCTTCGTTTTATCCGCGGTTGTTTCGTGCGGACCGAGCGAGGACGACGTGCCGGATCCCGGCCCATCGAGCGGAGACTCGACGTCCGGCGGAGAGGACCAGCAGCTCCACCTCGAATGGCAAGGCTGCACCGCGAGCTGCGATGACGGCGACCCCTGCACGCGCGATACCTGCGTGTCAGGCACTTGCCAGCATGCGAGCACCGTCGAGTCGTACCCGCGCTTCTACGACGCCGCCGAGCTTCGTGCCAGCGAGACCACGCCGAACCTGTTCGGGCGCACGCGCAATCAGGAGTGGCTCGTCATCAAGAACCAGGCGGACGCTTATCTCGCGGAGCCGTACTTTCGCTACGACTCGCGGGTCACCGATACCTACTACGTCTACTACCCGTATCTCAAACCGTTCTCGCACGGCATCGGCAATTCGCTCCACGTCGGCTCCCCGACGTCGGCGGCCGGCTGGGCGCGACGCCCGTCGATCCCGGCGCTGCCTTCGAGCTACCTGATCGAGTTCGACTACTACTACTCCGATCCTGCACCGCAGACGGACTACAAGGTCTGGTCGAGCTACGACGGCACGCAGTACGACGACGTCATCATCAGCCAGACCGGCCGGATGATCTCCGCATCGGGGTACAGCAACGTGTTCGACCTCTCGCCGGGGCAGTGGCACCACTTCGCGATCTTCGTCAAAGCCGACAACACCTACGATCTCCGGATCGACACCACGCTCGCGGTGCAGGGCGGAACGCAGATCGGCAACGGAGTCGCGACGGCGATCGGATTTCTCGGCGACGTCTCGACGAACGCGTTCAGCGGTGAGGGCTACTGGGACAACATCCGGATCTCGACCGAAGCGATCGAGCACATCGGTGAATCGTTCGATAGCGGGCTAGGCGCGGCCTGGCTGACCTACGCGCCAGCGGCCACGTCCACGCTGCTGTCGCACGACGACCGCGGCCTGTCCGACTTTCCCTACTGGACCGAGATCTCGCGAGCGATCCAGCTTCGCTTGCAGACGCTGTCGTTCGCGCACCTCGTCACCACGACGGGCGGCGCCACCAGCTACTCGACGCGCGCCAAGACCATCCTGGACTCCCTGTGCTCGCAGTCAGGCACGTGGAACGTCTGGGGCGATCCCGATTATCTCGATGGTCTGCCGCGCCTCGATGGCTCGCACTTCACGCTCGGCTTCGCGTTCGCGTACGACGCGCTCTATCCGATCCTCACGCCGGTGCAGCGCTCTGCCTATGCCGCCTGCATCAAGCAGAAGGGCATGGCGCCGCTCTACGACCGCGTCACCGGCAACGGCATCTTTGCCAACCCCGCGACCGCCACGCCCAACTACTACGCGCTCATCCATTCGGCGCTCGGGATTGGATCGCTCGCGCTCACGTGCAGCGATTCGACGGTCGAGACCTACCTGACCAAGGCGCGCACCGGCTTCGAGGCGTTCTACGATCTCGCCGACATCGATGGCGGCTGGATCGAAGGGCTGCTCTACGGCTCCTACGCGCTCAACAACACCACCGTGTTCCACCACTTCGACGAGAAGGTCACCGGGTGGCCGGGCGTATTTCATCCCTACCTGCAGCGCGTGGCGCGGTTTGCGTTCCACTTCCTCGTCCCTGGGCGGACGGCCTTCGTACCGTTCTCCGACAGCGTGGAGGATCGAGTCATGTACGACACGACCGCAGCGGTCGTCTATCACGCGAACAGCGATCCGTATGCGCTCTCGCTCCTCGGCAAGGTGGGCTGGACGTGGGGCTCGGGCGCGCCAGCGGTGCCCACGCCGCTGAATCTGGAGCTGTTCATCGATCAAGCGACGCCGCCCGCAGCACCGCCGGCGCCGCTCGGAACGAGCTTCCGTACCATCGGCTGGGCGTCGCTGCGCTCGAGCTGGGCGGATGACGCGCTGCACGTGTCGTTTCACAGCGGCCCAACGACCTGGCACGGGCATCTCGACGAGAACGACATCGCGATCTCGAAGAACAATCAGTGGCTCGCCGCGGTGCCCGGCTATCAGGACTACCGCGAGCCGAGCTGGCAGCACGATTTCACCTATGGCTCCGTCGGGCACAACGTACTGCGCGTGAACAACGTCGATCAGGCGAAGACCGCGGGCGCGCTACGCCAGTTCTTTGCGGCGGCGAATGGGAATGGCTACGCGCTGGGGTCGGCCGATGGCCCGTACGCGGGACAGCTCGCGAGCTCACGCCGCACGGTCGCGCTGACGACCAGCCCCGAGTGCGTGCTCGCGATCGACGAGTTTCGCACGCCGGCTCAATCGAGCACGGTGGAGTTCGTGCTGCACTCGGGAGCAACCGGCGGTGTCCAGCCGCGCGCCACCGGTTACGATCTCTATCAAGGCACGACACGCACCGCGACGGTCGACATCATGCGCGGCGATGTTACGACGCCGACCTACGTGAGCAAGCCCGACTACTGGCGCTACGGCGGTACCGGGTCGCTGTTCGTCAACATGACCGACGCACAGAAGACGCATGCCTGGGAGATCGACGTGCACTACCTCGCGCCCGACGCGGCGCAGGTCGCTCAGCGGACCGGGAACGGGATCTACACGCAGCTGGGCACGCTCGCGGGCAGCGGCCCTGTGCTACCGCCGAGCTGGCAGCAGACGACGCTCTCGCTGCTCCCGAACCCGCTGGACTCTCTGGCGACGCATCCGGGGACGAACGTGGTGATTCAATTGAATCCGGCGGTCAACGTCTCGCACGTGGTAGCGCGCGACGTCACCGCAGGCACGAGTTACACCGTGACGGCAGGCAGCGCCGGCGATGACGACGTCAGTAGTCACAATCCGGGAGTCAGCTTCGATGTCGTCGGTTGGCATCGGCCGTTCGCGGTCGAGGGGCGTACCGCACGCGGACGCGTGAGCACGTACGACCTGCGTGCGTCGTCCACGTTCGCGGCGAGCAGCGCCGGACGCTACGTCGCGGCGATCTGTCCGACGGTCGGGGCCGACGCGGTCGCGTGGGAAAAATTCGGTCCGATGGATGCGATGGCGCTGATCGCAACGGTCGGCGGCGTGCACAAGTACGTCGCGCGGATCGGTGACTATCTCGACTCGCTGCCGCTCCTCGGTCTCGCGGTCCAGCAGCGATGTGACGTCGGAGTGGCCGGGGATACGACCATGACGACGCCGGGGATCAGCCTGCACACCGGCGGTGAGTGGGGCGCCCCGGCCACTGACTCTGGGCTCTCGGTGCGGTCGACGACCGGCGGCTCCTGGTTCTACGTGAACGTTCCCGATACCCAGACGCAGCCGGTCAAGGTGGCCGTGCGCTACAAGGCGCCCACCACACTCTACGCGCGGCAGTACTTTGGCCCGACCCCTGGGTACTAGAGCAGCGATCAGATCGGAAGAGCGT
>JBFXAI010000073.1:0-12293 GCA_050184455.1 Kofleriaceae bacterium | reverse complement strand
TGGCTCGCGCGGTTTGCCAACGTCCAGATCCGCGGGCCTTCCGACACCGTCGCGTAGCCGCTTTTCGATCGGCGCGAGCCGCGCCGACCACGTGTTCGCTAGCGCGAACGCGCCGTTGCGGCGTGGTTGCGCCGCCAATCATCCGAAACTCGGCGCATGTTCGAGTGACCGACTCACGAAGAATATGAGCCGATCATCGCCATGATGTAACTCCGCACCTTGGGTGGGGGCGGGTAAGCTGCATGAATGGCGCGTTTCCCGGGTTCGTCGGATTTCGATGCGGTGGCTGCAGCTAACGAGCTGGACGAGCTGTTGGGCGAGCCTCAGCAACGGAGCGCGGATGGCGACGCGCAGTACATCGCTACGCTCGAGGCTGAAGTAGCGGAGCTGAACGCGCTGTTGGCAACGAAAGACGCGGAGCTTCGGCGTGCGAACGCGCGTGCAGAGCAGGCGCACGGCGAGATCGAAGCCACGGTGAAGCGGCGCGAGTTGGCATCGACGAAAGAGCTCGAGCAACGCACTCGCAGGCTTCTCGAGAGCTTTCTACCGGTGGTGGATGATCTCGATCGAGGAATTGGCGCGGCTCGCCGACACGCCGAGTCGGCGGATGTGGTCGCCGGGCTAGAGCTCGTGCGTCGCAGCTTGCTGACCCGACTCGGCCAGTTCGGCGTCACGCACGCGCCATCCCGCGGCCAGGTATTCGATCCCAGACGTCACGACGCGATCGCGGTGGTTCCCGTCACCGACCCAGCGCAGGACGGTCGCGTCGTGGACGTCGTGCGCGAGGGATATTTGATCGGCGACGAGACGCTGCGTCCAGCCGGTGTGGCGGTCGGGAAGCGATCGCGGTCGTGACCGACTCGTCCCGCGACGTACCGAGACAATGAGGCGCGACTCTCGAAGTTGCGCGCGCGATTTGCACAAGCACTCCGTGCATGAGTCGTTCCCCCCAAGGTCGTAGGTCGCACGCCACGCCGGCGTCACCTGACATCGCAAGCGCTTCGATCTACGCCTCGGAGCTGCGAGGCCCCCGCCCTCCCCGCCGCGGCCTCGCTCACCGAGCGCTTACGCACACTCCGGCTGTTGACACTCATCTAGCAGCGGGTGCGCACGACTTCGCGAAATGGAGTAGTTCTTCCGAGAAGGAGCGAAGGTGTGAATGTGTCTCGCGGTAATAGCTCGACCGAGGTGCTCGGCGCGAGCAGCAGCCCGGCGCTCCCCTACCTGAACATCACCCCGCTTCACCGTGGCCGCCGCCACACCCTGGTTCGAGCCACTCACGGTGCGCGCACGATCGTGATCAAGCAGCCGGCGGCCGAACCACCGGCGCCGAGCGCAATCGCGTCGCTTCGCCACGAGTACGAGATCTTGCGGGAGTTGAATGCCCCGGGAATCGTACGCGCCGTCGATCTCGTTCCGATCAGCGGTGGTCTCGGGTTAGTGGTCGACGATGCGGGGCCTCGGGACTTCGCCCATTGGATCGACGCAGGCTGCCCTTCGATGTCGGATTTCTTCGAAATCTCGATCCAGCTCGCCGACATCGTCGCTCGCGTTCACGAGGCGCGCATCGTCCACCGCGATCTCAACCCGAGCAATCTGATCTGGGACGCCGAGGCTCGACGGCTCACCCTCGTCGACTTCGGGATCGCAACCACGCTTTCCGGCCTTACCGTGGAAACCACTGGTCCCTCGCAGCTCGAGGGAACGCTCGGTTACATCTCGCCGGAGCAAACCGGTCGCACCGGTCGATCGGTCGATTCGCGCAGCGATCTCTATTCGCTCGGCGCCACCCTGTACGAGTTGCTCGTCGGCGCGCCCCCGTTTGGCTCGGGCGATCCGGTCGCGCTCGTCCACGCGCACCTGGCGCGGCGCCCCAACGGACCGCACGAGGTGAATGCCGACGTTCCCCGCGCGCTGTCGAACATTGTGTTGATGTTGCTCGAGAAGGAGCCGGAGCGCCGGTATCAGACCGCCGACGCGCTGGCGTCCGACCTCCGCGAGGCAAGCCGCCAGTGGTCGCGCTCGCAGACGATCGCTCCATTCCCACTCGCCGATCACGACGTGCCCCGTGACCTCGCGATCGCCGACAAGCTCTACGGCCGCGCCACCGAGATCCGCACGCTCGAACACGCGTTCGCGCGCGCCAGCACAGGCGGTCGCGAGCTGGTGCTCGTCGCCGGCGCACCCGGCATTGGTAAGTCGGCGCTGGTCAACCATCTCGAACGTTCCGCGATCGAGCACCGCGGCCGATACATCGCCGGCAAGTTCGACCAGCTGCAACGAAGCGTTCCATTTTCAGGTCTCGCCAGCGCGTTCCGTGCGCTCGTGCGACAGCTGTTGACCGAGCCGCGGGTGACGCTCGCGAGCTGGCGCGACCGAATCCAGGCCGCCGTCACACCCAACGGTCAGGTCCTGATCGAGGTCGTACCCGAGCTCGCGCGGATTCTCGGTCCTCAGCCGACCGTCGCCGAGCTCGGGCCTGTCGAAGCGAAGAATCGACTCAACCTCGTGGTCACCGCATTCCTCCGCGCTTTCGCACGCCCGGACCATCCGTTGGCGTTGTTCCTCGATGATCTTCAATGGATCGACGCAGCATCGCTGCAGCTGCTCGAGCATTGGATCCGCGACGTCAAGAGTAAGCATCTACTGCTGATCGGTGCGTATCGCGACACCGAGGTCGAAGCCTCCCACCCCCTCGCGCGATCGCTCGGCGAGCTCCGCGCCGCCGGAACCAAGGTTCACGAGATCCAGCTCGGTCCGATCGGCGTCGACGACGTCGCACAGCTGATCGGCGACGCGTTCAGTCAAGACGCGACGAGGACGCGCCCGCTCGCCGAGCTCGTGGTCCGAAAGACCGCCGGCAATCCGTTCTTCGTTCGGCGCTTGCTCCATCAACTCCACGCCGATCAATTGATCCGGTTCGAGCCTCGGACTCGCACCTGGCACTGGGACGTCGCCGAGCTCGAGAGCGCACCTGTCAGCGACAACGTCCTCGATCTGATGACCCAAGCGATCGACCGGCTCCCTCAGCCCACTCGAACGCTGCTTCAGCTCGGAGCATGCATCGGCCATCGCTTCGACCTGGGCACCGTTGCCGAGGTCAGCGGGCTGCCTCGCACCACCGCCACCGATCAGCTGTGGCCCGCGCTCGAGGACGGTTTGCTGCTGCCGTTGCGCGACACCTACAAGGCTCCACGGCGCGCCGGCCCGATGGAGACCAGCCTCGACGAGCTCCCCGCCGTCGTCCAGTTCGTCCACGATCGCGTGCAGCAAGCCGCATATGCGCTGTCGAGCGATCAGCAGCGGCGCGCGTTGCACCTCGGAATCGGCCGTCGGTTGCTCCGCAAAGCGTCCCATGGGCAGCTCGACGAACAGCTGTTCGAGATCGTCGATCAACTCGACCTAGGCGAAGCGCTTGTAGTCGAACCGGCGGAGCGGTTGCGGCTTGCGGATCTAAACCTAGCCGCTGGACGCAAGGCCAAGGCATCCGCCGCATATCAAGCCGCGTTCAATTACCTCAGCGTCGGCCTGCGGCTGTTGCCGTCACAGCCGTGGGACGACCATGGTGAGCTGTGCTTTGCGCTGCACCGCGAGCTGGCCGAGTGTGCCTATCTCACGGCGCGCCACGCAATGGCGGACGCGCTGGTGGAAGCCGCGCTCGAACACGCACCATCGAAGGCCGCGAGGGCCGATCTCTACACGTTGCGTGCGCTCGCGGCGATGGTAGCCGGCGACTCGGCGCGCGCGCTGCGCGTCGGCCGCGACGGGCTCGCGCTATTTGGTCTCGCATGGCCGCTCGAAACGATCGACGCGGCGATCGAAGCCGAAGCCGCGTCCGTGACGATGAACCTCAAAGGTCGGCGGATCGAGGACCTCGTGCACGAGCCAGAGGTCGTCGATGACGAGATTCGCGCGTGCATGCGACTCTTCTCGATCCTCGGGCCGCCCGCGTACTTCAGCGGTGCGAACGACGTGCTCGCGTTCGTGACCATGACGAGCACGAACCTGTCGCTGCGCCATGGCCCGTCCCCGTACTCGTCGTACGCATACGTGTTCTACGGCGCACTCCACCAGGCGCGCACGGGCGACTACGACACGGGCTATGCGTTCGGCCGGCTCGCGGTGGACTTGGCCCATCGGTTCGGGAATCGCGGCGAACAGTCCCGCACCGTTCAAGTATTCTCGCTGATCGTTAGCCCCTGGAAGGCACCGCTGCGCGCCACGCTACCGCTACTTCGCGAAGGCTATCGCGCGGCCATCGAATCCGGCGAGCTCGCGTACGCAGGGTTCACGCTGTCGGGCCTGTTGATCAACAGCCTGCCGGCAGCCGTGCCGCTGCCCGAGCTACTCGGCGAGGCCACCGCGGGTCTCGAGTTCGTGACCAGGCACGACAATCAGATCGGGATCAGCATCAAGCTGCCGTTCCAGCAGCTCGTGCGTAGTCTCACCGGTGTCACGAGCTGTCCCGGCAACTTCGACGATCACGAGTTCCAGGAAGCTAGCTTTCTCCAGCAGGCGGCTGGCAACGACACCGCGCTCGGGCACTACTGGGTGTTGCGGTTACAAGCCGCGTACCTGGCTGGTGACTACGCGCTCGCACGGCAGTGCTCGGAGCGAGCAGTGTCGGCGCTTCCTGGAATTCTGGGCATGTTTACCTCGGTCGAGCACGTGTTCTACTCCGCGCTGACGCTAGCGGCCGCGTACGACGACGCAAGCTCCGCCGAACAGCCCCGGCTACTCGGCGAGATCGCCGCGTCGTGCGCCAAGCTCGCTCAGTGGGCCGAGCGCTGCCCCGAGAACTTCCGCCACAAGGAACAGCTCGTCGGCGCAGAGCTCGCGCGGCTCACCGGATCCGCGATCGACGCGATGAAGCTATATCGCGCGGCGATCGAAGCCGCGGGACGTGAAGGCTTCATCCAGGACGAGGCGCTCGGCCACGAGCTCCGGGGTCGGTTTCTGATCGCCGAGGGCGAGTCGCGCGTGGCCAAGGGACACTTCGCGGCCGCGCGCGACGGGTATCGATCGTGGGGCGCGACCATGAAGGTGGAGGCTCTCGAACGGACCCACCCCGAGCTCGCGACACCCGACGCTCCGCACGATCCGGTGCGTCGCGACGTCGGACTCGATACGCTCGGTCTGCTCAAGGCCAGCCAAGCGATCTCGGCCGAGACCGTCCCGGCGCGGCTGTTCGAGCGCATCTTACGGATCGCCGTCGAGGTCGCCGGCGGCCAGCGGGGTGCGCTGCTCTTGGGCGACCCGGACGCGCTCACCGTCCGTGCGCGGGTCAACCTCGAGGATGGTGCGGAGATCGCGCTCGACGAGCTTCCACTCGACGACTGTCCGGACTTGCCGCGCTCGATCATCCGATATGTGGCACGTCTCGAGGATCCGCTCGTGCTCGCCGACGCCGCGTCGGATGAGCGATTTGCGAGCTACTCCGTGGTGCGCGACCAGCAAATCCGGTCCGTGCTGTGTCTCCCACTCCAGAAACAAGCGCAGCTGGTCGGCATTCTGTACCTCGAGAACGATGCGATCGTCGGCGCGTTCACACCCGAGCGCGTCGATGTCATCCAAGTGCTGGCTGCGCAAGCCCTGATCTCGCTGCAGAACAGCGCGCTACTCGCCGAGCGCGACCGCGCCGAACGAACTTCGCGGTTTCTGGCCGATGCCGGCGCCGCGCTGGTGGAGTCTCTCGATTACGGCGCGACGATCGCGCGCGTCGTGCGACTGGCAGTGCCCACGTTCGCCGACTGGTGCCTGCTCGATCTCATCGGCGACGACGGCAAGCTGCACCGCGCCGAGCTCGCGTATGCCGATCCAACGGATGCCGCGCTCGCCAACCAGCTCAAACGGTTTCGCGTGGGAGCAACGGTAATCAACGAGATCCCGCCGACCGGCGCGTTGGTCGAGCGGGTCACCACCTTGGCAGGCACTCCGGTCGGAGGCAGCGCCGGAGAGGTCCTCATGATCGAACACATCGCGCCCCGTTCGTTGATCTCGGCTCCCTTGGTCGCACGCGGTCGGACGCTCGGAATCTTGACGTTCATCGTCGCTCGATCCGGACGCAGCTACGACCGCGATGATCTGGCGGTTGCTCAGGAGCTAGCGAAGCGCTGTGCCCTGGCGATGGATAACGCCATCCTTTACAAGGAGGCGCAGCAGGCAATTCAGCTTCGCGATGAGTTCCTGGCAATCGCGTCGCACGAGCTGAAGACCCCGCTCACGCCGTTGCAACTGCAGTTGCACACGCTCGGACGCCGACTGAACCAGCTCGTTGCGGACAGCGAAAGCGCGGAGTGGTTCCAGCAGCGGCTGGGAGTCCTCAATCGGCAATCCGAGCGGCTCGAGCGGCTGGTCAACGAGCTGTTGGACATTTCGCGAATCGCCGGCGGTCGCCTTCGTCTCGAGCTGGAGCCGGTCGAGCTCAACGAGGTCGTGCGCCAGGTCATTCGGCAGTTCGAAGAGACTGGCGAGACAGCACGATCCGGATCCACGATTTCGGTCGAGTTCGCCGCGACTGCGCTCGGACGCTGGGATCGACTGCGCATCGAGCAGGTCGTCACGAACCTGATCTCTAACGCCCTCAAATACGGCCAGGGCAAACCGATCGCCATTGCGGTGACCCGTACATCCAGCACAGCGACGCTGAGCGTCACCGACGAGGGCATCGGGATCGATCCTGCCCACCTCGATCGGATCTTCGGTCGCTTCGAACGTGCGGTTTCGGCACGCCAGTATGGCGGCCTGGGACTTGGCCTCTACATCGGCAATCAGGTCGTGGAGGCGATGGGCGGCACGATCGCGGTGCGCTCGACGCCAGGCGAAGGCTCGACATTCACGGTCACGCTTCCACTCGCTGGTCCGCCGCACCGGAGTGCGGCGTGACCAGCAAGACGATCTTGGTCGTGGATGACGACGTCGACATCCGCGGCAGCCTGCGCGATTTTCTCGAGGACGAAGGCTACGCGGTCAGCGAGGCCGCGCACGGCGCCGACGCGCTTCGTCACCTGCGCGAGCACCCCGCAACTTCCCTGATTCTGCTCGATCTGATGATGCCGATCATGGATGGCTATCGATTTCGGACCGAACAGACCCGCGATCCTGCGATCGCTTCAATTCCGGTCATCGTGATGACCGCCCGCGGCGGTCTGAAGACCGAGGACATCGATGTCGAACAGGTGCTGCAGAAGCCACTGAAGCTTCACTCACTACTCGAGGCGATTCGTCGCGCCGAGCGCACGATGCCCTAGCCGAGCCGGCGCTGCGGTTCACGGGGTGCGCGCGGCCAGGTATCGCTTCGCCTCGCCGCTCACCATCGCGCTGGTGTCGTGCGACATCTCGTGAGCTTTGCGATCGCGACCGGCGGGTTCAGTCGTGCGATCGCGTGCACCAAGCCCTCGCGCGCCATCCGGCGATTGTGACACGTCTGGTCGAAGCCGATGCACGTCTCCCGCGGCGGCCACGGAGCGCTACGGCTTCGCGGGTTCGGCCTGTTCGGCCTTCAGCTTGGCTGCCTTGGCCCGTGCCGCCTCACGCCGAGCAGCCGGACCCGAGACCGGTGCCTCGTCGCCACTCGCAGCGGCGTCATTCGCGGCAGCTCCATCATCGGCGGTCGGACCGTCAGCAGCCGGATACTGAGCCGTTCCCGCCATCACCACCTTGCCGTCGCGGTTGACCAGCGCGCAAAACAGCTTGGCTCCGGCGGGGACACTGTTGCGATACGGCAGGTCGAACAGCATGTCGATCTTGTGGAGCTTGGTCTTTGGATTGTTGCCCTTCCACTTGAGCACCGTGTCCTGATACTCGGTCGCCCGCGCGCTTTGCGTGTTCGCCTTCGAGCACGGCCCTCCGGTGGTGGACTTCCCATCGGGGCAGAACGGCATCAACATCCAGGTATCGATCCGCGAGTTGCGTACGGTGTAGATCGACTTCGGGAACGTCACCGGCGCGTTGTTGTTGTTCAGATCGATGCACTGGACCTCGGTCTCGGAAACCTCGGGGCCGGCGTACTTCACGACGACCGTCTGGCCAGGACGGATGTTCGCAAACGCGCAGCCATCGACCGGGCTGATCTTCTTGCGGTCGAGCAGCGCCCGATGCTCCTCCTTCTTCATACCGATCTGCACCGCGTACGTTCCGACGGCGCCGATCTCGGCACCGACGATCTTGAACGTGGGTTCGCACTTCAATCCCATCGGCAACTCGGCGCGGGCGGTTGAAGCGGCGAACACGAGCACGAGACACGGCAGAGCAGCGGCTTTCATGGCGAAGTCCCCTCGAAGGTGGTGGCTCAGGACATCGGAGTCCTGCGACCCTCGAATCGTAGGTCGGGACGTCGGCCCAGAACGGGCCTGGTGCGGCGGTGTGAGATCGGCGTGTGGTAGGTGCGCGTCGTCGTCGCGCTGCTAGTCGCGTACCAGCTGCGTGATCTGGATGAGGTTGCCGCAAGTGTCATCGAGCACCGTGATGGTCGAGCCTGGCATCACCTCCGTCGGCGGCATCGTGAATTCGCCGCCGCGCGCCTTGATTCGTTCGTAATCGGCCTTGATGTCGTTGCTGTAGAACATCGCCGCTGGCTGATTGGCCTTGAGCTTGGACTGCTGATACGCCTTGGCAGCCGGGTCATTGTTGAGCGCGAGTTGCAGCTCGGTTCCGTTGGGATCGAGCGGCGAGCGGACCGTGAGCCAACGATAGTCGCCGTTGCTCTCGTCGTCCTTCTTGGTGAAGCCGAGCACCTCCGTGTAGAACCGCAGCGCCTTTTCCTGGTCATCCACGTAGATGCTGGTGTGCTTGATCTGCAGCCCGGCGCCGGCAGGAGCCGATGGCCCCGCCCCCGCCTCAGCTGCCGCCGCGCCCGATGCAGGCGGCCGTGGCTG
Source organism: Kofleriaceae bacterium (assembly GCA_050184455.1). GTDB lineage: Bacteria > Myxococcota_A > Polyangia > Haliangiales > Haliangiaceae > JABFXX01. The sequence goes on along the minus strand of JBFXAI010000073.1, from coordinate 3,417 downwards.
CGACGAGGCGCAGCCACTAGCAAGGATCACGGACAGCGCGAGGATCTTGGTTACGTTCGTCGTCATCGCTCAGCTCTACCAGGCAGCGCGCCGCGGTCGCTTCTCCAAAACTGACTTTCGTGCGGTGAAGCGGTTGACGAGATAATGACATGCGGATATCCACATATCCATGACGTCGGGCCATCGACAGCCGGGCATCCTATTTCTCTGTGTCGCCAATTCGGCCCGGAGCCAGATGGCCGAGGCGTTAGCGCGGATGATGTTCGGGACCCGCGCACGCGTCCAGAGTGCAGGGACCAACCCTTCGTCGCTAAACCCACACGCGATCGAAGTGATGCGAGAGCTGGGCGCCGACATCACGAGCCAACGGTCGAAGGCGGTCGACGCGATCGATCCATCGTCGGTCGACACGGTGATCACGCTCTGCGCGGAGGAAGTGTGCCCGGTGTTCCTCGGGGATGTCCGGCGGCTGCATTGGCCGATTCCCGATCCGGCAAGCCCAGATCCGACGCTGGCACATGACGACGTGGTTCGCCGATTCCGCGAGGCTCGCGACGCCATACGCGCGCACCTCCAACAGTTCGCCGCATCGGACCCGCTGTAGCACCTCATGCAGTCCACTCTCATCACCGATGACCACGGCGTCCGCCCACTCACCAGGCTGTTCCGCGCCCTCGGAGACGAGACCCGGCTACGCATCGTCGCCCTGCTCGCTCACGGCGAGCTGTGCGTCTGCCATGTCGAGAAGGCGCTCGAGCTCAGTCAGCCCAACGTCTCGCGCCACCTGGGCATCCTGCGCATGGCCGGCGTCGTCGACGCGCGCCGCGAAGGCACGTGGGTCTACTACAAGCTCGCAGAGCAAGCCCACCACGCGGTGCAAGCGGTCTTCGCAACGTTGACCAACGCGTTCGGAACAGAGCGCGCGATCCGCGCGGATCACGTCAAGCTTCGCAAGGCGTGCGGACCTGACGCATGCAAGTGACGGTCGCCCGCAAGCTCGTCGCCGAAGGACTCGGTACCGCACTCCTGGTTGCCGCGGTCGTCGGCTCGGGCATCATGGCGGAGAAGCTCGCGAAGGATCCGGCGCTGGCGCTGCTCTGCAATACGATCGCCACCTGCGGTGCGCTCGTCGCGATCCTATGGATGTTCGACGCCATCTCAGGCGCACAGCTCAATCCTGCGGTCACCTTGGTGATGGCTGCCACGCGTCACCTCACCCCGCGACTGGCCGCAGGATACATCGCCGTTCAAACCGCCGGCGCGATCGCGGGCTGCGTGTTGGCGAATGCGATGTTCGATCTCCAGCCGATCACGATGTCGACGACGGTGCGCGCGAGCTTTCCGAAGTTACTCAGCGAAGCCGTCGCGACGTTTGGCCTGATCGGCGTCGTGATCGCGGTCGGGCGGACGCGCAGCGCGATTGCCCCCCTCGCCGTGGCCGCGTACATCACCGCGGCCTACTGGTTCACCGCGTCGACCTCGTTCGCAAACCCCGCCGTGACTCTCGGCCGTGCGTTCAGCGACAGCTATGCCGGGATCCGAGTCTCGGACGTCGGCGGCTTCGTGGCAGCACAAGCCATCGGCGCAGGGCTTGGCGGCGTCGTGTTTGATTGGCTCCAACCGGTGCGCGGCGGACCAAGCTCCCTCCACGCCGCCGCGATGCACGTGGATGTGGGTGCTCGTTAGACGACCGCGAGTAGCTCGCGCCCGGCGTTCGGCCGGTTTACGATGACCGTGGATGCTTCGTGGGGTCTCGTTACTTGCCCTTGGTTTGCTCGCCGCCTGTTATCGCGACCCGTCGCTCGCGAGCTGTAAGTACCGGTGCGGAGGCGCGACCAACGAGTCGTGTCCTAGCGGCTTCGACTGCGTCAGCGGCTACTGTGTGACCAACGGCGACACCTGTCGCGAAGACGGCGGCGTCATCGATGCCGACGTTCCCAATGACGCACCTCCGGACACTCCCTTGGATACGCCGCCGTGCGTGGGGATGGGCTTCGACACGACCGCGCTCGTCGTCGGCGCGACCCCACGCTCGCTCGTGGCATACGACGTCGATGGCAACACGTTCCCAGATCTCGTCGTCGTCGACAACACGGCGGCCGGCGGCGCAGGTGTGTTCCGCAACATGAATGGCACCGACTTCGACTCGCGCGTGGCGATCTCGAATACCACCGGCGCGGTTTCGGTGGCGCGCGGCGACGTCGACGATGACAACCTGCGCGATGACGTGTTCGTGTTGAAGAGCTCGACGCCGAACACCGCCTCCATGCGGCACGCGGTGAACACGGGAAATGGCACGTTCGGCGGCGTCTCGTTTACGCTGTCCAGCAGCAACAACCCTGGAGAGCTCGCGGTCGCTGACATCGACGGCGATGGCATCGACGACTACGCCGTGCACTATCTGCTCGCTACGCACATTGCGTTTCGGCGGCATCGGCCACTGCCCGACGACGACTGGAAGATCGAGAACGACCTTCCCATCGAGAACGGCGCAAAAACGTTCACCCTCGCGACGATCAACAGCGGAGCCCAGATCGACGTCGTGGTCGTATACGACGCCAGCGATAAGTTCATGTTCTATTCCGGGACGTCGGCGTTCCAGTTCGGCAGCGGAATCAATCAGGTCGTCGGAGACCTTCCGGTAGACGTGGCGGTCGGCCGATTGGTCACGACGGGTGGCCTCAGTGTCGTGACCGCGAACGCACTCGGTGACTCCGTGTCGATTCGTCACAACACCGGCACGGTCAGCTTCTCGTCCGGAGGCGATCCCCTCACCGGCAACGAACCCGTTGCCGTCATTCTGGCCGACCTCAACAACGATCAGCTGCTCGACATCGTGACCGCGAACAAATCCGGCAACTCGGTGAGCGTGCTGCTCAACAACGGCACGGGCTTCGCAACCTACGTAGAGTTTCCTGCCGGCGCGGCTCCGATCGATGTCGTGGCCGCGGACTTCGACAAGGACGGCAGAATGGACCTGGCCGTTGCCAATAGCGGATCGAACGACGTCTCGATCATGTACCAGAGGTGCATGTGAGCGCCGCATTCCGGACGGCGGCGTCGCTGGCATTGCTCGTTGGCGCTGCCCAGGCCCAACCAAAGCCGCCGACGCCGACCGATCCGGCTGACGTCGCCTACCGCGAAGGCCGCCGGCTCTACGACCTCCGCGAGTTCCCGCAAGCGATCGAAAGGTTCAAGGAGGCGTACCGGCTTCGCGAAGATCCTGCCTCGCTGTTCAACATCGCTCAGTCGTATCGACTGCTCGGTGACTGTCCGAACGCGCATGCGTACTGCGTAATTCAGTCGATCGCGATCACCGAAAACGGTCCATCGCGATCACCGAAAACGGTCGATGGCGATCACCGAAAACGGTTCATCGCGATCGGTGGTCCGGCCATCCGGCCGCCATCGCCTGAA
>JBFXAI010000072.1:0-13287 GCA_050184455.1 Kofleriaceae bacterium | reverse complement strand
CAACATGCTGCATGGCTGATCGCTCCTTTTTTCCTTGGAGCCCCATTCTGGGTGACTCCGCAAACGGAGGGGTCAGCCACTCTATTTTCGGTCCGCGTTAACGCCGCCACTACATCCCTTCTCGGAGGGCGGGGGCGCGAGCAAGCACCGGGCGCGCGTAGGTTTCCAACGCCAGCGCGGTTAGGACTTGTGCTCGACCGTTCGGCCGAGATGCAACCCGCGTCGCCGGAGCAATCGATACAGCGTGACGGTGTTGATGCCCGCTGCCTTTGCGGCGACCTTGACGTTGCCGTTGTGCTTGGCGAGGAGCTCGGTGAGGTACTGGCGCTCGAGCGGAGCGAGCCACTGCTCGCGCGCCTGCTTGAGCGTCGGGTGCTGTAACCGGGTGGCGCGCGTCGTGGTCGTTGCAGCACGGCCGTCGTGAAACGGCCGCGGTAGGTCCTCGGGACGCAGCTCGTCGCCGGTGCACAAGATCACCGCGTGCTCGATCGAGTTCTTCAGCTCGCGGACGTTGCCGGGGAAGTCGTACGCGGTGAGCCGCGCGAGCACTGCGGGGCCGAGCCGAGGTGCGGGCTTTCCGTGGGACGCCGCCGACTGCTCGAGAAACACGTTTGCCAGCGTCTCGAGGTTGTCCTTGTAACTGCGCAACGGCGGCAGCTCGAGCGTCATCACGCTCAGCCGATAGAACAAGTCGTCGCGGAACATCCCGGTCTTGGCCATCGCTTCGAGATCACGATTGGTCGCGCAGATCAGCCGGACGTCGACGCGATCGGGCGGCTCGTTCGAGCCCAGCGGTTGCACCTCGCCTTGCTCGACCGCCCGCAACACCTTGGCCTGGAGCATCACCGGGAGCTCGCCGACCTCGTCGAGAAACAGCGTGCCACCGTTGGCCTTCTGAAACTCGCCGACCTTGTGAAAGCTCGCGCCGGTGAACGCGCCCTTCACGTGGCCGAACAGGATGCTCTCGAGCAGGGTCTCCGGGATCGCTGCGCAGTTGACCGTGACGTACGGCTTCTCGGTTCGCCGGCTGTTCCAATGAATCGCGCGCGCGACCAGATCCTTGCCGGTGCCGCTCTCGCCGCGGATCAAGATCGGCGCGGTCGTGGGCGCTGCCAGCTCGAGCTTGCGCTCCACCTCGTGCCAGGCCGGCGACAGTCCTTTGATCATCAGCGGGCGACCGGTGGCGTCGCGCGACAGCTTGTCGACCTGTGCGCGGCGCAACAGCGGCGCCGCGACCTCGGCGATCGCAGCGAGCGCTCTCAGCGTCGCTTGGTCGACGCCGCGCGGTTCGCGCGACGAAACCGTGACCACTCCGATCGTCCGGCGTTGATAGCGGATCGGAGCGGCCGCGATCGAGCCGACATCGATCAGATAGCGGGTGTAGAGCGGATCGCGAGACGTGTCGGGGCAGAGATATGGCTGACCGGTATCGAACACGTGGAGCGCGATACCCGGCTTGTCCTCGTCGTGCTTGACCACGCGTGGCAGGGTGACCGTCACGCCTCCGACGACGTGATGGATCAGCGCGAGCCCCGACGCGGCCTTGTCCCACACGAACAACGCGCCGTGCTCGGTCTTGGTCTGTTCGAGCGCGATCGCCACCAGCTCGGCCTCGATCGTGCCGGCCGGCGCAGCGTGTAGACGATCCGCGATCTCGCGCACGTCGCGACTATAACCGGCCCTACCGCCGCATCCCGAGCCGTTGTGCCAGTTGCGCAGCGGCTGGGACCGACGGATCGACCGTCAGCGCGGTGTGCAGGTGCCAGCGCGCCGAGTCGGCATCTCCACCGGCCGCGCACAGCAGCGCGAGCGCCACGAGCGCACGTGGCCACGGTTTACAGCCGACCAGCAGGTCCTCGATGGTCTTGCGCTCGGCGACGGCGGCCTCGATCCGGTCACGCCCCGAGGCGACCTGCACGCGGTAACGCGCCCACGCGAAGTTCGCCTCGTACTCGGGATGGCCGGGGAACTGCCGGCAGGCGATCGCGAGCTCGCTCATCGCGCGATGCACGTCGCCATCGCCGAGCGACTTCTGCCCGCGCGCGAACGCGGTCGCAGCCGACGTCACGACCGGAGGATCGATCGCCCACACGGTACGCAGCTCGGGCAGCTTGGCTCGCAACCAATCGTGGTAGCGGCCGCGCGCGGCATCATCGACCAACGTCAGCCGCGCTTTTTCGATCAAGTCCCAGATCGGCTGGACGTGCACGGCGAGCTCGCCGAGATCGTGCTGGTTGAGCACGTCGGGTGCGAAGCGCTTGGTCAGCAGGCGATGGGCCTCTTCGATCTGCGGAAACTCGGCGAGTGGCGTGATCTCGAGAACGTCGTAGTAGGTCGACCGCTCGAGCCGCTGCATGCGCGCGCGGATGTGGGCGCGGACCTCGGCGAGCGCCCGGCGTGGAGCGGTCGCGGAATCGCGAACCTCGGGCGTAAAATCGACCGCCTCCATCGAGCCGAGCATCCACAGCAGCCGGGCCACCTGACTGGGTTCGTGGGGCCCGGTCTTGACCATTCGCTGCACCGTCCACGTGCCGTCGAAGCGCTTGCTGATCTCCAGCTCGGGTACGGTGAGGAGACGTTCATCGCGCAGCGTCTTGAGCTTCGCAGTTTCGGTGGCGTAATCGCCGACGTGCCAGCGCAGCGTCGCGCGCGGGATGTCGATGTCGATGCGGCGGGCGGCCGCCATCGTCGCCTGCCACGCGCTCGGCTCGTCGGCACACGGCGGTAGATTGCAGGCCGCGCGCATGATCCGCCATCGCATGCCCGCCGCGAGCCGCAGCTTCGCGGCTTGGCGGATCGCTTCGACCATGGTCTGGAGCTTCGCAGTCGGTGCGACCAGGGTGACGCGCGCGCCCGGGGCATGCTCGCGCGCAGCCGGAGAGTTTCCGACGGCAACCACGCCGGGCACCGAGGGCTGGTCGCGCCAGCGGTCGAGCACTTCGGCGAGTCGCGGGCCGAGGTGATCCGCGTCGGTCAGTACCACCATCGGAGCGTCGGTGCCGCGCGGCCCATCGACTTGTTCGGCGTCCCAACGCGACTTCACGCCGGCTCGATTGAGTTGCTCTTCGAGCTGAACCCCGAGCCCCACGTTGGCCAGTGCAATGAGCACTGCTGCGGTCACTGCGTCTAGGGTACCCCGGTCGTCACCGCGATGGCAAAAGCTCCACGATGTCCTGGCAAAGCTCGTCGATAGCGGTGCGGGCGGCCCGGCTCACGCCACCCAGGCTGATGAATCCATGGATCAAAGACGCGTGGCGGCGATGGCGTACGGGTACGCCGGCGGCAGAGAGCCGTGCCGCATGGTGATCGCCTTCATCGACCAGTGGATCGAAACCGGCGGTTGCAACGATCGCAGGGGCGGCCCGGTCGAGCGCAGGCCAGAATGCGGGAGAGAACGCTCGCTGGTCGTCCGTGGCATGCAGATAGTGGCTGCGAAACCACAGCATCATCGAGCGCGTCAGCAGAAAGCCATCGGCATGGCGATCGATCGATGCCGACGACATCGTCAAGTCGACCATCGGATAGATCAGCACCTGAAGGTCCGGCGGTCGCGCCGCGGTGTGATCGACGTGCGCTGCGAGGAAGCCGCCGAAGCTGTCACCCGCGACCGCGATCCGCGCGTCACTAGGAGCCTCTTGTGCGAGCGCGGTCCACGCCGACACCGCGTCGTGAATCGCCGCTGGGTTCTTGTGCTCCGGGCCGAGCCGATAGTCGACCGAGGCTACCGTGCACCCGGTCTGCGCCGCGAGGAGCCGAGTGAACGGCTCCGAGCCGCGGATCGATCCGATCACTCCGCCGCCGCCGTGGAAGTAGACGATGCGGTGCGGTCCGGCCCCGTGCGGCACGAACACCCGTACCGAAATCGGACCCGTGCCACCGTCGACGGTGGTGTCGGTGACGCTCGCCATGTCGACGCGCGGCACCTCGAGCGGTTCGAAGCCATTCTCGACGTGGGCGCGGGCGGCCGCCGGCTCCATCGTCTCGAGCGGTGGATCGCGAAGCAGCCGCTGGATCCCGAGCAGCGCCGCGAGCTCGGGATCCAGCCCGCGCTCGATGTCCGCGCGGCGGCTGCGCGCGAACAGCGAGCCGAACGGCGGGCGAAGCGCGACGCGCGCGGCAGCCCGCAGGAGACGATCTTTCACGGCGAGAACGATACCAGGATCAGCGAAGGCGACGCTGGAGCTTGGCGGCGCGTGCCCGCAAGCCGTCGCCACGTGGACCAGTGTTGGCAAGTCGAGCGGCTGCACCCACGGCCAACGTACGTGCGCGAGCGAGACTACCTGTCCTGCTCAGCGCATCGGCAAGAGCCAGCTCGGCTCGGGCGAGGTCGACCGGTTCGTCGACACGCGCACGGCTTTCGACGGCGCGTTCAAGATCCTCGACTGCTTCGCGCGCTCGACCGAGCGCGATCAGTGCTTCACCGCGACCGGTCAGTCCGATCCCGACAACGGCGTGGTCGGCAGGCAGGTGCTTGCGCCAGATCGCGAGCGCGTCGTCGTAGCGCTGAAGAGCGACCCGCCGCCGCGATGTGGCCATCGCAACCTCTCCCAGGTTGAACGTGGCAACTCCGAGGTCGATCTCATCGCCACCCGCGGCGGATAGCATCGTTCGTACCTTCTCGAACGTGCGTTCCGCTGAGACGAAGTCGCCCGATAGACGAAACGCCTCACCCAGACCTCCCAAAGTGTACGAAATCATCTCGTGTGATGCGCCGAAGTGCTTCTCGATCAGACGATGCGCCTGCTCGAGCCGCGTGATTCCCTCACCGTACTCACCGAGCTGGACCAGGACGCCGCCGAGGCCGCAGAGCGACTCGAGCGTATCTGCGTTGCTCATACCGAGCGCGCGCTGGCGGATCGAGAACGCGTGTTCGAAGTCGTCCCGTGCCAGCTCGTACTTGCTCAGTCCGATCCGGACTTCCCCGCGCGAGTGGCGCAGCTTGGCAAGATCGGTATCCGGATCGCGATTCTGTTCCGAGAGACTCAGGGCCCGTCCGAACTCGGCTTCGGCATCGACGAGGTTTCCGCGATCGCGCAGAATTCGCGCGAGGCTCGAATGCAATGGCGCTGAACCGGGGTGATCCGCACCACGCAGCCCTTCTGACGCGGTCAACGCAGCACGGGTGGTTCGTTCGGCTTGTTCTAGGCGTCCTAGCTCGCGAAGCGCTCCGCCGAGTCGTTGCCGGATCGCGATCGTGTTCGGATGTGATGGACCCCAGGTACGCACGCAGATCTGCTCCGCGTGCTCGAAGGGTTGAAGGGCGAGGGCTGGCTTGCCTTGATCGATGAGCAGGTCCCCCAGACTGCCTTCTACGGCGGCGATGTCCGGGTGCTCCGCGCCCATTGCTGTGCGAATCGCTTCGAGCGCGGTTTCGCAATCCTTTCGCGCATCATCGAAGGCCTTCGTCGTAGTGTTCACCATGCATGAGGTGAGGAACCAGATGGTGGTCATCTGGGTGGAAGGCTCGTCTCCCAGCCACTTCTTAGCCGTGGCCAGCTCCGCGCGGACCTTGTCGATCTGGTGGCGGCGATGCGCGACCTGTGCGAGGCCTATGCGCAACACGAAGAGTGCACTGCGTGGAGGTTCTGCGAGCTGCGCGGCGAGCTCGATTCCGCGTGCGTAATGTGCTTCGGCCTGGTCGAGATTTTGCTCGGCGTAGAGGTGGTAGTTGCCGAGCGTGCCGTGTAGTCGCACGCGCTGGCGCGCATCGTCGCCTGCTCGAACGATCGCTGCCTCGGCCAACGTCACAGCGCGCGTCACCTCGCTGCGTCGCAGGCCCTGCGTCGTGAGCTGGACAACAACGTCCACCAGCGTCTGAGCGATCCTGTGATCGTCGCCAGCGCGTGAGGCGGCATCGAGTGCGCGTGCAAGTGCGGTGTCCGCAGCAGTGAACTGCGCAGCATCGAATTCTAGATCGGCCAGTTCGCTCCAAGCGTGTGCTTCTGCGGCAGGCAGCTGGTCGCGGTGTGCGCGGTCGATCGCAAGAGTGAGTCGCTGCCGTGCGTCGGCCCGTCGGCCGCTCTCGAGCTCCGCCTCTGCGCGATCGATCTCGGCGTGAATCGCGAGGGTCGCGGCGCGGGCTGCTTTTGTTTGAGGGCCATCGCCACCGATGATGTCCGTGCAACTCTCGATCGTCGACAACTTGGCGACGATCGCCATCGCCTTGTCGACGCCATCGCGGTCCAGGCCGGCGATCACGTCGAGAGTCGCTTGAAGTGCCCCGCGACGTCGTGCGAGGCACCGCATCTTCGTGTCGAGCAGATCCTGCGACTGAGCGCCAGACCTGGTTGCGCGACAAATCGATTGGTGCGCGGAACGCCATCGGACCGCATATGCATCGACGGTTTGGATAACTGCAGAGCTCATATCTCGAGCGTTCGGGTGGCCCGTAGCGGCAAGCGACGCAGCGATGCTGCCTCTCCGAGCGTCATTCCAGACCTCGGCGAGCTCGGCCGCGCCATCGCCACACGCGCCAGCGGCGCTGCTACCTGCGGTCCAAGCGCCCATCGCCACGCCGGTCACCACGACGCAAAGCCCGAGCGCGAGCAGTAGCGTCGTGCGCCGGGGAGGAACCGCAGCGAGTGCCGTCGCGACTTCGGTCATCGAGGTGTACCGCTTCGCCGGATCCTCGGACAAACAACGCTCGACAATTCGCGTCAGCGAGTTGGAACCACGAACCCGGGGCAGCTTGATTTTCATCATCTGCTGCTCGCGAAGCTCGTCCAACGCCCTCCCGTCGAACGGTCGCCTGCCGCACAGCGCCTCGTATAGCGACGCGCCAAACGCATACTGATCGCTCGCCGCGGTGGTCTCGCGGCCGTCGAGTTGCTCGGGCGCCATGTACACGGGCGTGCCCTCGAGCGGGTGCTCGCGCTCCGCCAGCTTGCCAGCGTCGATGACCCGCGCGAGCCCGAAGTCAGCGACGCGAGCGCGGCCGGAGTCATCGACCAGCACGTTGTCGGGCTTGAAGTCGCCGTGGATGATGCCGGCTTCGTGCGCAGCGGCAAGGCCGCGCGCGCACTGCACGAACACATCGACGATCTGGCGCCACGTCCGCTTGCTCGCGAGCCAGCTGCGCAGCGTGAGGCCATTCACGCGCTCCATCGCCACGTAGGCGCCGCCGTCTGCGATGCCCGCATCGAACACCGTCACCACCGATGGATGGTCCAGCTGCGCCATCGCTTTGGCTTCCCGAACCAAGCGATCGTGCGCCGGACCATGCGGCGCTCGACGAACGCGCTTGATCGCGACATCGCGTTCGAGCGCGGTATCGCGTGCGGCATAGACGATGCCCATCGCACCGCTGCCGAGCACGGACTCGATCACGTAACGACCAGCGATCTGGATCGGAACGGAAACTCGATCGGTTCCCTCGGCGCGCACGAACGGTTCGGTGATCGCTTCGGTCTCGATCGGCTCGTCGCGTCGCATCGAAGGAATCTGTGCGAGCGCGGCCACGAGCTGCCGGCACTCGGCGCAATCCTCCAAATGAGCTCGAACGTGGGAGGCCTCCTCGTGCGCCAGCGCGCCTTGTACGAGAGCGACCGCAGCGTCCTCATCGACGCAGTCACTCGCAGATCGGCTCTCGTTCACCATGATAGGGTGCCGCGCATGTCGGACGGCGACAGCTTGCGGCACGTGTTCATACAGAACCTGCCGTCTGGGTTTTCTGACATCGACGCACCGGAGCTGACCGACTGCTTAGTCGGGATCGCAACCTCCGCAGCGGCGGCGTGGCCAACCGTCCGGGTCGAGCCAAAGCGCTACATGACCTATCTCGCCGAGCGTGTTTCAGGGGATGGCTCGGTAGCCGAAGCGCTCGGCCGGCTGCGGACCTCCGACCTCTGGCTCGCATGCGCCTGCGCCGTTGGCGATACTGCTGCGCTTACAGCATTCGAAGAAACGTACGGTATCGACGTCGAGGCGACCCTCGCTGCGCAGGGGGTACCGAGCCACATCGCAGACGAAGCACGCCAGATCGTTCGGACCAAGTTATTCGTGGCGAGCGAAGGCGCGGAGCCTACGATCGCGCGATACAGCGGCCGCGGCGATCTGCGGGCATGGGCGCGTGCGACGACGGTTCGAGCGGCGATCGATCTGATCCGGAAGACTCGTCGCGAAGTCGGCGAGGTTCCTGACGCCAACGAGCAAATGACCGAGCTCGATCCGGAGCTGGGTCGCTTGCGCAACCAGTACGGTGAGCAATTCAGGGTTGCATTCAGTGAGGCGTTCGTGGCGCTCCCCAAGCGCGACCGAACGATCCTTCGCTACCGCTTCGTCGACGACCTCGACATCGACGCGATCGGCGCGATCTACCGTGTTCATCGTTCGACGGCGGCGCGCTGGCTGCAGCAGATCCGCGAGCGGCTCCGTGACGACACACTCGATCGTCTCGCCGCTGCGCTCTCGCTTACGCTTGAAGAGCTGAGCAGCATTCTGCGGTTCATCGGTAGCCAACTGGACGTCAGCATCAGCTCGGCGCTGCGCCGCTGAATCGAGTTACTTCGCTGCGGTCTCGGCAGATTGTGGGATCGCTGCGCGACAGATTCGCGACTGCGACGTCCTCGTATGACATCCGACACACATCTCAAAATGCTTTGACTTGCCTCACCACGTGCGTGGTACGCGTGGCGGCCGATAGGAGCTTCAATGATCAAGACGCGTACAATTCTGGTTTGTAGCCTGCTCGGTGCGGTGATTGCGTGCGGCGGCGGCGACGGTGGACCGTCCGACCCGCTACCACCGTGTCCGTCGGGGAATTGCGGCAAGGCATCGTTCCGGCGCGCGGTGCCCACCGCAGACAAGGCTCGAATCACCCCGCCAACCGGCTCGAGCGCCCGCCGTGCCAACCGCGAGCTATCGATGCCATCGTCGACCAGTGTCTCTCGAGGCGTTGCTCTCGAGGCAATCGCTCCTGCGATTCCCGTCATCAACGATCACGTCGCGGAGATCAACAAGATGATCGATGAGGTGTTCGGCGATCTCGACGGCATTACGAGCGAGACTCCCGAGATCCAGACCGACACACTGCATCAATGGCGTATTCCATCTGAGGTTGCCGGGTATGACGCCGTGCTGCAGGTCGCTGCAGTTAGTGATGTGAAGTTTGACATCGACTACTTCGAGGTTCCGACGGGCGAAGACCCTATCGCTGAGGATCTGCCGATTCTGTACGGTGAAGTCGATATCTCCACCGCCGACCTCGACTATCTGCTCGTCGTCGATCTGGACGCGGCCACGCTCGTCGATCCAGCGTTCAACGCTACAGGCGAGGTTGCGATCGCGGCGATGCCACTGGCAGGGGGAGAGGCCCAGTTCTGGTACGACTACAAAGACGTCGCGTTCGACGACACGACGCCGCTACATACGTCGCGCACGACCGCATGGACGTGGGACAGCGAGATCAACTCCGCTGGACTGGAGTTCGTGATTTTCGATGGTCCGATCGAGTACACGATGTATGCACGGTGGGACGAGGACGGTGGTCGCTACGATCATCACGCTGCCTACAACGACGTGGACTTGGGTCCGGTCGATGAAATCTCGACGGACTGCTGGACCGCCGGCGGCGGAGAGACGTTCTATGGCTGGGCGGTGATCGACCAGTCGCTCAGCTACTACGGCGAGCTCGATGGTGAGGAAGCGGAGTGCGAGTTCCTACCGGTCGAAGACCATCCCGCGCCTGGTGCCGACTTCGACAACCTCCCAGCCGATGGCGAATGGGAGCTGCTCGAGCTGCTATCGTACTGCGACGTCTCGACGAGCTGCGAAGAGCCATAGTCAAGCGCGGCGGCGGCGGCGCAACAGCACGACCGGTGCGATCGCGAGGGCGGCCAACAGCCAACCCGTCGGCGCACCGCTCGAGCTGCAGCCGCCACCGTCAGTCGCCTCGGGCCAGCAAACGCCGGCGTTGTCGCCGATGCATTCGTACCCGGACGGGCAGCTGCCCTGCTCGCACGCCGCGGTGCACAGCTGGACATCATCGCGTTTCGCGCAGCTTCCGCTCGCGCACGATTCGTTGGAGACGCACTCGGCGCCGAGCCCACCAGCAACGCTGCTGTCGGGAAGGCAGTACCCGCCCATGCAGTAGAACCCGTCGTCACAGTTCTCGGCGGTTTGGCACGACGACGTCACGTTGATGGTCGCCGTTGCGCTTGCGCGTCGGGCGCCCGAGTCGAACCCGGTCAGGTTCAGCGTGTGCTGGCCGGGCGATAGCGTCGACGGCACGGTGAACGCGTACGGGCCGCCCGGCAGCTCGCCCACCATCTTGCCGTCGATCGTCAGCTGCGCAGTCCCGGGCGTGAGCTGCGACGTCATCTCGGCGAGCACGTTGAACGTCGGCTTGACCCATTGGCCGTCCGTGGGGCCCACGAACGAAAACGTCGGCATCTCGAGATCCGAGGACCCGAACGTCTCCAGCATGTATTGGTAGCTGTTCTGCGTCGGACCCCCGCACGCGCACGCGCGCGGCGTGGACTCGCCACAATTCGAGGCCTCGTTCTGGAATCGCTTGAGGCTGCCGAGGTCGAGATACGTCATCGGGTCTTTCGCGTTGAGCTCGTGATCGAGCCCCCATGCGTGACCAGCTTCCTGTGCGACGGCGCCGCACAGATACTCGAGGTCGGAGGTCAGGTTTGCGAACACGAACGTGATGACGTTGTTGACCTTCGCATTGCAGCTGACGAACGGTGCGACGCCACCCGCATTGAGCTCCGGGTGGAGCTGGGTCGACGTCCCACCGACCATCACTTCGAAGTGCGGCGTGTTGCCCGGATCCTCGGTGACGATCTCGACGTTGAATGGCTCGAACGTCGCGCGCACGCACGCCACCAGGTTGTCCCAGTGTGCGGGCCCGTACTTCCAGGGATCGAGCACGACGTTGCTGTACGCGATGCTCGACTGATCGAGCAGGCTGTTATCGGTACCCGGTTTGACGGCGCACCCGCCGGGCAGGCAGTTGTTGAGATAGAGCTTGTGCGAGACCGTCGACAGCGCCGCCGGATCGACCTCGCCGTGGACGACTCGGTTCTGCCAGACGACGCCAGGCGGTGGCAGCGGCTCGGCGGAGGCAGTGGTTGCTCCCAGGACAGCGAGCGCAACCAGGATCCTTCGCATGATCTGACCATAAGGAACTCCGCAGCCCCCGCGCGACTGAGGAGATTCCCCCAAAGCTGCACACCGTATGCATCAACGCAGCGACGAGATCTCCGACGAGAGTCCGCGAACTCACTCGCGAGTTCGTTGTCCCCAGTTGCTGGCTACTGGACCAGCCACCCAGGTGGTCCCGATCAGACCACCTCACGAGGGTCGCAACAGCACCAGCCAGTCATTGATCCAATGCCCGTTCCGGGCGATGAAACGGCCATGCTTTCGATCGACCTGAGTCAGAAACACGCGTTGGTGGCAGGTGTGGCGGACGACGGCGGGTTTGGATTCGCAATCGCCAAGGCGTTCGCCGAGGCCGGCGCCAAGGTCTCGGTGGCGACCTGGCCACCCGCGCTCGGGATCTTCAAGACCATGCTGGAGCGCGGCAAGTTCGACTCGTCGATGGTGCTGCGCGGTGGCGGCAAGATGCAGTTCGCCAAGATCTATCCGCTCGACGCCGACTATGACCGAATGGAGGACGTCCCGGCGGAGGTCAAGGACACCAAGCGGTACCGCGAGCTCGGTGATTTCACGATGAGCGGGCTCGCCGCCGCGCTCGCCGCCGATGGTGGCGTCGACATCGTGGTGCACAGCCTGGCCAACGGCCCCGAGGTGAAGAAGCCGCTGCTTGAGACCTCGCGGCGCGGCTATCTCGGAGCGCTGTCGGCCTCGGCGTATTCGAACGTGTCGATGATCCAGCACCTCGGTCCGGTGATGCGCCGCGGCGGATCGTTTCTCAGCCTGTCGTATATGGCGTCCGAGCGCGTCGTTCCCGGCTATGGCGGCGGGATGTCGTCGGCCAAGGCCGCGCTCGAGTCCGATGCGCGCGTGCTCGCCTACGAAGCCGGCCGCAAGTGGGGCCACCGCGTCAACGTGATCTCGGCCGGCCCCTACGCGTCTCGGGCCGCCAGCGCGATCGGGTTCATCGATCAGATGATCGATTACACCTCGCGCAACGCGCCGCTGACCGAGCTGCTCACCGCCGAGGAAGTCGGCGCGACCGCGGCATTCCTGTCGAGCCCGCTCGCGAGTGGAATCACCGGCACGGTGGTCTACGTCGACAAGGGCTATCAAGCGATGGGCATCGCGGTCGATCGCGAGAACGCCGCGAAGGCAACCTAAGGCGCAAGACGAGCTCAAGTGCGCCGCGTTTTCCTCAACCCCGATGGAACGCATCCCGCCGGGCTCGGCGTGATCGTGAGCGCGTCGACAGGGGTTAGCTACGGCACCCAGTGCGGTGGGCTCGCCACCGAATCGCGCGAAGCCGAGGGCTACCTCGTGCTGTGTCCGGCACAGGACCGTGACATGCGGTTCGACGTTGAAGCGGAGCTCGAGCAGTGGTTCGCTGCGCGCGCTCCACGAGGGGAAACGGCCGACACGTGGTCACAGCCGATGGTTGACGAGCTCGCCGGGATCGTTGAGCGCGTGGTGTTCTGGTTCACGATGTCCGATGGCGAGAGCTCGAGAGGACTCCTTGCACTCGACCGGTCTCGACTTGGCGAATGCATGGAGGCGTGGGTGCCCGTTCTCACGCCCGTCGGTCCAGGGATGCTGACGTTCGACAACTCGGACTGAGACGTCACTGGAACGCGAGTCAGCATCCCGGTCTGGGACATCGACGCAGCGCCTCGCGGAGCAGCTGCTCGAGTGTTGCATCGTGGCCTACATGCGCCAACCCGGCGATGACGGCGGACGACGCCTCGTGTGCCTTGAACCCGAGCTTGGTCAGCGCGCGCCGCGCATCGACTTGAAGCGCAGCACGTGCAAACGCATCGGGTTGGCCCGCGCGGGCCACTTGCTGTAGGTCAGTCCGACCGCGCGCATCGGGTCGGCTCATGTGGGCCACTTGCGAGCCGGTGCGAGCGGGCGAGTCGGGTTGGCTCACGTGGGCCACTTGTGAGCCGGTGCGAGCGAGCGCGTCGGGTCGGCTTATGTGGGCCATTTGCGGAGATCCGGAGCGACCGCGCGCATTGGGTTGGCTCACGTGGGCCACGTGCGGTGAGCCCATTCGCGTAGTGAACCGCCCCGAATTTGCCGGAGGCTCCAAACGCAGAGAGGATGGAGCCAATGTCAGGACGAACCCGGTACCCAGCGGAGCTGCGCGAGCGCGCCGTGCGCCTCGTATTTGAGCAGCAAGACCAG
>JBFXAI010000071.1:0-14477 GCA_050184455.1 Kofleriaceae bacterium | reverse complement strand
CGCTTGGCCGCCGAGCTTGCCGTCGGTCCCGACCTCGCGGGCGACGCGCGTCACCTCGCCGGCGACAGCGTTGAGCTGATCGACCATCGTGTTGATGGTCTCTTTGAGCTGAAGAATCTCGCCGCGAACGTCGACCGCGATCTTCTTCGAAAGATCACCTCGCGCGACCGCGGTCGCGACCTCGGCGATGTTGCGCACCTGACCGGTCAGGTTGCTCGCCATCGAGTTCACGCTGTCGGTGAGATCTTTCCACGTCCCGGCGACGCCGCGGACGACCGCCTGGCCACCTAGCTTGCCCTCGGTGCCGACCTCGCGCGCGACGCGAGTCACCTCGCCGGCAAACGCGTTCAGCTGATCGACCATGGTGTTGATGGTCTGCTTGAGCTGGAGGATCTCGCCGCTGACGTCGACGGTGATCTTCTTCGACAGGTCGCCGTTGGCGATCGCGGTCGACACTTCGGCGATGTTACGCACCTGCGCGGTGAGGTTGTTCGCCATCGAGTTGACGCTGTCGGTGAGGTCCTTCCACGTACCGGCCACACCCGGCACCTGCGCCTGTCCGCCGAGCCGGCCCTCGGTACCGACCTCGCGAGCCACGCGGGTCACCTCCGCCGCGAATGCGTTCAGCTGATCGACCATCGTGTTGATGGTCTCCTTGAGCTGGAGGATCTCGCCGCTGACGTTCACCGTGATCTTGCGCGACAGGTCACCGCTGGCGATCGCGGTCGCGACTTCGGCGATGTTGCGGACCTGCGCGGTCAGGTTGCTCGCCATCAAGTTGACGTTGTCGGTGAGGTCTTTCCAGGTACCTGCGACGCCGGGAACCTGCGCCTGACCACCGAGCTTGCCGGCGGTGCCGACCTCGCCGGCGACGCGCGTCACCTCCGATGCGAACGCGTTGAGCTGATCGACCATCGTGTTGATGGTGTCCTTGAGCTCGAGGATCTCGCCGCTAACGTCGACGGTGATCTTGCGCGACAGGTCACCACGCGCGACGGCGGTGGTCACCTGCGCGATGTTGCGCACCTGGTCGGTGAGATTGCCGCACATCGCGTTCACCGAGTCGGTGAGGTCCTTCCAGGTGCCGGCGACACCGGGGACGATCGCCTGCCCACCGAGCTTGCCTTCGGTGCCGACCTCACGAGCGACGCGCGTGACCTCCGACGCGAACGAGCGCAGCTGATCGACCATGGTGTTCATGGCCTCTTTCAGCTGGAGGATCTCGCCGCGAACGTCGACGGTGATCTTCTTGGACAAGTCGCCGTTCGCGACGGCGATCGTCACCTCGGAGATGTTACGGACCTGACCGGTGAGGTTGCTCGCCATCGAGTTCACCGAGTCGGTAAGGTCCTTCCACACGCCGCTCATGTCGGGCACCTCGGCCTGACCGCCGAGCTTGCCGTCGGTGCCGACTTCGCGGGCGACGCGCGTCACTTCCGATGTGAACACGCTGAGCTGCTTGATCATCGAGTTGACGATCGTGGCCGAGCGCAAGAACTCGCCTTGCAGCGCGCGGCCATCGGTCTCGAGGCGCATGGTCTGAGCGAGATCGCCCTGGGCGACGGCGGCGAGCGCGCGAGTCACCTCGGTGGTTGGCCATAGCAAGTCATCGATCAGCGTGTTGATCGAAGTCTCCATGTCAGCCCATGACCCGACCTGCCGAGGAAGTCGGACGCGTTGCCGAGTCTTGCCCTGCTTACCGACAACCTCGCCGACGCGTTCGAGCTGCGTCGCCATTTTCTGGTTCGCGCTGACGACATCGTTGACGGCGTCGGCGATCTTGCCGGCGAGGCCGGTCCAGTGGCCGGGAAGCCGTACCGAGAAATCGCCCTCGCGTACCGCGAGCAGAACTCGCAACAGCTCGCGTAGCTCGTCCTGCGTGCCGACGCCGTTTCCTGGGGGTTGAAACTCAGAGTCGCCGGATCCAGATCCCGTGTTTTGGACACTCGTCATGTGACTTCCCCTCCAAGCGTGTCGCGCGGTGGTCCGCCGGTGACGAACCCATCTCGCGCCTGGTCCATGCAGTCGAACACAGACCGAGGCACGAGATATAGCGTAGCTACCAACCTCACCGTCGCGCGGCGAGCGCGTTTTCGAAGTCGGAAGTGTGCTCTCGTGACACAGTCTCATCGCGTGAGACCGGCTGCGACCGGATGCGGGAACGACCGCTATGCCGTGATCACGGCCAACAACCGATCGGTGTCGACCTGATCACCAACTGCGACGTGAATCGCACCCACGACACCTGCACCGTCGGCGCGAACCGTATGTTCCATCTTCATCGCTTCGAGCACCACGAGCGGGGCTCCTGCGGAGACCGACTGCCCGGTCTCGACGAGCACTTTCACGACCTTCCCAGGCATCGGTGCGGTCAGCCCGCCGGTGACGCGCCCGGCTGAAGGCTCGGGAAACCGCGGCCGCTCGACGAGGGTGAATGTCCGATCATCGACGTGAACCCACCCGCGCGCACCCTTCATCACCACACGAGCGTGCCGGCGATGTTCGTCGCCTTCGACGAACCACACGCGATCGCGCTCGACTCCGTATCGCGCAATACGCGTTGGCTTGCCGCCGATCATGCATTCGATCGAGCCATTGTCGCCGGGGCGGTAGCCGATCACGACGGTGGCGTCGTCGAGCATGAACTCGAGCTCTTGATCTGCAAACCGAACATTGCGCCAACCGGGGGGGGCCAGCGGCGACACCTCGCGCCGGCTGATTCCATCGAGCACCACGGCGATCGCGGCGATCCGCAACTGATCCAATCCTGCCTGCGTCGTCGCGAGCTCACCGGCATGGCGCTCGAGGAAATGCGTATCGAGCTCGCCGGCGAGGAACGCCGGGTGCGCGAGGACCCGCGCGAGATGCCGGCGATTGGTGACGACGCCCGGCAGCCAGAGCTGTTCGAGTGCGCGACGCAACACCTGCGCTGCGTCGCGCCGAGTCGGCGCATGCGCGATCAATTTGCCGAGCATCGAGTCGTAGTGGATCGTGACATCGCTGCCCGCCGCGATCCCGACGTCGGCGCGAACCGTCGGCGGAATGTCGAGCGCATGTACCGTCCCGGTCGTCGGCAGGTAATCGCGCTCGGGATCCTCGGCGCACAGCCGAACTTCGATCGCCCAACCGCGTTGCGGCGGTGGCGTATCATAGCCAAGCGGTTCGCCCCGCGCGATCCTGATCTGTTCGCGGACCAAGTCGATGCCGGTCGTCAGCTCGGTCACCGGATGCTCGACCTGAAGTCGGGTGTTGACCTCGAGGAAGTAGAACCCGCCGTGACCATCCGCGATGAATTCGACCGTGCCGGCGCCGGCATAGCCGGCCGCACGGCCGAGCTCGACGGCCGCGCGCGTCATCGCGATGCGACGCTCGCTATCGAGCGCGACCGAGGGAGCTTCTTCGACCACCTTTTGGTGGCGGCGCTGGATCGAACACTCGCGCTCCCACAAATGGACGACGTTGCCGTGTTGATCGCCGAGGATCTGAACCTCGATGTGGCGGGGTCGCTCGAGGTATTTCTCGAGCAGTAGGGTGTCATCGCCGAACGCGGACTTCGCTTCGCCGCGCGCGCGGTCGATCGCATCGGACAGCTCCGATTCGCTGCGAACCACGCGCATGCCCTTGCCGCCGCCGCCGGCGGACGCCTTGATCAGCAACGGATAACCGATCTGCGGCGCCGCCTTGAGCAGCGCTGCGGTCGATTGGTCGTCGCCATCGTAGCCGGGCACGATCGGCACGCCCGCCGCCTTCGCGATTCGCTTCGCTTGTTGCTTCGAGCCGAGCTTCGCGATCACCGCGGCCGGCGGGCCGATGAAGATCAGCCCCGAGTCGGTGACCGCTTCGGCAAACGCCGCGTTCTCGCTGAGGAACCCGTAGCCAGGGTGCACCGCATCAGCGCCGGTGCGCCGGGCCGCATCGAGCAACGCATTGATCGAGAGATACGACTCGCGCGCCGGCGGCGGGCCGATTCGCACCGCTTCGTCCGCAATCCGGACGAACGGCGCATCGGCATCGGCGTCCGAATACACCGCCACGGTCGCGATCCCCATGTCGCGGCACGTGCGCATCACGCGCAGCGCGATTTCGCCGCGATTGGCGACCAGGACCTTCTCGATGGACCGCATGGCCCGAACCTACCCTCGATCGTGGGTCGCTTGGGAGGATCGCGTCCCGAGCCGTTTTCAATGTTGGGACAATGCGGCGTCGGCGCTGCGGAACGATCCCTCGCCCTGCACGTCCCTGACATGCGGCTCGCCACAGCCGGCTGCGGTTGGTGAAGCGTCCGAGCGTCCCGCGCTTGTCAGTCCCGGGCGGCGACTCGCACACGGCGCCCTGGCTCGCCCCCAGCGACTGCTGCAGCGCGCTGGCGTGCTCACAAGCTCAGACGTATTGGCGCCGAAGTCGCCTGCCATTCAGAGCACCGGTGCTGCGCGCGTAGCACGCACCACTCGCGGCCGCGCAGCCAGGCTTGCCCCGTTCCGCCGTGGTAGCACCTGATCGTGAAGATCTTGTTGATCGCCTTGCTCGTCGCTTGCAGCGCTGGACCAGCTACGACTGCCAGTTCGCCGCCACGGTCACAACCGCATCCAGCCGACGAACACGCCGACCACCAGGGTCACATGCACCACCGCTTCGACGATGCGGAGCGGTGGGCGAAAGTGTTCGACGATCCGGCGCGGGACGCGTGGCAGCAGCCCGACAAGGTGATCTCGCTGCTCGAGCTCGCGCCGGAGATGGTCGTGGCGGATGTGGGTGCAGGCACGGGCTACTTCACGATGCGGCTAGCTCCCCAGGTTCCGCGCGGCCAAGTCATCGCTACCGATCTCGAGCCTGACATGGTCCGGCACATCACCGAGCGCGCCAAGCGCGAGGGTGCCACCAACGTCCGGGCGATCGTCACGCCGCCGGAGGATCCACAGCTAGGCGCCCGCAGCGTCGATCGGATCCTGGTCGTCGACGTGTGGCATCACCTCGGTGACCGCGCAGCGTACGCGCGCAAGCTCGCCGCCGCTCTAAAGCCGCGAGGCATGCTGGCGATCGTGGACTTCAAGCTCGACGCGACGCGCGGCCCGCCGAAGCAGCACCGCTTGGCGCCCGAGGCGATCATCGCCGATCTGCGCGCCGGCGGCCTCGACGCCGAGCTGGCCTCGCTCGACCTACCGGACCAATACCTCGTGATCGCGCGCGCGCGCTGACACGACTCAGTGCCGAAATACGCCCCAGCTGGTGGTGCCGCGCACCGGCGCTGAGTACGCCGCCGACAGCGCGATCGCGATCACCGTGCGCGTGTCTCGCGGGTCGATGATCCCGTCGTCCCACAGCCGCGCTGTGGCGAAGTACGGATCGCTCTCGCGATCGATCATCTGCTCGATCATCAGCTTGCCGCCCTTGAGCTTGTGCTCGTCGACGGTCTCCCCGCGCTTGCCGGCCGACTCGCGCTGGATGATGTCGAGCACGCCGGCGAGTTGCTTGCCGCCCATCACCGCGATCCGGTGATTGGGCCAGGTGAACAGAAATCGCGGCGCATAGGCGCGGCCGCACATCGCGTAGTTGCCCGCACCGAAGCTGGCGCCGGTCATGATCGTGATCGCGGGAACCGTCGAGTTCGACACCGCGTTGATGAGCTTCGCACCGTGCTTGATGATGCCTTCTTGCTCGTACTTCTTGCCGACCATGAACCCGGTGATGTTCTGGAGAAACAGCAACGGGACGTCGCTCTGGTTGCACAGCTCGATGAACTGCGCGCCCTTTTGCGCGGACTCCGAAAATAGAATTCCGTTGTTGGCGAGGATCCCGATCGGATAGCCGCACAAGTGGGCCCAGCCACACACCAGCGTCGAGCCGTAGAGCGGCTTGAACTCGGAGAATCGCGAGCCGTCGACAATTCGCGCGATCACTTCACGCGCATCGAACGGAACCTTGATATCGGGCGAGACGATGCCGAGCAGATCGTCGGCGCGATAGCGCGGCGGCTCGATCGGCCGCGGCAGGGGCGCGGCCGCCTTGCGCCAGCCGAGATGACTGACAATCTCGCGGCCGATCCGGATCGCGTCGTGCTCATCGCGCGCGAGATAATCCGACACACCGGAGACCCGAGCATGCATCTCGGCGCCGCCGAGCTCCTCGTGATCGGTGTCCTCGCCGGTCGCCATCTTCACCAGCGGTGGGCCTGCGAGGTACACCTGAGCTTGCCGCTCGACCATGACGACGTAGTCGCTCATCCCGGGGATGTACGCGCCTCCAGCCGTCGAGCTGCCGAACACCAAACAGATCGTCGGGACGCGCGCCGCCGAACGCTGCGTCAGATCGCGAAACCCCCGCCCGCCCGGGACGAAGATCTTCGATTGCACCGGCAAGTCAGCGCCGGCCGATTCGATCATCGAGATCGACGGCAGCCGATTCGCTGCGGCGATGTCGTTCATCCGAGCAGATTTGGCAGCGGTCATCTCGCTGATCGCCCCACCCTTCACGGTGGATTCGCTCGCCGTGATCAGACACTCGACGCCCGACACTCGACCGATGCCGCCGACCAGACTCGCGCCCGTGGTGTGCCCGCTGATCTCGTGTCCCGCGAGCGCACATAGCTCGAGAAAATACGAATCGCGATCGAGCACCAGCTCGACGCGCTCCCGCGGCAGCAGCTTGCCCGCGGCCTTGTGCCGGCTGGTGTACTTGTCGCCACCGCCGACGGTGGCGCCCTGCAACGCTGCGCGCAACTTGTCGACCGCGAGCTGATTGGCGACAGCGTTGCTACGAAATTCCTCCGAGCCTGGATCTGCCTTGCTCGCGATCGGCGGATACGGTTGCTCGTGGTTCGCGTTCACCGCGCGAATGTAGCGGTGTGTGACTCCCGCTGGAAGGCGGGGCGCGCGCAACGTGTCGCTTCGAGCGACAACCCGAGCCGTTTGCTCTGGGGTAGGGTTCGGCCATGGCGAACGTGATCGAAGAAGCAAAGTCTGGTCGAGCGAGCTGTCGGACCTGCAAGAAGCCGATCGCGAAGGGAGAGCTCCGCCTCGGCATCGAAGCAGCGAATGCGTTCGGCGACACCCCGAGCATGCAGTGGCACCATCTACTGTGCGCAGCCAGCAAGCTACCCGCCGAGCTCAAGGCGGCGCTCGCCGACTACCCGGGCGAAGTCGCGAATCGCGACGAGCTCGAGCGGGCGATGACCGACGCCTACTCGAAGGGCAACGCCAAGCCCGGCGGCTTCCCCTACAGCGACCGCGCGCCCACCGGCCGCGCCAAGTGTATGCAATGCAGCGAACCGATCGCGAAGGATAGCTTTCGCGTGGCTGTCGAGCGCGAGCTCGAGGTCGGTGGGGTCCCGCAACGCGGCGCCGGATATCTTCATCCTGCGTGCGTGGCTGCCTACCTCGAGGCGCACGAAGGATCTCCCGAGGACATGATTGCCGGCCTGCGCGAAAACTCACGGATCCCCGACACCGATCTCGGCTCCGTGATCTCTGCGATCGCGTAATCTCGCTCGTCGAATCGCGCTTATCGAAGTATCCGCATGTTGGCGCCGGGGCAAACGCCGGGTGATCATTTTGGCCGGTGCGTTCGCTGCTCGTCCTCGTTCTGCTAGCCGGCCCGGCATTTGCCGGCAAGCACAAGATGGAACCAGGCCAGACCCTCGAGCACGTCGCCAAGCTGTATGGCTGCAGCGTCGATTCGCTGCTCAAAGCCAACAAGCTCAAGACCACGCTGGTGTCGGCCGGCAAGCTCGTCGAAGTCCCGTCGTGCAGCGTTCGCCGCCACGCGCGCACCCGAACCATTCCTAGCACCGACGATCACGATCTCGACGAGCGCGCCGAACAAGCGCTAGCAGTGATCGATGGCACGGTGATCGTCGGCGAGTCCGAAAGCGTCGGCCAACCGTGGAACGGCCGACTGCGCAACGGTCAGAAGCTACCGATCCGTGATGGCTACCAGATCCGCCGGCCGCATCGCGCGTTCGCCGCGCGCCACGTCGTCGAGCATCTCCAGCAAGCGATCGCGGTGGTTAGGGCGCTTTATCCCGGCGTCCACACGCTCGCGATCGGAGACTTGTCCGCGCGCACCGGCGGCAAGATCGCCGATCACCACTCGCATCAAACCGGACTCGACGTGGACATCGGGTTCTATTTCCGGTCGGTCCCTGCGGGATATCCGCAGGCGTTCGCGCCCGCGAACAGCGAGCTCGATCTCGAGGCGATGTGGGCGCTGATCACCGCGTTCGTCCGAACTGCGGAGCTCGACACCGGCGTCGACGTGATGTTTCTCGACTACGACATCCAACAGCGACTCTACGAGTTCGCGCGCAGACGCGGCACACCCGACGACGATCTCGACGCGATCTTTCAATATCCGCGCGGCAAGTCGACCCTCTCGGGCATCGTGCGCCACTGGCCCAATCACGCAGATCATCTCCACGTGCGGTTCAGACCCGGCCGGTGATCGCCAGCCGGTCGGGCGCCGCGCCGGGCAAACGTCATCAGTAGCCTTCGGTCTTCGCGATGATCTCGTTCATGATCTCGCGCGTCCCGCCACCGATCGGGTAGAGCCGCGCGTCGCGATACAGCCGTTCGACCAGGGTTTCGCGCATGTAGCCGTAGCCGCCATGGATCTGCACGGCCTGATCGCACACGAAGCTGCAGGCATCGGTCGCGACGTTCTTGGCCATCGCCGCGAGCCCGCCGGCCTGTTCGCCGCGCAACACCCGTACGACTACCTCCGCGGTCATCGCGCGAGCGGCGGCGATCCGGCTAGCCATGTCCGCGAGCTTGTGGCGGGTCACTTGGAATCCGGTCAGCGGCTTGCCGAACGCGTGGCGATCGCGCGCGTAGCTGACCGACTCGCGATACGCGAGCTCGGCGATCGCGACGCACTGCCCGGCGATGCCGAGGCGCTCGCCGGTGAAGTTCGCCATGATCATCGGAAACGCCGCATTCTCGGCGCCGATCAGGTTCGCCACAGGAACTCGGCAGCTGTCGAACGACAGCTCGGCGGTGTCGCTCGCCCACCATCCGGTTTTCTTCAGCTTCTTACTGACGGTGAAGCCTGGCGTGCCGCGCTCGATCACGAGCAGCGAGATGCCACGATGCCCCACATCACCGGTCCGCACGGCGGTGACCACGAAGTTGGCGCGCACCCCGCACGTGATGAAGGTCTTGGCGCCGGTGACCACGTAATCATCACCATCGCGGATCGCACGCGTGGTCAGCGCTGCGACGTCGCTGCCGCCGCTGGGTTCGGTGATCGCCAGGGCCGCGATCATGCCGTCGCGTAGGCATGGCGTGACGAATCGCCGCCGCTGCTCTGGCGAGCCGAATCGGATGATCGGCGGTAGCGCGATCCCATGTGCGCTGAGCCCGACCAGAGTTCCAACCGAACGGCCCGCGAGCAGCAGCTCGTCGCCCGCCACCAGCGAGTGACTCTGATCACCGCCCTGCCCGCCCACTGCCTCGGGATAGCCGATCCCGGTGAGTCCCGCATCGCACGCCGCTCGGTACAGCTCGATCGGGAATTCCTCGTTCTCCTCCCAGGCCGCACCGTGCGAAGCGATGTGAGCTTGAGCGAACTTTCGAACGCTGGCGCGAATCGCCACATGCTCCTCGGTCTCGAACAGGTAAGGCATCGCGCACGAGCATACGCCGCCTCCACCAATGGTACGAACGGGCATGGCCTCCGGATCGCCGCTCGCACCCAGCATGCGACGGTCGCGTTACCTGTCGTGGTTCAGCCATCTCGGCGCCGTATATCTGTTTCACGATCTCTACGGCTATCTCATGGAGATGAGCCCCGACATCGCGGAGCTGATCGAGGCGTTTGGCGATGGCAGCGAGACCGAGGCGACGCTCGCTACGTTCGCTGGCAAGTTCGGCGAAACGCCGCCGCAACAATTTGCCGAGGTGCTCGCTGCTCACGCGGTGTTGATCCCCGACGACGACGACGATGAGATCGCGGCGATGTGGGCATACGTGCCGATCAAAGCGCGGTGGAACATCTGGCAGCGCCGCCACGATCGGATCACACTATGGACCGCATGGGGCGATCGTCCGGTGCAGCAGCTGTTCCTCGATACCGAGGAGACCGCGATGTGGGACGCGTTCGACGGCGAGAAGCGGCTGATCGAGCTGCGCCAACACCACGACCCCGCGAAGCTGCTCTCGCTCGTCGAGCGTTTGGTCCATAGCGACGTTCAGGCGCTCAAGCTCTCCGTGTTGCCGTGGTCAGCGTACGAGAAGCGGCCGGCGTCCGCCCCGCCGTACCTGCGCTCGACGATGCCGTATCCGTCGTGGGAGCCAGGAGCGCCGGTTGCCGGGGCCCAGACCTCGACGGTGTCGCCGGTCGACTACTACCGCAACGACGTCAGCGACGCCGAGGCGCAGTTCGATCATCAAGAGACCACGCTGTCGCATCTGCTGCGGATTCCTCACCCGGCGCTGAGCGGACGCACCTACGGCCAGGCATTGATCGATGCGTTGCTCGCGCGCGATGCGATCTGTGCCGACCGCGTGCGTGTGCTGGAGATCGGCGCCGGACTTGGCTACGTCGCGCGCGACGTGGTGGCTCGGCTGCGCGAGGCAGGTCGCACCGTCGAATACATGATCCTCGACTTGTCGACGGCGTTGGCGACCGCGCAGCGCAAGCTCGTCGACGCGACCTGGGTGATCGGCGACGTCGTCGAGGCCGAGCTCACGCCGTCCGCCTTCGATCTGATCATCTGTAACGAGATGATCGGCGACCTGCCGGCCGAACGGCTGATGCGCGCCGACCTCGGCCTCGCCGCGGAGGGCGGCACTGCTGATCGCGATCGGCTAGCCGTGTACTCCAAACAAGCCGCCGAGCTCGGGGTGGTTGTCGACGACGCGCCGGATCCGCTGTTCTTGATGACCGGTGCGTTCTCACTGATCGCGAAGCTGGCCCGCTGGCTCGCGCCCGGCGGAACCGCGGTGGTCACCGAGTTCGGCGAGCTGTCGGGATGGCCGCGGCTGTCGACCCATCTCGATCATCCCGAGCTGTCGATCCACTTCGGCCAGCTCCAACAGGCGGCGCGCGGCGCCGGACTCGAAGCAACCGTCGAGTTCGTGATCGATCTGCTCGATTTCGACCGCAGCCAGCAGGGTCTCGCAACCACGCGCAGCCAGTTTCGCGCGCTCCGTGCGCTCGCCGAAGCCTCGGGTGTCGAGCTCGACAAGATCGGCTACACGCCGGAGCTGTTGCGCGCCGCGGTGGCCGACAAGCTAGAGCTCGCGACCGTCGGCGATCTGCGGTGGGAGCGTATCGAGGACCGGCTCATGGGCTTGGTGCCGCACGAGTTCAAGGCGCTGATCGCGAAGCGGCCTCGGTAACGACTGTTAACAGCGGTGCCAGGCGCCGCGATGACGGCGCTGAGGCGAGCGTGCTAGCGTCCCCGGCGATGGCCAAACCTCTCGAGTACAACGCGACGCTGGCCGAGCGAGTCGACATCACCGACGCGCTCACGCTGTTTCGGGTCAAGCCGGATCAGCCGCCCGCGGAGCGGCTGTGGTTCACGCCCGGGCAGTACTGCGTGATCGGCATGAACAACACCGAGAAGCCGGAGCTCGGATCGGTACGCCGGTCGATGTCGATCGCGTCGGCGCCCGAGGACGATGGTCCGACCGAGTTCTACGTCCGCTGGGTGGCGAAGCCCGAATCGGAGAATCCGCTCACCCACCTGCTGTGGAAGCTTAAGACCGGCGATCGGATGTACATGCGTGCGGTCGCCGCAGGCGTGTTCACCGTGAAAGACACCGTCGGCCTCGATGATTCGCGACTTCGCGTGATGGTCGCCGCGGGCACCGGCTCCGCACCGTTCGTGAGCATGCTGCGCAGCGAGCTCCGCAGGAATCCCAACGCCGATCTATCCAAGTGGGTGTTGCTGCACGGCGCGTCGTATCCAGCCGATCTCGGCTACCGTGACGAGCTTATGCGGATGGTCGACCACAACCGGCTCAACTATTGGGGCACGGTGAGCCGGCCCAAAGAGGCGCCCGACTGGAACGGAGATACCGGCCGCGTCGAAGCGTTCTTCGAGGGCGCGCGGCTCGCCGATCTCGAAAACCGGCTCGGGCTCGCGCCCGGCGGCTTCACGCCGAAGACCGCCGTGATCTTCATCTGCGGACTCACCGGCACGATCACCGGCACGATCGTGCCGCTATTCGATCGCGGCTTCGTTCCCGACTTCAAGCGCATCCGCGAAGCGCTCGGCGTTCCACCCGAGACCAAAGACAGCGTGTTCTACGAGCAGTACGACACCGAACCCGTGATCAACGTGAAGGATCCGACCGTGGTCGAACCGCTTCGCGCTCGCATGCAGGCTGGACTCGCGTCACTCGCAGGGATGTAGCGACTTAGAACAAGTTCTTCAGCTTGTCGCCGACGCCGCCGGGGAGCTTCTCGAGCGCACCCGACGAGCTCAGGTACTTCACCGCGTCATCGGAGTGATCCTTGAGGAACGCGATCACCTTCTCGGCCGTCGCTTTATCGATCCCGACCTTCTCGACCATCTTGTTGATGAATTCGTCCATGGCCGTGGGTACCACGACGATCGCGCAGCGGCTATCGCGGTTCACGGACGGTTGCGAAGCAGGTCGCGGATCTCGGTCAGTAGCTTGATGTCCGGAGCGGGCTCGGCCGGCGCCGCCGGCTCGGCGGGTTTGCTGGTCGCGCGCTTGATCGCCGAGACCACCATGAACAGCACGAATGCGACGATGAAGAAGTCGACCAAGCCGCCGATCAGCACGCCAACCTTGATCCCGCCTGGAGCCCACGACGTGTATGAGCCGCTCGGTAACAGCTTGCCGACGAGCGGCATGATGATGTTGTCCACCAGTGCCGACACGATCTTGCCGAATGCCGCACCGATCACTACCGCCACCGCGAGATCGATGACGTTGCCTTTGAATGCGAACGCCTTGAAGTCTTTCCACATCGACATGCGCGGCATCATGCCAGCGCCCCGCCGCGATCGACGCCTCGTGAGGCATCGATCATGTGGGCAGAGCTCCGGTCAGATCACGGCTGCGGTGCTGGTGTTGGCGTCGGTGCAGGCGTCGGTGCGGGCGCAGGCGAGGGAGCCGGCTCTGGGACGGGCGCCGGTGGCGTCGCCTGTTGCAGCTTCTCCTCGGCCTCCTTCGCGCGTTGCTCGGCCTCCGCACGCGCGGCCTCGGCAGCCTCGGCGCGGGCCTTCGCGTCCATCAGTTCTTGCTCTTCCTTGGTCGGCTCGGGTTTGGGCGCCTTGCGCTCGATGAACGTGTACTTGAACGTGAGCAGCAGGTTGTTCTGGATCTGGGTTAGCTCGTCGCCAGCGGGAAACAGTTGCGGATCGCGGATGACGTTGAGGCTATAGACCACCGACATCCACTCGTACACGTTGAACGTCAGCGCGCCTTCGAGGCCGAGCCGGGTCAGCTTGCTCGCCGAGCGCTCGAACTCGTCGTTGTTGACGAACGGCAGGAGCGCGCTCGCACCCACGCGATAGGTCAGCTTGCCTTTGCTGAGCTTGCCGATCGCGCCCGCAAATGCTTCGACGCCGAGCTGATGAACGTCCGACAGTCTCAACACCTCGACCTCGGTGGTCGCCTTGTCATCATCGATCAGGAACACATCGCTGGCGAACGTGTGGCGGCCGCCGAGGCCCAGCCGCAACGACAGCTGGAACGACTCCCACTGCACCGGCTCGGCAAATACGCCGACCGACTCGTTGATGGTCAGCGGCTTGAACGGGTCCGCCAGGCGCTGGCGAAACACGCTCTGGTTGAGCAGCGTCGGCATGTCGCCGTCGTTTCGAGGCTTCTGGACCCACGAGGTGATCTCGCCGCGGACGTCCTCGGCGGCGAACGCCGAGGTCTGCAAGCTGAACCGCCCGAACAGTCCTGCGCGCTTGATCAGAAAGTAGTTGTAGAGGCTCTCGAACTGGATCACGTCGTTGGTCTTGACGAACTCGTCGATCACCGGCGTTCGCGCGAAGCTCTCGGCGATCGAGAGCGTGTTGCGCAGCACGTGCTTGGGCCGGATGTAGTCCAGGCCGGCAGAGAGGCCGAGCCCGAACAGCGTCGAGAACCCGTCGACCTGGCCGACCACGCTCTGGTTGGAGACCATGTTGACGGTGGCGGTCCCCGCGAGCGTCGGGTTCCACGAATCGACGTCCTTATCGGTCGCGCCTTTGATCGCGTCCTCTTTGGGGACCAGCTGCGCTTGGCCGAACGCCTGCGACGAAATCATGACGATCGCCACCACGGCGACAACGAGATGCCTCATGGCGCGATGACGTCATGCGCACATAGCGCTGTCAATCGCCGCCTGTCGTGTCAGCAGCGGAGAGATCTCGCCGCGTGAGGACGATCTAGAGCGCATCTCAAAAACGGCCTTGGCAAGTGGTCGAATTTTGATCGCTTTCCAAGAACGTGATCGCAACCGATCGCATTGCGATCGGCGTTGTGATCAAACAGGACATGCAGCTCACCGACGAG
>JBFXAI010000070.1:0-15179 GCA_050184455.1 Kofleriaceae bacterium | reverse complement strand
AGGGCGAGGAGGCCGACACCGAGAAGTAACCCACGAGCACCGTCTCCACGGCCCCGCGATCGCCATCGTCCGGTTTCGGCGATCACGATGCGCCGGTTTCGGTGATCGCCATCAGTGAACTACGCACTATCCCAGCCATCACAAGCGTCCGAACCTTCCGGGCAGCAGGCAACGCTGACGTCTTCGACCCCCGCAGGCGGTGTGAAGAAACGCCCCCCCCTTAAGAACATGCGCCGGTCGAGATCTGCACACCACCACCCGGCAACCTCCACCTCGCTGCCTGTCCACCGGCTGCTCGGTGTGCAGAGACCGACTGGGCGAGCGTCCGCCACGTGGACGCGTTTCGACACCGGACTGCACGACAACCGCAGCCAGTTCGCGGGAACGTCCATCGACTCGCCGCCGACCTCTATCGTCATCAACTCCTGCCACGGAAAAACCAGCAACCAACCATCGGCAGTTCGTCGAGCAATCCCGACCATCTCGTCGACCTTCGAGGCTGTCCATCTACCGTTTGCGAACCGCTCGGAACGTCGGATCATTGTCGTGCGATCGGCCTCGATGTGCAGCTCGATCGTCTCCGACTCGACGTCCTGATCCTGTTTCGAGATCTGCGCTGGGACACTGTGTGAGACGAGGATGAACCCAGAGCCGATGGAGCGTTCATGCGGCACCGCGCCGGGCTGCCTTGCGCAACTCGTGGCGAGCCACACGCCAGCGATGATGCTCGTACCCAACCACGGGTTCGCGAGGTCAAACGCCGCCATGGCAGCCATCGTCGGTCTAGGCAGCCCGCTTTGCTAGCTGATGGAATCGTTTCGCGCGACCGGCGGATCCTGGTGAGCTCGGCTTCAAACGTGCGGGCCTCCTCTTTGCCCGAGCGGACAATGAGTTAGGAACGGGCGTTTAGTGGGCTGCGACACGCGACTTTGATGCAGCCGTTCCGTCCGTCCGCACATGCGGTCAGCCCTCGCTTGTGTGGTCTCCCTCCTCGTCGCTTGCGGTTCTCACGACGGGAACCAAGCAGGCAACGGCGACGAGGCAGCTTCACACGACACTCACGCCGCCCTCGACGCCGGCCTCGGCGATGGCCGCCCCGAGGCTGACCCGATGGATGGCGATATCGAGGTTGGCCCCGGCGATGGCGGCACCGACGATACGGACACCGGCGATGCGAGCACTGGGGTCTGTGGGGCGTGCGGCGCGCCGCCCGCCGATACCTGTGAGGACGGTTGGCACTTGCGTCGTTACGACTCGATCGCGGGTTGTTCGGGTTCGGACTGCGTATTCCCGTCGGTAATTGTCAATTGCGCGAACGGCTGCGCGAACGGGGCGTGCGAGGCGGATGCCTGCGCGAGCATGACGTGCGCTGCGCCGGCGCCGAGTTGCAGCGGTGACACGCTGCGCACGTTCAGCGCGTCTTGCAGCAGCGGCACGTGCGCGGTCGTCGAAGCCGACCAAATGTGCGCGAACGGCTGCGCTCAGGGCGCATGTCTTGGGCCCGCGTGCAACGGCTCTGTGTGTGACACGCCGCCCGCAGCGAGTTGTTTGGATCCCAAGGTGCTCGTGACAGGAGCACAGCTTGGCGGCTGTGCCGGCGACTGCACGTACGCACCGCTCCACACGCTGTGCTCGCAGGGCTGTCTGGGCGGTGTGTGTCAGGCCGGTTCGACGACGTCGATCTTCATGCCGCCGATACCGGGAGGGATGTGGAAGAGCAACGTGGCGTTCGCGGTGGATGCCGCTGGTCGCCCGCACCTCGTCGGCCAGGACGGCACCTTCCGGTTGATCTGGCGTCATCTCGACGAATCTGGCTGGCACGACGAGCTGATCGACGCGCCTCTGACCAGCGGTGTACAGGTCGCGCTCGCGCTCGATCCAACCGGCTCGCCCGTGGTGGCGTATTACGAGCCCACCACCAAGCGCCTGCGTTACGCCGAGCGCACCAATTCGACGTTCCACATCGAGCAAGTCTCGGCGACGAGCCCGGCGGGACGGTTTCCATCGATCGCGATCGACGCGGCTGGCGTGCGCTGGATCGCCTCGATCGATGGCTCGCAGCTGCGGGTCGCGCACGGTCACGCTGGCAGCTGGACCATCGAGACAGTCGCCACGAGCACGAGCACGAGTACACAGCTCGCGTTCGATCCAACGGGCCTGTTGCACCTCGTGTGGGGCACAACGGAATCCGTCGCGGTGCCGAGCGGATCGTTCAACCAGCCGCGCCTGTATCACGCAACGAGAGCCGCGGGATCCTGGCAGATCGATGTCGTGAGCGAGGATGGGCTCGTGTTCAAGCGCAGCCTATCGTTTGCTCGCAATGGCGACGCGCTAGTCGCATATGGTGTGGTCAGCGCCGTCGGTCAAGACGATGAGTTGCGGTTGCGTCGTTACGGGGCGAGCGATTCGGACTCGCTGGTGCGGCGGATCAGCAACTGGATCTACTCGCACGCGGTTGGCGTCTACGACGGTCGGAGCGATCTGAAGCTCATCTATACCGACGGCTCGACGCTCGTCCGTGGCGACGGCGAGCTGTGGACCACCGCGCCGCAAGACTTCCCCACACATCCAGGGATCGTCGATGTGGTCGATGGTCCCGATGGCCGGCCGAGGTATCTTGCCTTGGTTTCGTCGGAGAGCCCGGCCAACCTGACCGGTTACGCGTTCGTCACGCCACCAGGCTGTGTTCCGAGCTGCAGCGGCGCGACGTGTGGCAGCGACGGTTGCGGAGGCAGCTGCGGGACCTGCGGTTCCGACACCGAGTGCGGCCCCGATCGCAGCTGTTCGGCATGGATCGAACAGACCGTAAACCGGCCGCCGCTGGCCACCGATGTCTCGACGCCCATCGCGCTGGCAGTGTCCCCAGCTGGCCAGCATCACATGGCGTTCCACTACCGGTTCCCCGAGCACTACTACACGTCCGGATCTTGGCAGGACATGTTGTTCTACATGACCGACGCGACCAGACCGATGGCGCTGCCGCAGCCGGAGACCGTCGTCGGGATCCCGAACGGAACCTATGCCCAGATCCAGATCGTTCCGTCGTCCCTGATGCTCGATGACGACGGTGTACCCAACGTGGTGTTCGCCCAAAGCCTCGGCGCCGTCGGGTGGAATCTCCAGCATGCCTCGCGAGGCGCCTCGTCGTGGCCTGTCGACTGGACGGCCACCACGACTCAAGGCCGACTGCACTTGTTGGCAACCGCGAGCGCAGCCGGCGTGACGTACATCGTGGACGAGTGCGGTTATTGGGGCGGCTACGGCTGCGTGTATCGTCACGACGCGACCGGTACGACCCAGACGACGCTCACCCTCGACTACGCCTCCGCCGCAAGCGCTGCCGTCGACTCGATGGGCAACGTCCACATTCTGTGGGTCCACTGGACGGGGTCGAATACGAACAAGGTCATCCTCGAGTATGCAACGGACAAGTCGGGCACGTTGGTCAGCACGCCGCTCGCCGGCGAGCAGATATCCGGAGCGGGTGATCCGTTTCGTCCGATGATCGCGCTGGGTCCCAATGACGAGGTCCACGTACTGTTCCAGCATGCCGGCACCAGCGAGGTGCGGCACGGCGTGTGGAACGGCAGCACGTTCACGACCGACGTCGTGCCCGCCGTCGGTGATCTCGCGCTCGCCGTGGATCACGCCGGCGTCCCCGGCATTCTCGCCGTGCAGAACACCGCCAAGTTATGGCGCCCCGGCACCGCAGGCTGGACCTCGGAATCGATTCCCACGCGCGGAAATGCCAGCACCGCCTGGCTCGGCTTCGACGCCGCCAACCGCCCGCACGTGGTGTTTCAAGATGCGACAAACGTCTCCAAACAGCTGCGGCTGGGATGGCGGCCGTGATGATCTGTGCAGCGACTGTGGGTACGACCTCCGCGTGCCACGCTCCAGCCGATGTCGGCCGGATGAACACGCGCGACTCGGAGGTGCTGCTGACAATGGTGCGGCACGCTCGATCAACCCGGCGGCAGCGCAGGCGTTGCGGACGTACTTCCATGAGAACCGTGCCGCGTTCTGGATTGACGCGCTCGCCCGCCACGATCTGCTCTAGTCAGCGACGCTTTGCGGGTGACGGCGCCTTGCCGCGCAGGATGTCCAATCGATTCGGTGGCGCGTCAGGCGCGAAAAACTGCGGAATCGTATCGTCGGTTCGCCGCGGACGACGTAGGAACTCGACGGGCCATTCAGCGACTCGCGACTCCTTGACGTGGACGTAGCTACCGTCCGTCAGTTCGTCGATGTACTCATTCTGGAGGATCAATGCGAGAGGCTCGTCGGCGCCTGCTTAATAACGCCTCTATCATCGACGCGCGACGACCCGGGACGTATCGCTCGCGTTGCGCGTCTGCACGTCGCGAATCCCTTTGACGGACACGCACGTTGGTTGGCGCCTCGAACAAAAGATGCGACCAGCTGCCAGCCGTATGTACAGGCTAGAGATTACGTTGGCACCGGTTAGGTGGGGTAGTAGCGTTGCGCCGATGCGCAGTCGTGTCTTGTTCGCGTTGATTCTGTTTGGGGCTTGTCACTCTGACGCGAACGTTCCCGATGCTCCGTTTGTGCTGAATGATGCAGAACCCGACGGCGCCGAAGGGCCCGCTGTCACCATTACCGTCAGTCGAGATGGCGTGCCACAGCCGGGCGTGATCGTGTACTTCGGCGATGACGGCAAACTGGACCCCGGCACAAAGCACGTCACAGATGCTTCCGGGATTGCATCGAGCTACGTCGAGTCCGGGATGTACCACAACGCGGTCGTGACGGTGATCAATCCGTTTGGACCAATCGCTAGCGACACCGATGAGCTGTTCACCTTCGCGGACGTACAACCCGGCGATCGCCTCCAGCTGAGCCGCACGACGCCGCCGAGTGTATCAATCAGTGTGATGTTCCCGAGTGACGCGAGTGCAACGACGTATCGCTTGCACACTAACTGTGGTCATGCCTCCCCCACGTCGGGGGCAACCGTCATGTTGCATGGCTGCGGCCCATCGGTGGATATGTTGCTCGAAACACTCGACGTTGGCGGCAACAGCAAGAACTGGATCTATCGTCCGGATGTAGCCGTCACCGAAGGCGGGACGGTCTCTTTCAGTGGGCCGTACCAACCAGCTGCGACGAGCCAACTCGCCTTTGAGACGTTGAATGTCGTGTCTTCGCAGATCCAGATCCACACGCGTCTAGCGACCGAGAAAGGCATCGTCTACGACGGCGCCGAAACGACCATGCCGATCTCGTTCATGAACAATCACCCAGTGATCGATATGACCACTCCTTCAATTGCGGGCAGCACCACGATCACCGACGTCTCGTTCGGCTACACGGAGTACGATCAGCAGCACTTCGTGGACTGGTATCCTGCAGCATCAACGCACTCGTTCGATCTCACGGCAGGCGGTCTGGTCAGCTTCGCGTCGGAGGTGACCTTCAATCGAGCAACCCGCTATCTCGAGTACGCGAACACCGGCGGCACGGTTGCGCCCGACGTGTTGCGCACGCGGATCGAGCTCGGAGATACCGCAGGCCGAAAATGGCAATGGCACGCAGTCGCACCCTACGGGAAGCCGCGCTATCCGACCCTGCCGACCGACGTCTACAACTGGAATACGGGAAGCGCGGCCTCCGCGGAGGTTCTCGAGGCAACGTTGTTGACCATACCCGGCGGCTACGAGGGGCTCCGCGCAAACGCATTTTCGCTCACGAACCCGAGCCAGGCATATGAGGGCGCCGCCGGCCGGTTGTATTACGAAACTCCCGCGCCGTAGTCCGATACACGAGCTCCAGGCGTCGCCGTTACTCGCACCGGCGCCGGGCGCGCCAACTTCATTCGCTATCGGTCAGTTGATCATCCACGCGGGTTCGACGACCTGCGGGCGCATCGCCTCGCGATGCGCTTCCGCAGCGTCGCGAACATCCCGTTGGCGGGCACGCGCGCAGCGCGTGAACGCGCCACCGCGTAGCGGTGGCAGGGTCACTTCAACTGATCTCTCCTCTCCCAGCTGATCATCCACGCGGGATTCGACGACCTGCGGGCGCATCGCCTCGCGATGCGCTTCCGCAGCGTCGCGACATCCCGTTGGCGGGCACGCGCGCAGCGCGTGAACGCGCCACCACGTAGCGGTGGCAGGGTCGCGAACGCAACAAAGCCGAACCGCTCTCGCGGTTCGGCTTTTGCGTGAAGCGACCCCAACGGGATTCGAACCCGTGTTACCTGCGTGAAAGGCGGGTGTCCTAGGCCTCTGGACGATGGGGTCTGATTTTCGAGGGGTGAGCCCAGAAGGATTTGAACCTTCGACCCTCGGCTTAAAAGGCCGGTGCTCTACCAACTGAGCTATGGGCCCTCGGGGCGTGCGGAATCTGCCGTACTGACGTTCGGATTGCAAGACTCGGTGAAGGTCGGTTAGCGGTGGGTGACCAATAATGACAGGGCTTTCAAGATCATTGCTTTGGTAGCCCCGTGTCGGTAACGTCCCTACAGCATGGACAAGAGGGAAGCTGTTCGAGTCCCGGTGCGCCTAAAAGCACGGTGTCACTGCCATGGTCTGGTCATCGACGGCACCGTCGAAGATGTATCCAGGAGCGGTTTGTTCATGCGGGCTCCGAAGTGGATTCGCCCGGGATCCTGCGCCGAGCTGGACGTCGATCTGCCCGGTGAAACGCAGCCACTTCGGTTCAAGGCCGAAGTGGTTCGCATCGAGCACGGATCGGCCCGCGAGGGGATCGGCTTTCGGTTCCAGCAGCGCGCAGAGACCAACCGTCCTCTAGCGAACTTCATCATGCGCCAGCACCAGGCGATCCAGTAGCTCATTTTCCCTGGTGATTCGAAGGCTTGGCGACTTGATCGCTGGGTGTTGGCGGCTATGATGCCGGCGCTCTTCCTTGCTCTCGCCCGTGTCGCCCACCATCCCTCCCGGCCCGCGTGGCAAAGCCACCTTGCGGCGCGGCCTGCTCGCGCGCCGTGACGCGCTGACTCCGGCGATGCGCGCGGACGCCTCCGCGCGGATCGGCCGATCGGCGAACGAGGTGCTCGACGCGCGGGTCCAACCGGGATCGTTGCTCGCGCTCTACGACGCCAAAGGCACAGAGGTCGACACCCAGGCGATCGAGGCATCCGCGCTCGCTCGGGGGGTATCCGTCTGCTATCCGCGGATCGTCGACGGGCAACGCCAACTCGCGTTCCATGCCGTCCCTGCTGCCGAGCTCGTGCCATCCCGGTTCGGGTTGCGCGAGCCGCGCCCGACAGCCCCGCTCGTGGCGCTCGAAGCGATCGCCGCGTTCATCGTGCCAGCGGTCGCGTTCGACCGCGGCGGTGGACGCATGGGTTGGGGCGGCGGTCATTATGACGCGACATTCGCAGCGGTGCCCGGCACGCTTCGAATCGGTCTCGCGTTCGACTGCCAACTGATCGATCGCGTGCCGCACGATGCGCACGACATCGACGTTCACATCATCATCACCGAGGTCGCGACGCTCGTCGTCCCGTAGTCCCCATGGATCCTGTCTATCTTCTCGCAGCCGTGGCACTCGGGCTGATCGCTGGCGTGGTGGTGGGGACGCGCATGGGTCGCGCGAAGAGCGATGGTTCGGCGACCCAGCAGGCCGCCGAACAGGAAGCCGAGGCGATTCGGTCTGCGGCCAAAGCCGAGATCGAAACGATCAAACAGGCGGCCGAGATCGAGGGCAAAGAAGCTGCGCGAAAGCATAAAGCGGATCTCGACGAAGAGCTCCGCGGTCGTCGCAGCGAGCTGGCGAAACGCGAGGAGCAACTCGGTCAGAAAGAGCGCGATCTCGACCGCTCTCGCCGCGATGCCGAACGACGACTCGCCGAGCTGGACAAGAAGGAAAAAACCGTCGACGGCAAGATCAAGCAAGCGGATGCCGCGGTCGAGAAGGCTGAGGCGGCGCAAACCGAAGCGCGCAGCAAGCTCCAGCAGATCGCGTCGCTCACCGAGGAACAGGCTCGCAAGCGCCTCGAAGACGAGGTGAAGTCCGAGGCGTATGCATCGGCCGCTGTCGAGATCAAACGGATCGAAGACGATGCCCACAAGGAAGCGACCGCACGCGCCAAGACCATCGTCGCGACGGCGATCCAAAGGTTCGCCAGCGAGTTCGTCCACGAGCGCACGGTCGCGGTGGTTCCTCTGCCCTCCGATGATCTCAAGGGTCGCTTGATCGGTCGCGAAGGCCGAAACATCCGCGCGCTCGAGGCGGCCACCGGGATCGACATGATCATCGACGACACGTCGGAGGCGATCACGATCTCGTGCTTCAACCCGGTGCGCCGCGAGATCGCGCGGCTCGCGATCTCCGCCTTGGTCGCCGACGGACGCATCCACCCGACCCGGATCGAAGAAGTCGTCCGCAAAGCCGAAAAGGAAGTCGATCAAGTCTGCAAGTCAGCCGGCGAGCAGGCGGTGTTCGACCTCGGCATTCATCGCGTCCATCCGGAGCTGGTCAAGCTGCTCGGCAGGCTCAAGTTCCGCCAGTCGTACGCACAAAACGTCCTCGTACACTCCGTCGAGGTTGGTTATCTCGCCGGTCTGATCGCCGCCGAGCTTGGCGCCAACGTCAAGCTCGCCAGGCGAGCGGGATTGCTCCACGACATCGGCAAGGCCGTCGATCACGAACAAGAAGGCGCACACGCCGAGGTCGGAGCTCAGCTCGTGCGCAAGCATGGCGAATCGCCCAAGGTCGCGCAGGCGATCGCGTCGCATCACGGCGACGAAGGCGGCGGCGCTCGCCCGCAGGCACTCCTCGATCACGTCGTCGCCGCCGCCAATTCGCTGTCCGCCGCGCGCCCCGGCGCACGCCGGGAGCAGCTCGCCTCCTACATCAAGCGGCTCGACGATCTCGAGGCGATCTGCAAGCGCTATGGCGGTGTCGAGCGGGCGTTTGCGCTCCAAGCCGGCCGCGAGATCCGCGTCATGGTCATGAACGATCAGGTCGACGACGCGGGAGCCATCGTGATGTCGAAAGAGATCGCCCGCGCGATCGAAAACGAAGCGACCTACCCCGGCCAGGTTCGTGTGGTCGTCGTACGCGAAACGCGCGCGTCAGACTACGCCAGATAGTTCGCTCGCCTAGCGCGTCTCGTTGCGATAGTCGGCTAGCTCGCGGCACGCCTCCGCGTCGCGATATCGGCAGGCCAGGTCGAGCAGGAAGCTCCCCATTTCGGGATCCCGAGGCAGACGCGGTGTACCCGCCATGTAGAGATTGCCGAACTCGCTGCACGCTTTCGGATCGTACTGACACGTCTCCTCGAATAGGCGTCGCGCATGTCCGCGATCAGGCGCAATTCCATCGCCGGTCGCGAGCCCGAACGCGTGGCTCGGGCAGAAGAACTTGCGCCCGCCCTCGCACAACCGCTTGTACAGCTGCGACGCCTCCTCGTGTTGCTGCCGGCCGAGCAACATGCCGGCGAGCTTGTCGCACGGAGCATCCTGCCCGCTATCGCAATCGCGCCGGCACGCGTGCTCGTTTCCCGCTTCGCACGAACCCGCTCGGATCGGCGCGCCCTCCTGCGGTGGACGTTCTCCTCCCTTGGAGCACGCCGCGGTACCTATGGCTATGATCACGAGGCCCCCGCGCACGCGGCAACCCTACACCCTGCGATCTCAGCCGTGAAGCAGGACTCGCGGACGCTCCCGGTTTCGGCAGCAGCGCAGTAGTAGACTGGAGGGGTCGTGGTCACTGAGGTCCGCGTCCATCCCTTGCTCGACGTTCGTCGCGACGAGCTCCAGGCGTTGGTCGACGGCAAGATCGTTCACATCGATCGCGTCGAGGGCGGGCTGACTAACACGATCCATCGCGTCACCCTCGAAGGCGGCCAGGTGCTCGCCATCAAACATTACGCCGCCGGGCACGACGCGTTCGATGCCGAGCTCGTCACGCTGACGCTACTGCACGGCTCGTTGCCTGTGCCGCATGTGCTCCGTGCCGAGCGCGATATTCCCGCGCTCGTCTACAAATGGATCGACGGCTCGACGCTCACCGAATGTCGGACGCGCGAGGTGCCGGCGGCGTTCGCCTCGCTCGCCGAGCCGCTCGGGAGGCTGCTCGCGTGGCTCGCCCGCACCGACGCCACCGAATCGTTCGAGCTCGAGCCGATCCTCGCACGCGCGCATCGTCAACTCGAGGGCCGCGCGGGCACCCGGCTCGGCGAGCCTCTCGCGCTCTCGTTGCGCGGCGCGTTCGACGCACGCGCCGCGCAGCTGGCGTGGGGCCCCGTATGTCTCGTCCACGGCGATCTCGGCAGTCGCAATCTGATCGTGCAGCGCGCCGTCGGCGATCGTTGGCGGATCAACGGCGTGATCGACTGGGAGGCCTGCTCTACCGGGTCCCCGCTCGTCGACATCGGCAGCTTGTTCCGCTACGCCGATCGCTATGACGCTCAGTTTCGCAGCGATTTCGAGCGCGGCTATCGCGAAGCGGACGACGCCCTTCCCGACGATTGGCTGCGCAACGCGAGGTTGCTCGATGCCACCTGGCTGATCGACACGCTCGACGAGCCGCGCGAGCTTCCCGGAGTGTTCGCCGACTGCCGGATGTTGCTGGCAAAGCTCGTCGGCGAGCTGAAGCCGTGACCTCGGCGACGTCCGAGATCACCGAGCTCGGCGAGGTAGCGTGATGAGGGTCGTTGCCGTCGCAGACACCCACCTATTTCACGACGACATCCCCCAATCACGATTGGCCGTTCGTTCGTACCCCCCCCCCGAAGCACGCGCCCTATTCGAGTGCATGCATTACCTCGAGGACAGTGAGTGCCGAACTGAGAATCTCCGGTTCTATGGGAGCCCGTGGCAACCCGCGTTTCACGACTGGCGGCTAACCTTCCTCGCGGTGACTTCCTCGCGGTGGTGTGGCGCAACACTCCGCATGGTGTCGACGTGCTGATCACCCATGGTCCACCCCATGGGATCGGCGATGAGGTCGACGGCGCTGGACAGGCAGGCTGCGCTGATCTCCGCGGACGTCTCGCCGAGGTTGCACCTCGCTTGCACCTGTTCGGCCACGTCCATCAGCCTCGAGCGCTCTACAATCTCGGAGCGTTCCACGCGACCGGCATTGGATTTCCTCAGAGCTGGCCGAAAGCCGTCGCGTACGACACGCAGGCTGCCGAGCTCGGCAATCCGCAGGCCGCAAGGCTGGCACGTATGTACCTGACCGGCGAAGGCGTCGAGGTCGACCTCGATGAAGCCGCCCACTGGCTCGATGTCATGGAGGAGCTCGGTTGGGATATCGGTGACGTCCGAGACGCCTTCGGGTCGACGACCCACGCGGTCCCGGGCAGTGATAGCGCTGCCATCACAGCTTCACGACAGACCGCGGTTTCGCTACTGTCCCGGCGATGATGATGGACAAGATCTTCCTCGCCCTGCACGTGTTCGGGACGATGATATGGATCGGCGGGCTATTCGCGGTGATGGGTTTTCTCGACGCTGCTGCTGCCGAAACCGACTCCGGCGCGCGCACGCGACTCACTAAGTTCGTGCGGCAAGCGGCGATCGTCCCCGACGTGGGAGCCACGGTCGCGCTCATCTTCGGCGCCCACTGGCTGTTCCGATTCAAGCTCTACGAGATGCCGTACATGCACGTCAAGCTGACGCTCGTCGTGCTCGTCATCGTGCTGCACGTGATCCTGCGTAAGAAGGTCGGCCAGCTGAAGCGGACGGGGACGGTCAAGGCAGCGCCGACGGCGCTCAAACCTCTGCTCTCGCTCATCGTGATCGGGATTCTGATCGCGGTGATCGCCAAGGTACCCAACCGCTCGGCACCCGAAGCCGCACCAGCACCG
The DNA here is from genome assembly GCA_050184455.1 of Kofleriaceae bacterium. Classification (GTDB taxonomy): domain Bacteria; phylum Myxococcota_A; class Polyangia; order Haliangiales; family Haliangiaceae; genus JABFXX01. Next base: position 3,376 of record JBFXAI010000070.1, on the reverse strand, counting down.
GCGGCGACGCAACCCGCGCCGACGCAGCCGGCACCGACCTTGCCCGCTCAGTAACCGGGCCCCCCACCGACTTCCGCGCGCTGACAGCTCGCGGTACGGTGCTCACGCCATGCTCCTCGACGAGCTCGACCAACGTGGACTGATCGCTGATGTTTCCGACCGGCCGGGCCTGTCTGATCTGCTGAGCAAGCAGGTCGTGCCGCTCTACGCCGGCTACGACCCGACCTCGTCGAGCCTTCACGTCGGCAACTTGGTGCCGACGATCATGCTCAAGCGGTTTCAGCTCGCCGGGCACAAGCCGATCGTCGTGGTTGGCGGCGCCACCGGGATGATCGGCGATCCATCGGGCAAGAGTGACGAACGCAACCTGCTCGACGACGCGACGCTCGCCGCTAACCTTGCAGGGATTCGTTCGCAGCTGTCGCGGTTGCTCGACTTCGACGATCCGCGAACCGGCGCGGTGATGACCAACAACGCCGATTGGACCCGCGGCGTCAGCTACCTCGAATTTCTACGCGACACCGGCAAGTTTCTGACCATCAACTACATGATGGCGAAGGACTCGGTACGCAGCCGCCTCGAGGGCGAGACCGGCATCAGCTACACCGAGTTCTCGTACATGCTGCTTCAGGCGTTCGATTTCATGCACCTGGCGAAGTCGCACGGCTGTCGGCTCCAGGTCGGCGGTTCCGATCAATGGGGCAACATCACGGCCGGTTGCGAGCTGTCGCGCAAGATGGGCGGCCCCCAGCTGTATGGCCTCACGGCGCCGCTGCTGCTCGATTCGACCGGGCAGAAGATGGGCAAGACCTCGACGGGTGAGCGCGTATGGCTCGATCCCGCGCGCACCCCACCGTTCGAGTTCTACAAGTATTGGTTCAACGTCAGCGACGACGACGCGCCGCGGCTGCTCCGACTGTTTTCGCTGCGACCGCTCGCAGAGCTCGACGAGATCATCCGCGCGCACGATGCAGATCGCTCGAAGCGCGCGGCCCAACGCGAGCTCGCGCGAGCGCTCACCAGCTGGGTCCACGGCGAGGTAGCGGTCCGCCAGATCGAGGTTGCCAACCGAGTGTTTCAGACCGGAACGCTCGATGGCTTGTCCTCCGACGAGCTTGCGGCCTTGGTGACGACGATCCCCGCGGTCGACATCCCGCGCACCGAGCTCACCGCAGGGATCGGCATCGTCGATCTGCTGATCCGTACCGTCGCGAGCTCCAAGGGTGCCGCCCGCCGGTTGATCGAGCAGGGCGGCGCCTACGTCAACAACGTGAAGATCACGAGCCACGAGCACACGGTGGTGCTCGGCGCCAGCGATGCCATGCTGCTCGTGCGCAGCGGCAAGAAAGACTATCGGCTCGTTCGCGCCAGCTGAGCCGTTTACGCGAACGGCGCGCTATTTCGTGGCGCTGGCCGAGCTTCTTGCAACCCGATCTACTTCGCCGCGCCGCTGCCTGCGGCCGGCTTCGCTGCGTCGCCCGTCGGCGGCGCCGCACTGCCCGCACCTACTGGCGGCCCCGGCGGCGGTCCCGCCGGCTTGAACGTGGACGGCTTCACCTTGTTCTTCACCGGCGGGATCTGCTTCACGAATGCCGCAATCGCGGCGACATCGCCGTCCTCCAGCTGCGACCAACCCGTCTGATAAAACATCATCGGTCCGAGGATCGGCTTGCCATTGGGCCGCATCATCGTCTTCACCGACTTGGCGATGTCCTCCACCGACCACTTGCCGATTCCGGTATCCGGATCGGAGGTGATGTTCGACGAGTAGAGCTTGCCAGTGCCGAACATCGGCGGCATCTCGAACTCGAACCCGCCGGCAAACTGCTTTGTCATGTCGGGAGTGAAGTCTGGCTTCATCGGGGTGTGGCACATCGTGCAGTGCATGAGCGTTACGAGGTACTCGCCGTGCTTCACGGGATCGGATTTGTCGTCCGGCGCGTTCGTCGGCTTGGGCACCGGGATGTGCGGCAGCTTGAGCTCGCTCTTGGCGACCACGTTGTCGACGGCGGGCACGGTGCGCAAGAACGCGACCAATGCCTTGGCGTCGTCGTCGGTCATGCGGTTGTAGAACGGGTACGGCATGATCGGTGCGAGCTTCCCGCCGTCCGGCCGAACGCCCTCGCGGATCGCCGCGATGATCTGCTCGTCCGTCCACGAGCCGATGCCGCTGCCTTTGTGCGGCGTGATGTTCGGCGAGCGCCAGGTGCCAAACGGCTCCTTGACCTCGAGGCCTCCTGCGAACGGACGAGTGGTATCGGGCCCCGTGGGCCCCACTGGCATGTGGCAGAACCCACAACCCATGACGTTCGTGAGGTACTGACCACGCTCGACGAGCTTCGGATCGGGACCGGCCGGCTCTGGCGTCGGAGCTGCCGTCGGCTCCGGGGTGTTCGCGGCCGCGCTACCTGACGGAGCCGGCGCCTCCTCTGGTTTCTTCTTGTTGCACGCAGCGACCGCAACAAGAGCGATCGCGCACAGGAGAGCTCGAGCTTTCATCATTGCGGCCATCGTTCGCACACAATGATGAGCGCGCGCAACCGAACACCTGGAATCTTCGGGCCGATCCCGCGGAGCTTCGGCTCACACCGCGAGTGTTCGGGGGCAATGGCGAACCAGAGCCAAGCGCGCGGCTCAAGAGACCAACCTCGGCCATTCGAGGGACGAGGTCTGCGTTCGAGGGCCGAGGTCTGATCGAGCTCCGAAAAAAGAAGAAGGCCCACTCTCGCGAGTGAGCCTTCAAAACCCCGGCAGCGTCCTACTCTCCCACAGGGTTGCCCCTGCAGTACCATTGGCCCTGGAGAGCTTAACTTCCGTGTTCGGGATGGGAACGGGTGTGACCTCTCCGGTATAGCCGCCAGGAAAAACCTGGACGATGTGCGAAGCAAGGCTGGAATGGTGTCCAGCGTGGTTCAGCTTTGCGCTCTGGTGAGCGCGATCGTTCTACTCGTATCAACAAGCTTCCGCCCAATGAAGGGACTGAATGGAAGCGATTGCACTGATGGCTTTGACCTTCTCCCGGCGCGCCTCCAGCCGCGGTGAATGGGTCACCGCGTGGCGCCGACGACGAGGCCCCAATTTAATGGAACCTCGCCGCTCGGAAAAAATAGGTGGTCAAGCCGCTCGACCGATTAGTACGGGTTAGCTCCAAGCGTTGCCGCTTTTCCACATCCCGCCTATCAACCACGTAGTCTACGTGGGGTCTTCAGAGGCCTTACGGCCTGGGATACCTTATCTCGAGGGGGGCTTCCCGCTTAGATGCTTTCAGCGGTTTTCCCGTCCGGACATTGCTACCCGGCGATGCGGCTGGCGCCTCAACCGGAACTCTAGCGGTCCGTCCAACTCGGTGCTCTCGTACTATAGTCAGCTCCTCTCA
>JBFXAI010000069.1:0-16129 GCA_050184455.1 Kofleriaceae bacterium | reverse complement strand
GCGCAACATCGCCGCGGTCGCGCCCGCGGTCGCGCGAGGTGATCTTTCGAAGAAGATCGCGGTCGACGTTCGCGGCGAGATTCTTCAGCTCAAAGAGACCATCAACACGATGGTCGATCAGCTCAACGCATTCGCCGGCGAGGTGACGCGCGTCGCCCGCGAGGTCGGTACCGACGGCAAGCTCGGCGGCCAAGCGGTCGTGCCGGGCGTCGCAGGTACGTGGAAGGACCTCACCGACAGCGTCAACTCGATGGCCGGTAACCTGACGGGGCAGGTGCGCAACATCGCCGAGGTCGCGACCGCGATCGCCGGTGGCGACCTATCGCGCAAGATCACGGTCGACGTTCGTGGTGAGATCTTGCAGCTCAAAGAGACCATCAACACGATGGTCGATCAGCTCAACGCGTTCGCCGGCGAGGTGACTCGCGTCGCGCGCGAGGTCGGAACGGAAGGCCGCCTCGGTGGTCAAGCGCAGGTCCCCGGCGTCGCCGGTACGTGGAAGGCGCTGACCGACAGCGTCAACTTCATGGCCGGTAACCTCACCGCGCAGGTGCGCAACATCGCCGAGGTGACCACCGCGGTCGCGCGTGGTGATCTCGGCCGAAAGATCACGGTCGACGTCAAGGGCGAGATCCTCGAGCTCAAGAACACGATCAACACGATGGTCGATCAGCTCAATGCGTTCGCCTCGGAGGTCACCCGCGTCGCGCGCGAGGTCGGCACCGAGGGCAAGCTGGGCGGTCAGGCCGAGGTCCCAGGCGTCGCCGGCACGTGGAAGGATCTCACCGACAACGTCAACTCGATGGCGAAGAACCTGACCGCGCAGGTGCGCAACATCGCCGAAGTGGCGACGTCGATCGCGACGGGCGATCTATCGAAGAAGATCACCGTCGATGTTCGCGGTGAGCTGCTGGTGCTCAAGGAGACGCTCAACACGATGGTCGAGCAGCTCCGGTCGTTCGCCGGCGAGGTCACCCGCGTCGCGCGCGAGGTCGGCACCGAAGGCCGGCTCGGCGGGCAGGCCAACGTGCCCGGCGCCGCTGGTACGTGGAAGGATCTCACCGACAACGTGAACCTGCTCGCGGGCAACCTGACCACCCAGGTTCGCAACATCGCCGAGGTGACGACGGCGGTCGCTCGTGGCGATCTGTCGCGCAAGATCACGGTCGACGCCAAGGGCGAGATCCTCGAGCTCAAGAGCACCGTCAACACGATGGTCGATCAGCTCAATGCGTTCGCCGCCGAGGTGACGCGCGTCGCGCGTGAGGTCGGCACCGACGGCACCCTCGGCGGACAAGCCCAGGTTCCCGGCGTCGGTGGTACCTGGAAAGATCTCACCGATACCGTGAACGTGATGGCAGCCAACCTCACCGAGCAGGTGCGCGGCATCGCCAAGGTCGTCACCGCGGTCGCCGATGGCGATCTCAAGCAGAACCTGACCGTGAAGTCGAAGGGCGAGGTCGCGTCGCTCGCCGACACGATCAACAACATGACCAGCACGCTGGCGACGTTTGCGGAGCAGGTAAGCAGCGTGGCGCGTGAGGTCGGCGTCGAAGGCCGGCTCGGTGGTCAGGCTGACGTGCCGGGCGCCGCCGGCACCTGGAAAGATCTCACCGGCAACGTAAATCTATTGGCGGCGAACCTGACCACCCAGGTCCGCGCGATCGCCGAGGTCGCCACCGCGGTGACCAAAGGCGACCTGACCCGGTCGATCCAAGTCGATGCGCGCGGCGAGGTCGCCGAGCTCAAAGACAACATCAACACGATGATCGACAACCTGCGGCTCACGACCGACCGCAACACCGAGCAGGACTGGCTCAAGACCAACCTCGCGCGGTTCACCGGCATGCTCCAAGGTCAGCGCGACCTCGCCACGGTTGGCCAGATGCTGCTGTCGGAGCTCGCGCCGCTGGTCGGTGCGCATCAGGGCGTGATCTATCAGCGTGTCACCGATCCGCTCGACGGCGGTCGCGGCCATCTCCGGCTGCTCGCGGCGTACGCCGACGACGGTAAGGATGGTCACGCCCAGACCCTGTCGCTCGGCGAGGGTTTGGTCGGCCAGTGCGTGGTCGAACGCCGCCGCATGTTGATCACCGATCTCCCGCGCGACACGATCCGGGTCGGCTCGGGATTGTTCAGCGCGATGCCGCGCGGCGTGATCGTGCTGCCGGTGTTGTTCGAGGGCCAGGTCAAAGCCGTGATCGAGCTCGCGACGCTGAACATGTACACCGCGTCGCACTTGGCGTTCCTCGACCAGCTGACCAGCAGCATCGGCATCGTGCTCAACAGCATCGAGGCGACGATGCAGACCGAGGCGCTGCTCGAGCAGTCCCAGAAGCTCGCCGCCGAGCTGCAAGCGCAGCAGAAGGAGCTGCAACAGACCAACGAGCAGCTCGGTCAAAAGGCGCAGCAGCTCGCCGAGCAGAACGCCGAGGTCGAGCGCAAGAACCAGCAGATCGAGCAGGCGCGGCGTGCCCTCGAGGAGAAAGCCGAGGAGCTCGCGCTGACCTCCAAGTACAAGTCGGACTTCCTCGCGAACATGTCGCACGAGCTACGAACGCCGTTGAACAGCATCCTGATCCTCGGCCAGCAGCTCAGCGAGAACCCCGGGCAGAACCTGACGCCCAAACAGGTCGAGTTCGCGCGCACGATCCACAGCGCCGGCACCGACCTGTTGAACCTGATCACCGACATCCTCGATCTCTCGAAGATCGAGTCCGGAACCGTCACCGTCGATCCGGCGGAGGTCTACTTCAGCACGATGCTCGAGACGGTCGCGCGACCGTTCCGCCACGACGCCGAAACACGCGGGCTGTCGTTCGAGGTTCAGCTCGATCCGAAGCTCGGTCGCACGCTGGTCACCGACCAGAAGCGGCTCCAGCAGGTGCTCAAGAATCTATTGTCCAACGCGTTCAAGTTCACCGAGCAAGGCGGTGTGCGGCTCAGCGTATCGGCGGCGTCGACCGGTTGGTCGCCGGAGCATCCCGTGTTGCGTAGCTCGCCGACGGTGGTCGCGTTCGAGGTCACCGATACCGGCGTCGGTATCGCGGCCGAGAAGCAGCGCATCATCTTCGAGGCGTTCCAGCAAGCGGATGCTGGCACCAGCCGTAAGTACGGTGGTACTGGCCTCGGCCTCGCGATCAGCCGCGAGCTATCGAACCTGTTGGGTGGCGAGATCCAGCTGCGCAGCGCGCCCGGCATGGGCAGCACGTTCACGCTGTATCTCCCACTCAAGTACGTCGGCCCGACGATCGCGGCGCGCGACGTGTCGCGCCCGGTTCCGGTCAGTAATCCGGTCACCGTCCCGCGCATCGAGCCGGTGCCCGAACAAGTTCCGGATGATCGCGCCGAGATCCATCCCGACGATCACAGCTTGTTGATCGTCGAGGACGATCCGCACTACGCCCGTGTGCTCGTCGATCTCGCGCGTGATGCTGGGTTCAAGACGCTCGTCGCGTCGCGCGGTACCGATGCGTTGGCGCTCGCGAACGAGTTCCATCCCACCGCGATCTCGCTCGACGTGTTCCTGCCCGACATGCTCGGCTGGACGGTCCTCAGCCATCTCAAGCAAGATCCGCGCTTGCGTCACGTGCCGGTGCAGATCGTCACGCTCGACGAGAATCGTCAGCACGGGCTGTCGCGCGGCGCGTTCTCGTTTATCACCAAACCCGCGACGACCGAAGGTCTCGAGGCAGCGCTGGCACGGATCAAGGAGTACACCGAACCGCGCAAGCGCCGGCTGCTGATCGTGGAGGACAATGACGCCGAGCGGCTGTCGATCACCGAGCTGCTCTCGCATGACGACATCGAGATCATGACCGCGAGCACCGGTGCCGATGCGCTGGCAGCGTTCAAGCAAGATCATATCGATTGCGCCGTGCTCGATCTCCGGTTGCCCGACATGACCGGGTTCGAAGTGTTGACCCGGATGCGCGACGATCAGGATCTCAAAGATCTTCCGGTCGTGGTGTTCACCGGCAAGGAGCTCACGCCGGAGCAGCATGCCCAACTCGACGAGCTCGCGCGCAAGGTCGTGATCAAGGGTGTCGAATCGCCGGAGCGGTTGTTCGATGAAACGGCGCTGTTCCTCCACCGCGTGGTCAGCGATCTGCCGCCGCATCAGCAGCAGATGCTCGAGAAGCTTCATCGCTCCGATGAAGAGCTGCAAGGCCGCAAGGTGCTGGTCGTCGACGACGACGTGCGCAACATCTTCGCGCTCGGCAGCGTGCTCGAGCGCCACGGCATGGAGATCGTGACCGCTCAGACCGGACGCGAGGCGATCTCGACGCTCGAGCAGAGCAGCGACATCTCGGTCGTGCTGATGGACATCATGATGCCGGAGATGGACGGGTACCAAACGATCCAACTGATCCGGCAGCAGCCAGCGATGCGCCGGCTGCCGATCGTCGCGCTCACCGCCAAAGCGATGAAGGGCGATCGCGAGAAGTGCCTCGATGCGGGGGCGTCTGACTATCTCGCCAAGCCGGTCAATACCGAGCAGCTACTCGCGACGCTGCGATTGTGGTTGCACCGCTAGCCTGCAAGGCATCGGGCTCGCGAGGTGGGCTCGACCTTACGCCTCAGACGGGCGCTCCAGGTCATAGACCGCTTTCGCGGTGATGCCCGGAGAGATCAGACCCGGGCCCACGCCGCCAGCTCTGGCGCCTTCGGCGATCTTGCCGATCTCGCCGCCCCACTTGTAGGCCTCCTCCATGACCTTCTTACCAAGGTCATTGACCTTTTCGCCGAGGCTCTTTTCTTTCTTCGGCTTGTTCTGGCCGCCGGTGACGGTGGAGAGCTCGTTGGTATCGAGCGTGGCGAGGGCGAGATGGGGGAGAGTCGAGTTACTCATTTGGGGTCCTTATCGTGAGGTTGAGTTCCACCGGACACCAGTGCAGCCACCGTGCCGCGAGCGCCGCAGCTCGAAGCTATTCGCTCCGACGTGGTAGACGGTGGGCTGCGCGCCGGGTTACGCGATCGACGTCGCGCGCGTCACGGTCTCGAAAGCGCGATGGCCGGGTCTCCATGCGCCCGTGCATCGAGACCTTTGCTCGACAGAGTGCTTCTTCGGGGCGACAGGCTCGAGGCCGCGTCGATCCCGGCGAACCAGTGACCTTCGCGACGCTCCGGTCGGCCCAGCCAACTAACGGGCACCGAGGTGCCTGCCATGTGTCGGTCGTTCACCGCCGAGGCGATGAAGGGCTACGCGAGAACTGCCTGGGACGCCGGCGCGTCGGAGGTAGCTCGCGACTCCGCTGAATACCGAGCTGCTGCTCGCGAGGCTGCAGCACTGGCTGGATCGTTTGACGAGCATCAGGCGACGCTGCGACTCGCACGCCCGGAGCCGCCGCTAGACCTCTCAGGCCTTCGAGGAGGGTTGCAGGTCGTTGACGGCTTTCGCGGTAATGCCCGGAGAAACGAGGCCGGGCCCGATCGACCCGCCGCCGAGCTTGCCGCCCTTGATGATCTTGTCGACCTCGCCGGCCCACTTGCTCCCCTCCTCCATGAACTTTTTTCCGCCGTCTTGGATCTTCTCGGCCAGGCTCTTTTCCTTTTTCGACTTGTTCTGGCCACCAGTGACAGTCGAAAGCTCGGCGGCGTCGATCGTTGCGAGAGCGAGATTGGTAGCGGTCGGGTTGCGCATTTGTGGTCCTTACGTTTGAGGTGAGAGTTGAGAGGGGTACGGTTGCACCGGACATGATTGCAGTCGCTGTGCCGGTCAGCGGCCGCGACGTTTAAACGCCGGACTCCATGGCGACGCAAGGAAACCGTCGGGAATGACGCGCAGTTAGGCCATTCACGTGTGGCGTCGTATAGCGGTGGTGGTTTGATGTTGTGCGCCCCGAGAGCGACATGTTGCAGCTCCAGGTGGACATCGGTACATCATCCACATCGAACGGCCGCCCGCTTAGCAGTCGAATCGACGGGTGTGCCAATCGACGAGCTCTGCCATCGACGTGAACACTACGTCCGCGTGCGCGAGGGCTTCGGCGGAATCGCTGCCGGTCGTGATCCCGCACGCGGTTGCACCGCATGCACGCGCCGCGGCGATGTCATGGATCGTGTCGCCCACGACGACCACCTCACGAACGCTGCGGTCGGCGGCGCCACGAGCCGCGGCCTTGGCAACCAGTTCGGCGCGGACGTGTGAGTCACAGCCGTAGCCGCCGAACCCGAACCAGCTGGTGAGCTTCGCGGCACCGAGCTTGGCTTCCGCGCCCGCGCGGATGTTTCCAGTTGCGATTCCGAGCGCGACGTCGTTGCGCGCGGCGAGCCAGCGCAGCGTATCGACGACACCGTCGAACACGTGAACACCATGGTTGGCCAGCAGATCGTGAAGCCGAGGGATGTATGCGTCGAGAAACCGGGTGCGCTCATCATCGCTGGCGCGCCGGCCGAGCCGCGCCATGAAGATCTCGTCGATGATCGCAGGATCGGTCTTGCCGCCGTACTGAATGCCTTCGCTGCCTCCGGCGATCCCGTGGTGCGCTTCGAACACCGCATCGAATGCATCGCGACCCGAGCCGCGTGCCTGCAGCAGCGTGCCGTCGATATCGAACAAGTAGACGATCGTCACGATTAGCGTGGCGGGTCAGCTACCGCTGCTGCGGCGGTTGTTTTGGTGCAGCCGGGGCGGGTTCGCGCTTGGGTGCGCCGGGAGCTCCTGGTGCGGCCGGTCCAGACGGTGGCATTCGTTTCATCGCCACACGAATCATTCCGTCGAACGTATCGCGGAGCGCCCATGCCTTTTCCTTGAACGACGTCATCGTGGATGCGCGCAACAGGCCATCTCCGAACGCCCGGCCGACACCCGCGCATGGCGGATCTCGCTCGAGCTTGGCCGACGCGCCCTCGTAGATCCGAAAGCAAGCCTCGATATCGCCGCGATTGTAGAGCGGTGCACCGATGTCGATAGCTTCGCTGATCGCCGTCACGACTTTGTTAACGTCCGCATCGCTGCAGCCGTCGAGGACCTTGACGTTGTGGTCGGGAATCTTACGCACGATCGGACCGCTGGATTCCCCTTCGCCGTCGCCTGATTCATCGGCTTCGCGTTCGGTGAGCTTCTCGGTATGAGATGCGAACTTCTCCATCGACATCGCGATCGGTCGCGCGACCATCGGCCTGAGATAGTTCGCCGGCATTGCGAAGTTGATCGACTGCCCTGGCGGCACGATCAGCGTGGTCACGCCGACGACCTCGCCGAACTGATTGAACAACGGTCCTCCGCTCGACCCCTGCGAGATCGGTGCGGAGATCTGCAACATCGTGAGCCCACCTGGTGGGCAGCCCTTCTCGGCCTCGGTGCAGATCTGGCGCACCGCGCTGACCAGGCCACTCGAGACCGAGTAATCGAACACACCGAGTGGATTACCGATCGCGATGATCTGATCACCCGCGGTCATCGCGTTGCTGTCGCCCAACCGCACGGTCGGCAGAGGCTTCGCTGGCTTGATTCGCAACAGCGCGAGATCGTGGCCGGCATCCAATCCAACGACCTGCGTCACCTTGTAGGGCGTGCCGTCGTGGAGCTTGACGTCGATGTCTTTGGTACCCGCCACGACGTGTAAGTTCGTCACGATCACGCCGGACTTGTCGACGATGAACCCGGTCCCGACGCGATCACCGAGCGTCTTGTCGGTAACCTCGATCCGAACGATCGCGGCAGTCGATTGTTGAACGATGTCCTTGGGCGTGAGCCGCGTCTGCGGTGCCTGCCCGGACGACGCACCACAAGCCACGAGGAGGGTCAGCGCCCATAACCCTGAGCCGCGCATTGGCCAATTCTACCCCGCGGAGCGGGGCCGAGCACTAGCCACGCCAACTCACCGCGCGGGAGCCGGAGTGGGCGACTGCGGCCCGCCGCGAAGTCGGATCGTCCGAATCGCGCCCTGGCTGGCCTCGCGAAATCCCTTGGGATCGACACGTGGATCGATGCCCGATTTCACGCCCTCGTCGAGGTGTTGGTGATACAGCTCCATCCGCACCTGTTCCCAGGTAGGACAGGCGTCACGTGACGCCTGACACTCCGCGAGCGCGCGAGTCGCGAACTCGAGCGCCGGTTTCACGTCGATTCGATCGACGTATGCCAACGACGTCGCGAGCAACGCGCGCCAATGCGTTGGCGATGTCGCCGTTCGTTGTTCACCGCGGACCGCCGACTCGAGCGCCCAGTCTTTGAACCCCGCATCGCTGAGCTTGCGAAATAGGTCATCGACCTTCGTGCCATCGCGGGGATCGGCCATCGTGCGGGCCTCGGCGGCTGCGAGCTGGTACTGGATGGCCGGCTCGGCCTTATGTGCTGCACTCGCGTACATCTCGCGCGCCGGCAACAGCACCGTTACCAGGGCGACGGTCGCGACACCGAGGTCCACGATTCCAACGTAACGCGACAGCGCCATGTCCCTACGACACTGGGCGAACGAGTTGGTTCCACGTAGATCGCGTTCCGCTCGTTGGCCAAAACCGCAGGGAATCGCACGCTTTCGCGCGGAGCGGCAAAACGTAGCATTTCGCCCCGAGCTGTCCCGAGACGCCACGGAGATCGCTTGGTGGGGCGAAAACCCATGCCGAATGTTCTCAGCGTGTTGAGCCATGGATCTTTGCTTGCACAGGACGGCGCCTCAGACCTGCATCCCCGCTGGAGGACGTTAAATGCTGACTGCAATTTCGACCGCGTTCCATAAGGGCGGATTGGGCATGTGGCCCATCCTGTTCACCTCGGTTGTCATCATCGCAATCGTCGTTGAACGAGCTGTGTATCTGTTCCGTGCCTCGGTCGATAAGGACAAGCTACTCGCGCTGCTCAAGAGTCAAGTGATGAGCGGCAACGTGCAGGGCGCGATCAAGGTGTGCTCGGGCAACCCGACGCCAATGACCCGGATCGTCCAGGCAGGTCTGATGAAGTTCAACAAGACCGACGACGAAGTGCAAGCTGCGATGGACGAGGCCGCGTTGCGCGAGCTTCCCCGCATCAACGCGCGCACGCCGTACCTCGCGATGCTCGCGAACTTCGCCGTCATGGCGGGTCTCGCCGGCACCATCGGCGGTATGATCAAGTCGTTCGGCTCCGTCGGTAGCGAAGAGAGCGCGAACAAAGCGACCGAGCTCGCCAACGGTATTTCCGAAGCCTTGAACTGCACGTTCTTCGGCATCGTGACTTCACTCGTCGGTCTGCTCGCGTACTCGCTGCTTCAGGGCAAGAGCGCGAACGTCGTCGACGACATCAACGAAGTGACGGTCCAGGTCGTGAACCTGGTGACGTCGCATCGCGCTCAGATGCAACCCACGGGCTAACTTGCCTCGCATCCGTCCACAACCTGATTTGGCCGTAGCGAGGAGGCCGCCATGGGCGCAGCAGTAGGAACCGAAGGAAAAGGCAGCGTCAACGTCGAGTTGAACATCGTCCCGTTCATCGACCTGATGAGCTGTCTGACTGCGTTTCTTCTCGTCACCGCGGTGTGGGTCAACATTGCCCAGATCAACATCGCGCCTAAGGGCAAAACGCGGGATCAGCAGCAGATCAAGGAAGACGACGAGAAGGTGTTCTTGTCGGTGCTCCTGACGTCCGATCAGATCTGGATCGGACTTTCGCGGGTCAACGAGTTCCAGAACATTCCCAAGAACCCCGACGGGCAGAACTGGGTGAAGTTCGAGGAGACGTTGAAGGAGCACAAGGCATCGGCGTTCTTTACCGACCGCACCGATCTCGAGATCGCGGCGGAGAGTACCGAAGCATCGCCGGTGTTGTACCAGGACGTTATCCAAGCGATGGACTTGGCTCTGAAGGTCGGCTTCAAAGACGTCGGACTTTCGGATCCTGCGGGCCTCGCGGCTCGTCCGTCGCTGTGATCTGAGGAGGCACCATGCCAGTACATACCGCAGGCGCACGGCTCTACCGATCAGTCCCGTTCAAGCATCTGGTCAAGAAGGCCGGGTCTGGAGCGGAGGGGCGTGCCTCGAACATTTCGCTCAACCTGGTCCCGTTCGTCGACATGATGACGATCCTGGTGTGCTTCCTGCTGATGGTGTTCTCGTCGAGCGGACAGTTGCTGTCCGCTCAGAAGGGTCTCGAGCTGCCGCTCGCGCTCAATAAGGAAGCACTGCAGCTCGCGCCCGTGATCATCGTGACCGGTACGGACATCACGTACCAGGGTACGCTGGTCGCGACGGTCGAGAGCGCCAAGCGCGACGACTCGGCGACGTTCCGCATCGAGGCACTCGCGGAGAAGCTCAAAGAGACCGCAGACAAGATCAAGACGCAGGTCGACAACGGCGAGATCAAAGACTCCGCGCAACGCAAGGCGTGCGAGGACGTCAAATCGGGTCTCAAGCCGAAGCCGGGCGCGTTCTGCCCCGAGGGTCTCGCGATCCTCCAAGCAGACAAGAGTACCGACGCCCGCTTGATCAACAAGATCGTCAACACCGCGAAGTCGGCTGGCTTCGACAACCTCTTGTTCGCCGTCAAGAACAAGTAGGAGGAACGAACCGTGGCACGCTTCACCCCTGCTCGGGTGCCTATGGCACGCGGATGGCTCGTCGCGTTGGTGGGGCTCATCTGCCTCACCGGCTGTCCCGACAATGAGTATGACTATCGAACCTGGACCAAGAAGCTCAAGGGTAAGGACGGGCTTCACGCCGCGACCAAGCTCCAAGAGCTAGGCAACCCCGACGCGATCCCGGCGCTGGGTGACGCGTGGCTGGCGATGAGCAAGCCGAGCCAATATCTGCAGGCGATGATCTCGCTTGCTCCTCCGCTCACGGCGGCGGAAGCCGAGGCGCAGAACCTCACCGACTTCGCGAAGACCGGCCGCAAGGCGAGCTGGGACAAGGCGCTGCCGTATCTGATCAAAGCGCTGACCGATGTCGACGAGGCCGACGACAAGTCGGTCGAGAGCGCAGGCAAAGCGGCCGATGCGCTGGGCACCTCGAAGCTCGAGCCCGGCCTCGATGCGCTGGTCGAGTTCGCATCGAAGCCGGTGAAGAAGAAGCTGGCGAGCGCCCAGGTCCGTGCGATCCGCGCGATCGGCATGTACGACAACGCGAAGGCCAAGGCGGCCGCTGCGCTCAATCGGATCATCGATCGCGACGTTCCGGCGCACCCCCGTACTGCAAAGGACGAGCAGGCCAAGCGCTCGCTCGGAGAAGAGTTCGAGCGTTACCTCGGCGTCACCGGTGCGGCGATCAACGCGCTCGGTGAGCTTCGCGATCCCACCGCGGCCAAGACGTTGGCGCGCCAGATGTACCGCACGCCCGAGCTGTTCACGCAGATCCGCCGCGCGCTCGCGGCCACTGGCCCCACGGCGAAGGAAGAGCTGCGCAAGATTCTCCGCGGCGAGCACGCCGAGGTGAATCAGTTGTTCAAGGACAAGAAGCTCGATCGCTACTGCGGCGACAAGGGCGACGTGCCGTCGGATCAGTGCCTACCCGTTTCGGCCAAGGACTTCTATCCCGCGGTTATTCTCGGCGACTTCTACGATCCGGCGACCGCCAAGGATCTGCTCGGTGCGCTCCAGCGTCCGATGCTGCCGGTCTATTACATGGACGAGCAGCCGAGCCCGAACTCGCAGTACCACGCGATCTTCGATGCGCTTCGCAAGATCGGCGCCCCAGAGGGTGCTGCCGAGCTGCGTGCGATGTGGATGCCAAAGGGCAAGGGTAAGGGCGGCGGTGGTGGCATCGAGGATATGGTTCGAATCCTCGCGATCAGCGCGTATCCGTTCGTGGTCCGTGACATGGAAGGTGTCGAGGACCTCGGCGCGATCGCAGCTGACAACAGCGCCGACGACGGGCTTCGTCAGGAAGCGGCGACCGCGTTCGCCCGGCTCTCGCGCGATGCCAGCGGCGTCAAGATCCTCGAAAGTCTCGCTCAGAAGTACTTCGACGCGTCTGCGCAGAAGCGCAAGGAGGCCGACGGCAAGCCGAAGGCCGAAGCGGCCGCCGCTGATAAGGATCTCGAGAAGGCAAAGAAGGCCGCCGAAGAGGCTCGCCAAAACCTCGTGAAGATGTCGGCGACCAAGAGCGTCCAGGACATCAAGCTCGAGACCAAGAAGATCGAGGACGCGCTCAAGGCGGCCAAGAAGAAGCACAAGGAAGGCGTCGCGGGCTACAAGGGGCTCGATGGCGCGTCCAAGGCGTACAAGAACTACGCGCGGATGTTCCAGACCCATATCGCTCGCATCGAGATCGCGATCCGCTGCAAGGACGATCTCAAATGTTACGCCGCCAGCCTCACGCTGAAGCCGGATGAAGCCGCCGCGAACAACAAGAAGTACATCAAGGACATCGCCCAGTGGACCAAGGAAGAGAAGCAGGGGCTGGTCGAGGCGAACGTCGAGCGCGCGATGCTCGAGATCGGCAAGCGCGGGGCGAAGGCGCAGGAGTACACGGCGCTGCTGCTCGATCACGCCAAGAGCGACAATCGGCTGATCCGCCAGAGCATCTTGCTGGCGCTCCCCAAGATCGCGAAGGTCCCGTGTGACGCGTGCGAGACGAAGCTGAACGAGGCGATCAAGGCAGGTGAAGGTAAGGGAACGCTTGCCGACCTCAACCTCGAAACCACGATGCTTCGCAACTACTTCACGTGGGCAGGCGGTCGTACGCCGACGTCCAAGCCAGTCGAGGCGAGCCCAGCCGAAGCTGCTCCGGCGGAAAAGCCGGCGAAGTAGTCCTTGCGATAGCTGCGCGGTCCAGGTATCGATATGCACCTGCACCCTTACGGGTGTTCGGGGTGTAGCGCAGCCTGGTAGCGCACCTGGTTTGGGACCAGGGGGCCGCGAGTTCGAATCTCGCCACCCCGACTACGTCAACTCAAAGCGCCAGTGCCGTTTCATATGGCAATTGGCACACAGCACGGTGCACTTGGCCATCTCGCTCAGAATGCGCCGTTTCGACCAGCCATTCGTAACCGCATCGGCCAGCCCAATCTCCTTATGTTTCGGGTCGTCATGATGGAAGTGTAGACACTCAGGCGCCCGCTCTCCGCAGGTAGCGCACTGCTTGGTGGACTTGATGGACCGCCACCAATTGTCTGAGCTGCTCTCGCCGTCGTTCTTGCCACTCGATCTTGCGCGCCGAGTTGGTGGCGTACCACCGCGCCCAAGCCGCGCGATACGCACTCGGGTTACGCTGCCGCCACGTTCGCGGCTTTTCCGTCATGGTACGTCGCTGTTCGCGTGGTGTTTGGCGTGACAGTTCGCGCACAGAACGCGGCATTTCGCGAGCTCGCGCAGAATCCGATCGCGCCCCCAACCTCTACGCACCGCGTCGGCGATGTTTCGTTCCTTGGTCGCCGCATCTTCGTGGTGAAATGCGAGGCACGCCGGGTGGTTTTCCCCGCACGACTGGCAAACGAGGACGGTCTTGAGCTCGACGTACCAGGCTCCGATGGTGCGTTTGCGGAGCTCCTTACGTGCGCGCCGCTGTGCTGGCTGGGCTTCAGCCCTCAGATGCTTGGTCCGATGGTACCAGGCGCGAACAGTCGCGCGGCGCTGCGTCGGATCCTTTGCCGGCATGGCAGTAACGTGCGGCGGACGATCGCGTCCGGCAATAAATAATCGCCCGGACATTGCTACACGAGCCAGAGCAGCGCTTTTGCCGCGAGGACGCCGGCTCCTGCCGCGAGCATTGCCACGACCGCCACGCCCACGAGGGTGGTCACGATTCGGCGCATGAGGTGAGCGCTAGCAGCTGATGTTCCAGGGGCCGCGCTCGGCGGATCAACGGGTTGCGCAGCGTGGTGTTGCAAACCGCGAGGTGAGCCTCGCAATCCGCAACGATCGCTAGCGCCGGCCCAATGCCGACTCGACGATCGGTCGCATCGCGTCGACGAGCTCGGGTGCGCACACCAAGCGGATCGCGGCGATCGGCTGGCCAAGCGGCATATCCTCGAGCAGCCTCGACAGCGTCACGGTCCCATATTTGGGGTGATCGATGACGTGAAGCTCTTCATGGTTAGCGGCGAGGTAGCCGATCTGTCGGGTGGTATCGAGATGAACGTAATAACTCGCGTCGGCGCCGAATCGCGCGGTCGCGAGCGCGTGCGCTTGTGGCCACAGCCGATCCGCCGCGGCGCGGTCGTCGCCTAGATCGAACGTCTTGAACAACCGGCGCTCGATCAGCCTGCCGGCGAGATCCTTGATGATCGGGTCGCGCGCACCTGGCCCGGTGTGCCCCGCCCAATCGTCGAGAGCGGTGGTCAGCGACACATCGTGCAGCCGCAGATAATCGTCGACCGAAATCGCGCCGCCGCGCGCCATCGCGGCCGCGATCGGCAGTCCCGGCGGTTCGGCGGTTTGGCGCGCAAGCTCGGCGAACCGCTCGAGCGTCTTGATGAACATCCACTCGGCCGCGCGTACGGTCTTGTGGTGATAGACCTGCGCGTACATGTACGAGCGCGCGAATAGGTACTGCTCGACGGCATACATGCCACGCCGGTAATCGACGACGAGGTCGCTCGGATCGTCGTGGCCTGCATGCACCTTCGCGACCTGCATCGCGTGGATGATCCAGTCGAGGTCATAGGTCGCGTAACCCGCGCCGGAGTAGTGACCGTCGCGAAGCAGATAGTCGAGGCGATCGACGTCGAGCTGCGACGACACCAGCTTGCGGGCAAACTGCGGCCGGTAAGCTTTGCCCCAGAACGCGCGCAGCGTCCCCGGTAGACCGCGCTCGAGCTGTTCGAGCGCGGCGGCGAGCTCAGCGTTCTCGCTGATGATCCGCGCGCCCCAGTGCTCGTGGTCGTGACCCTCGAACACGTGCTCCCACGCGTGAGAGAACGGACCGTGCCCGACGTCGTGAAGCAGCGCCGCGACTTTGACGTGACGCGCAACTACCGGGTCGAGCTCGAGTCTTCGCACGACCCGCTGCGCGACGTGAAACGCGCCGAGCGCATGACCGAACCGCGAGTGCTCGGCACCCGGATAGACCAGCCATGCGAACCCCATCTGCTTGATTCGGCGCAGCCGCTGCATCGCGAGCGTGTCGAGCAGATCAGCGAGCGGGCGATCGTCGCCCTTGAACTCGATCAGACCGTGGACCGGATCGCGGAACACGCGGTCTTTCATGGCAGTCGCCATGGGCCGCACGCTAGCATGCCCGCGTGGCGGCGCCGGGCTAAGCTGCGGCTGTGACACAGAGCGAGCTATCGGCGGTGATCCGAACCGGGGAGCTAGCCACCGAGGTGCAGATCCGCGAGCTACCGATCGAGCGGATCGATGGGGCGGATCGGCGCGCGGATCACGATCGCGTGGTCATCGAGGCACCGCTCGAGCTGCGCGCACGAGGTGAGCCGGTGGCCACGATCATGCGCACACCGGGCCACGATCTCGAGCTGGTGCGTGGCCTGATGCACGCCGAATCGCTCGCCGGCTCGATCGCACAGGTCGATGCCGACATCGTCGATGTCGATGTGGAGCGGACAGCGTTCGCAAGTCGCGGACTGATCAGCTCGGCCGCGTGCGGCGTGTGCGGGCGGGTCGCGATCGCTGACCTCGAACAAAAGGCCGACGAGGTATCAGCGCGCACGACGATCGAGGCGGAAGCGATTGCTGGGCTTCCCGAACGGCTACGCGCGGCGCAGTCCGTGTTCGCCGACACGGGCGGGCTGCATGCGGCGGGGCTGTTCACGACGAATGGTGTTCTGGTCGCCGCGCGCGAGGACGTTGGCAGGCACAATGCCGTCGACAAGCTCGCGGGCTGGGCGATCGACGCCGCGGTCGACCCGAGCTCCCACGTGCTGTTTCTATCGGGCCGGCTCGGCTACGAGCTCGTCCAGAAGGCGATCATGTTTGGCGTGCCGATCGTCGCGGCCGTCTCCGCTCCGAGCTCGCTCGCCGTCGAGCTGGGCGAGCGGTTTGGCATCTGCTTGGTCGGGTTCGTCCGCGGCGCGAAGGCCAACGTCTACAGCCACGGCTGGCGGATCCGATAACCTCGTTCGGGATCTCGGCAGCGACGTCGCGTGCGCCCACCGCGGGATGGCTGTGCTAGTTTCCCGTCGATGATTTTCCGCGCGCAGTTTGTTCTCGCCGTCGCGCTCGCCGCGTCGGCGAGCGGCAAGACTGGCACCAAAGATCAGACGCCGGCGGCCGAGGCCAAGCTCACCGAGACGGGCGCCCCGGCAGCGGGGCCC
>JBFXAI010000068.1:0-16932 GCA_050184455.1 Kofleriaceae bacterium | reverse complement strand
CTGCGCGCTCGCGACGCCCGGGGAACCCTCCTCGCGCTACGCGCCGACGTGTCACGCCCTGCATTCGCGCCGCTTCGCGATGCTTCCGGACGACTGTTACCGCGTGCGCGCGGCACGTCGCGCCACCTCGGCGCTGCTTTCCGAGGAGGGACCCCGGGCTGCGCCGCTTGCTTGGTCTCCCGGGAGACCCACGGCGCCGCCGGAGATCGCCCACTCGCGCACGCGCTCTCCGCCCTCCGAAACGTTGCACCGCTGCGCGCTCGCGACGCCCGGGGAACCCTCCTCGCGCTACGCGCCGACGTGTCACGCCCTGCATCCGCGCGCCGCTTCGCGATGCTTCCGGACGAGTTACCGCGTGCGCGCGGCACGTCGCGCCACCTCGGCGCTGCTTTCCGAGGAGGGACCCCGGGCTGCGCCGCTTGCTTGGTCTCCCGGGAGACCCACAGCGCCGCCGGAGATCGCCCACTCGCGCACGCGCTCTCCGCCCGTCCGAAACGTTGCACCGCTGCGCGCTCGCAACGCCCGGGGAACCCTCCTCGCGCTACGCGCCGACGTGTCACGCCCTGCATTCGCGCCGCTTCGCGATGCCCTGTTGCTCCGTCATTCGCAGCTCCCCTATTCCCTATGATGCAGAGAGCCCATCGCGAGCCTGCGCTCTCTCGCACGAGCGCGCGCCCGGCGGGTGGCGGCGGGCTGGCGGCTGTTACTAATTCGGTCGTGCCGGGTCCCGCACGTACCTGAGATTAGCCGCACCCCGCACCGACCAATCATCGGCAGACGCCAGACCGTCGATCCACCCGCCCAGAGCGCGCGGTGCTCGCGGTCTCGCCCACAGCGCGCGGTATTCGCGTTCTGTCCAGCGTGCGTTCTAGCGTTCTCCCTAGCCTTACACGCCATCCGCTGCTAGCTGGTGGCATAGTCTCGACCCGTGCTGCCGGTTCAGCTGATCCGCAAGAAACGCGATGGCGAGACGCTCGATGACGCCGAGCTGCGAGCGTTCATCGACTGGGTCACCACCGGGGTGATTCCCGACTACCAGGTCGCCGCGATGCTGATGGCCATCTTCTTCCGCGGGCTCGACGGACGAGAGCTCGCCACGTGGGCCGACGCGATGACCCGATCCGGCGACGTCATCGATCTATCTCGAGTCACGCGCGCCAAGGTCGACAAGCATTCCACCGGTGGCGTCGGCGACAAGATCTCGATCCCCCTCGCCCCAGCGGTGGCCGCATGCGGAGTTGCCGTTCCCATGGTGTCCGGACGCGGCCTCGGCCATACCGGCGGCACGCTCGACAAGCTCGAATCCATTCCCGGGTTCCGCGTCGACCTCTCCGTCGAGCAATTCGCCGCCCAGGTCGATGAGCTCGGCGTGTGTCTGATCGGCCAGACCTCACGCATCGCCCCCGCCGACAAGCGCCTCTACGCGCTCCGCGATGTCACCGGCACCGTCGAGTCCCTGCCCTTGATCGCGTCGTCGATCATGTCCAAGAAGCTCGCCGAAGGCATCGACGCCCTCGTGCTCGATTGCAAGGTCGGTCGCGGTGCGTTCATGAAGACGATCGAGCGCGCTCGCGAGCTCAGCCTGTTGATCCGCGCGATCGGCGAGCGCGCCGGTAAGCGAGTGACCTGCGTGCTCACTGACATGAACGCGCCGATCGGCCGAACGATCGGCAACGCGCTCGAAATCCGCGAATCGATCGAAGTGCTTCGTGGCGGTGGCCCCGCCGATACGCGCGAGCTTACCCACGTGCTCGGCGGCGAGATGCTCGTGCTCGCCGGCGTCGCGAGCGATCCCGCCGACGGCCGCGCACGAATCGAGCGCGTGCTCGGCAACGGTGAGGCGCTCGAGGTGTTTCGCAAGGTGGTCGCGGCACAGCACGGCGATCCCAAGGTCTGCGATTCGCCCGCCGCCGTGTTACCGCAGGCGAGCCATCGCGACGAGCTGTCGCTACCGCCCGGACGGATCACCGCGATCGACAGCGAGACCCTGGGGATCGCAGCGCTGGTGCTCGGCGCCGGCCGCCGCACGACAGACGATGTGATCGACCCGAGCGCCGGTCTGGTCGTCGATGCCTATCTCGGCGAGCTGATCGAGCCCGGATCGCCACCGCAGATCGTCCTCCATCACAGCTTGGCGTCAGGAGATGGCCGGCTTGCCGAAGCGCGTGCGATGATCACGAGCGCTTTCGTGATCGAGCCTGCCGACCGCCCTGCTCCGCCCGACGGGAGCCGCATCCTCGAGGTACTCCGGTGACCGACGATCTGTACGACCGCGTCCAAGCCGCCGCTGCTGCCGTCCGCCAACGCGCGACCATCAGTGCTCCGCCGCAAGTGGGCTTGATTCTTGGCTCGGGGCTCGGCGGATTCGCCGACGGCCTCGAAGCTGCGCGCGGCGTCGACTACGCCGAGATCCCCGGGTTCCCGCGTTCGCAGGTCCACGGCCACAAGGGCCGACTGGTCATTGGTGATCGCAAGGGAGCGCGCTGCGTGGCGATGCAGGGACGCGTCCATCTCTACGAAGGCCACTCCGCTCAGGCGGTCGCGTTTCCCGCGCGCGTGCTGGTCGCGCTCGGCGCCAAGATCATCATCGTCACCAACGCCGCCGGTGGGCTCAATCCGCGCTGGTCTCCGGGAACGCTGATGTTGATCCGCGATCACCTGGATCTATTGCGCGATCACGCGTTGCGCGGGCCCAATGACGAGCGACTCGGCCCGCGGTTCCCTGACATGACCCACGCGTACGCGCCCGAGCTCCGCGACCTGGCCAAGCAGGCCGCGAAGTCAGCGGGCATTCCGCTCCAGGAAGGCGTTTACGCCGCGATGCCCGGACCGACCTACGAGACACCCGCCGAGATCAAGATGCTCCAGCAGCTCGGTGCTGATGCCACCGGCATGTCGACGGTTCCCGAGGTGTGCGTCGCGCGGCACATGGCTGCGCGAGTGATCGGAATCTCGTGTATCACCAACCTCGCCGCGGGAATCACCGGCCAGGCGCTTTCACATGACGAGGTCACCGAGACCGCGGCGCGCGTACGGACGACGTTCGAAGGCTTGCTCGATGCGGTTCTGACAACCCTCGTTGCGCACGGAGAGGTGCGATGACCGCCGAGCTGATCAAGCGCGCGATCGCCGCACAGCAACGAGCATACGCGCCGTATTCCAAGTTCTCCGTTGGCGCGGCGGTGCGGATGACCGGTCAGATCTTCGAAGGCGCGAACGTCGAAAACGCATCGTATCCACTGTCGGTGTGTGCGGAGCGAACTGCGATCGCGACCGCGGTGGTCGCCGGCGCCCGCAACCTCGAGGCGCTCGCGGTATCGACGTCGAGCTCGCCACCATCGGCACCGTGTGGAGCGTGTCGCCAGGTCATGCTCGAGTTTGCGGCCGATCCGACGCAGGTAACGGTCACCGCGGTGAATCCTGCGGGCGAGCAGCGCAGCTGGAAGCTGTCGGAGCTGTTGCCGGATGCGTTCACCGCGAAGGAACTGCCGGGCTCCTCGGAATGAGCGAGCTGATCTTTCGCGGCGGAACGATCCTGACGATCGATTCGCAGCACCGCGTGCTCGCGGGAGACCTCGCGTGCCGCGATGGCGCGATCGTGCACGTCGGCGGTGCGTATACGCCGCAGACCAGCGACTACCAGATCGTCGATTGCGCCGGGTGCTTGGTCATGCCCGGACTGGTCCAAGCGCACGTGCACACCTGCCAGACGTTGGCGCGCGGTCGCGCCGACGACCTCGAGCTGCTCGATTGGCTACGCACGGTGATCTGGCCCTACGAGGCCGCTCTCGACGAGACCGCAGCGGCGGCGAGCGCAGAGCTCGCGTGCGCCGAGCTGCTGCTCGGCGGTACGACCTCGATTCTCGACATGGCGACGGTGCACCACACCGACGCGATCTTCGCGGCCGCAGAGCGCTCGGGAATCCGCGCGACCATCGGCAAGGCGATGATGGACGCACCCGATCCCCAGATCCCGGCGGGCCTGCGCGAGACCACCAGCGCCTCGCTCGACGAATCTGCTCGATTGATCAGGCGCTGGCACGACACCGCCGACGGCCGGCTGCGCTACGCGTATGCACCGCGGTTCGTACTGTCGTGCACCGACGAGCTGTTGCGCGAGGTCGGCATCAAGGCGCGCGAGCTCGGCGTGCGAGTTCATACCCACGCGAGTGAGAACGCCGGCGAGGTCGCGCTGGTTCGCCAGCGGTTCGGCAAACCCAACATCGAGGTGCTCGATGATCTCGGTCTGCTCGGTGACCACTGCTGCATCGCGCACTGCGTACACCTATCCGCCGACGAGCGCCGGCTGCTCGCGGCGCGTGGAGCGCACGTCTGCCACTGTCCTTCATCGAATCTCAAGCTCGGCTCGGGGATCTGCGCGGTCCCCGAGCTGATCGCCGCTGGGGTCGCCGTCGCGATCGGCGCCGACGGTGCACCGTGCAACAACAACCTCGACGGCTTCCTCGAGATGCGGCTCGCTGCACTACTACACAAACCTCGCACCGGACCGCGCACGCTCCCAGCTCCCGAAGTGGTTCGGATGGCGACGCTCGGCGGAGCAGCTGCCCTCGGGCTCGCGGATCGGATCGGATCGCTCGAGCTAGGCAAGCGCGGCGATGTGATCGCGGTCGACCTCCATACGCTGCACAGCCTGCCCGCGTCGAACCCGTGGTCGGTGCTCGCCTATGCGGCCAAGTCCTGCGACGTTCGCCATGTTGCCGTCGACGGCAACGTCGTGGTTCGCGATCGCACGCTGCTCACGCTCGATCTTGCGCAGGTGCGCAGCCGCGCCGCGGCCGCAGCGACCAAGCTGTTTCAGCGCAGCTAGACCACACGAGCACCACGTCGGCGGAGCGCTAACGCCTGCATGGCAACCTCGGAGTGGAGTACCTAGTCGCCGGGGCGCACCAGTTGGGTGTCGTCGTCGTGACGAGGAGTCTGCGTCGGTGCTGCCGGAGACTGCACGTTGGCCAGCGGTTCGAGCACGCACTGTACGACTGTGTTCGGCGCGGAGATCGAGATCGCCACCATGCGCGAGCGATAGCCGCGCAGCCGGCACTCGATGCGGTGGCGGTCGCCGATCGCGCCGGTTACCACACTAGGCCCGCGCCCCCGATCGACGCCGTCGACGAAGATCTGCGCGCCATCCGGTCGACTCTCGACGCGCAGCGTTGCAGGCCCGAGTGCTGGGGAGACCGGCGGGTGCGGTCCCGCCGGGGCACTCGGCGGTGGCTGTGGGACAGACGACCCCTGCGAAACGGATGACGACAGCGCGTCGGAGGTGAGCTCGATCCCGTGCGGCTCACGCCCGATCGCCGCGACCGCGGATGCGAGATCGTCACGCCTCGCGATGCCGGCGTCTACCCGATGGGCATCGTCACGAACCATGCGCAGCGCCGCCAGCGCTAGCGCGAACACGCCGGCGGCGACACCGACGAGCGCCAACCACCGGCGAGCGTGGTGCCGCGGCACGCGAAGCCGTCGCGTCGTTGCGCTCGACACCGCCTGCCGCGCCGGATCGCTAGCCGCGCGTTGTGGTGCTACCCATCGCCCCAACGCGCTGGTGATCGCCGGCGCCTCGAGTAGGTATTGCAGCAACGCTCGTGCGTCCGCCGCCGTCGGCCGACGCTCCGGCTTGGGCTCGAGCATCGCCCCGATCACCCGCCGCAGCGGCGGGGGCAGCTTTGCGATCACATCACTCGGCTGCAGCTTGATCCGCAGCAGCACGCCCAAATCGTCGCCTTCCCACAGCGGCCCACCGATCGCTAGCTCGCCGAGAATGACGCCGAGTGCGTAGATGTCGCTCGCCGGCTCGGCATACCCGGTCGTCGCATGCTCCGGGGCGACGTAGCGCGGCGTGCCGACCACCATGCCGAGCGCGGTCACGTTCAATGCTTCGTCGGATTTTGCGAGACCAAAATCGAGTAGCTTGACCAGCTCGCGTCCCGACGGTTGCTCGACGAGCATCACGTTGTCGAGCTTGAGATCGCGATGGACGATGCCGATCGCGTGCGCCGCTTCGAGGCCATCGCACGCCTGCTGGCCGATCGCGACGATCCGCTCGATCGCGAGTGGCCCGTCGTTGCGAACCGCTTGGAGCAGCGTGCGGCCGCGCAACAGCTCCATCGCGATGAATAGCTGACCAGTCTCGGACTGACCGTGATCGAACACCGTCACGATGTTGGGATGAGCGAGCTGACACGCGAGCTGTGCCTCGCGCTGGAATCGCGCGATCGCGGCCGCATCCCGCGAGTAGCGAGGCGTCATCACCTTGAGCGCGACCTCGCGATTCACCGAACGCTGGACCGCGCGATACACCGCGCCCATCCCGCCTTCGCCAAGCTTGCCGACGATCTCGAACCGGTTCGCGATGACGCGCCCGGCTAGCTCGCTCCCGGAGCTGCGAGACGCCGCCGTCATTGCATCGCGCTCGCTCGATGCCCCGTCGGCCCCCGCCCGGCCGGCTGTGGTCGGATAACAACTCGCCGCGACCTGCCAGTGATCGTCGTCGGCTTCCGCGGGAGCATGGGTCACGCAGCTGCAAGGCAGAGACCCGTCCGACCAAAGCGGTTTCTGGCGGTTACGAGCCCTGGCAGGTGGTCTAGCCGCCAGGTCCACCTGCGGGCGATGTGGTGCGCCATCAGTTGGCCACCACGCAGGCCCGTGGTACGGCTTGAGCGTTCGCTCTGACGTGCCACGGAAGGCATCTCCAGTCACGAGGACGACGCGCAGCGATCTTCTCGCTCGCAACTTCGCCCGGTGGCTCCAGGGACGATTGTTTGACCAGGAGCCGCAACGAGGAAACCGTGACGAATCGCCTGTATGTCGGAAACCTGCCCTTCCATGCCACCGAGGATCTCATCCAATCGACGTTCGCAACGTCCGGTGAGGTCGTCGCGGTGAATCTCATGCTCGATCGCATGACGGGCCAGTCGCGCGGATTCTGCTTCGTTGAAATGGCATCTCCGGAAGCCGCCCAAAAGGCGATCACCGATCTCAACGGCCGCGACCTCGCAGGCCGTCCGTTGCGCGTCGACTTCGCCGAAGACCGGCGTCCCGGCGGTGGCGGTGGCGGTGGTGGTGGTGGCGGCGGTCGCCCGGGCGGTGGTGGTGGTCGTGGTGGTGGTGGCGGCGGTCGCGGCGGTCGCGGTCGCTAGTCATGGCCAGCGTACCTGGCGCCCTTTCGGGCGCGCCCGAACGGATCTTCGTGTCCGTGGATGAAAGCACCGGCAAATCGACGGTGTCATTTTCGCCACCCGACATCGGGACACCGTTCCAGCACGAGAACGATCGCGATGGCGCCATGGCGCTTCGCGATGCGCAGACCATCATCGCTCGCTATCCCAAAGCGACGATCCATGGCCCGCACTTTCACGCCGCTCGCCAGCCGCGGGTCCGCCCGCGACGCGGCCCCTAGCTGGCGTCACAGCTCGGGTGCGAGCGCTGATCGTGCACGCACACCGGGGCGCGCCGGCAGGATGACCAGCCAGCCAAGGCGACACGCTGGGATAGCCGGCGAGGGTCCGCGAGCCGCCCCCTCAAATCGCCGGCTCGTCGTGCGTGTTCCACGGTATCCTCGGAGCAGATGCTGCTGACCCGCGAGGAGATGACGTTTGACTTCGGCGGCGCAAAGCTCGATCCGGTCGCCGACCGAGCGCTGCTCGAATGGATGTTCAACCAGTTTCTCTATGGCGAGATCACCGGCATTCAGGTCGGCTATTGGCTCTATGACGCGCCCGACCTCGAGGCCGCGAAGTTCTTGGCTCGCCAGTCGCTCGAGGAGATGCAGCACGTCGACAACTTCCTCCGCATCATGACGATGCTCAATTGCCGGCCCAATCCGGCGCATCCCGCGGTGCGATTCCTGGCGACCGGAATGATGGGTGGATCGTGGGCGGAGCACGTCGCGCTCGAGATGGCGCAAGGCGAGGGCTTCGTGCTGCAGGCGTTTTACGCGGTGATCGATACGCTCGACCATCGCCAGACCGTCGAGATCTTGAAGCGCGCCGTGAAGCAGGAGGAGCGCCACGTCGAATTTGGCGAGCAACAGACCGCGAAGGCGATCAAAGCCAAGGCGTGGTTGCGGCGGCGCTTGCTCGGGTTGTCGTTGGTGTCGCTGTGGGGCGTACGCCGGCTGACCAAGTTCATGGAGAAGCGACTACCGAAGGATCACCCGGTGCTGTCGCAGCTGCCGGCGTTCCTCGCCCACTCCAATCACTGCGCGGAGCTTCGGCTGCGCCGGATCGGCGTGCTCGAGCAGCCGCTGAGCGAGTTGTCCGGCATGCGCCGCGCGTTGCTGGTCGCGGAGGCGTATGGCGGCAAGCTGCTCGGAGGCCTCGCATCGCTGGTGACGCTGCCGCTGCGCCTGCTACCGTTTTGGCCCAAGAAGAAGCGATTGACCGAGACCTATCTCGCCGATCCGCACGTCGTCGGGTTCGCCACACCGGCCCGCCCAACCGAATCGCAGTCCTCGGATCTGGTGGCCTAGCTACTTCGACTTGGTGGTTGGCTTGGTCGCCGGCGTCGTCGCGGTCGGACGCCGTGGTGGCGTCGCTGCGGCCCCGTCGTCGCAGGTCAATCGCAACGGCTCGCCGCCCTCGAGGTTCGAGGACATCAACGCGGTGCCGAACACCTTCAGCGCCAGATCCTGATCGCCCACTGGTTGCGACACGTGGCCTTGCACCAGCACCCACCGGCACCCTTCGGGATCCGCCGCACAGCTCTTCGCCTCCGGCGTCGCTCGCTTCGCGCTCGGATCGTCGTCGCTCGATACATCATGCTCGACAAGCCGGCGGTGCTCGAACACGAACGTCACGCGAAGCCGCGCCTTGCCAGCGGCGACGCCGGGACGAGCGGGTACGTCGGCGACGATGTTGCCCACCCAATACGCGATCGTGGAGCTCGCCAGACTGCGGCCGATCGTGCCGATCCTGCGCTCTTCGAACTTGGCGATCGGGAGCCGCGCGGTCAACACGTCGACGCCGTGCCACTCCGATTCGATCTCCGGTCCGAGCAAGACGCCCTCGGGTCCCGACGCGATCGCGTTGGCGTTCCGCGGTGCGCTGCTGAACAGCGGCGAGACCACGCGCGAAAGCTCGTCGCGTAGATCGCCGGAGTCGGGAATCGAGCCCGGCGGGACGGTCTTGCCATAGAGCTCGCCGTCGCGCCGCGGCGTTGGCGGGCTGCCAAACGAGACGTGCTCGACGACCTGCACCCACCGATCGCCGTCGCGCGCATATAGCGCGGTCAGCCGAAGCGGAATCACCGCGGTGCGTCCACACATCCGGATCCGCCACGACAGTTCGTCGACCACCCACGCCGCCGATTGATCCTGCGCGAGGTGGGTCTCGAGCCGCTTGGAGCGGATCTCGTTCGGCATGTCGCGCTCGATCCGCAACGGCCATCGACTCGGCGCGCGATGAAGCTCGTCGGCGACCAACACATCGCCCGGCCCCACCCCGATTCGCGCAGCGCCGATCGCCGCCGAGATCATGCCGGTATCGACATCGGGCGGATCATCGCGCTCGTACGACGCGAGCACGTCGTCCTGCAGCTCGCGCGTGATCGTATCCTTGACATCGCCATCATCGCCGATCGGATCGGCGAGCGCGGCAGGTCCCGACGTCGCGGTGCGGCCACACGCTGCGATCGTCGAGATCGCCACGACCGCGAGCAGCGAGCCGATCGTCCGCATCACCGTACCCTCTCACGATCGCCCGGCGTATCCACATCCTGCACGACACCAGGATCAGCGATTTCGATGGCGCGTGTCGCCGCGCTGGCGATCACCGCGCGCGCCCTACCGTCCACGACATCGCAGCGCGCCAGCCGATCCCACAGCGACCGCGCTACC
Source organism: Kofleriaceae bacterium (assembly GCA_050184455.1). Taxonomy (GTDB): domain Bacteria; phylum Myxococcota_A; class Polyangia; order Haliangiales; family Haliangiaceae; genus JABFXX01. The sequence continues at coordinate 7,079 of JBFXAI010000068.1, read as the reverse complement.
AGCGGCGGATGGCCACCACGACCGCGATACACCGGTCGCACCGCCTCGTGCCTGGCGAGGTGCGCCGCGAGCGTGGTCAGAGTGTCCTCGCGGACCGCCGGATGATCCACCGGCCAAAGCCATGCGGCGTCGAGCTCGCCGATCGCAACAAGACTCGCAAAACCAAGCGCGATCGAGCTCGCCATGCCCCGTGCCGGCTCCGGGTTCACGCACACAGCGAGACCGAGCTCGCGTGCATGCACGGCCACGGCAGCGCGATATGGCTCCGCGACGACCACCACGCCGTGCGAAAGACCGACGCTCCGTGCTGTGCTCGCGATCCGAGCCAGGTACGTCGTGTCGTCGATCGGCAGTAGCGCCTTGGCGACGCCGCCCAGCCGCGACCCCGCACCGGCCGCGAGGATCACTGCGCCGAGCTTCACGTATCGGCTCGGTGCGGGAACGACCAATCACCCGCGCTGGGCGTTCCGCGCCGGCGGTGAGCGATCAGCTCCGCGGCGATCGCGATCGCGATCTCCTCGGGAGTCTCCGCGCCCAGGTCGAGACCGATCGGCGCGCGCAACCGCGCCCACCGCGCCTCGCCCTGTGGGCCGTCGAGTAGTCCGCGAGCTTCGAGCCGCTTGTGAAACCGACCGACCTTGCCGCGGCTGCCGATCATCCCCAGGTAGCCAAGCTCGTCTCGAGCGATCAATTGCTCGAGCAGCCGCTGATCGATCGCGTGGTCGCGCGTGATGATGAGTACGTAGTCGTCGCGCGTCAGCCCGCCGAGCTGGCGTTCGACCTCCCCGACGTCGAACGATTCGATCAGCTGACTCGCCCATACCGGCGGCGCCTCGGTCGCCCCCGTCTCGCCGTCGTCACATGCGATCACGGCGAATCCAAGGTCCGCGAGCAGCGGTCCGAGCCGGCGCGCCACGTGTCCCAACCCGAACATCACGATGCGTTCGGTCGCACCCAATCGTTCCACGAGCGCACCGTCGCTGATCGCCGGGTGATGGCGCGGCGGGTCATCGGCTCGCACGTCGCGCACCGCCATGGGTCCGCCATCGATCGGTGTGACCAGGGTCGTAGCGCGTTGACCGGCGACCAGCGCCGCGATCGCAACGCGCGATGACGCCGCGGGTGTCAGCACGACCTCCATCGAGCCACCGCAACACATCGCGAGATCGCGAACCAGGTGTTGCTTCACCACGCGCGGCTGCGCGCCGCCAGCAACCTCGCGCGCCGAGCTCGCGACGAGCTGCTCGATCTTGCCGCCTCCGACGGTGCCCCACTGCTCGCCGTCACTCGCCACCGCCATGCGGGCACCCAGGTGTCGCGGCGTCGATCCGCGCGCGGCGATCACCGTTGCGATCGCAACGCCACGTCCTGCGTCGATCGCACGCAGCGCGGCCGCGAACACGTCGAGCTCGGACATCACCGCGCAGGCTATCACCACTCGGGGACGACAGCACCGCGGCGCAACGTCATCACATGCTCGACGAGCTCCCGCAGCCCGGCACCGCCCGGCTGGCTGGTGACGTACGCGGGATGATGCGGGAGCTCATCCCACCACGCCTTGACGTTAGCGACGCCGACCGACCGCGGAAACCCGCCGAACATCGGCGCGTCGTTGAGCGCGTCACCGACGAATACGTACGGCGACAGCTCGGCGTCATCGCCACCGAGCACGCTACGGACCACGAGCTTGCACGCGCTCAGCTTGTTGAACGCGGGCGGGCCAAAGTTGACGTGAACCGACGACCGCACCGCGGTGAACCCCGCGTTGCGCAGCACCTCGACACATCGCTCAGCATCGGCGACCGGGAGCGAGACTTCTTCGTTCCAATCGATCGCTAGATCGACTTCGCGGTACTGCGAGTCACCCGATAACTGGGCGCCGGGAACCTCCGCCATCACGTCGGCGACCGCGGCCATCATCCGGCGGCGCCACTCCGGCAGCGTCGATGCCGGCACGCCATAGCTCTTCACGATCCGATGCCCGTCCCGAACGAACGTGACCCCGCCGTTCTCGGCGACCACGGCGAGCACCGGTAGCACCCGGATCCACGCGTCACCAAACCCGGCCGAGCGTCCGGTCACCATCACCACCGGAACACCTGACTCGACGAGCCGCTCGATCGCCGCAAACGTCGCAGCGTCGATCCGCTCGCCGGTAGTCATCGTACCGTCGACGTCCGAGAACAGCGCGCGCACCGGGCCGCGCAGGTCACTGACAGGCTTTGCGTGCATTCCTGGTGAGACCCCAGGGTAACGCAACCCGGCAGCGGGCGTCGCGACGGCTCAGGCGATCAGGCGGAGCGAGGTGTCGGTGTCCGCCGGCGTCGGAGCGCGCATCGATCGGTCGCGCTGGCGCGACAACCAATCCTCGAGGTCACTATTGTTGAGCCGCACAATCCCGCCGACCTTGAACACCGGGAGCGGGTCGCCAGCTTTGCGCGCCATATAACGGCACCACCGCTCCGAGCGGCCCAGGGCCGTGGCGATGCCCTTCCAGGTTTCGACGAAATTCGACATTTGGCTTCCTCCGTGTACCGAACCTTTCTGCAGCGGCTGTGCCGAGGTCCGACCGGAGGACTAACCCCTGGAATCCCAAGCAGGTAGGAGATCTGCTGCCGCCGAAAACCTGACGGACTACCACCACCCGTAATCAAACGGCGACGCAAAAGCTGACACAGTTGTCGTGACTTTGCCGCAGTGTCGCGGGGCGTTCACACCGTCTACCGACATCCACCACGCAACGGCCGCACTGGCAGAACCGTGCGTCCGCCAGTAAGCTCATCAGACATGCGTGGCTTTGTGAGGTGCTACGCCGCCATCGGCGTTCTTGCGTGCACGGCTGCCTACGCTGGACCTGCAGAGGTTTATCCCCTGTCCAAGGTTCAGCGCGGCCAAACCGGTTATGGAATGACGACGTTCTCCGGAACCACGCCCGAGCGGTTCTCGTTCGAGATCGTTTCGGTCGTGAAGAACTTCCTGCCCAAGCAGGACATCATCCTGGTCAAGTCGACCGACCCCAAGCTCGCAGTGTCGGGATTTTGGCAGGGCATGTCAGGTAGCCCGCTCTATCTCGACGACAAGCTGCTGTGCGCGTTCTCGTACGGATTTCGGTTCAACAAGATCGCGCTCGGTGGCTGCACACCGATCGACTACATGAAACGCGACGGTGATGCGCATCGCCGAGGCGTTCCGGTGCAGGCGTCGAATAAGGGCGGACCGCGTGTGATCCGCGCCGCATCGGCGTCGCTCCAGGACTGGAGGCGGCTCACCCCGAAGGTCGATGCCGCCGCAGCGCTCGATGCGCTGGGTCCGACTCGCAAGAGCTGGCTGCTGTCGTCGCCGTTGCCGGCACCGTTGCCCAAGCCATCAGCGATCGACGGCAATCAAACGATGGTCGCTTCGGTCCCGCTGTCGATCGCGGGATTCTCCGCGCCCGCATTCGGACAGCTCGAGCAGCTGTTCGGGGATTCCAACATCGTTCCGGTCCGCGCCGGCGGTTCGTCGGGCGGAAAGTCCGAGGGTGGGCCGCGCAAGTTCGTGATGGGTGGCTCGATCGCCGTCGAGCTGATCCGCGGCGATATGTCGGCGGCGGCGATCGGCACGGTGTCCTACGTCGAAGGTGACAAGGTGCTCGCGTTCGGGCACCCGATGTTCCAGACCGGCGAGACCTACGCGCCGGTGTCGACGGCGACGGTCCACACCGTGGTGCCATCCGCGATGAGCGCGTTCGTGCTCGGGACCGCGATGAACGAGATCGGCTCGCTGGTCCAGGATCGCCAGTCCGCGATCATGGCGGATACCAGCCTGCGCTCGCCAACCATCCCGGTCGACATCACGATCTCGACGACCTCGGGCAAGCACACCGAGACCGGCGCATTCCATGTCGAATTGCTCGACAACAAGTTCCTCACCCCGCCGCTCACCGGCGCGGCCTTGATGAACGCGATCAACTACTACCTGCCCGACCGCGACGACGTCACGGCGCGGATCGAGTCGACGATCAAGATCAAGGGCAGCGAGCCGCTGCAGTTCGTCGACTACAGCCACGCCAACGATGGCGCGGCGTCGGTGATGGGCAGTGTCCGCGGCCTGCGCGTGTTGGTGCCGCTGCTGCTTAACCCCTACGCCCCGGTTGTGGTCGAGCGGATCGATCTCAAGGTCGATCTGCGGTTCGAAGCGAACTTTGGCGACTTAAAGGAGATCCGGCTCCCGACCGCCGAGCTGATCGCGGGCAAGCGGAACCTGGTCAAGGTATTGATGCAGACCTGGGATGGCAGCGATGTCATCGAAGAGATCCCAGTCGACGTTCCCGCCAACCTGGCGGGCAGCATCGTCTCGCTCGAGGTGACCTCGGGTGACTCCGCCAAGCTCGACGCCGCGCCGCCCAACGATCTGCCGACCCTGATCGCGGCGTTCCGGAAGCTGCTTCCCGGCAACGTGTGGGCGGCGACGCTGTACCCGGCGGACGAAGGGGTCGCGCTCGATGGCAAGCTGGTGCGTGACCTGCCGGCGAGCGCGCAGGACAAGCTTCGGCCCCAGACCAACACCCAGCGCGCGGTCGCCTACAAGCCGATCTCGCGCACCGTGGCGCCGACCAAGCGCGTGGTCAACGGCTCGTTGTCCATGTTGGTCCGCGTCAGCTCCGCGCGCTGATCGTGCTCCACGCGACCTCTAACGACTTCTCGGGCCGTTCGTAGCGGCCGGTTCTTGGCCAGACTCTTCGGGGGACAATTGTGAAAGCCACGCGTTTGCTAACCAGCGGCCTACTGCTGGCCGCCCTGGCGGTGCCTGCCGGCGCTGTCGTCACCGCAACCTGGACCGTCGAGACCTATCAGCAGTTCGACGCCGGCGATGCATCCGACGCATTCATCATGTCGAATGGTGAGCTGCGACCGGGATGGGACACCAAGCGCACCCCGCTGGAAGGCGACGCCGCGTGGGCCGCGCTCAAGTTGAGCGATGGCAGCGTGCTGATCGGATCCGATCAGAACGGTGCGATCTATCGCGTGACTCAAGAGGGCAGCAAGAAGCTGGTCGCGATCCCGGGTGCGATCGCGGTGGTCGCGCTGGCGCAGAGCTCCGACGGCAGCGTGTGGGCCGGCGCGATGCCAGGCAACAAGCTGTGGAAGGTCGATGTCGCCAAAGCGAAGGCGACCGCGGTCGCGACGCTCGGCAAGGGCAAGGACAAAGACGCTGATGTCGAGACCGTCTGGTCGCTCGCCACCAGCGGCGACACGGTGTTCGCGGGCACGGGGCCTTCGGGCAAGCTCTATGCGGTCAAGGGCGGCACCGCGCGTGAGGTGTTCGACACCGAGGACAAGCGGATCACCGCCCTCGCGGTGACCTCGAACGGAGCGGTGTGGATGGGCACCAGCGATCGCGCACTGGTGTTCCGCTACGACCCCAAGGATGGCAAGGCTCGCGCGATGGCCGACTTCGCGGGCAACGAGGTCAGCGGGCTGGTGGCGTTTCGCGACGGTGTCGTCGCGGCCGCCAACGATCTCGCCGAGCCGACGCCGCCGGTGGGCAAGACCACCGCGCAGGTCGAAGCGGCCGAAAACCCGACCGCCACCAAAGGACAAACCGCCAAGCTGCCCGACGTCGGCAGCAAACCGGGCGCCGACAAAGATCCGACGCCGATCACCGACCTCGGTCGCAAGGGTGCCAAGAAGGGCAAAGGTGCGCTGTTTCGAATCGGTGGTGATGGCCGCCTCGACCAGCTGCACGCGCTGACCCAGACGTATTTCACCTCGGTCGCGGTCGGCAACGACGGTGCGGTGTACGCCGGAGCCGCTGACAAGGGCCGGATCTATATGGTCGACACCGATGGCTCGGTCGCGACCGCGTTCGACGTCGACGAGCGAAGCGTGTCGCAGGTATGGAGCGAAAAAACCGGGATCGCGTTTGCGACCGACGACAGCGCCGCGCTCTATCGAACCACGGGACGCGCCGGTCAGGCGAAATACACCAGCGACGTGCTCGATGCCAAGGCCGTGTCGCGATTCGGCCGACTCGCGTGGACCGCACAGGGCAAGGTGAAGATCGAGACTCGCAGCGGCAACACCGTGAAGCCCGGAGTCGGTTGGAGCGAGTGGCAAGCGCCGACCCAGATCGGCAAGCTCGGTGGCGGCAGCGATAGCGGCAAGATCGCCAACCCGCCCGGCCGCTATCTGCAATTCCGGGTCGCGCTCGAGGACGACGTCGCACGGGTCGGCCGCGTCACCACGTATTACGTGCCGCAAAACCAGCCGACGACGGTGCAGGAAGTCACCGTCGAGCTCGCGACCAAGGAGAGCTTGCCCAGTCTAAAGGACTCGGCCGGCAAGCCGCGCAGCCCGATCATGAAGGTGAAGTGGAAGATCGAGAATCCTGACAACGATGACTCGACCTACGCGCTCGAAGCGCGCCGCGATGGCGAAGCGAACTGGCGCCCGGTCGCGACCGGCAAGACGCCGCTCACCACGACCAGCTGGGAGTGGAACACCGAGACCTATCCCGACGGCTGGTATCGCGTGCGCGTGACGTCTTCGGACGCCGTCGCTAACTCGCCCGATCGCGCGCTCACATCGTCACAAACCACGACGATGTTCGCGATCGACAATACACGGCCGCGAATCGATCGGCTGACCGTGTCTTATCCCAAGGCCAGCGCGCAGGGCATCGATGCGATCAGCACGATCGCCGAGATGGCGTATTCGATCGACGACGGGCCGTGGCAACTCGGCACCACGGCCGACGGCCTGTACGATGACCTCACCGAGAACCTCCGCATCGACCTGCCCTCGGGCCTGTCGCGCGGCACCCACACCCTCGCCGTCCGCGTCGCCGACGCCGCCGGCAACGTCGGCTCGACGTCGACGACGTTCGTGATCAAGTAGCTGTTCCCGAAACTCTTCGGCTCTGCGTGTTCCGGAAAGCCGGAAAGGAAGCTGAACGCGAAAACGCAAAGCCCACTATGTAGTGGCGTTCGTGTCCAGCGCAGATCCGTCCCGTCCGGAAGAATTTCCGGATGATGAGTAGCTGACCAATGGTCCAGGTAGGGCCGTCCGAGGAAGGTATCGGGCTGTCGCAGTCGACTA
>JBFXAI010000067.1:0-18989 GCA_050184455.1 Kofleriaceae bacterium | reverse complement strand
GTGTTCGGCTTCGTCGGGTGCGCACTGGTTCCGGCGATCGGTTGGAAGCTTGGTGGTCTCGCGATCGCGGTTGATCCAGGTTGTGGCCTGTTGCTTGTTGCCGGTCCGATTCATTGGCTCGACGAGCTGTTTTTGCAAGCGACGGCGACGATGAGGATCGGCGGCGCTTGAAACGATGCTAGCTCCAGAACCATATCTGTCCGCTTGTCTCGAGGTGCTCTACCTCGCCGCCGTCAGCGGTCGACACCTCGGTTGGGAGGGCGAACATACGGGCCTGACCACCGACCAAAGCGCGATGCTCCATGATCTCATGCATGCCGTGCACAACATCCCCCGCCTGCTGCGGCGATGGGAGCAGTGCGACGAGACGCTGTTGCGCAGAATGCTCGAGGACTTCGATACCAAGTGGACCGGAGGTCTGCTCGGGAGATACCCAGAGGTGCTCGAGACGGCACGATAACGTGGCGACCTCGATCGAGGTGTCATTCGCCCGCGCATGGCGAGCTCCTCGAGCTCGCGATCGGACGAGGCTATCGCGGAACAGCGCCTGCGACTGCGACTGGGACTGCGACCGCGACACCACAAGTGGTGCGCAGTGACGTGACGGAGCAACGTCATGCTCGTCGAGAAACGAACGTAGTCAGGACGTTGAAGCGTTCGTACCGCGCTGCGCTCCATGTCCTCGCGTGTACGAGGTCGGTCCCGCCGCTTGCATGCGGATGACCCATGACACTCAGCCGCCGCGATTTCATCCAGGTTGCCGCGACGATCGGCGCGTCGCTCGCGTGGGGCGGAACGGGCTGCAAATCGCGGACGGGTTGGCGCGAGCGGCGCGAGCTCTATCCCGAAGGCGTCGCCTCGGGCGACCCGGACCCGCATAGCGTGATGCTGTGGACCCGCCGCCCATTTGATCGCGGCGATAGACACCTGCTGACTGTCGAGATCGCTGAAGACGAGGCGTTCCGTCAGGTGATCGCACATGCATCGGCGGCCGTGTCAGCAGTATCGGACTGGACGACTCGCGTCCTCGTCGCTGGCCTCAAGCCCGCCCACGTCTACTGGTACCGGTTCACCGATCCGGACGGTAACGGTAGCCGCGTCGGGCGCACGATGACCGCGCCGGCGGCCGACGATCCGCGACCGATCAAGTTCGCGTTCGTCAGCTGCCAGACCATCAACGAGGGCACGCTCAACGCCTATCGCCGAATGATCTTCGAGGACGAGCGCGCGCCGCACACGGATCAGCTCGGCTTCGTCCTGCATCTCGGCGACTTCATCTACGAAGTCGTCCAGTACCCCGACGAGGTGAAGACACGGTACGACCGCACGATCTATGAGGTCACGCGTATCCCCGACGGACACAAGGTCGGCAATTTTCACATTCCGCTGACGCTCGACGGCTATCGCGCCGTCTACAAGGGCTATCTCCACGACCCCGATCTGCAGGACGCTCGCGCGCGCTGGCCGTTCGTCGCCATTTGGGACAATCACGAATTCTCCTGGCAGGGCTCGCAGAGCCTCGTGAAGGCCGGTCCGTTCGAGCAGCCCGGCCAGACCGTGAAGGTCGCCGCCAATCAGGCCTGGTTCGAATATCTCCCGTCCCGCGTCGCTCCGCCGAGCGGATCGCTCGAGCAGTTCGGGCCGCCCACCGTCAAGAACGTTCCCGTCGATAAGTTCGATGACAACGGCCTCGGCGTCGAGCCCAACAACCTCATCGCCATCAACAGCCTCAAGGCCTATCGGGCGCTGCGCTACGGCAAGCACCTCGATCTGATCATCACCGACCAGTACAGCTACCGCAGCCCCGATCCCTACAGCGATCCCTCGCTCGGTGAGCTTGGCGATTGGGCGGGCTACAATGGTCTGTTCCCCGAGGACGTCATGCACGTGCTCGACGGCGGGCGCGCGTTCAATGGTGGCAATCCGCCCGCGGAGCTCCAATTCAAGGACAAGCGCATTGCGAACCCACAGAAGGCCGCGCCTCCGCAAACGCTGCTTGGAGCAGAGCAGAAGGCCTGGCTCAAGGACCAGCTGAAGCGCGCGACGGGGACGTGGAAGATCTGGGGCAATTCGCTCGGCACGCTCGAGTGGCGCGCCGACCCCGAGAATCTACTCCCCGGGTTGACCAAGCAGCCGTGGCCTGCCGGCACGTTCGCGTATCTCGGTGGCAACGATCATGGTAGTGCGTGGACCGAGCGCAGCGAGATCTACGAGGTGGTCCGCGACGCGAAGATCACCGGCTTCGCGATCGTCTCCGGCGACCGTCACAGCTTCTGGGCCGGCTACGCATCCGCGCAACTCCCACCCGGCACGTTTGAGCCCGTCGGAGTGAGCTTCGTCGGCGCCTCGCTCTCGAGCCCAGGCGCGATGGAGGCGTATGAGCACAAGCTTCCGAAGGATTTGCCAATGCGCCCGTTGTACCTCGCGGACCGCAAGGACGGCGCGAAGCCCGACTGGACGTTCAACATGCTGCTCAAGCACGGCGTCCGATCGTGCTTCGAATATGCAAAGACCTTCGACCGCGACCGCGCGCGTGCGCTGTCCAACCCTGCCCTGGCGCCCCACCTGACGTTCGTCGACATGGGCGGTCATGGCTACGCCACCGTTCGCCTCGGCGGCGAAGAAATGCGCACCGAGTTCGTCTGCATCCCCCGGCCGATCACGCGGAGCGAACGCCCAGACGGCGGCCCGCTGCGCTATCGCGTGGTGCACAGCGCGAAGCTATGGGGCGCAGGCGAGAGACCGCAGCTCGTGCAGCAAGTGATCGAGGGCGATCCGGGACTGGGGATGTAGACGCGGAACGTCGCCAGCCATCCACGTCGCGGTGCCGCCGTCGCCCGTCGTGGTGTTGAACCACGAGACCACGGTCAGCGCGACGTCCCCACTTGCCGTGCCCGCCAGATCTACCTCGTTCGCGGCCGTCGTGTGCTCGCCGGTGTCCGACGGTCCCGTGATCGCGATCGCCGGTGGGCGCGCGGAGCGCGTGGCCTGCAGCGTGTCCTGCGTCTGGTTACCCGCGCGATCGATCGCGGTCACGTGGCTGTGAATAGGCGGGAAGCTGCCAGTTTGAACAGGTCCGCACAAAACTAGACCGTAGGTTCACTTTGGTGCGGAGCGACGATCAAGCGCTCGCGCTCCACGGACCTCCGAGGCCCAGCGCGACAGGGAGGCCGCACTGGCTTCCGCACCGTCGATGGCCGTGAGAGATTTTGTCGACGCGCCGAGTGCGCGCGGTGAAATCAACGTGGCCGTCGACATCGTTACAGAGACCACCATCGACCGCCCGCGCGGAGACGTGGCCGCGTACGCCGGGAACCCGGACAACGCGCCGGAGTGGTACGTGAACATCAGGTCCGTCGAGTGGAAGACGCCGCCGCCGCTGGCGGTGGGCTCTCGGCTCGCGTTCGTCGCGCAGTTCCTCGGGCGACGGCTCGCATACACCTACGAGATCGTCGAGCTCGTCCCCGGTGAGCGGCTCGTGATGCGCACCGCAGAGGGGCCGTTCCCGATGGAGACGACCTATACATGGGTCGACGCTGGCGAACGCCGCACGCGCATGACCCTCCGCAACCGCGGAGAGCCGTCGGGGTTCGGCAAGGTCATGGCGCCTCTCATGGCGGCCGCCATGCGGCGAGCGAACCGAAAGGATCTTGCCCGACTCAAGACGATCCTCGAGCGGCGAGCAGCCGATGGGTGAGCCCCTCAAGACGTTCTTCTCTCCCCAGCTCGTTCGCAAGCTCGCCGGCCAGCTCGCCCGCGTCGAGTCGAGCTTTCCCTCGCGCGCGTTCATCCGGCAGGCGACCGCAGGTCTCGACGACCTCGAGCTGCTTGATCGCGGCAAACACATCGCGCGCGCCTTGGTGAGGCACTTGCCGGCCGGATACCCCAACGCGATCGACGTACTGCTGCGCTCGCTCGGTCCCGAGCACGCTACCGACGAGCTCGTGGGCGTCGGCATGGCACCCTTCTTCTACCTGCCCCACGTGCTGTTCGTGGCCGAGCACGGGCTCGATCACTTCGACCTGTCGATGCGCGCGCAGTACGAGCTGACGAAGCGATTCAGCGCGGAGAGCAGCATCCGCCCATACATCGCCCGCGACCCCGAGCGGACGTTCGCTGTCCTTCGCACGTGGACACGCGACGACAATCCGCACGTGCGTCGGCTCGTGTCCGAGGGTACTCGTCTCCGATTGCCGTGGGCCATGCGGGTCGCCTGGCTCGATCAACATCCCGACCGCGTGCTCGCGCTTCTCGAGTTGCTCAAGGACGACCCCACGACGCTCGTTCGCCGGAGTGTCGCGAACAACGTGAACGACCTCGGCAAGGTCCACCCCGAGCTCATGGTCGAGACCTGCGCGCGCTGGCTCGACGGCGCGTCCGCTGACCGTCGCGATCTCATCGAGCACGCCCTGCGAAGCGCGATCAAGCGCGGCGAGGCCGGCGCGCTGCGACTGCTCGGCTTCGGACACAAGCCAGCCGTCGCGATCGAAGACGTGCGGTTCGATCCGCCGCGCGTGCCCATCGGAGCGCGCGTCTCGGTGAGCTTCGCGCTGCGGAGCAAGGCCCCCAAGGCCCAGGACCTCCTCGTCGACCTCGCGGTTCATTTCGTGAAAGCGAACGGCAACGGCGCGCCGAAAGTGTTCAAGTTGAAGCGGATCACCCTCGCGCCGCGCGGGCGTGTAGAGCTCCAGACAACCGTCTCGCTGGCCGTTCATACGACGCGCAAACCTCGGATCGGCAACCACGCCGTCGATGTGCTGGTGAACGGCGTCGCGCTCCGCGCTGGGTCATTCGACGTCATCGCGGCGCGTCGCACCGCCGCCTCGATCGTCGCGACGCTCGAGCGCGGCGTGAACAAGCCGACCGCGCGGAGGAAAAAGCGATGACACGGAGCAGAGAAGTCGACGCCTGGTTCACGACCTACGACAACCCGATGAAGGCAGTGGTCCAACGGATCCGCGAGATCATTCTCGCCGCCGATCCGCGGATCGACGAGTGCATCAAGTGGCAGGCGCCGACCTTCACATACCTGGGCAACCTCGCGAGCTTCTTTCCGAAGAGCAAGCAGCACGCGAGCTTGATGTTCCACGTCGGCGCGAAGATCCCGGGCAAGCACCCGCGCCTGGAGGGAACCGGCGCGACGGGTCGTGTTCTCAAGATCGGCAGCGTCGCCGAAGCCAACGCTGCCAAGGCCGACATCGTGCGCATCGTCAAGGCGTGGTGCGATTGGCGAGCTGCCGACGAGTCCGGCAAGAAGAAGTCCACTGCTAGGGCTGCAGCCAAGAAGCCAGCCACGCGGAAGCGAACCCGCGCGCGCGTGAAGACTTGATCGATCGACGAGACTCGCGCGGCTCCGTCGCAGAGGTGGCTCGATCTCCAGTCAGACACTTCGGTCCGGCAGAAAAAGCCGCATCGTGTCGTCCACGCGAGGTTGATGATCGCGCCGACGGTGCTCGCTCAGTTCAGCGCGGCCTCAGGCGCTTGCTCATCCGGCCCAAGCGGTTCCATCGGGCCATCCGCCCAGTCGGTGAGCTCCCAGCCCGAAATCAGTAGGTGCTCTCGCCGGCAGCTCGAACAGTACGCCTCGATCGTGCGCTCGTCGATCTTGCCTACCCAGAGCAGGCCAGTGCACGGACGGCGAGCCACCCGGCGGCTGCACTCGACGAGGGTTCCGCGGATGTGATCGACATCCAACGGCCCGCCGTACTCGATCAGACGCGCCACGCGCAGCGCCTGGCGCCGCACCGCGGGATGCGGATCGCCGTTTTCATCGAGCCAATGCTGGATGTTGATCACGTGAGTCATGCAGTCCTCCTACCATGCCCGCCGCGGCCTGTCCGATCGCCGCAAGCGTGCAGAGGCCGCGTAGTGCGATCGAGCTGACGCTGTCGACACAGCTGGTTCACAAGCGCGAGCTGACCACCACTCCTGGTGGTGTACATGCCTGCCCATGGTCGACTGCTCGTCACTCTCGAGCGATACCGATAGCGATTCCTGGTGAGATCTACATGTCACCCCCATGTGCCAGCTTCACTGGGCCGTGGACCAGCTCGCCGAAGCACCATCGACGTTTGAGTCGCCCGTATCGCAAGCCGAGTGCTCCGAAGCGCTCGCGGTGTTGACCGAACGTGCAGCTGATCGCGGCGCTGGTGAGCTTTCGGCCGTGCTCGCACAACGCGCGGTGCGTGTGACCCGCGGTACCGACTTCGCGGTCGCGCTCGACGCGCTCGATGCGCTCCTGCGGCGGCTGGACTCGTCACGCGACGACGATCTCGTCGTGCGCATGGCCCCCGATGGTCTTCGGGTTGGCAAGCGCGCCAAGCAGGCACGAACCTACGACGTATGGCTTTCCGCCTCGGGCGACGGAAGCTGCAGTTGCCCCGACTTCGTGAAGGCGTCGCTCGGAGCGTGCAAACATCTGCTCGCCGTCATCGAGAACCCACGGCGACGGCGATTTCGTCCGCGCGCGTTGCGGTGGGATCCCGTGCGACCGTTCACCGGGCCGGGCGACTGGCTCGAGCGGGTTTGGCACGATCCGCAGGTCGCACTTCCGGACCAGCTGTCGGTCATGTTCCAGCGCACGCCAGCCGGTCGGCCGATCGACCGCGCCTGGACGACAGATCCGGAGCGTCGTCGAACGGCGGTGATCCGAATGCTTGCCGCGTGCCGCAGGAACCCCGCACTTGCCGAGCCGGCCTTGCTGCAGCTGCTCGAGCAGGAACGCGAGCAGCTCGAGCGTCGCCAGGGAATCGCGTCGCGAGAGATCGATCGGTTGACCCGCGGGCTTCGGCAGAAGCTGTTCCCGTACCAGCGCGAGGGCGTCGAGCGATTCCTCAACGCCGGGCGGTTGCTACTCGCCGATGACATGGGTCTCGGCAAGACCGCGCAAGCGATCGCGTCGTGCCACGCCCTGTTCGCCGGCGCGAAGATCCGCCGAGCACTCGTCGTGGTTCCGGCATCGCTCAAGCCGCAATGGGCTCGTGAGTGGCGGATGTTCACCGATCTCGAGCTCGTCACCGTCGAAGGTCACCCCGACGAACGCGCGCGGTTCTACCGACGGCGACCCGACGGCGTGTTGCTCGTCAACTACGAGCAGCTATTGCGCGACCTGCCCGCGGTCAAGAGCTACGCACCCGATCTCGTGATCCTCGACGAGGCCCAACGGATCAAGAACTGGCAGACCAAGACAGCGGCCGTGGTGAAGCAACTAGAGCCAGCGTGGCGGCTGGTACTGACCGGTACTCCGATGGAGAACCGACTCAGCGAGCTGTCGTCGCTCATGGAATGGATCGACGAGCCTGCCCTCGAGCCGCGATGGCGGTTGCCGAGCTGGCACGCCGTGCGATCGGATGGCAGCCGCGAGGTAATCGGCGCGCGCAACCTCGATACCCTACGTACCAGGCTTGCACCGAGCATGTTGCGCCGCGTTCGCAGCGAAGTGCTGGCGCAGTTGCCTCCCCGGCGCGACGTGCGGGTCTCTGTCGCATTGACCGATGCGCAGCAGGGCGCCCACGACGAGCTCGCCCGGCCGATCGCAGAGCTCGCCCGTAAGTCACGACGACGTCCGCTGACACACGCCGAGTTCCTGCGGTTGATGCAGCTCCTCACCCAGCAGCGGATGATCTGCAATGGCCTCGCGTTGCGAGACTTTACCGAGACCTGGCCGACTCTCGAAGCCAACCCCCGCCGGTCGGATCCCCTGCTCGCGAGCCTCCATAGCCCCAAGCTCGCCGAGCTGCGCGACCTCCTCGCCGATGTCGTGGTGACCCAGGAGCGCAAGGTCGTCGTGTTCAGCCAGTGGCGGCGGATGCTCAAACTGGCCGCATGGACCACCGGCGACGTCCTCGCGCGAGCCGGCGTTCGCGCCGCGTTCTTTACCGGCGAGGAGTCCCAGCGGCGGCGCAGCGAGAACATCGTCGCGTTCCACGATGATCCCGCGACCCGTGTGCTGTTCGCGACCGACGCCGGCGGAGTCGGGCTCAACCTCCAGCGCGCTGCCAGCTGCTGCATCAACCTCGAGCTGCCCTGGAACCCCGCGGTGCTCGAGCAACGGATCGGCCGAATCTTCAGGCTCGGCCAGACCCAACCCGTGGACATCTACAACCTCATCGCAGCGAGCGGCATCGAAGACCGGATCGCCAACCTCGTCGGCGACAAGCGCGCGCTGTTCACCGGCCTGTTCGATGGCACCAGCGACGAGGTGTCGTTCGAGTCCGCCGGTTCGTTCATGACTCAGGTCCAGAAGGTCGTCGAACCCATAACCTCGTCGATCGGTCCGGCGCTCGATCCTTCGGCCGAAGACGCCGACCCCGTGCCGCTTCCCCTGGAGCCGGACGAAGCCGACGCACCCATCATCACGTCACCTGCCGAACCTGCCGCGCCCGCGCGCGTCCAGGTTGACGTTGGTGATCTCGCCTCCATGATGTCGCAGATCGACGTGCGGCCGCTCGCCGATGGCCGCGTCGCGCTCGAGCTCCCACGGCCCGCCGCCGTCGCCCTCGGCAGCCTCTTGCGCGCGCTCGCTGCCGCAGTCGACGGAACGCCAGCGGTGCACTGACTCTAGGGATGCCGGATTCAACTGGCGGCCTTCGGCTCGGGAATCGACGATCACCTCCAGTCAGTGCACGGGGCGTCCCCGTTCGTTGCAACCGAAAATGTGAACTAGAGTGTGAACGGTTTCGAAGCCAATCGTCGCCGGTCACCGCGGCCGGGCGTTCGTGGCGAGAGGCGGTTGGTGTGAACGTATACTGCTCGTGCATGAGACGTACGTCGGAGTAGTCGAAGCCGGCGGTTTCGATCGCTGGTGGCAGCTGACGATCTCATCGAGGCCCCGTGCGAGCTCGGGAGGCAGAAGCCGAAGATGCCGTGGCACGAGCTGCACCATCAGAGTTGCGCTCCGATTTCACGCGACATCACGTGCACGCTCTTCGTCGTAGTGGTTCCCGCCGAGGACTGGTTTACGTGGATAACCGTTCATGCTGATGTTTGCTGACACTAGAAGCGCGGAATACTGGTCGCTCGGTCAGACGATTGCGTCCCATGGCCCGCCGCGTGCCCAGTGCTGCTCGGAATTCACGGCCGCAGAACATGCGCGAGCCACCGGCAGCAAGAACATCGAGAGCACGACGACGACATCCGCGAGCCGATCGGGCATCGGCGTGATCGCAAGGCGCTTTCGAAACGCGGTCCACTGCGCCATCGTCGATGCCTGCTCCGTGAACTCGGCAGTCAACGCGATCGGCGCTACGTCGATCGCGGTCCCACGGTTCGCGAACGTGGCGGTGATCGCCTTCGCGAGCAACGCGCCATCGAAAGAGAACTGATTGGCGAGGAGCCACAGGTCGTAGAAGTCCTTCATCCTGCTGTTCGTCGTCCGCAGATAGACCATCGCCTGAAACTTCTCGGCCACAACGGTCTCCCGGGGATACCCGGATAGCTCGGCTGCGGGGAAGTCGAGCAGGGTGGGGTATGCGATCGTCTCGGCGCCGGGGGTCACGACGTCGCCGAACCCGACGTCGATTTGCATCGTGACGCGCGATCGCGCGAGCAGTCCGATGAACCGGACGCGCACGCCCTCGTAGTCCGCGTCCTCCTTGATCCGCTCGGCCTTCACGGTGGCGGGGTCGAACATCATCCCATCAGGTTCGACATCGATCGAGCACACGTCGCGGACAAGACCCTCAACGGTATCGAGTGAGTTGTCGAGTCGGCCGAGGAAGTCGAGGTCCTTCGTCGCTCGCGCGAGCGGCGCGTTCCATACGTGCAGCATCAGCGCACCTTTCAGCACGAAGCGCGAGCGGTGGGGCGAGCGCGACAGCCGGTATAGGAACCGCTCCATCGCGTAGTACTGCAACAACTCCTGAATACGGCCGGTTGGCCGCACGTGCCTGGTTCAAGGAGCCGGGCATGCACCGACGCGGGAAGGTTCGTGACTGTCACGACAGCACCGCCAGGTACGGTCGCATGGTTCGCTCCACGTGCCGCATGCGGGCGAATTTCAGCAGCGCGTCGCGCTTCTTGCGGCGCCGATCTCTCCATAGACGGAGCGCTTCGAGCACCACGTCCATGCCGATCTGGTTCCGATATCGGAAGCAGTCGACGAGTGTCTTCTCGGGGTCATAGACGCGAACGACTACGCCGTCGACCGGGTGACTCTCGTGATCCCGTCATGGAACGCGGGGCCCGAGAGCCAATAGAAGCGCGTGGGCGGATAGTCGAGGCGCGGTTTGCGCGCGCCGCGTTCGAGCGCGACATCGATCGAGTGCGGCACCTGCGTCGTTAGCTCGTGGAACGGGTGGTGTGTTGAAGATGCCCCGTGCTCGTGACAGAAGACGGACCTCATCCACGGACGAGCGGTTAAAGCGGAAGGCCTTCACCATCTCGGCCGCAAGCATCTCGGTGTCGTCGAGCTGGCACGCGTCCGGCTCGTTCCACGCTTCGAGGTGATCGGACGCAGCTAGCAACCAGAACGCGAGTTCGGCTTCGCTCGGTGCGTCGCCGCCGTCGGCGCCGTACAGCAAGACGAGGTGCTCGAGAAAGACGATCGCTTCCTCATGCGCCACCACCAGCGGACGTTGCGCGTTCGCGACGTACGCGCGTCCGCGTTGAAGTAGCGCACGATCTCGGGGCGTCGAAGCGGTAAGCGCGTTGATGCCCTGAGCTGTGAGCCGCACAGCTCGCTCGGATTCGGGCCCAGCCTCGTCGTTGGCGAGGACCGAAGCCAGATGGCCGAGGCGGATAAATGCCTCGCGCCAGTCAAAGGTCTTGATCCGATCGACGAGCAGATCTGCGGGCACGGGCTCGCCAAAGACGGTCTTGCCGTTCTCGTATGGCGAGTTGAACGCCAGCGGGTTCGATGCCTTCATCATCGCGGCGCTCAGAGCTGGCCGCGATTTGCGTGAGCCCTCACTTCGCCGCTGCCCTCGCTCGCGTGCTTTCGCGGCTCGTCGCGCCACTGCTTTGGCGTGTCGGCGTTGGCGCTCTCCATCCTTCTTCCCCATGACGTGCGAACAGGCTAGCAACCACACCGCGTCCTGGCTGCAAGATCTCGCTCGTGCAGATCCCGGCGGGGAGATCTCCATGTCGCGCTCCAAGACTCGGCTGTAACCTGGGCGAGCACTGTATGGAGGGATCGAGCGCAAACCGACAGGCGGCTGAACGTCACGCCCGCGAGGCCATGACGACGCACGTGATGCGGTCGCTTGTCCTTATCGTCTTCGCGCGACAAGGTGAGCGGACGCCGTACCACGGCTCCGGCACCCTCGTGCTCGGCCCGTCGGGTCGGCTTGCCATCTTAACAGCGGCACATGTTGTTCAGCCCGGCGACCTCGTCTCGCTCGTCACGCGGGAAGGGTTCGTGCAAGACACCGTTGATGAGGTCGTCCACGCGCCAGAGAGGCTGGACATTGCACTGGCCTTCGTCCGTGAGCCGCTCGCGTCGTCGTTGAGAGGACTCGCGATCGGGCCAGACCGATTCGAAACAAGCACTGCTCGAACCATTCCGAACGGTGCGCAGCTCGTTGCGGCCGGATTTCCCGAACAGTTCACCTTCGACGCGCGACACCCGACCCATGGTTGGTTGCAGCATCGCTTCGTCGACATCTTCCATTACACGACCGACTTCAACCACGACGATCGGAACATCTCGATCGTCTGGGAGAGCGGCCACGTGATCGGAGACTCGTTCCCGTACGACGAACTCGAAGTGCCACGTGATGCGAAGGTTCAATTCAAGAAGCCCAACGGTCTAAGCGGCGGCCCTGTCTATTACATCCGCTCAACGCGAGCGGGTTCTCTGTGGTCGCCCAGTGCCGATGCAACGCTTATCGGTATTGCGACGGAGTTCACGAACCGTCGTGAGCTCGCCTTGCCGTGGTGGCGATGGTCGGACTGGGTCCGCGAAGCGCTTGGGTAGACTCGTCGCGCCATCTGCGACGGCCGATCGTCACGCCTTTCTCCACGCGGGGCCTCATCGCGGGAATCGACTCGAAGTAGCATTCGGGCATGCGCCTCGATCACCAGTCGGCGGTCAGTGATCTACGACAGAGCGTGGAGCTTCTTCACGCGGAGCCGACGTCAGCGGGAGACTTCTCGGCGCGCCTCTATGACTTCACCACGACGCTCTTCACGCATCCGTTGTGCGCGCAGGCACTCGAAGCGGCGCTTGATGAACGCGGGCCTGAGTCCGACATTCTTCAACGGAACTGCGTGAAGGTCGTCGGCGAGATCGTTCCTGACCTGGCGACGTTGTGTCGATGGGTTGCCGACTTGGACCAGCACCTCATTGCAAATCCGCCGAAGCTTTCCGGCAACCACGACACGCTGAAGCAGGCGCGTAAGGATCTCGACTCGGAGTGGCCACTGGCCAATGTTCGAAAGCCAGTTCGCGCCTGGCTCGCCGACATTTCTAGCGCGGATAGACTCGCGCCGCTCGGCTTCGATGCCGTCATCGACCTGCAGCGCCTGCTCGATCAAGTCTCATCAGTCCATCGATCTCTGCGACGTGCCGCAGGTGCAGCTGCCGAACCGAAGCAGGACGCTCTTGTCGAAAAGTTGAGGCAACTCCTCGCCGGACACTGCCGAGATCTCACCTTTGCCGAGGAATTGTTGCGAGCCTCGAACCTTCGCCCGCTAGTTGCAGACCTTCGCGACATCCACAAAACCCTATCGAGCGTCTTGGACGGAACCGGTTTTCCAGCGGCTTCCGAGGCAATGCTAAATCGGTACAGGAGCTGGGGAGACGGCGCGTTCACATCCCTACGTGCAAACGCGTCACGCATCGCAACGATCGTCGAGGCGCGCCTGCACCGCGGTGCGGTTCAACATCATTCGATCCAGCGGCTTCGTGCCTTCTTGGAGCATTTTGGTAAGCCAGCTCTGCTTGCTGATTTCGACGACGAAGAACGCATCCATCCGGGCAATCGGCGGTTCGAGGATCGCCTTCAGCAGCACGTCGACCGCTTCCTTTTTTTGGAGGGGTTCTTTCCATTCACCCACAACGAGGCAAGCGGCGGCGCGATTGATTCCTTCTTGACGCGTAACGAGGTTCTGTTCAGAGGCGTCACTTCCACGCACCAGATCCCGATTCTGCTTGAGCTAAAGGTCCACCTCCGCAGCGACACAAAGGCGGCCGACGTCAATCGAAAGATTGGAGAAGCGTTAGAGCAGCTCCAGATCTACTCAAGCCACTTTCAAGGAAGCGCAACTTGGCGGACGCACGAACTGACTGCTTTCGTCGCGTACGACGGCCCGAAACGGTTCTCGACGTCGAAGGAGCGCGTGGTCCTTTGCTATCTGGGCGATGCGAGTCCATCCGACGGATCCACAAGCTTGGACTGATCCGTCTGTTGACCTCAGCGCGGGACAAAATCGAGTTGTCCTTGCAGTACCGAAGGTCGTTGTGCGCGCGGAAGGTCGGTCACCCTAGGAGCGCGTGGCTTAGTCTTCGGAACGAGGTAGCCGACCGGCATCCGCAACACGAGACGTTCGCCGTTTGGATACGAGGGCAGCGCTGTGCCTTCGTTCGCGATGTCGGCGACCAACGCCGCCGGCGAGATCTCGATCGTGAGCGTGCGAGCGTCGAAGTGCATCGGCACTCCGGCGGTCCATCGACGCAGCCTGAGCCGAGCGCTATCAACCTCGTCTGGCTTCGACAGCGCGACGCCTGCAATGGCGGCGTCGACATCGGCAATGCTCACCTTGCGGAGCGGCTTCTTGAGTGTGCTGCGCAGGATCTCAAGTTCGGCCTTTTGTGCGCGTGCGTCGCTCTCGAACCTCTGGATACGCTCGGCCACGTAGTCGAGACGATCGCCGCCATCAGCGACGAACAACACGAGCCGCTCGATCTGCGCCTCTGTCTCTGCGAGTGCCTTCTGCCTGGAATCGATCTGATCCTGAAGCACCTCTCCACGTAAGCCATTCTGGATCTCGAGCGCCTGCTGCAAGAGCGGGCTCTTTCGAAGCATGGTCCTGATCTCTAAAAAAAAGTCCTTGAGCAGCTGCTCTGCGCGCAGCGTTGCCGCATTTCCGCAAAGCCCCTTCGCCCGTGATGGGCAACGGTAGTAGCTCGGTCTCCTCGCGCAAATCGTCAACGCCATCCCGCACTCAGCGCAGGCGACACTCCCTGACAGCACGTACCTCGACTTCGAGCGGGGACGACAACGCGAGGTATCCGCGCTGGCCCATCTCTGCCTTGACCGCTTCCCAGAGGGCAAGCTCGACGATCCGAAGATCCGGGCGTTGCTGCACCATCGTCTCGCTTGGCGGGCGCTTGCGTGGAAGGCGCCGGTTCGTGCCTGGCACCTTGACCCATTGCATTTCCTTGAAGCGCCACTCTCCGATGTATCGCTCATTGCGGAGCATCTCGCGGACGGTGCCGATCGACCATCCCGACCACCGATGGCGCATTCCGATTCGCGGTGAAGGAATGCCCTCGCGGTTCAGCGAACGAGCTATCGCGCTCATGCTCCGACCGCTCGCGAATTCCGTGAAGATGCGGAGCACGATCTTGGCGGCTGCATCCATGATTTCGATCTGCTTCCCGATCTCGCGGCAGTGGGCATCGAACTCCGGTCGCGTGCGAAAGCCATAGGGCACCTGTCCGGTGGCATAACCGGCGAGCATGCGGCCTTCCAATCCGCGTAGCGTCTTGTCACGAAGATCATCGAGGTAGAGATCAGCCACGAGGCTCTTCAGCGTGTACGTGAGCTTCGCGTGCTTCGCGCTGGTGTCGATGCCATCCGCGATGCCGATCAGCGGGACACGCGCGTACTGCAGCTCCTTGAAGATGTGCGCTGCGTCCGCGAAGTCGCGCGAGATGCAGGAAATGTCTTCCGTGACGATCGATGTCACCAGGCCCGACTTCACGGCGGCCATCAGAGCCTCGAAGCCAGGTCTGTTTAGACCAGCCCCAGAGACAGCATAGTCGGCGAAGACCTCAACGTCGCCACGCTGGTCGTTGAGGTGAGCACGACATCGCCGGACTTGATCGTCGATGCTGCGCTCGTCCTGACGCGCTGAGGAAAAGCGGGCATAAATCGCGGGCCTGCCTGCAATTGGTTCCATGGAGGTGACCTTGCGGTGGGAAGCGTCGAGAACGCGACTTACTTGCGAGCAGGACGTGGGACCCGCCGGTGAGCACTCAGCCGCGCGGGGCAACAAATTGCTGCGCCAGCCGTGCAGCGAGCTCGCCGTCGCGGGCGTAACATCAGAGATCACCGACCAGAATCGGTGGCCTCTGCATCGCCATGTGGTTTCCCGTTGCCATCTGTGTGGCTGCCACCTCGCTAACGCTTCGAGGAACGAAGCGTCGATGCTTTCGCCAAGGCGCTCGCGGTCCTTGGGCAGTGCTTAGCGGAGGGTGTCGTGAGTGAACCGAAGCCGCATCGAGGTCTGTGGCAGGCGCAGGGTAGGGACATCGAGAACCGTGTCGACGGCGGCTGCTCCACGAAATGGGAACAGGATGTCGCCCCGACAAAGGAAGAAGGGCTCGCGTTGCTGGCGCAGCTTGCAGCGAAATGCCAGCACAGGGAACGAAAGCTTCGAGAGGAAGCCTGCCGTAAAGCGAAGCGATACGTAGAGAACGCTCCGCCCGAGGGCCTCGAGGCGAGCGGGGAGAACAAGCCTTTCTACGTGCACCCCAAGAGCCAAAAGTACAAGGGCGCGCGCATCGACTTGGACATAAAGGCTGGTAGAGCTTTCACAGGCCCCCGCAGATGACGTCGCGACGACAAATGGTGTCCGCACTGGCGGACGCGATCGGTGCGGAAGACTACGCGCAAATCATCGTGGTGGCGGACGAACTCGTTACCCAGGACGCCGAGGAGGCGTGCAAGGTTCTTTGGCGTGCAGCCAACGATGTCTCGTCGATGCGTCGAATCCTCGCGTATTTCCTCGTGCGGAGAATCACCGGAGCCTTGGCCGAGGCGTCTCGGCTGTGGCTCATTACGACGCCGGCGACTGACGCGACGACGTATGTGAACATTCTCAGCGGGCTCTCAGTCCTTGCGGTCGAACGCGAGGGGATACCGGCATTCCAGTTCACCGGCCTGCCGGAGTTCCTGCAGAGCGCTCTCGCTCATCCTGAGCGTAACGTGCGCATCTCCGTCCTCGATTTCCTCCGCGACTACATCGACGTCGAAGGGGCGCCGCGCCCGCTCGGTCGAGCTGCTGCGCGACTACTGGCGGAGCAGCTTCAGACGCATCTCGATAGCGTTGTACAGGAGGAGGAGATCGAGGAGCTAGCCGTTGTGGCGAAGGTGCTGCGCTCAAAGGACATCCCGGAAAAACCTCCTGTCCCGATCGCTGCAATCGAAGAGCTTGTCGCGCAACTAGAGTCCAAGTCCGTCGACCCGGAGCTGCTCACGTACGTTCGCGTGCGGCGTCTCCGCGAGAGCGCCAGGTGGCAAGCACGGCACCTTCACAGACCCGTTATCACGATACGAATTTTCGACCCAGATCACGTCGTTTTCGAGCACCTCGCGCACATCTTCGATCTGTGTCGAATGGAGAAGGGCGATACGGAAACGACAGGTGAGTGGATCGACGCTCCGGCTGCTTCGATTTCGAAACATCTGAAGGCGTCGGAGAAAACGACGCGCGCCACTCTGGAGCGGTTTCGGCGAGCAGTCTTGATCGCAGCAGACGCTGGCGATCCTACGGCCTTAAATGAGTTTCCTCCGCGACAGGCTCAAGCACTTGCAGCTCTAGTGATGGATGCGTCGAAGCGAGGCATTCGCGCAGAGTTCATCTTCACCGAACCGGATCCTGCAGCTCGGCAGCTGACGCTCGAGTTTCACCCGCCAGAAGAAGTATCCACGAAGTGGTTGGACGTTCTTGCAAGCGTACGCGAGCGAGGCGATCGCGAGCCCGAGGTCTACTCTGAAGAAGTGCCGCAGGCGAACACTGTAGTCCAGGTGTTCGAAGCCGTGGATGCGACGCTGAAGAAGGGCCGTGTCGACATCGACGATGTATCGAACATATCCACTACTCGACAGGTTGATTACTATAAACAGGGCGCGAGGATATTAGGATTCCTGGATGCCAGTAATCAGCCTACCCCGCTCGCACGTGACATCAAGAACAAGGACAGTGATGCGCGCATGCGCGTTGCTGCGAAGGCGTTCAACGACTCAATGGTCGGCCGAGCGTGGCGGCTGTGGGCGGGTAAGGAGCACCTGGCTGACGTTAGCGTTGAAAGCGCAGTCGAGTTTTTGCGTGCCCGCGCCGTCGGCATTTCGGGCACTACCATTCCACGACGCGCATCGACTCTTCGCAAGTGGCAGGTCGAGTTGATGCCGTTCTACTCACGTAGGTGAGCCCGTACTAGTCGGACCGAGTGACGTGAGGAGCGCCTGGACCTCTGCGATCGTTTGTGGTCGTTCACCTGGCTCTTGCTGAGTCATCCGCGCGACGACATCGGTCCACGGTGCCGAGACGACGGGCGAGACGTTCGGGATTGGCTCTACGCCGGTCGCCCACGCAATCACCTGGCCAAGTGAGTAGATATCGCCGGCAGGTCCGACGCGGTGTGCATCGCGATAGGCTTCCGGCGGAGCGAAGCCCTCGGTTCCGAGCAGATGCCCGCTACGAGTCCGTCGGCTCGTTGTCTCGCCAAGAGGCCGGCGCGTCAGCCCCCAGTCGGCCAAGACCCAGCGACGTGGGCCGTCAGGACCCTCAGGGAGTTCAATGATGTTCTCGGGCTTCAGATCGCGGTGCGGATGCCCGGCATCGTGCGCAACACGAAGCGCGTCAGTGACCGACTCGAGGATCGAAAGGATGAGCTTGGTATCGAGCGGTCTTGAAACCATATGCATCGACCGGATGCCCTTCGGCATCACGAACCATAGATAATCAGTTTGATCCCAGTCGATGATCGGCATGATGTGCTGATGTTTCAGCGCGGTTTGAACCTCAATTTCGCGTCTCATTCGCGTGCCTCCCCACTCCCGGATTGCGCGCTTCATGACGAACACTTTTCCGTCGGCCTTTCGGGTGGCCTCGTACACGCGTGACTGTCCGCCTTGAGCAAACGGCTGCGATGGTAATCGGTACGCTTTTCTGCCTTCGTTCCTGGACGGGAAACGCCTGACGCTGCCGGTCTTGTTTTGTGCGACCGACCTCGGGTTGGCTTTCTCGTCATACTTGGCGAACAGAGCGTCAGGCAGGACCGCATGTGCGGCTGCCAGCTCGCGACCTTCCGACGTCAGCTCCCATTGTCCAGGAGCGGGCGAGCGCCCTAGCCCCGCGCGACTAAGCCAACCGAACGCCCATCGAACACGGCTTTCGTAACTGTTGCCTCCGCTGGAAAGCTTGAGGTCACAGTCGGCGGCCGAGATCTCGAGGGTGGCCGCGACGCCCTGATATACGTCGGCGATCGCGACGGGCGTCGCGTCGCGTGCAAGGTAGCGAAGGACCGGATCAACGAACTCTCTGAACCCCGGAAGCGCCACGGCCGGCCAATGTTACACGTGCGGGAGTTTCGCTTGGTTGCTTCGCGCAGCGAGGTGTACGCTGGGTGGCGAGAGGCTCTTAGCCGAACTCTGGACTTGTCCAAGTTCGGGTGGATGATGTTTCGTCGTCCCGGATCCAACCTGCACGCATGACGGCGCGAACACTGCGCGATCGCGTAGATGAAGGAGAGTAAGAGCCTCTCACTTGTTTTCCGCCTATGAGTCGAAAGCGAAAGCGCCGCTATGGCCTAACTGGGTTGCCGCGGGTGAGGAATCTCGAGGATCTCAGCTCGCACACAGGACTCCCTGTTCAGCGACTGTGGAGATTGATCTACAAGGATGCGCGAGCATACGTGGGCTTCTCGATCCGCAAGAAAGCCGGCGGAAAAAGGAAGATATACAGCCCCAATCAATGCGTAATTCAGTCGATCGCGATCACCGAAAACGGTCCATCGCGATCACCGAAAACGGTCGATGGCGATCACCGAAAACGGTTCATCGCGATCGGTGGTCCGGCCATCCGGCCGCCATCGCCTGAAC
>JBFXAI010000066.1:0-19721 GCA_050184455.1 Kofleriaceae bacterium | reverse complement strand
CCGGACTCGGACTCGGACTCGGATCCGGACTCGGATCCAAACGCGGTATCGGCAGCGAACGCGAACGACCCCGATCCCGATCCTCCGATGCCCGATCCGCGCTCCCCGACCCCCGATCCCGATCCCGATCCCGATCCTCCGATGCCCGATCCCGACCCCGTCCGCTCCATCGTCCCCGTCCCCGCCGTCCCCTCCATCGCCCCAACAATCTCCGCGACCGCCTTTGCCTGCTCCTCCGTCAACCTCGGCGGCGCGCTCGTCGCCATCCCCGCACCAATCGCGATCGCCTCCAACGCCATCTCCTGCTCCGTCACCTCGACGATTTGCGCCTTCACCAGCTCCCGGATTACCCCCGCGCTCCGCGGCACCCGCCGTTGCAGCTCCGTTACCGGCATCCCCTGCCCGTCCGCCAACGCCTCGATCACCTCCAGTCGTTTCGGCGCACGCGCCGCTGCCACACGCGCCGCTTCGAGCGTCACCACGAGCCGAGCCACCCGCTCGCGTTTCAGCTTGGTCCGCGCCTCGCTGCGTAGCTCGCGCTGTTCGACCAGCCCCCGCTCGATCAACGCGTCGAGCTGTCGCTTGACCACGGCGCTCGTGCCAGTCACCGGCAGCTCGCGCTTGGCGAGTTGGCCCAGCAAGGCCCGCTGCTTGGTCGGTAACGCCGGTCCCTGCCCCTCGACCAGCTGCCGCCCAGCATCGGTCAGTGCATATACCGCGCGTGCGGCCACCCCGCTGCCTGCAGGCAGTGCCGCTCGCAGCACCTCGCCCACCGGCGCTTCGTAATAATCCGCGATCCACACGCACAGCTCGACGAGCTCCGGCGGCAATGCCGGCTCGGTGTCGAGGACATCACTGAGCTCTACAGGCGTGACCTCGTCGGGCGGTGCCACGTTCGTCCGCACCACCACGCCCGTCACCTTGCGCGAGCCGAACCGAACCAGCACCCGTGCACCTACGCGCGCTCGGTCCACCAGATGCGACGGCACGCGATAGTGGAATCTACCCAGGACCGGCAGCGTGACCGCGACCTCGACGATGTTGGCGCCAGCGAGCTGTGAGCTCATCCTTTGCCTGACGCATCGCCGATCATCTCGCGACACAGCGCCATCACTTGTGTGCGCAATTCCGGTCGCTTCATCGCGTAGGCCAGGTTCGCGCGCAGATAGCCCAACTTGTCTCCCGCGTCGTGACGAGTTCCCTCGACGACGACGCCGTAGATCCCTTGCGACGATCCGGCGAGCTGGCGAAGTGCATCGGTCAGCTGAATCTCTCCACCCGCGCCCGGCTTGGTTGATTGCAACATCGGCCAAATCTGCGGTGGCAACACATAGCGACCAACAATCGCCCAGCGGCTCGGCGGATTCGACTTCGGCTTCTCCACCATGTCGCGGATCCGCATGTGCCCCGTGGAGTCCCGCTCGCCAGCGACGACCCCGTACATGTGCTCCTTGCCCACGGGAACTTCCATGATCGCGACCGCTCCCGCCCCGGTGGCCTCGTGCACGCGGATCAGCTGGGCGATTCCAGGGTCCCGATCGTTATCGATCAGATCATCGCCGAGCAGCACCGCGAACGATTCATCACCGATCGCTTCGCGCGCACACAGCACGGCGTGACCGAGCCCGGCGGGTTGCTTCTGGCGCACCGAGATCAGCCGGACCATCGTCGAGATCGTGTGCATCGCATCCGCGAGCTCGGCGTTGCCGCGGCTGCGCAGCGTGTGCTCGAGCTCGTAGGCGTGATCGAAGTGATCTTCGATCGAATGCTTCTGGCGCCCGTTGATCACCACGACGTCGGTGATCCCCGCGCGCACCGCCTCGTCGATCACCAGCTGAATCGTCGGAACGTCGACGATCGGCAGCATCTCTTTGGGAACCGCCTTGGTGGCCGGCAAGAACCGCGTACCGAGGCCGGCCGCCGGGATCACTGCTTTTCGAACCTTGGTTACCGCCGACATACGCGGGCGACCTTACCATCAGGATCCGACGCATGGCCCAAGACCGCCGGTTCCCACCTTCCGCGCGCCGGCGTTCCCTCGCGCGGCAAGCGGGAGTGCACGCGGCGAGCCCGCACCTCGTCGGCGCGATGGTGTGTGCAGCCGTGGCCGTGGTGTTGGTCGCGATCAGCCGGCGGACTACCGCCGAGCTCGGCGCGGCGATCGCAGCCGCCTGCTCCCAGAGCGCGGGAACGATCGAGCCCGGAGCCGTGGTGCGGTCGGTGGTCTCGCTCGTCGGCCCGCTCCTCGGGCTCGCAGCGATCGTCGTCGTATTGGGCCATCTCGCGCAGACGCGGGCGCTGTGGCTGCCGCGTCGCAAGCTCGCCGGAGCCCCGATACAGGAGCGAGGACGTCTTGCCGAGCTCGGCGTCGAGCTGGCCGGCGCAGCGGTGTTCGGAGCGGTCACGTTCGGCTGGCTGTGGTGGACGGCTCCATCGCTCGCCGCGTCGATCGCATCGCCCGTCGCCGCACCGCGTTTGCTCGGCGCGTTCGTCACTGCGATCGCGGGCGCCTGGCTCGTCGTTGGCGCCCTCGATGCGATCGCGCGCCACGCTCGGGTCGCCGCTGCGCTCCGCATGACGTCCACTGAAAAGCGCGATGACGAGCGCCTCACCGCGGCAGACCCTCGCTGGCGCGCCCACCGCGCTCGGAACGCGACTCACACTGGCGATGACATCGCTGGTGCATCCGTGGTGATTCTCGGCGACTCCGCCGCGGTTGCAATCGCATGGCATCCGATCCACCGGCCTGTGCCGGTGCAACTAGCCCGCGGCTCTACAAGCCGCGCGACTCAGTTGGTTGGCCTCGCCCGCCGCCACGGCATACCCGTCCATCGCGAGCCGGGGCTGGTGGCCGCGCTGCTCGATGGTGACGGCGCGGTTCCGAGGAGGCTGTGGTCTCGCCTCGCCGAGATCATCGCCGCGACCTTACGTGACTGATGTCACGGAAGTCATCATGCCAACGACCGAGCTTAGTTCTGACGAACACGTCGAGACACCCCGGCGGTAGTTTGGTATCGACCTCGACGTGCTGCGGACTCGAGGTTCCAAATGATCTGGGCGATCATCGTGGTGGCGCTGGTTGCGGTGGTGTGGGTGGTGATCTCGCGGTCGAAACACCGGTCCCCCCATTGGCTTGCTGAGCACGGTGATGCGACGGCGCTCGCTCGTCTACTGCGAGCCCACCCCGAGCTAGCTAGTCGACAGATCGACGACGGCCAAACCCCCGCGCACAACGCGGCTACGGCTGGCCGAGCCGACACATTGAAGGCGCTCCTGGATGCAGGAAGCAACCCCGACGCGCGCCTACGCGATGGTGCGACCCCTGCGTGGCTCGCGGCCTCAGCCAATCATGCCCACGTCATCGAGCTACTGGCGACGCGCGGGGCGGATCTCGAAGATCCTGATGAGGATGGCGTCACACCGCTGCACCTTGCTGCGTTCTTTGGCCATCGCGCAGTCGTGGAAGTGTTGCTCAAGGCCGGCGTTCAACCCAACTTCAAGGATGCAAAGGCCGACACGCCCCTGGATTGCGCGCTCGCCGCCGGGCACGAGGTCATCGCGACGATGCTGCGCGCGTGCGGTGCGAAACCCGGCACAGAAGTCCGCATGGTCGAGCTATCGCCTCCGCGTAACGCGGGCGGGAAACACCGCGTACCACGCGCCATTCCAATCAAGACCGACCATCCGCTCATGCGCGCGGCCCAAGAGGAGGCCGCCGCTCGGCTACCCGAGCTCCGAGAGCTGGCGCGTACCCATCCAGGACACGCGTTCGTCAAGTTCGCGCTCGGCTCGGAGCATGTCTGGGCGCAGGTCACCAGGGTTGGCAACGAAGATTTCGGGATCGAAATCGCGCAGGAACCGCTCAGACCGGAGCTGCGGGGTCCAACGGCACGCACGATCTCCGACCGCGAGGTTGAAGACTGGATGGTGCGCACCTCCCCTAGTGTGTTCGAGGGCGGGTTTGGCGAACGAGTGATGAACCAGCTGGTTCTCGAGGAGTACGGCACGAGTCGACCGCTGCCCGCAGATACGACATGGATCGTGCCTACGGCCTCACCAAGGTGAACGAGCCCACCTTCACAGCGTGCCTCGCACCAACGCCGCCACACCGACCGCGAACGTCGAGACCAACGCTGCGGTCATCATCGCGAGTGCGGCGGGCACCGCAGCGCCGATGGGTGCATCGACTGCGACGCGCGAGCTCACTCGACATCCGGCTGCGACGGCGAGCTCGACGATCGCGGCAGTAACGAGCCACGGGATTGCGAGCGCCACCGCGGACGGGATGAGGCTTCCGAGGGCGCCGAGCGCATCCGCAGGGCGATTCGGCGCTACCGCCGTGAAGCTGTCTACGACCGACGCGATCACCGTGACGTGACCATCGATCGCCATGAACACCGCGGCAGCGAGCACCGCAAACAATGTCTGATAGGGACCGCGCGCCGACGCCGTCGTGCCGCCGACCAACCGGCCGGCAATTGCAGCGGCGAGCAAGGGCAGCGCTGCGATCACGCCGATCGTCGCGCCGATCACGAGCTCGCGGCCAGCGATCAGCCATGGTGAGACGCTAGGCGGCAGCTCGCTGCGTACTACCAGCGCAACCCACACGCCGAAGCCCACGGTGAGCGCGGCGCGAACGACGCGCGGTAAGCCACCGGCAAGCGTCGTCAGGACAGCGATCGCAGCCGCACCGCGCAGCGCGAGCAACCAGGTCATCCCGCTCCGGTGCTCGCGATCAGCGGCCACATCCGCGCGGTGAACACCTGGAGCTGGCTAGCGATCGACGGCGCGAACACCACGACGGCCGCAGCCACGAGCGCCACTCTGGGCACCACGCCCAGCGCCGGATCTTCGATCTGCGTGAACACGCGAATCAGGCCAGTCACCAGACCCGCAACCAGCGCTGCGATCAATACCGGCGCCACCAGGAGCATCGCCAGCAGAAATCCTTCACGGATCAGCGCAACCAGCCCAGCGGTCACGCGTATCCCCGCAACACGCTATCGATCAATAACCGCCAGCCGTCGACGGCAACGAACAGCAGCAGCTTTAGTGGAAGCGCGACGACCTGCGGCGACGTGGTCTGAAGGCCGAGCGCTGCCAATCCGAGCCCGACGACCAGGTCGAGCACGAGAAACGGAATGAACACCAACACGGCGATCGCGAACGCCTCACGCAGCTCGGTGGTCAAGAACGCCGGCGCGAGCACCGAGAGCTCATCGCCGGTCGGGCGGTGACCGAGCTTGCGTCCGAGCTCGACGAACGTCGCGCGATCCGAGCCCGCCGTATTGCGCTCGAGAAATCGCCGCAGCGGCGCCAGCGATCGCGACACCGCATCGAGGTCCCGGTGGTACTGCGGAGGCACCAGCTGACGGACCGCTGCATCGACGTCCGCCGGCTTGGCGTCGGGTGGCGGCGCGGGTGCCGCCGGGATCGCCGGAGGTTCGGACGCTGCGCCCACCATCTCGACAGCCACTGGCGCCATCACGAAAAACGTGAGCACCAGCGCGAGCCCCATCACCACGAGCCCGGACGGCGCATCGTTAGCGCCGATCGCGTTGCGGAGCAGCGACAACACGACCGAAACTTTGACGAAGCTCGTGAGCATCAGCGCGATGAGCGGAATGATCGCCGCGGCAGCGATCAGTGCGATGTTACTCGCGTCGGACATCCGCGCCGCCCTCGTCGCTGCCACCGACCACAGAGCTCACCGGCGGCTCCGCCGGCGCGCGGCGGCGCACCCACGCTTGCCGTACCAGCTCGCCGAAGCTCGGCTGCGCAGCGACCCGCGCGTGGACCTCGCTGCGATCGAGCTCGGACAACACCGACAGTCCCATCTCGCTCGTGCCGACCAGCAACGCTTTGCCAGCGACCTCGACGACGTACAGCGAGCGTCGCGGCTCGAGCGGCACCCGCGCAACCACATCGAGCAAGTGCGCCCCCCGCACCCTGCCCGTCGCCAGGAACCGTCCCATCACCCGCACGACGACGAACGCCGCAATACACACCGCTGCGAGCACGACGAGCGAGGTGACCAGCAAGTCGCCGTAGCTCGCCGCCGCCGTGCCGCTCGTCATCGCCCGGCGTCTTAACGCACCCGTCTGACACCATCAGGTGTCCGCGATTCGCGGCAAGCTTGGTGGCGCGACCGTGCGCTGCGCGGCAGATCGGAGCGCACGCCCGGAAGCGCAGCGAGGGGCGTACTCAGGTACGTCCCGAGCGAGAGCCGGTCGTACGTTCCGAGCTGCCCGCGCTGCCGCGGTCTCGCTCCTCCCACTCGACGGCCATCGCGCGAATCTCGCCATCATCGCTGTTCGTACCGTGCGCGATCAGCGCTGTCACCAGCTCGCGCGAATCGAGCAGGCTCGCGAGCTCGAGCGCGCGGCGGTACTCCCAACCGTCGCCCTGACGCAGCAAGGCGAACAGCGGCGTCCGAACGTTATCGAGCAGCCATCCGCGCGGCAGCGTGCACAACCCCCACCGTCCGAGGTTGATTGTCGCTGCGGTGGTTGCGCGGCACGCGTCCTCGAGACAGCGCTGCAGCAGCTGCCGCGCGCGCGCCGGATGCTCTTCCGGCAGGCTCGCGAGCTGCTCCCACGTGTTCGCAAACTCGCCCAACGGGCCGAGGCCGTGCGGCTTGCGCGGCGCGAACTCGCTCACAGGCGTCCTAGGCAGCTCAATCGCAGCTACCGGATCCGGTGCCCTTCGACAGCGGCAGGAACCCGTACTGGTTATCGTACGGCATGTACGTCCAGATGCCCGTGATGGTGCCGTAGCACTTGCTGAGCTCACCCATCGGCAGCAGGAAGATGTCGTCGTCGGTCTTGAACATCTTGGTGCCCTGCTTGAGCGAACCGACGCCAAACGTGCCGCCGTTACCTGTCGTGCCGATCACCATGACCTCGACATTGCTGAGCGTCACCAACACGCCCTCGTACGGTTCACCCGTCGAAGGATCGCTGAGGCTCATCACGGTCTGGTTCGTCACTGGGGTGACGGTGCCGGTACCCTCGGCCTGAGTAATCGCGAGCGCCTTGATCTCGGTCAGCGTCTCGGTGCCCATGCTGTCGTTGAACTCCTCGACGGTTCCGATGATGTCGACCCTGGAGCCGACCGCAAATTCGAGGTCCATGCCTGGCCCAAACACATAGACGCCCTGATTGGGCCCCGCGGCCATATCGGTCTGGACCCACATGTTCTTCTTGTTCTTCGAGATCGCGGTTACCACCACGCTCTCCACCTTGACGCCGCCCTCGGGCGTGGTCGCCTGGAGGTCGCCGATCGTTGTCGTCGAGCGACAGGTCTCGTCACCAACGATGCAGCCGTTGTCCTTGCAGTCGTTGAAGCCGTTGCCGTCGTTGTCGATCGCGTCGGCGCACACGGCCGGCGACGCCTCGGGCGGTGGGCACGCGGTGCCACCCATCACGATCTCGTCGGTCGAGCGCGGGAACACCATGTAGTCGAAGATGTAGTCGAGCACGCCGGTGGTGCTCGCGAGGCAGCCGTTGCGGGTCAGGCCCATCGTCGGGAACGCGGACAGCGCCGATTCGACCACGAGGCTGCCGGTGACGTCGAACTTCTTCAGCGTCGGATCGGGCGTCATGCCGCCGACGTTTTGCACCGAGTTGAGCTGCGTCACGTTGGCGACCGTGATCAGCACGCCTTCCCACTTCTCCCACTCGGCGTTGCGCTCCGCTTCCGTCGGCTTCTGGCCGATCACCAGCGCATCCACCAGCTGAGGTTCCGGCGCCGTTCCGCTCGACACCTTGGTGACCGCCATCTCGCCGCCGCTGACCGGCTTGAGCTCGGTCACCGAATTGCCCGAGGTGTCGGTGTTGATCGCGAACTCGTCCTTCTCGGCGCCGGTGATGTTGACCACGTCGCCGATCTGGAGCGCGGCCACTTGATCGACCGGCGCGCCGTAGACGTGAATGCCCGAGAACTCGCCGCCGCCAGGCTCTTGAACCCAGATGTCGCCAGCGCGATCGCCGAACTTGTCGATCGCGGTGACGATCACGCCACCGAGCGACACCGGCGTTCCGGGCGCCATCGAGTCGTCCTGCACCTGCTGGATCGTGATGTCGCCGCTCGAGGCGTCGACATCGTCGTCATCATCGTCCCCGGGGTTGTTGCTGCCGCCACGGCAGCCAAATCCGAGCATTGCGAGCGAAACGAGCACGAACGCGAAGCGCTTCATTGGGATCTCCCGAACGTTGTTCGAAACGGGGTTGATGCTGCGGGCGAGTTATTGCCCGGAATCGCGCAGCTGTATAGCCAAAAACAAAGGCCACCAAATGGTGGCCTTCACACGGGATCGTGACGTTGTTGCGACGATGTCTTGGGCGTTACGCTTGTTACGCCTGGCCGTTCAAACCGACCAGCTCGACGATCGCCATCGGCGCTGCGTCGCCCTTGCGGACGCGAGTCTTGAGCAGCCGGGTGTAGCCACCGTTGCGGCTCGCGAAGTGCGGGCCGATCTCGGTGAACAGCCGGTCGAGCGCCGTCCCGGTCATCACGGTCTTGCGAGCCATCCGGCGCGCATGAACGATCTGAGCCTTCTCGGCCTTGGTGGCCTTGTCGCCCTTGGCGACCAAGCCGTGCACCGACACGCCCCAACCGATCGTCGAGTCCGCGTAGCCGCGGAGGTCTTTGGCCTTGGCCTCGGTGGTCTCGATCCGCCCGTAGGTGAGCAGCGAGGTCACGAGGTTGTTGAACAACGCCGCGCGATGCGAAGAGTTGCGGCCTAGCTTTCGTCCTGAATTGCGGTGACGCATGGGAGTCTCGTTCCGGTGTGTGTGTGCGTTGCGCCGGTTAGGGCTTCTTCAGCGGGTTCGGTCCGGGCCAGTTGTCGAGCTTCATGCCCAGCTGCAGGCCCATCTCGGCGAGCAGCTCCTTGATCTCCTTCAGCGACTTGCGGCCGAAGTTCTTGGTCTTGAGCATCTCGGACTCGGTCTTTTGGACCAGCTCGCCGATGTACTTGATGTTCGCGTTCTGCAGGCAGTTCGCCGAGCGCACGCTGAGCTCGAGCTCGTCGACGGTACGCCACAGGTTCTCGTTGAGCTTCTCAGCGGCTTCATCGCGCGGCGCTTCGACCGGCTCGGCCATCTCTTCGAAGTTGATAAATAGATTCAGCTGCTCCTTGAGGATCTTCGCCGCGTACGCGACCGCGTCATCCGGGCGGACCGAACCATTGGTCCAGCACTCGAGGGTGAGCTTGTCGTAGTCGGTCTGCTGACCGACGCGGGCGTTGGTCACCGTGAAGTTGACCTTGCGGATCGGCGAGAACAGCGCGTCGATCGCGATGGTTCCGACCGGCAGCTCGCTCGAGTGGCGATCGGCAGGCGCGTAACCGCGGCCCGTGGCGATCGTCAGCTCCATCGCGAGCTTGCCGTCCTTCGACAGCGTGCAGATCCGGTGATCGGGGTTGAGGCAGGTGACACCGTCGACCAACGTCAGGTCGCCAGCGGTCACGACGCCCTCGCCCTGCTTGTCGAGGCGGATCGTGTAGGTCTTGTCGTGCTCGACCTTGAACAGCGTCTCCTTGAGGTTGAGGATGATGTCGGTGACATCCTCGACGACGCCGGGCAGCGCGGTGAACTCGTGGAGCGCGCCTTCGATCGCGATGTGCGTGATCGAAGCGCCCTGCAGTGACGACAGCAGGATCCGGCGGAGCGCGACGCCGAGCGTCGTGCCAAAGCCGCGCTCGAGCGGCTCACACGAGAACTTGCCGTAGGTCTCCGAGCGCTCCTCGATCTCCAGCGTGCGAGGCCGGATGAGGTCGCGCCAGTTCTTGGCCATGAATGCGGTCTGCTCTGGGGTCGGTTCCATCGGTCTTTGTCTCCTTGCCGGCTGGCTTTCATCACCGCCGACGCGCAATGCAGGTTTCGAGGCCTGCCGTTCGGGCTGCTCATGCAGCCAGGTGCTCGATGCGTAACTACTTCATCAATTACTTCGAGTAGAGCTCGATGATCAGCTGCTCGCGGATCGGCAGCGTCACGTCTTCACGTGCGGGGAGCTGCGTGATCGCGCCGCGGAAGTTCTCCTTGTCGAGATGGATCCACTGCGGCACGCCGCGGCGATCGACGGCGGCGAGCGCCTCGTTGATCCGGGCGATCTTCTGCGAGCCCTCGCGGACCTGGATCACGTCTTTGGGACGGACGAGGTACGACGGGATGTTGACCTTCTTGCCGTTGATCGTGAAGTGGCCGTGGCGGACCAGCTGGCGACCCTCGGCGTGATCCGACGCGAAGCCCATCCGGTAGACCACGTTGTCCAAGCGGCGCTCGAGTAGCTGGATCAGCGTATGACCCGAGACGCCCTTCATGCGGAGCGCCTTGTGGTAGTAGCCGCGGAACTGGCGCTCGGCGATGCCGTAGATGCGCTTGACCTTCTGCTTCTCGCGCAGCTGCTCGCCGTAGTCCGAGCGCTTGCGGCGACGGCTCTGGCCGTGCTGACCCGGCGGATACGAGCGGCGCTCGTACCCACACTTGTCCGTATAGCAACGCTCTCCCTTGAGGAAGAGCTTCATGTCTTCACGCCGGCAGAGCCGACAAACTGCACCAATATAGCGAGCCATCTCAGTGGTCCTTGAGAAAGGTGATCAGACGCGACGACGCTTGCGCGGCCGGCAACCGTTGTGCGGCACGGGCGTCACGTCCCGGATGAGGTTGATCTTGAAACCAGCGGCGTTGAGTGCGCGCAGAGCCGACTCGCGTCCGGATCCCGGACCGTTGACGTAGACCGTCACGTTGCGAACGCCGTGCTCCATCGCCTTCTTCGCGGCGTCTTCGGCGGCGAGCTGCGCGGCGAACGGGGTCGACTTGCGCGAGCCCTTGAACCCGCACGTGCCGGCGCTCGACCACGCGACCACGTTGCCCGAAACGTCGGTGATCGAAACGATGGTGTTGTTGAACGTCGCCGAGATGTGCGCGACGCCGGTCTGGATGTTCTTCCGGACCTTCTTCTTCTGCTTACCCTTGACGGTGCTCATCGTAAGTCTCCCCAGCTACTTCTTGGTGACCGCGCCCATCTTCTTCACCGCCATGCGGCGCGGTCCCTTGCGGGTACGGGCGTTCGTGTGGGTACGTTGACCGCGTGCGGGCAGGCCCTTGCGATGGCGGCTGCCGCGGTAGCTGTTGAGGTCGATCAGTCGCTTGATCGCGAGCTGCGTGTCACGGCGAAGATCGCCTTCGACGCGATAGTTGGCTTCGATCGCATCGCGGATCTTGCGAACGTCCGCTTCGTCGAGATCGTCGCTGCGCTTGTCGGGCGAGATCCCCGCATGCGTGAGCACGACGTTCGCTGCGTGACGGCCGAGGCCGTAGATGTACGTGAGTGCGATCTCGATCCGCTTGTTGCGGGGAAGGTCGACGCCTGCAATACGAGCCATGGCTTAGCCCTGCCTCTGCTTGTGACGGGTGTTGGTGCAGATCACGCGCACAACGCCTTTACGCTTGATCACCTTGCACTTTACGCAAATTGGTTTGACGGAAGCTCGGACTTTCATGGCTCTCTCTTCAAGGCTTGACGGGCATCATCCGTGACGGATGCTCGAACCTTCATGCTCTCTCTGTGCTCAGGGGTTCCCAGGTGTGGAGGAAGTACGGGTGAGGACCCAAGGACCCTCGTTCGTGACCGCGATCGTGTGCTCGAAGTGCGCAGACATCGAGCGATCTTTGGTCACAGCCGTCCATTCATCGTCGAGTTCCTCTACGTCAGGGGTCCCGGCGTTTACCATGGGCTCGACGGCGATGACAAGACCAGGTTTCAAGCGTTTCTCGGTACCTGGTCGACCGAAGTTGGGGACCTGCGGATCCTCGTGCATCTGACGCCCAGTTCCATGCCCCACGAACTGGCGCACAACCGAGAACCCCTGCGATTCCGCATAGCTCTGGACCGCGTGTCCGAGATCGCCCAGTCGGTTGCCGACCCGACTCAGCTGGATCGCCCGTTCGAGCGAGGTCTCGCAGGTCTCGACGAGCTTGCGGTTCTCCGCCGAAACATTGCCGACCATGACGGTGCGGGCGGTGTCCGCGCAGAATCCGTGCTTGAAGATCCCGAAGTCGATTCCGACGATATCGCCGTCCTGGAGCACGTCGTTCTTGCGGGGGATGCCGTGGACGATCACCTCGTTGCGTGACGTGCAGAGCACGCCCGGATACGGCACCTTGCCGCCGGCGTTGTAGCCAAGGAACGCGCTGGTCACCCGGTGCTTGTCGATCAGCCGGCGAGCGATCTGATCGAGATCCCAGGTCGACACGCCGACCTTCGCCGCCGCGCACACCTCGTCGAGGATCGCGGCTGCGACCAGACCCGCCTCGCGCATGAGGCGAATCTCGTCGGTACTCTTGAGATGGATCCGCACGCCCGCGAACCGTTATCGCGGACGCGAGGCGACGCGCCCTCGGATGCGCGGGCCCTTCGGCCCAGCAAAGCCTTCGTAGTTGCGCGTGATCAAGTGCGACTCGATCTGCTGCACGGTATCGAGCGCGACACCGACGACGATCAACAGGCCCGTGCCACCGAACTGGAACGGCACCGAGAAATACTTCTGCAGCAGCGCGGGCAGCATGCACACCACCGAGAGATACAACGCGCCCGCGAACGTGATCCGCGACAGCACGCGCTCGATGTATTGCGCGGTGTTCTTACCAGGGCGAATGCCCGGCACGAACCCGCCAGACTTCTTGAGGTTGTCCGCGACGTCCACCGGGTTGAACACCACCGCGGTGTAGAAGAACGCAAAGAACACGACGAGCGCCGTGAACACCACGTTGTAGCGCCAATCCGCCGGATGGAGCACCGATGACACCTGCTGCATCCAACCCGCGCTCGACATGTTCGCGATCTGCGACGGGAACATCAGGATCGACGATGCGAAGATCGGCGGGATCACGCCGGACACGTTGATCTTGAGCGGCAGAAAGCTCTGCGCACCCGAGTACATTTTTCTGCCGACTTGCCGTTTGGTGTACTGGACCGGAATTCGCCGGTGCGACCGCTCGAAGAAGCAGATCGCCGCGACGGTCGCGATCACCAACACGGCCATGAACACGACGGTGAGGCTTCCGCTCTCGGAGCCGCCACCACCGCTCAGGAACTGCGTCAGCGCGTCTGGCATGTCGGCGACGATGCCCGCGAAGATGATCATCGACGAGCCGTTGCCGATGCCCTTGTCGGTGATCAGCTCGCCGAACCACATGATGACCGCCGTACCGGTGGTCATCGTCAGCACGGTGAGCAGGTGGAACCCGAGACCCGGGTCGGCGACGACTTCACCGCCGCCGCGGGACAGGCTCTCGACGTAGCTAGCGGCAAACCACGATTGAACGATCGCGACGACGATCGTCAGGTAGCGGGTGTACTGGTTGATCTTCTTGCGGCCCTGCTCGCCCTCTTTGTTGAGCTGATCGAGCTTGGGTACGACGACCGTCAGCAGCTGCATCACGATCGATGCGGTCACGTACGGCATGATGCCGAGCGTGAAGATCGAGAATTGCGAAAGCGCGCCGCCCGAGAACATGTCGAACATGCCGAGGAACGAGCCGGAGCCGCCCTTGGCAACGACGTGCGACATCTCCACGCGGTTCACACCGGGGATCGTGACGAACACTCCGAGGCGGTAGACCGCCAGGATCATCAGCGTGAAAAGGATCCGCTTACGGAGCTCGGGAACCTTTCCGATATTGGCGATCGAGCTTGCCACTCGCTAAGCCTCAGGCAGCCGCGTTCAGAAGCTCGATGGTACCGCCCGCGCTCTCGACCTTCTGCTTCGCAGTGGCCGACGCGCGGTGCGCCTTGATCGTCAGCTTCTTGGTGAGCTCACCCTCGCCGAGGATCTTGATGCAGTCGACGAGCTTGGGAACCAGACCGCGAGCGCGCAGCGTCTCGAGATCCACCGTCGCGCCAGCGTCGAACATCTTGTCGAGCGTGGCGACGTTGATCGGAAACGCCTCGACGCGGAATGGGTTCTTGAAGCCACGCTTCGGGATCCGGCGAGGCATCGGCATCTGACCGCCCTCGAACGCATACCGCGCACCGTGGTGACCGGGGCGAGCCTTCTGACCCTTGACGCCTTTACCGGACGTCTTGCCCTTGCCCGAGCCGCGACCGCGGCCGAGCCGCTTCTTGTCGCGGGTCGAACCCGGGTTGGGATGGAGATTGTGCAGCGTGATCGACGTGGCGTTCGACATTGGAGGGACCTTGCGAGCTGCGCCGTGCAATCTGGCGCGGAAACTTGGTTAGGGCAACTGCCAAGAAAGGACATCGCGTCGCGACCTAGCCGTCTGGCTAGATGCGACGCGATCCCTAGTCAGCCGACTCCACGGCAACGAGGTGGCTGACCTTACGGAGCATTCCGCGGATCGCGACCGTGTCAGCGAG
This sequence comes from Kofleriaceae bacterium, assembly GCA_050184455.1. Taxonomy (GTDB): domain Bacteria; phylum Myxococcota_A; class Polyangia; order Haliangiales; family Haliangiaceae; genus JABFXX01. The sequence continues at coordinate 5,339 of JBFXAI010000066.1, read as the reverse complement.
GACGACCGTGTGATGTGGGCCGCGCAGCCCGAGCCCTCGCAGCGTCTTGTTCTGCGAATCGGGGCGGCCGATGCCGCTCTTGACCTGGGTGATCTTTAGCTTGATCGCCATGACGAGCCTCTCAGGGTTGCGTACGACGCGTGAAGAAGTCCGACACGTTCTTGCCACGCGTCTTGGCCACCTGCTCGACCGAGCGCAGCGCCTTGAGCGCGACGACCGTGGCGTGGATGACGTTGTGCGGGTTCGACGTGCCGAGCGACTTGGTGAGGATGTCGGTGATGCCCGCGACTTCGAGCACCGGGCGGACGCCGCCGCCGGCGATCACGCCGGTACCGGGGGTCGCCGGGCGGAGCAGCACCTGGGCTGCGCCGAAGATGCCCTCGATGTCGTGGGGAATCGTGCCCTTGATCAGGGGAACCTTGAAGAGGTTGCGCTTGGCGCGATCGGTGCCCTTGCGGATTGCCTCGGGCACTTCGTTCGCCTTGCCGAGACCCGCGCCGACGTGACCGTGCTGGTCACCGACGACGACGAGCGCCGAGAACGAGAACCGGCGGCCGCCCTTGACGACCTTCGCAACACGGTTGATGTGGACGACGCGGTCGACCAATTCCCCGACTTCTTCTGGATTGATGAGCATTGGATCGACCTTTCTAGATGACGTCTGTGTCGACCGCAGCGGTCGACCAACTCCCGCACAACACGGCTTCTGGATTGATGAGCATTGGGTCGACCTTTCTAGATGACGTCTGTGTCGACCGCAGCGGTCGACCAACTCCCGCACAACACGGCTTCTGGATTAATCAGCATTCTGTCGTCCTTCTTAGAACTCGAGGCCCGCTTCGCGAGCGCCGTCCGCGACTTCCTTGACGCGGCCATGGAAAAAGAATCCGTTGCGATCGAACACAACCTTCTTGATGTTGCTGGCGACCAGCTTCTCGCCGATGGCCTTGCCGATCATCCGGGCGCGCTCCTTCTTGGGCTTGCCCTTCACGGACACCTTGAGCAGTGCTTCGAGCTCGCTGGCCGACGCGATCACACGACCACTGGTGTCGTCGATCGCCTGAACGTAGACGTAACGCGCCGAGCGGAACACGCTGAGCCGCGGGCGCTCCGACGTTCCACTGATGCGGAACCGGATCGAAGCCTTGCGCTTGGCTCGCTTGCGCTCTTTTGGATTTGCGAACTTGATGTGACCAGCCATTGTCTCTTTCTCCTGCTCGAGGCCACCGGGGCGAAGCCCCAGGGAGGTCGGTGGCCTGCGAACCCATCCCCGAAGGAATGTCTACGCAGCGACCTGTTCGAGCGTGACGCGCCCCGGGTTACTTACCCGCGGTCTTTCCTGCCTTACGAATGATCGTCTCTTCGACGTACTTGATGCCTTTGCCCTTGTACGGCTCGGGTGGCCGATAGCTACGGATCTTGGCGGTAGCCGCGCCGAGCTGCTGGCGATCGATGCCCGACAGGATCAACATGTTCTTGTCGACCTTCGCCGAGATCCCCGCGGGCAACGTGTACTCGATCGGGTGCGAGAACCCGAGCGACAGCACCACCTTGGTGCCCTTGAGCTCGGCCTTGTAGCCGACGCCGTTGATCTCGAGCTGGCGCTCGAAGCCCTTGGTCACGCCGGTGAGCATGTTGCCGACGAGCGCACGCATCAGGCCGTGGGCCGCGCGCTGCGGGCCACCATTGCCCTTGCGCTCGAACACCAGCACGTCCTTCTGGTCTTCGTCCTTGGCCTGCTTGATGTCGACCTCGGCGTGACGCTTCAGCGTCAGGGTTCCCTTGGGACCCTTGGCCGAAACGATGTCCTTGGTGATCGACACCTGGACGCCTTTTGGGATCTCGAGTGGTTTACGACCAATGCGCGACATAACTCACCAGACCTCGCAGAGCACTTCGCCGCCGACGCCCTTGGTACGGGCATCCTTGTCGGTCATCACGCCCTGCGACGTAGAGAGGATGGCAATGCCTAGGCCGTTGCGGACCCGCGGCACCTGTTTGGCAGGGACATACGCGCGCTGGCCGGGCCGCGACACGCGTCGCATCCCAGAGATCGCGTTGCTGTTCCTGCCGTCGTAACGCAAGGTCAGCTTGAGCATCCCCTGCTTGTCGTCGTCGGAGGACACCACGCCATCGACAAAGCCTTCATCGCGGAGGATCTCCGCGATGCGCTGCTTGATGTTGGAGCGCGGGCACTCGACGTTGTTCTTGCGGGCGCGGATTCCATTTCGGATCCGGGCCAGGAAGTCTGCAATTGGATCGGTCATCGACATAGGAAACGCCTCACCAGCTCGACTTGATCACGCCGGGGATATCGCCGCGCAACGCCAGCTCACGGAAGCAGCAGCGGCACATCTCGAACTTGCGAAGGTACGCGCGTGGCCGTCCGCAGCGCTTGCAGCGGCTCTTGATGCGAACCTTGAACTTTTGCTTCTTGGGAAGCCTATCGATCAGCTTGCTCATGATTGCCTCTACGCGGTGGCGCCTGCAGCCGCGGTCGCGGCCGGCGTGCTGGTCCTGAACGGCATGCCCAGGTGACCGAGCAGCGCACGCCCCTCGGCGTCGGTCTCTGCGGTGGTAACGATGCTGATGTTCATGCCCTTGATCGAGTCGATCTTGTCGTACTCGATCTCGGGGAAGATGATTTGCTCTTTGACGCCCATGGTGAAGTTGCCGCGGCCGTCGAACCCGCGCGGCGACACGCCGCGGAAGTCGCGGACGCGCGGCAGCGCGATGTTGAGCAGACGGTCGAGAAACTCCCACATCCGCTCGCGGCGCAGCGTGACCATCACGCCGATCTTCTGGCCCTTGCGGAGCTTGAACACCGCGATGTCCTTCTTGGCGCGCGAGACGACCGGCGACTGACCGGTGATCGCCTTGAGCTCCTCGATCGCGTTGTCGATCATCTTGGGCTCGTCCTTGGCTTTGCCCAGGCCCATGTTGACCGTGACCTTGAGGATGCGCGGCACCTGCATGACGGTCGTGTAGTTGAACTCTTTGACCATCTGCTGGCGGATCGTCTTCTCGTAGGTCGTGCGCAGCTTCGGAGGCGTCTCGCGCTTGTACTTGGGTGCGGGACCCGAAGGCTCCGCTGCCTTCTTCTTGTCGCCCTTGGCCTTCTGTGCGCGCTGCGCCTTCTCGGCCTTCTCTGCCTTGGGAGCGTCGCCGCCAGCAGACTTCTTGTCTTCTTCGTTCGCCATGTGCGTCTTCCTCGACCGGCTAGGCCTTCGCCGCTGCCGGGAACTTGGTTCCCGACTTCACGCCGACGCGGACTTTCGTCTCGCCTTCGACAGCGATCTTGGTGCGGGTGCCACGGGACAGCTTGTCGTCCCACAGCGCCACGTTGGAGATGTGAATCGTGCCTTCCTTGTCGACGATGCCACCCTGCTGGTTCTGCTGCGTCGGCTTGGAGTGCCGCTTGATCATCGCGACCTTCTCGACGATCACGCGGTCACCGAGCACGCGCAGGATCTTGCCGCGCTTGCCCTTCGATGCACCGCTGGTCACGACGACCAGGTCGCCTTTGCGTACGTGCGCCATGACTACAGAACCTCCGGCGCGAGGCTAATGATCTTCATGAACCGCTTCGCGCGCAGCTCGCGAGCGACCGGCCCGAAGATACGGGTGCCGATCGGCTCGTTCTCTTTGTTGATCAGAACGGCGGAGTTGCCGTCGAACTTGATGTAGCTGCCGTCCGAACGAGCGAGCTCGCGCTTGGTACGCACGATGACCGCGCGCGCGACTTCACCCTTCTTGACCTTGGCGCCCGGAATCGCCTCGCGGATCGACACGATGATGACATCGCCGATCGTGGCGTAGCGACGGCGGCTGCCGCCGAGCACCTTGATGCAGAACACCTTCTTGGCGCCGCTGTTGTCAGCGACGTCGAGGACCGAGGTCATCTGAATCATGACGCCGCTCCCTCGACCGCCTTGGTAATCGTGCGGAGGTAACGCCAGCGCTTGGTGCGCGACATCGGACGCGACTCGACGATCTCGACGACGTCGCCGACCTTGCCGACGTTGTTCTCGTCGTGCACGTGATACTTCACGCGGCGAGTCAGGAACTTGTGGAACCGACGGTCGCGAACGCGGCGAATCACCGTGACGACGATCGTCTTCTCCATGTTGCTGGAGGTGATGGTGCCGACGATCACGCGGCGCGAGCCACGCTGGTCAGCAGGTTGTTCGGTAGCCTCGGTGCTCATGACTTCGCCTTCTTGGCCTTCGCGGTCTTGGGCGCGGCGGCCTTCTTCGTCTTCGTGGCCGCGGGCGCGTCGTCCGACGCTGGCGCTGCCGACTTCTGGGCTTGGGTCTCGATCGACAGCGAACGGCCGCGCAGGATCGTCATGATCCGCGCGATGTCGCGGCGCTTGCTCTGGAGCGCAGCGGTCGACGTGACCTGGTTGGTGTGCTGGCCGAGGTGGAGGCGGAACAGCTCATCGCGAGTCCGCGCCAACTGCTGACGCAGCTCCTCATCGGGCTGATCGCGCAGCTGCTCGAGAGTGGTGGTGGTCTTGCTCATAGGACAGGCTCCCGCGAGATCAGCTGGGTCTTGACCGTCAGCTTGTGGTGAGCGCGGTGAAACGCTTCCTTGGCGATGTCGATCGACACGCCTTCGACCTCGAAGATCACGCGGCCCGGCTTGACGACCGCGACCCAGCCTTCGACACCGCCCTTACCGGTACCCATTCGAGTCTCGGCGGGCTTCTTGGTGAACGGATGGTCGGGGAACACGCGGACGTAGATCTTTCCGAGCTTCTTCACCGAGCGCGAGATCGCGACGCGGGCCGCCTCGATCTGACGAGCAGTGATCCAACCCGGCGACGTCACTTGCAGACCGTAGTCACCGAAGGAAACTTCGTTGCCGCCCTTCGCACGGCCAGCGAGGTGGCCTTTGTGCGACTTGCGGAACTTCGTACGTTTTGGGGAGAGCATCGACATCGTGGATCTCCAGGACTAGGTCGAACGCGGCGCCGGCGGGCGCGGTTCCTTCTTGGCGGTCGGCAGGATCTCGCCGTGGAATACCCACGCCTTGACGCCAATGCTGCCGTAGGTGGTGTGAGCCTCGGTGAACCCGTACTCGATGTCCGCGCGCAGCGTGTGCAGCGGAACGCGGCCTTCCTTGTACCATTCACGCCGGCACATCTCGGCGCCGCCGAGCCGGCCGCTCGACGCGACCTTGATGCCCTTGGCGCCGAACTTCATGGCGGTCTGGGTGGCCTTCTTCATCGCGCGTCGGAACGCGATCCGGCGCTCGAGCTGGGTCGCGATGTTCTCGGCGACCAGCTGCGCGTTGGTCTCGGCCTTCCGGACCTCGATGATGTTCAAGAACACTTC
>JBFXAI010000065.1:0-20053 GCA_050184455.1 Kofleriaceae bacterium | reverse complement strand
GATGGCAACATGCTGCATGGCTGATCGCTCCTTTTTTCCTTGGAGCCCCATTCTGGGTGACTCCGCAAACGGAGGGGTCAGCCACTCTATTTTCGGTCCGCGTTAACGCCGCCACTACATCCCTTCTGAGAGGGAGCTCCCTGGCCCACAGGAACGCCAAGGCGAGGACGCAAAGATGAAGGAGGCGTGGTGCGTCGTCCGGCCTCGGGGTTAGACTGGCCGCCATGTCGCGGCTGATCGTGCTCGAGGGCCTCGATGGCGCTGGCACCACCACCCAGGCCAAGCGTCTGGTGGCGCATTTCACCGAGCGCGGGATCACGGCGCATCTGACGCGCGAGCCCAGCGATGGGCCGATCGGCCGATTGCTCCGCCAGATGCTGGTCGGCGACCACGCGATCCCCGATCAGGCGATCGCCCAGAGCACGTTTGGTCTGCTGTTCGCCGCCGACCGGCTCGACCACATCCAGCGCGAGGTCGAGCCCCAGCTCGCGGGGGGAGCGGTAGTGGTGAGCGACCGCTGGTACCACTCGTCGCTGGCGTATCAGGGCACCGGCGCCGACCGCGACTGGATCGCCACGCTCAACGCCCGCGCCCGCCGCCCGGACCTGACGATCTTTCTGCAGGTCCGCGCCGAGGTTGCCGCGGCGCGGCGCGTCGCCGCCGGACGGATCCAGGAGCTGTTCGAGGACATGCGGATGCAGGAGGAGGTCGCCGCCGGCTACAAGGCCACGCTCTCCGAGCTGATGGCGCAGGGCGAACGCATCGAGATTATCGACGGGGAGCTCCCGGCGGACACGGTGTTCGCGACGATCACGAAGCTCGTCGGCGTGTGACGCGTTTACTTGCGCGCAGCAGGTTGAGGCTGCACGTTCGAGGGATGCGCCCCGCCATGCTGCTCGTGCTCGCCCTCGGCTGCGCTCCCAAGGTGTCGACGACTCCGAGCACGTTCGATGAAGACCTCGGCGCCGAGGCAGTCGCTGCACCGAGCGAACCATTGCGCGACGAGCAGCGACCGATCGCTCCGCCCGGCAAGGGCCTGCGCACGGGGACCATCCAGCGCGAACGGCTACTCGCCGTGCTCGATGCAGGTCCCGGCATGTTCCTTCGCCAGCTCGAAGTGACGCCTCGGATGAACGGCGACCGCTTCGTCGGCTGGCAGCTGGTGCAGGTCATCGACCACGCGGGTCCGCTTCACGATCTCGATGTCGTGCCTGGTGACGTGCTGCTCGCGATCAACGGCAAGCCGCTGTCCCGCCCCGATCAGCTCAAGTCGGTCTGGGATTCCCTGCGGACGGCCAACACCGTCACCGCCCAGCTGTGGCGAGGCGATGCGAAGTTTGCGATCGCATTCGACGTCGAGCCACAGCTGCCACCAGCTGATAAGGCGAACTGACGATGATGCGGTTCGCGATGCTGGTGCTGCTCGTCGCCTCGGCGTGCGGCAGCTCCGACACCGAATGCGACGAAGATGAGGTTCAGGTGACCTACCTCGGCGGCGATCGCGACGAGGAATACGCCTGCAAGCCTCGCCCGCCGACCTGCGACGACCCCGCATCGTGCAGCGATCAGGACTGCATCGCCGCCATGTACGACTACTGCGAATCGCCCTACATCGGCGTCGCCTGCTCCGACACCTTCGAGCCCCCGATCATCAGCTGCAATCCCTGACGCCCGGCCCCAGTCCGACCTCCGAGTCCGACCTCCCAGTCCGACCTCCCAGTCCGACCTCCGAGTCCGACCTCCCAGTCCGACCTCCCAGTCCGACCTCCGAGTCCGACCTCTGAGTCCGACCTCCGAATCCGACCTCCGAGTCCGAGTCCGAGTCCGACCTCCGAGTCCGAGTCCGAGTCCGAGTCCGACTCCGAGTCCGAGTCCGAGTCCGACTTCCGAGTCCGACTCCGACCCCCCCCCCCCTCAACCACTCATCCCCGACTCAGCACCCTCACCGCATGCCCCGGATCGTTACAAAACACCCCATCCACGCCCAGCGCTGACAGCCTCAGCAGCTCACTCGCCTCATCTACCGTCCACGCATTGACCGGCACGCCTCGATCTCGCCACGCCCGCATCGTCGCCTCCGTACACAGCGTGCTCTGCGGGTGAAACAAGCTGGCACCCATCCACCGCCCCAGCCAGCCCTTGCGTAGCGGCAACGACTGCTCGTCGTGAAACAGATACGCCAGCGCCACCTCCGGTAGATGGCGATGAAACTGGATCAACGAGAGCGGGTCGAACGACGACACCAGCACCTGATCCATCCGCCCCGAGTCCTCGATCACCTTCGCGGTGGCCGCGACCAGCGCGCCCATCCGCCCGGGCCGCGGCGCCTTGATCTCGACGTCGACCTCGATGTCGAACGCGTCGAGCACATCGGCGAGCAGCGGAATCGGCTCGCCGCCGACGCGTAACCGCTTCCGCTGCGCCGTCGATACCTGCTCGATCTCGCCGGTCTCACCGGTGAGCCGATCGAGCGTGACGTCGTGAAACACCACCACGTTGTGGTCGCCATCGAAGCGCACGTCGAGCTCGATGCCATCGGCGTCGGCGGCCTTCGCCTTCTCGAACGCGACCATCGTGTTCTCCGGCGCATGTGCCGAGTCGCCGCGATGCGCCCACACACGAGGCCGCAGCTTGCTGCGCCGCCACCGGGTCGCTCGGCCGAGCCTGCCCAGGTGCGGCACGTATCGCGCGAGCGAGAACTCCATCATGACTACTCGACGAACGTCTTGTGCAACGCTCGGGTCAAGCTGTCGACGTACTGCCGATCGCACCACAGCGTCACGCGCAGCGGCGACACGCTGACCGCGTTGAGTGGAACACCCGCGCTAACCGCACTCGCGCGCGCCTTGTTGATCACGCCCGGGTTGTTGCCGATGCCATGGCCGACGATCGTGACCGCGCCCTCTTCGCCGAACTCGACCTGTTCGGCGAGCACGTTGTCGAGCCGCTTGCGAACCTCGGCCCAGTCCGGCACGTCCGCGATCGTGAACCAGCACCGCAGATCTTTGCCTTCGAGGTCGAGGTGGGTGAGCGGAATCGACGCATGCTCGAGGATCTGCAGGCAGTGCTCGACTGCAGCGCCGCCGTTGACGCGGATCCGGATCAGCTGGTTCTGGCCGGTGACCGCCGCGACCTGACGCTCGCGCTCGGGCGTGAAGTCGACGCGCGTGCCTCCGCCATCCTTGTTGGTCGCGCGCGCATACAGCGCGATGCCGCTGCGCCGCGCGAACTCGACCGAAGCGTCATGGAGTACCTTCGCGCCCTGCGCGGCCAGCTCGAGCATCTCGTCGTGGCTGATCGATTGCAGCAGCTGCGCCGCATCGACTACGCGTGGGTCCGCGGTGTAGACGCCATCGACGTCCGAACAGATCTCGCAATAGTCGGCGCGAAGCGCCCCAGCGAGCGCGACGGCCGTAGTGTCCGAACCGCCGCGCCCCAACGTGGTGATCTCACGCTTGTACGACACGCCTTGGAACCCAGCGACGATCACCACCTTGCCGCGATCGAGCTCGTCTTCGACGCGGAACGGACGAACCTCGACGATCCGCGCGCCCGAGTGGCGATCGTTGGTCAAGATCCCGGCCTGCGATCCCGTGAACGAGATCGCCTCGAGGCCGATTTCAGCACACGCCATCGACAGCAGTGACATCGCCTCGCGCTCGCCGCAGGTCAGCAGCATGTCGAGCTCGCGGCGTGACGGCGACGGACTGATCGCTTTGGCCTTCTCGATCAGCTGATTGGTGGTCTTGCCCATCGCAGACACCACGACCACGACCTTCTTGCCGGCAGCCTTGGTGCGCGCGATGCGCTGAGCGACCAGCTTGATCTTCTCGGCGTCGGCGACCGACGAGCCACCATACTTTTGAACGACAATTCCAGTCGGCGTCACGGGGTGCACCATACACGATCGTAACGCGCGAGCACGGCGTTCAAGTCCAACGGAACCATCGTGGTCGCAGTCGTCGTCGTGGTCGCGATCGTGCGCTCATCTACATGGACGGCGCCATGGACCTTGCCGCCGCCGTTATCGACAGGGACGCCGACATCACCCGCCTCGTGGCAATTGACCTCCGCTCAGCGCTGGCCTCAGAAGACGCAAGAATCGTTGGCAGGATCATGATCCCGCGCCGTGCCGGCTTGTCGAGTAGCCGCCTGTGCGCCAGCGCGTAACACCTGCACCGCCTCAACCCGGCGAAACACCCGGCGTTGTCGCCATTTCACGCGGCCCACAAGTTGCTTCGACGCGCCGCGATGCGCGCTGTCCTAGCTTCTGTCGTTCTCGCCACGTTCACCGTTGGTTGCGTCGATTCCGGCAAGGGCGAAGAGCAAGAGCTCCTCGACGAAGACGGCAAGGCCGACACCCACCGCAAGCCAACCGATCACGGCATCCTCGGCTTCGGCGAGCCAGGTATCTCGGCGCTCACCGACGCCGAGCGCTATCACGCATGGACGTTCGAGCTGTCCGGGACGGCGAGCATCGAGATGACCACCAGCTATGCCGTGCTCGGCCAACGCCGCACCGACACCGTGCTCTATCTCTACAAGGAGTCCGCGTCCGGATGGGGTCCGTACATCGCGCGCAACGACGACTACGGCGACACGACCTACTCCCAGCTGGTTCGCGAGCTCGGCGCCGGCCGTTACCGCGTGCTCGTCAAGGGCTTCGCCGCCGCCACCCGCGGCAAGTTCAAGGTCACCGTGAACTGCAGCGGCGAGGGCTGCGCACCGCCCGAGCCCGACGCGTGCGTGTTCGGCTCGACGTACAACGACATTCCCAGCAACGGCGCGCTCGAGACCATCAACTCGAGCAAGATCACCGCGGCCAACGTCGACTTGCTCAGCGCGCGTGATCAGCAGCTGCTGGTGATCGCGGTCCAGCAGTCGTCGCACACCGACGTCACCACGCCGCTCGAGGCGCTGGGGCGCGTCGACCAGGGCGAGATCAACCTGGTGTGGTTAGCCGAGCCGGCCGCGCGCCGCGGCTTCATCGCGTTCGAGTACGGCGCCGGGGACAACTCGTACGGCGCGATCTTCGAGCGCGTGTCGGGCGACAAGGTCACGTCGATCCACGACGGCGATCTGCTCGACTGCACGGTATCGCGCGAGACCTGCCTGCTGCCCCAGGACTGGAGCGAGCTGCGCGCCTCGAGCGAGTTCACGCAGACCACCGCACGCGTGATCACCGAAGCCGGCCAGCTCACCGGGATCGAAGCCGATCAAGCGATCGCCACGTTCCGCCAGTCGTATGACGACGTGACCACGGTCGCCGACGGGCTCGATCGGGTGGACGAGAACAAACTCAACGTCCAGACGTTCACGCATGTCGCGTCGGGCCGCGAGATCGTGGTGTTCGAATACGGCGCCGGCGACACCTCGGTCGGCATGATCTTCTATCCCAACAGCCTCGATCACGCCGGCGTGATCGACGACTTGTTCATCACCGGCTGCACCCTGTTCGCGAGCTGAGCACGACGATGAAGCGCCAATTGCGTGCGTCGATCCTGTTCATGATCGCCGGCCTCGCCGTCGCGTCCGCGTGCACCGAGACGGCCATCGACGACGACCTCACCGAGGTCGAGGCGACCGGCGACGACGGCAAGGCGGACGCCGCCTCGGAGCTCAAGGTACGCACCGGCGAGACCTCGGTATGGATGACCAAGCAGCTCGTGCGGCGCGAGACGCCGGATGGAGCGATGTTCGTGCTTCGCGGCCGTGCCAGCCGTACCATCACCGATGGCACCGGGTTCGTGTTCGACGATCCGTACGGCGACTTCGCGATCAACAGCGCTCGGACGTTCGAACTGACGTGGCCGATCTCGACGGCCCGGACGTTGGTCGACGGCGTCGACCAGTTCGTTCGGTTGCGGTTCGCTCCCTCGCCGACGCGGCCTGACACGCTCACCAGCCGCGTCGTGGTCCGGCCTCGGCTCGGCGCATTCACCGGATCCTCGACCATCTATCTGACTGCCGAGCTCACCCCAATCGTGTACGGCGGCGTCGTGATGTATCGCGCGCGCGGCCGGGTGGCGACCCCGATCACCGGGCTCCAGGTCACCGCCGATAACCAGGCGCTCACCGACGTACGGATCATCGACCCGACCCACTTCGAGATCGACCTCGCGCCCGATCTCGCGTTCGCGATCGCGGGCAGCAGCCAGCCCGACGCCGCGATCAACATCGCGACCGAGCTCGCGACCGGTCAAGTCGTCTACAAGCAGGCAAGGCTCGGACTCGCGATCAAGAAGCTCGGCATCACCGCCGGCGATGTCGAACAGACGTGGCCGCGGCTGGGATGCACGGCTGCAACCACGACGTGTCTGCAGAGCCTACCGGACGGCACGCTCGACCTCGGCAGGTGCGGCGACGCGGTGACGGTCTTGCCGTGTGCGGGCCAGGTCGGCGTGTTTGTCGATGACGTCGCGCTGCAAGCTGCGATTGCCGAGGGCGCGGTGCGCACCGCCGATCCGGCGTTCATGACCGACGCCACCGGTCTCGTGGGCGCGAGCCGCGCCGATGCGTTCGCGTACGGCGCGCTCCAGACGATCGAGGACCGCGTGCAGCAACTGTTCGGTCGCTGGTACGTAACCGCGGCCGCGCGCACCACAGTGCTGACCGCGGCGATCGACCGCGCGGTGGTGAGCGTGTATGCGCGTCCGCTCGATGTCGTCGAGCCCGCCGTGCCCGAGCCAGGAAATCCGATCGCGACCCGCCAGGTCGCTGCCGATGCGCTGCTCCACGCGCTGGCGGAGTACGACTTTCCGGCGAGCGAGTTCGCGCGCTCGTACGACGATATCGTCGCGGAGTTCCGCGCCCTACACGTCGCGGCAATTCGTGAGTTCCGCGAAACCGTCGCGATCGAGCCGCACTACACGTTGCCCGACCACGACGTGATGATCGGCAGCTGGCTCGGCCCCTACATCGAGGTCACGCTCGATCGCGCAACCGGCGCTGCGACCAACGTGTACATCGAGATCGACTGACCGTCGCTCCAGGGTGCTACCCTGGAGGTCGTGAAGTCGCGCGCAGGTCCGTTGGCGTCGGTGCTCGTCGCGTGCGCGCTTGCCACGGGATGCGGCGCGCATGCAGGTCCGCGGCCGGCGTGGCCCGATGCGCCGATCGAGCTCCGCGATCAATCGGATCGCGAGCTCGCCACCGACCGACTGTGGGTGATGCCCCTCGGACGTGAGCGCGATCGCGTCCGCGACGCCGTGGCCAGCGCGATCGCGCGCCGGATCGCGGATGTCGTCGCTGATGATGGAGCGCTCGCGGCGACCGAGTTACTCGGTCAATTGGTCGAGCTGTGGCAGCGCGACCCCACCGCAGTGGGCGCTGGCCTGACCAACCATGTCGAGCTGCTGCACAAGCTCCGCGCGATGTTTGCGAAGTCCGGATCGCTCGAGCCTGCCGTCCAGACCTTGGTCCTGCTCGCCGAGGCCGAGGTCACCCACCGCGCCGAGCGGTTGGCCGAGCTCGACGAAGTATTGCGATTCGCCGACGAGCTCGCCGCGGCGGAGCTCGGGGAGCTCGCCAAACGTGCCCAGCCGATCAAGCTGCTCGAGCCGACCGTGCTGGCGCTGCCGCTGCCATGGCTCGTCGATCGCTACGTCGCGCTGCTCGTCGAGCGCCAGCTCGCCGTGGCCAGCGTGTTCTCCCAGCAGGGCGCGACGTTCGCGTTGATCCGCGCGCATCGCGATGTGATCGCGACATCCTCGATGATCGCGAACGCGCTGGGCCGTGCACGCCGCCCTGCCGAGATTCATCGTCACCTGACACGGCTCAACGGGTTCGGCTCGGATCGCGAGCTCGCCGTCCACGCCGAGATCATCGCGGTCAATCCGACGGCCACCGCCTACGGCGATCTCGCCGACAAGGTTCGCTCCGCCGAGCACGCACCGGATCCCGCGGCAGCGCTCGCGATCTGTCTTGTTGGTCTCGCGAAGTTCCCGGCCAGCACCGATCTTCTGGTTGCTGCCGCGGGCGATGCTTACGCGCTCGAGCGGATCGACCAGGCGATCACGCTGTACGAGCGCGCGCTCGACACCTCGCGCGATCTCGACACCACGGTGTTGCTCCGGCTCGGCCGGCTGTATGGCGAACGGATCGCCCGGCTCGCCGCTGGAGGGCGACCACGCGCGGCCAATGCCGCGTGGCGCGAGGTGTTGGCACGCACCGACTCCGGCGCGAAGCAGCGACCTCACGCGGTATGGCAGCAGACCGCAGCGCTCGCCGAGTCCGCGCTCGGCCGCGGGCTCGCCAGCCAAGGCCTGATCGCGGACGCGCGCCATGCGTTGACCGCGTCTCTGGAGCGTTCGCCGTCGATCGACGCGTACGAAACGCTGACGGCGATCGACGTCCAGACCTCGAAGTTTGCGGATGCGCGGCGATGGGCGGCGACCGGCCTGTCGCTGCTCGGCGAGGGCACCAAGGACGATCGATATCACCGCGCGAAGCTCGAGCGGCTTGCCGCCGACGCCCTGCGCGGTGCTGGCAAGCATCGCGAGGCCACCGCGCGCTATGTCGCGGGACTTCGATGGTGGGCATCGCTCGGCGAGACCAAGGATCTGCCGCCGGCGATCGCCGCCGAGCGCTACCTCGATATGGGACGCGCGATGTGGTGGTTGAACGAACCCGCCCGGGCGGTAGAGCTCGTCCTCGACGCCGTCGACATCGACGCCGCGTCACCGACGATCGTGACCGGCGCGGTGGTGTTCCTGATTCAAACCGGCCGGTTCCGCGATGCGATCGACGCCTACCACCGCGGGCTCGGCGCCGCCGCGGTCGGCGAGCTCTACAAGATCTACATGTCGCTATGGATCGTCGGCGAAGCCAAGCGGCGTGGCGAACCGCCCGATCCGCTCGCGCAGGATTATCTGACCACCCGCCACGGCGACACCTGGCCCGAGCTGATCGCACGTACAGCGACCGGCCGGTTGCCGTTTTCCACTCTCGCCGCCGCGGCGACCACCGGACCGCGCCAAGCGGAGCTCGCGTTCTATGGGGCGGTGCTCGCGATCGATCCCGCGGCGACGACGCCCGCGATCCGAGCTGAGCGCTTGCGACAGGTGGTGACCGCCGGGGTGGTCCTCGACGCCGAGTACGATCTGGCGCGGCTGTATCTCGCCCAGCCGCAGTGAGCCGTCGCGCAGTGAGCCGTCGCGTCGCTGGCGTCACCGGCGATCGCTTGCACCCGCTGACACGAACCTGCCAGCTCGATCCCTGATCACGCGTGGGTCCCCGTGTTAGCGTGTCGTCGTCGGGGATGCTGACGCGTCTAGTGATCGTCGTGGCACTAGTGGCGACGACGTGGTTCGCATGTTCGCGGGCCCGCCGTGCCGATGCCCCCGCGCCGCCGACCGATCCGACGCGTCTGTCACATGTCCAGCACGCGCAGATCCCATGCGTGGGCTGCCATCGATCCGCGGACCGGCCCGGCGCCGACGATCACCGGCCGTGCGACGACGGCGCCTGTCACCGCGCCGAGTTCCTCAAGCCGCCGGGGAAGCTGTGTGAGGTCTGCCATACGGCGGTGACGACGCAGCCGTTGTCCGCCCCGTTGAAGCCGTATCCGATCGACGATGCGTGGCTGTCGCTGCCATCGAAGTTCTCCCACAAGCGTCATCTCGATGCCGCGAAGGTCGAGGCGAGCGTCGGGTTTCACGTCGCATGTTCTGACTGCCATACCCGGGGCGACGAGCGCGCACGGCCAGACCACGCCACGTGCTCGCGGTGTCACGCCGCGGAGGCGAAGCTCGCGGGCGCGCCACCGATGGATGACTGCGCGGGATGTCACCAAGCCGGCACGCGCGTCCGCGTCCGCAAGCGCGTGATCCGCGGCGACCTCCGCTTCGATCATGATCGCCACAAGACCGACCGCAGCGGCGCAGTGATTCGCTGCGAGACCTGCCACACCCAAACCGCCCAAGCTGCCGACTACGGCGATCATGCGCCGCCGCGCGTCGAGAGCTGCGTGGGCTGTCACGATGACGCGGACCGCACACCCAGCGAGCTTCACATGCGCGCGTGCGAGACCTGCCACGCGGAGCGGACGGGCACGCTCACCGCGATCGCTCCACGCAGCCATCTGCCCGCGACCGAGCGCCCGCTCGATCACACGTTGGCGTTCCGGCGCGATCACGCCGTGGTCGCCGAGAACGACGCGATGCGGTGCGCCGGGTGCCACACCCGGATGTCCGGCAACCCACGCCAGGCATGCGATGAGTGTCATCAGACCATGCAGCCAGCGGATCATCGGATCACCTGGCGCGAGCTCGATCACGGAGCCGAGGCTGCCGCCGATCACACGCGGTGCGCACGCTGTCACGTCGTCGAATTCTGCACCGCGTGTCACGCGCAACGACCGCGCTCGCACGGGTTGTTCGGGACGTTCGGGGCGGAGCACGGGCGACAAGCGCGGATCAACGTGCGCGCGTGCATCACGTGTCATGGCCAGTCGTTCTGCGACACCTGTCATGCGCAGGTGCCGCGATGACCGCGCCTCGCACATGGCTCGTGCTCGGTCCGGTGATCGCGACGACGGTCGCCGTGCGGCCTGCGCGTCCGGATCCTCGCCTCGTGCTCACCCACGAGCCGCCACCCCGAGACTTGCGGATGCGGACGCGCGCTGCGGTCGCGGCGGCGACGCCGGCCAAGCCTGCAGCTGCCAAGCCTGCCGCGAATACGCCGCCTCCACCACCGGCGGCCGTCGATCGGATCGCGCCGCCACCCGAACAGGTCACTGCGCTTCGAGACGTTCGGCAGCCGGTCTCGTTCACCATCGACCTCGGTTACCAACTCGACGGCGCCCGGCTGAGTGTGCGCCCATCGCTCGACGGCAAGCAGCCGGTCAGCGGACGTGACTTCTCGACGCTGCGCTCCTACGGATTCGGCGAGGCGTTCCTCAGCACCCGAGGTGTCGGGCTCGCAAGCCTATCGAGCTACCTCGCGGTGCGGATGCAGGCCGCGCGCACCAAGACCACCACGATTCTCGACGCGATGAACAATCCACTTCGGGTACCGGTCGCGCCGCCGATCGCGACGTGGTTCGAGCGCAGTGGCGTCGAGCTCCGCTATGGCTGGGCCGAAGCGAAGGACTTCTTGCCGCGGTCATGGGGGCTATCGAAGTTGCGGCTGCGCGGGGGGAGCCAGCACATCTACGGGCCATGGATCGTGCACCTCGACGGTGGCTTGCTCGCCTACGACGGCCCTGTGGTATCCGCGTCGATCTACGGCGGCGTGCGGCACTCCGAGTACACGCGCGACCAGCCCGACGTCCGCCCGTCGGTCGTCGGGGCATCGGGTCGGTTCGATCTGCGCGGACTCTCGGCCAAGGTGCCGATCGCGGTCCAAGCCGAATATCTCCGGCACGGCGCAACCTCGAGCCCAGCGCCCCAGCCAGCGTCGGAGAGCACGCTGTTTCAAGCCGATTGGCGTCCGCGCAGCGACATCGCGGTGATCGCTCAACTACGCCGCTTGAACGAGCACAACGCGAGCCAGCGCATCGAGGTCCGCACGCGCTTCCGCGAGGTCACGAATATCGTGTTCGACGTCACCCGACGCACGCAGTTCGACTGGCTCTGGGATCCCTCGCTGATCGTGCCCGATCCAGATCCGAGCGCCGCGCGTCGCTATCTCGATCTCGGTCCGGTGTTGCCGCAGCTGCTCGGATCGGTCCGCGCCGGTACGTTGATCGCGGAGAACGTCGACCTCTATGCGCGTGCCGCGGGCAGCACGGATCTGAGCGACGAGGCCGATCCGACCACGCGCAGCACGTTCTCCGCGCCATACAGCGAGCTCGGTGGCGGGTTCGAGGTTCGGTTGCGCCGCACCATCGCGTTCGGCAGCTCGGTGCTCGTGCGATCGATCGATCGGATCCCGATGGACAACAAGATCGTCGACGTCGCGGGCGCACAACCGCTGCCGACCAGCGCCGCTCAGGGCGAGGACGGCTTCACCGAGCTCGGCGCGTCGATCAAGGTGACGCTCGGTGCCCGGCGGTTCTCCGCCCTCGCCGAGGCGTACGGGCGAAGGACGCGGTTCGACAAGATCTACTACCCAGCGGTCACGCCCGACTCGCCGCGCGACGAGCTGCTGATCTCGGACATCCGTGCGGGTGGACGATTCACGATCGACGCCTGGGTTGGCGATCGGGTCCGGTTATTCGGGACGTTCGAGGCCTCGAGCCAGCTCGACACCGCGCCAGAGATCCTCGGCTACAAGTCGCTGCGGCTGATGATGTCGGGGGTGTACTGATGCGACGGCGGGTGTGGCGAGCGATCCCGCTGTGCGCGATCGTTGTTGTCGCCTGGCTGGGATCTCGCCTCGCGATCGCCGGCGGCGCCGCTGGATTCGATCACAATGTCCACGATCGCGACGTCGCGGTGTCGGGCGCCGAGCCGATCGCATGTACCCGGTGTCATCCAGTCAAAGCCAGCGCGTTGGTCGGCCGCCCCGACCACCGGGCGTGCTTTACCAGCTGTCACGGCGGCAAGCCTCCAGCCAGCAAGCGCGGCACGAAGCTGACGATCGCCAGCGAGCTACGTGCCGTGTGCGTGGCGTGCCACCCCGACTCCGCGCTCGACGCCCCGGTCACCCGCCGGATCGAGGTTGCGTTCCCACCATACCGTCTCGGTGCCGACTTCGCGCTCGCGGTCGGCCATAAGGCGCATCGCGAAGTGTCGTGCAGCAACTGTCACAGCAACCGCCGCGCAGCTGGCCACACGCGGTGCGCTGGATGCCACGATGGATCGAAGCAGAGGGGACGCGGCACTGCGATGGCCGAGTGCCGGACGTGTCACCAACCCGGCAGTGGAGCACCAGAGCCGCCTCGTCTCGAGGTTCGCATCAACACGGTGACCGCGACGTTCTCGCACGACAGCCACGCGGCTCGCGGCGGCGCCGGCGGTCGCTGCGTCACCTGCCACGCCGCGATTCGCGACACCGACGACAACATCCTGCCGCGTCCGACCGCAGCCAGCTGTGCGGTGGCTGGATGTCACGACGCAAAGGCGAGCTTTGGCATCACGGCGTCGTGCAGCAAGTGCCACCGCGCGCCGGTGGGCGGGTTCGAGGTCGCGCGTCCGACCGCGCGTTATTCCCACGCGACACACGCCGACACCAAGCTCGCGTGTATCGGCTGTCATCCGGTCACCAAGACGGGCGAGGTGATCAAGGCGGGACACCAGCCGTGCGTACCGTGCCATGCCGACGACTTCGGAAACCGGTCGCCGGCGATCTGCGGTGCGTGCCACAACGCCACCGAGCCGTGGCGATCGCTCGTGGCCGATCGACTGCCTCCCGAGCGCACCGAGTTCGGCGCCACGCTCGACCACCGCAAGCACGCGATGAGCTGCTCGAGCTGTCACTCGCTCACGACGCCAACCCAACAACGACGCCTCCCGCGCGGCCACCGCGCCTGCACCGGTGCGGCATGCCACGTCGTGCGCGGTGGGCCGGCGCCGGCTTTCACCACATGCGACGGTTGTCACCAGCTCGGGCTCGCGAGTCAGCGATTGGCAGCGCGAACCACACTTCCGTGGTCGGTGCGCGCGTCGTTCGATCACGATCCACACACCGCCGCGCGCGACGGCTCGGAGGTGGCATGCGAACGCTGCCACACCGACCTCACCTCATCATCGATTATCGAGCTCGCAGCACCCGCGAAGGCAACGTGCGTCCCATGTCACGATGGCGCCACGGCATTCAAACTGACGGGTACCAACTGCACCCGCTGCCACGCCAGCGCACCAGCGACGCCTCGTCCGTAACGCATCCCGACGTGAATCCTTACAGCTGAGTTTCCCCGTAAGTCCGACGAGGCTTGCGGCGTTCGATCGGCATGACGCCATCCACTGCGGTCGGTCGAATCGCTCGAGTCTGCTGGCTCCCGTTTGCGCTCGCGCTGGTGAATGCGTGCGGGACTGCGCCGCGGCCATCCCCGGCGGTCCAGGCGAGCGCGATGAGGATGAACGCGCCCACGACGGAGCGTCCGGGTCTGGGTACGTCGTGGGGGGAATCGCTGGATGCACCGATCTCGTTCGTGCCATTCAGCCGTGCGTCGAGCGCGCCGTGGGCCGAGGTGGCGCTGCACTACAACGATGCCGGAGGTGTTTGCGCCCATGCCGACCTGCTCGGATCGCAAGCCGAGCCGCTCGAAGTACCCGCTGGTGATGGCGCGCTCTCGGTCGCGCTCGTTGACGACGCGGGCCGCACCTTGCCCGGGTACTACGCGCGAGGGCGAGCGCTGATCGTTGGCGAACATGGCACGCGTTACACGATCGTCGTGAGGAACGACACGCCAGCACGATTCGAGGTGGTCGCATCCGTCGATGGTCTCGATGTCATCGACGGTCGACCCGCCGATCCGAATCGGCGCGGCTACCTCGTCGAGCCCTACGCCCGCTTGGTGATCGAAGGGTTTCGCACCTCCGACGACGCGGTCGCCGCATTTCGGTTCGGCCGCGTCGCGGAGTCGTATGCAGCGCAGGTCGCAGGAGATCGCAACGTCGGGATCATCGGGCTCGCAGTGTTCGCCGAGCGCGGCGCCGAACCCAGAGCTGAGCATGGCGCGGAGTGGAGTCGCGGGGAGCTCGAACGGCGCGATACCGCCGATCCGTTCCCTGCCAGGGGCTACGCGATCCCACCGCACTGATCGTCGGGTATCGTAGAGCCGATGAGGCTGGCCGCGTGCTCGAGCATCCTGGTGTGCGCGGCGTGCGGCTCGCCCAGCGGCACTCAACCCGATGCGTGGACCGAGCCGGTTCAGGTCGGCGATTGCGACGGACTGGTCTCGCCGGTCGTCCAGCAGGCCGGCATTCATGTCCCGGTCGGCACGCCGATCGAATGGCCGTCCAACCCACCGGCGACCGGGATGCACTATCCGTCGTGGGCCGGCTGGAACCGCAGCTACAACCAGCTCGATCGCGGCTACTACGTCCACAACGCCGAGCACGGCGGCATCGTGTTGCTGTACCGCTGCGTCGAGGCGTGTCCGGCGGTCGTCGACGCGTTGACCGAGCTCGTCCGATCGCAGCCGATCGATCCGATGTGTCAGGCACCGATCTACAATCGAATGTTGGTCGCATACGACGATCGGCTTCCAGACGGCGTGCAGGTCGCGGCGGTCGCCTGGGGCAAGATCTACACGGCCGGTTGCGTCGACCCCTACCTGGCTACATTCGCCGCGGAGAACTACGCGAGGGCGCCGGAAAATTTTTGCGCTGACGGCATCCCGATGTCTGGGACGTTCATCGCTCGTTGAAATGGACCGCGGCGCCGCGTTCTGAGCTACGCTAGAGACGTCGCCCCCCATGACTCGCCCCCGCACCATCTTGCTCGTAGAAGACAATCCCGACGACGCGGAGCTCACGCTGCGCGCGTTCGAGCGTCACAAAATGGCGAACGACGTCGTCCTGGCGACCGACGGCGAAGAGGCGCTCGACTATCTGTTCTGCACGGGCGCGCACAAAGATCGCGACCCCAATGCCCTTCCGACGCTGGTGCTGCTCGATCTCAAGCTGCCGAAGGTCACGGGACTCGATGTGCTCAAGCGGATGCGCCGCGACGAACGCACCCGCCGGCTGCCCGTCGTGGTCCTAACGTCCAGCAATGAAGAGCGCGACATCGTCACCAGTTACGATCTCGGCGCCAACAGCTTCGTCCGCAAGCCGGTCGACTTCGGACAGTTCCTCGAAGCGGCCCGCCAGCTCGGGATGTACTGGCTGGTGCTCAATCAGCCACCCGAGCGATAGATCCCGCTCGGCTTGCCACGAGCTTCTAATCGCCGCAGTCCGGAGCTAACGTCGGAGCATTCGGGGAGGCTCGCTCGGGCTTCGAGAACATCACGTGCGGCGACACTACCAACTCATCCTGTCGTTGCTCACCGCGGTAGCTGCGCTCACCGTTCATGCGGGTGAAACGCGCGCACAACCTGGCGAGCCAACGCCGCCTGCCCCCGCAGCGCCAACGCCAACGCCAACGCCAACGCCACCCGCAGCGCCAGCGCCTTCGAGTGAGGCGCCTCCGACTTCCGAGCCACCGCCAGTTGATTCTGGAGCTCCATCGGTAGAGCCCGCGCCATCACCTGCGACCGACGCACCGCCGGCAACCGCGGGCGATCCGGTGCGGCCGGACGAAGGCGGCGATGACGGGCTCGGCGATCTGGTCGACGGTCTGCTCGATGCGCCGCAGGCGCTACAGATCCACGGGTTCGTGAGCCAGGGCGCGTTCCTCTCGACCGCGAACGAATACATCGGCAAGTCATCGCGCGGCAGCGTCGCGATGTTCGAGGCCGGACTCAACGTCTCGACCGAGGTGGCCGACCGGCTGCGCGCCGGGATCCAACTCTTCGGTCGCGACGTCGGGCGGTTCCGTGATCTGCCCCCGCGTCTGGACTGGGCGTACCTCGACTATCGCTGGCGACCCTGGCTGGGGATGCGCGCCGGCGTCATCAAGATGCCGTTCGGCCTCTACAACGAGTTCGTGGACGTCGATGCGTCGCGGGTCTCGATCCTCACTCCGCAGTCTGTCTATCCGCTTCGCAACCGCAGTGCCCTGCTCGCCCACACAGGCTTCGGTCTGTACGGCAACAAGTCGATCGGCCGTGCCGGCGACCTCGAATATCAGACCTGGTTCGGCACGCTCAACGTCCCCGAGAACGCCCTCAACGTGGCCGGCGCGACGCTCGATAGCATCGACACAAAATATGTCACCGGCGCCCAAGCGTTCTGGATCACTCCGCTCGAGGGGCTGCGGGTCGGTGGCACCTACATCCGCACCTCGATCGACTTCAACCTCACGGTCGATCCGGCGCTAGCCAACGCATTGATCTCGATGGGGCTGGTCCCGGCCGACTACGACGGCAAGCTGCGGGTGTCGCAGCGTCCCCTGTGGCTGTGGCTAGCGTCGGTCGAATACACCCGCGAGGACTGGCTGTTCGCCGCTGAATACGGCCGTGTACGTCAGCGTCAGACCACGAGCCTTCCGCTGCTGTTACCCACGACGAAGCTCGAGTCCGAGGTGTTTTACGGGATGGTGACCCATCGATTGTGCGATTGGCTCGAGGCGGGCGGCTACTATTCGGTGTCGCATGCGGACGTCCACGATCGACAAGGCCGTAATGCGATGCGGTTCCCTCAGCGCATTCGCGCGTTCCAGCGTGACCTCACAGCGACGTTGCGATTCGATGTCAACGATCATTGGCTATGGAAGCTCGAGGGCCATTTCATCGACGGCGCTGGCGATCTACAGGGTGAAGATAACGCGATGCCCGAGCGGTACTGGGGGCTATTCCTCGTCAAGACCACGGTGACGTTCTAGGACCACGATGCTGCGCCCGGTAATCGCTCTGCTGGTGTTCGCAGCCCTGGTGACAGGGCTCGCGACCAGCTCGCGCGCCGACGAGGCGGCCAGCTTCAAGATCATCGTTCATCCCGACAACCCGGCGGAAGCGGTGAGCCGAGACTTCTTGCGCGATGCCTATCTGAAGAAGGCGACGGAGTGGCGCGGCGAGACCGTGCGGCCGATCGATCTCGCCAACAAGTTCCCGGTGCGCGAACGGTTCAATCATCAGGTGCTGCGCAAGACCCGTTCGCAGCTCAAGAACTACTGGACCCAGCAGATCTTCTCCGGCAAGGGAGTTCCGCCACCGGAGGTGTCGTCGACGGCCGATGTCGTCGCCTACGTGCTCGCCAACCGTGGCGCGGTCGGCTACTTGCCGGTCGACGCCGATCCAGGCCGCGCTCGGGTGATCGGGATCAGGTAGCCGTGGGCGTTCAGCTCAAGTTTCGCCATCGGATCGGCCTGATCGTTGTGCTCGCGGCGCTCGCGCTCGCGGCGGTCACCATCGTGGCGCTCGTGCTCGGCCAGCGCAGCGAGCAACAGTTATCCGGCATCGAGAACCAATATGTCCCCCTGCTCGAGCTCGACCGCGATCTCAAGCGCACGTTCGAGCAGATTCCCAAGGCATTCGAGGATGCGGCGACCGCGGCGGACGAGAGCAGGCTCAGCGACGCCGATCAGCTGAGAGCCGAGTTCGTGCGACGACTAAAGACCGGCGCGCGCGCGATCAAGGACAACGGCAGCGACGCCAACATGCTCGAGGTCGCGTTTCTCGGGTACTACGACGTTGGCCGGGCGGTGTCGGCGGCGCTCGCATCGGACACATCCCCCGCCGAGCTCGGTCCCAAGATCGAAGCGATGCGCGATCGCCAGCAAGCGTTCGCCGCGCAACTCGACCTCGCCACGCGTCCCGATCGGAGTCGGCTTGCGGCGGCGTTTCAGACCGCGCGCGCGTCGCAGGACACTTCGATCAAGATCAATGTCGCCGTGGCGTGCTTGGCGCTCGCGCTGATGGTGTTTTTGTCCTGGCAGCTGGCCCGCCGCACGGTGAAGTCTTTGCACGCGGTTTCGGAGGGCGTCGAGCGACTCGCGCGAGGCGACGTCGGAACCGAGATCGATGTCCCCGCGGGTGACGAGATCGGCGATCTCGCGCGTGAAGCGAATCGCACCGCCGTCCGGCTTCGCGACTACCGCGAGCTGGTCGAGCGTGAAGCGTGGATCCAGACCGGCCTGGCCGAGCTCGCGGATCGGATCGCCGGTGAGCTCGACCCCGTCACGCTCGGCCACAACGCGATCCATCACGTCGCAACGTATGTCGGCGCGGGCAGCGCTGCGATCTATGCGGTCGACGGTGAAGGCGTGTTTCGCTTGGTCGAGCGCTATGGCGTGGAGTCAGACGCGCCTGCGATCGCGTCGTTTCGGCTCGGCGAGACCGTGCTTGGCGAAGCCGCAGTCCGAGGTGAGGTGCGCACGCAGCCGCTTCCCGCGGACAACGGGCTTTCGAAGCCATCGTCGGGCGCCGCGCTTCATCATCATGTGCTCGTGCCGTTGATCCACGAAGCCCGGACGCTGGGCGTGCTCGAGCTCGCGATGGCGGATGCCCCGAGCGAGCGAACGATCACGTTGATGAACCGCGTCCGCGGCGCGTTGGGGATCGCGTTCGAAGTCGCCGAGTCACGCCAGGAAGCGAAGATGCTGTTGATCGAGACCCAACGCCAGGCGCTCGCCGCGGAGACCGCGAACAAGGAGCTCGAGGCGTTCAGCTACTCGGTGTCCCACGATCTTCGCGCGCCGCTTCGCGGCATCGACGGGTTCAGCCAGGCTCTCGCCGAGGACGAAGCCCCGAACCTGACCGACCGTGGTCGCGACTACTTGCGGAGGATTCGCGCCGCGGCACAGCGCATGGCCGAGCTGATCGACGATCTGCTCCAGCTGTCGCGGGTCAGTCGTTCTGACTTCAAGAAGGAGCGCGTCGACCTATCCGCATTGGTCGCGACCGTGCTCGCCGAGCTACAGCGCGCGGATCCGGATCGCAAGGTTCACTTGACCATCCAGAGTAACGTCACAGCGATCGCCGATTCGCGGCTGATCCGGATCACGCTCGAAAACCTGTTGGGCAATGCGTGGAAGTTCACCTCCAAGGTGGCAGATCCGACGATCGAGTTCGGCTCGGTTGAGCAAGACGACCAGCAGATCTATTTCATCCGCGACAATGGCGCGGGGTTCGACATGAAGTATGTCGAGCGGCTGTTCGGCGCGTTCCAGCGGCTGCACACCGACAAAGAATTTCCAGGGACCGGCATCGGGCTCGCGACCGTCCAGCGCGTGGTGCTCCGGCACGGTGGCAAGATCTGGGTGGAGGCTGAAGTCGGCAAGGGCGCGAAGTTTCAGTTCACGCTGCCCGCGCGCTCGAATGTGGCGACCACGTCGCGTACGGCGACCCGCGAGCTCGGCAGCTAACGGCCGGTCGACAAACCGTTTCACGAGCTGTACGGTGCGGCGATGTTGACCCTGCCCCAGCGGTTCGAAGGCCAGCACTCCAGCTTCACGATCTCGCGTCCTGCGAGCCACGTGGTGCTGGTCGTGATCACCGGTCACGACGTGGGTGAACATGGCAACGCCCCCCTGGACGTGCTGGATCATCTGCTGTCGGCGGGTCCATTCACGCTGTTCGTCGACGCACGCCGCGGAGCTGGCGCGTCGATCGACGTGAGCAACG
>JBFXAI010000064.1:0-21723 GCA_050184455.1 Kofleriaceae bacterium | reverse complement strand
ATCAGCTGGTGGAGGTACTCATGCGACTGACAACGATCCTACTGGCGACGGCACTTCCTGCGAGCGCCCTCGCGGTCCCGCCCTATCATCCACAATCCGACGATGATCGGTTCGAGACCGATGACGCAGACGATGCGGACGATGCACCGAGGGTGACCGACTCATTCGAGTGGTCGACCGGTCAGAGCCGACTCGGCCTGATGGTGATGGGATTGACACCCGAGCTGCGCAGCTTCTACGGCGCACCGCCTGACAGCGGTCTGCTGGTTGCGCAGGTTTCGCCGAATAGCCCCGCAGAACGCGCGGGGATCCGCGTCGGCGACATCATCACCAAGCTCGGCACCGAAGACGTCGAGACCGCCGGCGACATCCTGTCCGCGATGGACAAGGTCGATTCGCACAATCGCGTCACCGTGCAGATCATCCGCAACCGCCAGCCGATGACCCTGCAGCCCATACTCGGATCGCGCAAAGACTCGGTGTAGAGACCCGAGCGCGGCGTCTGCGGTCTCGCCAGCGCAGTTAGAACAACCGACCCTGTGTGCCGCCGCTGCCGCCGGTCGGCGCCTTGCTCGGCGCAGCCAGCCCGATGTGCTGAAACCCCGCCGCGGTCGCAACGCGCCCGCGCGGCGTGCGCGCGATGAATCCGACCTGCAGCAAGAACGGCTCGACCACCTCTTCGAGCGTGCCTCGCTCCTCCGACAACGATGCCCCCACCGCTTCGATACCCACCGGCCCACCATCGAACCGCTCGCAGATCACCTGCAGGTACGCGCGATCCAATGCATCGAGTCCTGCGTGATCCACTGCGAGCCGATCTAGGGACGACGCGGCGATCTCGCCATCGATCTTGCCGTCGCGCTCGACCGCCGCGAAGTCGCGCACGCGCCGCAGCAACCGATTCGCGATCCGTGGCGTTCCGCGCGAGCGGCGCGCGATCTCGGTGGCGCCATCGGCATCGATCGGCACGCCGATCAGCGCGGCCGATCGCTTGACGATCGCCTTCATGTCCGTCAGGTCGTAATAGCGCAGCTGCCAGTTGAACCCGAACCGATCGAGCAAGGGCGCCGATAGCAGGCCCATGCGTGTGGTCGCGCCCAGCAGCGTGAACCGCGGCAACTGCATGGTCACCGCTTTGGCGTGCGGACCGTCGCCGATGAACAGATCGAAGCGAAAGTCTTCCATCGCGGGATAGAGATTTTCCTCCACGATGGGCGCGAGCCGGTGGATCTCGTCGATGAACAGCGCGTCACCCTCGGCGAGCGAGGTCAACAGCGATGCCAGCATGCCCTGGTGGGCGATCGCCGGGCCGCTGCTGACGTGGAGGTTCACCCCGAGCTCGTTGGCGATCACGTGCGCGAGCGTGGTCTTGCCCAGCCCTGGCGGTCCCGCGAACAAGAAGTGATCGAGCGGCCAGCCGTTGTCCTTGGCCGCGCGCACCGAGATCTTCAGGTTGTCGATCAGATCGCGCTGGCCGATGTATTCGTCGAATGATTTTGGGCGAAGCGCGGCTTGCCACGCCCGCTCGGTGGATCGCTCGACCGGCGCGACCTCGCGATCGGACTCGCCCGCGCCAGCCGGGTCGCCCGCGCTGTCGACATGTTTACTCCGTCCCACTGCTCGACCTTACCTGGGCATGCTCCGCAGCGCCTGGCGAAGCAGCGCTTCGATCGTGGTGTCGTCGGTGACGGGGAGATCTGCCACCACCTGCTCGGCTTCGACCGAGCGCCAGCCCATCTTGACCAGCGCGCTCATCACCTCGCCGAGCATCGGGTGGCGCGTCGTCGGCTTGGCTGCACGCGGCGCCCCGGCCGGCGCCGCAACGGGCCGGATCGAGCCGTCAGCGCCCCACGTCATGATCAACTGCTCGCACTTATCGTGCAGCTCGACGACCAGGAGCTCCGCGGTCTTCTTGCCGATGCCTTTGATTCGCGTCAACCCCGCGACGTCTTCGCGCGCGATCAGCGCTGCGATATCGCGCGGGCTCGAACCCGACAAGATCGTGATCGCGGTGCTGGGCCCGACGTTCTTGACCGTGATCAACAGATCGAACAGCCCGCGCTCGTGAGCGTCGATGAATCCGAACAGGGCGATCTCGGTCTCGCGAACCTGGGTGAACACCTTGAGCACCACGCGTTCGCCGTGACTCGGCAGCGCCGCGAGCGTGTACGCCGAGCACGTGACTTCGTAGCCAACTCCGTTGCAGTCGACGACGACGTGCTCGCCGTCGCGCACCAGCGTCCCTTCGAGCCGAGCGATCATAGCCGCGCCCTCACCACCGCGCTGGTCAGCTTCGCTGCCGTCGGTCGCACGGTACGACCGTGTGTGATCGCAACCGCGAGCGCGTCACTCGCGTCCGGCCTGGGCAGGCTCGTCAGCCCGACCAGCGCCTGGACCATGCGGCCGATCTGACCCTTGTCAGCCCTCCCCGATCCCGCGACTGCTTTCTTCACCGTGGCCGGTGGATACGACGCCAGCGTCAGCCCGGCAAGCCCACATACTGCCAACGCCATGCCGCGCGCTTGCGCGAGCGCTAATGCGGTGCGTGGATTGTGATGCGTGAACACGTCCTCGACCGCGACGACATCCGGCACGAGCTCGTCGATCACCTCGCGAAGCCCCCGCGCGATCTCGCCTAGTCGATACTCCATCGCACGATCCGCAGGCGACGTCAGCACGCCGCATTCGACATAGCGCAGCTCGCCTGCTCGCTCATCGATCACGCCGTAGCCGCAGACGCGGCTGCCAGGGTCGAGCCCGAGGATGCGCACCGCCCTACCCTACAAGAGGCATCCGACATGGGGCCAAGATCCTGACATCCCGAGCTCACCCGGACCGCAGCTCGCGAGCGGCAGTCGCGCCCTGGTGCCGGCTAGTTGGCCAGCGCTGATACGCCGTTGCTGACAATTTCGTTGGTTACACGATGCAGCGCCGCACGGACCCCCGTACGGTGCCGCGATGCGACTGATCACGATCTGCGTATTGACCGGGCTGGGAGTCACCTTCGCGCCCGGCTGCTCGAACAAGACCAGCGAACCGAAACCGGCTGCACCAGATCCGACCGAATCGGCACACCCTGCGCCTCCGTCGAGCGAGCAGACGCCGAGCGAACGTCCACCCGTCCGCTCGGACCGTCCGGCAGTGGTGACCGTGGAGATGGAGGCGACGCTCGAAGCGATGATCGCCGCTTACGAGAGGATCACCACTGAGATCGGCAAAGCGGGTGCCGACTGCACGCAGGCGACGCAACGGGTGGCGGCGTTCGAGAACGAGCAGGCAACGCTCGATGCGTTTCGTAAGATGGGAAGTACGAAGTTCCCCGAACAGGAACCGGCGTTTCAACAATGGTACGTCTCGCGCTATGAGATGCGATTGTCCGCAGGGCTCGACAAGATGATCAGGACGCTCGAAGCGTGCGAGAAGGATGCGGAGTTCACGGCCGCCTGGGAACGAGTCGCGTCGGCGATGCAGCCGAAGTGACGTCTGCGTCCCGACGACCACGTGCTAGCTCTCCGCCGTCACGTCGCGGCGAGGACGCTCACGGTTCGGGGCAGTCGGCTCGCGCGATTCGACGCACGTCACATGCTGATGTTGCGTCGGTGTGAACGGATTGTGAACCCCGGGATCGATCCACGCGAACCACGAGGGGGTGCGCGCATGAGCTCCTTGAATCGTCGCTTCGCGATATTGCTGGCATGCGGTCTCGCGGGTTGCAGCTCCGGCCCATCGAACCGACCCCAAACCGCGCTCGGCTCGCCTGCGTCGCGCAGTTAGCGTCGACCGGTGACGACACCCGATCGCTTCCGCTGAACCCAGCGATCCGGCGGGGCGTGCTTTCCAATGGCCTTACGTCCAGCGGATCGCCAGGAACCTGATCAGCACGACCAATCGCTCGACGTACATCCAGCTGCCCGAGGCTGGCGGCCCGAACAACTAACGCCAGCCAGCGCGAAAATCGTGTGAACGGAGTGGGTGCCGAGGATTTCGCGCGCAAGCGGCGACTCCGCGCCGCTGCTCGGCCATCGCGTTACGGGGTCTGCAGGTGATCGATCGTTGGCCTGGGGGGTGGCGTCGGGATCCGCCGGAGTGCGTCAACATCGCCATGACGCATCGGCGGAAGCCGCTGCGGCTGAGGTCGCCTACGGCGGCGTGAAGCCGCCCGTCGCGAAGTCGTCGAGCTCCCCCTCGGATGGGGTGTCGCTGTTGATGATGATGCCCGGTCTCCCGCCATCATGTTGGGAGTCGGAGGCCAACAGCACCAACGTCTCGATGCCGTCGCGAATGTGAAACATGCGCAGCAGGTGTTGTTCGACCTCGCATCGGATCGTATCGCCGGGCGCCCATTCGACGATATCGGTGCTAGCAAGCACCCTGAACTGGCCGTCGCCAAATCGCTGGATCGTGCTGAATGCCTTGGTGCCCTGGCGTTCCGCTCTGCATGCGTAGCCCTTTACCTCTGGCGGGTCGGCCCAGCGGACCAGGACCCCGGAGGCGACCAGCCCGCTGCCTGCATGGGCCGCGAGCGTTACCGACGCCCATTGATCGTCAGGCGCCGACGTGCCGGTGTGCCAACTCTCGATCGAGTCGTGCGTCATCGCGCCTCCAACGCGAAGCCGTCCCGAGACAATTGCCAGTGGTGACTCATCGGCGTATCCGTCATGCCAGGAATCCCCCAGCGGACCGTCCGGGCGATTGAAATCGTCGCTCGCGATGGTCGTGCGCCGCATGGGTGGATCCGCGATCCGGATGCACGTCGGGCAATCAGGTTGCAGCGACACCCCGCCGATCGCGGCGCGCCGCGCGGTCTGCGAGACGCCCGACTGATCGGTCCATTCCATGGTGACGACGGGCGAGCTGCCGGGTTTGTCTGCAGTTGCCGAGATCGCGCTGTTGGTGCCGCTCTGATCGAACGACCGGCGTGTCTGTCCGAGGCCGTCGTCAAGCGAGTCCATCGTCGTGTCGAAGCTCTTGACGCACAACTGCGCCACCGCGAGTTGCTCGCTGGCACTGTCGATCTCGAGCCTCGCGGTAGTTAGCTCCGTGATCGCGCCGGCAAACACCGGGCGATCTGTCGCGGCTCCAGAATACGCCGACGCGGTGAACCAGCACTCGCCGTTCCCGTTGGTAGTTCCGGACGTGCTCACCACTTGGCCGACGCCACCCGGGATGCCGGCGGCCCAATACAGCGCCGACCGGTAATGGAACGCGATGCTCTCTCCGCCGACGTCTTCGGTGATGTAGTGGCTGTCGGCGAATCCCAGCTCGTCGAGCGGCACCTCTCGATAGCTCACGGTCGGCCGCGGCAACGACTGGCCGTAGCGGTAGCGAATACATGCCGAGACCAGGACTGCCGACGGTTTGCCCTCGGGCACCGTCAGATCGATCGAGACCGGGCCACATGTTCCGTCGAAACCCGATTGGGAAACCGTGCTCGTGATCGGCCCACACTCGCCGTCAGGCACGCATTCGCCCCGGCATTCCAGCCAGCCTTGGATGCATGGGGGGGCATGACCGCGCAGATCGGTCGCCTGGCATCCGGCGGCCGCCACGAGGAAGCCGAGAAGGCATTGCCCCCTGCCCATCACCCCGAAACTATCACGGCGCGAGTCGAGGAACCCACGTCGAACGATGAGGCTCGACGCTGCGCGTCGCGAAATCGCCAGGACCGAGCGACAGCGAGCGTGAGAATCGTGTGAACGGACTGCGTCCGCCGTTATCCGCGGGTGCGCACACGCTAGTGTCGCAAGATGCGCTGGGGGATCGCGATCATCATCGTATGTGCACTGGCGTCCGCTGCCCGCGCGGACGATTTCGCGCGCAACTGGCTACTCGGACCCGTGCTCGGCTACCGGCTGTGGGGACCGCCGGGTGATCGACTGATCATCGGCCTCGAGGGCGGCGTCGGGATCGGACCCGAGCGCGTCAATGTCGGCATGACCCACCGATTGGACCACGAGTTCTACTACATCGAGCTCGATCCCTGGTTGTACGTCGGCGCGTCCCTCGGCATCGGCATCGATTCCAACGGCGTCGAGCACGGCGTGATCGGCATCTGGGAAGGCACGCCGCTCAATGACGTGCCATGCACTGACGGATTTCACCGGATCACCACCCTTGCGATCGGTTACCGCTACACCGGCGTCCACGAGCTCTACCTCACTGTCAAAGCCGGCCAGAGCGAGACCCTGATCTGCTCGCACTAGCGACCGCCCCACATACCCACACACGTGACCGGGCGGCGACCGGGCGGGCGTGACCAGACCGGTCGTGACCAGACCGAGGGTTCTTGCTTGGCGTGGTCGCGACCCGCGACCAGACCGAAGTGACCCGGTGGTGATCAGACCGAAGGTACTTCGCGTGACCTGCGCGACCGCGAGTACCGCGAGCGACCACGGAGCGACCGGCGCGAAGCGACCAGCGACCAGCGCTCGTGAACCGCGCGTTTCGCGTGCTTTGCCGCAAGGCCTTCGAGGCGTTCCGACGTGGACTGCCGGCCGTGTTTCCACCCGGCACCTGGCGGATGCGCTGGTGTGCTGCCATCGAGGTCGGTGCGGCCTAGCGCCGCGCCCTCTCGCTCGCTCGCAGTCAGCATCAAGTTCTGCTCGGCCCCGGTGTGTCCTCACCGGTGGATTCGTCGACGTGCGTCCTGAGTCTGGTCAGCGGCTGACGTTGCGTTGAGTAGAGAACAGCTCCCGTTGGGCGCCGAAGATTTCGCCTGCACGGCAGCCGCGAGCGAGGCAAAGTACCTTCGGTCTGGTCGCGGGTCGCGGGCTATTCGGTTGCGAAAAAAATTACCCTTGGTCTGGGGGTGGAGGGCGCGAGCCGAAGATCGCGGTCCCGATCCGCACGTGGGTCGCGCCGCACGCGATTGCGACCTCGAAGTCCTGGCTCATCCCCATCGAGAGCACCGGAAGCGCGACGCCGAGTTGTTGTGATAGCTCGCCGCGAAGCGTGCGCAGCGCTTCGAAGCTGGACCGGCTGGCTTCGGGATCCTCCGACGGCGGGGGCATGGTCATCAGGCCGTCGAGCCGGATCCCCTCGACGCGGATCAGCTCGCGTGCGACCGCCGCGGCGGTGGCGAGCGTCACGCCACCCTTGGTCTGCTCGCCGGCGACGTTGACCGACAGTAGGATCGGTTGCACGCGCCCACCGGCGCGCTTGGCAAGCTCGGTCGCGAGCTCGACGGTGTCGACCGCATGCACGAGCGCCACCTGCCCGGCGACCAGCTTGGCCTTGTTGCGTTGGAGCCGGCCGATGAAATGCCAGCTGACCTCGGTGACGTGTTCCCGCTTCTCGGCGAGCTCCTGTGCGTAGTTCTCGCCGAAGTCGGTCGCTCCAACGTGTGCTGCCGCGCGAACTGCCGCCGCGGGATGGGTCTTCGACACCGCGACGATCGTCACCTCGGCAGACGAGCGGCCAGCGCGTTCGCACGCGGCATCCACTTGCTGCCGCACCGCTCGCCACCGCGCGGCGATCTCATCGCTGTCGGTCACGACGGCGTCCCGGCGGCGAACTGCGGCAGCGGACCGTCGGCGTCACGCAGCGCCGAGAGCACTTCCGCCAATGGCAACCCGATCACGTTGGTCACCGAGCCGCGGATCTCGCGCACCAGCGCCGCAGCAATGCCCTGGATCGCGTACGCCCCCGCCTTGCCCTGCCACTCACCGCTCGCGACATAGTCGGCGAGGGTGCTATCGGCGAGCTCGATCATCGTCACGTCGGTAGTGACCACGCCCTCACGTACCACGGTCTGCTCGCCTCGTTGGCCGATCAGCGCGAATGCCGTCAACACTTGATGGGTCCGCCCAGATAACCAGCGCAGCATCTTCGAAGCTTCCTTCGAGGACTCCGCCTTCCCGAGGATCATCCCGTCGAGCGTTACCGTCGTATCCGCCGCGAGCACCCACTCGCTGGCGTGCCGGGTGACCGCGCGTGCCTTGTCGCGGGCGAGCCGCATCACATAGTCGACCGGCGACTCGCCCTCGTGGGCACGCTCGTCGATCTCGACGGCACGAACCTCGACGCGCATGCCAACGCGAACCAACAGCTCGCGCCGGCGTGGCGAGGCGGACGCGAGCACGAGGCGAGTCATGGCCACACGATCGCCTGGATCGGCGTGGTCGTCAGCTTGAGCGCGATCGAGATCCCATCCACGAACCGCGGCTTGTCGCCGTCCATCGCCTGGCTGCAGTGCATGGTGACGTTGCCGGCATCGTCCAGCTCATCCCTGATCTCGGTGCCGTCGCCATCGATGCAGATGTCGACGGTCTTGGGATCGGTGTCCGGATCCGAGTCGCAAAATGCCTCGAGCCCATCGCCATCGACGTCGATATCCGGCGTCCGACAGCCGGTGTACTTGTTGCTGATCTCGCCGGGCGCCTTGGGCAATCCGATCACGGGCCCCAACACGCTCGCGAACGCGGCATCGAGCAGCGAGTTCTCGGGCTCGAGCCCGATCACGGATACTCGCGCGCCGCGAATCGTATCGGCGGTGCTCGCTTCAACCACCCCGCCCAACCTGCCGTTGGACAGCGTGATCACGCCGCCGGTATCGACCAACTCGCTCTCGAGGGTCGCGCCTGTCAACCGCAGATCGAACGTGACGTCGGTGCCGAGCGGCAGCTGGAGGCTGATCGACGTCGGTCCCGCGGCGAGCACGAACCGATCACCGCGCTTGGTGATCTTGCCGTCGACAAACGTATTGGTGGGCCGGCCGTCCGTGAACGAGCTCGGATCGATCGGGATGGTCACCGGATTCTTCGGATCGAACGGACTGCATGCGACGGCCACGCCATCGTCATCCTCGCTGCGATCCGCCACACCATCGCAGTCGTTGTCGAGGCCATCGCCGCACAGCTCGGCCGCGCCGACGTGAACCGCCATGTTGGTGTCATCGCAATCACCAGCCATCGGGCTCACGCCGTCGCCGTCGCCGTCGACCCCGTTGGTCGTCGGCGCGTCGCCATCCTCGTCGGCAAGCCCATCGCAGTCGTCGTCCTTGAGGTTGCCTGCGATCTCGGTCGCCTCGGGATGGATCGCTGGATCGTGATCGTTGCAATCGCCGCTTGGGCGTGACGGCCGGGCACCATCGTCGTCGTTATCACTCGCATAGACCCCGCGATACAGCGCGAGCTTCACGCAGTCGTCATTGGTCGCGCTGTCGAGATCGAACATCTCGATCGGAATCACGATGTCGTAGCGACGAAACGCGTCGCGGATCCCGACCATCGTCGTCGGACCGATCGCCGCGAACTTGTTGTCTGGCGCGCCGTCGCCATCGAGATCGAAGCCTTCTTCCTCGAGCGCGATCGCGATCGAGTTGATCAACTGCGGCTGGGTCCCGGAAAACGCCACGATCGGATCGCCAGCGCACTCGGGGTTAGGCTCGAACAATGGGCCGCCATTGTCATCACCACACCCTGCCACCACGGCCGCGATCGCAAGCCATCGGGACATCGCCGAGGGACTTGACCATGACGGTATCGCGCGGGTCAATGACGAAGAATCGACCGCCACCGCCCGGTGTTACTGACCGCCATCCGAGCGTTGCGCGGTCGTCCCGGGTACGTTTGGTTCGTGCGCTGGAGCTTCATCGTCGCCATCGCCGTGGTTGCGACCACGGCAAGCGCACACGTAGCCCCTTCGGTCGAGACCAACAATCGCTATTTGAAGCTGACTCCAGGAGCGGGTCGGGTTCGGCTCGCGTACACCGTATTTTTCGGGGAGGTCCCGGGAGCCCAAGCTCGCCGGTTGATCGATACCGACCGCGATGGCGAGATCTCGCAGGCAGAAGCGCAAGCGTTCGGCGACAGACTGGGACGTGACGTCGCCGCGGCGCTGGAGCTCGATGTGGATGGCAGATCGGGACCGCTGACGTGGACAACCGTGTCGGTCGGATTGGGTCAGCCGATCACCAAGGCAGGTGCGTTCTCGGTCGACCTGATCGCGGTGCGCTGCCTGAGCTCGCGGGGAACCCACGAGCTGGTGATTCGCGATCGGTTCGTGCTCCCCAAGCCTGGCGAGACCGAGTTGATCGCCGAGGACACGCCGGGCGTAACGATCGATCAGGTGCGGATCGCTGGCCACGACGTGAAGGACATCGGGTACCGATTCGAAGGACCAGGCGGCCCACTCGCCGATCCGGGTGCACAGCTGCGCTTCACGATCAGCGACCATGCTCCGCTCGCATCCGGTGCCGTTTGCTCAGCGACGCGACCGGGATCAGCCCAGCCGCGGCTGTGGATTGGCGGCACCGCCGTCGCTGTACTGCTGGTTGGAGCGACCTTGTTCGCGATCCGGCGACGCCACGGGCGCTCGGCGCAGGTTTGAGGCTATGATGCTTGAACAACTACGCTCATGAAAAAGTTTCCGGACTTCGTACCGCCGACCAAGGTCAGCTATCTCGACCGCGGTCCGACGCTTCACCTGCGGCGGTGCATTCTGCAATCGGTCGATGATCCGATGCAGGAGTGGACGTTCGACAAGGAAGAGATCCGGCTCGGATCGATGGACGACAACGACGTCGTGCTCGCCGATGACACGGTGTCTCGCTACCACTGCAAGATCGTCCAAGAGGACTCCGGCTATGTGCTGGTCGATCTGCGTTCAACCAACGGCACGTTCATCAATAAGGTCCGCGTTCGCGAGGCGTTCCTCAAGCCGGGCTCGACGGTCGCGGTCGGCCAGAGTCAGCTGCGGTTCAACGCGCGAGAAGAAGAAGTCACGATCGTCCCATCGCGGAGCGACCACTGCGGCGGCCTGATCGGCGGTAATGCGCGGATGCGCGAGATCTACGCGATCATCGAGAAGATCGCGCCCACCGCGACCACCGTGGTGATCGACGGCGAGACCGGCACCGGCAAAGAGGTCGTCGCGCAAGCGATCCACTCGCTGTCCCCGCGATCGCGCGGCGACTTGGTGGTGTTCGATTGCGGCGCGGTGCCGCCGAACCTGATCGAGAGCGAACTGTTCGGCCATGAAAAGGGCAGCTTCACCGGCGCGATGATGACGCGCCAGGGACTGTTCGAGCAGGCCGATGGCGGCACGCTATTTCTCGACGAGCTCGGCGAGCTACCGATGGATCTTCAACCCAAGCTGTTGCGCGCGCTCGAGCAACGCGAAGTGCGCCGGGTCGGCTCGACCAAAGCGAGCAAGGTCGACGTCCGAATTATCGCGGCCACCAACCGCAACCTAGAAGATGAAGTCCGCGCGGGGCGGTTCCGGCAGGATCTATTTTACCGGCTGAGCGTGGTGCGGCTGCACTTGCCATCGCTCCGCGATCGCAGCGACGACGTTCCGCTGTTGGTCCAGCACTTCCTCGATACCGGCCACTACAACCAAGGTCCCGACGGCAACCCGCGCGTGCGCAGTGTTAGCCACGATGCCGCGACCGCGCTGCAAAACTATCCATGGCCGGGCAACGTCCGCGAGCTACTCAACGTGATCGAGCGCGCGGTGTCGTTCTGCGAGAACGAGACGATCGAGCTCGCCGATCTGCCCGATTACATCCGGACGGCCAAGCCACCACCGCCCACCGCTGCGGCCCAGCAACGCCCCACCGCCGCGCGCCGTCCCGCGACTCATCAGAGCGGCGGAGCTCCGGTCGTATCGCTCGATCCGAACGCCCCTCCACCGATTCCGCCCGAAGAGCTACTCGGCGAAGGCGTCACGTTCAAGGACGCGAAGGAGCGATGGGTCGCCGCGTTCGAGCGCGACTATATTCTTCAGTTGTTGCGCCGCAACGCCGGCAACATCTCGCACGCCGCGCGCGCTGCTGATATCGACCGCAAGTACTTCCGCAAGCTGATGAAGAAGTACGACATCGAGGCTGCGGGTGTCGACGACGACCCCGACCCCGCCGAAGCGTGACGCGACGATGCGCCCCGACGACGACGATCCCGGCGAGCCCGAGCTGGACGCAGTCGAGTCGTTCGCGTTGCCACCGGGCGCCGATCCGTCGATCGATTGGGGTCTGACATCACATCTCGATGCTTCAGGCTCGCCGAAGATCATCGAGCGTCACCTCGTCGTTCCACAAGATCTCGCGGGGCTACGGCTCGATCATTTCATCAAGACGCAGATCACCCGGCTGTCGCGCACGAAGATCCAAGCGATCATCGAGCAGCAGCTCACGCGCAGCGATGGCTACGTGCCCAAGTCGGCAACGACCGTGGCCGCCGGCGAGCACTATGTGATCCGCAGGCCCGCGCGCGCGGAGCCGCCCTGCCCGCGGACGTTCACGGTGCTCCTCGAGGCTCCTCGGTTCTACGTGATCGATAAGCCCGCTGGGCTACCGGTCCACGCGTCGGCGAAGTTCTACTTCAACACATTGACCCGTGTGCTGTCGGAGCGATTTCCCGACCAACCCGAGCTTCAGATCTGCCACCGGCTCGATCGCGAGACCTCCGGTTGTTTGGTG
This sequence comes from Kofleriaceae bacterium, assembly GCA_050184455.1. GTDB lineage: Bacteria > Myxococcota_A > Polyangia > Haliangiales > Haliangiaceae > JABFXX01. Next base: position 9,305 of record JBFXAI010000064.1, on the reverse strand, counting down.
GTGGCGAGGGATCGCGACGCAGCCATCGCGATCAAGAACGCGTTCGCGACGAAAAATGTGGTCCGCAAGGAGTACCTCGCGGTGGTTCACGGGGTTCCCGAATGGGATGGCGAGAGGATCGTCGATCTGCCGCTGCGACTATCACAGCCAGGTGACCCGACACGGTTGCCTCACGTCCGCATGCTCCCAGGCCCCAGCGGTTCGACCGCGATCACCAAGGTTCGCGTCGAGCAGCGACGTGACACGGTCAGCCTCGTGCGTTGCCTGTTGATCACCGGCCGCCAGCACCAGATCCGTGCGCATCTCGCTGCGATCGGTTTTCCGATCGTCGGCGACAAGCTCTACGGCCACGGCGACGACGCGTTCATCGAGTATTGCGATCGCGGCCTGACCGCGGAGCTCGCGAAGCTGTTCGTGCTCCCTCGCCAGGCATTGCACGCCGCGAACGTCACATTCCCGGACCTCACCGGGACCAGCCATACCGCCGAAGCTCCATTGCCAAGCGACATGATGTCGCTGCTTTAGCGCGGACGAGGTCGCACCCGCACCGGACGTGGTAGACGTTCGAGGTGTCGAAGGATCGCGCCAGGCCGTTCTCGCGCAAGCATCGACGCTATTGGATCCCGGTTACCGGCGGAATGATCCTGATCGGCTTGCTCAATGTGGGCATCGGGTTCTGCACGTACTCGCCGCAGGGTGATCCACCGGAGCGGATCATCCCAGTCCTTCCGCCCGCGCACTCCTCCGATGGAACAGTGACCGGGGCGCAGATTCCCGTCGAAGTCATGCGGTCGTTCATCGCGAAGTATCCGCGCAATGCCCCGCACGCCCGCCGGCTGGCCACGCCCGAGGGCAACGTGTTCGAGTTCGAGCTCACGCGCGACGCCAAGACCGTGCGCGCGACGTTCCGCGAAGATGGCGCGTTCGTCGGCGAGCAGTAGCTAGTCGATTCCAAGGTCGAACGGCATCCGAGCCTGAGCACTGCCGGGTGACACGAGGACCGACGCGGGCACGCCGCGTAGGATTTCCTGCACGCCCGGCAGATCGGTGATCGACATCGGAGCTTCCTGGTGCGTGCCGAACAGTGACGCGAGCGTGCCGAGCAACCCGGCCTCGATCCGCGGCAACTCGACGATCCGCACCTTGGCACTCGGTGCCAGCGCCATGCGGCGCTTGGCTTCCTCGATCGCATCGCCGATCCCGCCGTACCGATCGATCAGCTTGATCGGCTGCGCCTGCGCGCCGGTCCACACGTGGCCGCGACCGACCGCGTCGACCTCGTCCTTGTTCATCCCACGGCCCTCAGCCACCGCGCCGAGGAATCGGCTGTAGCTGTAGCGGAGCTGCTGGATCAGCGCGAGCCGTTCGTCCTCGTTGTACGAACGCAGCAGGCTCTCGACGTCTGCCCGCTTGCCGCGCTTCTCGGTCACGATGTTGATCCCGAGCTTGCGGGCGAGCCCGCTCACGTCGAACTTGCCATAAAAAATGCCGATCGAGCCGGTGATCGTCATCGGCTCGGCGAAAATCACCTCGCAACCGGCCGCGACGAAGTAACCACCAGATGCCGCGACGTCGCTCATCGAGCACAGGATGGGTTTGACGCCCCGGGTCGCGAACACCTCGCGAGCGATCAGCTCGGACGCGAGCGCACTGCCGCCAGGCGAGTCGATCCTGAGCACGATCGCGCCGACACGCGGATCGCTACGTGCGGCGGTGATCGCGCCGACCAAGGTCTCGCTGCCTGCGGTCTTTCGCCCGATGAACGGCAACGATTTCGACGGCCCGTCGGTGATGTCGCCATCGACGTAGATCACCGCGATCGCGGGGCGTTGCCAACGATCCGGGCGCTCCGGCAGCGGGACACCGACCGGCAGCATCCCGCCGAGCTCCTTGGCGACTAGCTCGGCGACCTTCTCGGGCGGCGCGACCGCGTCGACCAGCTTGTGATCCTTGGCGAGATCGCCGGCGCTGAACGGTCCATTGTCGATCAGTGCTTTGAGCTCGTCGGGCGACAGCTTGCGCGAGCTCGCCACCTGAGTGATCCAGCGATCCCACAGGCTGTCGAACAGGTCCGCCATCATCTTGCTCGCGATCGGGCTCGGCCCAATCTCCGTGAACTGCTCGGGCGCGCTCTTGTACTCCTTGATCTTCTCGAACTGCGGAACGATCCCGAGCATGTCGAACATGCCGCGGAAATACATCGTCGCTCCAGCGAGCCCGACCAGCCGGATCCCGCCGGCAGGATCCACATAGATCTTATCGGCCGCGCTGGCGACGAAGTAGTCGCGGCCGGTGCCGGAGACCAGATATGCGAACACTTTCTTGTTGGCGCGGCGCAGCGCAACCAGCTCGTCGCGCAGCTCCTGCAACCCGGCCCAGCCAGCCTTCGCGCCATCGAACGTCACCACCACCGCCTTGGCCGATCGATCGCGCGCGATCGATCGCAGCCTCACGACCAACGCGGTGAGCTCGCGAAGACCGATCGTCCCGGTGAGCTCGACGCGCTCGATGTGATCCGAAGGGCCGAGCAGCGACGGCGGCGCGACCAGCGGGAACCGTGCGACCAAGCCAGCGCCGAGTGCGTGGCGCTCGCCGGTGTCATCACGCAGACCGGTGGCAACCGCAGACAACACGGACCGTCCAAACGACAGCTCGACGCCGAGCATCGCGCGAAGATCACGACCCTCGTCCTCGCGCTGGCCCATCGTCGAGTCGATGATCGCGTGCACCTGACGACTCTCCACACCCGCGTGAACGTAGAACCCTCGGGCGACCCGCGCCGAAATCCGGCCCCAGCCATCGAGGTCTTCGTTCACCGCGGCGAGCCGGCCACCCACGGCAAGCTCGATGGCATCGGTGGCGAAGGGTCGCGTCAGCAGCTCGAGCTCGTAACGCGGGCGGATCCGAGCACCGGCGATCGACGCGCTCGATAGATCACGTGCGACCGCGCCGATCGCGAGGTAGTTGCCCCAGCGCATCGACAGACCGACGTCGAAGGTATCGACTCGATCGAGCGGTCCGTCGTCGCGATAGTGGTGCCACGACATTCCGAGCCCGGCGTTGGCACCGAGCGACGTCGCGGACGACAGCGTGAGCCGGAACGGATCGCCAGGATCGGGCGCCAGCTGGGTGCGCGACGGCGATAGCCACTCCATCCCGATACCGAGCGCGAACCGCGGGTACCATCGACCGCCGACCGCGGTGGCGAGAAAGCCGCCGACGCCCGGGCCGGTGCTGGTCGCAACATCGGAGTCCTGCAGCTCGAGCGCCAGCGCGAGCTCGGGACCTCGTAGCAACGTCAAGCCGCCCGGGTTGACGGTGACGGCTCTCGCGTCGTGCTCACCGGCGAGAGGCGTGAGCGGCAACGCGATGCCGTTGGTTGCCTCTTCGAGGTATCGACGATCGACGTTCTGCGCGGCGGCGGGAGCGATCGATGTCGCGATGATCGTCGCTACGAACCACATCCGCAGCGCTGCGCTGGCGGTCATCCGGCGACCGTAACCCTGGGCCGCGTCCAGGGACAGGACCGTGCCCATAGAATCGGTGATACTAGGGGCTGTGCCGAATCCGACCTTGCTCGAGCGCCATCCGCTGTTGGTCCATCTGGCCCCGGAGCAGCTCGACCATGTGGCGAGCGCCGGTGAGGTCGAGAGTTATAACCGCGGCGAGACGATCGTCGAGGAAGGCAGCCTCGGCGACGCGCTGTTTCTGATCTTGTCGGGCCAGGTTGCGGTCCATCGCGGCACCCAGACGTTTGCCACGCTCAGCGGCGGCGAGTTTTTCGGTGAGATGTCGCTCGTCGAACCGGCGCCACGATCGGCGACGGTCAGCGCGATGTCGGCGACGTTTCTATTTCGTCTGCCGCACGACGCTTTGCGTGGCTTGATCTCCAGCGATCCGGTGGCCGCGTCGGTGTTCCTGGTCCAGGTAGTGCGGACGCTGTCGGAGCGGCTGCGCCGCGCCAATCAGATGTTGTCGTCGGTCGACGTGCTCGCGGACTGGCTCGCCGGCTCGATGGTATGAGCTCGAGCTAATCGGTCAGGGGTTCGCGTTGTAGAGACCATCACGCGCCGGCAGATTGAGCGCCTTGTTGGCCTGCGCGATCTTTCGCTCGAGCTCGACCTGCGACTCGCCGACGGCGTGTTTGTAGATCCCCAGCCAGGTCTGTTTCGCACGCTCGGCTTCACCGTTGCGGAGCTGCGCGGTGCCAGCCTCTTTGGTGGCCTGGAAGTAGAGACCCTTGTCGGTCTTGGCAGCCCGTTGGAACAGCCCCGACGCGGTGTCGTATTCCTTCCGCTCGAACTGGATCCAGCCCATGCGGAAGGCTGCATATCCCGCTTGGCCTTTCAGCTTCTCCAGCTTGCGATAGGTCTCCATCGCGAGGTTCCACTTCTTGGCGCGTTCCTGCTCGGTCGCTAGCTTGCGCAGCGTCTCGATCTGCGCCGTTTCCTTCGGCTCGGCTGCAGCGGTACGTTTGGCCGGTTTGCCCTTCTTGCCTCTCGTCGGACGATCGGCGGTGGGGTCCTTGGCGGCGGCGTCGATGCCGGCGTCGGCGGGAGCACCCGCGACCTCGTGGTGCTCCGCTGGCGGCACTGGCGGTGGCACACCGACCCCGCTCGTTACCGGCTGATGTGGCTCGCGACTTCCGGGATCGTTGACCGGCTTGGCTGAAGCCGGCGCAGCGGCGGGCACCGCATCCGCGGCGATCGCCGCGGTCTCGGCAGACTGCCGCTCGCCAACCGCGACATAAACCACCGCGCCGACACCGCCAAACAGCAGCGCCCCGAGCACCAACCACGCGAACGTTCCGAATGCGCTGCGCTGGATCAGCACCGGCTCGCTGATCGGGATCTCGCCGGATTGCGTGCGGATCGGCAGCGGGGTCTGAGCGCGTGGCAGCTGCCCGCTCGTGCTGGGATCCACCGCGCGACCGATTGCCGCCTGGCCACCGGTGGTGACCTCGCCAACCTCGCCTGAGTCTCCGGTCAGCAAGCCGTGGGAGACCGGATGGGTAACCGCGCGCGGAGGGATCAACGCAGGCGAGCTGGTCGCCGAGCGGGTGCTGACGATGCCATCGTCGAGGCTGCGCATCGACAACCCTGGGTTGAGCGACGCGACGATGTTCGCGTCACTGCTCATGCCGAGGATCTGCGCGACCGCGACCCCACGACCGGCGAGACACTTGGTGAGCTCGTACTCGAGCGCTTCCATGGTCTGCGGTCGGTTGTTCGGATCGCGCGCCATCGCGGCCATCACGAGATCGCCCACCGGCGTCGGCAGCTCCGAGCGCACCTTCATCGGGTGCGGCGGATCGACCGTGGCCTTCTTGGTCAGGATCTCCATGAAGTTGTCGCCGGTGTACGGCGGGATCCCGGTGCACATCTCGTACATGATCGCGCCGAGCGCGTAGATGTCGCAGCGCGCATCGGCAGCGCGTCCCGCAGCTTGCTCGGGCGCCATGTACTCGGGCGTTCCCATCGCCATGCCCGGGCTGGTCAAGCGACGTTCGCGCGCCGCCTCGGCCTCGGTGGTCTTCGCGATGCCGAAGTCGAGGACCTTCACGACGTCGGTCGCGCCGTCTCGCGTGATCAGGAAGATGTTCTCGGGCTTGAGGTCGCGGTGGACGATGCCCTGGGTGTGCGCGGCGGCGAGCGCTCGACAGATCTGGCCTGCGATCCTGAGCGCGCGGGCGACGTCGATCGCGCCTTCGCGTTCGATCACGCTGCCGAGCTCGACGCCCTCGAGGTACTCCATGACGAAATACACGCTGCCGTCTTCGGTCGTGCCGGAGTCGGTGACGTCGACGATGTTGGGATGGCCGATCTTCGATGCTGCGCGCGCCTCGCGGCGGAACCGCTCCACGAGATCGGGCATGCGGCTATAGCTCTGGTGCAACACCTTGAGCGCGACCCGCTTGCCGATCTCGATGTGCTCGGCGAGATAGACCTTGCCCATGCCGCCCTCGCCGATCAGCTCGACGATGCGATAGCGGCCGTCGATCTCGAGCCCGATCAGATCGGGTTCGGCGTCGGTCTCCGGCGCGGTTGCAAGCGCCGTCGCGGATGCGACTGCGGAGCTGTCATTGCCCGAAGCCGGGGAGCTGCGGAAGCTGCGGCGATCGGTGGTCTGCCGGCGATCGTTGTGGTCGTCGCCGCGATCGGTAGATCGCCGTCCGATCGACCCAGGTCGCCGCACCGGTGCATCCGTCGCCCCGACGTCGAAGTCCTCCATCGGAATGATCGCCGAACCCGATTGTTCGACCATCCGGCGCAGCTCGTCGGTGGGTGGCAGCGTCAGTGCGCGGGTCCGCACTCGGGTGAGCAACTCGTTACGCTCGCCGCGTTCGCGCTGAATGTCCTCAGCAAACAGGTCTTGGAGGAACGTCGACATCCGCGTTCCGTCGGTGGTCGGCGCGTTGTGCGCGAGCCAGGTCTGGAGCGCCATCCGCATCTCGTCGCAGTCGGCGTAACGGTCCTCGCGCTTGCTCGCGAGCGCCTTGACGCAGATCTCGTCGAGCTCGACGGGCACGCGCGGCGCGCGCTTGCTCGGACGCATCACGTCGGGGTTCTTGGCGCGCGCCAGCAGATCCTGCGGCTGGTCTTTCCCCGGCGGAAACAGCTGGCGGCCGGTGAGCAACTCCCAGAGCACGATCGCCGCCGCGTACATGTCCGAGCGGCCGTCGAGCTTTTCGCCGCGCGCCTGCTCGGGCGACATGTACGCGACCTTGCCGTAGATGATGCCGGGCGCGGTCTTTTCGAGCTTCAGCGTCGACGACGCCAGACCGAAATCGGTCAGCTTGACCTCGCCTGTGTACGAGACCAGAACGTTGGGTGGCGAGACGTCGCGATGGACGAGGTTGAGATCGGGGAACGAATGCGCGTATGCGAGGCCACGGCACAGCTCCTTCACGATGTAGACCGCGACGTCGATCGGGAACGCGACCTGCTTCTTCGCGCACCGGTTCCAAACCGCGCGGAGGTCGCGACCCTCGACGAAGTCCATCGCCAGGAACAGCTCGCCGCCCACGAGCCCGGCGTCGAACACCGGGATCAAATTTCCGTGCGACAGCTTTACGACAACTTTCGCTTCATCGCGGAACCGCGCCACGTATTCGGCGTCCGCCAAATGTGGCAACACGGTCTTGATGACCATGAGGCGCTCGAGCCCGCGATCTCCCGCGACGGCGAGATAGAGCGCACCCATACCGCCCTGAGCCAGGGGCCCCAGCAAGTGATACTTGCCGAATTTCCTGGGGTAATGCTCCAGGTCTCCCTCGTGGAGCGCCACGCCTGTCGAGGCTACCACGGGCAATAAACCGCCACCAATTCGGGAAGTGGTTCGATTGAGTCCTCAAATCGAAGCCCCTAAGATGTCGATCCCCGCGGCGTATGCCGCGGAGTGAGGGGCACACCGACATGGCTGGCGAGCTGGTCCTGGTCATTGACGACAGTCCGACCATTACAAAGGTCGTTCAGCTTGTGCTCACCAAAGGTGGCTACCAAGTCACCACTGCCGGTGATGGTGAGGCCGGGCTGTCGGCGGTTCGAGGCCAACGGCCTCATTTGATCCTGCTCGACTTCGTGATGCCGAGGATGAACGGCTACCAATTTTGCCGGGAGTTGGTGGCGGATCCGAAGCTCCGGGACATCCCGGTTGTCCTGATGAGCGCCAAAGGTGACCAGGTTGGCGAACGGTTCGTGAAGGTCATGGGGATCGTGGACTACATCACGAAGCCGTTCTCGCCGGAGGCGATCACGGCTGTAGTGCAACACACCATCGGTAAGTACGGTGGTGCTGGTGTAGACGAGGAGAGTCCGAGCCTGGTCACTGGGGAAGACCTCGCGGCCAACGACGATGCCGATCGGACGCACGCGCGAGCGAGTGCGCTGAACAAGCTACGGACAGACATCACCGATGTCGTCGCGGCGCGGGTCTGCGAGCTGCTCGCCCTGGCGGCGGCGACCGAAGATCCAGACGCCAAGGTGCCCACCGATGCCGCGGCGATCCGCGAGGTGGCGCGCACCGCGCTCGATGGTCCGGTGCTCGCCAACCTGCTCGCGAACGTCGACCTCGGGCTGTTCGGGGACGGCAGCCCGGGGCTGCGCGGCGACCTGCGCGTGGTTCCGCTCGCCGAAGTGCTGCAGCTGCTCGACGTGCAGGAGCAGTCCGGTGTGCTTACGGTCGAGCGCAGCGGCGCAAAGGTCGACATCTACTTCCGACGCGGCCGGGTCGATCAGGCGATCGCCGATGGCGTCCCCGACGAGTTCTTGCTCGGACGATTCATCGTCGATGCCGAGCTGATGGGTCGGCCAGACTTCGAACAATTCCTCGAGTCACGCGCTGGTGGCAATCAACGTTTGATCGGCCAGCAGATGGTGAAGATGGGCATGCTGTCGGAGCTCGATCTCCGCTCGTGCCTGACCCGCCAATCGAGTGAATTGATCTACGAGATTCTGCGTTGGCGCCACGGCCGATTCCGGTTTGCCGCCGGTATGGAGCTGCCACCTTCGGTGATCGATGCCGCGCTCGCGCTCGATGTCGAAGCCGTGCTGATGGAGGGCTACCGTCGTGTCGACGAGTGGCACTTGATCGAGCGGGCGATCGATAACTTCGACGTGGTGTTCTTGCGCAACGAGGACTCCGTCGCACAGATGGGCCGGGGCCGGCTCACCCGCGAGGAGCTCGCCGTGCTCGAGCTCGTGAACGGCAAGAACACCGTGAAGGACATCATTCGCAAGTCGCGCATGGGCTCGTTCGAAGTCAGCAAGATGTTGTACCGGCTGCTCAGCATCAAGCTCGTGCGCCGGCGCGTGTTGCCGGTCGCGGTCTAGGGACGACAGCCATGAAACCAACCTCTTGCTGATCGAGACGAGCTACGCACGCCCGAAGCGGCGCTAACGCAAATTCACAGATCCCACGCTGCGAGGCCCGGTGCGGTGCCACGAACCGGGCGCGCTGGCTCGCCGAAGCCGGCTGCGCAAGCACGCTGCGCGCTCGCGGGCGGTCGAACGCGTGCGGAGGATGGAGAGCTCGGAGTCGGAGATTTGGTTGGATTGGGAGATCCCAACGAGGCTCCAGCCGAGATCACCCTGCGACCGCCGCCCGAGCTCGCCTCGTCGCAAGCACCTTGGGTGTGCGCGGCACTTCATGCGTGCTGATAAGTCCATGGCGCTTCCAGCCCTAGATACAGACAAAGTGCGGATCGATCCGCTCGCACGACGGGTCTAACGATTCGGATCACGTTGCCCGTGCACCCGTGGTGCGGACAGGAGGCCTCGATCATCGGCGCTCGTGGCGATCATGGC
>JBFXAI010000063.1:0-22902 GCA_050184455.1 Kofleriaceae bacterium | reverse complement strand
CGACGTGGGTGTGAAACCGTTGATAGAACTCCACCAGGTTCGCGCCCCGATCGAAGGTTTGCTCGTGGTCATGGTTGGACATCATTTGCGCGGCGATGACCTGCACGCCGAACTTCTGCGCCGCCTCAATGAGGCAGTAGAGGTATGCGTTGTTGGTTTCCGGATCAGGACGCAACAGGAACTGCTGTTGCGTGCATCCGCGCGTCACCATCGCGCTCTTATTCGGTAGAACCGGCCGCGCTTGCGTCATCGTGCGCGCTATCGAGCAAGTCCGTGGCCATCCTCGGGCAACGCGGTTCTATGGACTTGCACCCCATCGCGTCCGTCGTTCGGACGTCTTGTCCGGATCACGACCGGACGCCGGACGGGGGAAGCATCGACATTCCGCTTCGGACAAATCTCGGACAACCGTCGTCCGGCTTCGTGTTCGCGCTCCAGAGCCAGAAATCACCTTGGGTGGGGACGCGGGGACTTGCGTGCGTGGTGCGACACTGACTCATCGATGTGACCGGCGGGTTTCACGCTAAGCTGGCGGCGTGTCTTCACAGACGCCATTCGAGCTGATCGGCGGCGCGGATCGCGTGCGTGCGCTGGTCGAGCGATTCTACGACGTGATGGATGAGCGGGAGCCGATTCTGGCCCAGCTGCATCCGTGCGAGTCGGACGGCAAGGTATCTCGCCGGTCACGCGATCGGTTCGCGCTGTTCTTGATCGGCTGGCTCGGTGGTCCGGACGACTACATCGCGCAATTCGGGCATCCCCGTCTCCGCATGCGTCATGGTGCCGTGCCGGTCGATATCGCGATGCGCGACGCATGGCTGCGCTGCATGCAAGCTGCGCTGACCGACCACGAAGTGTTCGGCGAGCTCCGCACGTTTCTCGACGCGCGATTCGCCGAGGTCGCAGACTTCTTGCGCAACACCGAGGGCTAGACGCTCGCGTTCTCGGTCCCCGCCGCCTCGCCGTGCCGGCTGACCTGGTCGCTCGTGGCGTACGCCGGCAGCTCGATGCTGTCTCGAAGCTCACGTCCGATCGCCAGCTCGGTGACGAACGGGATGGCCATTAGCTTCATGACTTGGTTTCCGACCCACATTCCAAACCGCGACCGCGGGGCAAAGAACGACGTCAGCTTGATCGCCGCGCTCTGCTTGCTAGTGATGACCGGCCGAAGTCGGTTCTCGTAGCTCGCAAAGGCCAGCCGATGGTCGCCATTCGCGCGATGCAGCTCGCCAGCGAGGATGTACGCACCGACCATCGCTAGCGCAGATCCCTGACCGGCGAGCAGCGAGACACAATATGCCGCGTCACCGACCAGCGCGAGGCGGCCCCGCGTCCACCGCGACGCGCGGATCTGGCTAACACGGTCCATGTAGAGGTCGTCGGAGTGGTCGAGTGCGGCCAGCATGTTTCGACACTCCCAACCCGAGTGCCAAAACTGCTCGCGCAGCAACGCCCGCTGTTCATCGAGACCTCTGGGAATCTCGGGCGAGTCGTCGGCGAGCACGAATAGAAACATGGTCTCGTCGTTGCGCATCGAAAATCTGCCGACCTGGCGTCCGACATCGCGATGGACCACATACGCGAGCTCGTCACGCGGGCGATATCCCTTGGCTTCGAACGCGGCCACCTTCATGTTGAGAAACCGTTCGAACCGATCGTCGCTGCCGAACGCGAGCGTGCGTACCCTCGAGTGCAGACCATCCGCACCGACGACCAAATCGAACGACCGCGCCGCCGAGCGTTCGAACCGAACGCGGACTTCATGGCCCGCATCCTCGATCTCCGTGATGCTGTCGCCGAACACGGTCTCGACGCGATCGCCGAGCGCACGGTAGATCGATGCCGCCAGGTCGCTTCTCGACAGGCTCGTGTACCGGCCGTGCGTCACTCGATCGAGCGCCTTCACGTCGAACCCGCTCGCACGGTGACCGCGCCGGTCGACCACTCGAAGCTCGCGCACCTTGTAGCCGTTCGCCAGGATCTCGGGTAGGAGCCCCATCCGTTCGGCGACGTCGAACCCAGCGCCCCAGAAGTCGACCACGTATCCGCCGCGACGCAGGCTCGGCGAGTGCTCGATCAGGGTTGGTTCGAATCCATAGCTTCGAAGCCAGAACGCCAAACACGGCCCCGCAATCCCTGCACCAGAGATGAGAATTTTCATGGCCGCTCTCCCGCTGACCGCCCACGCGCATTCAGCGCCGGCAGGAGAGTCGGTGGCGCACACCGTGCGCCCCGTTCAGCATGAGCTCGCTTGACCATTCGGACCTCCGTCGATCGGAGGTGCATCGCGCGTACCGCCTAGCTGTGACGCGGACGCGCGGCAGGTCGCGCGCTTCGCCGTCGGCAACTGATCTAGATTGCGTGCGTGAACCCGTTCGCCGATGTCGTCATTCGTGCAGCCCTTCCCCCCGATCTCCACGCAGTGGCCGCGTTGATCGATGCCATGGACCAGCACTATCTCGGACCCGGCCGCAGTGCAGGCATTGCCGCGGCCGAGCGAATGGTGCAACGGGTCTGGAGCGAGCGGGAAGGGACACGGTTCGCGCTCGCGATCGCAGGCGGCGACGCGATCGGGCTCGCGTGTTACGTCGTGATTCGGCCGGGGGACCAGCTGCGAGGCCTGATGTTCTTGAAGGATCTCTTCGTGGTCCCCGAGGCTCGGAGCGGAGGGATCGGTCGCGCGATGATGCGCTGGCTCGCCCGCGAGGCGATCGCACTCGAGCTCGGGCGGATCGACGTCACGACGGACGAAGCCAATGTGGGCGCAGCGCGGCTCTATGACGCGCTCGGAGCCGAACGACAGCGGAAGATCATGTTTCGCTATGACAGCGATCGCCTCGCGCGTCTCGCCGATGCCGAGTGATCCAAGGCACAGCCGTGCGACATCGCAATTGCAAATGCCTCCGAGCACCGCGCATACACGCCTGATGCACCACGACGCGAAGCGTCTCGCCTGGAACACCGCGACGCTGATCGCAGTGCTCGCAGCGGGCTGCGCAAAGCGCGCTGAACCGGCGGTTCAGTGCTTCGATGCGAGTGCCGGCAATAACAGTCCCGCTGCGACCGTCACGTTCAAGGCTCGCCAATGCCAAGCTGGTGGCGCTACATGGTCCGCGATCCTCCAGGCGCTCGCACGCCGTCGCGGCCGGATCGAGCCTGCAGATCCCGAACTGGCGGTCGGCTGGGCAGGTGGCGTGCAACTGCTGAATGGCAAGACCCTATTCTCCATCGATGACGAAGCTGACAACGCTCGGTTCTGTTCACAGGATCTGACCTTGGTTGCGGCCATGCGACGCGACTACGAGCTCGCCAATCGCAACGAGGACGAGCTCCGACGTGTGATGTCAGAGGCATCAACCGAGGAGCTCGAATGCCTCGACGAACCGGCTCGCTGACGACCACTGGGCGGTCGCGGCACCAAGGATGCGGCGCGCACGCGAGCTGCGCCGCGGTGACCCGCCATTCACTCGCTTCCGTCGACGATCAACGCGCGAGCGCGCGCGCCGCGATCTTTGCGAACACCGGCGCTGCGACCGTACCGCCTTGCCCGTCCACGCCGTCTACGCCGACGAGCACGACGAACCGCGGTGCATCGGCCGGAACGATTCCCACGAAGCTCGCGTAGTACCCCCTGCCGATCGAAGACTTGACGGTGCCGGTCTTGCCAGCGACCCGCACGCCCTCGATACGCGCAGCGCGCGCCGTGCCACCGGCGTCGACGATGGGACGCTCGAGGAGTGACAGCACGGTCCGCGCGACAGGCTCCGACATGACACGGTCGCTCGATCCGTCGCGCGCATGGTAGACACCGCCATCAGCGATCGCGGTGTAGGCCGACGCCACATCGAGCGCGGCAACCTGGATACCCAGCCCCGATGCGATCGCAGCACCCTCGAGCGAATGCGTATCGATGCGCGCCGGCGCAGCGACGTGATAGCGGTGCAACGCCTCGGCGAACCGATCACCGATCATCTCGGCGATCTTCGCCGTACACACGTTCGATGACACCGCGAGGATGCCACCGAGGTCGAGTGTGCCGTTCGGCGATGCATCGTGCAGGACCGTTTCGCCGTAGACACGAGTACCGCCCTCGCAGTCGATCCGGGTGGTTGCAGTGACGACACCGGCTTCGAGCGCGGCCGCGAAGGTGAACGGCTTCATCGTCGATCCCGGCGGCCTCGCGGCGCGGATATCGCCGGTGCCGCGGGTCGCGCTAGCGACGACGTCGCCGGACTTCGCATCGAGCACGATCGCGATCGCACCCGCCGCTCGATGCGCGGACACCGCAGCCGCGAGCTCGGCCTCCACAGCCACCTGAAGCTCTGCGTCGGTCGCTGTCCGTGCAGCGCGGCCCGCTGGCCCCGCGACTGCCGATCGCACCGGCACGCCGTCGAGCGACAGACCCGCCACGATCATGGCGACGATCGCGGCCACAGCTCCGACGACGAGCGCACGTCGTGTCCCGGCCGGTCCGCGCGCGCGGCCCGGGTCGAGCAGCGCGATGACCCGTGTCTCGAACCGAGACGACTCGGCCATCGCGATCGCAGTCGCCGTCACCGCCGGCGGCTTCGCGTTTGCGATCGCGATCAGGTGCTCGGCATACGTAGACGGACGAGCCCCACCCGACAGCACCGCATCATCAGCTGCTAGCTCGCGCTCGTCGCGCATGCGACGCTCGACCAACCAAACCAGTGGGTTCGCCCATTGCACGCAACAGGCGACGTGCGCAACGGCGTTGATGACGCCATCGTATCGACGCACGTGTGCGAGCTCATGAAGCAGGACCACGCGCCAACGCTCGACCGTCCACTCCGACGACGCCACCGGGACGACCACGATCGGATCGAACGCACCCACGACGATCGGTGACTCGACCTCGGCACTACGTACGACGCGCGGCGGATCACCGCGACCACCAAGCGCACGCCACGCCTCGACGACGCCGATACCGAACACCGGCTCACCGCGCCATGTGATGCTGCGCGCCCGCCACGCGCCGATCGCGAACCGCAGCACGAACGCGGCGACACCGAACAACCAGACGCCGATAACGAGGCCGCGCCACGGAATCGGCGAGGCCTGCGGCGAGCGAACAACAACCGGCGACGCATCGCCCACGAACGTCGCGGTCTCGGCGATCGGGATCGCCACTGGCTCGACGGCTGTCGGTGGTCCCGCCAGCGATATCGCTCCGGTGTGCCATACCGGCACCAAGCGTTGAATCGCCGGCAGCGCTAACGTCGCGACGAGCGCAGATGCGAGGATGCTATGGCGAAGCGCCGCCGCCGAGCGCCGCGCCAAATGCACCACCAGCAACGCGAGCGCGAGCACGACCGCACCGCGAACGATCAACAGAATTGGCAACGAGTCCATCACTCAGCGGCCCTCCTTCTTGGCTTTCGCAACGAGCGCGGCGATCCGCTCCAACTCCTCGGTCGACAGCTTTCGTTTCGACGACTCGACCAGCGTCGAGACCGCGGCTTCGACGGATCCGCCAAAGAATGTCTCGACGAGATGCGCGAGGGCCGACCGCTGAGCCTCTCGGCGCGACGCGGTCGGCATGTAGACGTACCGAGGACCGTCTTGCTCATGGCGTACATGGCCACCCTCCTCGAGGAGTCGCAAAAACGTCCGCACCGCCGAATAGCTCGGCGGGTCGGCGAGGTCAGCCATCACGTCATGCGCGGTCGCACGCCCTCGTCGATGTAGAACGTCCATGATCTCGCGCTCGCGGCGCGTCAGCGGATCGGGCTTGGTCATCTAGTGCTAAGGAATTAACACGGTGCTAATTCCTTAGCAATCATTGTGCGAAATTTTTAACATGGCGCCGCAAGCATTCGCGCCGCGTCAGACGGCGGGCGCAGCGGGCGCCGTCGCCGCAGCGACCACGTACAACCCCGCGGCGAGGACGAGCGCGTCGGTAGCGCCGCCGACTCGCAAAGCCAGCACCGCGATGATTCCACCGACGACCGATGCGGCGCCGTTGATCGCCCACAAGCTCGCGATGTACCGAGCGCGCTCGCCGTGGTGGGCGAGAAGCACCGGGAACGGACCACCGAGCGCCAGACCGGCAGGCGCGAGCATCGCCGCGATCCAGAGCCACCGGCCCGCGTCACTCGAGATCGCGTCGAGCCACGCGAGGTCTCGCACCAGCAAAGCGGTCGCGACGACGGCGAGCGCTGCTGTCAAACATGCCCACGAGACGCCGCGAGCGAGCCGGCGCCAGCGGTCGCCGAATAACAGCGCGCCGACTGCGCTCCACGCGAGCAAGCTGAACAGCACGAACGAAACCGCGTGCAGCGTGCCACCTGCGGCGAGCGTGAACCGTTGAATGAGCGCGAGCTCGGCGCACAAGAATCCTGCGCCGAGTCCGGTCGCAACGGCCGCTGGCCGGAGCAACGGTCGAGCATCACGTCGCTGCTCCAAGATCGCGATGACCACGAACATCAGCGCACCTGCGAGAGCCCACAACCGGCCTGGCTCGGCGAGAGCGGTCGCTCGTAGCCCCTTCGTGTTCTGAAAAAAATACGGACGCTCGTCGTGGACCGGCGTCAGATCGTCATCCGCGGTGGCGCCGAGCTTCGCCGGATCGAGCAACTGAGCGCTCCGCTCCGGCGGATCGCCCGGACCCCACAGCAGCTCGGCGGGGGCGACGTCGAAGCGATCGACCACCGCCAGCGGAATCGGCGACGCGCGCACGACCAGCATGTACTGATATGCGGTCCCAGGCCGCGGATCGTGCAGCACGATGATCCCTTCGAGCGCACGTGCGCGAGGCACGCCGGTCGCTTCGAGCGCTTCGAGCACGGTGAGCAGTTGTCGATAGGCGTTTCCCGGATCGCTGTGGATGAGCACCAGCACGCCCGCCGGCGTCAACCGGCTCAGATACAATCGGACCGCCTCGACGGTGTACAAGTGCGCCTCCATCCCCGCCAGTTGGGCGTGCGCGTTGCCGGTCAGCGCGAGTGCGAGCTCGATCAGGTCATATCGCTCGTTCGTGTCCGCAAGATGCCGCCGAGCATCCTGAATGAACAACCGAACGCCGGGCTGGTGATAGACGTCGCCGGCGAAGTGCTCCCAGCGCGCCAGCACGCCGGGGATCGCCGGATTTACTTCGACCGCGTCGATGCGCGACGAGCCGTGACGCTTGGCGAGCCACACGCTGGCACCCGCGCCCGCCCCGAGAACGAGCACGCGTTCGGGTCGCAGCGCTCGATACGGCAACGACATCAGAAGCCCCCACGTGGCCTCGAACGCTCCCACGTTCGCCAGCTCCGCTCTCACCATGAACGTGGGGCTCATGCCGTCGGTGAACACACCCAGTCGCTCGCCGCGATCCGCAGGCGCTCGGTGTACGTCGAGGCGACCGAGCGGACTCCACGCCGAATCCAGCACATCACGCGATGACGTCTCGGATTCGATCATCGCCTTCTCCGAACCGGGATCGAAGCGCAGAACCACCTGAAGCGGCCCGTCGGGCAGATACCCCATCCGGCCGATCACGAGCAGGCTCACCTGTGCCGTCGCGATCAGCGCGATCGCAATCACGAGGCGACGGCGGCGTTCGACCAGCATCGCCGCCTGCGCACAACCCAGCAAACCGAGCACGACCACGATCTCGGTCGGCGTGAGCGGACCGAGGAGACGCGGAGCCACCAAACAACCGCTCGCCGCTGCGAATAGATCGAAGGCGTAGGTCACGCGCGCGACGGTCCTGCCGCGCGCGGCGTAGGCGCCGGACACCAACATGCCGGCGAGTGCGAACGGGAGCGATGACAGGACTACCAACACCGGCAGCGACGCGCCGGCAATCGCCGCCGACGCGACGCACAACAGCGACCCGGCGAGCCCAAGCGCTGCGCGGCGCGGTGCGGCCAGCCACGGAACCCGTAAGCGCACCGCCGCGCCTACCCCGAGGCCGAGCAGTGCGATCGACAGCGCCGTCGAGGTCGCGTGTGCGCTACCGATGTACGCGTACAACCGAGTCGACGTGAGCTCGAGGACGAGCACGACGAACGTGGTGATCGCGATCGTGACGGTGGCGCGATCGCTATGCGTGGGCAGTGGAGACCGCGCAGCGTCTTGAGTCATTGGAGTGTCACAGGCGTGCGAGCTCGACGACCGCGCGGTGGCTCCGCTCTGGTGACCGCTGCCACAACCTCCGCATCCCTCGATCATACGCCGAGCGCGCATTTCGCAGGTGCACACACCGCGACGCCGCACACGTGCCGGATCCGTCGCTTGCCGTGGCAGCTGCGATGGCCAGGCAATTCGTTGGCTACGTACGCCCAACGAAGCGACGAGGAATGGGCGCAGTGGGTGGACACGGCCGCGCATCCAAATGCGCCCCAACGCCTGTCATCACCCGATACTCACTACGTCACAGCCGCTTCATCTGCCGTCTCGCTGGCGCTGCATGCTCGTTGACGTCGCTTACATTCGGAGCATGCGCACCGTCGGCAGAATCGTCGACGCGCGACCTCGGAGACCTCCCCGCCGGAAAGGCCGACGCGAACATTGCGATCCCGTTCACCCTCGAGCCCGGCGAGGAGATCCGGTTCACGTTCTTCTTCACCGGACCATTGCACGTGAGCGTGAGCCAAGCCGCGCAACCGACGGTGGCCGCCGGGCTGACGGTCGAGCAGGGAAGCGAGACCTACTCGGATGGTCCGTCGGGCTCCCCGAGGCTCACCATCCCGTCGGCGTCGAGGCAACGCTATACCGTCATCGTCGAGAACGAAGGCGTCGGCACACTCGATGCGACGCTCAGCCTTGGCGGCGGCGCCCTGACCACGGCGATCATCGGCAAGGTGTTCGCTCCCAACGGCGCGCTTCCCCTCGCTAACGTCACCGTGTACGTGCCCGCGAGCACTCCTCCACCGTTCACCACGGGCGCGACGTGCGACCGCTGCAGCGGCGAGCTCCCGGGCGGTGCGATCGTGGCCACGACGACCGATGACACGGGCGCATTTCGCCTCGAAGGTGTTCCCGCGAACGCGCCGTTCCCGTCATCGTTACCACCTGCAAATGGCGGCGGACGATCACGGTCGAACAGGTAGCCGCGAACCAAGTCACCGCGATTCCCGACGGAGCATTTCGTTTGCCGAGGAATCAATCCGAAGGCGAGATTCCGCACATCGCGATCACGACCGGCGCCGGCGACGCGCTCGAGTGCTTGATGCACCAGATCGGCATCGATGACGCGGAGGTTTCGACCAGCGCGGGCGCCGGCGCGATTCACTTGTATCAGGGCAATGGCACCAGCATGGCTGGCGGAGTGATCGCAGAGAGCGCGTCGACGCTGTGGAACAGCCTCGACAACCTCAAGGCCTACGATCAGGTGATCATGTCGTGCGAAGCGAGCCAGGAAGCAAAGACCAAGTCCCAGGCGGCGATGGACAACGTCAAGACATACGCGGACCTCGGCGGGTTCGACACGGCCCCGCTCGTGATCGACGAGTCGAGCGCTCCGACTTCCACGTCTCGCTCGGCTCGGCGTCGTTCCCAGGAGACGCCTATCCGAACGACTGCTCCGCTGCGGGCCTGACTCCACAAGAGAAGGCGCTGGTGTTTCAGCTGTTCGAGCTGGGACGCTGCATCGAGTGAATCGTCGCACGCAGCGTCACGCCGCGAACCACGCGATCCAATCGGTAATCAACGCCAGCCGTTCGCGGACGATCGTGTAGACGCGAGTCCGGCCGCGCTTCTGCTGGCGAACCAGGCCCGCATCTTCGAGCACGCGCAGATGACGCGTCGTCGTGGGCCATCGGTGCTCGAACCTCTTCGCGAGCTCACCGGCGGTAGCCACGCCGCCACGAAACTGCAACGTCAATAGGATCTGGCGGCGCGCCGGATGAGCAATCGCCGCCACCACCTGATCGAGCGCTTCGAGTTTCTCTGCGGGTGTCAGACCGCCTCGACCTCGCAGATCGTGAGCTCTTCGAGAACCGGCCCCATTGGCTCCCACACCGCCATGACCTCGGGCGTCTGGTGAGCGACATCGGACGCGCGACTGTCTTTCCATTGGAACTGCTCGACGAACGAGACCCGCTTCTTGCGGATGTCGAACGCCTTCCACACCTTGAACGGCTCCGCCGTCACCAACCCGACCTTGCGCAGCGCCGGTTCGTGCTTCTTCACGAGCGCTAGCAGCTCGGCTTCCTTCCCCGGCTTGGGGACGTACGTGACGATGTTCGTCACGGGCGCGTCGGGATTCTCTCGGTGCCTGTCGTGGTGCTCGCTCATTCGCGTGTCCTCCTGCGCAATCGATTAGCATGATAGCTAATAATCAGCGTGTATAAAATTAGCGAATTAGCTAATCATCTGCGAAGGTCATTGATTCCGGCGGCCTGTTCGCCGGTAGCGTCATGGTACCGTCGCTCGATGGGCGTCGAGCCGCTGGCACTATGCGGAGTGCTCGCTGTTGCCGCATGCAACGGTGGGATCGGCGGTCAGTCAGCAGACGCTCTATCGAGTGACTCCGGCGGTCTGGATGTGATGGACGGCGACGCCATGCTGCTCGACCCGTTCGGAATCAAGAAGCTGTATGCGACCGCGCCTGGCGGGCTCGAGTACTACACCAAGACCGACGCGGCTACGCTCCTCGAGTTCTTCGACGGCGGCATGGTGTCGAACGAAGTCGACGGAACGCTATCGAAGAACCCCGACGGCTCGTGGCACATCAACGAAACCGACACCACGTGGGTCATCCACCAGCCGCACACGAATTACGAGATCACGATCGAGTGCAAGATCCGGTCTCCGAAGCAAACCGGCGGGAATCAAAACCTCGTGCTGTACGGCAATGGCGAGCAGCACTCGACCGATCCGACGGAACACTGGCACGGCTCGGCGAACAAAGCCTGGCTGATGAGCGACGGCGAAGTGAACTTCCAAAAGGAGCTGTTTCACGAGAGCCAGAACCGCGGGTACACGTCCTCGGTGGAGGACGGAAACATCGGCGACGTCCAAGACAAGTGGGTGCGGATCAAGTTCGTCAGCTACAACCGACCGAACGCACGCGTCCTCGAGTTGTGGGCGGACGTGACGCTCACGAACGCGTGGACGCTTGCGAGCTCGCACCTCGACGATGGCAACTGGCCGGCAAGCAGCGGGTTCGACGCGTATATCGAGGATATGAGAGGTGACCATCCCGCGCACGTCCCGCACCTGCTCCGCACCGGCGTCGCGAGAGAGATCACGCGGACCGAGATCGTCGACTGGGAAGGCGAGTTGATCAGTTTCCATAGCTACAGCTCGGCCTACGATTTTCGGAACGCCAGCGTTCGCGAGATCGCGGCGCCGTGAGCTAACCGTCGATCGAGATCCAGCCAGATCCGATCGCGCGACGCGACGCGCGGAAATCCGAGCTGACCGCGTGGCTGCTCGACCGATCTGCGTTCGAGCCCGCCCGAGAACGTCAGCGTTGCGAGCTTCGTTGCCGTCCATTACAGTAGATTCGTGGCTTTCGCGTATTCCATCCGCCAGCCCTAGCCCCGGCAGCGGTCTCGCGTCCGCACGATGATGTCGTCGTGCTGGTTGGCGGCGGCCCTGCCCTCGGTGCCCGTGGTCCGTCCGTTCGCAATCCGCGGTTGGACTTGGGGTGCGACGTGGCCGTGACGGTGACGCGCGTGCGTTGCGCGTCCAGCGACCTCGGCGCTCCTCGCCTCCGGTTCTCCCGCGCTCGTTCATGCACCCGTAGGAGCTCGACATGTCAACATCTCGTCGTCCTGAAGCCTCGCGATCCTCGTCGTCCACGCAGTCGCCAGCCACAATGTCCGAAGCGTCCGCCTCCGATCACGCCGCGTCGACGAGCGGCACCGCCGCCCGCGCCGATGGCGTGACGCTGGCGCGGATCGCCGAGCTTGCAGCCCGCCATGGCATCGATGTGGATGCCGACAGCGTGCGCATCAACGACGCTGGACTCGACTACCGCGTCGCGTTCGCACGCGCGTCTGATCAGACGGACTGGGTGCTGCGGATGCCTCGGCGCTCCGATGTCTCGGCCAAGCTCCCCGAGGAGCGGCGAATCCTCGAGCTCGTCGCGCCGCGGCTCTCGGTGGCAGTGCCAACCTGGGAGGTGTGTAGTGCGGAGCTCGTAGCGTATCGCCGGCTGCCCGGCGAACCAGGATTGACGCTCGACGCGAGCGGACAGCCGATCTGGCACTTCGATCCATCATCGCGCGCGTTCGCGACGGCGCTCGGTCGGCTGATCGCAGAGCTGCATGCGATCGACGTCGAGGCCGCCCGCGCGGCCGGCGTCCAGGTGATGTCGGCGGCCGACGTGCGAGCGCGGTGGCGCGACGATTTCGAGACCGTTCGCGCAGCGTTCGAGATCGCTCCGAGCTTGCAGGATCGTTGGCAAGCGTGGCTCGCGAACGACGCGCTATGGCCCGCGCTCACGGTGCTCACGCACGGCGAGCTCTACGCCGCGCACGTGCTCATCGAGGGTCCTGGTCGGATCGTCGGCGTGCTCGATTGGACGACCGGCAAGGTAGCGGACCCCGCGGTCGATTTCACGTATCAGCACATGATGGGCGCCGCGGCGTTCGAGGCCACCATCGCGGCTTATGTCGACGCCGGTGGCATCGAGCACCCGCAGCTAGCCGAGCGCTGCTCCGAGCTCGCGGCGGCTGCGCCGTTGAGCTATGGGCTGTTCGCGCTGCAGAGTCGAGATCCGCAGCACCGCGCGATCGCGGTCGCACAGCTTCAGCCACAACCAGGGTGATCAGGCATGCCAGCGGGCGTGCGGTTTCACCGGCGCGTGATCTATGCTCCGCCGCCTATGGCCAAGGTCACCGGCATCGGCGGAGTGTTTCTCAAGGCGAAGTCCGACAGTAAGAAGCTCGCCGCGTGGTACCAGCAGCATCTCGGGATGAAGCTCGAGGAGTTCGGGGGCGCGATCCTGCGATGGCCCGACGATCACGGCGAGGACAAGGGCCTGACGGTGTGGCACCTCGCGAGCCCGGACAGCGAATGGTTCAGCCCGAGCCAGTCGAGCTTCATGATCAACTATCGCGTCGACGACCTCGACGAGCTGCTCGGTCAGCTGCGTGCCGGCGGCGTCGAGATCCTCAAGGGCCCCGAGTCGCACGAGAACGGCAAGTTCGCCTGGATCCTGGATCCCGACCACAACAAAATCGAGCTGTGGGAGCCGATGACGTGGGACCCGAAGAACAAGCGCTAACCGCTGCGTGCGAATCTTCGAGCGCGCGTGCCAAAACCGCATCGACGTGGCGCGTCCTTCGACCACGAGTAACGACCGGTTAGCTGGTTC
Source organism: Kofleriaceae bacterium (assembly GCA_050184455.1). Classification (GTDB taxonomy): domain Bacteria; phylum Myxococcota_A; class Polyangia; order Haliangiales; family Haliangiaceae; genus JABFXX01. The sequence continues at coordinate 9,626 of JBFXAI010000063.1, read as the reverse complement.
CCATACGGCGCTGACTTCGGTAACGCGCGGGCGGAACATCGAACTCGCGCTTGAAGGCGCGGTTGAAGGCGGCCTCCGATTCGTAACCAGCGTTCAGCGCCACTTGCAGGACGCTGTCGTCGGTCGTCTCGAGTAGTCGGGCGCCGAGCTGCATGCGGCAGCGCGCGATATACGTGAGGGGAGCTTCGCCGAGCAGCCGGGTGAAGCGTTCTGCGAATACGGTGCGGGACACGCCGGCGTGTTGCGCGAGGGTGGCGACCGTCCAGGCGCGCGCCGGCTCGCGGTGGATCACCCCGAGCGCGCGACCGACCGCCGAATCGCGTGCTGCCGCGAGCCATCCAGTCCGCTGCCGCGGAAGCTCCGCCATGTAACGACGCAACGTCTCGATGAACAGCGCCTCGGCCAGCTTCGCGAGCAGCGCGCTTCGTCCGGGGTGGGCAGGCTCGCGCTCCGATGCGAGGTGGCGAATCGTGGTCTCGATCCACTCGCCCGATGCGTCGCCGCGGATGTTCACCTTGAACAAAGGCGGTAGCCCGGCGAGAAACAGCCGCTGCGCCTGGCGTTCACACGCGATGTAGCCACAGACAAACTTGGTGACGACGCCTCCGCCGCCACCGCGCTCCGAGACGACTCCACCCTCGAGAATCTTGGGCAACAACACCGACGAGTCCACGAGCTTGGTCATCCGTCCGTTCCACAGCTCGTGTGCATCCCCACGGGGAAGCACAGCGATGTCGCCCGCCTCGAGCGTAATGCCGGCTTGTCCCGGGAGCCGCGCGGCGGCCGTTCCTTCGACGAGCAGGTGAAACAGGATCAAATGTTCTGCCGAAGGCGCGATGAATCGCGCCCCAGCACTGGCCGGCGGAGACGAAAATCCCCACGGTGCGCTCAGCGCGGCGTCGAGAAAGATCGCTCCGCTCAGGCGCACGCTTCGCAACGCGTCGGAAAGAGGATCGGGCTCGCTCATGCGCTGCAAAGAAATCCGGACGCCGCATCAAGGTCGCCCGCACACGACGGCTCATGGTGAAGCCATGACCGACGAAAATCATTTCACAGTCACCGATCCCTCACAAGGCAACGCAACCACCGAGGTCGTCGGCAGATTCATCGCCGCGTTCCAGTCCAAAGATACGGACCAGATCCGCGAGCTCGTGGCTCCGAACTGTCTCATGGAGGCGATGCAGCCAGCACCTGACGGGCTACGGGTCGAAGGCTACCAAGCGAATGTCGCGTTCTGGCAGGCGATGGTCGCGGACCCGAACGGATCGTTCGAGGTGGAGGACGTCGTGATCTGCGGTGACCGAGCGATCAATCGTTGGCGCTACCGTTTCGGCGTCGGACAAACCGACTCGGTGCGCGGAGTAACTCTCCTCCAAATCCGAGACGGAAAGATCGCAGAGGCCTTGGCCTACGCGAAAACGCCGGTGGTCGCCGACCTGGGCCAGGCGACCCTCTCGACGGCGGAGGCGATCCGGCGGTTCAACGAAGCGTTCCAGCGACACGATCCAGCTGCGCTCTCCGAGCTGATCGCCGCTGACTGCGTCATCGAAAATTCCAGTCCTGCCCCGAACGGCTCACGCCATGTCGGCCGCGACGCTTGCCTGGCCCTGTGGCAGCGGATCGCGACCGATCCGGGGATCCGGTTTGACGTCGAGGATGTGGTCGTCACCGGCGAGCGCGCGACGATCCGCTGGCGGCTCCGATGGGGTGACGACGACAACACGTCAGTACGCGGCGTGAATCTAATGCGCGTACGAGCCGGTCAGATCGTCGAGGCCCTGGGCTACGTCAAGGGCACGTGACCTGGCTCGACGCTATTGCCGGCTGATCGCGTCAGCGAGCTCGAGCACGGCTGCGAGGCTCTCCTCGCAGGTTGGAACGATCTGTTCGGGCGGCAATACGAAGCCTCCTGGTCCGTTCGCCGGGCGCAACTCGAGCAGGAACGAGAGTGCGCCGGTCGCGCCGTATGCCCAGTCGCCGAGCGTGCCTCCGGCGCCGACCTTGAGCTTCGAACCCGGGCGGATCGCGTAGGGTTGGCCGTGCCGAGCTTGTAGCGCCGCGCTCATTCGGGACGCGATCGCTTCGAACGCAGCGCTGTCGGCGGGTTCCGCGCGTTGGAAACTCCACGGATAGACGATCACCTGCGAGTAGCTGTGAAAGTCGATATGGGCCGCGATGCGTTCGCGTTCGAACAGCGATCGCATCGCCTGGGTCTCGGGTTCGCTGGACGGGTGCTCGCCACGGTAGTTCGGCGATGATCGATCCGGGCTCGACCCCGCTCCTCCCCACCCGAAATCGTAATTGCGGTTGAGGTCCACGCCGTAACCACCGCGTCGGTTCTTGCGCCAGTAGCGATCGACGGTCCAGGTGTGGACGTAGCCATCGGGATTGACCACCGGCACGATGACGAACGTCACGGTGTCGAGGATTCGGCGCACCCGGAGATCGCGATCGTGAGCTGCGAGCATCCGATCCGCGATGCACATCGGAACCATCACGGAGACCCACTCGCGGGCGTGCTGGCCACCGTTGAGGACGATCTTGTGCTCGCCACCACGCCCGATCTCGATCGCTTCGATCGAGCGACCCTCGACCGAGGCGCCTAGCCTCCGCTTGGTGGCAAGTCCCGAGTGCCGATCGACGAGCCGCTCCAAGTACGCGTTCAATTCTACGAGATCTCGGTAGTCCGAGAACCATTCGCTCGAGGTGGCGAGCCTCGACCGGCGAGCGAGCCGCTGGCGCTCGTGGGCCGCGACGTCGTCGATGTCATCGACGACGATGTCGTGCGGGATGCCTCGCGCCGCGAGAGCGTCGATGCTGTCGCCCGCCATCACGACGACGATCGGTTGTTTCGCATCCGCATGTTCGCTCCAGGTGTCCAGGCTCAGCGCGGTGACGAACGCGAGCTCCTCCTCGGTTCGCGGCTCGACAGCGACCGCGAACCGCGCCGCAGACGACTTGGTCGGCACCGGCGAGACGGCAAGCGCAGACACGGCGCACGCGAACATGAGTGCTAGCCAACACCATGCCGAGGTCGCGAACCGCGACGTCACCACCTCTCGCATCGGACGGAACATAGCCCCATCGCGCTCGAGCTGACCGACAATTTTGCGTGTCAACCCACAGCGAAGTCCCGAGCGAGACTCACGCCGCCGGGCAACACTCAGACGTTGCGTCGTCGGTCCTGACGATCTGGTACGTTGCCGTCCACTCTATGACCAAGACCAAAACTACCAAGACCACCGTCGCCACGCCGGACCTCGACCCCGCCACGCTCGCGCAGTTGGACGTGCTCAAGCGTCAACGCGAACGCGCGAACCGCGTCCTTCTCAAGCGGCGGCGCCAGAAGTCTGGGCAATAGATTACCCAAGACCGAGCGTCACGTTCAATCGATCACGTGACGCTCGCGAACGAAGCTGGATGCAGTGCGTTCACGCCGGGACCGATAGAAGCGAAGCGTCTGTCAGGGGACGCCCGGCGCCCCGTTCGCGCCGGAACTGCCGGTACTGGCTCCGGTGCCTCCGGCCCCACCGATGCCTCCTGCGGCACCGACGGAGTTGATCCCAGCGGCGCCCGGGACAACGCCGGTGCCGCCTGCGCCGCCGTTGCCACCGTTGCCACCGTTGCCGCCGCTGCCACCGTTGCCACCGTTGCCACCGGACAGTGGGTCGGCGTTTCCTCCGGCGCCGCCATTGCCGGCGGCACCGGCGCTGCCGGCATCGCCACCGAGGCCGCCGATCCCATCAAGGGCGGTGCCACCAGTGGCGCCATTGCCGCCGTCGCCGCCATTGCCCGCGCTGCCGCCATTGCCGCCGTCGCCGGCTCCGAGGGCAGCGCCGCCGACCCCACCGTTGCCGCCGTGACCACCTGCTCCGCCGTTGCCGCCCTTGCCGCCGATCCCGCCGACGTTGCCGTTGTTCGTGCCCTTGTTCCCGCTGCCGCCGTTACCCGCGTCGCCGCCGTCGCCCGCGCTGCCACCATCGCCGGACTGTGACCCGCCATTGCCGCCGCTACCGCCATTGCCGCCGTTGCCGCCATTGCCGCTGCCGTTGCCGTTTGCGCCGCCGGTGCTCGCGCCCACCGATCCACCGCGCCCACCATTGCCGCCATCGCCGCCGACACCCATCGTCCCCGCAGCACCGCCGTCGCCGCCGTTGCCACCGTCACCACCGAAGCCGGTGTTGTTGGGCGTGACACCGCCGTTGCCGGCATTGCCGCCAGTACCGCCATCGCCGATGCCGAGAGCGTCGCCACCGTGGCCGCCATCACCACCGGCTCCACCTCGAGAGCCAGTGCCGCCGGCGGTGTTGTTGCCACCGGCGCCACCGTGGCCGCCGTCGCCGGCGTTCCCAGAGGACGATCCGCCATCGCCGCCGGCACCACCAGCTCCGCCGTCGCCACCTCTCCCCTGACCGCCCGTCTGGGCGCCACCGGTGCCACCGACTCCGCCATCGCCTCCGACTCCGCTGACCACTGCGTTTCCGCCGGCGCCACCGGTGCCACCGGCACCAGCTGCACCACTGGCCGCGTTGTTTCCGCCCGCGCCGCCAGGACCACCCGCACCGCCGGCGCCAGACATCGCTGCGCCGCTGCCGCCCGCGCCGCCGTCGCCACCGCGACCAGCTGCGGATCCACCTCCCGTGTTGCCGCCTCCGATACCACCCACGCCGCCTGCGCCGCCGTTGCCCATGTTCGGTCCGGCGTTGCCACCCGCGCCACCATGTCCGCCGGTTCCGCCGGTGATGCCCGCACCGCCGCTCTGATTCAATCCGCCGGTCCCGCCGGTTCCGCCGATCCCGCCGTCACCGGACATCGACCCGCCGTTGCCGCCGTTGCCGCCATCGCCACCGTTGCCCGCGGCAGGTCCGGTCTGGGTGTTCGCACCACCCATGCCGCCCGTCCCGCCCGTTCCACCGTTGCCGGACAAGCCAGCGTTGCCGCCAGCTCCGCCGGCACCGCCCACCGCGGAGGTCAGGCTGTTGAAGCCACTGCCGCCGTTACCACCATTACCGCCATTGCCGGGTGTGCCGGATTGCGACCCGGCGTTGCCGCCGTCGCCACCAGCTCCGCCGGCGCCGCCGGCCAGCGCGCCACCACCATTGGCGCCGTTACCGCCGTTGCCGCCGTTGCCGCCGTCGCCGTGGTTGCCGCTACTCCCACCAGCACCTCCGGCGCCGCCGTTCATCGTCAGCGCGTCGCCAGATGCTCCGTTGCCACCGGCGCCGCCGTCGCCGAACACAGCGCCGCCGTTCCCGCCATTGCCGCCGGCCTGACCTGCGAACACACCGTCACCACCGTCGCCGCCATCGCCGACGAGCGCGCCGCCGTTGCCACCGAGGCCACCATCGGCACCATTGCCGCCATTACCGACGATCCCGGGGGCGTCGCCGCCATTACATGCGGAGCCGACGCACCCCGATACTGCATCGGCGCCGTCCTCGGGGACGCAGGTGACCGTGAGCGACACGGTCGTCGAGCTGCCGCCGGTCAACGTGTACGTGAACGTGTCGACCGCGTTCGTGAAGTGCGGCTGGTATTCGTTGCAGTAGTTGTGGTCTGGCGTGTACGCGAGCGCGGTGAACGCCCCAGCTGGACCGACGCCCACCACCATGCCGTTCGCTGGCGTCGTGAACGAGGTGATGACCTGCGAGCCACCGTCGATGTCGTTGTCGTTGGCGAGCACGTCCAGGTTGTTCGCGCTCGTGTCCTCGAGGACGGTGATCGCATCGGCTTCGGCCATCGTCGCGTCATCGACGAGCGTGACCGTGACCGTGACCGTACCGACCGACCCGCCGTTGAGCGTGTACGTGAACGTGTCGGGGCCGTTGTAGTCCGCGGCCGGCGCGTAGGTCAGCCCAGTGCCGCCACCCGTGATCGCCACGGCGCCGTGCGCTCCCTGGCTGACCGATTCGATCAGCTTCGGGCCACCATCCGGATCGGTGTCGTTCGCCAGCACGTCGAGCGCGGTGGCGCCGCTGTCCTCGGCGACGGTGACGTCGTCGGTCATCGCGGTCGGCGGCTCGTCGACATGCGCGTCGACGTCGTCGGAGGATGCATCGATCGTGGTCGCGCTGTTGTCTCCGCAGGCCGCGGCGACGAACGCACTCAACAACAGGATAATAGAGACACGTCGACACGTACCCAGCGTGTGCATGCAGCAACAGTAACGCGGACCGCGCCGTACCGCGACACGACGGGCGCGATCACATCGACGCTGAACGGATCATGGCGTGCCAAACGCGACGGCGGACAGCTTCCACGCGCCGGCCTTCCAATCGAGCATCCAGATGTCGGCGATCTCCCGCCCCGAAGGGAACGTGACCTGAACGCTCGTCCCGTTGCCACTCACGCTCGGTCCGTAGTCGTCGCGTACGTTCGGTCCGTGGGGACACTTACGCGCCTTGCCCTCGGGCCAGTCACGTACTGCGCTCTCGTTCCTGCACGCAGTCTCGACGGACTTGAAGGTCTTGTGCACGGTGGGCGGCGCATCGCCGAACCCCCACATGGACGAGTCCTCGACGGAGAACGGATACGCGAGGAACGGCTCCAGCTTCTTGGCATCGCCGATCGCATCGTAGATCGCGATCAACGCCTTGGGCAGCGCCGCCGCGGCGGATGGATCGATGCCGCGCAGCACGCCGACCTGCTCGTCATTGGCCCACAGCGTGACACCGCTGATGCACGAGTCGTTCATTCTCCCCTTCGCGACACCCGCGATCTTGATCGTGATCGATGAGACGGCCTTGCCCACCTTGACCGTCTCCCAATCCATCAAGCCAGGCAGCGGCACCCGTACCGGCTTGCCGCCATCGAAGCTGACCTCGAGGAGGCTCGGACGATTGTTCGCCTTGAACAGCTTGTCGGTCAGCCAAACGCCAGCCGCAACCTCGATCCTGTCGAGCTTGATCGGCGATGCGAGCGTCAGCGTGATGCCCTCGCCAATGCCTTCATCCGGCTTGCCTTCGCACCACGCGGTCTTTGGGCGCGTGAGGTCGCCTGGCATCTGCGCCGCGTCTTCGAACTCGAACACGCGCCATGGCGCGTACATGTTCTTCTTGTCCTTGAACGTGGACGTCGCGGTCACGTCCTTCACGAACGCGACCGGCGCGAGCACGGGCACGTACGGTTTCTCCGCGGGCGGATCGGGGTCTTTGATCCCCTTCGCCTCCTTGTCGGCGTTCTGCTCGCCTTTCGACTTGATGTACACGATGCTCTTGAGCAGGCCATCGAAGTATTGACCGCCGCGCTGCTCTGCGCCCTTGGCCTGTGCGAGCACGACGATGGAAACGACGCCGTTGCCGGCCCCCTCGACCTTCGTCACGGCATAGCGCGCGCTCATTCCATTCACGGTCGCGGTGCCTGCGCGCACGTTGACGGTGCCGTACAGCTCCGGAAACTTCTCTTTGGGCTTCACGACCCAGCTCTTGCCATCGCCCGCGAGCTTCACGCCGGTGACTTTCTGGCCAAAGAACGTGACGCCGTCGCGCTGCAGCTCGACGGGGATCGCCTTCTCGACTTCCTCGACCGTGCCCGCTCTGCTCGCTCCAAGCTCCACCATGGCGAGCTCGGGAGGCGTGTGTCCCGGCTCCTCGGAGATGTTGATCCTGTTGTCTTTGCCGGCAGTCTTGTGGTTCCACCCGCCCTGCACGAGCTGAGGGAATATGTAGAACACGTTGTTGCTGCTGTTCCGGATACCGTCCGCAGCGGCCGTCATCAGCGTGCTCGCGAGCACGATTCCAGCACACCATCCACTCAGCTTCACGTTCGCCTCCACGTTCCTGATTTCCCGGCTCGCTGTCGTCGAACCGGATGTCGCCGATGGTCATCCCGCGATCCACCGCCGTGCGGCTATCGTACCGGACGTCCGGACCCAGAGTGATCCTGCGAAGAACCTCCAAGGAGGTCTACACACCGCCCCGCCGAACCAAGCCACTACCGGTGGAGCTGCGGCCCGATCATGCGCGCAGGCACCCCGCGACGACGCGTTCGCATTCGCGAACACGTGATCGGCGCGGCGCTTGGCGATTTCGAACGTATCGCCCGTGATCCCCCGCCGATCGATCACCTTGGGGCCGGATCGCCGGATCGCCGCCCGTCGCCCGCGGGATCGCCGAGATCGCCGGGCACACCGTGAGGAGAGTCCCAAAGGTCGGCTGGCGGCGTCGCCCCCATCCGTCTACGATGCAAGTGCAGTATGGAGATGGCCTATCGAGACCGATGGCGCGCGGAGATTGCCGAGCTGCAACGGATCTTGTCTGGGTCGGGCCTACGAGAGGAACGCAAGTGGGGGAAGCCCTGCTACACGCTCGACGGAAAGAACGTCGTCATCATTCAGGGCGACGACAAGCGAGCAGCCGATCGAACGCTACGTCGTAAACGGCGTTCGGCATCGAGATTCGTCAACCGCCAGATGGTGCCGTGGACAGCGCCGGGTGTTCGGGTCGTCGTTCCATGTTCGATCACTCAGCAGGCGCGAAATGAAGCCGATTGAGCGCCGGGCATCGTTGAACCGTGCGTCGTGCGCGGAAACATCGGTAGCCGGCCTGGTGTAGACCCTGTCCGCATGCAACTTCGCACGCGCCGTGGGGACTGAGAAGGAGAGCTCTTGAACCTCGAGGAAGTCACTATTCGAAGTAGTTCGGACGCGTACTCGCGAACCGCCTGGATCGCTCCTGGTCCCACGACCGCGCATGCTCTGTGCCTCATCCTCGACGGTGAGCACTACCTTCACGGCATGGACGCGCTGCCGGTGCTCGACGCGCTCGCAGCGAGCGGCACGCTCTCACCGACGACGTTTCTCTTCCTTTCCCATGGGGGCGCCGAGGCGCGGCACGTTGACTACGTGGGCAGCGCGCGGTTCGCCCGGTTCGTGAGTGAAGACGTCGTGGCGTGGACCCGGGCGCACGTTCCGACAATCTCGGCGGGACGAGATCACTTGATCTGTGGCGTGAGCCTCAGCGGTCTCGCCGCGGCCCATCTCGCCGTCACGTACCCACAGGTTTTTTCGGCAGCGCTATGCCAGTCAGGGTCGTTCTGGTGGGAACCCGAGAGCTTTGCCGCGCTGGTGCGCGCAAGGGCGCCAGCGAGCTCCCGTTTCTGGCTGAGCGTGGGTGACCAGGAGACCGACGTCAACGTCAGTCATCCACCGACGGGGATGTTCCAGACGCTTTCTCAGATCGAGGGTGTGGAACGGGCACGCTCCGTTCTCGTCGAAGCGGGCGCCGATGTTCGACTTCATCGCTTCCACGGGGGACACACATTCGCCCCATGGCGAGGCGAGCTCGCGGATGCACTTCGTTGGCTCTCGCGACGCGACTCGCCGACGTGACCCGCATTTTGACAAGACGCGGCCTGCCCCTGAGTTTGGAGTAGATCCACTACCGCTTGCGCGTGCGAGCCCTGTGCGGATAAGCCTTGGTTCGTTCACAGAACGCGGCTTGCCCCCGCATTTTGAGAAGAACCACCCCTCTCGGCTGAGACTTCGAATTTTCGAGCGTCCTGGCTCCGCATTCGTCGCCGCTCGCTAACCCGTTCGCAAGGCTCTCAGCGGGACGGGTTCGCTGCGCTCGCACAGTCCCTGAAATGCGAACGCTTGCGAATCCAGGCGGTTGGGCGACGCGATCCGG
>JBFXAI010000062.1:0-24875 GCA_050184455.1 Kofleriaceae bacterium | reverse complement strand
TGGAGGTCGAATTGTTGAAGTAGCCGGACATCAACACCGCGAGGATGTCGGGCAGCGCGGCCTTCAACATGCGAATGACTTAGAGACCCGACGTGTGCACTAGGCACAGGTCGACGATCGCGACGTCGAACGCTTGCGACTGGCTCGCAGCGACGGCCTCGGAGAGGTCGGCTGCCGTAACAACGGAGAAGCGCCGCGCGAGGCTGCGCTTCAACGTGATTCGTACGAACTCCTTGTCGTCTACGACAAGCACGGAAGGGATCTCCCGTTCCGGCGGCAAATTCATTCCAAAGGCATCGTGACGTGGACGAGCGCATCACGTCAACGCGGGCTCAACACGTTTACAACTCGAGATGTCGACTTGAAGCATTTTGATACACCGAACATGGCCTTTCTCGTCGGAAACGCTGATCAAATTCGAGGCAGGCGCGATCGTCCAGCCGGTCAGAAGTAGTCGCCGATCGGAACCCCGGCGAGCACCATGAGCTCGTCGCTCGTCGCTCGACTCGTCCACTCCAGTGAATAGAACAGCGTGACCAGCGGCAGCGTGAATCTGGCGCCAACTCCCACGCTCACTTCATCGGCGTCCAGCAGGGCGCTGCCGTCGCTGCGCTGGCGCGCCGGCTGGTCGAAGATGTGGGTCATTCGAAGCCACGCGTGCAGTGGTCGGTCGCGCACGACGAGCCGCAACCGTGCTTCTAGCGGGACCTCGATGCCACGCGGCGCTTGTGGGCTGAGTCGACTGACGCCCGCACCTCCCAGCACCAGGATGCTCGTCCGTGCGCCGGGCCTCAGGCCGAACCCCAACATTGCGCGAGCCGCGTAACGGATGGTACTGGCGGCGCTGCCTAGCTCCAGCTCGGGCTTCAGGCAGAATCGAAAGTCTGCGGCGCGTCCGACGTCGATCAGCGCCGTGCCACCGAGCACGAAGCTCTCGCCGTCGGACCGCAACGCAGCGAAGCCGAGTCCGCCATTCTCGATCCGAGACGGCTCGCTGACCGGGGATGGCGACTCGGGGTGAAGGTAGATCTTGGCGATCACGATGTTGTCGTCGGTCGGCCGGATCGCCGGGAGCTCGGTGGCTGCGAGCACCTCGATGATGCAGCGATCCAACCGGGCAGTTCGGCTCATCGCGCGGACTCGCGAGGGCCGCCCCGGACGCGATGACAGCGCAACGGTGGCGAGCGCTTCGTCGGCGACCGAGAGCTTCGAGCAGGTTTGGTCGACCGCGTAAAACGCTCGGGCGAGCGCGTTGCCCAGCTCGCCATCCAGCGCGGTGAGATCCGTGACCGCTACCGCATCGGACACAGGACGCGCCTCTCCAGGAAGCTCGAGGTCTCGCAGGATGGCGTCGGCGGTATCGCGCAGCTTGGCGATCGCAGGTGAGGTGGTGCTCCGGTCGTGAAGCGCACCGTGCATCGTGTAACACCACAGGGCGACTGCTGCGGGCAGCGGCTGACAAGCCTGGCGTAGATGGCCTATCGCCACCTCGCGTCGACCACGATGCAGCGCGAGCTCGCCGCGCAGCAGCTCGCGAACGCCTGAGGTCGCGCGATCCTGCTGGAGGATTGCCTCGGCCTCGTCGAACAGCTCACCGAGGATAGCGACGCGAATGGCATCAGGAGCCATCTGCCGCAACGACGACGAACGTCGGGATCCCAGAAACCCCGAACCGGGCAGCGAGCGCTCCGCCGATGGGAGTGTCGATGTCGTAGCGAACGAAGTGCACGTCGCGGAGTCGCTGGACGACGTCGGGATCAGGCAGCGCCAATCGCTCGAGCTCGTGGCACGGAATGCACCATGTGGCGGTGAACATCAGGACGAGTGGCTTGCCGGCTGTGTTCGCCGTTTCGAGCGCAGCGTCGAGCGATGGCATTGGCTCGGCCGGGGCGGGCGACGCCAACACGATCCACACGAAAAGGACCACCACCACAGGTCTCATGCGGTCGAGCATAAGGGTTCGAGGCGGGAGTCTGTCACCGGCGCACAGCGGTCATGCGATAGCCAGCCGTTTGACTGCGGGAGCGGAGCCGCGGTCTTGATCGAGACACCGCGCGCGAACGACAGTTGCGAGCGCGAATGCTCCGGGGTGGAGCTCGCGATGCAAGGGAGAGGATGATGACAGGGAAAAGCTACGCATCTGTGGTGACGCTCGCGCTTGGTCTGGGCCTAGGCGCGTGCGTGGACAGCGTCGACGTCAGCGTGGAGCGGTCGGAGCTGTTCGGAACGATCACCGTCGATGGCAAGACCATCGAACGACTCGCGCCAGCTCCGGTCGCGCCTGCTGATCAGGCAGCCGTCACTGCGTTCATGGGCGGGTTCTTGGCCGGCGCCGTCACCGACTTCCGTACCGCGGCGGCGGCAGAGGCGGCAGTCGAGCTCGCGATTCTCGACAATCACGGCGATCCGGTTCATATCGGCGACGTCGCGTACGTCCGGCCGGGAATCGGAAACATCATGTTCTCGCCGGCGCAGATCTATCTCCTGTCGCGTCACTTCACCAACGTCGTCGTCATGTACACGAACATGACGGACCCCGTGGGTCCGACGGGCGTTCGCGCGGTGACCGCGCTCGAAGGCGTGCCGATTCCTGCGTCGATCGCTGGCGAGGTCAGGATCTGGGCGATCGGAAGCCCGGAGCTCAACATCATCAGCGGTGCGCAACAATCGGATGTCACGCTCGAGCAGCTCGAGATCCTGCGTCAGAACCAAGGGCTGATCGGCTTCGATCCGCTCGGGAACAAGAACTGGATCTTCGCCCACAGCCAGGGCGTGTTCGACGCCGTGGTCACCGATCATCGGCTCAAGGAGGCTCATCTCAACGACTTCAAGCGGATCGTCAGCGTCGCGGGTGCCACGCAGGGTGGCCGGTTGATCGGCACGCCGCTCGGAGACACGTTCGTGCAAGGCGCGGAGGATGCGGCCGGTGATCAGGGCCGGATCGCGTTCGAGGCGCTCGAGCCTTCGGTATCGATCGCGAACATGATCGATTTCCTCGACATTCAAGGTGGAAATCCCGAGACCAAGCAACGCAAGGCGGTCCGCAAAGCCGTGTGGGGCGCGTTCTCGGGATCCGTGGATCCCAACCTGCCTCAGGGCAACGTCCGCGCAGCCTTCCTATTTCTCGCGGCGCAGCCCGACTTTCGTGGCGAGGTGACCTCGAATGACGGCGTCGAGAACCTCGATTCGACGTCGCTGGGCAAACGGAAGCACACGTTCGTGCAAGCCGATCACATCCTGTTGATCGAGGATCCGGCGATCCTGCGCACCGAGCTCGAGATCGTTCGCTAACGACGTGCGCGGGCTCGACGACGTCGTGGTAGGACCACCGGGTGTCGACACGAGCTGTGATGTTGTCCGTCGTTCTCACCGCGGCTAGCTGTTCGGGGAGAGCGGGTCCTTCCGAGACGTCACCGGCGCCGGTTGAACCGGCCGGCACGCCGGTGGGGTCCCCCGAGGCTCCGGTGGGAGCGCCGGCCGCGGCGGCACCAACCGCCACCGCCGCGGCGTCCGTTCCTGCGCAAGCGATCGCGGACGCCAAGGCAAAGCTGGTTGCAAAGCACGGCGAGGCACACCGCGCGCGGATCGAGCGTGGCGTCGATCAAGTCGCGAAGTTGTGGCGGGTCTCCGACGGTGATCTGAGCGAGTTCTGCGTCGCGCAGTTCGTCGCCGAACCGGCAGCGCGCGATGCGCTGTTCGCCCGGCTCGAGGCCACGATCGAACAGATTCGCGGGCACTTCCTCGAGCTCGGGCGGACGGTTCGATGGGGCAGCGAGGTCGAAGGTGCGCCGATGTTACCGGTCGATGGCTTGCTCGCAAGCTATGACGCGGGTGCGCACGTGATCGACGATCTGTTTCGATCGAAGGTCGCGTTCTCGGCGCTGCTGAACTTTCCGCTGGCCGATCTGGCCGCGCGGATCCGCGATGCAGCGGGCTATAGCCGGCGTGACTGGGCGGAGATTCGGTTGACCGGAATGTTCGACACGCGCATACCCGGCGAGCTTGCGCAGGCGGCGAGCGCGGCGGAGGCGGCCGCGGATCAATACATCGCCGGTTACAACGTGTGGATGCACCACGTGCTCGCGCACGACGGCAAGCGGAGTTTTCCGTCGGGAAAACGGCTGATTTCGCACTGGAACCTGCGCGACGAGCTCAAGGCAAACTACGCCGAACCCGACGGTGTCGCAAAGCAGCGCACGATCGCCAAGGTGATGGAGCGGATCGTGACGCAGACGATTCCTCGCGCCGTGATCGACAATCCCAAGCTCGACTGGGATCCGTTCTCCAACAAGGTCGTCGCCGCGGCAGCCGGAACCATCGAGGCCGACGCCCCCGCTGCGCGCACGGCTGCGCCAAGCGACGAACGCGAGCCCGACGCGCGGTTCGCCAACGTGATCGGTCATTTCAAGGCAGCACAGGCGATCGATCCGTTTTCGCCGATCGCGCCGACGTTGATCGAGCGTGCATTCGACAGCGCCGAGCTGCCCGAAGCGCGAGTCCGCGGCATGCTGACCGAGATCCTCGAGTCTCCGCTGGCTGGCCAAGCCGCCGCCGAAATCGAGAAGCGACTTGGCCGCAAGCTCGAGCCCCACGACCTCTGGTACGAGTTCGGCGCTGGCGCGACGCCCGAAGCCGACCTCGACAAGCTCACTCGCAAGCGCTATCCGACCGCAGCGGCGTTCGCGAAGGACATGCCGCGGATCCTGCGCGGTCTTGGATTTTCGGCAGCGCGGGCGAGCTATCTCGCGAGTCACATCGCCGTGGATCCATCGCGCGGAGCCGGCCACGCGATGGGCGCGGAGCGCCGTGGCGACAAGGCGCATCTGCGCACGCGCGTCGAACCGAACGGGATGGACTACAAGGGCTACAACATCGCGATTCACGAGCTCGGCCACAATGTCGAGCAGACGTTCTCGCTCTACGACATCGACCACACGCTGCTCGCCGGGGTTCCCAACACCGCGTTCACCGAGGCGCTGGCGTTTCTGTTCCAAGCACGCGATCTCGAGCTGCTCGGTCGTCCGAAGCAAGGCGGTGAGGCCGAGCGGCTGCGCGTGCTCGACGCGTACTGGAACACGCGCGAGATCGCGGGCTCTGCGCTCGTCGAGATCGACGTGTGGCACTGGCTGTACGACCATCCGAACGCCACAGCGACGGAGCTTCGCGAGGCCACCGTGACGATCGCCCGCAATGTATGGGACCGCTATTACGCCCCGACGCTAGGGGGCAAGGGCAGCGTTTTGCTCGGCATCTACAGCCACACGATCGCGTCGCCGCTCTACCTCTTCAACTACGTCGTCGGTCATCTGATCGCATTCCAGGTCGAAGAGCACGTTGCGGGTAAGAACAAGGCGACGTTCGCCAAGGAGTTCGAGCGCGTGTGCCGGCTCGGCAACATCCTCCCCGACCTCTGGATGCAGCAGGCAACTGGAAAGCCAGTCAGCGCGAAGCCGCTGCTCGATGCGACGTCGCGTGCCTTGAGTGCGAAGCCGTGATCGTACGCAGGCTTGCTTGCTGTACGAGATCTCCTTAGCGCGGCTCCGCGTCCTCTGCTGCTTTGGGTTCCTCTTCGTCCCCTAGGCCCCCTAGGCCGCTCAGGCTGCGAACACGCGCTTCGCGTCGAGGTTCGGCTCGTCGAAGATCGGCCGGCCGCTGCGGGCCGCGTCTTCGACCGCGCGAGGCACCGGCAGCTTGGCGGTCTCGAGCAGTCGCGCGGTGCGCGTCGGACCGATTGCATCGACCAACATGCCGGGCGGCGCCCAATTGAAGCCGAACGCCATGATCCGGTCGATGTCGCGCGGGCGTTCGACCACGCTGCCGACGAGGCCGAGCCCGTACGAGATGTAGCCGAGCACCACGCGTCGCAATAGCTCGGCGGCGTTGCCCTGCGCCTCGCACATGACCTCCATCGCACCGCTGCGCCGGCCATCGCGTGCAGCCTTGGCCATCGCGTCGACGAACTCCGGGATCTCGCGAAGCCGTGCCGCTTCGGCGGCCGGGAGGTAGTCGCCGGTCCTCGGATCGAGGACGAATTGCTTGGCCTCGGGGCCCTTGCCGTCGAGGCGGAAGAACCCGCCCTTATCGCGGGTCTTGCGGCCGAGATGTCCGCGGTCGATCCCACGCTGCATATAGCTGGGCAGCTTGAACTGGTCGTGCGCGAGGTCAGCGGTCAGCGCCCACAGGTTGTCGACGATCGCTTTGTGAACGTCCCATCCGACCAAGTCGATGGTGGCGAGCGGTGCCAGCGCACGTCCGGTCTGCGGACCGAGCAGACGATCCATGAACGCGACGCCGTGGTGTTCGGCGAGCTGTGCAACTTCGTTGAGGACCTTGAAGCCCAGCCGGTTGCCGGCAAATCCAGGCGTGTCCGTGGTCTCGACGACCTCGCGCGCGAGCGTCCCAGCGAGGAAGTCGCGCACCAACGCGATCACGCCAGGATCGGTTTCAGAATGCGTGATCAGCTCGCAGCCCCGGATCACCGTCGGCGGGTTGAACAGATGGATGCCGATGAAGTTGCGGCGAAATTGCTGGCTGCGATCAGCGCACAGCGTTGCGATCGACAACCCGGACGTGACCGTGCCGACGATCGTCGTCGCCGCGCACAACCGATCGACAAGCGACAGTACCTCGTGCTTGATCGCCAGGTCCTCGGAAACCGCTTCCAGGACCAGATCGGCGTCGGCAAACGCGGAGCCAGCTGCGTCGGCATACGTACCGGCTTCGATCGGATGCGGCGAGCGAGCCCGCACAGCGCCAGAACCGCACAGCGTCGTGGCTAACTGGTGGGCTCGCGCTTTGCCTGCCTCCGCGCGCTCGCGGGTTCGCGCGAGCAGAACCGCCGGAATTCCCGCGGCAGCAACAACGGCCGTTGCACCGGTGCCCATCACCCCGTTGCCACCAAGCACCACGACCTTGCGCATGGTTCTCATGCTACTCGGCTTGAGCAATCCCCGTACCTACCAGCGCGGCCAAAAGCCGCAGACGCCGGAACGAGTCGTGGCTAGGGCGTCTGCGCGGTCCGCGGCGGATCGCGATACACGAACATGCTCTTGCGCGACACGACCTCGGAGTTCGCGCGGGCGACGATCGTGACCATGTTCGATCCCGGCCACAGCGGGAGGTCGCTGGCGAACTCCAGCAGCTTGGGATCTTTACCGCCGCGGTTGGACTGGTAGAACACCTTGCGGCTGTCGACCTTGGCGCCCTGGTTGGACACGAAGATGTAGACGTCTTCGACGTGCTGCTCGTCGGTGATCGTACCGGTGAGCTTGTAGGTATCGGCCGTCGTGTTGAGCCCCTTGAGGTTGAGGCTGATCACCGGCGGCGTCGAGTTCCAGCTGGGCGTGAACGGGGTGTTGCCCTTGCCGCCGTTCGACAGCGCCGATGCCGGCAGGAACCCGACCTTGGTGCCAGCTGCGTCGAGCTTGACCTTGGTGTACCCGCCGAACGTTCCGAGCACGCTGTAGCTCGCGCCGCGAACGGCGCTGCCCAGTGCGGTCGTCTCCTCGGAGGCCCCCGCGCGAATCACCGTTGCGGTCTTCACGGTGACGTCGCCGTGGGCGGCCTGGCCGGTGACCGTGGGCATGATCTTGAATCGGAGCTTCTGCGCGTTCTGCACGTCGAGCGCCGAGTCATAGGCAAGCAGCTCGACGATCATCTCGTCGCCCTTGAGTGCGTTGTCGGTCGCGAGTGGGAATTCCACCAGCTCGACCTGGCCGGGGGCGAGCGTTTGGTTCTTGAACTTGAACCGCGACTTACCGATGGTCAGGCCATCGCCCGTCGCGTTGCGGAGCAGGATGGTTCCGGCTCGAGTCGGGCCGGCGCCGGTGTTCTTGACCTGCACGGTCAGCTTGTACTTCTCGCCGCGCTGCACCAACCCATCGCCGTTGCTCTCGTCGACGAGCTGATAGGCGTACGCAAACACCGGCCGCGGCGCGGCGTCGATGTGAAGCTCGGTAGGCGCTACGCGCGCCGAAGCGTTGCGAGCCTCGCGCACATCGAGCGCCAATCGGTCCACGCGATCGAGCGCATCCGCCGGAACCTGCATTCGCGCCGTGAACGCCTTGGTCTCACCCGGAGCCACCTTACCGATCGGGAGCTCGGAGTCCTCGAACACCGGGTCGTCGCCCTGGATCCGCGACAGCACGCGCCATGCAGTCCCGGCGCCGGTGTTCTTCACCGTCGCCGTGACGCTGACCATGTCGCCTGCCTTGAGCCGCCCGCTCGGGACGGTGGTCAACGTGACCTCGAGGTTCGCCTTTTCCGCCTGGTTCGTCGGCGCCGACCAGTCGACGCCGATCTTGCTCAGCGCTGCGACCAGCTTGCGCTCTTCGTCAGCGCGGATCCGCTGAACGATCTTGTTAGCTGCCGCGACGACCTTCGGCCGTGACGAGGTCGCCACGCTCGAGACCAGCTCCTTGGCGAGCTTCATCTCGAAGTCTTCGGTGATGTCGTCTTCGTCCGCGGGATCCTCTTCGTCGTCCGGATCCGCCTCGCCGACCGCCGGAGCGGCTCCGTCCGTCGCCTTACGCTCGACCAAGAACGGCAGCTCGTACGCCGGCTTGTCGGTGTCCTTCGCGTAGCTCGACACCAGGTGCGCGTCGAGATCCTTCTCGCCGTAGGTCCGCGTCGGCGGCAGCAAGCGCACGAAGTCCGCCGGCGAGTCGTTCTTCTCGGGCACGTACATCCGCTGCAGCGAGATGTCCGGAATGATCCCGAGGTTCTGGATCGAGCGATCGCCAGGCGTCAGGTACTGCGCGATCGTCAGCTTGAGCTTGCTGCGATCCTCGTTGTCATACAGCTCCTGGACCGAGCCTTTGCCGAACGTGCGCGTTCCGATCACGATCGCGCGGTCGAGATTCTTCAGCGAACCGGCGACGATCTCCGATGCCGACGCCGAGTTGCCGTTGACCAGGACCGCGACCGTGCCGCTGGTATCGCTGAACTTGTCGCCAAAGCCGACCTCGGCGCGCCGCGCATCGCGGTCGCGGCCCGAGACCGTGGTCACCACGGTACCCGAGTCGACGAACACGTCCGACAGCTTCACCGCTTCCTCGAGCAGGCCACCGGGATTGGCGCGCAGGTCGAGGATCCACGAGCGCGCACCGCCCGCGACCATCTCCTTCATCGCATCCGCGACGTCCTCCGCGATGCCCTTCGAGAACTGCTTCACCTTGATGTAGCCGACGCCCTTATCGAGCAGCTTGTGCTCGACCTGCGAGATCCGAATCACCGCGCGAATCAGATCGAAGCGGAGCAGCTGCTTTTCGCCCTTGCGCGAGATCCACAGCGTCACCCCGGTGTTCGGATCACCGCGCATCCGATCGACGGCTTCCGATGAGGTGAGGTTCTCGGTCGAGTCGTTGTTGATCTTGACGATGTGGTCGCCGGCCTTGATCCCGGCCTTGGTCGCGGGCGTTCCCTTCATCGGCTTGACCACGGTGAGCCGCTCGTCGTCGACCATGCGGATCACGATGCCGAGCCCACCGAACTTGCCACTGGTCGACACGTCCATGTCGCGGGCAGCCTCCGGGTCCATCAGGATCGAGTGCGGGTCCAGGGTCGACAACATGCCGTTCACCGCCGCGTACTCGACCTTCGCGAGGTCGGCGCCGGCGTTCATGTTGGTCTCGATGAACCGAAACACCTTCTTGAGCTTGATCGTCATCCGCCACGGCGAATCGACGTCGCTGGTGTCGAACACCTCGCGCTTGTCGTTCACCGCGATCGTGATCTTGTTGTGCGCGGCGTCTGGCTCGACGAGCACCTCCGGCACGTTGTATTGCACCGAGTCGAGCGCGGCGTAGAGCATCTTCTTCGGATCGACGCGCGATGGATCGACGTAGCGATCCTTCACCTTCAGCAACGTCTTGTTGAAGATCGCGAGCGCCGACAGATCGTGTCGACGGACCTGGGCCTGGCCAGGTGCCGCTCGAACCTCCGGGGTCTGTATGCTCAGCGAGACGACACCTTCGGGGCTCTGGCGGACGACGGTGAGGACGAGTGCGAGAGTTCCTGCGGTCCCCACGAGGGCCAGATTCAGCCGACTTCGCATATCTTTTGATTATAGGGCGGCTCGTTGCTAGCGCCAGCGTCGTGATCGACGATGGCGTGCGACCCAACGTAGTCGCATGTAGTATGGTCGATGCCTGCGATGGCCGACCGCAAGAAACGCAGTACTCGCTCGAAGGCGCCGGCCGGCAAATCCAGGTCGCCCGCTGTGATCGATGTTGGTGAACCGCCTGCGAAATCACACGCGGACGACGATGAGGCAGAGCGCGACACCGACGAGACCGAGGCTGCGACCGACGACATCGATCACGATCTGGCAGCGTCAGCAACTGTCATCGACGTCGAGACCGATGGCGACGAAGAAGCTTCGAGCGACGACGAGCGGCCAGTCCCTGCAACCCGCAACGACTCGCGCGGTGGCTCGCTCGCGCGTCGCGATCCGATGGCCGCGTACATGGCGGAGGTTCGCCGCTATCCACTCCTCACTCCCGAGGAGGAGCACGCACTCGCGGTCAGGCTGGTCGAGCATCAAGATTCAGCGGCAGCGCGCAAGCTCGTCGAAGCAAACCTCCGCTTGGTCGTGAAGATCGCGTACGAGTACCGGCGCGCCCATCGCAACCTGCTCGACCTCGTGCAGGAGGGCAACATCGGGCTGATCCAGGCCGTGAGCAAGTTCGACCCGTATCGTGGCGTGAAGCTGTCGAGCTACGGCGCGTTCTGGATTCGCGCGTACATGCTCAAGTTCATCCTCAACAACTGGCGGCTGGTGAAGATCGGCACCACGCAAGCGCAGCGCAAGCTGTTCTTCAACCTGCGCAAGGAGCGCGAGAAGCTCGAGCAACTCGGGTTTCAACCGACCACCGCGCTGCTCGCCGAGAAGCTAGATGTGTCGGAGCAAGAGGTGGTCGACATGGAGCGCCGGCTCGCGGCGCCCGAGGCATCGCTCGATGCGCCGCTCGGTGGCGGTGACGACGAGGGCACGCGGACGCGGATGGACTATCTGCCGAGTGATGGCGAGCGGCCGGATCGGGTGGTCGCGCAGAACGAGTTCTCCCAGCTGCTGAAGGGCAAGCTCGAGGCGTTTGCAGCGACCCTTCAAGGCCGCGAGCAGACGATCTTCCGCGAGCGCTGGCTCACCGACGAGCCGCTCACGTTGCAAGAGATCGGTGATCGCTATCAGGTCAGCCGCGAACGCGCGCGCCAGCTCGAGAAGCGCATGCTCGATCGCCTCAAGAAATACCTCGAGGCCGAGCTCGGCTCGGCCGTCGACATCGATGCGATGATCCGTGAGTAGCTCGCAGCCTGGGACGCTGTTCGTCGTCGGCACGCCGATCGGCAACCTCGAGGATCTATCGCTGCGAGCCGCGCGCGTGTTGCGCGAGGTCGACGTGATCGCCGCCGAGGACACCCGCGCGGCCAAGACGCTGCTCAACCACGCCGATGCGCTCGGCCCGGTGAACCCCGCGCGCAAGCTGATCTCGCTGTTCGAGGGCAACGAGGCGAGCCGCAGCGATGAGCTGATCGCGGCGCTGCGCGATGGCAAGCAGGTAGCCGTGATCAGTGAAGCAGGCATGCCAGGCATCTCGGATCCTGGCGCTCGCGTCGTCGCGAGCGCGGTGACCGCGGGCACGCGCGTCGAGGTCGTTCCTGGCCCCTCGGCGACACTCGCCGCGCTCGTGGGTTCGGGACTGCCTTCGGATCGGTTTACGTTCCTAGGGTTTCCGCCGCGCGAAACCGGTGCGCGTCAAGCGCTGTTCGGTACGCTGCGTCACGAGGTCGGCACGATGATCTTTTACGAAGCGCCGGATCGCGTCGCCGATACGCTGCGCGATCTCGCGGCGGCGCTCGGTGCCGAGCGCCGCGCCAGCCTCGGCCGCGAGCTGACCAAGCTGCACGAAGAGCATCGTCGTGGCACGCTCGGCGAGCTCGCCAGCTATTACGCGACGGCGGCGGTGCGGGGCGAATGCACGCTGGTGGTTGAAGGCGGGACGGTCGCGCCGGTCGAAATCGACATCGAAGCCGAGCTGTCGCGGCTGCTCGCCGAGGGACTCGGACCGCGCGATGCCGCGGCACGGCTCGTCGTGGTGACCGGAAAGCCGCGCCGGCAGCTCTATCAGCTCGCGCTCTCGCTCCAGCGCACGAGGGCCGATGACTGAGCCGGTCCGATTCGACGGCGAGCTGCCATCACTCGCACATCGCCGGCGCCAGCTCGGCTGCGGCCTCGAGGTGATCGTTCATCCCGATCACAGCGCGCCGCAGATCTGCACGAGTGTGTGGTACCGCGTCGGTAGCTCGGACGAGCGCCTGGGGCGCACCGGATTCGCCCACCTGTTCGAGCACCTGTTCAAGAGCTCGTCGCGGCGGCTCGGTGGCAATCACTACGACGTGCTTCGCCGCGCCGGCGCCACGGATGCCAACGCTTCGACGAGCGCCGATCGCACCGCCTATCACGAGGTGCTGCCGTCGCATCAGCTCGAGCTCGCGCTGTGGATCGAGAGCAACCGCATGGGCTACTTCGCGAACGACTTCACCGTCGAGCGGCTCGAAGCGCAACAGTCGGTGGTTCGCAGCGAGCGGCGCCAGCGCTATGAAGACGTCCCGTACGGCGCCGAGCGATTTGCGCTCGGTCTGGCGCTGTATCGCGAAGGCCATCCGCTTCGCCACGGAACGATCGGGCTGCATGAAGACATTCAGGCGGCCACGGTCGACGACGTGATCGCGTTTTATCGAACCTGGTACGTCCCTGCCAACGCGACCTTGGTGATCGCCGGCGATGTTCCCGATGACGTCGATCGCTTGATCGATCGCTACTTCGCGAGCTTTCCGAGCTCGACGCGGCCTGCGCGCCAGCTACCGATCGCCGAGATCACCGCGCCGGCGCACGTCCGGGTCGATGATCGGTTCGCGGTGTTGCGCCGAATCCATCGTGCGTGGCTCGGCCCGCGTGCGCTCGCCGACGATGAGCCGGAGCTCGATGTGGTGACTGCGGCATGGTCCTCGCCGGGAACCGGCGCACTGTGGCGCCGGTTGGTGTACGACCAACCGTTCGCGCAGCGAGTATCTGCGTGGACGATCAACGGACGGGTTGGTGGTGAAATCCACGTCGCGATCGATCTGCGCAGTGGCGTCGATCCCGACGCCGTCCGGAACGTCCTCGACGACGAATGTGGTCGTGGGATCGACGAGCGCGCGATCGAACGCGCGGTCACCCGCCGCGAGGCCAACGCGATCTGGGGGCTCACGAGTGTCACGCGCCGCGCGCAGCTGTTGCAGCGGAGCATGTTGTACGCCGAGCGCCCCGACAGCCTGGCGGGCGATCTTGCTCGCTATCGCGAAGTGACGACGGCTTCGATCGATGCTGCGATCACACGCTGGATCCAGCCTGCGCGGATGATCGAAATCGAGACCGTCCCCGGGGCGAAGCGCTAATCGACCCGCTACGGGCCGGCGGTTGGCTGCTTGAGCAGCTTGAGCACCGGTTCGATGCCCTTGGTGATGTGGACCTGGTTCTTGTCGTCGACCAGCACGACCTCGAAGTCGCTGAGCTTCTCGCGCTTGATCAGCTCCTGTGTCGCTTTCCATCCGAGGATGAACAGCACCTTCGACCACGCATCGGCGGTGAACGCATCTCTTGCACGCACGGTCACCGATCGCGAGGCGAGCGCAGGCTGTCCCGTGCGTGGATCGAGGATGTGGTGGTAGCGCTTGCCGTCTTTGACGAACCCTCGCTCGTAGTCGCCCGAGGTCGAGAACGAGTGATCTTCGATCGGTGCCACCGCGAACATCGCGTCGTGCGCACCGCGCGGGTCACGAATCCCTACCACCCACGGGTCCGCTCCCTTCTTGCCGGAGACATAGAGATCGCCCCCGGCCTGGATCAGAAAGCTGACGTAGCCCTCGTCGTGGAGCAGCTTTGCGCATCGGTCCACCGCATAACCCTTGGCGATGCCGCCGAGCGTGATCGACATCCCGGGCTTCCGAAGCCGGACGCTGCGCCGCTTCTTGTCGAGCGTGATCTGAGTCCACCCGACCTTTGCGAGTCGCGCCTTGACGTCGGCGGGCTTGGGCAGGCTGCCATCCATATCCTCGTCGAACTTCCACAATCCTTTGAACGCCCCGACCGTAATGTCGAACACGCCGCGCGTACGGCGCGAGACATCGACCGCCCGTTCGATCACGGCAAACGTCTCGGCAGAAACCACGACTGGTTTGCCGCCCGCAGACGCATTGATCTTCGAGACCTCGGAGTTGGGGTCCCACGTGGTCATCAGCGCATCGATGCGCTTCATCTCGCCGAACACGATCTCGGCAGCGCGAGCGGCCTTGGCCTCGGTCTCCGTCCACACGAAGACCGACACCACCGTGCCCATCGCCTGGCCATCGAAGGTGAACTTGCGGTCGGGCTCTGCGTTGGTGCGAGGCGCCGCCGTGGGCGTGGCTGCGGGTTGCGCCGCCACGGGAAGCGCCAGGCCCAGCACGAGCGCGACTGCGCAGCGTCGAACGAGCGCGGGCACTACGTCATCCAGTGAATGATTCGTAGGACGATCAGCCCGCCTGCGACAGCGAGCGAGACACACACGGCGAGCACCGCAACCGCCAGTTGTCCTTGGGTCTCCTGCTGGATCCCTTTCCACATCGCGAAGCACGCCGGCGCGGCTCCCAAGCCGGCGACGATGCCGCCGAGGATCGATCCACGAAGCACCGATCCG
Source organism: Kofleriaceae bacterium (assembly GCA_050184455.1). Lineage (GTDB taxonomy): Bacteria > Myxococcota_A > Polyangia > Haliangiales > Haliangiaceae > JABFXX01. The sequence goes on along the minus strand of JBFXAI010000062.1, from coordinate 10,155 downwards.
GAGAGTGCGGCGATCACGATTCCGAGTGCCACCAGTCCGAACGCCAGCATCGCAGGCGTTCGCGCATCCGTTCGTCCCATGGCGGAGAACCTAGCACGCCGAACGTGCCGGCCCCACGTAACGGGGGAGCATCGGACATCCAGCCGCGCCGGTCGGAGCTAACTTTCTGCGTACATGCGGATCTGCTCTCTCATCACCTCATCGGACAACGAGGTCTGAACCGGTTCGAGCAAGCAATCCGCGAGGACGAGGATCATATCCTCCACCTTGCGATCGGCCACTAGCTTGGCGAGCAAGGTCTTTGCATCGCGACTATCATCTCCCGCCAGCAGCTCACGCACCTTCCCCACCGTCAGATCACCCTGGAAGTCGATCATGATGTGTTGTCGGAGGTATTCGATCAGCCGTTGCACGAAGAGGGGAATAACGCACCCGTCGATCCGGATCAAGGTGAGGCGCCGACGATGGTTCGACGGGTTCGAGCTCGCGAACGCAGTCTTGGCGCGCTGGGACTGCAAATGCGGGGCGGAGCACTGTGCGATCCGCCCTTGCACCGATGGAGGAGTTGCCGGACCATTGAGACATGGCCCGTGTGCTGATCGCCGGATTCTGCGCGGTCCCGGGCCCTCGACGAGCCGGCGTCCAGCTTCGCCACGTGATCCGCGCGCTCGCGCCGATGCACAGCGTCGATCTGCTGGTGATGCGGGAGGGCGAGCAAGCGTACGTCGAGCGCCAAGGCCCCGTGCGCGTGCTCCGCGTGCCGACCCACGAAGCCGGTCTGGGTTCCCAGATCCAGGCGTTCCAGCGCGCCCTGAAACGCCAGCTCGATGGAGCCGACTACGAGATCGTGCATTGCCGCGACAGCTGGAGCGCGGTCCCGGTGCTCGAAGCGCGAGCGCGGCTCGACTACGCCGTGGTCTACGATCTCACGCGATCACCGCTGTGCGAGCCCACGCTCGACCCCACGCTCGATGCGCACTACGCACGGGACGAGGAGACCTGCTTGGCAGCCGCGGATCTGGTGTTCGCTCCAACGCCGGCGACCGTGCTCGCTCTGCGATCGAAGATCAGCTCGGATCGCGTGCTGTTGTCGCCGCCCGGTGTCGATGTCGATCGGTTCGACTGGGAGGAGCCCGCGAGCAATGGCCCGCCGCGGATCCTCTATGCGGGCACGATCGATCCCGGGCGTGGCGTTCGCGTACTGGTTCGCGCGATGGCAGTGGTGGTTCGCCAGATCGACGCCCGCCTGGTCTTGGCTGGACCGATCGTGCCTGGGTTCGAGCAGCCGCTGCGCGACGGGATCCGCGAGCTCGGGCTCGAGCAAGCTGTCGAGATCCTCGCGCCGGTCGATCACGAGCAGATGCCGGCACTCATCGGATCGGCAGCGGTCTGTGTGGTGCCGTCTGCGGCCGATCACAACCCGACGCCGATCGTGGTATTTCCGACGAAGATCCTCGAATACATGGCGTGCCAGCGCGCGATCGTCGCCCCGCGCCGCGACACCGTGACCGCGATCGTCGACGACAATCAGCAGGCGCTGTTGTTCGCTCCGGGGGACGCTGCCGATCTAGCCGACAAGATCATTCGCTTGCTCAACGATCCCGGGCTGCGTAACCGCCTCGCCAGCGGTGCCTACGACCGCGTTCGTCGCGAGCTGACCGCGAGCGCCACGCGGCGCAGCCTGCGCCGCGGCTACGATATGTTGCTCGAGCGATTCGGCGAGCGGTTCGAGCGTCCGTCGTCCAGCGATGATGCTCCGAAGTCGGACATTCTCGGCGATGACGATTTCGAGGCGACGGTGTTCGAGGAAGCCCCGATGGCACCGACCGTCGACACCGCGGTAAACAAGGTGCACGTGCTCGCGGACTCGCTCGCGGCGATGGGGGACGATGGCGGCAGCCTGGGACATGTCGCAGCACCACCCCCGGCGCTGGAAGAAGAGACCATGGATTCGGTGCCTGCCGTTTCGCCAGACCCACGGGCGACCTGGACGGTGTCCGCGCTCGCCGCCCCGCCTCCACCGGCTGGTAACGATGACTGGGTCGTCACCAACATCGGCACCGCCGCACGGTCGGCGTTTCTCGAAAAGACCGATGGTGGAGATCCCGCCACCACCGACGATGGAACGCCGATCGAAGGCGTGGTCCCGGTCGCCCCGCCGTTGCCGGTAGCGACCAACTTTGTCGCAGGAGAGATCGACGTTCCGACCCCGGCGCCCGAGCGGATCGAGCGGACAACCCGGGATCCCGATACCGACTCGATCCACTCGCCGCTAGCGCGTCGATAGAGCGGCTCCCAGCAACGAGACCCGGTGGCTGCCGTGTTACCGTGCCCGGTGGAGACGCTGCCATTCTGGTCGTTGCTCTGGTCAACCTGCTGTTCGGGATCGGGTTCGCTCTGATCGCCAGGGATCGAATTCGCGCCGATGGGCCATTTGCGGCCCCAGCATTTCAATTGGTCGCGTTGCATGCCGCTGCGGCGGTGGCACCGGTCGCCCTGTACTTCTATTGGGTTCATCCCGCGTGGAGCTGGATGTACACCGTGGACATCGCCAAGCTGGGCGGAGTCGCGGTCCTCCCGCTCACCGCGGGACACGTCGGGATCGTGATCGCCGCCTGGTACGGTGCGGCACTGCTGTTGCGCCGCGGGTTCCAGAACCTCGTGCTCTACGTCGGTGGTGGGGTGGTGTTGGCGATGTTGGTGCTGGTAATCGCCGGGATGAATCGATTGACCACGGCCGCTGACTTCCGCGGCTGGCGAATGGCCAGCAAGGCGCAGTGGCTGTTCTCGGTGCAGCTCGGCTGGGCGTTCTTGATCTCGCTGCTCGCCGTGTTCGGCTCGGCACTCTACGTGGCCATCGAGCTCGGGCGCGATGGCCGTCGCGTCAGGTCACGATGATGCGGCGGACCGGCGTGAGCGCGAGGGCAATGACGGTGATCCGCACCGCGATGATCGCTGCGACCATCACGGCTTGCGGGCCGATCATCTACGTCAACGAGGTCACGCGGAACGCCGACGACGCCGTCGAGACCGCTCGCACTGCCCGGGCCGACAAGTACGCCCCGTATTGGTGGACGCGCGCGATCGAATACCTCAACAAGGCGCGTGAGGTCGCGGCACATGCCGATTTCCAGGCCGCGAATCGCTACGGCCAGCTCGCGGCAGAGGCGGCACAGAAGGCGACGATCGAAGCCGAGATCGCCGCGAAAGATCCATCGAAACGTCCGTTCGAGCCTGCCAAACAGCTCGCTCCGGCGAAGGACACCCCGTGAGGCTCGCCGGCCTCGTCGCCCTGCTCGTGGCGGCTGGGTGCGCCGGCGCCACCGTTCGCGCGCGCACGGTGGAGACCACCGGCGTGATCGATACGGCACGCGACAGTGGCGCGCTGCGGTGTGCGCCCGTCGAGCTGGCGATGGCGGAGTCGCATAACGAGTTCGCGCAGCATGCGCTCGACGAAGGCAACTATCACGAGGCCGTCCGCGAAGCGGAGGTCGCCGCAGTCAACGCCAAGCTGGCGCTCGACAAGTCGCCCAAGGGAAAATGCCTCGAGCAGGCAACGCCCCCCGCCGAGCCGGGCGATCAGGATGGCGATGGGCTGCGCGACGACGTCGATCAATGCCCGCGGGTTCCCGAAGACCTCGACAACTTTCAAGACGACGACGGTTGTCCCGACGAGGACAACGACGCCGATGGGATCACCGACAAGGCCGATGGCTGCCCGACCGATCCCGAAGATCGCGATTCTTTCGAAGACGGTGACGGCTGTCCAGACCCGGACAACGACAAGGACGGGATCGCCGATCCGAGTGATCGGTGTCCGAGCGAGGCCGAAGACCTCGATAGCTTCGAGGACGAGGACGGCTGTCCCGATCCAGACAACGACAAGGACACGTTCCTCGACAAGGCCGATGCATGTCCGATCGAGCCCGGGGTCGCGCCGGATGGCTGCCCGAAGCAATACAAGCTGGTCGTCGTCACGCAGACCAAGATCGAGCTCAAGCAGACTGTTTACTTCGACACCAATCGCGCGACGATCAAAAAGGTCTCGTTCGCGCTGCTCAACGATGCCGCGCAAGCGATGAAGGACAATCCGACGATTCAGGTGGAGATCCAGGGCCACACCGACAGCCAGGCGAACGACCAATTCAACATGAAGTTGTCGCAGCGCCGCGCCGAGAGTGTTCGGGCGTATCTGATGAAGCGCGGCGTGTCCGGGGACCGGATGGTTCCAAAGGGGTATGGGGAGGATGTCCCGATCGCGGACAACCGGACAGCGTCCGGACGCTCCCTCAATCGGCGGGTCGAGTTCGTGATTACCTCTAGATAGCTCGGCGCGCCCCTCGGAGGTCCGTCGGTAGGGCGTGCGGAATCCCTTACCGAACCGATAGGGGCCGCGGTATAGAGGCGAAATGCGTACCCGTAGTTGGGGGCTGGTCGTCGCCACCGCTGTGATGCTCTTGTTCGGCAGCGTTCGTAGCGCTCACGCCGACGCGAAGGGCGACATCCAGGCCAAGAGCAAGGCGGCGATGGATAGCTACGACCAGATGGACTACGACGCCGCGAAGAAGCAGCTCAACCAAGCGTTGACCATCGCGAAGCGCGCAAAGCTCGACAAGGATCCGGCGGTTGCGCGGGTGTACCTGCAGCTCGGGATCACTCAGCTCGCCAGTGGTGATCAGGAAGCTGCGCGGCTATCGCTGCTCACGGCAGTGCAGCTGGACGCCAAGATCCAAATCGACGCGGCGTACAAGTCATCCGAGCTGACCAAGCTGCTCGACGAGGCGAAATCCTCGATCGGTGGCGAGCCAGCCGCGGGGGACGATTGTGCGAGCGTCACCGGTGTTCAGCACACGATCATCGACACCGGTCGCGCAGGGGCGGCACAGCCGATCGAGCTGTTGCTCGGCAGCGACATCAAGCCAGCGCGCGTGTCGGTGATGTACCGCAGCGAAGGTGCCACCGAGTTTACCGAGGGACGCCTGGTCAAGCAGGGCGGATGCAAGTACACCGGTCAGATCCCCGCAACCGCGATGCACGGATCGCTGGTCCACTATTACGTCGGCGCGTTCGACGCCAACAACCGACTGCTCGCCGGTAAGGGCTCGGCAGGTGCGCCGAACCTACTCGAGCTGACCACGGGCGGTCCGGTCGCGTCGGCAAGCGATACCGAGGATCCGATCACCGGTGCTCGGCCAGGCGGCTCGAAGCCTTCGGGTGGGGACATCGTGAAGGGCGTCGTCGTGGCTGGCAAGCGGCCAAAGATCATGTTCCAGGTCGCTGGCGGCACTGGGTTTGGCTACGTCACCGGCAACACCGAAGGCGGCGGCATGGTGGAGAAGTGCTGCTTGGGCACCAGCCTGCTCGTCGTGACACCCGAGCTTGGCTACAACGTCACGCGTCGGTTGGCGATCAGCCTCGCCGCGCGGATCGGCCTGCCGATCGGTGCCAACGTCGAACCCCACGCAACCGTCGCACCCGGCGGGATGATCCGCGTGCGCTATACGTTCTCCGACACCGGTAGCGGGATTCGGTTGATGGGGCAGGTCGGCGGCGGCGTGATGCGCAACACGATCAAGCTCGAAGAAGCCGAGCCGGGCATGGATACCGATATCGTCGCGCAGGGACCGCTGCTAGTCGGCGCGGGGCTCGGCTATGTTCGCAAGCTGTCGAGCAGCGTTTCGTTCGTCGCGGATGTTTCCGCGCTCGCCGGAATCGCGGTGGTCGATAAGCTCGGAACGTCGGTGCTGAACACCGGGGTCGGGGCGGACGTTTCGCTCGGCCTGTCATTTGGCTTCTGAGCTCGTCGTCGACGGATCCGTCGACAAAGCTATCGTGCTCGCCGAGCAATGACCCGCGGCGGCCTCGCGCGAATCGTGCTATGAGCCGGCCATGGATGACGCTGAATTCGATCGCGTTGCGCGAGACGAGCTGCACGCGCTGGAGGATGCGTTTGCCAACATCGATCCCGACGATGTCGAGGTGTCGACCAGCGACGGTGTGTTGCGGTTGGACTTGCGCGATGGCACGCGCGTCGTGATCAACAGCCACCGCGCGGCGCGTCAGATCTGGATGGCGGCGGTCTCGACCGCATGGCATTTCGATCCGATCGATCCGCAGACCTGGCGGACGCCGAAGACCGGCGAGGAGCTGCGGCCGACCCTGGCGCGGTTGATTCGTGATCGCATCGGTGTTGCCGTCCCGCTGTAACCCGCGCGCGTTTGGTAATCGCAAACCGGTCCTGTAAGCTGTGGAAATGGCGGATTCGCAGGTGTTGACCGTGATCCGGATGTGGGCGGCGGTAGCGTGGGCCGATGGTGTGCTGGCGCAAACCGAAGCCGATAGCTTGCGGCGGTTGATTCAAGCTGCGGACCTGACGCCCGACGAGCAGCGCGCCGCGATGCGGATGCTGGAGGCGCGCGTCGCGATGCCAGACGTTTCGGCCATCGACATGCCGCCGGAAGCGCGCCGTGGCGTGTATCGAGCCGCGTGCCGAATGGCCGCGGTCGACCATACGATCGCGCACGCCGAGCGCGCGATGCTCGATCGGCTGCGCGACGCGCTCGCGATTCCGCTCGAAATCGCTGGCGAGATCGAAGCCGACGTCCCCGGCGTCGCAACGTAGCGAGCTCATCATGCAGCGCCGTCATTCAGTTCGACACTTGGTGTGGCGAGGCGGGATTGCGGCGGTTTCACACGCGATGATGTTCAGCGGAGCGTATCCGTTGGTTCCGCACGCGCTGCGGATGATCGGTAGGAAGGACGTCGGAGCGCATCCAGTGCGGGCCGCACTCGCCGAGTGGGGAATGTCGGTGGCGGTGTCGGTTGCGCGTCCAGCCGGATTCTTTCCACTGCCGGGTGCCCGCAACCGCGGGCCGCGGCCGGTCATCGTGCTTCACGGCTATGCGATGAATCGCGCGAACTTCGTGCCGCTGGCGTATCGGTTGAGCCGGGCGGGACTGGGTCCGATCTATGGCTTCGAGTATTGGACGTTCGGCCGAACAGCCGCGGCTGCGCGCCAGCTGGGTTGGTTCGTCGATCGAGTGCGGAGCGAGACGGGCTCGGAGACCGTCGATCTGATCGGTCACTCGATGGGTGGCATGGTCGCGCGCTATTACGTGAGCTTGATCGGCGGCGACGGGCTGGTGAAGAACCTCGTTACGATCGGTTCGCCGCATGGCGGCACCGATCTAGCGGGATTCGGGATCGGTCACTCGGCGCGCGAGCTAATGCTCGGATCGAATCTGCTGACCCGGCTCGCCGCGGCACCGGCGCCGAAGTCGACGCGGGTCACGGTGGTGTTGTCGCGCGCGGATGCGTTGGTGCCGTCGGTCAAGCACCAGGCGATTGCTGGCGCCGAAGTCATCCTCTATGACGACCTCGGTCATCTTGCGCTGCTCGGATCGAGGCGCGTGGCGACCGAGATCGTGACGCGGCTCGACAAGCCGTAGCGCTCGTCGCCGAGGACGATCGTTCACCGACCGAACAGCGTCGCCATCGTCGCTCTGTCGATCGTCACATCGACGAGCTCGCCAATCGCGCCGACGCCGGACGGCAAGATCACGGTCTTGAATCCGTCGGTTCGGCCCATCAGCTGGGATGGATCGCGCTTGCTGGGACCGTGAACGAGGACGCGCTCGCGGCGACCGACGTGGTTTGCGAATACTTCAGCAGAGATCTTCTCTTGAAGACTGACGATCTCGGCGAGCCGGCGCTTCTTCTCGACCTCGGGCACATCGTCAGACAGCTTCTTGGCCGCTGCGGTGAGGTCGCGCTCGGAGTACGCGAACATGAACGCGCTGTCGAACCGAAGCTCGCGCATGATCGCGAGGGTCGCCGCGTGATCCTCGAGGGTCTCGCCGGAAAACCCGGTCAGGATATCGGTTGAAAATGCGATGTCGGGCATCGCTCGCCGCAGCGCACCGACGATCGCACGGTAGTCGTCGACGGTATATCCGCGCTTCATCCGGGCAAGCACGGTGTCGGAGCCGGACTGCAGCGGCAAATGGACGTATTTGCAGATCTTCGGCTCTTCGGCGATCGCGGCGATCACATCGTCGGTGAAGTCGACCGGGTAGGGCGACGTGAATCGCACGCGCTCGATGCCGTCGACGCGAGCGACCGCGCGCAACAGATCGGCGAAGCTGGAGTCCTCCCAGCGATACGAGTTCACGGTCTGGCCGAGCAGCACGACCTCGCGATAGCCGGCCGCCGCGAGCTCGCGCGCCTGGCGCAGCACCTCACGCGGCGCTGTCCCGCGCTCGCGCCCGCGGGTGAATGGCACCACGCAGAACGTGCAGAACTTGTCACAGCCGCGCTGGATCGTGATGAAGCCGGAGACGCCGTCGCCGCCGGTCGCGCCGGATAGACCTTCGTAGGTCTCGGCCTTGTCGAGCTTGACGTTCACCCACAGCGGGCCTTCCGGGCCTTGCTCGGAGGTGACAGTCGTCGGCGATGCGACGTCGGTCGCGCCGCGATGCGCACGGGCCGCAGCGAGCAGATCCGGCATGTGGCGATAGCTGTCGGGACCCGCGATCACGTCGACGGCGGGCGCGCGGTTCGCGAGCCCTTCTTTGAGGTGCTCTGCCATGCAGCCGACGATCGCGAGCACCGTGCGTGGGTTCTTGCGCTTGAGTGCGCCGAGCTCGGCGGCGCGCGCGACCACCCGCTCCTCGGCCTTTTCGCGGACCGCGCAGGTGTTGATCACGATCACCGCGGCGTCATCCGCCCGATCGGTGGTTGCGTAGCCTGCGTCCGCGAGGACGCTGCCGATCAGGTCGCTGTCGGCGACGTTCATCTGGCAGCCATAGGTCTCGACGTAGACCTTCGGCGCGTCGGGCGCCGGAGCAGGCCGCGGGCGCAGCTCGGGCTCACGCTTTCCGAGGGTGACCAGGCGCTCCGACATGAGGGGTGTCCTTACCACGGCAACCCCCGCCCCGGCCCAGAGATTTGCTGCCAAGACCGCCCAAGCAGCCGGCTGGGTGCACGTGCACGTGCACATGACTGGCGATTCGAGCCGGTGATCTAGTGCCGTGACACGGTGCCTCGGGCAGGGCAGAAGCCCACCTGGCGCGGTCTTCTGATGCTCTCTATCGCCAGCCGTCGCCGAGCTCGGCCTCGAGGATGTCGCTGGCGAGCGACACACACTCGTTGCATAGCGCGACGCCGCCGCGGCCGAGCAGCTTCTTGACCTGGTTCTCGAGCTTGCCGCACCACGAGCACACGTTGGTGGTCATTGGCCGCACGGTGTTGCGATCGTCGGGCCGACCAGCGTTGAGCTCTTCTTGCGTGGGGACCAGGAACTCGCCGGTCGAACCGAGTGACAGCCCACCGCCGACCGATTTGTGACAGCTGTGGCACACCATCACGAGCTCGCCGCCCTCGAGCACCTGCTGACAGATCGGACAGTTCACGGAGCTGAACTTAGCGCTCCCGAGGAATTCTGACCACCATCTTGGTGCCCTTGCCGAGCTCGCTTTCGACGTCGATTCGCCCGCCGTGCTCGGCGATCAGCGAGTGGCAGGTGGCGAGGCCCAAGCCGGTTCCCTTGCTCTTGGTGGTGAAGAACGGGTCGAAGATGTGGGTCAGCTGGTGTGGCGAGATCCCCGGGCCGTCGTCGGCGACGGCGATCGAGGTTCGATCGCCATCGGCGCGAGCGTCGACGCGCACGTGATTGCCAGCGCCGGCGGCGGCCTCGGCGGCGTTCCGGATCAGGTTCCACAACACCTGGCGCAACTTCGCCGGATCGGCGTGCACGCGGAGCGGGCGCTCGACCTCGCACGTGATCTCGACCCCGGCGACACCCGGATCGGCGCGCGCGACCTGCACGGTCTCCTCGACCATCGTCGCAAGGTCGAACTCGACCTTCTGGAACGTGCGCGGGTTGGCGTAGTCGAGCAGGTCGCCGATCAGGACGTTGAGGCGCTGGACCTCGCGTTGCACGATCGCCATCAGCGTTCGGTCATCCTCCGACGCGACGGGCACCTGCTTGAGCAGCTCGATCGAGCCGGAGATCGACGCGAGCGGGTTTCGGATCTCGTGCGCCACGCCCGCCGCGAGCTGGCCGACCGTGGCGAGCCGTTCGGACCGCCGATTCTGGGCTTCGAGCCGGCGCAGCTCGGTGAGGTCTTGAAAGTTGACGATCCGTCCGATCGTGCG
>JBFXAI010000061.1:0-27765 GCA_050184455.1 Kofleriaceae bacterium | reverse complement strand
AGTCGTAGGAGCAGCCGTCGCCGTCCACGGTGTTGTGGTCGTCGCAGATCTCCTGTGCGGCGACGTTGAGCACGCCATCGCCGCAGTCTTCGGTCGACTTGCAATCGGCCGAGCAGCCGTCGCCGTCGATGATGTTGCCGTCGTCGCAGGCCTCGGTGGTTTGGGTGACCGCATCGCCGCATTCGTTGGTGATGCACACCGCCTGCGCGGCCGCGCATCGCGTCCCGCTCGGACACACGATGCCGCGTTCACCACAGAAGTCCGCGCCGGGATCCGACGGACAGCCAGTTAGCAGGCCGACGAACAGCGCGGTGATGGCAACTCTAAGCAAAGCCATGACGTCTCCAGTGTTCGACCGGTGATCTAAAACTGGCCAGTGATGATCGCGCCGGCGGCGCCGGGAACGACCAGGGGAGTGACCGAAACGTTCGTGTTGCGCAACTGCTCCATGCGGTACTCGTCGGTACTGATCTGGTACGCGCGGCTGCGGTTGAGATAGGCGAGCACGATGCCGGTTGCGATCGCGCCGCCAGCCACGCCATAGCCGATGTAGCCGAGCATTCGCTTGGTGTCGCCGCTGTCCCGCAGATCGGTGAGCCCCGGCGTCGTGATGTCGCATCCGGCATTGCCGCCAGCAGCTTCATTGCAACGGGCGACCCGAGTGTCGAAATCGTCATAGCTCGAGCGTGCAGACAGCTCGAGCAGGCCACCGGCAATGCCCGCGGCAACACCAGCGCCGATCACCGCGTAAGGGACCCACGTGCGCTGCCAGCGGCGCTTGTACCGGGTGAGCTCTTCAGCGGTGTACAACTTGAGCTCGATCCGGAACGTCTCCCCGGGGCCGATGAACGGCGCGTCGACAGGCGTTGCGAACCCGGGCTTTTCGGCGACGAAGGTGTGCTTACCGATCCGGACCTTGCCTTTGTAGGTGCCAGGCGCGGTGAACACCTCCTTGCCGTCGACCGAGACCTTCGCACCGGGCTTCTGACACGTGACCTCGATCGACGCGATCTGCTTCTCGACGAGCAGCGAGTAGTCCTTGGCGTGCTCGTATTTGTCCTTCTCAAGCGGACCGGGACCGTACTGTCGGGCTTTCTGGAGGCTCTCCCAGACCTCGATCGGCTGGTCGAGGTTCATCAGCGCGAGCGCGAGGTTGTAGTGAATCGCCGGATGATCCCAGGACTTGAGTGCTTCACGGTAGCGATCGACGGCTTGGACGAACAGACCGTTGTTGAGCTGAACGTTGCCGTCTTGGAACGCGAGCAGCGCAGCGCGTTGCTTGTCGGGTGGCACGCCCTTCGCCCACGGCCGTTCATCGCCCCCGCCGTTCGACAGCGTCTCATCGACGCCGGCCTTTTCACCCGTGCGGGTATCCGGCTTCGCCGGCGTGTCCGGCGTAGGCGCCGGAGTTGGCGCGGGTGCCGGTCTTGGTTGGGCTGCCGCGAGCTGCAAACCCAGCACGAAGCTAACCGCTACAGCGATCGACTTGATCATCATGTCATCGTCCTGGCGTTACTTGAGGTCGTCGACGATCGGACTGCCGAGCTGCTTCTTCAGTGCCTCGACGCGCTGCGCCTCTGCCTGATACAGCTTGTTCGCGCGGTCTCGCTCTTTGTTCGCGGTGTCGCGCTCGGCCTCGGCCTCGGCCTTGTGGCGCTCGGCCTGCTTGGCGTTGTCCTCGGCGAGCTTCTTGGCCTCGACGGCTTCGTCCATCGCTCGCTTTAGCTCCTCGATCTTGTCGTGGAGCTTGCTCTCTGACACGGACAGCTTGCCGGTCGTCTCGCCGAGCCTGGTGCCGATTTCTTCGGTGGTCTTCTCGGCTCGCTGCTTTTCAGCCTCGGCCTTCTGTTTCGCGGCCTCGGCAATGCGGCGCTCTTGTTCCTTGCGGGTCGCGACCTCGAGCTGCTGCTCGGCTTCCTTCTTGGCCTCGACCGCGAGCTTGCGCTGCGCGGTCTCACTGGTCTGCAGCCGCTGAAAATACAGCGCGGTGACCAGCGCGCCGACGACCAGCGTCGATAGCAGCGCGAATCCGCCGATCACCTGCTTGCGCCGGCGGCGATGCTCGGTCACCTCGAGATCCAGCACCGCGGCCAAGAACGCGCGTTCCACTGCAGCAAGCGAGCCCTTGTAGCGAGTGTTGAACCGCTTTGCCTCGGCGGCCATGTCACCGCGCCACAACAGGCCGCCGTCGCGATTCATCGATTGCCACTGGCGCGCCGCGGTCCGCAGCTGTTCGATCAGCTGTGCATCGTCCTGACTCTCGTCGAGCCAGCGCCGGAGCGTCGGCCAGCCGTGGATCAATGATTCGTGCACGATCTCGACGGTCGAGCCCTTGCCGCCATCGAGGGTCTGCACGACGAGCAATCGCGCACCGACCATATCGTCGACCAACCGCTGGACTTCGCCGACTTCGCGCGACAGCTCGTTGAGCTCGGCGAGCGGGACGATCGCGCGAGTTCGGTCGGCGGTCACCAGCCTCAGCAGGATCGCGCGCACCAGCGCCTGTTGGGCGGGTGCCATCTCGTGCACCACGCGATCGGCGTGACTCGCGAGCGCACCGGCCACCCCACCCATCGTGGTGTACGCCGAATGGGTCAATAGCTTGCGGCCCTTGTCGCGCGCGTCCCACAGCTTGCTCGCCGCGAACTGCAACAGCGGCAGCGCGCCCGGTGTGGTCTCGAGGTGATCGAGCATGTCCTCGACGGTGGCTGGCAGCTCGAACTGGAACCCGGCCATCTCGGCAGGGTTGGTGATCGCGTCGCGAAGGCCGTCGCGGTTGGGCGGACCGAGGAAGAACAAGCCTTGGGTCAGCTCGGAAAGAAACTGCGGGTGCTCGGCCACCCGATCCAAGAAATCCGATCGGATCGACAGCACGACGCGCAGCGGGCTCGATGCGTCGTCGGCGATCGCCTGCAGACACGCGGTGAACGCGGCGCGTTCCTCCGCGTCGGCAACCTGCGTGTACAGCTCCTCGAACTGGTCGACGAACAGCACCAGCCGGCGATTGTCGGTGCGACATCGACCGCGAAGCACATGGCCGATGTGGCCCGGTTCGCGACGCAACGTCTCGACGAGCCGTCCGTGCTCCTCGAGTTGGCCTGGATTGCCGACGTTGGTGACGTGCGGACGGATCACGTTGGCGAGTGCCTCGAGCGGCTTGCGGCCCGGACGGATCGTCATCGCTTCCCAGGTCTCGCCCGAGCGCTTGAGCGCGGGAACCAAGCCTGCGCGAACGAACGACGACTTGCCGACGCCCGAGCTGCCGATCACCGCCATCATCGGTCGATCGCGGATCCGCGTGACCATCGCCGCGATCTCGCGGGTTCGGCCGAAGAACTTGCCGGCGTCGTGCTCCTGGAACGACGACAGTCCCGCATACGGGCTCTCGTCGAGTGACAGCTCCTGGGTCCGCCGGCCTGGCAAGAACGGCTCGAGCGCTCGCAGCAGCTCGTTCGCGGTCTGCCAGCGGTGCTCCTTGTTCTTGAGCAGGCACTTGTCGACGATCGCGATCAGCTCGCGCGGAACGTCGGTCGGGGCGGCCTCGCGCATCGACGGCATCGGCAGCTCTACCATCGCGGTGACCACGAGCTGGTTTCCGTCGAGCGGGTGCAACGGGTGGCGCCCGCAGATCATCCGGTGCATCAGGATTCCGCACGCCCAGATGTCGGTCAGGTGATCGATCTCGACGCCGATACCCCACTGTTCGGGGGACATGTACTCGAGCGTTCCCATGATCGTGCCGACGCGCGTCAGGCTCGTGTTGGTACCGGTCGCGAGCTCGAGCGGGCTCGGCATTCGGATCGCGCCCGACGACTTGTCGAGTGTCGAGCCCTGCTGCAGCACCTTCGCGATCCCGAAGTCGAGCACCTTGAGCGCGCCAGACTCCATCATGAAGATGTTGTCGGGCTTGAGATCGCGGTGAACGATGCCTTGCTCGTGAGCACACTGCAGCGCGCGCAAGATCGAGCACATGATCTCGACCGAGCGGGTGTACGACAGCCGCTGGTTGTTCTCGGTGTACGCGGTGAGCGGCTTGCCGTTGAGATACTCGAGCACGATGTACGGCGACGTCTTGTGCTCGCCGACTTCGTAGATCACCACGATGTTCTCGTGTTGGCAGCGTGCGGTGGTGCGCGCTTCGACGAGAAACCGCTGGGTCAGCTCGTGGAGGTTTGACTGGAGAAACTTGATCGCGACGCGCCGGCCAAGCTTGAGATCGCGGGCGAGGAACACGGTGCCCATCCCGCCTTCGCCGACCATCTTGATCATCTCGTACTGATTGATCCGGTCGCCGGGCTTGGGGATCGTGAACGGAACCGGCGCCTTCAGCGACGCTTCGGCCGCACCCGACGGCAGCACCATCGTGCCATTCGCGTCGGGTGCCGAGCCGCGCGCGCGAGGTGCGCCGGCGACCGTGCCGGGCAACGGCGTTCCGCGACCAAGCGGTGTCGCGCCGGGAGGACCGAGGACGACCGTGGGATCACCGGGCGCGCGTTGCTCGATGTGTGGTGCGCTGCCTCGCGGTGGCGCGAGGCCGGCAGGGATCGACGCCGGATCGAGCGGGCGGCGATGGATACCACTGCCCTCGTCACCCGGCTTGATGGTTTCTCGATCCGCGCGGGGAGGTGGGCCGCCGGCGTCGGACGATGGAGTGTTGTCATCGGTCATGGATGGTCCACGGATTCCCCAGAATCGCTTCCATCGTAACCGAGTTGTCGTCGAGGTCTCTAGATCGCCGACGGATTTCCGCGACTACACACCTGTGCATGTGGGCCTGTGCAGTGGGTGTTCTGCTCGTCAGCGCAAGATCCGCAGCCGAAAGTCGCCGGTCTGAATCTCCGCGCCATCAGGTACCAACGTCCGGCCCGACATCTTGCGGCCGTCGAGGTACGTCCCGCATGGCACGTTGGTGTCCTCGACGAACACGCCTTCGTCGGTGAACGTCAGCGTGCATTGATGCCGGCTGATCGATCCGGTTTTCAAGCGGATCTCGTTGTTGCCGGCCCGTCCGATCCTCACCACGGAGCCACGCGGGATGTGCTCCGCGTAACGTTGGCCCCCTGCGTCCACGACGACACGAACGGCTTTCCCCATTTCCCCACGATAACGAAAACTCGCCGTCGGCGGTGAACGGGTTTCCGACGACGATTCCGCACTCGGACTGACCTTGGAGCCAGATCAGCTCTCGAATCTACTGACTCGTTTCGAGCCAGCAGCGGCTAGAACAGCCACAGCGGCTTGGATCCCGCGAACAACACCGCGCCTCCAGCCGCCGCCGACGACACCTCGACCTCGACCATCACGCCGCGCTGAATGCTCTCGTCGTGGGGATGGACGTCCTGGACCTCGCCATCGAGGATGGTGGTCACTTTACCTACGTTGGAGCATGCGATGAGACCCCACGAGCAGCCGTACAGCTTGGTCCCGACCTTCACGTTGCGGAGGTTCTGATACGGCACGAATGCGAGCACGACCTTGTGATTCACCGCGCGCACGTACGGCGAGGCTGCGAGCCGCTGCACCAACGCGTCTTGGTCGGCTTGGCGCAGCTTCAAGCTGTCGAGCCGCTGCATCAGCGGGACGCGCCGCCCAGCCGCGTTGTCGCGATCGAGCTTGGCCCGCTCGAGCTCGCGATGGAGCAGCCATTGTTCGGGAGTCTGCGGCACGCCTGCGTTGGAGCCGGCATCCGCGATGAACTTGTCGCTCATCGCGATCATGCGATCGATCTCGGCGAGCTCGGCATCGACCTCGGACTTCTCGGTGACCAGTTGACCCGCGCGGAGCTTGGCGTCCGCTAGCTGCGTCGATGCCTCGACGACCTTTTGGTGGGTCGACGACAACACGACCGGGCGAACCCAGGTGTGATCGAAGAAATAGTAGATGTTGACGACGAGAAACCCGATGAGACCGACGAGGATCGCGGTGAGCGCAACCAAACCGGCGACCTTGTACAGCCGGACGATCGATGGCTGGACCGCCATCCAAAACCGGGGTTGCGTCGTCCGCGCAGGTGCTTCCATGGCCCGTCCTTACCACTCCGCTGGGGCGCAGCGCCCGAGGCAGCAGCAGTTGATCCAGGTCATGGGAACCGTCACGCGCGTGCCCGGGCCCGAACGAGCAACGAGCGCGGAGCGCGGAGCGCTATGGCGAGACGACGGGTTCACGACTGGAGGCTAATCGAATTACGGAGGTGTAGCTCCGCAGGTAACGCTTGCAAACTATTATGGTTGGCGAGCGAACTCAAGTTGGATAACGCAGGTTGCCGGATCATGCGTGATCGACGTCCCCGTTGCCGGATCTTGACCGATCGGTGGCTTGAATTCCGACGAGCCACATGAGAAGAGCCGGACTGTGCGAAGTTTGCGAAGTTCGCGAACTGGCGTCGCCGCCCTGTTGGTGATCGCATGCTTGCGCGCCACCAGCATCGCCAACCCTGCCCCCGCAACACCGGAGGCGCAACCCACCGCTCCCGACGGCGTGGCGCCAGCGGAACATCCCGCTGACACTCCCTGGATCGATCTTGCACCCTCGAAAGTATTGGTGGGCACGGAGGACAAACCGCGGACCCACAAGCTCGCTGCCGCCCTCACGCTCGGCGGGATCTATGCGGGATTCACGACGTGGACGTATTTCGCCTGGTACCGCAAGCACAAGCCGTTGTCCGAGTTTCGGTGGGGTGGCGATGGCAACTGGCGGGTGTGGAGCAAAGACGGTTGGTTCGGACCGAACAAGTACGCTGGTGGCGCCGACAAGCTCGGGCATGCCTGGGCAGTGATGAGCTTGACCCGCGGCGGTACCGAGCTGCTCGCGCAATGGGGCGGTTACCGCCGGCTGCCCGCGTCGATCGTTTCGGCGGCGCTCGCCGAGACGCTGTTCTTCGGCGTCGAGATCAAAGACGGATTCTATTACGAGTTCTCGTGGGGAGATCTGGCGATGAACACCGCTGGCGCCGCGCTGGGTTTTGCGCTGTCGAACCTGCCGCGGCTCGACGAGCTGATCGACTTTCGCGTGCAGTATTGGCCGAGCAAGGCGTACCGCCGCCAGCTGTCCGAGGGAGCGTCGAAGCACAGTAGCCTCAACATCGCCGAGGATTACAGCGGCGAGACCTACATGCTCACGTTCCATCTCGGCGGCATCCACTCGCTGCGCGACAGCAAGTGGGGCGGCTGGTCCAGGTTCGTTGATCTCGCGATCGGGTTCGGCACCCGCGGATACAAGCCGGATCCGCCCGACGGTGCCATGGACTATCAGCAGAGCCAACACCTCAGCTTCGGGGTTTCGCTGAATGCCCAAGGTCTGTTCGATTGGTTGCTCGAGGGCAGGTCGGAGGGTTGGCGCAAGGTCACGCATGGCACGTTCGAGGTGTTCAACGCGCCGTTCGGGATGGTCGGGATCGAAGCCGTGCGTCGGCCCGACGGCCCCGTGAACAGCGGCGGCGCGTGAGTGCGCAATCCTAGCGTTGATGTGATTATCCCGGCGTGAGACGGCACGCTTGGAGCATCGCGATCTTCATCGCGGTGAGCTCGTTGTACCTGCTGAGCTCGAGTCGCGAGCGAGCGTATGGCGACGCGCGTGGTATGTGGGATGTCGCCGCGCGGATCTATCAAGGCCGGATCGACATCGATGTCCGCTGGCCGGACGACATTCCCGCGGGGCGCGACGGCAAGTATTACGGCATCGCGCCGATCGGTCCGTCGTTGGCTCACGTTCCCGGCGCTGGCATCGCGAAGCTGATCCACGGCCTCGCACCGCGCTACGACGCGCTCGCGTTGCCGCTGGCGACCCATCTCGCCCCCGCGCTGCTCGGCGGGCTCGCGTGTGTCGTGTTCTTCGGGCTGCTGCGCGATCTCGGGATCCGCGCGCGCACGGCGAGCGTATCTACCGCGATCCTCGCGTGTGCGACCACGCTGTGGGTGTACGCGCGCATGCCGTACTCCGAGATCGTCCAGCTCGTATGTTTCACCGGCTACGTGCGCGCTGTCTTGCACACCTCCGATCAGCCATCGCGGCGCAACGCGCTGTGGCTCGGGTTGTGGGCGGGCTGCGCCCTCAACGCAAAGTACGTGTTCGCGACTGCGATCCTGGGTGGACTGGTGGTGATCGGGTGGGCGCTGCGTCACCGGCGTCGCGAGTTGGTCCATGTCATCAAGTGGGCCGCGGTCACCGGCGTTCCATTGCTGGTCGTGGCGTTGGTTTACAACTGGGCGCGCTGGGGATCGATCGCGAAGTCTGGCTACGAGCCGTACCTCGGCGCGTATTTCGGCGGCAGCGTATTCGACGGTGCGTGGGGCACCTTGTTGTCGCCGAACAAGAGCGCGCTGCTGTATTCGCCACCGCTGATCCTCGCGATGATCGGACTCCCCGCCGCGGTGCGTGCCAAGCCGCGGCTCGGGCTCGCGATGCTCGCGATGGTGGTCCCCGTATTTCTGATCTACGCGAGCTATCGATCGTGGAGCGGCGAGTGGGCGTGGGGGCCGCGGTTCTTCGTGTGGGCGGTCCCCGTGATGATGGTTCCGATCGCCTGGGTGATCGATGCGGCGACCACGCGCTGGCGCAAAGCGATCATTGGCGCGGTGGTCGCCGCGGGCATCACCATCCAGCTGCTCGGTAGCGCGCTGTATTGGGATCACTTCATTCGCATCGCGATCGAGGTCAAGAACCAGTGGCTCGGCAAACCCAACCGCAGTGGCTCGTACATCGCGGAGCGCGGTCGCGGTCATTGTGATTCGTGCTTCGAGGACACCTACGGATTGTTGTGGACGCCGGCGTTTCAGCCGATGCGGGGTCATTGGTGGTTGTTGCGATCGTTGGCGCGAGATGACACGCCGCAGCAGGCACAGCTCGACGCACCATGGCGTGGCTACACGACGCTCGACGTCAATCTCGCGACCACGTACCCACGCGCGCGGATCGACTGGTGGGGCCTGCTGTGGATCAAAGACGCGCCCCACACGTGGCTACCCGGCATGGTGTTGCTGGTGGGGTTCGTCGCGGGGCTGGCATTCGGAATCTGGCGCTGGCTGCGGCTCCATCGTGGCTCCGAGCATGCCGAGCCTGCGGTCACCACGTAACTCGCCGTAACGAGACGGCGTTTGCGATAGCCAGGAGCGCCGGTCACGTGTGATATGGAGATCGGGTGCCGCAGCTCGTACCCGACATCCAACCGATGACCGAGTCGTCCAACGAACTACGACCGCCCGGTGACGAGCAGATCGAGCGCTGGATCTACGCCTATCTCCGTCATGCACCACTGTCGCTGGTGCTTCGCGAGATCAATCGGTTGATCGCGATCGAGGCGGTCACTGACGGGACGGGTCCAGTGCTCGACGTGGGTTGCGGTGATGGGTTCTGGTGGACCCTGCGCGATCAGGATAACCGCCAGATCTACGGCATCGACATCTCCGCGCGCGAGATCGCACAAGCGCGCAACCGGATCAACGCCGAGCTGACCGACGTTTCGCGCGAGCAACCGT
Source organism: Kofleriaceae bacterium (assembly GCA_050184455.1). GTDB lineage: Bacteria > Myxococcota_A > Polyangia > Haliangiales > Haliangiaceae > JABFXX01. Next base: position 18,292 of record JBFXAI010000061.1, on the reverse strand, counting down.
TTCGCGGCACGAAGTTCGACGAGATCATCGGAAACTGCTCGCTCGAGCACGTGCCCGACATCGACGCTGCGTTGCTCAACCTTCGCCGGTCCGCCGCCGACGATGCGCGTCTGATGATGTTCGTGCCGACGCCGCGGTGGGCGTATCAGGGCAGGTTGCAGTCGTGGCTGCTCCGCCGCGCGCCGCGCGTCGCGATGAGCGTGTCCGGAGCGCTCAACGGGTTCTTTCAGCACTGGCATCTCTACGACGACAAGGTGTGGACTCGGCTGCTCGCGCAGAACGGCTGGAAGGTGAAGGCGACCTATGGGCTCGGCTCGTCGCGCTCGGAGTTCCTGTTCCGGTTGTTCATGCCACCGGCGTTCGGCGAGTTCTTGATCAAGAAGCTGACCGGGTTCTACCCGTCGAAGCTCGCCCGCGTGTTGCCCGACAAGGCATTGGCGCCGTTCGCGAAGCTGGTCAAGTGGGCGGTCTCCGATCCACTCGTGTCGGTCGACTCGAACACCGCCTACGAATACCTGCTCGTGGCCGAGGCCGACGAGGTTCCGGATCGATGACCGGCCCGCCGACCCAGCCGAGCAGCGATTACTTCGCCAACCATGCGCGCGCGCGTCAGTTCCCGTGGACGCTCTATCACCAGCCGCTCGAGCGCGATCTGAAGCGGTTTCTCGAGCGGGTCGCTGAAGATCATCCGACCGGGGAGATCCTCGTGGTCGGGTGCGGGCTGCTGCACGAGATCGACACCGCACCGAGCGGCCTCAGATTTCACGTCGTCGACATCGACCAGCGCGCGGTCGACGCGGTGCTGGAGCGCCGCGATCCGCGGATCACCGGCGGCACGGTCGTCGCGCCCGAGCAGCCGATCACGCTGGGCCGGACGTTCACCGCGATCTACGCCAAGGAGGTCGTCGAGCATGTGCTCGCGTGGCCGTCGTGGTTGGTTGGCTTGCGCAAATCGTTGATGCCGTACGGCCGGTTCTGGCTATCGACGCCGAACTATGGCGAGCCGTGGCTGCCGGCGATCGAGTCGACCGTGCTCGAGTTGGTCGCTCGGCGCAGCGGATTCTCGCGCCGCGACATCCACCCCACGCGGTTCTCGCGCCGCTCGCTCGCACGCGGCCTGCGCAGCGCGGGCTTCGAGTTCATCGACGTGAAACCGACGCACACCCGGCTCGCGCTCACCGCGTGGGCGCGAGCACCGCGATGACGCGATTCACGCTGTTCTTTGCGTCGTCCTCGCCATTTTCACAATGGCACCCGTGCCGGTTCACGATCGACGGCCAGCAGTTCAACTGCACCGAGCAGTACATGATGTACGGCAAGGCGATGCTGTTCGGCGATCGCGAGACCGCCGCGGCGATCCTGGCCGCCCACGAGCCGCGCGATCACAAAGCACTCGGTCGCGAGGTCAAACAGTTCGATAACGCGACGTGGGAGCGCGAGCGCGCGGTCATCGTGATGACCGGCAACCGGGCAAAGTTCACGCAGAACCTGGTGCTGCGCGACGCGCTGTTTGCCACGCGCGGCACCACCTTGGTCGAGGCCAGCCCGACCGATCTGATCTGGGGCATCGGCCTCGCCGAGGACGATCCGCGGGCGCTCGATCAAGCCAACTGGCGCGGCCTGAATCTACTCGGCAAGATTCTCACCGAGCTTCGGGACGAGTTGTTAGCCGCAGGTTGAAGCAGGGCCCGTCCCGGTTGTCTCCTCTGACCGTCCTCGCCGGGCTCTTGCGGTCTAACACCGTCTCCACCAAATCGGGGCCAGGCCATGCCTCCGCGACTTCGTCATCGGACCGCGGTGGCTACGCCGGGACAGCGTTGCGCTCTTGATAGATCCGCATGATGTCCGCGGCGGTCTCTTCGATCGCGCGATTGGTCACGTCGATGACCGGCCAGGTCGCGTGCTTGCGGAAGATCTCGCGCGAATAGGCGATCTCGTTCTCGATGTGGGCGCGTTGTCCGTAGCTCGAATCGTTGGGCATGCCGAGGTGGGAGAGCCGAGCTTGGCGGATCCGCATCAACATGTCGGGCTGAACGATCAGTCCGAACACCTTGCGATCATCGACCGACGACAGCTCCTCGGGAGGATCGACCCCGAGCACCAGCGGCACGTTGGCGACCTTGAGCCCGCGCTGCGCGAGGTACGTCGACAGCGGGGTCTTCGACGTACGCGAGATCCCGACCAGCACGAGGTCTGCCTTGGGCAGGTTTCGTGGCTCGGCGCCATCGTCGTTCTTGACCGCGAACTCGACGGCCTCGATCCGGCGGAAGTAGTCATCGTTGATCGAGTGCAGCAGCCCAGGGACGCCCGCGGGCGCGGCGCCGAGGTACATCGCCAGCTTGCTGATCAGCGCGCCGATCAGATCGACGGTCTCGATGTTGTACTTCTCGACCAGCTTGCCGATCAGCCCGCGCTCCTCGGCGTTGACCACCGTGAACACGACCAACGCGCGCGACTCGGCTGCCTTCTCGAGGATCTCCTCGAGCTCGCTCTCGAGCCGTACGCGCGAGAACAGCCGGATCTGTACCGGTTCGCTGAACTGCAGCGTCGCTGCGCGGACCATCCGCTCGGCGGTCTCGCCGGTGGCGTCGCTGATGATCATGACCGTCTTCATCTGAAGCCGTTCATATCACGGGGAGATGATGCCGGGGTTTGGTCGCCGGTGAGACCCGATGATCGATCACCCGCGGGCATTCGGGGTCCGGCGCTCCGAGGTCTCCGGTCACATGGGCCGAGACAACCTTGCACCCGCCGCGACACAGAGCGTGATAGTCGCACGACGCGCACGGCTGCGCGGCATCGCGCCAGCGCCGAAATGCGCCGAACGCGTCTGCCGTGCTCCAATAGCTCGCCAGCTCGTGGACCCGAGGACGGCTCGCATCCGGAGCGCTTGCGGGAGCTGGTGCGGCGAACGAGCACGCGGTCAGTTGGCCACCCGGCTTCGCGCCGACGAGGAAGTCACCCCCCGTGCAGCCGTACACGGCGAGCTGAGCCAGTAGATCGCGGCTCGGCTTGTGGTGAGCGAGCATCGGGGTGTACGAGCAATCCACTTTCACCCGTACCGCGTGGCGCCGCGCTGCGGCGAGAACGACCGGCAAGAATGCGCGGTGCTGGGCGTCGCTGCAGCGCAGCTCGTTGTACGCCCGGGCGCCCCGGCCGGAGGGCTTGAACCGGAGCAGCTCGATCTCCGACAGCCGATGCTGCGCGGCATAGTCGAACAGCGCGTCGAGCTGGTCGAAGTTGTGACGGGTGACCACGACATTGAGCCCGACCTCGCGCTTGATCGCTCGCAGCGCGTTGATCGCCGAGTCGGCGCGCGCGAATCCGTCGAATCCGCGGACGGCGGCGTAGGTCTCGCCCAGCCCGTCGAGTGAGACGTTGATCTGGCCGAACCGGCCGGCGATCGCGACCAGCTGGTCGATCCCATCGAGGCCCGACGTCGTGAGGTTGGGGATGATGCCGCGCCCTCGCGCGTGATCCGCGAGCTCGCCCAGCCACGGCAGGATGGCGCTCTCGCCGCCACCGAGCGCGACATGAAACACCCCGGCATCCGCCAGCGCGTCGATCGCGCGCATCCACTCGACGAGTCCCCACTCGTTGGGCGCGCCTTGCGGCGACGCCCCGGTGTAGCAGCCGGTGCAGCCCGCGGTGCACTGGTTGGTCAACTGGAGATGCGCCTCGAGCGGCGCGGACAGTGGGAGGTCGCCAAGCGCCGGCTCGTCACCAGCCCAGATCGCCGGCTCGCGATCGATCCGGATCGCGCTGCGTGCGTACTCTCGATCGACGAACACCAGCGCGCGCGGCGCAGTGAGCTGCAGGATCGCGCCGAATCGCTCGAGCCGGCCGCGTCGCGGCGGTTGACTACGGGCTGATCGAACGCGTTCGACCACGGCCGCACCGGTGTCCGCGAGCCGGGTGACGATCCGTCGAGCGCGAGCAAGCGCCTTCATGACTCGGACTTCGCGTTCGCGTCATCGACGCGTACCGGCCGTCGCCACCTGAGCAGCGCGCTGACCACCGGGGTAACCGCCGCCAGCGCCGTCGCGCCGAGCAGCAGGAACGTCACGTCGACGCCCAGGCTCGACGAGTTGGGGTTCATGCCCCATTTAATCGCCAGGATGCGTCCCCGTCGCACGGGGGGACTATAGCCGTTGATCAGTGCCCTGGCCCGGACCGCGCGGTCTCGATCAGGAGATCGAGCAAGTCCGCGTGCATCACAGCGATGTAAGCGACGGCGAGCACGCCGAGCAGACAGCCGAGCGCGTGGGCGATCGCGCGGGCTCGGGTAGCTCGACCGCGCTGGCGCAGCAGATCGAGCGCGGTGGTCGACAGCCAGGTAACGGCAAGCCCGACCAGCGAGATCGCGATGACGATCGGTGCGATCAGCGGCTGCGTCGCGATGGTCACTGCGATGACGGCTGCGGCAAGAGGGGCCAGAAACAGCACCTCGGTGGGCGGGCGCAGCGGCGGCCACCGCAGCCCACCGCGCAATATCGCCTCGACCAGGGAACCCACCAGGCCGAACGCGACCGCGAGCACGATGATCCAGGAGCTCACGTAGCCGCGCGCGACCAGCTCGCCTCGCTCGATCGCTGCGAACGTGTCATCTCGTACGATCTGATCCTCCGGCGCGTCGGTCGGAAGCTGCGCCGCGAGCTCGCGCGCGAGGTCCCAGTCACCGCGCTCGATCGCCGTTGCCGCACCACTGCGGACCGCGATCGCCGCGTGTGCTGTTCTGGGCCACCGGGTCACGATGTCGGCGAATCGCCGCTGCGCTTCGTCGCGCCGGCCGGCGCGCCGCAACCAATCAGCCACCCACAGCGCGGCCTTCGGTGCGCCGGGCCACGCCGCCTGCGCGAGAGCATCGCCACGCTGGACGAGCTGCTCGGGTGGCAATGCATTGGCGGCACCGATCAACTGTGCGAGCTCGGTCGCCCGCTGGCGATGCTCGCCGTGGTCGCCGAGCTCGGCATGCAACTGCTCGAGCCGTCGCTGCGAGGCGGTGCTCACTCGCGTATCCGGCAGCTCGCGGACGATTCGCTCGTACAGCGCCATTGCCCGTGCCGGATCGCGCAGCCGATCCTCGCACGCGCGGGCGGCGGCATAGAGCGCATCAGCGAGCCCGGGTGTCGTCGGTGCGGTTTCGATCGCCGAGATGGCGGCGGGGAGCGCTCGTGGATCGTCGGTCTCGAGGCCTTCGATCAGATCGTCGGCCCGAGCCAGCCGGCAGACCAGCACCAGCAACGCGCAGAGCCATACTCTGCGCGCAGCGCTCAATCGTCTGCTCCGCCGAGCCCTTCACCACGATGGATGCCGAGCGCGCGCAGCTTCTTGTGCAGGTTCGTCCGCTCGATCCCGAGTGCTTGCGCGGTGCGCGAGATGTTCCACTCGAACTCGGCGAGCCGGATCCGGATGAACTCCGACTCCACCTCCTCGCGGAACTCGCGCAGGCTCTTTCCCGCGTAACGGCCGAGATCGATCGTTCCCGATGCTCCGCCTGCTGCGCCTGCGCCACCCGCGGGTCGCGCAGCCGGCTGAGCGCGAGGTCCGCCGAGGTAGGGCGGCAGATCCTTTTCGCGGATCACCTCATCCGACATGATCACCAGCCGCTCGACGACGTTGCGCAGCTCGCGCACGTTGCCCGGCCAGTCGTATTGCTTGAGCCGCTCGAACACCGGCTCGTCGACCGGCTTGTAGCCGAGGCCGTTCTCGTCGCAGCACTCGCGCACGAACGATTCGACCAACAGCGGGATGTCCTCGGTGCGCTCCTTGAGATCCGGCGATCGGATCGGCACGACGTTGAGCCGGAAGTACAGATCCTCGCGGAACGTGCCATCCTTGACCATCTGCTCGAGGTCGCGATTGGTCGCGGCGACGACGCGCGACTCGGTGCGCAGGCTCTTCTCGCCGCCGACCCGCGTGAACTCGCCGGTCTGCAGCACGCGGAGCACCTTGGCTTGCGCGTTTAGCGACATGTCGCCGATCTCGTCGAGGAAGATCGTGCCGCCGTCGGCGACCTCGAACAGGCCGCGCTTCTTTGCGACCGCGCCGGTGAACGCACCACGCTCGTGACCGAACAGCTCGCTCTCGATCAGCTCGGGAGGGATTGCTGCGCAGTTGACCTTCACGAACGCGCCCGCCGACACCGAGCTGTTGCGATGGATCGCGCGCGCGATCAGCTCCTTGCCAGTGCCGCTATTGCCGGTGATCAGCACGCGGCTGCGGGTCGGCGCGACCTTGGCGATCTGCCGTCTCAGCTCCTGCATCACCGAGGCGTTGCCGAGCAGCTCCCAACGCGCGTCGACGGCGCGCCGGAGATCATGAACCTCGCGCCACATCTTGCGCCGCTCGAGAGCGTTGCGCGCAGTCACCATCACGCGGTTGCGATCGAGCGGCTTCTCCATGAAGTCGAACGCGCCCAGTCGCGTCGCCGCAACCGCATCTTCGATCGTGGCGTGGCCCGAGATCATCACCACCGGGATCTCCGACAGCAGCGACGACATACCGTCGTCACCGCGCGATTTGATCGATCGCAGCAGCTCGAGACCGTTGTCGTCGCCGAGCTTGATGTCGAGCAGGATCAGATCCACCGACTCGCGTCCGAGCAGTGCTTCCGCCTCCGCGCGCGAGCTCGCTTCGTGGATCGTGTGGCCTTCGCTCTCGAGCACCATCCGCAGGGTCCGGCGGATGTTCTTTTCGTCATCGACGATCAGGATCGGTTCACCCGAGCCGGGCGCAGCTTCTTCGGTCATGGTTCGTCCTTTGGCGGCTCACCGCGCGCGGCAGCGCGGAGCGAATCGGCGTCCTCGTCGGGTTCGGGGTCAAACCGCTCCCGCTGGCGACGATTCCACCAGAACGCCGCGGCAAGTACCACCAAACCGGCGCCGATGTAGATCGGACGGCGGTCGACCTCCGACGGAGCCGGCGCCACGACCATCGGCGGCAGAACAGGCGCCGGCAGGTGACTTCCGTCGCTAAGTCGAGGTCCCTCTGCCGCGGGCAGTGACTCGCCGGTAGGCCCGGGCTGCTCGACGGTAAGCGCAACGCGTGCCGCGCGCGGGATCCGCGGCTCGAGGGTAGCGAGCTTGGCCTTGCAGTCGCCGATCGATGCTGGATCGGAGTCGCCGCGCCATAGGCATTCGCCGGTGACGGCGGTGAGCTGTTTGCCATCGCTTGCCAACACGGCTCGTCGGGTGGTGGTCACGGAGCTCGTGAGATCGGTCCAGGTGACCGTGGCGACGACGGTGTTGGTTGCAGGCACCGACTGGTCGCTGCGCTCGATGATCTTGACGCTCGGGGTCATCGCTGGCGTGAGCTCGTCGATCGCGATCCGCGCAGCACGACCAGGTGCCGCGACTTCGCCGGTGAGCTCGGTGACGAACAGCGCGATGCCTGCGGCGTCATACGCCTCGGTCGCGATCGTCACGGTTGCACCGCCGAAGTGACGTAGCGCGCCGAGCTTGGTGGCGAGCTCGGTGGCACGTTCGGGTTGCGCTCGCCACGGCGGCGCGGTTGCGATCATTGGATCGGCGACCCCGTGCGAAGCCGTAGCAGCGATCAGCGCGATCGTGATCGCGAGCATCCTCACTTGAGGGCTCCCAGCACGGGCTCGCACGCGCGATCGCAGATCGCAGGCTCGCGCTGATTCGCGAAACACGCGAGCGCTGTGACTCGGTCACCGGCGATTCGCGCGCGCAACCGGCCGCGGTATTCACCACGCGCGAACATCGCCGTCACCGGTCCATCGGGTGTCGTCGGTTTGACGACGTCTCGGCTTTCGATGGTGGCGCCGGCGAGCCCCGCGATGATCTGATCCGCCGTGGTCGGTCCGCCGACGATCGCAAACCACACCGCGTAACATCCCCGCGAGGTCTCGCCCCACGCCTCGGAACCCAGCACGCTCGCGCCAGGTCCGGTGGCGGCAGCCGTCACCGCGGCCGCGAGCTCGGGAAGCGATTGCCACCCTGCAGGTGCGGTAATGCCCGACGCGACCGGTGCCTGTGCGGCAGCGGGATCGCAGGCGACGGCGAGCGTGACCGCGAGCAGGGCTATCCGTAGCTCAGCCATACCCGGTGGCCATTTTCGATCGCGAGCCGCTGCCGAGCTTCGTCCGCGATCCCGACCGTATTGCCAGCCATCGGGGCAACGCGTGCCGAGATCGCTCGAAACTGCGGGCGAGTTCCTTGCGTTTGCACCGCCAGTACCGCCCACGCCCGCTCCTGGTCGGAGTCGTCGACCGCTTGCACCGCCACTTCCTGGGCGTTCTGCACGATCGTGATCTCGTCGGTCTTCGCCGAAAAGTGCGGGCCGCCGTCGAACGGATCGATCTGCCCAGCGTATTCGAACCCGATCCGGCGCAACATCGATTCCACAGCGCGCGTGTCGGGGCCGACCTGGCCGATCACGGCTTGGACTTCATCGGGTAGCAGCTCGGTATGGATCGGATCGTCAGGAAACAGCGCGTGGATGAACTCCTTGTTGTCCTTCGACAGCAGATCCGCTTCTTGATAGCTGAGCCCGGTGAACTTTCGTCCGACCGCCTTCCATAGCTTCGACGTTCCGTCCGGCTCGAGCGGCGGCAACAGCTCCGACAGCACCTCCGGCCTGAACAGCGGGCGATGCATGCGGATGAACAAGAACCGCACGTACGACAGCGCCTTGCCCAACGCGTCGGTGTTGCGGCGGTACTCGGGTAACAGGATCAGCCCACCGATCTCCGTCGGACCGTTATAGTTGTAGCCGATGCGCAGCGTGCGATGGATGAAGTGCTTGTCCAATGTGACCGAGTAGCGCTCGTCGTTCTCGACGCGAAAGAAGATGTGCGGCGCACGCTTGGTGCCGTGCTGCGCGTAGATCATCGACGTGCCGATGATCTGTTGCTTCGCGAGGTTCTCCAACACGAACAGAAACTCGCGATCGGCGACCGCGCATTCGCCGGCGAACGAGCGCTCCGAGCGATCGAGGATGCGTTCGATGTGGCCGCGATCGGCCGGTAGATTCACCGTATCGAGGTGCTCGGCGACCGCCAACACCTGGTCGACATCCTCCCGATACGATTGACGAATCCGAAACATGAACGCGCGGCAACCGTACCACGATTGGTCGCACGGACCATGAACGTAGCCGCGAGGCGTCCACTAAGGCAGCAGATTGGCGATCGTGGCCGGCAGGCTGCGTGCACCCATCGTCGCATCATCCACCCACGCGGCGAGCGCGGGCGAGATCTGCTCCGCGGCGAGTTGGGGCGCCTGGATGATCCGAATCGGTCGCCGGCCGGAGGCTTTGCGGCGAATGTTCTCCTGCTCGATCCAGGTCAGGATCTCGGGCAGCGCACGCACGGTGGCGGGATGGATGTCGTGCAACAACAATACGACGCGTCCGGTCGTACGGGATAGCCGGCCGATCACGTAGCGCGCCGTGCGCTTGCCGTTGTTGTGGCGCCACTCCTGTGGATCGAGGTCCCAGTGAAAGTGGTTGATCCGGCGCTCGGCGAGCTGCGCGTCGAGGCGATCGCATCGCGAGCCATAGGGAGCGCGAAACCACACCGGTTCGACGCCAGCGATCCTGCGAATCGCGGCGGTGCCGTCATCGATCTCGCGCACCGCGTCGGTGGCCTCGCGACACAGATCGGCGTGCGTCATCGTGTGGTTCGCGATGATGTGACCCTCGCGCAGGATCCGGCTGAAGATCTCCGGGATCTTCTTGTTGTCCTTGGTGGTCATCGTGCCGACCACGAAGAACACCGCCTTGACGTCGTGCTGCGCGAGGATGTCGAGCACCTTCGGGGTGAACGCAGGGTTGGGCCCATCGTCGAACGTGAACACGACCTCCGGATCCCCCGACACCGAACCGCCCGCGGCCGGCGTCGGCCAGTTCTTGGCGGCGGCCGCTGACGCGATCAACGCGACGAGCAGGCTCGCAAGGACAACGACGCGCACTCCTGACGATGTAACACGCGTTCGCCGGCCTCACTATTTCTGTTCCATGGCAGGCGCCGACGGAATCTATAAGTCCGCGATAGCGCGGCCCCCAGCGGTGTAGTCGGCGCGGGTACAGTCACGTCATGACGCGACCGCTCCACCCCCGCGAACCCACGCGCGTGCCGCTCGCCAACCAGCCCACGCGCGGACATTGGCTGCGCTACGGCAAGCACCTAGGCGCTCGGATCTGGCTCAAGCGCGATGACCACACCGGCAGCGAGCTGATGGGCAACAAGGTCCGCAAGCTCGAGTATCTGCTGGCGGAGGCGCTCGCCCAGCAAGCCACGCACGTGATCACGTGCGGCGGCGAACAATCCAACCATGCGCGAGCGACCGCGATGGCAGCCGCGCAGCTCGGGATGTCGAGCGTGTTGATCCTGCGCACCGACGATCCGAAGCGGCCACCAGCAGCCACCGGCAACATCCTGCTCGATCAGCTGGTCGGCGCGGAGCTGGTCTGGATCTCGAAATCGGCGTGGCGCGATCGGACGCGCTTGCTTGCCGAGGCGGCTGAACGTGTTCGTGCCGCGGGCGGCCAGCCCTACGTGGTCCCCGAAGGTGGCTCCAATGCGCTCGGCAGCTGGGGCTACATCCGGGCGGTCCACGAGCTCGCAGAGGACCTTCGTGACATCGCGAGCCCGGAGCACCCGGTTACCATCGTCTATGCGTGCGGTTCCGGAGGCACCGGCGCAGGATTGATCCTGGGCGCCAAGCTGCTCGGGCTCGATGCCAGGGGTATCCGCGTGGCGGGCGTGAATGTCTGCGACGATCGCGCGTACTTCGTCGATGCGATCGGTAAGATCTGTGCGGAGGCCGAAGCCCGCTGGCAGCTTGGCGCCAACGTGACCGCCGCGGACATCCACATTGTCGACGGACACGTCGGCCTCGGTTATGCGAAGAGCCGGCCCGAAGAGCTCGCTACGATTCGTGACGTATGTCGCAGCGACGGGGTGGTGCTCGACCCGGTGTACACGGGGAAAGCATTTCACGGCATGGTCAGCGAGCTCGCGCGCGACCCACAAACGTTCGGCAGCGCGGCGGCGTTCATTCATACCGGTGGCATGTTTGGCCTGTTCGCGTCACCTGAGACAGTTGCTCGAGCTCTGTGACTCCCGGCCCACTCGGTCTGTCAGCAACTGCGCGTGGCTGCCCGGCGCGGCGATCAATTACCGGTCAGCGCAGCGCGCGGGCTCCGTTATAGTCGCGCGATGCGCATCATCTCGATCGTCGTCGCGTTGACGCTGGTGGTATGGGCGGTCCCCGCGCGGGCCGACGGCGAGCGCAGTCCGACCACCGCAAAAGTCCTGTCGGGTGTCGGCACCGGTGTGTCGTCGGCGGTCGTGATCTCGAGCTTCTTGTTCGCCGGCAGGTACGGCAACTCGTACAACGAACCGCTGCTGTTCACCGGCCTCGGCACGTCGGTGATCACTCCATCGCTGGGCCAGTGGTACGCCGGAGAATGGTTCACGATCGGCATGGGGGTCCGGTTGGGCGCGGCGGGTCTCGCGACGTTCGCGGTGGTCGCGAAGTCAGATGACGTCCGCTGCAACACGTCGGAGCAGTACAAGGAGTGCAAGTCGCTGAGCGGCACGGCGGTGGCCTTGCTCGGTATCGCCGCGATCGCTTATGTCGGCGGCGCGGCGTACGACGTCATGACCGCGCAAGAAGCCGTCGAGAACTACAACAAGCGCAAGCGCGGGCTCGCGATCGCACCAACGGTGATACCCACGAACCACACGCCGGCTCCCGGCTTGGTGCTGGCAGGCGAGTTTTAGCGGCAGCGAAGGCAGCTCGTCCGAGCTGCGTTTTCCAGACGAACGCGAAGCCGCAAAGGCCGCGAAGATCGGACGACACGCAGAGGGGACGAGCAGACGTCCGAGTCAGTTCGCCTTCGCCTGCGCGATCAGCGGCGCGATCATCTGCTCGAGCCTGCGCTCGCTGAGCGCGCCGGCCTGTGCGAGCACTTGCTTGCCACCGCGATCGAACACGAACGTGGTCGGCAGGTTCCCAGGGTACTGGTACGAGACCATGATGTCCGAGGTCGCGCGCACGATCGGATACGTCATCTCGTGGTCCGACGCGAAGTTGAGCAGCGCTTGTTCGCCCTTTTCGTCGCTGGTCAGCACGCCGAGCATGACCAGCCCGCGATCCTTGTACTTGGTGTAGACCTTCGACAGATCAGGGATCTCCTTTTCACACGGCCCGCACCACGTCGCCCAGAAGTTGATGACCACGACTTTGCCCGCGAGATCCTCGCGCTTGTACACGGTGCCGTGGGTGTCGACGTAGTGGACGTCGGGCAAGCAGTTCTGGCCGACCGAACATGCCGTCGCCTTCGCGCTACCGAGGCTGATCGGCTTCGACGGTTCCGACGACAGATGGACGAACAGAAACACCAAGATGCCCGCCATACCTGCGAGCAACACACCGATCAACGCCTTCGTACTCGTGCTCACGCTCATCGAAACCTCAACAATGAGTGGGCAAGATCATCGGGCGGGACGAAACCCAGGAGCTCGAGACAGGTCGCGGTGACATTTGCGATACCAGCCGTCGCGGCACGCTCGGAATCGATCTCGTAGCGATCATTGCGGTGGGGGTCGTGGATCAAGAATGGCACGCGATTGAGCGTGTGGCTGGTCTTTATCACGGGTTGGCCGGTCTCTCGATCGCGAACGACACGGCCGTGCTTGTCGTGCTGGAACATCTCGTCGGCGTTCCCGTGATCCGCCGTAACCACGAGAATTCCTTGAAGCTCGTCGACAACCTTGAGGAGGCGGGCGAGCTGAAGATCCACCGTCTCCACGGCGACCACGGTGGCGTCGAACATGCCCGTATGACCAACCATGTCGCCGTTGGCGTAGTTCACCCGTGCGAATCGGTGACGGCCCGTGCGGAGCTCGGCGATCAGTCGGTCGGTGATCTCGGCCGCTTTCATCCACGGTCGCTGATCGAACGGCACGACGTCCGACGGGATCTCGATATAGGTCTCGGTGCCGTCATCGAACATTCCGCTGCGGTTGCCGTTCCAAAAATACGTCACGTGGCCGTACTTCTGGGTCTCCGAGATCGCGAGCTGCGGCACGTGCGCGGCCGCGAGCAGCTCGCCCATCGGGCGCTCGATCTCGGGAGGCGAGACCAGGTAGTGGTTCGGAATGTGGAGGTCGCCGTCGTACTCCATCATGCCCGCGTACAGCACATCGGGCCGGCGCACGCGGTCGAACGTCGCGAGCGTTGGATCGTCGAACGCGCGCGAGATCTCGATCGCGCGATCGCCACGGAAGTTGAACATCACGACGGCATCGCCATCGCGGATCGGTGCTGCGGGCGTGACCACGAATCCGGGCAGGTCCTGATCGATGATCCCCGGCCGCTCGCCGCGAAACGTCGCGATCGCTTGCGCTGCGGATGGGAACGCCCGCGCTTCGCCCAGCACGTGGGTTCGCCACCCTCGCTCGACCATCGACCAATCGGCCTCGTAGCGATCCATCGTGATGGTCATCCGCCCGCCGCCCGATACGATCCGCGCGTCGACGCCTGCATCGCGAAGCGCAGCGAGCCTGCGTTCGATCCGGTCGACATATTCGAGCGCGCTCGTCGGTGCGACGTCGCGGCCATCGAGGAGCGCGTGAACGTAGAGCCGCTTCGCTCCCGACTTCGCAGCCGCATCGAGCAACGCCTCGAGATGCCCGATGTGCGAATGCACGTTGCCGTCGGACAACAGGCCGAGGAAATGGATCGCACCGCCGCGGGCACCGCGCTCGATCACCGCGCGCCACGTCGGGCCCTCGAACAGCGCACCCGACGCGATCGCGCGGCCGACCAGCAATGCGCCTTGGGCGTAGACCTTACCCGCACCCAGCGCGTTGTGACCGACCTCGCTGTTGCCCATGTCGTCGTCGCTCGGCAGCCCCACGGCTTTGCCATGCGCGCGGAGCTCGGCGCGGGCACCTGGCACCCACAGCCGATCCAGCGTCGGCGTCGAGGCGATCGACACCGCGTCCGCTTCATCGCCCGACCCGCGCCCGACCCCATCCATGACGACGAGTACGACCGGCCCCTTCGGGGTGTGGCGAGGGTGACTGCGCAGTGCCATGGCCAGCACCTTAGCGCCCGCGAACCAGTTTCTCTACCGGCCTCGAGCCGGAACCCATTGTACGCGCGAGCGCTGTCGCTACGGTTTCGACGGCGTCGACGGAGCGGGGCCGGCCGGCGCAGCGCCGCTGCCTTGCGGCGGGGGCTGGTTGGCGTTGACCTTGCGATAGTTCTTCACCGCAGGACTGTTCGGATCGAACTGAAACGTCGACGCGTTGATCGGCTTCTTGAAGTCAGGCGCGAAGAATCGGAAGTGGTTCTTGTTGTTCGCCGAGTCGACGATGACCGACTGGGTGACGTGAAAGTCGGTCGGGCTCACCACCAAAAACAGATTCTTGTACTGTGCGGATGGTTTCTTGGGCGTGAGCTTCAGAACGATCTCGCCCTTGGTGCCGTACGCGCCCGAGGTATCGAGCTCTGGGGTGAATTCGGTCTTGAGATCGCCCTTGCCATAGAGGAACGAGATCGCGACCGGCATGAGATCCTGCTGCAGGTTTTTCTGCACGACCTGCATGTTGTCGTGCTCGACGACATACAGATACGAGCCGTTCGAGATGAAGCTCTTCTTGTAACTGACCTTGCCGTTCTTCTTCTGAATGTAGTCCCAGCGCATCTTGCCGGGCTTCTGGATGTACAGCGTTCCGTCGCTGTCCTTGGTGCTGGCGAACGTGTTGTTGGTGACCGACTGCCGAAACACCGCGGTTACCTGGTTGATCGACGCGTAGAATTTCTGCACTTCATCGACCACTTGCGCTGCCGACTTGGCGCCCGGTGCGGCCGCGACCTGCGGTGCTGGGGTGGGTGGCTTGGCCGCGCCGCCGGTCGTAGGGGTCGGACCGGCGGAAGGCCGCGCAGGTTTGGTGGGCGTGGCCTTCGTGATGGGTGCCGCTTGCACGGCAACCGATGGCGAGGTGACGCTGGGCGCAAAGCCCAGGAACAGCTTGATCAAGACTCCGATGAGGTCCATGGGACAGGTCTCCGAGGTGCCCAACGAGCACCATGCGGATCAGACGCACGATGTAGCCGGACGATTCACAGACGGAAGTGTGCAACCACCCAGGTGGTAGCACGGCCATTGGTTCGATACCTTACTGGCTCGGTGTCAGAACATCGCTCACGACACGGCGTTGCCAGCATGACGTTTGCCGCATTGGTCGCGTGCACGAGCGAGCCACCGCCACGCACTCCGGCTACGGACCCCACGATTCCGACTGGCCATGCGCCTGAAGACGCCTATCGCCCGAGCTACGGCAAAGCCGAGCTGCAACGCGCATTGTTTGCCGAGCGCGCCGCGGAGGCGACCGGAGAACGGTTGGTCGCAGAGCTCGACGCCAAGCAAGGCGACACCGGTGTCGACGATCGCTTGCGCGTCGCGCGTGCCGATCTCGACGTGCGGCGGCGGTTCATCGTGTCCCTCGAGGCGTGTGAAGCCTCCGGTCTCGCGTGTCCCCCACGGCTCGACGAGCCAGCGTCCGCGTTCGACCCCGATCCCGACGACGGTGCGCTCAAGCCACCTCTCGACGCGCCGCTGCGCTTCGACCGAGCCAACTGGCAGACCATCGCCGCCGAGCTCCACGGACGCGCGTGCGCGTGTCGAACCATCGCGTGCATCGACAGCATGGGCACGGCGATCAACTATCTCGAGTCACGACCGATGCCGGACATCCAGGGCGACGAGCTCGCGAGCGAATCGATCACCCGCGCGCGCGAGTGCCTGCTTCGGCTGCGCGGTAAGCGGCCGACCCCACGCGCCGCGAGTCCAGAATAAACGACCCGCCACGACGGTGGTCCCGGCGTCCTAGCGCTTCATGGTCGGAGTGCCCGTGAGCAGCTTCGGCTGCCGCCGGCGGCGGAACCACGACTGCACGCGCGCGAAACGCATTCGAATCGCCGACCACAGCGTCGTGTGCCACGGCTGCGTGATCGGCATCGTCGTGATCCGCTGCTCGGCGTCTGCAGACGGCGGCACGGTCAGCGGGATCGCCTGCGGACGCGGGGGAACCAGCGGCTCCATCCCGAACAGCAGCGTCGACGTCTGAGGCTTCGAGTGGATCGCCGCGTCGCCATCATCGGAGCCGTCGGGGTGGTCGTACACGAGTTGATCCGCGGTGGTTAGCTCGTCGTCGGCGTCGACGCCGGGATTGGTGATGTCGGCCTGCGACAGCTGTTGATCCGACATCGTCGAAGCGCCCCATTCCGACTCGGCGTCGTCCCAGTGCTGCTGTGGTTCGGCGGGCTCGGGTTCGAGGTCGTCCATGTGCAAAGCCTCCTCGACGGCATCGGGATCGGGTTCGACAGCTTCCCACTGCGAGCTCGCGGCGAGCTCGTCGTCATCGAGACACGGTGGATCGAGATCGTCGTCCGGATGCGGTATCTCGAGTGGCGACATCTCGACGGTCGCGCGGTTGTCGATGCCGACGTCCGTGCCTTCCGCGAGCGCGGGAGGAGGCTCTGGCGGATGGGCGAGCTCGCTGGGAGTTCCCTTCGCAGGCGTTGCCTTCGCCGGGATCGCGATCTTCATCAGCGGCCGAGTGATCGGCTTTGGTTTGGGGAGGGCTTTCGCATCAGCGCGACTCGTGCCCTGTCCCTGCTCCTGCGCGGTACGCCCCATAATCCCATCCTAGTGGCGAAGGTTTGCGGGTTGCCAGGCGTCAGTTATGCGCAGGGTAACTACCCTCTCGCTGTGCGCCTGAGATCTGGCTCCACTGTCAATCGCCATGGAGTCAGCAACTCGGGGCGTTTGCGGGTTTTCCTTCGACCATACCGAGACCTAACGCGTACTCGGAGACCGCTCTCACGGTGAACCAAAACGATCCAGGAGTACATCTCGCGAGCGAGCCAGCTCACAACTCCAGGGTCGCTTGGACCACCGGGTTGCCGTATTCCTCGACGTGCGGTCTCCATCCGCCGGTGCGAACCTCGAGGTTCGGGACAGGCCGGTAGGTCCCGATACCGTGCGAGTGACCGCACAACACGGTGATCCGCTGCGCGGGATTTCGCATCGCGTAGGCGAGCAGCACCTCGCCGGTCGCGATGCACGTGAACCACGGCAGCCATGTCGGTTCGGACTGCGCGTCTTGATAGACGCACGCCTCGGGAAACGGCGGCACGTGGGTTAGCACCAGCAGATCGCCATCGCAGGACACCCGCGTGAGCGTATCGGCGAGTGCGCGCGCTTCGTTCGAGCCGAGCCGGTGCAACGCCTCGATCCGACTCGCGCGATCGCGGCGGGCCAGCTCTTCGATCAGCTGCCAGTCCGATAGCTCCACCGTCGAGCCGAGGTCGCCGCATCGCGCGTCGCCCCAGCCGTCGACCCCGATCAACGTGGTGCGGGCTCCGATTCTCATTGGCTCCGCCGCTGGCATCCAGGTCGCGTTGGCGATCGGCCGGGTCAGGCCATCGCGTACCCGGCGGATGCTCGAGCGGTAGTAGTCGTGATTGCCGAGCACGAAATAGCCGTGCGCGCCGGTGTGACTCGCGAGCTCGGACACGAACCGCGCGAACGAGTCTGACTCCGCGATGTCACCAGTGATCAACAGCGCGTCGGGCCGCTCCGCCTTCACGCGATCGTAGAACGCGCGCAGCGCGAGCGGTCGCAGGAAGTTGAGGTGAATATCCGTGAGCCAGGTGGCTCGCACGCCCCAAGCGTACTACGCGTGCGCGACGAGGACTTCGCGTTTGTTGGTGTGATCCGGTGGGCTAACCACACCTTGCTTCTCCATCTCCTCGACGAGACGCGCCGCACGATTGTAGCCGATCCGGAGCTGACGCTGGACCCACGAGATGGATGCGTTGCGGGTCGTTGTGACGATGTACACAGCCTTGTCGTACATATCGTCGTCGCTCTTGCCGCCGGGCATCGCGCCCATCTCGCCGCCACCTTCGCCTTCTTCGTCGCGGGGCTTGAGGATGTCGAGGTTGTAGACCGGTCGGCCCTGAGTCTTGAGGAACTCGACGACACGGTGGATCTCTTCCTCGTCGACGTAGCAGCCGTGGAGACGCTGCGGGGCAGCTCCACGATCGGAGAACAACATGTCACCGGCACCGAGCAGCGCTTCGGCGCCGGTCTGATCGAGGATCGTGCGGGAGTCGATCTTCGACGCCACCGAGAACGCGATGCGCGACGGAAAGTTCGCCTTGATCAGACCGGTGATCACGTCGACCGACGGTCGCTGCGTGGCGAGGATCAGGTGAATGCCCGATGCACGCGCCTTCTG
>JBFXAI010000060.1:0-32278 GCA_050184455.1 Kofleriaceae bacterium | reverse complement strand
GTTCGCGTGGCTCATGCGCTCTCGGCGCATCGTGACGCGGTACGAGCATAAGGCACAGAACTTCCTAGCCTTCGTGCAACTCGCCTGCGCACTCATGTTGCTGCGCCGTTTTTGAGATGCGCTCTAGTACCTCGACACAGAGGAGATGATGGGTTGAGGGCTTCGAGGCGCGCCGAGGGCGAGGCGCGCGAGCGCAGCGCTACTAGCGGTAACGCCAGCGAGCGCAACGAAGCGATCGGCGATGGATCGGCGCGATCAACCCGTCAGATCCTCTGTGGCGAGGTACTTAGGCGCTCGCGCCGTGCGGCGGCTCAGCGCGCCCGCATCGCGTTCACCGATCGCGGCGCGCAATGTCCCGGACCGTCGTGGATCGAGGCCAGGTCGGCCTCGATCGAGATCGCCATCGAGCGCTGGAACGGACGCGCGAGATAGCTCACCGAGTGAAGCATCGCGAACATCCCGGCCACCGCGACGAGCACGGGGACGGTGCGCGGCCGCAGCCACTGCCAATGCGCGGTCATCCAGCGACGGAAGTCACCGACGAGCAAACCGACCCGGGCCCCGCGGGCCCGTCGAACCGTCGCGATCGGAAGCTCCCGTGCCTGATCGAAGAGCATGCCTCCAGTATCCCCCGCTGCGCCGCGTTGCGCTCTGTGTGTATACGCTCGGCTTCGCCAGCGGGTGTAGGGCGGAGTACGCCGCCGCGAGCGTGTAGCAGCACCCGGAGCGGGGAGCCAACCCGGGCTAATCACGTCGCACCCCGGTTCAGATCGCCGCTCAGATCTGGCGCGGCCTGACCGCGCGCGCGGAACGTGCCGTGCTGCTGGTAGCGTTTGCGCTGCAGCTTGTTGAGCGTGATCCGAGCTCTCCAGCCCATATACGCACGCGTGAACTTCAACATGTTGGTGCGGTCGAAGTACGGATTCTTCACGCCGGGTGCGACACCTACGAGGGCGAGCACCTGCTCGGCCACCGACACTGGACAGCCCTCGAGCCGGATCACGTCGTCTTTGAGCTTGCCGCGAGTCTTGGCGAGCTTCTCGAACACGTCCTCGCCGCGCGCGTGGTGCGGATCGAGCGTGCTGCGATCTTTGTAGATGCTCTTGAGCTCGACCGGCTTGCCGTGAAGCGTGCCCTTCCAGGCCGCGCAGTCGCCGATGAAGATCACCTTCTCGCCGGGCTTGGCATCGATTCCACCGGCATACGCTCCGAACACGACATGCATTTTTGGCAGCTTCTTGTCGGTCTGCTTGTCGAACACGCGCAAGATCTCGATCGCTTCTTCGATCGCGCCCGGGCAGCCGCCCCAACAATAGTCGCCGGCCTCGGCCTCCGGTGGTGGTCCAGCATACGCGGTGATGTTGGTGCCTTCGAAGTACTTCTCGACGCGGATCAATCCGACCTTGAAACCGTTTGCGCGGTGCTTCGCCTCGTCGAGCGTGAGGTCGCCCGAGATCTGGATCTTCGAGAGGTCGGTGGTGCCGAAGCCATACTCGCTAGCGAGCCTGATGTGATCGACCGACATCGGATCGACACCGATGATCTGGCAGCACACCGCATCGAACGCGACCTGGCTGTTGCCCATGATGATCATCCCCATCGGGAACGGCATCGGCGTCAGCATCCGGCCCTCACCGGCGGTGATCGCATCGATCGCGATGAACTGAGGCTGGATGATGTGCTGGAGGTCCGCGATCTTCTCGTTGAGCTTGTGATCGTGGTCGATCAGCCGATGCCGATCATCCTGAATCCCGATGTACTGCTTGAGTGAAAACGTCACCGTGGTCCACGGGTGCGCCTTGAACTTGGGACAGTTCACGAAGAAGTCGGCGCGAGCGACGGGCTCAGGGGTGAACAGGTAATCGCGCAGCCGTTGCGGGTGGTTGAGCGGGATCTCGACTTGCTGTTCTTCCTCGAAGAAGTATCGCTTCACGGCGAGGCGCTTGAGCATGTCCTCCCATCCGGACTCGCGAAACGCGACCCGGCTCGGCACGGTGATGCCGCAGCGCTCGCCGACGGCGAGCTCGGTCGGCGGCGCGCTCGGATCGGTCACGTCGCGGAGCGCCCGCAGCATGCCTTCGCCAAACTCGGGCCGCGTATACGCATGCGGAAACCACGGACCGGCCGCGACGAGGTTCGGTTTCACGAGCGTGCGGCCGAACGGCTTGAGCCCGAGCTCTTGTAGTCCCTCGCGCAAGATCGTCCGGATCCGCTCCGGGTCGTAGTCGCGACAAGATCGAAGAATGACCTTCGGCTGAGCCGGGACCTTCATGGGTCGAGCATAGCGCGATCGCGGAGCAGTGGTGCGTCATCGCTCCACGCACTGCCGTGGACATCGAGCTCGTCGATGTACTGGAGGAACGACGCGTAGAACTCGTGGTCGCCCAAGGTGGCCGAATCGGCGACGACCAGGAGGAACCGGCGCGCTCTGGTCAACGCCACGTTCATCCGCCGGATGTTGCCGAGAAATCCGATCTCGCCGCGCTCGTTGCTGCGCACCAGATCGACGATCACCGCCTCCTTCTCGCGCCCCTGGAATCCATCCACCGTACCGATCTCGAGCCCTGCGGCTCGCTCGGCGCGCAGCAACTCGCGCAGTCGCCGCGCCTGCGCCGAGTAGGCGGCGATCACGGCGACGTTGTCCGGAGCGAGCCCGCGCGACAAGAGCCGTCGCGCCTCGGCCGCCACCCGTTCCGCGTTGCCCGAGTTGAACGTGCTTGGATCGAAGTGGAACGCCGGCATGTTGTTCAGCGAGCCACCCGGGTCGAAGTCGGTGCGTTGCTCGAGCCAGCCCTTGCCCGCGGTGTCGATCAGCCAGATCGGTGCCGGGCGCAGCGGATCCTCCAGGATCCCGAGCTGCTCGAGGCGATGCGCAGCCACCGCCGGAGCGGCGCGCAACTTACCGCCATAGAGCGAGCGCGACGCGAACGCCATGATCTGCTCGTGCATGCGGTGCTGCTGTTCGAGCATGATGATGGTCGGCTGCGCGGGATCGGCAGGTGTCGCAACGCTGGGGCCGGAGGTCGCGCCCGCATTGGAAACATTGGCCAGTCGCTCGAACACGGTGGTGCCGAGTGTGGCTTCTACCGCTGCTCCGCCGATCACCACCGGGCCGAGCTGATGTTGGTCGCCTGCGAGCACGCATACCTTGGCGCGCGACAGCGCGATCATCAGCAGCGGGTCCGCGGCTTGCCCGGCTTCGTCGACGACGACCGCGTCGAAGACGATGTCGCCGAGCAACGGATGATCGCAGCCGACGCAGGTCGCTAGCACGACGTCCGCGCGATCGAGGATCGCTCGCTCGGCGTTTGCCAGCTCGCGTGAGGCATCGCGGTCGAGCGCGCGCGCCTCGAGCCACAGCTCCTTTGCCTGTTCGCCGTGGCGCCCGGCTGCCGTCTTGCGCAGCTGGCGAGCGCGGTCTCGCCATTCCCGCGCGAGCCTGGTTGCCCCATCGTCATCGACTTGGGCGTCGAGCATCAGCGCCTGCAGGGCAGGGGCAACGCGGGCGGGGTGGCCGAGCCGCACGCAGCGGAGATTGGTCGCCGCGAGCCGCAGCGCGAGGTTGTCGACGGCGGTATTCGATGGTGCGGCGCACAACACGCGCTCGCCGCGCGCGACCCGCTGGCGAACTACCTCGACGAGCGTGCGCGTCTTACCGGTACCCGGCGGACCGTGAATCAAGGCAATGTCGCCGCTGCGCAGCGCGACATCGACCGCCGCCCGTTGCCGCTCATCGAGCGACGTATCGAGCGGGCTCCATGTCACCGGGGCGAGTGGACGCTGCGGCTTGACCAGGCAGGCGACGTCGCGCAGTCGTGCGAGATCCGAATTGCCGAGCGCGGCCTTCGCGCGTTGCAATGCGGCGTCACCGCGATCGAAGGTGACCTCCGGAGTCTCCGGGTCGAGGGCATAGTTGCGGTCGATCTCGTCGACCGGTCGGTCGAGCATCAGCCACAAGGTTTGTTCTTCGCGCCGCTCGAGCACGCCGCGCACGGCGGTCTGTTCATCGGGATGTTCGGCCCATAGCCGAATCGGATCCCCTGGCCCGATCCGCAGGTTATCGAGATCGATCGCTGCCGGTACCGCGACGCACACCCGAACGCGATCGCGCGATGCCGATTGCTCGTCGACGATCCGCAGATTCGCGAGTGCGACCCCGAGCATCACCCGTTCGTTGAGCGGACGTCCCGAGCGCTCCAGGGCGATCTTCGCGCGCGCTGCCATGCGCTCGGACCGCCACGCGCCGGCGAGCGCATCGATCCAGTCACGTGCGTCGAGCGTCACCCCTCGACGTTACCGCGTCGGCGGGGTATCGGGAACCGGTTCGCTGCGTTGCAGGTAGCGGGCTCGTGCGGGCATAGTTTCGGCCTAATGTCCGAGTCGATGGCGCCCGAGAGCCTCAACCGCAAGACCACCTCGATCGCGCAGTTGTTCGCTCGGCGAGTCCAAGACACGCCAGATCGCGAGGCGTACCGGTACCCCGTCGGTGACGATTGGCGATCGATGACGTGGCGCCAGGCCCACGAACGGGTGAAGGCGATCGCCGCCGGACTGCTGGCGCTCGGGATCACCCGCGAACAGCGCGTGGGCGTGTTGTGCAGCACGCGGGTCGAGTGGCTGCTTGCCGATCTCGGGATCCTCGCCGCAGGCGGCGCGACCACGACCGTGTATCCATCGACGCTGCCGGAGGAGTGCGCGTACATCCTGGCGGACTCCGAGGCGCGTTATGCGTTCGTCGAGGATGCGACCCAGCTCGCAAAGCTAGCCGCGCACCGGGCCCAGCTCCCGAAGTTGCAGAAGGTGATCGTGATCGATGGCGCGCATGCCGGCGATGACTGGGTGAAAACGCTGGCCGAGCTCGAGTCCGACGGTGGCGCCTATCTCGCCAAAGATCCACGCGCGGTCGATGACGTGGTAGCGGGCATCAAAGGTGATCATCTCGCGACCCTGATCTACACCTCGGGCACGACGGGCCGATCGAAAGGGGTGCGGCTGCTTCACGAGTGCTGGGCGTACACCGCCGACGCGATCGAAGCCGTCAAGCTGTGGGGACCCGATGACGTGCAGTACTTGTGGCTGCCGATGGCGCACTCGTTCGGCAAGGTCCTGATGGCAGGCCATATCGTCTCGGGGTCAGTGACGGCCGTCGATGGTCGGATTCCCAAGCTGATCGACAACCTCGCCGTCGTTAGGCCGACGATGATGGCAGCGGCACCGCGGATCTTCGAGAAGGTCTACAACAAGGTGCTCGCCGGCGCGAAGCAGGGCGGGGTGAAGCAAAAGATCTTCGAATGGGCGGTGGCCGTAGGAACGCGAGGCTCGAAGCTGCGCCAGGCGGGCAAACAGCCGTCGGGGCTGCTCGCGCTCCAGCTCAAACTTGCCGACCGGTTGGTGTTTTCGAAGATCAAGGCGCGGTTCGGCGGCCGGGTTCGCTACTTCATCTCGGGGTCTGCTCCGCTGTCGCGCGAGATCGCCGAGTTCTTTCACGCGTGCGGGATCTTGATCCTCGAGGGCTACGGTCTCACCGAGTCGAGCGCCGCGAGCTTCGTCAACCGCGAGACCAGCTACGTGTTCGGCACCGTCGGACTGCCGATGCCCGGAACGGAGGTCAAGATCGCGCCCGAAGACGGAGAGATCCTGCTGCGAAGTCCGGGTGTGATGCAGGGCTACCACAACCTCCCCGAACAGACCGCCGAGGCGCTCACGGCGGACGGTTGGCTGCGCACGGGCGACATCGGTCAGCTCGACGCCAAGGGGTTTCTCAAGATCACCGACCGCAAGAAGGACCTGATCAAGACCTCGGGCGGCAAGTACATCGCGCCCCAGGCGATCGAGGGCAAGCTCAAGGCGCATTGCCCATTCCTCAGTCAGGTGATCGTGCACGGCGAACGCCGGAACTTCGTGACCGCGTTGGTCACCGTCGACGAGGAGGCCACGATGAAGTGGGCAGGGGAGCACGGCATGGCCGGCAAGAGCTACCGCGAGGTCGTCGAGACCGCGGAGCTCAAGGCGCTGCTCGCGCCATATTTCGAGGAGGTCAACAAGACGCTCGCGCAATACGAGACGGTCAAGCAGTTCACCGTGCTGCCCAAGGATCTCAGCGTCGATGAGGGCGAGCTGACTCCGAGCTTGAAGGTGAAGCGGAAGGTCGTCGAGACCAAGTACGCGAGCCTGCTCGACAAGATGTACGAAGCGTCGGTGGCCCGATGACGAAAATATCCGTGCGCGCTCGAGCGTTCGATCGTGAAATGGCGGCTCGGTGGCTGCGCTGTGCGGTGGTCGCGACGGTCGCGGCGTGCAGTGGCGGCTCGCCCTCCACGTCGAAGACCGAGCCGAGCGCAGCACCTCCGGTGACAGTCGCGTCGGCACAACCGGTAGCGCCGGTAGCGCCGGTAGAGCCGACCTCGGGCTCGGCGGGTTCGGCGGCAGCGCCCGCGACTCCGACCTCGGAGCCCACACCGCCGGCAGGTGCGGCGGGTGTGGACTTCATCGAAGACGCGCGGCTGCTGTATCGGATTGCAGCGTGTGGTGCCACCGATCAGCCGCTGCCCGAGGTGTTGACCAAGGGTGATCCGAAGCGAACCGAGAAGCTCGCGAAGATCGTCGACCGCCATTGCAAGCGGATCCTCGAACGCGTCACCGCGTTTCGCGCGCAGTACTTCGAGCGCGCACGACCATGGTTCGATGCGGTAGTTCCCGCGGATGCGCCGGCGACCGTGGTCTATCCGTTCGGCGGCGGTGACCTGCTGTCCGCGCTGGTCGCATTTCCGAACGCTACCGAGATCACGACGATCTCCCTCGAGATGTCGGGCGATCCGCGGCGGCTTCGTACGCTCGAGCTCCCCGCGATCGACACCAGCCTCGGCGCGCTGCGGGCGGAGATCGGTGGATTGATCTCGGTTGGATCGAACACCAGCGTGAATTTGTCGGCGCAGCAGCGAAACGATCTGCCGGGTCAGGTCGCGTCGTTCTTGCTCGGCCTGGTGACCGGTGGATTCGAGCCGGTGTCGATGCGGTACTTCAAGCTCGACGATACCGGCCAGATCCACTACTTCGACCAAGCCGAGATCGATGCGCTCGACGCCGAGGGCAAGGCGAAGCGGACCAGTCTGAAGCATGACTGGGAACCGCCGACGTTTTCGCACGCGTTCGCCAACGTCGAGATCCAATACCGCAAGCCGGGCGAGTCCACGCTACGGGTACACCGCCACTTCGGTTGGAACCTGGGCGATGACTACATGACCAAGAATCCTCAGCTCAAGCGCCACCTCGAGCGCAAGGGCAAGGTCACGGTGCTGACCAAAGGCGGAAGCTACCTATTGTGGCGTCCCGACTTTTCGCTGATCCGTAACTACTTGCTCGACAACCTCGCGTGGATGCTGTCGGACTCGACGGGGATCCCGCCGCGCTATGCCCGCCAAGCCGGCATGGTGCAGGAGACGTATGGGACGTACTCGGGAGCATTCCTCGAGGGCTCGCAGGAGTCGAAGCATGACGAGGCGTTCATCGAGCTGTGGCAGACCCAGAAGAAGCGCAAGCTGCCGTTCCGGTTCGGTTACGTCGACAAGGACAAACAGGCGCACCTGGTCGTGACGCGGCCGCGGACCAAATAGCGCTGGTACTGGCAGCGAGGTCCAACGACTACAGACCAAACGCTTCGCGTAGCTTGACGAACATCCACAACGCGTAGGCCACCACGACGATCATCGCGAGCGCGGGCTCGATCAACCGCCGCAGTGGCGGACGGCGGCCGATCTGGCTGCGCGCGGATCGCGCGATCCGCTCGGCGGTGGTGGTGTCGAGATCGATCGGTTGAAGCTGATGCGCGAACGTGCTGAGCTGAGCCGCATCGTCATCGACAGTCATGATGATCTCCTGATCGAAGAGGCATGATCTCCAAGCGCTTCGGCGAGCTGGGCGCGGGCGCGCGATAGCCGCTGGCGAATCGCATCGGGTTTGACGCCAAGGATGGTCGCGACCTCCGTCGGCGACATCCCTTCAACGCCCACCAACAGCGCGACCTCGCGGTAGGCCGGCGGGAGCTCGCTGAATGCACGCTCGAGCGCGCGTTGGATCTCCGACGCGGCGAGCGCTTCGTGCGGCGTGTGATCGGTTCCCGGCGGATCGGCGCTGGGCAGGTCACCTGCGAGCTGCGCGCGGACGGCCTGCGCACGGGCCCAGCTCACGAACACGCGGTGAGCGACGGTGAACAGCCATGCCGACAGCCGGGTCTCGAGTTCGAGGCGTCGAGCGTGTTGGGCGAGCCGCAAAAACACCTCCTGCATCAGATCCTCGGCGACGTCGCGCCGCCGGGTCATGCGCACGAGATAGCCGTAGAGTCGCCGATGAAACGAGGCGAACACCGCGTCGAACGCCGCCGGCTCGCCCGCGCGCAGGCGTTCGACCCAGGCGGGGTCATCGGCATCCATGCCAGCACAACGTCCTACCGCCCGAGGCGTGACAAGTTTTCCGCAACGATCGAAGATTCAATAGCCGGTCACCGCGCTCACGATTTATGGAGAGTCGCTGTCACGCTCGGCCTGCTCGCGCGTTTGCCCTCGCGAGACCATGATCGACTTCTTCCGAGCCGGCGGATTCAACATGTACGTCCTCACCGCGCTGGGGATCGTGCTCGTGGCGACCGCGGTGCGATTTGCGCGCAACGCGGATTCACATCGGTTGTCGATCATTCGAGCGCTGACCTGGGCGCTCGTGATCGCATCGATCACCGGATTTGTCTCGGGCCTGGTCTCCACCTGCCGGTACGTGATGACCGTTCCCGAGGCGACTGCCGAGCCCCTGGTACCATTGCTCGGAGGATTCGCCGAGTCGTGCTCGAATCTCGTGCTCGGCGGCGGCATTGCCGTGATCACTTGGATCCTCGTTGCGGTCGGCGTTCGCCGGATGCCGCACGATGTGTAACCGCGAATGACTCGCAAGGAGACCGATATGCGCTCGCTAATCTCGCTCGCCCTCGTTTTGCAAGCTGCCGCCGCGTGCGGCTCGACATCGGAGGCTGCTCCGACGTCATTATCCACACCGGAGCCGCAAGCAACAGCGGCGCCGGAGCCCGACAATCAACAGGTGTGCGTCCAGATGTTCACCAAGAACCGGGAATGCACCGACCACTACATCCCTGCGCTCGTCGACGCGCGCGCAAAGTACGATCAGCCACCCGGAATCGCAGCGAAGGTCAAAGCCGATCGCGACGCGATCATCGCGCAGGCCAAGACCGAATGGGCCGAGGACAGCAAGGACGAAGCCATCGCCCAGACCTGCGAACGCCTCGTCGCGAGCATGACAGACGCCCAGCGCAGCGACGTCGACCAAGCCCGCAGTTGCCTGTCAAACACCGACTGTGCTGCTTATACGACCTGCGTGATGCCGCTATTCGAGAAGCGGTTCCAACGCTAGCTGCTCGCGCCGGCGAACGCGCCATGCCTCGAGGACGAAGCTGCCCCTGAGAACGGCGCACTTCCCGTGCGTGAGGACCAGACGGCGCGGCGGCAACGAAGTCCTTGCGGCCCGCAGCCGCGCGCCTCAATGAGTAGCGGCGTTCTCGACGCTCGGCGCGACCTTGAAGATAAACAGACCGCGCTGGAAATCGCTCGCGTAGACGTACGGCAGCTTGACGTCGAGGCCCCAGAACCCGGTCACCGTCCAGGTCTCCGGACCCGAAGGGCCCGCGAGCTTGGTCGGCGCCTCGTGGTACGCGATCTCCCGCGGGATCACCGGCACGCTCAGATCGAGTACGCGAATGCCGTCGGTGTACCAGGACAGGAACACCAGCGGACCTACCGCCACCGGGTTGTGGACGGCGTAGGTGCCATCGGTGCGGTTTTGCTTGCTGTGCGGGGTCGCGAACTTTCCGAGCTGGATCGGGAACGATGGGATGTTCAGGCTCCAGATCCGCATGTAGCCCCAGATGTCATCGGTCTCGCCCTCGGTATTGAACGGCGGCGAAAAGTCCTCGTCGGTGGTAATCGCGATGGTGTCATTGAACCGAGGCATCACGATCGCCGAATGGAGGTCGCCCTCTTGGCCGTTCGGCACCTTGCCGCGGCCGACGAATCTCGGCTGCGCGAGGTTCTTGATGTCGAGAATGATCATTCCGGCGTCCCAATACGCGATGTATGCAGTCTTGCCATCGTTGCTCACCGAGCCACTGTGGCCGAACGTCGCCGGATAACCGCCAGAGTTCACCCAGCGGCAGGTCGGCGTACCGTCGGTGCACGGCGGGCCGAATAGATCGTCGCCGACCTGTAGGCCAGCGTCCTCGCGTGCGCCCCAATCGGAGACTTGGACCGGATGACGCGGATCCGTGATGTCGATGATGCGGACGTCGCCGGGCGCCGGGCTCACGCCTTGCTCGATCGCGCTCGCCTCCGAGAGGATCGCCAACGCGAGCACATACACGCGGTGATTGCGCTTGAATACGAACAGCTCGTGGACGCCGCCGCCGTAAACCACGTCGTAGAACCCGAGCAGAGCAGGAGCTGCCGGCGTCGTGACGTCCCACAGCTCGAGCCCACGCAGACCACTGCCATCGCCGCAGCGGGCCTGTAGGCCGGCCACCAGCACATCGCCGGTGAAATGCGGCGTCTGCATCGAGATCGCGACGACGTCTTCGGCGTTGGTCTCGGGGTGGCCGCCGAACTCGGGCAGGGCCACCGGGTTGTTGGGCTGGGTCACGTTGGCGACGTGGATCCCGTGACCGCATTCGTAGCCGCCGAGATAAGCGTGCTTCTTGTGCACCGAGATGTCACCGAACGCGAGCGGCTCGGTCGAGCCGAAGTCGAGGGTGCTGACCAGCGTCATGTTCTTGGACGCGGGTACGCGATCGATGATCGGGACGCCGTCATGATCGGGCTCGGTACCGTGAGCAACCGGGGTTAGGGTTCGGCCAGCCTCGGGCTCCGAACATCCAACGAACGCCGCGATCGGCGCCAACACGAAACACACCTGCTTGATCGACCTCATGGTTGGGCTCCCTTCTTGACTGCCGGTAGAGGACCCGGGAGCTGCCGCGCAGTCGAGGCTGGGATGGCGCGAATACGTACGAGGCGATCGTTGTCGGGACATGTAGTGCCCGAGAACGCTGAACTATTTCGATACAGCGGTATCCGTTGGTTCGAGACTCGATCGCGAAGCGGTTCGATAAGTGGCGCAACCCCACGAACTTGCGAGGTCCGCGACGCGCGTGTTACGCGGAGGAACCGGTCGATGAGCAACAGCGATCCGCCGCGTGGAGACGACCGCGGTGTCGCGGCGGGCGGAAGTGCGCCGCGCGCTGTCGGGGCTGGCCGCGGTGTCCTCTACATCGCATTCGCGAAGTTCTATTTCATGTTCGCGGGGCTGGTGATCCAGTTCCGCCTGCCGAGCATGTTGTCGCGCGCGGCGTGGGGCAGCTATTCGGTAGTCAACGCGATCACCTCATTCGTCAATAACGTTCTGATCACCGGAACGATCCAGACGGTGTCGCGGTTCTCCGCGCAGGATCCGGAGAAGGCGCGACGCGTCCAACTCGCCGGGCTTCGCATGCACCTGCGGCTCGGGTTGGTCGTCGCCGTGTTGTTCATCGCCGCTGCGCCGATCGTTGCGTGGCGGCTCGACGGCTCGTTCGACAGCGCGAAGACCGCGCCGCTGATGCTCGCTGGCTTGATCGTTGCGGCCAACGCGTTCTATGCGGTGTTCATCGGAACGGCGAACGGATTGCGTCAGTTCCACAAGCAAGCGGGGCTCGACATCACCAATGCGACGTCTCGGGTCGTCGGTATGCTCGGGATGGCATTCGTCGGGCTCGGCGTGCTGGGGATCTTCGCCGGCTGGGTCGCCGCGGTCGGCATCGTGTTCTGCGCAGCGGTGATCTGGGTCGGCTTGCCTGGCCCGATCGATCCCTCGGATCGCATCCCGGTGCGGCCGCTGATCAGCTTCTTCGCGCGAATCGCGATCTACCTGACGTTGTTCAACGCGACGATGTTCGTCGACGGAATCTTGATCAAGCTGACCACGCGAGCATATTTTGCCGACCACGCCGCCCAGCTGAGCAGCTCGCTCGACCACGTGCTGCCGTGGGCGACCAAGCTGACCGGTTACCGTCCCGATCCGAGCGAGCTGGCCGACGTGCAAACCGGCTACTACGCAGCGGTCCAGAACCTCGCGCGGCTGTCGTATCAAGCGATCATCGCGGTCACGTTCGTGGTGTTCCCCTTGGTGTCGCGCTCGACGTTTACCGAGGACCGCGAGACGACGCGCAGCTACGTCCAGGTCACGGTCCGCTACTCGCTGATCTTCGCGATGGCGATCGCCGTCGTGATGATCGCAAATCCCACCGAGGTGCTCGGCGTGATCTATGCGCCGGACTTCGCGCAGCTCGGCGGTCGAGCGTTGCCGTGGTTGGCGCTCGGTAACGTCGCGTTTTCGATCCTCGCGATCAACAGCACGATCCTGAACAGCGCTGGTGCGACCCGACCGACGATCGTCGGCGCCGCAGTGACGCTAGGCCTGGCCGCGATCGGCAACTACATCGCGATTCCGTTGGCGATCGAGGCGAACCACGCGCTCGAAGTAGCCGCCGCGATGACCGGTGGAGCGATGATCGTCGGTGCCCTGTGGACCGGATTCGCGATGCAGCGCCGGTTCGAGGAGTTCTTACCACTCGCCAGCGCGGTTCGGATCGCTGCGGCAAGTGCGGTAGCGATCCTGGTCGGCCGATTCCTGCCGCTGCACGGGAAGTTGATGTCGCTGGTCGAAGCGGCGATCGTGGCGATCACGTTTGTCGTGGTGTTGATCGTTAGCCGAGAGCTCGGGGCGAAAGACCTCGCGGCAATCAAGGCCGTGCGCAAGAACCGTGCGACCAATGGAGGTGACTCGTGAGATCGATGCTGTTGGCTGTGCTCGTGCTCGCTCTCCCCCTGGTCGCCGCGCCGACGGCCGGCTGCGGTGCACCGCAGCGCGAATCCGACACGCTCAGCGAGTCGATTCGCACGTTCAACGATGGCATCCGATGGCAGCGGTTCGCCAACGCGGCGACCCGGATCCCACTCGCGCAGCGGTCGCAATTCGTCGACGAGATGGACCAGCGTGCGGAGGATCTGCGGATCACCGACTACGAGATCGTACGCGTCGATACGCGCGGTCCGCGAGAAGCAAAGGTCCACGTGAAGGTATCGTGGTATCTCGACTCGGAAGGCACATTGCGTGAAACCCACGCGATGCAGACGTGGGAGCGCCAGGGCAAGGTCTGGCTGATGGTCGACGAGCTGCGGGTTCGTGGCGCCCAGATGCCGGGGCTTGCTGACCCGGTGTCGCTCGACGAACAGCCCGCCGCGAATGCGCATCTATAAGCCCGCGGAACCCAAATAACCGCTGCGGACCGCCAAGGCCGCCAACCGGATTCGTCCGCCCGGCGGTTGGTCGCTCCGTCGATTCGCCGACCCCATCCGGCGTGGGGTAACATGCCCGTTACCCGTGTCGGACAGCGACTTCGTCGCGAAAGGTCAAGCGCTCGTCAGCGCTGGGCAATACCAGGAGGCGGTCAAGATCTGCCGCCTCGGGTTGCTCGGTCGTCCGACGACCGTGGAGGGCCGGATCGTGCTCGGCCAAGCGTTGCTCGCGCTTCGTCGCTACGACGAGGTGCTCGCCGAAGTGCGTGTCGCGCTCGACCTCGATCACAAGTCGGTCGCGGCGCGGTTGCTCAAGGCGGAAGCACTGCTTCGCAAAGGCGATCATCCGGCGGCGATCGACGTGCTCACGAAGCTGCGCGCCGAGGCACCAGGAGCCGGGCGGATCGCAGAGCTCCTGGGCGAAGCGCAGCGTGGTTCGTCAAAGTCGCCGCCGGCCGCCGCGCATCGCTCGGTAGGATTCGTCGGCGATTCGACCTCCGACGAGGATACTCAGGACGAAGCGACGGCGAGCGTGACCGAGCAAACCTCGATCGCCGCTCCAGCCGCGCGCCAGCGCAGCCACGCGGAGGTCGATCCGGCGTTTCAGAATCGCCGCTCGGGCACGATCGACGTGCCATCGGCCGCCGATGGCGTGTTCGTCGAGGAAGATGACGACCTAGGAACGCTGGCGCCGCCACCCAGCTCGATGCCGCGCGGTCGTAACCCCGGGCCGTCGCGTCCGCCGCCAGGGCGCAAACCGCTGCGCAAGGATGAGGTGTCGTCGGTGGAGCTCGACAGTAACGAGCTCGAAGAGGTTCCATTGCCGCCGCTCCACGCGCCGGATCGCGGGGTTCCTGCGCCTCCCGTCGTGCCGGCGGGGCCATCACTGCCGGCCAATCGCACGATGCTCGGTCAGAACCCGCCGCGGGCGGGCCTCCCCGGGTTGCCGACGGCTCGAAAACCCGTGACGCTGCCGCCGCCGTTCGGCGCGCCGGGTGCAGCCACCCCGCCGAGCCCACCGAGTCCGCCCGGTGCACCGAGCCCGGTGAGTCCAGCGATGCCGCCGGGACCGGTCTCCGCGCCGCGTCCGCTGGTGCCGATGAGCGCGGTGCAATCACAGCTGCCGATCCCGATCGCGCCGCCGGCCGCAGCGCCATGGGCATCGACGATGGTGAGCGGACCCGGATCCGCCGAGCGTGCGCCGGTCGCGGATATCGATCCGCAGCTGGCCGCGCTGTTGTCTGGCAGGCCTCCGGCGAAGGGCCGCTCCAACGGACCGGAGATGTTCGAGCCAGCGCCGCCACCGTTGCCGGAGCGTTCGCCGACGACCACCAAGACCAAGCCACCGAAGCCCAAGCGCGCGCGGTCCAAGCTGTCGCTGGCGATCTGGGTCCTGATCGGCGCGGTCGTGATCGGTGGTGGCGTGTTTGCGGGGTTTCAGATCCGCGCGATTCGGCTCCGCAAGCAGATCGCGGCGGCACGCGATCAGGCAGTCGATCTAGCGAGGACCGACACCTGGCGCGGCTGGACCGGCGCCAAGGGCAGGCTGTCGGACATCGCCGGCGCGTCGGCCACGATCGACAATCGCGCGGCGCTCGCGCGGTCGCGCGGTGTGCTTGCGTTCGAGTTCGGCGACGGGCTTGCGGAGGCGAAGGGCGCAATCGATCGGTTGGCGGGGCAGGGTGGGCTCGATGCGGCCCTCGCGGCGAGCTACGTGGCGCTCGCGCAGCACGATGTCAAGGCAGCCACCGACGCGGCAGCGCGCGCGGCGAAGCTCGATCCCAACGGCGCAGCGGTCGCGTATGTCACCGGCCAGGCGGCCCTGCTCGCGGGCAATGATGCCGACGCGATCGCAGCGTTGCGGCGCGCATACGAGCGCGAACCGCGTCCTGCCTATGGTCTCGCCGTGGCGCACGTACTTGCGAGCACGGGTGAGATCGATAAAGCACTCGAGACGATCGACCGCGTGATCGGCCAGGTACCTAACCACCCCGGCGCGTTGCTCCAGCACGCACAGTTGTTGATCGCCAGCGGTCGTGCCACCGCGACGACGGGACCGACAAGCGCCGCCGAGCTGCGCAAGACGATCGCCGCGATCATCAACGAGGGCAATCAACCCGCCGCCGACCAGCCGCGAGGTGTGTCCCCGGCACAGGCCGCATTTGCCGGCCTGGTGCTCGCCCATCTCGATTTCTTGCTGCGCGACCCAGCCGCGGTCAAACGCGACATTGCGGATGCGCTGGAGCGCGGGATCGACGAGCGGCGGTTTGCCGAGCACACCGTCGACACGCTGTTCGCGGTCGGCGACTTGGCCGCGGCGCGTCGTGCGGCCGAGCTTGCGCTCGCGATCTGGCCGACCAGTCGGCGCGTGTTGCTCGCGCAGACGCAGATCGCGGTCGCGGGTGGTCGGCCATGGGAAGCGATCGCGACGCTCGGGAGGGCACCGGAGGTCGCCGCATCACCAGCGGGGCTGGCGGTTCGTGGCACGGCGCGACTGGCGATGGGCGATACGGCTGCTGCACAGGCCGATTTCGAGGCTGCGCTGAAGGCCAACCCTAACTACGATGCTGCGCTGATCGGTCGGGCGTGGGTAGATCTCGCGAATGGTGACGCGCCCGCTGCGCTCAAGCGTGTCGAGCCACGCTACAAGCCGGGCGCCACGGCACCTGATCTGGCGATCGCGTATGGTGCCGCGCTTCGTGCGCTCGGTGATAAGGCGTCGCGCGAGCGAGCCAAACAGGTCCTCGAGGTGGTCGCGGGTGAACCCGGTGGCTATCTGGTTGCGAGTGCTCAGCTCGAGCTCGGTAGGCTGCATCGCGATCTCGGCGATACGTCGGCGGCGGGTGCGGCGTTCGACGCTGCCGCGCAGGCGGGCAACCTCGACGCTCGCATCGAAGCCGCGTTACTCCAGATCGAGAACGGTGCGCCCGAGTTGGGTAGCGACGTGATGCACGCGATCGTCCGCGAGGCGGGCGATAAGGTATCGGCGGCGGTGCTGCTCGAGGCAGCGAGGGCCCGAATCCTCACCGGCAACCACGCCGAGGGTGCGGCACTGCTCGACCAGGCCGATCGCACGCCGAACGTGGTGCGCTGGAAGTACGACCGCGAACGCGGGCGGCTGGCACTTCGCAAAGGCGACGTCGCGAAGGCGGTGCAGGACCTCGATCGCGCGCTCGCGGTGCCCAAGTCGGACGCCGAGACCTTGTTGCTCGCCGCTGACGCAGCGACCTCGGATATCAAGAAGCACAACGACCTGGTCGCAGACGTTCGCACGGCCGCTGCGAAGCGGTTCAAGGCGACGCCCGAGGCGGCGATCGTCGACGGAAAGCTCGCGCTCGCCGACGCGGCAGCCGCAGAGCCCGGCAGTCCCGAAGCGACCAAAGCGATGGATGAAGCTCGGCTCGAATACGAGACTGCGCGCGCATTGCTCGAGTCGACCAAAGCGAGCAAGCGGCGAATGGCGCAAGCCGAATATGGCCTCGCCGTGATCGCGTATCAGAGCAGCGACGACGCGACCGCTGCGAAGCTGCTCGATGGTGTGACCACCAAGGACCCGACGCTGTACAACGCGTACCTGTTCGCCGCGGAGATCACGCGTGGCAAGCGACCGCAGAAGGCGCTGCCATTGGCGCAGGCGGCCGTGAAGTTCAATCCCGATATCCTCGCCGGTTGGGTGATGGTGGGCCGACTCGCTGCCGCCACGCGAAAGATCGCGCTGCTCGACGAAGTGATCGCCAAGATCGCTGCGCAGTGGCCGACGGCGCCAGAGCTCGGTGAGCTGCAGACGCTACGGCGTTAGCAGACCACCGCCGCCGAACGTGGCTACGGAAGGAACGTTCGGGTCCAGCCCCCACTCGACGCGCGGAACATCCACGATCCGTCGTCACTGTTGAAGCTCGGGTTGGCGAGCGTGAGCCCGCCAGTGGCCCGGATCTCGTCGATCTCGACGGCCACGCCGAAGTTGCTAACAGCGCGCTTCATGTAGATGCGGAACGCGATCTCCGCGTGCGTCTGGCCCTGAACATATGGCCCGACGCGTACCACGTGATACCGCCATGCCGGCAGCCGCTGCGAGCCGAGCCCCCGATCGAGAAAGCCCTCGTTGCCAGCGACGTCTTCTTCCCACACCACGACACCGTCGATGACGAGCTGCCGAAACAGGTAGCCCGAGGTCGCCGCGCTAAATGAATCGGTCGTCCAGAACCCGATCTCTGCATTGGCGCCGCTACCGGTCACGGTTGCAGTCTGCGCCATCTCGGCAAACTGTCCGGCAGTCCCGGCGAGGCCCCATGGATAGGACAGCCGCACGCGGCCTGCGTACGTCGGCGTCCACGACGAGTAATGCGTCTGAATCGCGACGTACTTGGGATCGGTCGGATAGATCGGCGGCACGTACGGCATGACACCGTCGGCATAGCCTTCCGCCGACAGGCGCAGCGCTTGGCCGAGCAACGTGTTCACGTATGCGGACGTCGTCGCAGTCCCACTAGTGCCGCTGTTGGCGTAGATCATGACGTAGAGCGGCAGGTCCTTGGTGCCTGTGAGGTGGGTGATCTGCCAGGCCGACGGCTCGGGAACCCGGACCTTGGTGTAGTCGTCTGCTTCCATGCTCGGGTTGTTCACCGTCATGCCGGCAGCAGTGAGCTCGTCGAATCGGACGCCGACGCCGAAGTTCCCGACGCTCGCCGTTTCGTAGACACGGAGTTGAATGGTGATGGTGCTGCCCGCTGGCCGATTCGTGAGCGCGGCGGTGATCGCTTGCGGATCGGGACGGACGAACTGCCACTTGCGATCGCCGATCACTTCGCCGCCTTCGTCGCCCGCGACGTCGTCCTCCCAAACAACCGTGTTGTCGACGACGAGCTGCTTGGTGTGATGTCCGCTCGTCGTGCCTGTGTAGTCGTCGGAGATCCACAACCCGAGCTCGAACGTCGGCGGTTTGGGCGTCGCGATCGTTGCGGTGCGCGCGACGAGCGCGTACGAGCCGGTCGTCGAGCTTTGATTCCACGGGAACCGAATCTCGTAGGCGCCTCGCTTGTGACTCGCGCCGCCCTCCTTGTCCGACGGGATGCCGGGTTTGTTGCTGAGGTTTGCCCTCGCGTTTTTTAGCTGCGGAGCGAACAGGGCCGTGTTGGTGAAGTCGCGGGACGCCCAGTTCGCACCGCCGTGATACGGCCAGATCACGCCGTCGAAGTAGGGACCGTAGAGATCGACGAGATAGTGCGCGCTCGCCGGATCCCCGATCTGCTCGAAATACAGGATCGGAATGAACGCGAGGCTCGGTTGAATCGCATGGGCCGCGTCGACGATCTGCTGGGTATAGCCAGGTGTGAACAGCGTGAAGGCGTCCCCTGCGGGATACGGAGTGTTGTGGCCGAAATCGTCGATCACGAACGCTTGCAGCGCCGGCTTTGAGGTCGCGAGTGTCGCGATCGCTTCGGCCCAAGCAACATAGTCTTCTTGAAATGGAGGATAGGCAGGGGCGCCAGCGACGTCAGGCGTTTCGCTCGGGGGGACCAGGTAGACCCAAACCTTGATGCCGTTCGCCTGCGCAGCGTCGAGAAACGCGGGCAGGGCGTTCCACTTGCTCTGCGAGCTCGTATAGATCAGATACGCGAACGTGTTGATCTTGGCGGCGGTTAGCCGTGCCATCGTCGCAGGAATGTCGATGGGGCCCGCGCTGCTCACTTCGCCTTCAGGCGTCACATAGCTCGCATAGGAGCCGAGCACGCCTGCGATTCGCAACGGCGGCACGAGGACCGCATGGGAGACCTGTTCCTCTGGATCGTTCGGCGATACGCATCCGACGACGAACGTGAGCGCGACAACGAGTAGAGCAGATACGGTTCGCATCCGCCCTCTTAACGCAGTTTCTGCCCTCTGTCCGTGGGACGCGGGCCGCGAACCGGCCGAGTCGCGACAGCTAGCCCATCACGACGGCGACGGTCACGGCGACGCCCGCGGCGACCAACACCATCAGCGCGATGATGATCGCCCACGGTGGCTTGCCCTCGTCGCGTTTGTGAACCCCCGTGCGTTCGGGCTCGAGCATCTGTTCCAGCGACTCGACCTCACCCGGGGATCCAACCTTGCTGAGCTTCGACGTCGTTTGCGGAGGCTTGGTCGGCCGCTTGTGCGACTGCGGTGGTGCTCCGGACGACAATCCGAGCTCGCCGCTCCACGCGGCGGTATCGACGAACGCGCTCGGGTCCAGGCTCATCGAGCCCTCGGTGGTCGCATCGTGCGAATTACCGCCCTCGTTGTCGATCAGCGACGTCATCTTCTGCATCTCGTCGAGAATCAGCGCGTCGATCAGCGATTCCTTCGGCTCGGAGGATCGCTTGCGCATCATCTCGACCTGGGCGTCTTTGACGAGCCCCGAGATGTCGCGTGCGGTGACCTTCATCCGGCGCGAAAATAGATACTGAGAGAGCGCGTCGTAGAGGTCAGCGGCGCTGTGGTAGCGGTCTTCGGGATCGCGCGCCAGGGCCTTGCGAACCACCTGCTCGAGCTCGGATTCGATCTCGGGGTTGAGCGCGGCGATCGACGGAATCCGCGCCTGGCGGACCAGCTCGACGGTCTGGTAGTCGGTGTCGCCGTAGAATAGGCGCCTACCGGTGAACAGCTCCCACAGGATAATGCCGACGGCGAACACGTCGGCGCGGTGGTCGACTTCGGTGCCGCTGGCGGCCTCCGGCGAGAGGTAGCTGAACTTGCCCTTCACGACGCCCGGATCGGTGGATTCGATCTGGCTGTTGGCCTTTGCGAGCCCGAAGTCCACCAGCTTCACCTCGCCGTTTTTCGACAGCAGGATGTTGGGTGGGGAAATGTCGCGATGGACGATCCCGAGCGGCTCGTTGGTCTCGGGGTGCTCGAGGCTGTGGGCGTAGTGGAGCGCCTTGCAGCACTCGATCATCAAGTAGATCGAATGCGCGACGTCGATCCGCTTCCCCTTCTGCTTCTGGCGCTCGATGAGCCCCTTGAGGTTGCAGCCATCGACGTACTCCATCACCAGGAAGTACGCGTTGTCGGGAGTCTTCGAGATGTCGAAGACCTGAACGATGTTGGCGTGCTGGAGGAACAGCGACAGCCGCGCCTCGTCGAGGAACATCGAGACGAATTTTTGGTTCTTCGTCAGGTTCGGCAGAATCCGCTTGATCGCGACGGATTTCTTGAACCCTTCCATCGACTCCGCCACGCCGCGGAACACCTCAGCCATTCCGCCGTGGTCGAGTCGCTCCGTGATCGTGTAGCGGTCGCGCATCCTCGACGGGACAAATAGTACCAGAGGTTACGCGGCCCTGGAAATTCCATGTCCCATGAAGGCTTGGGACACGGTGTGGGCAGCCGGAGCTACTCCGGCCGCTCCTCGGCTTCGACCTGCTCGCGTGCGGACTTGCATTCGAAACACAGGGTGGTCACTGGACGGGCCATCAGGCGTTTGAACCCGATCGGCTCGCTGCATTCCTCGCATTCGTCGATTTCGCCGGCGTCCAGCCGCCGCATCGCCTCCCGGATCTTTTCCAGCAGGAACGTCTCGCGGTCGTGCAGCCGGAGCTGGGTCGAATAGATCTCCTCCTCGGTCGACTCATCCATCGAATCGCGTCCGATCCGATCCCGGTCGCGATCCATCGTGAAATCTAGGGCCGAGTGGGCGTGGTCGGCGAGACGGGTGAGGTCCGCCTGCAGCCGAGTTCGGAGCTCCTTGGTCTGCTCGGGCGTCAACATGCCCCCAGTCTACGAACCTCGTGGTGGTCCTTCAATCCACGCAGCGACGATAGAACGGTCGTGCGCGGGCGCTCGCTTGTGCTTGCTACCGCACTGGTCCTCAGGGATCATCACCGGCTTTTTCGACGAGCGTGGTTCGGACTGCGTGCGGAGTCGCGCGCCGCGCTTGACACCGCGACGCCACGCTCGTTGCGCAGCTCTGTGTGCTCGACAGCGACGAATCGTGGCAACCGAATGTGCGTTCTGTTGTCGATGAGATCACTCGCGACCCGCCGCCGACCGCGAGGTTTCGAATCGCCGAACCGCCGAATCGCTCGATGCGATGCACGGCAAGGGAGCGATTGGATCGAAACGTTTCGGCGGTCGTTTGACACAACCAGTTACGAACCCGCCGGGGACTTACATGAAAACACTCACTCGCTGGAAGGTCGCGTGTGTCCTGTTCGCCGCTGTCGCGGGTTACGCGACCCTACACAGGGACACACCGCGGCCGGGTCCATCAATGAGTGGGGTGACGCGCGCGGGGGCGGTCGCCGTCCAGCTGCGGCGGCCGCTCCGGATCAGCCCGCGGGCGGCGGGGCTGTCCATCGATGACCTGGTCGCCCGAGCGCTCGCGGCGCGGACCGTCCGGGACCTGAACCTCATATCCGACAAGCTCGGGGCGGTAGGAGACGACGACACGGTCGATCGTCTCGGTCCGTTGGTGGCGGACAGCCGGAGAGGTTTCCCCGAGGCCACGCTGAAGATCTTCGGCCGGATTGGAACCGATCACGCCGTTTCGGCATTGATCGCTGCCACCAACGACGAGCGCCCACGCGTCCGCTCCGCGGCGATCGCCGCGCTCGGCTACAGCCAAGATCGCGACGCCCATGACCGGTTGGCTGTGATCGCCGAGCGGGCCGGCGATCCCGAGCGTCCCGAGGCGATCGCCGCGCTGGGCGAGACCGAGTCGGCGCAAGCCCTCGAGGTGCTGACACGCATCGCGCTCGCCGGGGAGCTCCCGTCCACCGAACATGCGATCGCCGCACTCGGTGCGATGGCATCGCCCGAAGCAGCCGACGTGGTCCGCTCGCTGCTGGACGCCGACAATCCACGGGTCGCAGCGGCAGCGGTGTCGGCGATCGCGGACGTCGACGACGAGGTGTTCGCGAAATTGAGCGCGATGGCGAAGTCCGGCAACTCTCCTGTCGCTGAGGCGGCGCTCGACGCGATCGCACGCGCAGGCAAACGAGCGCTGCCGGTGCTCGGCGAGATCGCGCTGCGTGGCGATCTCGAGCTGCGATCGGAGGCAGTCGACGCGATCGGTGAGATCGGCGGTGCCGAGGCCAGTCAGCTGCTCGGCGAGGTCCTGCGAACTGGATCGAAGCAAGCTGCCCGAGCGGCAGCGTCCGAGCTTGCCGCGAACGGTGGCTCTGAGGCGCGCGCGCAGCTGATCGAGGCTGCGCTCGGCGACCGCGCGCAACTGACCGGGGCTCTCGAGCAGCTGGTCCAGCTCACGGGCGACGACATCGACCAAGTGCTGCTCAAGGTGCTGCAGACCGGAACCAGCGACGATCGACGAGACGTACTACCCCGCTTGCTCGCGGCGAGAAATCCCGAGGCGATTCAGATCGCGATCGAGGCCGCTACCAACGGGCGGCGCGACGAACGGAGCGGCGCGATGCGGATGTTGGCCGATTCCGGAGCGCGCGAAGGATTCGAAGCACTGCTGACGATCGCCGAAACCCAGAGTGGCGATGCGCGGGTCACCGCGCTCGGGATGCTGGCGGAGAGTCGCCCCGGGGACCCCGCGGTGAACGAGCTGTTGGCGACCTCGCTGTTTTCGGGTCGCCGGGCCGAGGCAACCTACGCCGCGCAAGCGCTCGGTCAGTTCGGGACCGAGGATGCCCAACAGGCACTGCTGGCCGCGCTCGGCGGGAATGACAAGGACCTCGCACGTCTAGCGGCGGGCGCGCTGGGAAGCCGCGGCCTGCTCGAAACCACCAAACAGCCGCTGCTCGACGCGGCGCGATCCGACGAGGAGATTCGCACGCAATTGATGGGGCAACTGATCCGCTCCGGCGCTCCGGAAGGCTTTGCCATGGCCGAACAGATGCTCGGAGACCCGGAGATCTCGTCCTCGGTGGTGTCCGCGTTGGCGTACGAAGATGACGCAGAATCGCGACGCTTGGTGATGCGCGCCGCAGAATCACAGGATGCCGAGACGCGA
Organism: Kofleriaceae bacterium; assembly: GCA_050184455.1. Taxonomy (GTDB): domain Bacteria; phylum Myxococcota_A; class Polyangia; order Haliangiales; family Haliangiaceae; genus JABFXX01. Next base: position 8,956 of record JBFXAI010000060.1, on the reverse strand, counting down.
TCCTCGGCGATCCGCGCGCTCACCAACAACCCCAGTGATCAATCGGTCGAGCTCTTGTTGCGCCTGACGCGCGATAGCGATCCATCGATCCGAGAGCGTGCGCTCGTGGGCTTGGGGAGGGTCGGGTCACAGCGCGCCGAGCAAGCCGTTCTCGATGCCACGCGGTCGGGCTCGACGGAAGACCGCGCAGCCGCGATCTCGTCGTTGTCCTGGATCGACGACGGGAAAGCGCGCCAGCAACTGGCTACGTTGATCCGCGATCCCGATCCCGCCATCGCCCACCGCGCGATCTTGGCGTCCAACGAGGCAGCCGGCGAGCTTCAACAAGCGCTGGTGTCCGTGCTCAACGATGGACGCGCGCGGCCCGAGCTTCGAACGGCGGCCGCGGGCAAGCTTCGGGAGCGCGAGGATCTCGACGATCCGACGCGGCGGCGGGTGGACGAGATCTTGGAGGCTGGGTTCGGCGAGTAGGTAACGATCGATCCGGTTACGGCGGGGTTACAAGGACATCGTCGACCATGATCAGCTGGTTGAGGTTCGCGGCCCACGCGTCGTTGAGATAGATCATCACGCTCACCGAGGTTCGCGTGCCGACGACACTCGATAGGTTCCTCGAGAACATCTGCCACTGGGTGTCGCCGCCGTAGCCCTGCCACAGGGTCTGGGTGAACAACACCGTCATGCCAGCGGCGTCGCGGACCTCGAGGTACGCATTCGTCGTCACTGCCATGCTCGGCGTCGAATACGCGCGCCAACGGAATGACAAGGTCACCGTGGCTGGATCGATCGTCAGGACTTTCTTCATGCCGCCCGACTTGGTGTACGGCGCGAGGTAGTCGTCGCCACCGATCTGCGCGATGCCGCCGATGTTGGTCAGCGAATAGCCCGGGGCGCCGAAGCTCGACCAGCCGTCGAGCCCGGAGTCGAAATGGTCACCTGGCGGCTTGGCGCAGCACGCCGCGCCCTCTGCACACACGTCGACCTGGCAGGTGTCGCCTGGCTCGCACGCCATCGTGATCAGCTGCTTGTCTTCCGCGCCGCCGCACCATCGCGCAGTGCCTGGCCCCACGCATTCACCGCGGTATCCGATCTCCGCGCAGATCTCCGGCTGCGGATTGCAGCACGTCACACCCTCCGCACACACGCCGCTGCCGCAGGTCATGCCGTACGCGCCGCAATCGAACGACGCCGTCGTCATCGATTCCGCGTCGCACCAAACGGCCATCGAGCTGACGCAGACGCCGTCTTCGCTGATCCCGTTGCCGCAGGGACCGCTGGTCGGGCCGTCGGTCCCGCCGCCGCCGAGCGTTTGGCACTCCGCACCACGCTCGTTTTCGACCACGCAGGTCTTGTTGAGCGCCGCGCACTCGGTCCGGATCAACTTGCCGGTGACCAGATCGCAGCGCACCGCCGCGCCAGCCTTGCACTCACCACGCTCCGTAACGCCGTTGCACCCAGTGGCGGTCTCGCCGCCGCCCTTGGGGGGCGGCGTGGTCTCGTGGATCGTCGGACCGGTGTCCATCTTGCCAGGGCCACCGTCGGGCGGCGGCGAGTCCATGCAACCGGCAACCACGGCGAACAACGCGCCCAACGCGAACGAGGACAACCATGTGTTTGCTATGGCGCGCATACCACCGTTCCATTGTCGTCGGGTTGACACGAACCGGCCTGACACACCGGTTGCGACAGGTCGCATGCAGGTAGACAACTCTGGTTGCCGTCGATCACGGCACAGATGTCGCCGCCAAAGCAGGTCAACTTGCACTCGATCGGCGGGGGCGTGAACTCCTCCGGCTTACACAGCGGATGCGAACGCAACACGAACGCCTGGCCCGCCGAGATAACGCCGCGCGTCGCGCCGCCACCACTCGACATGATGTTGCGGGTGTACTCGTCGGAGCATGCGCCGCCGCTGGTGCACTGCGGGGTGTCTTCGATCGGATCGTGCTTGTCGCCGCTCGCTTCGCTGGTGTGATAGAGGCCGAAGTAGTGGCCGAGCTCGTGGCCCATCGTGCTCGCGAGATCTTCGACCGTGCGATAGCCGCCGGTGAACTTCGACTCCTCCATCGAGACCAGCACCGCGGCGTTTGGCCGATCGGCGTCGATCGGACCAGGGAGTCCCATCGAGTAACCGGCCGTGTCGGAGCCGCCGATGCTCTCGACCAGCACCATGTGGACGGTGTCGGTACGCGCGCTGCCAGACTCGCGGGCCTGCGCCAGCACGGTGTCGACGTGTTTGGTCACGTCATCGGAGTCTTGCGCGTCGAACTTGCCGGTCGGCAGCGTGATGCGCGATTGCGAGTAGTATGGGATCCGAATGCCGCGAGGCTGGAGCAGGTCGTTGAGCCACTCCACCGCAGGTTTTAGCAACTGAGCGTCGACTTCGGTCTCGCTGAGCCCGCCGAGAGTGCGCTCGTCGAGCAGGAAGTCGAGCTGGACCGTACAGGTCTGGAACGGTTGTTCCTTCTTGAAGTAGACACGCAGCTCGATGTTTTCGGATTCCAGCCGACTGGTATCGGGCGACTCACCGCGGATCAACAACCGGTACTCACCTGGATCGAGCCGGAGCTTCGGCGTGTTGGGATAGATCCAGTCGACCAATCCCGGTACCTCGCGAGCGAGCCGGGTCGTGTATTGCGCGCCTTCGATCAGCTCGCCGTTGGGGGTCTTGAACTTCGACAGGTAGTACAGCCCGCGTGAGCCGCGGACCTCCATGAGCATCGATTGCATCCCCGATGGGACGTTGACCACGATCTCGCTCGACAGTCCGTTCTCGATCCGCGCGGTGTAGACCTGCAGCTTGAGGTCCTCGCGCTGTTCGAGCGGGTTCGAGCCGTCGATCGCTGGCGCCGCGCACGCGGCCAGGATGGCCGTCACGGCAAGTGGCAGTTGGAGTGTCTTCATGTTGGGTTGCACCAAAGCCACGGGATTACCCGGACCTAGCAGCAACCCACGTGCCATTGCAGGAGTCGGAGGGATCCCCGCGAACACGTGCTCGTCGTGCCGAAACCTCCATTGTTACGGCCACTCCTCGACCGCTCACGGCAGTAGACAGTGCGCGGGGTTTCGCTCCCATGGCTGAGCCGGTGTCCGGGCGTAGAGACCCTGGCTACGACGCGAGTCGCTTGACGTCCGCAGGCCCGCGAAAATCGCGACGAAACGGCCGATCGCGTGTCGCGCGGATGGCTACGGTTTTCAGCGCGTGGGGAGCCCCGCTGCGGCGGGTAGATACACCAAGAACCGTGTGCCTCCGCTGTGGACGTCCTCGATGTCGATCCAGCCGTCGTGCTCTTTGACGATGCCCGAGCAAACGGCGAGTCCAAGCCCGGTCCCGCCCTGGCCGTCCTTGGTCGTGTAGAACGGGTCGAAGATCTTTTCTTTGATGTCCGGCGGGACACCGACGCCTGTGTCCGCGACGGACAGCAGGACGAACTCCTGTTCGGCGTGGCTCTCTTCGAGGCCTGGTCGAGCGCGGCGGACGATGCCGGTCTCCACCGAGAGCGAGCCGCCCTCTGGCATCGCCTGTACCGCATTGAGCAACAGGTTGATCAACACCTGTTGCAGGCGATCGACGTCACCTGCGATGCGCGGTAAGCCCTCGGTGCGTTGCAGCCGTGTCTTGACCTTCGCCGACGAGAATTGGCCCGATAACAACTCGAGCGTCGTCACCGAAAGCGTGTTGAGGTTGACGTCCGAACGATCGGTGGCGCCAACCTTGCGGCGGGTGAAGTCGAGCAGGCGCTGGATGATTCGCGTGATCCGCGCGGTTTGCTCGGCGACGATGTTCGCGTTCTTTTCGACCGCTTCCGGATCCTTCGACTTCTTCTGAATCGATCGCGCGCGGCCCGCGATCACGTTGAGCGGTGTGCCGACCTCGTGCGCGATCTCGGCGGCGAGCTGACCGATCGTCGCGAGCTTCTCGGTTTGCCCGAGCCGCTGTTCGAGCGCGAGCTTCGCTTCGTTCTGGCGCTGGGTCTCCGCGCGTGACTCGCGCAGCGAATAGGTCATCTCGTTAAACCGCGTCGCGATCGTTCCGATCTCGTCGTCGCGCTCTGACAAGATCACGTGTGACAGGTCGCCCTTGGCGACGTCGTCGATGCCACGCAGCAGCTTGGTGATCGGCCGGCTGACCAACCGGCTCGCGAGCACGCCGACGACAACCGTCGACACCGCGACGATCAACAAGACCAGCACGATCGCGCTGCGCAGGTCGTTGCCGGTCAGCTCGATCACATCGGCCGGTCTCGAGATCTCGAGCATCGCGGCCAGCTGCGGCTCATCGCGTGGAATCGGCACCGAGCGAATCGACAGCGCATACACGTAGCGATCCCGCTCGAACCTCGAGAACGTCAATTCTGGTTGGTCCAGCAGCGTCCTCAGTCGCGCTAGCTGATTCGCCGACATCTCTTCGCTTGGCACCTCCACTGCCCGCGCCCGCGGAAATAGGTCGACGCGCCACGCACCGGCGGCCCGTGCAAGCGCGGCCACCATGGTGTCGCTCGGATCGCGCACCGCGTTGGGTTGCGCTTCGAGGCTCACCCGTAGCGTGCTGCCGATCGTGCGAGCTTCGTCTTCGAGAGCTTCCGCGCGTTCACTGGCCCGCGCGCGCTGATCGAACCACGCATAGGTCGCAGATGCCAACGCGACCATGACCGCCGTGGCGACGGTGATTCGCGTGGCGACCTTCATCGCCGGTCAGTCTAAACCGGTTTGGGAACACCGGCCTACGAACACATTGCCATCGCCTGCAGGTGGCCCGAACGTCCGCCTCGGACCATGCCGGCGTGCGGTTACGGCGATACCCGGCAAACCCGAGAGCGCCGGTCGACGGGACACCCAGGTGAACGCTTCGACAATGTCCCGGGCGGCGCTTGGGTTCAGGACAACGGCGACGGAATGTTGGACCTCTCCGTCGCGCGCGGTTGGCGCGCAAACTCCGCGGGCTAGTTAGTTCGCGTTCGGATTGGTGGGTGCTTCGCTGGCCTCGGCCGTCGCTGGAACGGGCTCGGAGCGCTCGCGCTTGACCCGCACCGGTGTGCCGTCGCCATTGCCATTGCCATTGCCATTGCCATTGCCGTTGTTCGAAGCGCGGGCGTCGGGCTTGGATGGGCGCTTCTTCTCGGCCTTATCCTTGTCTTTATCTTTCTCAGCGAGCTTGGCGAGCTCGGCGGCCTTGGGCGCTTCTTTGGCCTCCCGCTCGCGCTCTAGCTCGCGCTCTTCGCGCCGCTTTTCGCGCATGCGGCGGAGACCCCCCACCATGATCTCGGCGATCAGCTGGTCGTACTCCATGCCAACCGCCTGAGCGATCAGGACGAGGTCCGAGTAGCCCGGCGTCAGGCCGGGCAGAGGGTTCACCTCGAGGACATAGATCTTACCGTCCGCGTCCATCCGCATGTCGACGCGTGCGACGTCGCGGCAATCGAGCGCCCAAAACGTCGCCCTCGCGATCTTCTCCATCGCCTTCTGCTCGGATTCGGTCAGCTTCGCGGGGCACTCGTAATAGACGTGCTCCTCCCACTCTTGCTTGACCGCATAGTCATAGACCGGGCGCGGGTTGTCCTTCTTGAACTTGATCTCCATCGGCGGCAGCACGCGCGGCCGCTTGTCCCCGAGGAGTCCGACCGTGAACTCGCGACCCGCGATATATTCCTCGACGAGCGCGGGCTGGCGATAGTTCTCGACGATGTTCTTGACCGTCGCGCGCAGCTCCTCTTCGGTGTCGACCACGCTGGTCGATCCGATCCCTTTGCTCGAGCCTTCGGCGTTCGGTTTGACGATCAGCGGAAACTTCATGTCCGGCGATAGCCGTTCGCGCGCCGACTCCATTAGCTGGAACTTGGGCGTCAGGATATCGTGCTGTAGCAGCACCTTCTTGCCGAGCGCCTTGTCTAGGGCGATCGCCAGCGTGGCCGAGTCCGAACCGGTATAGGGAATGCCGAGTAGCTCGCACAGCGCAGGCACCTGCGCTTCACGGTTTCGTCCCTCCACGCCTTCCGCGATGTTGAAGATTAGATCCACGTCAGCTTCGGCGAGCACGCGCGGCAAGTCCGGCGTGGCCTCCAGATGCACGACGATGTGGCCCTGGCGCGCGAGTGCATTGGCGATCGCGATGATGGTCTCCGGCGGATCCCACTCTGCCTCGTCATCCCCCGCAGCCTTGCTGCGCTTGACGTTGTAGGTGAATCCGACCCGGATTGGCTGCGCTTTACGCTGGCGTCCCGATCGCGTGGTGCCGAGCTGGCTGGCAGTGGCGAGGCCGGAGCGAAGCGCCGCCGTGTTCAGGATTGCCGCGATCGTGGCGTTATAGGTGAGCCCGACCTGCGCGGTGGCGGCGAACAGCGACGACTGCGAGCCCAGCGACGGCAACGCGTTGGCCTCGAGCAAGTAGATCCGGCCCTCTTGGGTTACCCGGTAATCGAGCCGCGCGAGGTCGCGAATTCCGAGTACGCGAATCACCTCGCTCGAGATCGAGCGAAGCCGCGCTGCCACATCACGCGGAATGTTCGCAGGACAGCGGTACTGAACGCGACCAGGCTCGACGTTCTTGAGCCGATAGTCATAGATGTTGAACGGACGGTCGGTTGACTGTCCGCCGTTGCCATTGGTCTCGAGCAGCAGCTCGACCGGCGTGAGGACGCCGTCATCGTGACCGACGCCATCGATGAAGCCGAGCGCGATGTCGAGCCCATCGATGTACTCCTCGACCAACACTCCGTCCGGGTACGCTCGTAGCGCGGCCTTGAGCGCCGCCGAGAGCTCCTTGGGATCCCGAATGATCGAGCTGCCGGCATTCGCCGAGCTTGCCGAGCCAGCGGCGTACGAGTTGTAAATGCCCTTGCTCGAGCCCTCATGGTTCGGCTTGACGATTACCGGGAAGGCAAGCCCTGCGCCCCGCTGCACGATGTCGTCGAAGTTGCGAACCGTCACCAAGATGCCGCGTGCCGTATCGATGCCGGCGCGCTGAACCATCAGCTTGGTGAGCCACTTATCCAACGTAATCGCGTTGGTATACGCGTCGGAGCCGGTGTACGGAATCCCGAGCTCTTCGAACAGCGAAGGATAGAACGCCTCGCGCATGCGGCCCGACGTTCCTTCGGCGGTGTTGAAGATGAGATCGGGATCGATGGCCTCGAGCCGCTCGAGCAGGTTCGAGGCGGGCCCCGAGACCTCGACCTTCTCGCATTCGTGTCCTGCCGCCTCGATCGCAGCGGCAATGGCGGTCACCGTTTCGGCGCTGTCGTATTCAGCTTCCTTTTCGGTGTCGCGGACATCGGTCAGCCGGAGGTTGTGGGTGAACGCGACCTTCATGGAGTGACCACTCACTTAACAAAGCGGTGTGACAGCGAAACAGTCAAGCATTAACTCCGCGTGGATCCTGGGCACACGCACGCACACCGAATGCGCTCGTCATGCGTCATAACAAGGTATGCGGTGGTTCGTGGCAGTGCTCTTCGTAGCTGCGTGTGGCGCACGCGCGGCGACGACAACAACGCCCGCGCCGATGACGCCGGCTGATGATCTCGCACGCGCGAAGATCGACGCGCCGAAAGCAGATCCCGGCAGCGCGCAGCTCGATGCGAAAGATCCGCGTGTAGTGGATCTCGACATCATTCGCATCCGCGCCAGCGGTACCGGCGTGGGTGGCGAGCCCGACCTGACGTCCGTTGCAACGGCGGATTTGTTTCGCGCCGCCAACGAAGCCGCCAAGGCAGGCCAAGACAAAGACGCGATCGCTCGGTATCGCCAGTTGGTCAGCGAGTTCCCCGATTCGCAGTACGCACCGGTGTCGTTGTTCAACATCGCGGCGATCTACGACCGCCAGGCCGACATGTCATCCACGATCACCACGCTCCGAGAGTTGGTGACCAGTTATCCGCAATCGCGAGAGTCCGTGGAAGGACATCTGTTCATCGCCGCGCTCCACGCCGACCGCAAGCAGTGGAACGAGGCGGCCGTCACCTTAGGAGAGGTACTGGGACGTCCGAACCTTACGTTCGCCGATCGCATCGAAGCCAACGCGCGAAAGGGTTATGTGGAGCTCGAGCAGCGCAGCTACGACGCGGCGGAGCGTTCGCTCGAGGCCGCGGTAGCGGAGTGGAGGAGGGCGCCTCGGATCGAGGACCCGTACTACATCGCGATGGCTCACTATTATCGTGGGGAGCTCTACCACCGGCGGTTCACGGAGACCCCGGTGCGGTTCCCGGATGACCAGATGGTGGCGGACCTCGAGGCCAAGCGCGTGCTCGCGGTGAAGGCGTACGATCTATGGAAGGAGAGCCTGGGGTTCAAGCACGCCTATTGGGCGACCGCGGCCGGTTACCAGATGTCCCAGATCTTCGTGGAGCTGTGGGAGGCCCACGTCAAAGCGCCATATCCCACGCGCATCGAGGTCGCCGGGCGACCCAAATATGTGGAGGAGGTCCACGATCGGGTGCGCGAGCATCTGACCAAGGCCCTCGAAGGCCATCGGATGAACGTCGAGCTCGCCAAGGCGTTCGGCGTCGACACCGCATGGAGCAAGGGCAGCGAGCAGCGCGCGGTGCAGATCATGGACGTGATCGCCAAGGAATCGACCGGGGCCTATGTCACGCCCGACCATCCGATGCCGGCCACCGCGCCGGCTCCCCGAACGTCGAAACCGTGAACGGACGCGCGAACCGCTCCAGCAAGCTCGCGTGATCCAGAGCGGAGCCCGAGCATTGGCTACGTCGAGGCATCGCGGTTCGCCCGCCGTAGCACCACGTGGGGTCTTGCGCCGGGTAGGCGTGCAACCCACGGTGGAACGCAATGCATCGTACGATCGCGACCACGTGCCCGCGCTGTCTGACTCCCTAGATACAGACAAAGTGCGGATCGATCCGCTCGCACGACGGGTCTAACGATTCGGATCACGTTGCCCGTGCACCCGTGGTGCGGACAGGAGGCCTCGATCATCGGCGCTCGTGGCGATCATGGC
>JBFXAI010000059.1:0-33459 GCA_050184455.1 Kofleriaceae bacterium | reverse complement strand
GTTCGCAACATCGCCGAAGGTGCTGGCCGGTGGTCGGAAGCCGACAGCGCGAATCGCTACAAGATCGCTCGCGGCGAAGCCATGGAGTGCGCAGCTTCGCTCGACGTGATGAAGTTACGCAAGCTCATTACCGAGGAGCGTTACGAACGTGGAGGCAAGCTCCTCGAGGGTGTGGTCGCAATGCTCACGAAGATGATCGCGTAACCGTCGTCAAAGGTGGCGTCCACCTCCACGTCGCCGTCGCCGTCAGGTCCACGACCACGACCACGACCACGACCACGACCACGACCACGACTACGACCACGACCACGACCACGACCACGACTACGTCAACGCCAATTAGGGACAGCCCCTAGCTCAAGCCACGCGATGTCCGAGGAAATACTTCGGCACTCCACCCTGCTCCTTGTCCTTGTCTTTGATCACGACCGACGTGGCAGTGGCGTACTTGCCGTGCTTGATGTTCGTTTCGTTTTTGACGTGGATATTGGTCCTTCCGTCGGAGGACGTTCGGTGAGTTTCCGATTTCGCTCCGCCAGTGACAGTCGCGAGCTCGAGCGTGGCAATCGTGGTCAATCGCTTGGTCATCAGATTCTCCTACGCGCGGAACACGGTGTCCGGCCTGCGGACACTCGAGCATGTCGCATGCCACGGCGATGCACGATTCGCGCAGCAACAACCCGATCAGCTGCCACCGCGAAGTCGCAACGAGCGCAACGGCAACAGCCCCGACCACGCGCTTCGTGATCGGGGCCGTCGTCGCATTCTAAGATCGTGTAATGGATCGAGCCGCGCGCTACGGAAAGCCCGAAGCGGCGGAAGGCGCAGAGACCATTCTCGTCACCCTCCGCCGCTTCTCCCTTGCAGCGATCAGTCCTTGTCGACGATCCGCCTGCTTCACCGAGGTCAAGCAGGTGTGTCGCCGACGAGGTAACGACTAGCGGTAGTAGCGCGGCCAGCCCCAGCCACCGTAGTAGCCGCGGTAGCCGTAGCCGAACGCCGCCGAGTTACCGTAGCCGCCCCGGCGAGCCATCCGCTGCTGATCGCGGACGAAGTTCTGCACCGAGCGCTTGTCGAACGGGTTGAATCCGTACGGGCTGTACGCCGCACGGCCGTTGCGGTTGCAGCCGCGGCCACCGTTCACATCGTCCAGGTTGTCCAGGCTGATGGTCTCGATCGTCTCAGGGGTCTTGCTCATCGTCGGTTCCTTGTTTGAGGTGACTTTCCCTATTACACGCGCCGTACCAGCTCGTGCTCGACGAGAAATCGCGGGATTGCATGCATCCACCCGAGATCCTCCCGATCACTTCGGTTGGCGAACTGAATAATGCGGGTGACGACTGCACTCCTTCAGCGGAGATGCCGACGCAGTTACGCCCATGTAGCCGCGACACGCCTGCATGGTGCAGGCAGCGACAACGAGTGTTTCTCGACGGTGTCGCCTTCGAGTTACGAGGTGTATCCCCGTCGAGCGGCTGATCTCCGTCGGTGATCAGTCAGATCAACTAGATCGCCGTGGCACACCATATGCTCTATGGGTCTTCACCATGACGAAGCCCAAGCTCGAATCCCTCACCGAAGTTACCCTCGAGACCGTGACTGGTGGCACCAAGTCCAATAACACCAGCACGACCAGCACCACCTCCAGCCGGCTCGACGGGTTGATCAAAGATCTCAACTCCATCAACTCCGCGGTCAAGGACATCGATACCAAGACCAAGGGGTTCGATGACACCCAGATGATGATGCTGCTCATGCTCGCGATGACCGACCGCCCGCGCCGTCGCCGCTGGTAATCGTCTCTCGCATCCTAGGCTTCGTACCGGCGGTCGGCCCATCCGATCGCCCCTTCAGCACCGATCGAGCTCGCCCCGCGCGAGAGCTCATCGGTGCTGATGACTTTTCGGCAGTTGAAGCGTTCGCAACAGCGTGCGAGTGAGCGCTCGGCCGAAACGCAGTGCGGCGACGAACCACGGAGATGTCCGTCGTTCATCGCCTGCTAGAGGTCACGTACGCGTTGTCGCCCGCGGGTTCAGCGGGCCATGTCGATGGACGTGTCTCGCTCGCTGCACGTGCCTCGCAACGCGGAACACGTGAGCTGCGACGACCCGCCGGGCGGCGCGACTCAGTACCAGTAGCGCGGCGCCGGAGCGACGACGACTGGAGCCTGCTGGTTCTTCTCCGACAGCATCATGATCATCATCATCTCTTGCGTGCCGAGCGCCGGCTTCTGCTGCGTGGTCAGGTTCTTCACCGAGTCGAGGATCCCGGTGAGCGCCGTGCTCAGCTGCTGGTTGTCGGTGACGCCGCCGGTCACGGCCGATAGCGTGTTGAGGTCGAGGGTCGCAAGCTCGTTCTTATTCGACATGGGATTTCCTTTGTGGAGGTAACCAAGCTATTAGCAGCCGACGTGCCACCGTTCGCGCACGCGATTTCGCGAGGTTTTGCACGAATCGTCGACGGTGCACGACACCTCCAGGGCTCAGCTCGTAAACCGGAGGAGATGGACCGTCGTGATGAACGCCGAGCGGTCGACACCACATCTTGAAACGCAAAATGCACGAACGGCTCGAGGAGCTCCTCGAACCGTTCGTGCAATCGATCGCAAGCGAGAGCCGGCTGTTAGCCGGTCTTCGACGACATCATCTGCATCATCATCTGGCTCATCTGCTGCCCGTTGGCAGTCTTGGCCTGCGCCATGTTCTGGCCGACCATGTTGATGGCCTCCGCAAGCTGCTTGAGCCCTTCGAGAACCATCGGATCGACGCCAGTGCGGCTCACTCGTCCACCCGTCACAGACGAGAGGTCGCAATCATCGATGGGGTCGAGGCCAGCGTTGATCTGTTTGGTTTGGCTCATGGTGTAACTCCTTAGCGCTTGCTGGAAACCGTGATGTTGATCGACGGCGGAGCGGCGGGAGCCGGCTCCGGCATCGGCGGCGGCGCCGCGGCGGCTCCGCCACCACCACCCATCCCGCCCATCATCATCATCATCATCATCATCTGGCTCGGATCAGACCCGCCGCTCTGCTTGGTGGCGAGGTCCTTGATCGAGTTGCCGATCTGCGTCATCAGCATCATCAGCTGATCGTTGGCCGCGCTGGTACGCGCGGTAACACGAGCGGCGCCGCCAGCCACGTTCGACAAGTCTTCGTCGTCGATCGGTTTGAACGGGTCAGGGGTAGCTTTGGGCTTCGACATGGACGGGTTCCTTTGCAGGGGGTTTGGGCAGTACGGTTCAAAAGCAGAGTTTGTGCCAGAGATGGATCCACCAGGTGTTCGGTACCTCCGCCTGAGATCGCGAGGTACGGGGACCCAGATCGCGTTCCGGGGTAGACGCTAGAACTCCACACCGACGGCAAGCGAGCCGTTGACGGTCGCGTCGCTCGCTTCGTAGACACCTTCGGCTTCGGTGATCACACCGACGTCGTCGAACTCGATCTTGATCCGCTGATAGGCGAGCTCACCGCGGAGAAATAGATTGGAGGGCAGCGGCACCACGAAGTTGCCGTCGAGCGCGAGACCAGAGGCTCGGCCCGGGCCATACCAATCGACCGAGCTGATGTCGCCGGTGTCGAGCATGTACAGGTAGCGAGCACCGAACCCAGCGCTCGCGCGGCCGGTGATCTTGAGATCGAGATGGCCGCCGACGCCGATGTACTGGTACTGGGTATCCGGCACTTCGAAGCTCATCGGAGCGTCTTCGATGATGTAGTTCGACTTGCCGTAGTTGACCTCGCCATCGATCGAGATCCGTTCACCGAGTGGTTGGCGGTAATGCGCGCCGAATTTCCAGGCGCTCTGATTGATCACATATTCACCGACGGCGTCGCCGTCGTCGAACGTGACCACCGAGCCGAGCGACTGCGAGACCGCGAAGCTCACGCCGACGCCCGACAGTGATCCATCCATTTTCTTGGTCGGGAATGGAAATGCTTCGGCGGCGAAGCCGACGCCCTTGCTGGGGACGCCAGCATAGGCGAGCGGCCCGGTTTGGTTTTCGGCTCCGAACGTCAGGCTGCGCGATCCGTAGTAGCCGCCGCCGCCGATTCGAAACCGCGGGGTGGGAACCGGCACGTGGACCGTCTTCGGTGCGATCGTCTTGATCTCGTCGGAGTCGGGCCCAAACAAGGCGACTAGATCGCTGCTCGCCTTGTCGGGCGCGGCGGTCGCGACGTCGGTCTTGGCCGTCGGCTTGTTGCGCGGCTTGGCCTCGCCGTCGTCGTGGTCTCGATCGTCGGAGCCCGCATCGTCGCCATCGTCGGACGTATCTGCGACCACCGTGCGCTTGCGCGGACGCTCAGCGTCCTTGCCGCGGTAGTCATCCGGATCGACGAGATCGAGCGCCGGCTTCGCCGGATCGAGCCCGCCTTCGACGAAGCCGAGCACGTTGTCGAGCTCGCTCGCGAGCTTGCGCGCCACGTCGTCGGTGACGCCGTTGCTGCCGAGCTTGACCGAGACCGCATCGATCTCTTGGCCGGTCGCGGCTTCTCGCACGGCGACCGTGATCACCTTGTGGCGACCTTCGTCCTGTACCCAGCCTTCGATCACGGCGTCGACGCCGGACTGTTTCGCCGCGGACTTCCACGACGTCGGTCCGTGTGCGGTGCGCTGAGCATCGGCTCGCGCCTCTTCCCAGCGCTTCGCGGTCACCAGGTCGTACTGCTCGCCGAGCACGGAGACCACCGCATCGCGGCCGCTATCGGCGAGCACGCGCGGGCCGTCGAAGTCGAGCACGACGACGCGCCGCGGCTTGGCATCAGCGCTCGACGCAGCGCATAGCGCCGCTGCGGCCAACAGGAACCGAAACTGATTGCTGGTGAAAGACATGGGGTGTTCCTTGTGTGTCGGGCGTGTCGAGGCGAAGGCGAAGCTGTGACCGGCTATTGGCACGCGGATGCAGGACAGGTCGCGACCTGGAGGTTGTTGTTGATCGTCACCGTTCCAGTGCTGACGCACACGTCGACCTCTTTGGCGACGCAGCTCGAGAGCTGCGGGTTGTGCGTGATGATCAGCGACCCGCTGATGCCGATCGCTCGCAGTGACTGCGCTAGCGTGCCCAAACTGGTGAGCTTGGCGTTGTTGGTGATCGTGAGCGAGCCGGTGATCCAGCTCATGTCGACCGGGAACATCGAGATCGCCGTGAGCGCGTCGTTGTTGTCCACGATCACGCTGCCATCCAACCGCGACAGCTTCGACATTTCACCGAGCGTGGCGAGCGCGGCGTTGTTGCGGATCGACATCGTTCCGTACAGCTCCCGCAGCGGCATGCCACGCACCGTGGTGAGCTTGGCGTTGTTGACGATCTCGAGCCCGCCACGAATCGAATCGAGGCTCGATAGTTCCACCTCTTTGAGCGAGGCGTTGTCGGAGATCCGGATCTGGCCACCGACCTTGACCAACGAGCGCAGGGCTGCCGAGGTCAGCTTGGGGTTGTCGGTGATGGTCAAGTCCTGATCGACGCGCTCGATGCTGTCGAGGAAATCCAGATCGGTGAGCTCGGCGTTGCCGGTGATCGACAGCTTGATGTTGTTCGCGAGCTCGTTGCTCAGGACATCGAGATTGCTGACGTCCTCGAGCTGCTCGTTGTTCTGCATGGTCAACGATCCCCAGACCTTGATCGGATGCGCGGTATCGATCGACACCAGACCGGTGTTCTTGATTTCGAGGTCGTCGACCGCGACCAGGCGATCGAGCCTGTCGAGGCTGGTGACCGAATCACCATCGATCGTCAGCTTGCCGCGGAGCTCCCAGCAGCCTTTCGGCACGAGGTCGAAGTCGTCCTCCGAGGCGATCCGAATCGACTCGACGTACTCCTCGGCCTCGTTCTCGTTGCAGCGAGGCTCCTCGTCGCCCGGTGGGCGATCAGGCGGACCACCGCCGACGTCGGCCATACAGGCACCGGTCATGAGAACTGCTGCGATGAGTGGGAGCCGCATGGTCATCTCCTAGATCAAGGTCCGTGCCGTAACCTCGAAGCCGCGGATACCAGCGGTTACAGCTGCATCCTGCGGGCAACGAGTCCTCGCGATGTAAACCGAGGGAGTCATCGTTGAGTCCTCGCTCCCCGGGTGCGCTTGTCGTCGGAACGCTTCTCGTCAGACGCTCTGGGGCGAACATTGATGCGGTACGCCTCGAGCAACGTCCCGGTCAAAAACTCGAGCTGCGCGACCGCGATGTGATAGTCGGAGATCGCGCGGCCCAGGCTGAGCCGTGCGTCGATCAACTGGGTCTGGCGCTCCATGACGCTGTAGTTGTTGACCTTGCCGGCCTGAAACCCGAGGCGATCCGCCTTGAGGTTGTCCTCGGCGTGATCGATCGCCTGCTTTGCGAGCTCGACGATCCGGCGCGCGCTGGTGACGCCTTTCACGGCGTTGACCACTTCGGCCTCGAGCTGGCGCTCGACATCGGCGCGGTCGATATCGAGCTTGCGAACCTGCGCGATCGCAGCGTTGTGCTGTGATTTCGCAGCGCCAGAGATCTCGAACGACACCGAAACCCCCGCCATCACCTGAAATCCGTCGCCGCTGGTTGCGCCCCCGAACGCCTGATCCGTGGTCTCGCCAGTGCCGATCAATGCGCCGGAGAGGCTGAGATCGACCTGCGGCAACATCGCGTTCTTGGCGACACCGACGTCGATGTTGGCCATCTTCTTCTGCAAATCGATCGCGACCAGATGACGATTGGCCTTTCGCGTGCGTGCCAGCACGTCGTCCATGTTGAGCTGCACTGCAGGGCCGACCTCGAACGGTTCGCCGGGCCGAAGCACGACGTTGCGCCGATCGATCTCGAGCCCCGATTTCCGCCGCAGATCGAGCGACTTGTGCTCGAGCGCGACCTGGGCGCGGAGCTTGGCTGCTTCGCGTGACGCGATCTCGTATTTCACGGCGCTCATCGCGTTCGGCGACGTCGTGCCCGCGCGGAGCTCCTCGCGCGTCAACTTCTCTTGTGCCTCGGCGAGCTTGACCGCTTCGATCCGGGTGTCGAGCTCGTAGCTCGCATAGGCAAGCTCCCAGTACGCAGCGACGATGTCGCGAACCATCGTCTCGGCGTCGATCTGCGCTTGAATCGTCGCCGCGCCGAACGCGAGATCAGCCTTGTGCTCGTCGGCGAGCGCGACATCCGATCCGAAACCACGTGCCACCGGTTGGGTAAACGTCGCGCGGCCAGTCGCCTGGATCAGCGAGTACTTCTCGGGCAACCCGTCGGCCGCGGGCATCGTCGGATCGACGCTCAACACGTCGGGAATGTTGAGCTCGTGCGCGGTGCGGCCGAACCCGAGCTCGAGCTCGAACGTTCCGCCGGTGGGCAACCGCCGGCCGGCACCGATCGTTCCATCGATCGACGTGGTCGCCACTTCTTGGAACGGCTCGACCTCGACATCCCCGCCGATCGCCTCCTTCTTGAAGTTGGCGCCGGCCCGCATCACCCACGCCTGGCCGCTTCGCGCCGCGCCCGCCTGCCCTTGTGCAACCGACCGGTTTTGTTTGGCGCGCGCCAGGTCCGGTGACAGCCGAACCGCGACTTCGATCAGATCATCCAACCGCGTCGCGAGCGCGCCTTCCGCCTCCATACCTTCGTCATCTTGGTCGTCGTCCTGATCGGCTACTGCAGTTGCCGTCAGTCCGCCGAGCAATCCGGCGATGATGATCGTGGGGCAGGTGCGACTGAACATCGCGAGCCTATAGAGCAGCCCCCATGCCACGCGTAAGTTCGCTGTCTACTGGAGGATCCATGGCTGGAGCCCGCGGGACTCGACTACCTCGGGTTACGGTTGACGGGTCCCACCCCCACGGCCTGAGCCCCGCGGGATGCGTATCCCGCAGGTTTACAGGTGGGGACTCAATGGTCTTACCCTTGCACTAAGCCCGAAACATGCGATTCGGGCAACGCCAGTCTTCTGATCGGGCAACCGATCCGAGCAGCGCGTCCCGTCACTCGCACGAGACCGAGAGCGAGCACGCGCAAGGACAGATCCCCGGGATCCCCGCGCGTCACCCGGTACAGCACCGGGCAGCACCGGCCTATCACCCAAGTGTTGCGTCGCCGCGTGGCCCGGTGCCGCGACCGACCAAGCCGCTCGCGCGTTCCGGATCGGAGCCGCAGTCGCGCGAGATGCCGGTTGCACGGCCCAGCCAGAGCGCACCAGCTCGACCGAGCCGAGCGAGTGCACGCGTCGAGCAAGCTCCGTCGCGGTCGTCGCGTAGCTCCCAGGCGCCGCAAGCGCACGCGCAGCAAGCATCGCATCCGAGCCTGCCGATCGCCGACGGTCCCAAGCTTCCTCCCGGAGCGATTCCGGTCCCCGGCATGGGGATGATCGATCCGCTGCAGATGCCGATCCCGCCACAGGTCGCCCCGGTGATCTATGGATGGGTTCGCCGGCTCGCACTACAGGCCGACCTCGAGGCCGCCGATCGCGTGCTGCGCGAGGCGTTCATCGATATCAGCTCGTCGCTCACGATCTCGATTGTCTATCCTGGCCCCGAAGGTCTGTGGTCGCTCGGCAACGACGACGAGATCCTGCGCGATGCCCAACCGGTGATCGCCGTCGCCGGGGCGCGCCAAGCGCTGATCGCCTCCCACACCGCGATGCTTCCGATCGTGACGACCACCGAGACCGTCGCGGTGATCGTGCTCAACCGCAACCCGCGCCAACCCGGCTACACGCTCGCGGAGCGCGTCAGCATCGTCGGTCTCGCGCGCGAGGTCGCATCGATCGTTCATCACCTCGTCACCCAGCACCTCGAGCACGCTGCGGAAGTCAGCGCCGACAAGGGTGGCCTGTACCGCCGCGAGGCGCTCGAAGCGCATCGTACGCGTGGCCAGGAAGGCGCGCTGATCCAGCTGTCGCCGACCTGGGTGCGCCGGACCTATCCATTCCTCATCTACTCGCTGCTGATCGCGATCGTGTTCGCCGCGTTCATCAGCGTACCGACCTACTCCACGGGTTCGGGCGTCGTCATGATCACCGGCGCCCCGGTGACCTCGCCGCAGCTGGGCACGGTCGAGACCGTGCTCGTGCAACCGGGCGTCGCCGTCAAGGAAGGCACGCCGGTCGTCAAGCTGGCGTCTAGCCCAGAGAACGACGAGCTCAAGAACGCCAAGACCGAGCTCGACAACGCCACGATCTCCTACCTGTTCGATCAGACCGACCAGGAGATCAAGAAGGTGCTCGCGTCGGCGCACGCTCGGATGGTGCTGGCGAAGTCGAAGGTCGACGCCAAGACTGTCCGCGCGACCAAGTCCGGCACGGTGCTCGACATTCGCGTGCGTACCGGTCAGCTGCTCCAGCCCGGCGATCACATCCTCACCGTCGTCGAGCCCGGCGCCGCGCCCGAGATGGTCGCGCTGTTGCCGAGCCAAGATCTTCCGCGCTTGCGCAAGGGCCAGACCCTCCAGGTCGAGCTCGCGGGCTATACCAAGACGCGCGAGAAGGCGACGATCAGCTCGGTCGCGTCGGAAGCGATCGGCGGCGGCGAAGCTGCCAAATACTTCGGCGCGACGATCGCCGACGCGCTCCAGCTGCCGCCCACCGGCTCGTACGTGATCGTGAAGGCGCAGCTACCGCGCCGCACGTTCTCGACGGAACACCACAGCTACCACTACCACCACGGAATGATGGCCAAGACCGAGGTCAAGATCGCGTCGAAGCCGTTCCTCGTCACCCTGCTCCCCGCGCTCGGGAAGTACATCCCGGAGTGAAGGAGAACCTGATGTCACACGCACAGCGCGCATCTCGCTCCGCCAAGGCTTCGAAGGAAGACATCGCGGACGCGTTTCCGGCACTGAAGCGGGTCGGGTTCTTCACGAACCGGCGCGCCGTTCCATTCGTGCAACAGCTCGAATGGACCGATTGCGGTGCCGCGTCGCTGTGCATGGTGATGGCGTATCACGGCAAGGACGCCAAGCTGTCCGAGGTCCGCGAAGCGATGGGCATCGGCCGCGACGGCGTTTCGGCCAAGGCGATCCTCGACACCGCCGAGCGCTACGGCATGTGCGGGCGCGGCATCAAGGTCGACATCACGCAGGTCCAGCTGCTCAAGATCGGAACGATCCTGCACTGGGAGTTCAACCACTTCGTGGTGTTCGAGCGGATCGTCAAGAAGGGCGTGATCCGGATCGTCGATCCCGCGACCGGCCCCCGTGACCTCTCGATCGACGAGTTCAGCAAGGGCTTCACCGGCGTCGCGATCGAGCTCAGCATCACCGAGCGGTTCACCAAGCAGAAGCCCGAGAAGGGCAAGCTCCGCCGCTACGTCACCGAGCTGATGTCCGAGAAGGGCCTGCTGTCGAAGGTGATCGTGGTGTCACTGGCGCTCCGGCTGATCGCGCTCGCGCTGCCGCTGATGACCGGCATGATCATCGACCGCGTCGTTCCACGATCGGACTACGACCTGCTCTACGTCTGCCTCGCCGTGATCGGCGGGATGGTCGCGTTCAACCTGATCGCGGATCTGATCCGGACCTACCTGCTGCTCCACCTGCGCACCGCGCTCGATACCCGCACCACGCTCGGGTTCCTCGATCACATGGTGTCGCTGCCGTTCTCGTTCTTCCAGCGCCGGTCGACCGGCGATCTGATGATGCGCGTCGACAGCAACGGCACGGTCCGCGAGGTCGTGACGAGCAAGAGCATGTCCGCGATCATCGACGGCGTGTTCGTGCTGCTCTACGCCGCGATCATCTTCTACGTCAGCCCGCTGCTCGGCGTGATCACGCTGCTGATGTCGGCGTCGGAGGCGGTGGTGTTCCTGTGCGCCCGCCCGACGTTCCACCGGCTGCTCGCCGCCGACCTCGACAAGCAAGCCAAGGCGCACAGCTACATGGTCCAGATGCTCGGCGGCATGGAGACCCTCAAGTGCGCCGGCGCCGAGCGGCTCGGCGTCGAGAAGTGGTCGAATCTCTACACCGACGAGCTCAACGTCAAGCTCCGCCGCGCCCGCGCCAACGCGTGGGTCGACGGGGTGCGTGGCGCGATCGCTTCGCTCGGCCCGCTGTTGATCCTCACGATCGGCGCCAGCGCGGTGATGACCGGCAAGATGTCGCTCGGCACGATGCTGGCGATGAACTCGCTGGCGACTAGCTTGTTCGGCCCGCTATCGCAACTGGTGTCGAGCGCGCTCGAGCTCCAGCTGGTCAAGGGTCACATGGATCGGATCGACGACGTGCTCCAGACCCCGCTCGAGCAGGAACGCGACGGCGTGATGCAGCCGCCGCGGCTGCGCGGCCACGTCAGCGTTCGCAACGTGTCGTTCAAGTACGGCGAACAGGCGCCGCTGGTGGTCCAGGACGTGTCGCTCGAGATCCCGCCCGGGATGTCGGTCGCGCTGGTCGGCCCTTCGGGCTCCGGCAAGAGCACGCTGCTCAACTTGCTCGCTGGTCTGTACAAGCCGGTCAGCGGCGCGATCGGCTACGACGGCCGCGGCCTCCAGGAGATGGATCTGCGCGCGGTTCGCCAGCAGATCGGCATCGTGCCGCAGCACCCGTTCATCTTCGGCGGCACGCTCCGCGAAAATGTCTCGCTGACCGCGCCGGGCGCGACGCTCGACCGGATCAGCCACGCCTGCAAGGTCGCGTGTCTCGCCGACGACATCAACGAGATGCCGATGCGCTACGACACCGTGGTGTCGGATGGCGGCGGCTCGCTGTCGGGTGGCCAGCGCCAGCGCATCGCGATCGCCCGCGCGGTCATCCGCAATCCCAGCTTGATGCTGCTCGACGAGGCGACCTCGGCGCTCGACAACTCGACCGAGAAGCGCGTGATTCAAAACCTCGAGCATCTCCGTTGCACGCGGATCACGGTCGCTCACCGACTATCCACCGTGCGCAACGCCGACCTCATCATCGTGATGGACAAAGGAAAGATCATCGAACAGGGCAACCACGACCAGCTCCTCGCCGCGGGCGGGCTCTACACCAAGCTCGTCCAAGCCTCCCAGAACAACCCACTTGAGGAACTCCATGAAGCCATGGCATCTGATTATTCTGCTCGCGGCAGCGTGCAGAGCGCCGGCTACCAAGCCTCTCGAGCGTGATCCGACCGAGGCGATTCGCCCGGCAGCACCCGAGGCGCCGGCGGAGATCCCCGAGTTCGTGGGCGTGGTGACGTCGAGGGTGTCGAAGGTCGTGAGCTCCGGGATCGACACGGCCCGGATCGAGCGGATGTACGTCCGCGCAGGTCAGCGCGTGCGCGCCGGCGACCCGGTCGCCAAGCTCGACGAGACCGAGCTGCAGCGCCGGCTCGAGGGCGCGAAGGCGTCCGAGCGCGCTGCGCGCTCCGAGGTCGGCGCGCAGGCAGTGACCGCGAAGGCGCTCGCCGCGAAGGCGCGGAACGAGCGCATGCTCGCGCGCGCGGGTGCGTCGGCGAACGCCAACGTCCGCAACGCCTTGGCCGAGGCGCAAGCGGCCAGCGCCAACACCGGCGCCGCCGCGGGCCGCCTCGCAGTGGCGCAGAACCAGCGCAAAGAGATCGAGCAGCTGCTCCGTGATGCTCAGCTGCGTTCGCCGATCAGCGGCGTGGTCACCATGATCAAGGTCAAGGAAGGCGAGATGGCGATGAAGGGCACGCCGATCGCGCGCGTGTTCGACGATCGCGACTTGATGGTTCGGTTCGCCGTCCCCCGCGAATACCGCGCCAGCATCGCCCGCGGCCAAGTCGTCCAGCTGCTCGTCGAAGGCGCCACGCGTCCGGTCTGGGCCCGGATCCAGACGATCTCGGACGAGCTCGAGCCCCCCGTGAATTTCACCGTCGTCGAAGCAGATATCGACGATTCCAAGCTTGCACCCGACGAAATCCGCGTTGCGTCGAACGGACGCGTTCGGATCACAGGCCCCGCCGGAGGAAGACAATGAAAGTGGTACGCTCGGAGGAACAACTCGTGACTGGTCGTAACGTTGAAACCCCAACATGGGTCACGTCGTTTCAGGGGATGCCGCGCACGGTCAACGTGCGGCGCTGTCGCCTGGAGGTTGTCGCCGGAGTCGACGCTGGAAAAGCGTTCGAGCTCGCCACGCCGACGATCATCTTTGGACGCGCCGGGGCTGACGTCTCGCTGTCCGATCCGAAGATCTCGGGACTTCACTGCGAGCTGCGGTTGCAAGCCGATGGCTATCGGCTCCGCGATCTCGGCTCGACCAATGGCACGCACGTCAAGGGCGTGCGCGTCGTCGACGCGTACATCGCGCCTGGCTCGACGATCCAGATCGGCAAGAGCGCGATCGTGTTCGATCCACTCGACGAAGCCGTTCAGGTTCCGCTGTGGCACGAATCGCGGCTGCACAGCCTGATCGGCGGCAGCGCCGGGATGCGTCATCTGTTCGAGCTGATCAATCGGTTCGCGCAGTCGGACGCCACCGTGCTGATCCAAGGCGAGACCGGCGCTGGCAAGGAAGGCGTCGCCGACGCGATCCACCAGTGCTCGCCGCGCCGCAATGGTCCGTTCGTGGTGCTCGACTGCTCGGCGATCCCCGAGCAGCTGTTCGAAGATCAGATCTTCGGTCACGAGCAGGGCGCGTTTACCGGTGCCGGCAAGGCCACGGTCGGCGTGTTCGAAGCGGCCCACACCGGCACGCTATTCCTCGACGAGATCGGCGAGCTTCCGCTCGACGTGCAGGCCAAGCTGCTGCGCGCGGTCGAGACTCGCAAGGTTCGCCGGATCGGCGGCTCGCGCGTGATCGCCTCCGATGTACGGATCATCGCGGCGACCAACCGCGACCTCGCGGCCGAGGTCAACCGCGGCACCTTCCGCTCGGACTTGTTCTACCGGCTCAGCGTCGCGAAGCTGCAGGTCCCCGCCCTGCGCGAGCGCCGCGAGGATCTTCCGCTGCTGATCGATCACTTCCTCCGCCAACTGTCGGTGTCGCACGGCGATCCCCGGTTGCCGGATGACTTCCTCGCCCGCGCGCAACGCCACAACTGGCCGGGCAACGTTCGCGAGCTGCGAAACGCGGTCGAGCGTGCGGTGCTGCTCCCGAACCACCCGACGGGTGGCTTCGAGGCACCGCCGAAGCGCGAAGCCTCGTTCGGTAGCATCGACCTGGACATTCCGTTCAAGACCGCCAAGCAGCAGCTGATCGATGAGTTCGATCGCCGCTATTTGACGACGCTGCTCGAAGCGCACGACAGCAACATCTCGGCGGCGGCTCGCGCGGCCGGGATCGAACGGATGTCGATCTACAAGATGATTCGCCGACTCGGGCTCGACGACGACAGCACGCGCAAGCGGGCTCCAACGGGAGACGACGATCCATCGGCGATCAACGAGCCCCCGACGGACCACGATCCCTAGCCCCAACCGAACGCACTACGTTCACGTCTTCCTCCTCCGAGAAATCGCCGCCGGTGCTCCGGCGGCGATTTCGTTTTCGGCGCCATGCCCCGCGATCGCACCGGACATCGCTGCGCGATCTGTAAACCCTGGGGGGCATACTGCGCCTACTACAGGCGACACTCGGGGCCTCGATCCCCGGCGCATACTTGAGGTTACGCCGTCGATCTTTCGATTTCTCACCCCAGATCGTTGAAATCGCTAGTGTGTTCGATCGGTTGGGTACTTGGTATGTCGGCTGCAACGGGGGTGTCTCCGTGAGTGAGCGTCTACCCAAGTCGAGACCGTCAACCGGAGGTGCCATTGGCACGACCGGTCGATCGTCCACTCGCGGTGACAGACGCGGCTGGTCGCGACCGGGATCGGACGGCGCCGGCAAGCGCTCGGTCGGCCGGTACGTCTTGGGCGAGCTTCTCGGGCGAGGCGGGATGGCGGAGGTGTTCTCCGGGCACGCGCTGGGTGACGAGGGCTTTCAGAAGCCGGTCGCGATCAAGCGCTTATTGCCCGAGCTAGCCAACGATAACGTGTTCGTCGAGCGGCTGATCAGCGAGGCCAAGCTGCTGGTCGGCATGCAACACGGAAACATCGTGAGCGTGCTCGATCTCGCACGCGAGGGCGACGATGTGTTCTTGGTCATGGACCTCGTCGACGGGCCGACGTTGCGCCAGCTGCTCAAGCTGCGCGGCAATCGCCTGCTGTCGTTCGGCGTGTCCTCGTACATCATCCAAGCGGCCGCTGCCGGCCTCGAGTTCGCGCACGTGCGCCCAGGTGGCGCGGTCATTCACGCCGACGTCAGCCCGAGCAATCTGCTACTGACCACCTCCGGCGAGGTTCGCGTCGCCGACTTCGGCGTGGCCCGCCGCGAAGGTGGTGGCGTTGCGGTCGTCGAAGGCAAGTGGGCGTACATGGCGCCCGAACAAGCGCGTGGCGAGCCGATCACACCGCGGTCGGATGTGTTCGCGCTCGGCGTCGTGATGTACGAGCTATTGACCGGATTGCATCCGTTCGGATCTCAGATCACGCGCAACGCCCGCGAGGCCAAGGTCACCGTCGTGCCGCCGCGGTCGATTCATCCCGATATCCCGCCCGGGATCGAGGCGATCTGCTTGCGTGCGCTCGCCCATGATCCCAACAAGCGCTACGCGCGCATGCAGCATCTGATCGACGCGATCGTCGAGCAACGGTTCGCCAACCAGTGGCGCGAAGGCGCATCTGATCTGGCGATGGCGATCCACGAGGCGAGCCCGGACCCGTACGCATCGTCGATCGGGACGATGGTCACCGGCAAACCGCTGACGATCCAGACGCGCTCGTTGATCCGCGATCGCGCCAAGTCGCATCCAAGCAACTCCTCGCCAACCCCGAGCCCGAACGTGGTCCGCCGGGCGACCACCAGCTCGTCGAACGCGAGCGCGTCGAGCTCCGCAATGCCTTCGGCCCCGCGCGTCGCGCAACACAGCGTACCGGTGCGATCGAGCTCGCGAGCGCCGCAGATTCCTGGTGCACCGGAGCGCGACGCGTCGTGGGCGAACAATCACGAGACCCGCGCGGTCGAGCATCCGCACCTCGCATCGATGATGCGCGAAATGGGCACGATCGATCGCGTCCTCGCGAAGCTCGGTCCGGACGTCGATCCATCGATGCACTCCGAATCCGCGCGCGCCGTCTCGGGCATGGTCGTCGCCGAGTCCCGTGTCGCCGAGTCCCGTGTCGCCGCGCCACGCATCTCCCAGCCCCAAACCCCCGAACGGCGGATCCACGAAGATCCTGCGTCGTCGTCCGTCGCCGCGCGTTCGGTCTCGGTGTCTCCGATGCCGGTGGCGCCGATGCCCCAGCCACCTGTGCCGATGCAGCCACCGATGCCGCATCCGATGCCACCCGGCTTCGCGATGCCATCCAGGACGGCTCCGCCACCGGAGGTGGCTGCACCGATGATGCACGGGTTCGGCGTTCCGATTCCGGCGTTCCGGATGCCCAACTTGGCGCCGCCCGCGGGCAGAGACCTCGCCAGCGTCCACGGCGGAACCATCGCCGCACATTTTCCCAGCACCGATCAGCGACCCGTGGAGCGCTGGGGGCTGATCGCGCTCGCGATCGGAGCCATGCTCGCGGTGGCGATCTACGTCGCATCGGAGCGCCGCGCCGCCGGCGCCGACGATGTTCCGCTTCGTGCGGCCGATGAGGTCGTCGCGGCGATCGCAACGTCGCCTACCACGGACGACGCGAACGCGCCGACACCAGCGCCCGCGCAACCAGCGCCCGCGCAACCAGCGCCCGCGCAACCAGCGCCCGCGCAACCAGCGCCCGCGCAACCTACGCCCGCGCAACCCGTGCCCGCCTACGCGGCACCGGTGCAATCCGCGCCGCACGCTGATCCGAGCTATCCGGCTCCCACAGCGCCGGCCTCGCCGGCCGCAGCGGGATATCCGTCGAATGCGCCGCTACCGCTGGCGGCTCCACAGCCCGCAGCGATCGACTCGCAAGCGTGGGTCGGCGACCCGGCCGTGGGCGTGCCGCCGCCGCCACCGGCAGCTGTGCTGCCACCACTGCCGCCTGTTGCCGACGAACCACCTCCCGTCGCGCCAGCCGAACCCGCGATCGATGCACCGAAACCTTCGTCGACGAAGCGGCAACGCCCTGCGCGCCCCGCGCGTCGCCCCGAGCCGCGTGAAGCTCGCATCGAACGGTTCGAGCGCGACGACCGCGACGAGACTCCGAGCACTGGTACCGGCACGCTCCGCATGTCGGCCGATCCGTGGGCTTGGGTTCAGATCGACGGGGGCCCGCGCCAAGACATGACGGGCCTCAAGGTCACGCTTCCCGCGGGCCGTCACACGCTCCGCATCTTCAACAACGATGGATTCACCAAGACCAAGACCGTGATCATCGAGCCCGGCCGCGTCACGACGATCAAGGCCGACGTCGACACCGCGACCATCCGCGAGTCTCACTAGAAAGGCAGTTCCATGGCGAACAACGACAAGCTCCCCAGCATCGACCTCGACTCCTTGGATCAGGTGACGGGCGGCGTGTCGCGCCCGGCCGCCTCGTCGTCGGATGACAGCGGCGGTGACGCGCAGATCACCGCGCTGCTCCAGGGCATCAATGACGCCCTGAAGCAGCTCGGCGAGAACAACAACAGCAAGAGCTCGTTTCGCGACCTGATGCCGTTCTTCCTGTTGCTCACGGACGACTGGAACGGCCGCAACCGCCGGTAGCCGGCGAGCTGCTACTTCTTCGAAAAGTTGAAGCCGAGTGCGTTGTGCGCCGCGTTCCAACCATTGCGGCGATCCTCTGACTCCTGCTGCTCCGCGGTCTTCGGTTTACCCCCGCCCTTCACGATCCGCTTCAGCGTGTTGCTCCACGCTGGAACGTCGTCCTTGTCGGGCTCCTGCTTCTTGGTCTTGGTCGAGCTACCTCCCGAGACGGTGACCAGCGCGCTCGAATCGATGGCGACAAACAGTGGTGCGTTGCTCATGACTGCTCCTTGATGTGGGTGGGTAACGGAGCCACACCATTGCAGCGGACATGCCGCGGTCGAGCTCGCGTCATTTCGCGAGCCTCGGTCGCGAGCCATCACCTGGCCGCGTCTTCGAGAAAGCATCGAGCGTCCCAGCGGCCGGGACAACTCGTGCAAACCGATGCACTACTTGGCGAAGTCTTGTTTGCCGTCGAGCGCGCTGGTCGCGATCTTGACGATCATCGTCGGATCGACGAGGTACATGCTGTCGCCCTCGAGGTAGATCCGACGCGGACCGACGGCGATGCCCTGCACGCCGAGCGAGAGGGTCTCGACCGTTTGGTCATCGAACCGGACCCGGCCGATGCCTAGGCCGTTGATGACGCCGTACTGCTCGCTCACATCGACGATCGCGAAGTACGCAGCCTCCGCGTCGATCGCGACGTGCATGCACGAGAACTCGTCGGTCGCGAACAGCACGGTGGGATCGGTGCCCGGCATGCCGTCGTCGGTCACGATCTCGCAGTGCGGTTGGACGTTGAAGTTGCCGTGATCGACGGACACCGCCCACGCCACCAAGCCGTCGGTGGCGACGAGCCCGGACGGGACTCGCGAGCTCGAGATCGAACCGATCGTCACCGCGTCGGTCGACGCTACGCCTGCCTTGGGAAACTTCTTGACGTACGCTCCAGCAGCCAGGTCGCCGTGTTGGAGGAACACCAGCGAATCCGAAGTTCCGGTCAGGCATACGCCGCTGGTCTCGCAGAACAGCGATGCGAACGGAAACACGTTCGTGCCCGCCGAACCATTGAGCGGAACAACCCGAAGCGGGTTGTCGCCGCCCCCCCCCTGCACCGACGATCCGCAGCACGGGTACTGCGGGTTGTTCACTGCCGGCTTGGCACCGCCCTGCTGGAACGTGATCGCGACGTACGCAGTTGTCGCGTCGGCGTAGATCGCAAATGGAGCTTCCAGTTGTGGGCCCTGGTTCAGCTTTGGGAGCGTAATCGGCGTGTTGCCTGCCTTCTTCAGCACCACCTGCCCCGTCGTATCCTGATACGCCCACACCGGATCGCCATCGACGAACGTGATCACCGGCTCGCGCGAGCCATCCGATAACCCCGCGTCATCCTCGAACGGCGCAGCTTGGGTTCCGTCCTTGGCGAACCGCAGCACCGGAACGTTCACCGTCGGAGACGGTGCACAGCCAGGTTGTTCCCCGATCTGAAACGGCGGCGCCCACGGCAACCGCATCACGTAGGCATCGGCTCCGGGCGTAAACGCAACGCCGCCGAAGTAGCGCGACTCTTCACACGTCTTATCGGAGGGCACCGGCGCCACTGCGAACACCACCTCAGCTTCGCTCGGAGGCGACGGTGCGGGGGGCGTCGAGAAACAGCCGGTCAACGAAGCCGCTGCGTACGCGATCGAAAGCTTGGTCCACATCATGATCAAAATGCCCACGTGCTGCGAAGCCCACCAATCACCGAGAGAAAGGTCTCGCCCTCTTCCTCGATCGCCGAGCTCGCCTCCTGACCGAACAACGTAATCTGAGACTCCACATACAAACCGATCACCCACTGCTGCAGATCCGCCTTCGGACGATAGTTCACGCCGGCGCGCGCGCCCGCGACGATGCCAGGAAACATCTCGCTCTCTGGTTTCTGCGCCATGCCGTCGATGTACGGAGTCCAGCTCGTGAGTCCGATCCGAAACCCAGGCGAGATTCCGAGGTACGGATCGAACCTGCGCCCCGGTAGCATGTGAACGAGCAGCTGAATGCCGGGCATGAAGTACGCGCACTTGGTGAACTGGTTGCGCTGGCCGAAATCGAACGGCGTGCTCGGCATGACGCCGGGCATCGAAAATCCGCACGCATTCGATCGGTTGAGCTCGCCGTACTCGGCGAACGCTCCGAGATTGATCCGGCGACCGAGCCGAAACCCGAACTCGGCGCGCACGTTGCGAACCGTCGGGTCGTCCTCGCGCAGCTTGGCGCCCATGCCGAAGCTGAGCCCAGCTTCGTAGTCCGGAAGCTTTTCGACCGGCGCGCGCTCGACGACCGCCGGAATCGGCTCGAGCGGAACGTCGATCGTACGCTCGCGGTTGGACTCGACGAGCACCTCACTCTGGTACGGACGCATCCCGGCGGCAGTGACCCGCAGGGTGTGGCCGCCGCGGGGAAGCTTGCCCTCGTAGCGCCCGACACCCACCTCGGCTCCGTCGATCAGAATCTTCGCGCCCGGCTGGGTCACGATGACGAGCGTGCCTTCTTGCGGCGTCTGGTCTGGAGCCTCGACGGGCTTCTCGGGCTCCTTCTCGAGCGCCGGAATGTCGACCGCCTTGACCGCGGTGCCGGTGATCGTCACGGTGGTCGTCCATTCGACGAACCCTGGTGCGTTCGCGGTGATCACGTGGTCCCCCGGATCGATCGGCATCTCGGTACCGACCAGCACGGTGATGTCGACACCATCTCGACGAACGACCATTCCCGGAAACAACTTCGGCGGTGGCTTCAGGTTCAGCTTCGAGAGCTTGGGCAACAGCGAGTCGGCGCGGCTGCGCGCGAGCCGTTCACGGGTATCGCCGCGCTTGCGCGCAATCTCGACGGCGTCGCTGAACTGCGCCCATGCAGTCGCGGTGCGGCCGACCTTCTCGTTGCAGTCCGCGAGGTGGAGCAGCACGCCGAGCTGAGGATCGGCGTTGTAGCTGGTCTCGTAGAACGGACACGCCTCGCTCCACTTGCCTTGCTTCGACAGCTCCTCGGCGCGGTTAAACGCGGCGGCCGCAGTTGCCTGATCCGCGCGCGCCGATCCGGCGGACCACCCGATCAGCTCGAGCGCGAGCGCGCAGCTCACGAGCCGGCGCGACATCAGATCCGGCCTCCCATGCCGTCATCGGGCGGCTTGGGCGCCGGTCCCGCCGATCCGCTGCCGGCATTAGTCGCAGGCGTGCGCGGCTTGGGATGCGACTTCGGGCGGGCCGGTCGGCTCGGCGGCTCGGCCGGCGCAGCAGTCACCGGCTTGTTCGCCGTCAACACGATCGCTTCGGTCGCGTCCTTGTCGACCGCCATCGTGATCCGGGCGTCCTTGTGACCTTCGGCCTTCAGCAGGAATACGATCTTGCCGGTCCCGCGCGGCAACGTATGGGTGTACGGCGTCTCGCCGAGCAGCCGGCCATCCGCGGCGAGGTAGACCTCGGCGACGGGTGTCGAGGTCAGCTTCAGCTCGATGTCCTTGGCCACCGCGGGCGCCGCGTCCGCAGGCGGCGCCGGTGGCGGCAATGCGGGCTGCGCCGCTTGTACCTGTGCTGGCGTCGCGGGCTCACTCGTGTCGCGAAGCGCGAGCCAGCCACCACCGACTCCGATGACCGCGAGCGCGACACCGGCGATGATCAGTCCTGACCTACGCTTCGACGGCGGTGGTTCCCACACGCCGCCAGCGCCCGACAACGTGGTCGGATTGGAAGCTGGCCGCAGATTCGCGGTCGACCGCTCGCGCGGATCGACGATCGGCGCCGCCGGTGCGCTGCCGGGGCGGCGGCCGAGCGATCGCGGAGCCTGCGGCTGCCGGCCGCTGGCGCTCGGATCGGCATCGGGCAACAGCGTCGGAGCGACGCCCGGTGACATCGCCCCGCCCGCCTGCAAGCTCCGCTGTACCTCGGCCATCGTTTGCGGGCGATCGCCGGGTTGCTTCGCCAGCATCGATTGAATCAACCGATCGAGGTGGTCCGGCAGATCGCTGATCAGCGATCGCGGCTCGGGCGGCTCGAGCAGCTGATGCTTGGCGATCAGCTCACCGCTCTCGCCGGTGAACGGTGGGATCCCGCACACGAGCTCGAACAGGATGCAGCCGAGCGCGTAGATGTCGCTGCGGTGATCGATGTTCGCCGCCGAGCGACACTGCTCGGGTGACATATAGCGCGGCGTGCCGAACACCATCATCGACTGGGTCTGCACGCCGGTGCCCTGCGGCTGCGCGAGCTTGGCGATTCCGAAGTCGAGCACCTTGATCCGCTCGCCGGCCGGCATCGCTGGATCGGTGACGAGGAAGATGTTGTCGGGCTTGAGGTCGCGATGGACGATGCCGGTGCGATGCGCGGACTCCAGCGCCGACGCGATCTGGCGGCTGACCTCGACGGCCGCGTCGACGTCGAGCCTCCCGCTGCGGCGCAACCGATCGCTCAAGCACTCGCCATGCAGCATCTCCATCGCGATGTACGCGACGCCGTCAGCAGCGGTGTTGGTCCCCGAGACCTGACCGCACTCGTACACCGTGACAATGCCGGGATGGGTGATCTTCGCGGCGGACCGCGCCTCTTGCAGGAACCGGCGCAGGATCTCGGGGTTCGCGGTGTGCTCCGCGTGCAGGAACTTCATCGCGACTTCGCGATCGAGCTGGGTATCGCGCGCGACCATCACCACCCCGAATCCCCCCTGACCCAACGTCTTGCCGAGCTCGTACTTGCCGATCAGCATTCCCGGGGAGAACCCCACCGTCATCGCTATAGAGGATAACGCGGGTCAGGGCGGATCCCGATGGCTGGGCCTCGCCGAATTTTCTCGGCAGACCTACACCAGCCCTGCGGTGACTACTCGGCGATTGCCCCAGTCCAGCCCACGCCCCTTGCTCGCGCCACTGAGGGGGTTTGCGCGAGCAAGGGACGCGTCGAGCGTTCGGGTTGAGGCGCCCGAGCCGCTCAATTACCAGTTGAAGTCCGGCGTGCCGTCACAGTCGACATCGACCGCGTCGGGCAGGCCGTCACCATCGGTGTCGATCGCCGGATCGCAGGTCGGTGGCGCGGGCGGAACCGTCGTGTCGCCGGTGCCGTCGCAATCGAGATCGACCGAGTCGGGCGTACCGTCGCCGTCGGTATCGAGTGCCTCCGGGACGCACACGTCGAACGTCACGTCCTCGGTCCCGTCACAGTCCGTATCGATGCCGGTCGGATCGCCGTTCGCATCCACCACGAGCTCCGGGATACAAACGTCGCCGAGATCCGGCAGGTCGACATCGGAGGCACCATCGCCGTCGAGGTCGATGCCATCGGGCACGCCATCCCCGTCGCTATCGATCAGCGGATTGGCAGGCCACGCGAGATCGACGACGCCGTCGCAGTCGAGATCCACGCCGTCGGGCGTCCCATCGCCGTCGGCGTCGACCAGCGGGTCATTGCACTGCCCGGGACCGAACATCAGGTCCGCGTTGAAATCCCCGGTCAAGTCGACCGCATCGGCCAAGCCGTTGTGATCGACGTCGACCAGGTTGTAGTGCGTGCTCGCTGAGGTTTGAGGTTGTGCCGGTGGGTCGGCGGTGTTTCCGCTGCCCACCATGCAGCCACCCACGAACATCACCGCGCCAACAACGATCGACCGTGTAGCGTTGGTCTTCAGCATGGCGGTACGGTGCCCCAGTACCCGGTCATCTCCGACATCCGACCGACATCACGAAGTCGAACGGTTGCACAGAGTTAGCTTCACAATTAGCTCCGCAAAACACGCCGTGCGCAAGCTCACCAAGATCTAGGTCGAGACATGTGATGCGACGCCGCCAACCGCTTGTTAATGCGGAGCTCGCTTGCGGCTCGCTGGTCCTACGTCGCGGATCGGGCGGGATCGGCGCGGATCGCGGCAATCGGAGCGATCTCGCGCGCAGGGTTTGGTACTGGGAGGGTAGCGAATGGATCGCGGCCACCGAACCGGCCTGCTGCACGGCGTGCTCGCGTACGGCCTGTGGGGGATCGTGCCGGTGTACTGGAAGCTGCTCGCGGCGATCGATCCTGTCGAGCTGATCGCGCACCGTGCGCTGTGGGGATTGCTCGCGTTCGTGATGATCGTGGTCGCCGCGCGTCAATGGGCGCGATTTCGCGCGAGCCTGCGCGACGTCCGCGTCGTCGCCGTCATGGCGGTATCCGGCGCACTGCTCGCGGTGAACTGGGGCGTGTTCGTATGGGCGACGACGTCGGGACACCTGCTCGACGCGAGCCTCGGTTACTTCATCAACCCGCTGGTCTCGGTCGCGCTCGGAACGATCGTGCTGCGCGAACGGTTGCGGCGGCTGCAGTGGACCGCGATCGCCCTCGCCTGCGCCGGCGTCGCCGCGATGACCTGGCAAGCTGGCCGCGTTCCGTTCGTCGCGCTCGTCCTCGCGGGCACGTTCGGTGCGTACGGCTTGGTCCGCAAGACGGCGCGCGTCGACGCGCTCGTTGGCTCGGCGATCGAGACCTTGCTGATCGCGCCGTTCGCCGCGGGGTATCTCGCGCTGGCTGGTACCCAAACGCTGGCAAGTGCGACGACGGCCACGCTGGTGCTACTGATCGGAACCGGCGTGATCACCGCGATTCCACTCGTGTTGTTCACGAGCGCGGCGCGGCGGCTGCCACTATCGACGGTCGGGTTCCTACAGTACCTCGCGCCGACCGGTCAGTTCTTGATCGCGGTGCTCGCGTTCGGCGAGCCGCTAGCGGCCGAGCGGTTGGCGTCGTTTGCGCTGATCTGGCTGGGCCTCGCCGCGTTCTCGATCGATCTCGTTCGCACGAGCCGTGCCGCGGCGGCACGTCCGCGCTCGACGGACGACGCACTACCGACGACGTTGACCGACGACGTCGGCCAGGTTAAGCCGCTGCCATGAAGCGACCTGTTCGGCTGTCGGCGGTAGCGCTCGCCGTGGTGTTCGCGACGTTTGGCGCATGCGAGAAATCCGCGAAGGTCGACGACAAGGTGACGGCCGACGACGTCGCGCTGATGACGAAGCTGCCCAAGAACGTGCTCGTCGTGTTCGGCGGGAACTTTCTGAAGATCCAGCAAGGCGTCAATCCACGACTCACCAAGATGTTCGGTGATGCCAACACGCAGATGTGGATGACGTGTTTCCTCGACGTAAACCAGCTCCACATGATGGCGGGCGCTGCGCTCGGCACCGAGGGGGTGAACCTGTTGTTCGTGTTTCGCGGCCTCGGCGTCCCCGAGATCAAGGGGTGCGCGGACAAGGCCAAGTTCCCAGTCACCGTGGATCCCGACGGCAAGTACGTTACGGTCGAGCTGACCAACCCGCAGGTGGGTGCGTTCAAGGCGAGCTACCTCGCGCTCACCGACGGCACGCTGTATACGCGGCAGACCATGAAGATCGGGCTGGTTCCAACGGTCTCGACGTTGACCCGCGCCGATCTCGAAGCGGACATCGCCGGATTGTCGGCGGGCACGGCCGCCGACAACGCGATGCTCCAGGCGATCGTCGCCAAGGCGGATCGTTCGCGGACGATGTGGTTCGCGGGGGATCTGTCAACGACGCCGGCCGGCAGCAAGCTCGGCGAGCTCTACGGTGCGATGGACGGCTCCGGCGGACTCGCGCTCGATGTCACCGCGCAGGTCAAAGATCCGATGCTCGCGGCGCAGGTCACCGCAGGGCTCGACGAGCTGCGAAACCGCGCGGCGCAACAGCAAGACACCGAAACCAAGGCGCTGCTCGACGCCGTCCAGGTCCTCAAGACCGATGATCGACTTCGCGCCAGGGTCAGATTGTCGAGTGCGCAGCTCGATGCGCTGCTAAACAAGATCCCCGGATTCTCCAGCGGCCCGCGCTGACACTAGAACGAGCAAACGAGATGAACGCGAAGGCGCGACGCACGCGGAGTCCCGACCGGGCGTTCCACTTTTTGCCAAACGCGACCGCCGGCAGATGCTACACCACGCGAGTGTTCGACGAGCTAGCTCGTGGTGCCGGCGAGACCCTGCGCGGCGCTGGCTATCTGATGCGCAACCCGCGGCTGTGGCCGTGGGTGATCGCGCCGGCGGTGGTCGCGGGGATCATCTTGGTGATCGCGCTCGGCTGGATCTTGTCGATGCTCAGCGCGCCGATCGCCGCGGTCGCGGCGTTCCTGCCCGGGGAATGGCTGGACCGGGTGTTCGAGATCATCGCGAAGATCGCGGTCGCGGTGCTGGGACTCTCGGTGTTCGTCTCGGTGGCATCGCTGATCGCGGGGCCGTTCAACGAGATGTTGTCCGAGCAGATCGAAGCTCGACTCACCGGAGAACCATCACCCGGATTCAACCCGCTCCGGTTCGTCGTCGATGTCATCGTCGGGATCTGGCACGCGCTGCGCCGGGTCGCTCGCTATCTCCTCGTGATGGGCTTGCTGCTGCTGGTCAGCGCGATCATTCCAGTGGTCGGTTCGATCCTGGCGACCGTGGGCAGCGCATATCTCACCGCGCAGTTCGCCGCGTACGACGCCCACGATGCGGTGTTCGCGCGCAAGCGCTGGCGCTACCGCGACAAGGTCGAATACCTGACCAAGCGACGCTGGCGATCGCTCGGATTCGGAGGCCCGATCGCGCTGCTGTTACTCGTGCCCGGTGCCAACGTCGTCGCGCTTGCGATCGGCGCGACCGCGGCCACGCTCACGGTCGTTGACGGAGATCGTGCAGCTCGGGGTGCTTCTCGACATACCCCGCGATGAACGGACACTCGGCGACAATGGTCTCATCCGCCGCGCGCACGAGGTCCAGCGCGCCCTTCGCAAGCGCCGATCCCACGCCCTTGCCGCCCAGAGCTTTGGGCACTTCGGTGTGAACGAACGTAACGACGCTGCCGTTGCGACGATATGCCGCAAAGGCGGTCACACCGTCGAGCTCGAGCTCGAACCGACTGCGCTGCTTGTTATCTCGAACCGCCATCATGTGTCGCGACACAGTACTCAGATCGGTCCGCTGTCGCCACGCTTGCCGGCCTGGCACACCGAGCGGTCGTGCGACGTGCTGTCTTGCACCGCGCGATGACTGCTCGCAGTGAGTTCGCCAGCTTGGATCTGGGCGGGGTTCTTGCTTAGCGCCTGTGCTCGCCCGGTGTTTCACGGGCATCGATGCATGCAACCGAACATCGCGCCGAGCCCCCGTCGAGCGCAAAGGAGTTAGCCGTGAAGCCTTCCAGCTCTGTCGCGGCGTTCAGCGAGGACCGCGCCATCGAGTCGGCGGGCCTCACGAGCGCAGCAACCCTCCCCAGCGAAACCGCATTCGTCAACCTGATGCGGCTGGCTCGAGCCCGGCCGAGCTTGCCGCTCGACATCGAAACCGAGACCAGCTCGGTGAGGATCGTCGCATCGGCGCGTACATCGGACGTCGCTCACCATCCGGCGATCGCCAAGCAGTTCCCGGTGCTCGCCGAGGCCATGCTCGCGGGCGCATCGCCGCAGGTCCGCGATGCCGCCACGGTGGGCGGCAATCTGTTGCAGCGCACCCGGTGTCCTTACTTTCGCGAGCTCGCGAGCTCCTGCAACAAGCGCGATCCTGGCAGCGGCTGTTCTGCCCTCCATGGCTACACGCGGTCGCATGCGGTGCTTGGTACGAGCCCCGATTGCATCGCTACGCACAGCTCCGACATGGCGGTCGCGCTGGTCGCGCTCGACGCGATCGTGCACACGCGCTCGCCGACTGGAACGCGCACGATTCCGATCGGCGAGCTGTACACGCTGCCGGGTCACCATCCCGAGATCGAAACGGTCCTCGCGCCGGCAGAACAGATCACGCACGTCGAGCTGCCAGTCACCATCTGGGCCCGCCGCTCGACGTACCTTAAGGTCCGCGATCGCACGTCATACACGTCGGCGCTCGCGGCTGCTGCCGTCGCCCTCGAGCTGTCCGGCGACCGGATCGCTACCGCGCGAGTCGCGCTCGGCGGCATCGCGACCACGCCATGGCGCAGCTCCGAGGCCGAGCGCGAGCTGATCGGCAAGCACCCCACGACGGACGTGTTCCTCGAGGCCGCGCGTGCCGCACTGGCCAACGCGCGCCCGCTTCACGACAACGCGTTCAAGATCGAGCTAGCGCGGCGCACCATCGTCCGTGCGCTCGAACGCGTCGCGTTCGTCGCGAAGGGGCTGTCGGTCTGACACCGACCAGGGTTCATCGACGTCGCCGGTCGACCGTGCACGCCGTTTGCAAGACGTCCAGCCGTGATCGCTTTATCGGCGCTGATAACGAGGTGTTCGCACCATCCAGCGATCACGGCTTCGGCGAGCAACCAGCTCGAACGCTCGTCCGTCGCATCGCCTGAACGACGCCTACTGCGCGTTCTCGCCTCGATCGGGTTGGACGGTGGTGCACAAACGCCACACGAGCTCCCGGCCGCTTCTCTTAGCAACCTCGCGGCAGTCGTCGAATGACCATCGCAACCATCGTTCTTGCCGCCGGCGAATCCCGGCGGATGGGTCGCCCCAAACAACTCGAGCCGATCGGAAATGAACCGCTGCTCCGGCGCATCGCGACCCGTGCATGTGCTGCATCGGCCGATCTCACAGTGGTGGTGCTCGGCGCACACGCGGACGAGATCGCACCGACGATCGATGATCTCGATCTCGAGATCGCGGTCAACCCGGACTGGCACGAGGGCATCGCCGCATCACTGCGCTGCGGCCTGCAGTGGGCGATCGCACGCCGCTGCCGCGCTGCCGCGGTGGTGCTGGGCGACCAGCCATTGTTCACCACCGAGCACCTCGACCGTCTGCTCGCGGTCTATCGCGCGACCTATGCGCCGGTCGCGTCTCGCTACAACCACGGCATGGGCTTGCCCGCGGTCTTCGACCGCCTACAATTTCCCTCGCTGCTGACCACCTCCGGCGACATCGGCGCTCGCCAGCTGTTCGCATCATGCTCGGCGGTTTCGGTCATCGACTGGCCCGACGGCGCGATCGACATCGACACGCCGCAAGACCTCGCACGCTCGGTCGAGTTCACCAAGCTCGCGCCGACCCCGATCGCGCAACCCAAGCGCGCGATCAGGGCATCCGTGCCAGCCACGCGGGCAGCTCGCCGACTAGTCGGCGCATGACGACGGCGGCGCCCTGCTCGAACGCGGCCATGTTGCCGTAGGCCTCGCCGCCGGACGCCCCGACCAGATCGCTGACGCCGCGCAGGATCACCAGCCGTTGGCGATTGCGCGCGCAGGTGTAAGCGATCGCGCCGCTCTCCCAATCACCCGCGACCGCTTTGTACTTGGTCGCGAGCGTGGCTAGCTCGGCCGGCACGAGGTCGCGATCGGCCGACACCAACAGCGTGCGGACGACCGCGGATGGGTAGGGTTCTGAAAGCCACGACAGATCGATGTCCACGCTGTATGAAGCGATCGCTTCGGCTGAATCGCCCATCGCCTCGACGATGTCGTAGATCACCGTGCGGTTGGCGAGCACGACGGCATGCTTGTCGACGGCACCGGCAAATCCTCCAGCCGTGCCTAGATTGACCACGTAGCTCGGGTGCCAGCGATCGATCGCATATTGCGCCGAGCCCGCAGCAGCCACCTTGCCCCAACCGCCGTGGAACATCACCACCCGCGCCGGCGCACCGGCCACGTCGAACGTGTGCTCGAAATACTCGCCCCACGGGGTCGGTCGATAGACCGCGTCGGGGAACAGCGGCTTGACCTGCTTCCACTCGGTGTTTGCAGAGACGATGACCACGGCTTTGACCGGCGTCTGCGCAGGCGCCGTGACGCCGGTCGGCCTCGCGCACGCGACGACCAGCGACCACAAAACGATCAACCTCATCGAGCCGACTGTAACGCGGACCGGTACCACAGGCTGGACGAAGCCAGCGCGTTCAGTGCGGAGGATGACCGGTGACCAGCAGCCGATGCAGCACCGCAGGATCCGGCGGCTTGGTGAGGTGGGCATCGAACCCTGCGCGCATCACGGCCTGGCGATCCTGCTCCTGGCCCCAGCCGGTCACCGCGACGACCACGACCTCGGTGCCGAGCTCGCTGCGGATCCGGCGGCAGGTCTCGAAGCCATCGATCCCGGGCATTCCGATATCGAGCAACACGATGTCGGGGCGCAGCGCTCGGATCTGCTCGAGCCCCGCTTTACCATCGTACGCAACGCTCGCTTGGCAGCCGACCAGCTCGACGAGCATCGCGATCGAGTTAGCCGCGTCCCGGTTATCGTCGATCACGACGACGCGCCGCTTGGATCCGGACACGCGATCCGGACGCCGCAGTGGCGTCACAACTGCGGCGGCGCGCGATACGGGCAGCCGCATCTCGAAGCTGCTGCCGCGGCCGGGCCCTTCGCTGCGTGCCTCGATCGATCCGCCATGCAGCTCGAGCAGCCGTCGTGCGAGCGCCAGGCCGATGCCGAGCCCGCTATTCGCGCGCTGAGCTACGTCATCGTCCTGGGTGAACAGATCGAACACGCGCGGTAGCATCGACTCCGAGATCCCAGCACCGGAGTCGGTGATCGTCAGCACGAGCTCATCCAGGGTGGTCCGCGCCGCGATCGTGATGTTCCCGCAGGGCTCGGTGAACTTCACGGCGTTATGAAGCACGTTGGATACCACCTGAATGAACCGCGTCGGATCGGCATCGATCAGGATTCTCGTGTTCGGAACGTCGACGCGTAGCTCGATGGACTTCTCGTCGATCGCCGCACGCGCAGACTCCAGCGCGGTACCGAGCAACGTCGACAGCTCGACGGTTTGGCGCTGCAGCCGGATCTTGCCAGAGGTGATCCGAGACACATCGAGCAGATCATCGATCAACCTCACCATGTGGGCGATCTGACGCTCCATCATCGCGCGCAGTTGCTCGACCGCGTTTGGCGAATTGCCCGTGAGGCGAATGATCTCGAGGCCGGTGCGCACCGGTGCGAGTGGATTGCGGAGCTCGTGCGAAAGCACCGCGAGGAACTCGTCTTTTCGACGGTCACTCTCGCGCAGCCGCTCCTCGCGCTCGCGGAGAGCAGCTTCGGTGGTCTTGCGCTCCGTGATATCGACGGCGATGCCGACCAATCGAACCGGTTGCCGCCCGTCGCCGTCGAACACGGTCTGCGCGGTGATCGATAGCCAGCGCTCCGATCCGTTGGGGTGAACTACCCGGATGTCCTCGTGCAACGTGCCGCGGCCATGACGATCGATCGCGCGCTCGACGGCATCTAGATATCGGATCCGATCGTCTGGATGTATCGCAGCGTGCAGCGGGCGAGCCGGAGCTTCCGGATCGAGGCCGAACAGCCGGAGCATTCGCGCGTCGGGCTCGTGACGGTTGTCCTCGATGTGCCACACGAAGGTGCCCATGTGCGATGCATCCAGCGCGAGCTGGAGCCGCTGCTCGGTCTCGCGCAAGCTGACCTCGGCGCGCGCACGTTCGACGGCCGCCCAGGTACGCTCGGCGGTCGCTTCGAGCAAGGCGAGCTGAGCTTCGGGCCAGCTTCGGGGCTTGCGATCGATCGCCACGATCGCCGAGAGCGTGATCCCTGCCTTGACCACCGGCACGACTGCGAGGGCGTGCACGCCGATCTCTCGGTAGCGCCGCTTCCCCTCATCGGTCGCCATCTCGGAGGTCATCAAGTCCGCAATCGCGAATGGCCTGCCGATGCGAAGCGCCGCGACGATTCCGGGAAACTCTTCGAGTGGATGACGTCCGATCAAGCTCGGCACGCCGGGACGCGCGTGATCGCGTGTGATGTGCGCGACGGTGATCGCCGGATCGAACTCGGCGTAATACGCCCAATCGGTGTCGAGCTGCTTACCGAGCAGCGCTGCCGCCTTCGCTTGAATCTCGATCGGATCGGCGAGCGGCCGCAGCGTATCGCTGAGATCGAGCAGGAACGCCTGGCGCTCCTCGAGCACATGAGCAGCCGCTTCTGCGCGTTGCTGCTCCGTGATGTCCTCGAACATGATCGCAACCCGGCGACTCCCCATGCCCCCGAACGTGAACGCGTGGACCCGAAACACGCGGCCGAGCGCGTGCGATGGGTGAATGAATTGCAGCGAATCGCCAGTGCTCGCGACCCGAGCAACCCGCTCGAGCAGGCTTGGCGTGATGGCGGAGACAAACTCACCGAGCCTGCGGCCGACCACGTTCACCAGACCGCTATGGCGTTCGAATGCTCGATTGACTTCGACGAATCGAAGATCGAGCGGGCGGTCCGCCTCGTCGAGCACGACGTCGAACACGCAGAACCCCTGTTCGATCGAATCGACCAGGGAGCGATATCGCTCGTCGCTACCCGCCATCTCGTCGCTCACGTGGCGCACGATGGCATGTGCACGCGTGACGGCGAGCCCGTTCCTACACGTTTTAACGGCGTAACATTTTTATACAGTGAGACCTCACGCTCGACGTA
Organism: Kofleriaceae bacterium; assembly: GCA_050184455.1. Taxonomy (GTDB): domain Bacteria; phylum Myxococcota_A; class Polyangia; order Haliangiales; family Haliangiaceae; genus JABFXX01. The sequence goes on along the minus strand of JBFXAI010000059.1, from coordinate 1,564 downwards.
ACTCCCGGCGCCAGCCACGTCGTGGCGCTCACGCTCGAGCGCGGTTGCGACATGCAACACCCCGGGCACACCGCTGGTCGGCAATGCCCTCGCGCTCGGTGCCGGGTTGTTTCGACGCTACGAGCTGCCCGGGCAACGTCGGCGGTCTACTGGCAGGTCATGACGGCTTGCTGGTCCTCGGAGCAATCGCAGTCCGCCTGCGTCGTCGCATTGGGTTGCGTGCTGTTGATACAGACCAGCCAATCTTCGATCTCCGGCTTGCACTGCGGCTTCGCGCTGAGCGTTCCCAAGCAATCTTGAATGATCGGACCCGCTGGAATCGGTTGGCCGGTGTTCAAGTCGAAGCGACGCAGACGATTCCGATTCCCCTCATTTCCCCATGGTAACCGAGACTCGGTCGCGACCGGGTAACGTCCCCGCCGCATTCACGCGGAACCCTCACGCGAACGCGGCGGGGAGATAGGCTATAGCCGGCGCGATTGCAGCCGGCGTGCCGTCCTCGACGCTCGTGGTCTCGCATCGTTGGCGCGCACGGTCTGGCAGCCCTAGCCATGGGAATGCGGTCCTCGTGGCGAGCGGAGTCGAGACCACGCACGCCCGCCACAGTGCTGCGCGGGTCGCGACAGCCAGCGAGAGTCCTCGAACGTCGACGTGACTCGTGGCTCGGCGGTGAATTAGCTCGCCGCGCCGGTGCCGATCTTGACCTGGTTTCGGCCCGCCGCCTTGGCCGCGTAAAGCAGTGCATCGGCACGCGCGACCGCGTCGTCGATCGAGTCGTCGGGATCGGCCACGACCGCGCCGGCCGAGAACGTCACCGTGAACTTTGCACCGTCCTTTCCAACGAAATCGAGCGCGCGGACGTCGGCGAGCGATTTCTCGAGGGCATTGGCAGCGCCGACCGCGTCGGTGTTCGGCAGCAGCACGACGATCTCTTCCCCACCCCACCTGCCTACCGAATCGGAACGCCGCAGGCTCTTGACCACGGTGTCGGCCGTGCGCTTGAGCACTTCATCGCCGCTGGCGTGACCGTGGGTGTCGTTGATCGACTTGAACCGATCGAGATCGATCAACGCGATCGCGAATGGCCGCTTCGCACGCGAAGACACCGCTCGCTCTCGTGCATAGATCTGCGCGATCGCCGCACGATTGGATAGCCCGGTGAGCGTATCGACCATCGCGAGCCGCTGGAGCTGGCGAACATCCTGAAACCCGGCGACTGCATAGGCCAGCTCGCCACGTCCATCGCGAACGGGTGCTCCGACAACGTGCAGCGGGACGACTTCGTCGCCACGGCGGATCTCCATGTCGGAACACTCCGACGTTTCGCCGGCGAGCGCGCGAACCACCGGTAATCGCTCGGTCGGATAGTGTTGATCGGTGCCGGCGACGTACGCCTCGTAGGTCTCGGCGAGCGTGCTCGGCGATGCGCTCGCGACCCCACGGCCCAGGAGCTTCTGAGCGTGCTGATTGGCGTAGTACGGCTTGCCGTCCGCGGTGAGCACGAAGATGCCCACCGGCACCTGCTCGAGTAGCCGAAACGTCGTTTGCTCTTGTTCGTGGCGCT
>JBFXAI010000058.1:0-35467 GCA_050184455.1 Kofleriaceae bacterium | reverse complement strand
TTTGGTGTTGTGTTTATGCACGAGCCAAAAGTGGTGTTCCTCGACGAGCCGACGGCGGGCATCGATCCGGTGGCGCGCCGCGAGCTGTGGGATTTGCTGTTCACGTTATCGGCGCAAGGCATCACGCTGCTGGTGACGACACACTACATGGACGAAGCCGAGCGCTGCGGTGAAGTCGGCTACTTGTACCTGTCGCGACTGTTGGTGACCGGGACGCCAGACCACCTCAAGGAGCTTCCCGAGGTCAACGCGCCGGGCACCCGCCGCGTCGAGATCGAGACGCCTGGCTCGACGCGTGCGCTCGGCTGGATCCGAACGCAACCGTTTTGTCGAAGCGCAACAGTGTTCGGCCAAGCGGTGCACGCGGAGCTCGACGCGACGATCAGCGACCGCGAGCTCGCGGAGCGTTTGCGCGACGCCGGGTTCTCACCGTCGATCCGCGCGATCGTTCCCTCGCTCGAGGACGTGTTCGTCGCGCTGACCGAGCGTGCGGCGAAGGAACGCGGCGCGCTGCCATCGGTGAAGGCGTAGGAGCACGAGCCATGTGGAACTCGTTCGTCGCGGTGCTGCGCAAGGAGTTCAAGCACATCTTTCGCGATCGCGGGACGCTGGTGCTGTTCTTCACGTTGCCGATCATGCAGCTGACGCTGTTCGGGTTTCTCGACCAGAACGTGCGCAACTTGCCGACCGTGGTCGTCGATCAGGATCAGACCCAGTACAGCCGTGAGTTGCTCGACGAGCTGCGAGCGACCAAGACCTTCGAGATCACGCACATCACGAACAGCTCCGATGAAGCCCGCGCGATGATCGCCCGCGGCGAGGCGCGACTCGGAGTGATCGTGCCGCCGGATTTCCACGATCGCCGCGTTCGCGGCCAGAACGCTCAGTTCTTGGTGCTGATCGACGGCTCCGACTCGAACGTCAGCGCGCAGGCGCTCGCATCGATCAATGGCTTGGTGGCTCAGGACAACCTCGATGCGGCGCGTGCTGCGGGCGCGCCACCACGACTCGCAGCGCAACCGATCGTTCTGTTCAACCCCGAGGGCCGAACCGCCAACTACATCATCCCCGGTCTCGTCGCGATCCTGCTCCAGATCGCGGCGATGGTGCTCGCGTCGGTCGCGATCGTGCGCGAGCGCGAGCAAGGCACGATGGAGCAGCTGCTCGTCACGCCGATCGATCCCGTCGGCCTGGTGCTCGGCAAGCTCGCGCCATACCTGGTGATCGGCCTCGTCGAGATGGCGCTGATCCTGCTGATCATGCGCTGGGGATTTTCCGTGCCGATCCAGGGCAGCCTGCTGTTCCTATTCGCGACCGCGGTCGTCTACCTGTTTGCGCTGCTCGCGCTCGGGCTCACGATCTCGATGCGCGCGCAGACCCAGATGGCGGCGCAGCAGATGGCCCAGATGCTGCTTCTGCCCTCGATCTTCCTATCCGGTTATATCTTCCCCGTCGCCGGGCTGCCCAAGGTTCTGTACTTCATCGGCCGCGCGCTTCCCGCGACCCACATGATCGATGTCATGCGCGGCGCCGTGCTTCGCTCCGCCGGCCCCTTCGACATGGTGCCCAGCCTGCTCGCGCTCACCGCCATCAGCATCGTGCTCGTCTGGATCTCGGTCAGACGTGTACGGAAGCTGACCGCTTAGGGTGGGGTCAGACTCAATTTACGCAACTTGGCGATCGAACGGCCGATAGCCGGGGCTTCATGCCTCGAACGGTCCGCTGCTACGTCCCAGGATCCGTCTATCACCTGATCGCGCGTTTCGTGAATGGCGAGTGGTTCATCGCATCGGACGTCGAGAGACGGAAATACCTCAGCCTGCTCGAAGCGGCCCTTTCAACATCAGACTGGCGCTGTCTCGCCTACGCCGTGATGAGCAATCACATCCACCTCCTCATGATTGCCGGTAGCGCAGCGCTTTCGAGTTGGATCCGTGGTGTTCACTCTCCGTTCGCCGGCTGGATCAATCACCGAGCGGATCGCATCGGACCCGTGTTTGTCCGCGGTCCAAAGGACCGCGGAGTCGAACCACAAAATGTCGCGAAATGCATCGCATACCTACACAACAACCCGGTCCGGGCGGGAGTCACGAGCCGCGCACGACATAGCGCTTGGACGAGCCATCGCGCGTACGTCGGCATGGTTGCTGTTCCGTCGTGGCTATGCGTGAACGAAGGATTAGCGCGGTCCGGTTTTGCCGACCTTAGAGAGTTTGATCGGTGGGTAGATCAGGCTCCCAGCGAACGCCCCGATGTGGACCTTTCGAAGATCCGCATTGCGGCGCGGCGCCGTGGTGCGGTCGAAGTCGGAACGCCAATCGTGAGCGAGCCGAACCGCACGCCGCTGCTAGCGAAACCGTGGGCCCACGTACGAATTGACCCTCGTTGCATTGTGGAAGCCACCGCAGCCCAGCTCGAACTCTCGCCCCTCGAGCTGTGCTCCCGACGCCGAGCGCCAAGCATCGTCATGGCCAGGATCGTTGCCGTTCGCTGTGGCATCAGGCTCGGCCTCACAACGGCCGACGTTGCTGCTGTACTCGGCGTTTCACACCAAGCCGCATCAGCGATCCGAAAGCGCAAAGTCGATGCGGAGATTGCGAGCTTGGTTGAGCGCGTGTGTTCCCGCGTCGTCTCCAAGAAGCGTTCGTAAGTTGCGCAAATTGAGTCTGACCCCACTACTCTGTGAATGCGCTCGCCGGCAGCAGGTCACCGAGGTCAGCGATCACGTCTTGGATCGGCACGCCGCGGTTGCCGCCATCGCGCTCGCAGCCGTTGCAGTGATGAAGAGCCACTACGGCATTGTCGCTGTATGCGATGACGGGTGAACCCGACGAGCCCGGCTGGGTATCAGCGCGGTAGCGGATCCGCGGACCTGTGCCGCCGCAGGGAGTCTGCTGTGGAACGTCCTCCGTGGTTCCGAGCACGGTGGCGAGCTCGCCCTCGGCGTGCACCGCGATCCGCTTACCGCCGCCCAGCGGGTGCTGCGGGACGTAGATCCGCTCTCCGGTTTTCGCGCCCGTGCGACGCAGCCGCAGATAACCGAGCTCTGCGGGTGCGGGGGCGGGCAGCTTGAGCAGCGAGTAGTCGAAGTCGTAGCTGTTCTTCACGAGGGTGGCGCCGGTTCCGAGGATGTTGCCCGGACACGCCAGCTTGTCAGAGCAGTCCTGATCGCAGCCCTTGCCCTCCGCCATGCTCTCGAACACGATCGTATTCGCCGTGTTTTGGAACCGTACGCAATGGCGGTTCGTGAGCACATGGCCGTCATCACCGACCAGCCAGCCGGTACACGTCCCTGCGCCGATCGTCAGCCGGAGCACTGCGCGCGAGGTGTCGTAGATTCCCGGCTCGGTCTCGGCTACGCACTTCGCCTCTTCGGTGTCATCAGCGCTGCACAGATCGGCCTTGCCATCGCTGAGGCCGTCGTCGACATCTGTTGCGTCCGAAGCACAGGCAGCGAACGAAAGGCAGCACGCGGTAACGCCGATCAAGAAGCGCATGCATCGATTCGCAGCAACGGCCATGCCGGGCGTGTTCGGCGATTTGCTCAACGATCGTGCGGTGTGATCACGTGGACGAGTGGCTGTCGCCGCTGCCTGGCTCGTCGGGATGCTGCGTGACAGGTGCGCAGTGCAACCGGTTGTGGGCGCCCGCTCTGTCCCACGACTTACAGCATCGCCAGCTGGCGATTGGTGAGCGCGTGGCCGTTGCGTGTACGCGCGTCGGCTTTGCGCTCGAGTCCGGCGATCACGGCGCGCGAGAAGTCGACCTTCTCGAACTTGGCGGCGCTACCGAGGCCGCCGGGCGAGAACACATTGATCTCCATCAACTTGGACCCGACGATGTCGAGGCCGACCAAGAACATGCCGTCGCGCACCAATCGCGGGCGGACGATCTCGGCGAGCGTGAGCATGTCGTCGGTGATCTTGGCTTTCGCGAGCTTGCCCCCGGCGTGCAGGTTCGATCGCACGTCGCCCTTGGCGTTGACTCGCCGAAACGCGCAGTAGTGACCGTCGACGATCAGCGGCTCGCCGTTCATCAAGAACAGCCGGGTATCGCCGTGTTTCGCGTCGGGCAAGAACTCCTGCGCGATCGCATAGCCATCGCGAGTCACCGCGTCGATCATTTGATTGAGGTTGCCCTTCGAGGTGGGGGTGACCACGAACACGTTCGTGCCACCGGAGCCCTGAAGCGGCTTGAGGCATGCACGGCCGCCCTCGTCTGCGACGAACTTCTTTAGCTCGTCGGGGTTACGCGAGATCAGCGACCGCGGACGAACCGCGTCGGGGAAGCTCTGGAAGTACAGCTTGTTGATCGCGACCGCGAGCGCGTGCGGATCGTTGACGACGATGACGCCACGTTCGGCAGCCCGCTGGCCAAAGATGTAGCCAGCGCTCTGCGCCCACGGACGCACCCCGAGATCTGCCGCCGGGTCGTTACGCAAGCACAACACGTCGAGCGAGTCGACGTCGATCCGCTCGATCTTGGCGTTCGGCCCCTGGAGCGCAGCAAGGTACGTCGCCGTCGAGCGATAGGACTTGTGTGGCGCCGCCCTCGCCCACGCGCGGACGGAGTCGTCGGGGGCGTTGCTGAAGTCACCAACGCTCATCAGCCACGACTCGTGGCCCATCTCGAGCGCCGACAGCCCGAGCCGCGTCGTCGTATAGCTGGCTTGTTCCGTCGCGATGTCGTTACAGACGAACCCGATCCTCATTCGACACGTCCTGGTTGGTGGAGATCGATCACACGAAGACCGACGGCGCGCTGCAGCCTCTGTCGAGCACTCGGGTTGGCCAGCCAGCGTGGCGTGACCACCGGCTTGCTGAGAATTCCACGCTGGAGCAGCTCTTCGATCAGTCCGACCTGCTCGAGAGCGAGCTTGCCGACCAACAGCGGCTCGAGCGCGTTACCCGCTCTTAGATAGGCCAGCAGCTGCACCAACCCGCGCAAGTAGATTGCATCTTTGGTCAGGCCGCCGCCGCGAAATACTCGGAGCGCGATCATGAACGCCGAGCGAACCGCAATCCGATGCTCGTCGACCAGCTCGGAGACGACCGCAGGAAACGGCACGCGTTCGAGCAGCCGCCGCACCGCGACCACCCGCGCCGCGATCAACCGAAGCCGGTCCGCGTCGAGCCCGCCGGCGAGATATTCGGCGAATGTCGCGAGGCCCTCTTGTAGTGCTTCGTAACCGCCCAGTCCCGCCGCGAGCACGCGCAGTGGCTGAGCGTGGCCGTTGACATAGGTCACGACGTGCGTGCCGATCTCGTGCTGCAACAGCGCGCCGACCCGATGCGCCGCAACATCCAGCGTCGCCGGAACCATGACGTTGCCCCGCGACACCACGAGCGACGTGATGTCGTCGCGAATCTCGACCGTGGTTGCGAGCGCGGGATACTCCGCGCGGTAACAAGCGACCTCGTCGCGGGCGCGCGCCGCAAACTTCACCGCATCGCAGCGAGTGTCGGCCCGCTCCGTGCACGGCGCCAGCTCCGCGAGGATGGCACGGGCTTCGCCGAACAACTCGTCTTCGACGGCGCCGTAGAGCTGAAGGCTGCCGTAGAGGAACCGCGGCGTATCGCGATCTTCGAGCAGACTGAGCTGCCGATCGAGCTCGCGACGTTTGTCGTGCAGCAGCTCCGCGAGCACGGGATCCTCGAGGCGATCGAGCGGGAGGTTGTACAGCCGGCGCTTGCCGATCGCCGGATCGAGCTCGAGCATGCGGTAGTGGAGCTTGGGCGTGCGCTTGCGCTTGTGTTCGCAGAACTCCTTCCAGGCAGCCTCGCCGTTGACCGGCGTGACCGCCAATAAGAAGTCGAACGAGTTGCTGATCTCGGCGAGCACGTGGTCAGAGGCACCCACCGCACGAACCATCCGGCGCCGGCCGAGCGCGTAGAAGTGTTTTGGGCTGGTCGGAGTCTGCACCCGCGCGAACTCGAACAACGCCCGCAACAGCGCATTGGTGAGCTCCCGCGACAGCACGCGTGCGACGAGCGGGTACCGAGAGATCGATGGCACCTCGAGCCCGATCGACAGCACGCCGTACTTGGCGAGCGAGGTCGGAGAGTCACTGACGACGTCGACCGAAACGTCGACCGGCAACTTCATGCCTCGCAATGCGGTCGATAGCGCGTCGATCGTCGTCGCGAGTCGATCGGTGACCGCGGTGTGAATTCGAAACCCCTCGGTGGTCCCCGACATGATCTCGATGACCAAGCACGCACCGCACGCAGCCGCGAGCGCCTTGATCACCCCAGCCGCGAGCGGACCGATGTCGCGACCGATCAGGTAGGACGCGTGGGTGCGCACCAGGTTCGCGGTCGCGCGATCGTCGCCCGTGTAGACACACAGAAACGGCACTGCGCGATCGATGTGGAGCCGGCCACCGTTTGCCAGCGTTCGCCGAACCGGCTTACCCGCGGCGAGCCGAGCTCGCACGACGGTCACCAGATCGGCCACCTCCATCATGCAATCAACGACTCGGTGAGTCCCGGCAAGGTTGCTGCGACCGCTCGTGCGAGGCGAGCCAGGTGATCGTCATCCGCTACGCCCGTCCATTCATCCATGAACGTCTTCTTGAACTCGAGCGCGAGCGCGCATCCGGTGGTTGGAAACCGCTGGTGGATCCAACGCGACATATGGCCACCTTGGAACTTCACGTTCTCGCGAACGTCGAGCCCGCCGTTCTGCGCGGCCAGGTCACGACAGAACCGTTCGATGAGCGAGCCCCAGCGCGACCGGTCGACCGTGCCGGTTCCGACGTTGACCTCGGGGTTGGCCTGCGGATCGGCTGCGCAACCCGCACCGTCGCGACAGTGGTTGTACGAATGGATGTCGAGCACGACGAATCGTCCATACCGCCGCTCGCGCTCACGCAGCACGCGCTCTAGGATCGAGTAGAACTCGTCGTACGCTGCGAGCGATCGATCGAGCAACTCCCGTGACGGCGGCTCGCGCCACACCTCGAGTCCCCAACAGTCCTCCGGTGACGCATATAGCGCTTTGTCGCGTGGTCGATTGAGGTCGACCTCGAAGCGTGACCGCGTCGCGACCAGCCGCGCCGGCACTCCCGCCGCGATCCGCCCGGTGAACGGATCCTCCTCGCGCAGCCGCGCTGATTCGTCGAGCTTGACCAGCGCGGCGCATTCGGCGCGCAACGCGTGGCCATCGTGGATGGCCGTCGCGACGATCGGCCCATCGCCGTCATCCACGATTGCGATTGCGGCCACCATGACGCAACCGTAGCGCATCGCTCGCTCCGCCGGATTGCATCACAGCAGTTCGCGATCAGATCGGGTGATGACGAATTCGCACACCGCGTCGCTCGGTGAGCCGCTGCGCCTCACGCGGCGCGTGGAGAAACATCGCTACGCGTGCGATCAAGCCTTGACCGCACGCGTGAGCAGATAGTCCTGCCTCAGCACGTTTTCGGTCGGCTCGAAATATTGTGAGCTCAGCGTGTCGAGCTCCCGGCGAAACTCCTCGAGGCGCGATGGCTCAGCGGCGAGCTCCTGCACGATGCGCATCACGGGTCCGACGTTATGCTCCAGGAACGTGCGGACGTGTTGTACGCTGAGAAATGGCGCGCGCATGACGCCGCGGTCGAACACCAGATCGACGATCGATGCGCCTAGCCGTTCGCGGACGGTTTCGGGCGATCCCCACAGACCAGGCGGAGATATCCCGGGCGGCGGTGGCAGATACTTGCCGATCAGCGCGAACGTTCGGCCGGTGAACAGCTCGGGAGGCCACGTCGCGAGCGCGATGATTCCGCCGGGCTTCAACACCCGCAGCAGCTCGCGCGTCGCGACGTCGGGTCGCGGCGCAAACATGTGCCCGAACTGGCTAGCGACCACATCGAAGCTTGCATCCTCGAACGGAAGCGCCTCGGCATCGCCTTCATGCCAGGAGATCTCCGCGCCTGTGATCGCGGCATTCTCGCGGGCGCGCACGAGCAACGGGGGCGTGAGGTCCAGCCCGGTAACGCGCGCTCCGGCACGCGCCGCCGCAAGCGCAACCACGCCAGTTCCACACGCGACATCGAGCACGCGTTGACCAGGGCGGATCTGCGCGAATGCGACGAGCCGGGCAGCGGGTTGAGCCGTATAGATCTCGGTCGGCGCGAACGTCGACCATGCTTTCTTCTGATTGTTTTTGAACTCGGCGATCGCGTCCATATGTCCTCTCGGGTGCTGGCAGCTTGCTACATCCGTCGCGTTGGGAGGGTATCCACAGCCGTTTTACGCCCACTACCGTTGCTGGTTTCCGACGCCGGTCTGGGGCTTAGGGCGTCCGGCCACGGCCGGATTTCGGACGAAATGTCGCGGGTTTCGGGATGTCGGAGGGACCTGATAGGGTCGCTGGATGCTTAGCGAGGCGACCATGGTGCGAGATGGCGGCGGCGATCCAGCCGCGGTGCTGTCTCGTGCGCTCGCCGCGTTCGGGCACACCACGCTGCGCGCGGGTCAGGCGGAAGTAGTCGCGGATATCTTCGCGGGCAAACCGGTCATTGCGGTGATGCCGACGGGCGCGGGCAAGTCGCTTTGCTACCAGCTGCCGGCGATCGTCCTGGGCGAGCGCGGCGGCGTGACGCTCGTGGTCTCGCCGCTGATCGCGTTAATGAAGGATCAGGTCGATACGCTCACCGCGCGCGGGATCCCCGCGGTCGCGCTGACCTCTGCCTCGGGCGCAGATGAGAAGTCCGCGATGCTCGACGGTATTCGAGCCGGCGCGTACACGCTGGTGTATGTCGCGCCCGAGCGGTTTCGCAGCCCGCGGTTCGTCGAGGCGCTTCGTTCGCTCGGCGATCGACTCGCGTTGATCGCGATCGACGAGGCCCACTGCATCTCGGAGTGGGGACACGACTTCCGCCCGGATTATCGACGGCTCGGCGAGCTGGTGAAGGAGCTCAAGGCACCGCGAATCGCCGCGTTCACGGCGACCGCGACGCCCGAGGTCCGCCGTGACATCGCGGTGCAACTGGGCCTCGATGCACCGCGGCTGCATGTTCGCGGCTTCGATCGACCGAATCTGACCTATTCCGTGGTCAAAGCCGGCGGTGCGGCGGACAAGACCCGCCAACTGATCGATCTCGTTCGCACGCGCGATGGCGGGGTGGCATTGGTGTACGCGGCGACCCGCAAGAATGCGGAGACCTATGGTCACGAGCTCAAACGCGCCGGTATGCGAGTTCGCGTGTATCACGCCGGCCTCGAAGGCCAGGTGCGCGAGAAGGCGCAGGACGTATTCATGGCCGGCAAGCTGGACGTGATCGTCGCGACCAACGCGTTCGGCATGGGCGTCGATAAGAGCGACATCCGGTTGGTGGTTCACGCCGACATTCCGCGCAGTCCCGAGGCGTATTACCAGGAAGCTGGCCGCGGTGGTCGTGACGGCAGGCCGACGCGCTGCGTGCTGTTGTTCAACCACGGCGACATCCGGCTCCAAGATTTCCTGATCGACGCGTCGTACCCGTCGCCCGAGATCTTGCGAGGCCTGTGGAAGTTGCTCCGCGACCGGCCCGAGCTCGGGGAGCTGAGCGCATCGGAGGACGAGCTCGAAGCGAGGCTGCGCAAACAGCTCCCGGGAGACGTCTCCGGAGCCGCAATGGGAGCGACCCTGCGCATCCTCGAGCGCCACGGCATGCTGCTGCGCGATGACGAACGGATCGTCGCGTCCCGGCCGGCACCGAATGCGTTCCCGCCGCTCGACGTCGATTCGCTGGTGCGCCGCGCCGAGGTCGAGCGCCAGAAGCTCCGCACGATGGTCGAATACGCGTACTACGTGCGTTGCCGTCGTCAGTTCGTGCTCGACTACTTCGGCGATCAGGATTGGAGCAGCCGTGATCGCCGATGCGGCGCGTGCGACAACTGCGAAGCCATCGCCCACGGACGCACGCCCACCGGCGGATTGTCCGAGGCCGAACAGAACGCGATCCGCGGCCTGTTGCTGCTGGTCGGGGCGCTCGGCGGCCGATACGGGCGAACGCGCATTGCTGCGATCGCGACGGGCACTGACGATGACCATCGGGTCGCCGACCTAGCCGAACGCGGCTGCTTGCGCGGCTGGACCGATCGGCGCGTGATGGATCTGTTGCGCTCCCTCGAGGGAGCTGGCCTGATCGAAGCGTCGCGCGGCGAATACCCGACGATCTCGACGACGCGTAAGGGCGACCAAGCCGCCGTCGGGAAGTCCGAGCTGAGCGAGCTCGCGATCCAGATGCCGGCGCAAGGCAAATCGAAGGGCGGAAGCAAGCGGCCGCGCGGCAAGCCATGGTTCCGGCCGCGCAGTGGCTGACCTGCCGACGGCGTAGCGACAGCGCGGCGTAGATCACATCGCGTCGCGCGCGTCGAGACCGCGATCGGAGCTCGTCTCACCGGCTGATCGAGTAGCCACGACTGACAGAACGCGGACTTGGTCAGGATCGCGAAGCGGCGGCATGGGCACAGCCGCTGCTAGGTCCAGACCCGATGCGTTCCGTATTGGTCGCCAGCTTGCTCGTCGGTAGTGCGGCTTCTCGTCCGGCGGTCGCCGGCGAAGCGCAGATCAGGTTCACCATCCCAACGATCGGAGAGCTCGATGCGCCGCGGGAAGACGCGCCCGCGCCGCACGTCGACATCATCGTGAACGGCGTGCCGCAGACGACTGACGCGGACGGCGGCTTCCAGTGGGACGGCGACGAGCCAGCGACCGTCACGCTGTCGGCGACGGGCCCGAATGTCCAGGTCATTGCTGATACCGGTACGCCAGCGGCGAAGACCGTCACGGTCGGTCCCGGAGAGATCGTCGCCTGGGACGCGCGAGCCGACGAGTTGGTCGATAGCCAACTGGCCACCTTCATCTATATGAGCCGCGTGCGGTCGTGGGCCGTTGCGCTGGTTCCCGATGCCACTCAACCGGCGCGGGTAAAGGCGGTCGTCAACAACGACAGTGAAAATTGCGGTGGAAGCGCTGCCGCTGGCGGACTAATGCTCCATGTCGGTGCGCCGGGGGCGTGCATCAATCCAGGCTTGTCTCCCGACACGATCTATCATGAGTTCGGGCACGTCCTTCGCTACGCGCTTCACGGTAGGTCGCCGGATGAAGCCGTAACCGAAGCGGTTGGCGATTCCGTCGCGGTGACATTGCTCGACGAACCGCTCGTGCTCAGGGGCTACTATGGAGAGCTCGCAGGGATCACTCGCAACGTGAGCGATCCGAACAAGGTGTGGCCCGACGACGGGAACACCGGCGACGGCCACGAGGATGGGCTGATCTTGAGCGGCGCGTTGTGGGACCTGCGGGAAATCTTGATCACCGACCAGGGCACCGACGCAGGCCGCGCACATTACGATCGTCTACTCATCGAGGTCATCCGAAGCACGACGGACATGCTGTCGGCATACCGTGTTGTGCTCGAGGCCGATGACGATGACGGCGACCTGGCTAACGGGACGCCCGCGTACTGCGCGATCCACAGCGCGTTCGCCGCGCATGGGCTGGCCATCCTCGAAGGCATTGAGCCGTCGATCGCTTGTTCAGGAGACAAGCCCGACGGAATGGACGAACAGCCAAGCGACGAACCCGTCCCCGGTGGCTGCACCGCGGCGGGGAGTCCGAGCACCCTGGCACCCGGTTTGGCGATGCTGCTCGCGGGCGTCCTCGCCAGACGTTGGCGCCGCCGACGCGGCCGTTAACACCGACGACACGCGACGTCGCGATGGGTTGCTCGCGATCGACGCGATCGCGCTGACGGCTGTTGTCACGACCGCGCGCCAGAATGGCATCGTGGTTAGGACCGCGTCGTCAGTATGGCGTGCTGGCTGAATCTGGTGACGTCGCACTGCGACACCGCGATGAATCGCGAGCGTTCGCGCGTTCAGCGCAGTACGCTGCGCACTCGATGCTACGCGCTTGCCTGTTCGTTGTTGCGATCGCGGTCATGGGAACCCCGGCGCTTGCGGAAGAGCCCGCATACGAGCCACCTGATTTTCTCTCGGTGACGCCGCCGCTGCCGCCGGGTCAGGACGTTGCGAACGTGTGGCGGCTCGATCTCGCAGAAGCGCTGCGGATCGCGGTGCGCCAAAACCTCGACGTGGCCCTCGAGCGAAAGTCCGTCGAGGTCGCCGCGAAGACGATCGATGTCGCCGACGGCGCGTACGAGCCCACGGTGACGGCCGGGTATGCTCATGGCTCGCAGAACGTCGTCCCGCAGGTCGCCGAGGAAGGCGCCGCCGGCCAGACGTTTCGCAGCGTGAGCGACACGTGGAGCCTCGGCATCAACAAGCTGTTCTCGACCGGGACGCGCGTCGACGTCGGGATCGACAACAACCAGTTGAAATCGAGCGCCGGTAACGCGCTCGAGCCGCGGATCTTCGGCTCGACCGCGCGGTTAACGATCGTGCAGCCACTGCTCCGCGGGTTTTCTCTAGACCTCGCGATCCCCAAGCTCCAGCTGCTGCGCGCGCGGATCGCATCCGATCGCGAGCGCCACCAACTGACGATCTCGATCACGACGATCGTCGAGCGCACCGAATCGGCGTATTGGGACGTGCTCGGCGCGCTGTACCGCTACGACCTCGCGGTGCGCACTCAGAAGCTCGCCGACGAACAGCTCGCGTTGACCCAGCGCCAGATCGCCGCCGGCACCCGCCCGCCGTCCGACATGATCGGCGCCGAGAGCACCGTCGCGCAGCGCCGGCTCGAGCTGTTGCAAGCGGACCAAGAGATCCAGCGCGCGTGGGACCAACTCCGCTCCGTTCTCAACCTTCCTCGAGAACAATGGACCCGACCCATCCTCCCCACCGACGTTCCCAAGTATCAGTCGACGACCACGAACGCCGAGGACGCCCTCGCGATCGCGCTCAAGAATCGTCCCGAGCTGTCCCAACTCGATCTCGATCTCGCCGCCTCCGATCTCGCCGTCCGCAAGGCCGACAACGACCGCTTGCCTCAGATCGATGTCGGCGTCGCCGGCCGCGTCGATGGGCAGGATAACAAGTACAGCGAGGCGCTCGCCCAGCTCGGAGCGCTCGACGCGCGCGGTTGGAACGTGTTCGTCAACCTGACCTGGACACCGCTCAACCGCTCAGCCGGAGCTGCCGCCGAGATCGCCCGCATCCAGCGCGATCAGACCGCGGTCACCCGCCAGCAGCGCGTCCAAGCCGTCTGGTATGAGGTCCGTGAGGCTGTCCGCAACCAGCGCTCCGCCGACCAACAGGTCCGCGCCGCCGCCCGGTTTCGCGAGCTCGCGTCCCAGAGCCTCGAGGTCGAACAGCGCCTTTACCTCAACGGAACATCTGATCAGATCACCGTCGCGCAACGTCAAGATGCCGTCGCTCGCGCCCAGCTCGCCGAGATCGACGCCCTCGTCGCCCACAACCGCGCCGCCGCGTCGCTGTTTCGAGCGACCGGACGACTGCTGCCCGAGCGACACATCGAGCTGGTGAGTAAGTAGGGCCTCTCGGCCCGAGCGGCCCGGGAGCCGAGAACGAGGCCAACCTACTAGCGAGCAACCACGCACGCGTCCTCATCGACGCGGCGATCCCCAACATCCAACGTGCGCGCGAGCAACCTCGTTCTTGTCCTATCCGACGCGCCGATCATCACGTCGCGCACCCCACTGGGCCCGCGCTCTCGTCAGCCCGAGGCGCCCGCGACGGGGTCGCTCCAGCCGAGAGCGAGGCCCGGCGCGCGACGAGACGCTCGTCCTCATCGTCCATCTCCAACTCGCCCGCGAAGCGCAGCGGAGCGCGGCGTAGGGCGAAGCCCTCGTCCCGTGCAACGCAGAGAACCACCGACGGGAGCGCCGAAGGCCGAGCGGGTCGGGGGAGCTCCCCCGTCGCCCAGCGCCGAGGGCCACCGCGCGAGCGCAGCGCCCGCTTCTCATCGAGCCCAACGCCGAGCGAGTCGGGTGAGCTCCCCGTCGCCCAGCGCCGACGGCCGACGCGCGACCCCGATCACCAACATCCAACCTACGCGCGAGCATCCCACGTGCGCGTCCCCATCGACGCGCCGATCATCACGTCGCGCACCCCACTGGGCCCGCGTTCTCGCCAGCCCGAGGCGCCCACGACGGGATCCGAGGGGGAGCCCCGATCGCGACACCTACTCCGCGTGTAGCGCCTGGATCGGATCCAACCGCGCCGCGCGCACCGCCGGATACAACCCCGAACCGACGCCCACGGCGACTGACACTCCCAACGACAACGCCACCGACCACAGCGTTACCACCGTCGGCCAATCCGCATACGCCGCCACGACCCGCGCGATTCCCAGCCCCATCGCGACCCCCAATAGGCCGCCGATCATCGCCAGCGAAAACGCCGTCACCAAGAACTGGAACCGAATATCGCTCCGCCGCGCGCCCACCGCTCTACGCACGCCGATCTCGCGCGTCTGTTCGAGCACCGTCGCCAGCATGATGTTCATGATCCCGATCCCTCCCACCAGCAGCGAGATCCCCGCGATCAAGCCCATCACCAAGTTAAACAGCCGTTGCGTCTCGCGGCTGTGGCGCAGCAGCGCCTCCGGCACGATGATCTCGAAGTCCCGCGTGCCGCCATGCAACCGATCCAGCAGCGTGCCGATCACCGCGCCCGTCTCCCCCGCTGGTGCCGACGGCTCCAGCCGAATCACGATCTCGCTGAACGGCGACTTCAACGGATCGCGGTCCAGCTTGCGCAGCGCGGTCGTGAACGGCAGGTAGATCTCCCGATCGGTCGACGACACGGCGACGCCTTGCACCGACGAAGTATCCGACTCGTCCCGCGAAAACACGCCGATCACTTCGCACCACACGTCGTTGATCTTCAGATCGCGACCGATCGCTTGATCGCCACCGAATAGGTCGCGCCGCACGCCTGCGCCGATCACACAGACCTGCGCGTGCTCGCGCTGGTCGTGTGCATCGAACATTCGGCCCTCGGCCAGCGAGATCGGCGTCAGCTCGGCATGGCGATACGAGATCCCGAACACCTTCGCTTCGGTCTTCGCGGCGGCCGCCAGTACTTTGTACGGTTCGACTTCGATCCGCGGCGCAGCGAACGTCACGCCAGGCACCGCTTCGGTCACCGCTTCGAGATCTCGCATCGCGAGCCCCAACGACTTCTTGCGGATCTCCGCGAGCTCGGTCGGCTTGTACTGCTTCGCTCGCACGACCACGTTTCGCGTTCCAAGCCGCTCGATCAAAGACAGCGCTTCGCGTTCGGCTCCCGCACCGATCGACAACATCGCGACCACCGCGCCCACACCGAACATCATGCCCAGCATGGTCAACGTGGTGCGCAGCTTGTGCTCGGCCAAGCTGCCGAGCGCCGCGACGAATGCATCGACGACTCGCCTCATCCGCCTGGCCCTTCGCCGCCGCCGGCCCCACCGCCGCCCGTCGGCGCCGGCGTCGCATTCGCAGGATCACCGCTGCCGAGCGTCTGATCGAGGGTGCGCGTCGGATCTCGCAGCGCGATCCGATCCCCAGCGGCGAGTCCGGTCTTCACCACGACGCGTCCCGACGTCGCCGCGCCCAGCTCGACGGGGACCTGCTCGAAATCACCGCGCGCGGTCTTCCGGAACACGAAGTTCTTGCCGTCCTTATTGCTGATTGCCTGGCGCGGAACGATCAGCGCGGTCTGCTCGTCGAGCAGAATCGTCGCGACCACTCGTTGCCCTGGCTTCATCGCCGTGGGATCGGTCTTGTCGAGCGCGACGACTACCTCGAAGTACTGCACCGGCGTGCCGTCATTCCGCGGCTTCGCCAGCTTATCCACCAAGCGCACCTTGCCGTGATGCACCTCACCGGGCCGCGCTTCGATCGTGACGTCGACCGCCTGGTTCTCGGCGAGCCCGCTGGCATCGACCTCGAGCACGAATACCTCGGCCTCCATGGTCTCTAGCAGCGGAATCTCGGCCACCTTCTGCCCCGGCCACAACTGGTCACCCGTCTTGGGCAATTCGCCGCGCCAATTGCGCTGCAAGATGAACAGCCCATCATGAGGCGCACGGATCTCCATGCTGTCGAGCGCGGTCTTGGCGTGCGTGATCGCGAGCTGCGCGCGTTGTTTTTCGACGGCGATCAATCCAGCGTTCGAGCGTGACAGATTGCGCTCGATCTCCTTGGTGCCATCCGCATGATCCTTGCGGGCACTCGCCAGCTTCTCATCGATCTGCGATTCGATGATCTGATTGCGCGAGAAGATCTGCTGATCCTTGGCCTGAAACTGGCGCGTCTTGTCGAGCTCCTGCACCGCGAGCGCCGCCGCGGCATCCCGCCCCTCGATCTTGGTCTTGCCTTTGATCTGCTCGGCGCGCAGCCGCGCATTTGCCGATGCGAGATCCGCCTCCCCATCGCGCAGCTGCTTCTCGGGCGCCGTCGGGTCGAACCTGACCAGCACGTCGCCCTTCTTGACCTTGCCGCCATCGGGCGCCAGCCACGCGATCTTCATGCCACCCCACTCGCCGGCTGTCCGCGGGACCGAGATCGGGGTCGCCTTCACCGCGCGTAGGTTGCCCTCGGCGCGCACCTTGCGGACGAGCTTCTCCTGACCGACGATCGTGGTCGGAACGCTGTCCGTGATCGATTCGTCGTGGCCGCGCATGTACAGCACCGCGCCCGTCGCTGCGCCGGCGAGCATGGCGATGATCACGACCGCGCGGATCATTTGTGCCCCTGCGCGGGATCGCGTCGCGACACGCGATCGCCCGGCGAAAGCCCGGTCTTCACCTCGACCGTCGTAGCGCTCCGCCGCCCGAGCGTTAGCTTCACGCGCTCCACACTACTGCCGGCGGCGCGATACGCCACCGGCCCTTCGGGTGACACGAATACCGCGTCGATCGGAATCAACACGACGTTGACAACTCGCTCGATCTCGACCTCGCCGCGAAACCTCATGCCAGGTCGCAGC
This sequence comes from Kofleriaceae bacterium, assembly GCA_050184455.1. Lineage (GTDB taxonomy): Bacteria > Myxococcota_A > Polyangia > Haliangiales > Haliangiaceae > JABFXX01. Next base: position 18,593 of record JBFXAI010000058.1, on the reverse strand, counting down.
GACGCCTTGGTGTCACCGAGCGCGAGCTTGATGTCGATCACCTTGCTCGGATCGGTCTCGGACTTCGATCGCACCGCGGTCGCGATCGACTGCACCTTGCCGGTGAGCTGAACGTCGGGCAGCGCATCGAGACGCAGCGTGATCGGTTGGTTCGGCGCGACCCGCGCGATATCGACCTCGTCGACCGCTCCCTTGCCGATCATCTTATCGAGGCTGACGACCTGCAGCACGGTCTCCATACGCCACGCCTGATCGCCGACCTTCTTCTTCTCACCTTCCCAACCGGTTGGAAACACCACGGTGCCGCTGCGCGGCGCCTTGACCTGCATCTTGGCGATGTTCTGTTTGAGCAGCTCGGAACGATGTGTCACGTAGGACAGCTTGTCGCGCAGCCGAGCCAGCTCGGCCTCGTCGGTCCGGCGCTGCTGAGTCGCCTTATTGCGCGCGAGCTCGAGCGAGATCTTCGCCGCTTGTTCGTCGAGCTTCACGGTCTTGAGATCGACCGTCGCCACCAGATCGCCCGGCGTCGTCGCCTTGAGCGATGCGCGACGCAGCCCCGCCTCGGCGTTCGCGATCGCGAGATCTTCTTCGCGGCGGGCCAGCGCAGCGTCGTCTCGCTTCTTATCCAGCTGCTTCTTCGCCGCGTCGACCTCGTTCAGTACGTTCTCGAGCTCGCGCATCTGGTCCGATGCATCGAACCCGACCACGACATCGCCCTCCTTCACCTCGGCCCCATCGTCGGCCAAGCTGGCGATCTTGAAGTTCCACATGTTCACCGCGGGTGGCTTGATGTCGGTCGAGTCGACCGCCTCGAGCTCGCCCGTCACGACCACACCGACGACGAGGTCACCGCGCTTGATGTCCACCAGCTGCAGCTGCTCCGCGCTGCGGCCGCAGCCACCGAGCAGGCCGAGCGTCGCCGCGACGGCGAGCAGCCATCTCACAGCGCACCCGCCCGGATCAGGTCGCCTTCAGTGACGCCCGATTCGATCGCGCAGCGCTGCGCGTCACATGGCCCTAGCTTGACGTCGCGCCGATCTCCGTTCGCAAGCTGCACGGTTGGCTTGTCGCCGAGCACGACCGCATCGCGCGGGACGACCAACACGTTCTTACGCGATCCGGGACCGGGCAGATCGACCTTGACCGACATTCCCGGGCGCATCCGCTCGGCGTTCGTGTTCGGAAGCGACAGCACGACGCTAAATGCCCGGCGTAACGACTCGCGCGCTGGCGTACCTGCCACGGGCGCGAGCTCGATCACCTCGCACGGCGTGGGCTCTGCCGAGTATGCGTCGAGCGTGCACGTTCCCTTGGCGCCGACGGCGACCCGGCCGTCATCGACGTCCGACAGCTCGGCGCGAACCCGCATGGGCTGGGACAGATCGGGAAACGTCACGATCTTCATTCCCGGTTGAACCGCATCGCCGGTGCGGAACCGATTGCCTCGCCACGGATGGTCGAGCACCAGCATCACGCCGTCGCGTGGCGCCTTCATCACGAGATCCGCGATCGTCTTCTCGGCGGTGTCGATCGCACGCTTCGCCTTTTCGAGGGCGATCCGCTTCACTTCTTGATCCAGCCCCGCGGCCTGCTTCTCACTCGCGAGCTCGGTCTGCGCTTTGGTGACGGCGACCTCCGCGCGGGCCTTCTCGAGCAAACGCTCCTGCACCGTGCGCTGTGGCAGTAGGTCGGCCGGAACATCGGCGAGCACAGTTGCACGATCGAGCGCGATCTTGTTCTGCTGGAGCTCGTGCTCCTTGACGTCGATCGCCAGACCGCTGATCTCGCGCGCCGAATGAAATGCATCCGCCGCATCGGACGCTGCGATCCGCTTCTCCTCGAGCCCGGTGGTGAACTGCGAGTTGTCGAACTCCAGAACACGCTCGCCGGCCTTGACCACCGCACCATCCTCCGCGAGCCAACGGATCGTCAGCTGCCACGCTTCAGTCATCGGCACGATCAGATCGAGCGCGCTGCCTGCCTCGAGCTGGCCGGTCAGCAAGGTGCGGTCGGAGATGTCGCCACGCGCCACCTTGACGTCGCGCACGCGCGAGCGCTCGCTGGTCAGATGTGCCACGTCGGTGCCACAACCGGCAGCGACCGCCCATAACGCGGCCGCAATCGTCGCCCTCACGCCATGGCGGGTCACGCCGAGCGCTCCACCGACGTGGAGGCTGGAACCGGCGTTTCTGCGCCGCTATCCGTCACGACCTCGAGCACCCGCGCCGCGCCGCGCGCCACCTGCGCACCGGGGCCATCCGCGATCACCTTGCCATCCGCGATCCGGATCGCGCGCGGACAACGAGCCGCGATCGTCGGCTCGTGGGTCACCATGACGATCGTGTTGCCCTCCGCGTGGAGCTGGAGGAACAGCGCCATGATCTCTTCGCTCGTCGACGAATCGAGGTTTCCTGTGGGCTCGTCGCACAGCAGCAGCGATGGCTCGGTCACCAGTGCCCGCGCGATCGCGGTGCGCTGGCGCTGACCACCCGACAGCTGAAACGGCTTATGGTTCATGCGCGCTTGCAGCCCAACCCGGGTCAGCGCTTTCGCCGCGAGTGCGTTGCGCTCGCGCGCTGGAATCCCGCGATACACCAGCGGCAACGCAACGTTCTTGATCGCGGTCGCGCGGTGCAACAGCTGGAAGCTCTGAAACACGAAGCCGATCTTGCGATTGCGCGCGTCGGCGCGATCGTCGTCGGAGAGATCCTGTACGTCGCGGCCATCGAGCTTATAGGTTCCGCTCGACGGCGTATCCAAACAGCCGAGGATGTTGAGCAACGTCGACTTGCCCGAGCCCGACGAGCCGATGATCGCGACCAGCTCACCCGGTGCGATCTGAAAGCTCACGCCATCGAGCGCAGCGATCCGCTCATCGCCCATCTGGTAGTAGCGCGCGATGTCGGTCAATTCGATGACAGAGCTCGGCGCCATGTGGTCCGAAGCGTACTGTTCAATGATGCAACGATCGAGGGGTTTCGCGTGTCCATTCACCAACAACGTCACGCGCCGCGTCGTCGACCGCAGTCGAACGACGCGAGTGCCAATCTGCGTCTAACGGCGACGGTTGGTGGCCAGATTGTCATCACCTCGGTCGGCCGCGACGTCCCACTGTCGCAGGGATCACGATCCTCGAGGCGGCTCGTGGTAACCATGGTCGATGGCGAGCGACGAGCCTGATGACCGGAGCGAGCGCGACGACGTCCACGATGTCCCGCGCGCCGACATCCAGCTCGGCAGCGTCCCGCATACCGCCGGCGGGTTGTCGGCACTGTGGGCGACGCTGCGCCACTTGAACCGCGACTCGGGAATCGTTCGCGGCACCAAGGCGCTGTTGTCGATGAACCAACCCAAGGGCTTCGACTGCCCCGGGTGCGCGTGGCCCGAGCCGGAGGCCGCGCATCGCTCGCGGTTCGAATTCTGTGAGAACGGCGCGAAGGCGCTCGCCGAAGAAGCGACCACGGCGCGTGCCACACCGGAGCTGTTCGCGGCGATCACCGTCGATGAGCTTCGGAAGCTGTCCGACTTCGAGCTCGGCCAGCTGGGGCGGATCACTCATCCCATGGTGCTCGACGGTCGACACTATCGACCGATCAGCTGGGACGACGCGATCGCGCTCGCCGCGACCGAGCTACGTGCCGCCGGTCCCGCGGCGAGCGCGTTCTACACGTCGGGACGAACCAGCAACGAAGCGGCGTTCCTGTACCAGCTGATGGGCCGGATGTTCGGCACCAACAACTTTCCCGACTGCTCCAACATGTGCCACGAGTCGAGCGGCGTCGCGCTCGGCGAAGCGATCGGCGTCGGCAAGGGCACGGTATCGCTGGCGGACTTCGACGCGTGCGATCTCGTGCTCGTCATCGGCCAGAACCCGGGCACCAATCATCCGCGCATGCTGTCGACGCTGCGCGAGGTGGCTCGTCGAGGCGCGACGATCGTCGGCATCAATCCACTGCGCGAGCTCGGGCTGACGCGATTTGCTCATCCGCAGAAGCCGCTCGAGGCATTCGGCGGGGTCGCGCTGTGTAGCGAATTCGTCCAGGTCCAGATCGGCGGTGACCTGGCGCTGTTCCTCGGGATCTCCAAGGCGGTGCTCGAGCTCGAGGACCAGCGACCGGGCGAGGTGCTCGACCACGAGTTCTTGGGCGCGTTCACCACGGGATTCGCCGAATGGCGCGCGCACGTCGCCGACATGCCATGGTCGGCGATCAGCAACGGCTGCGGCGTCGACCAGGACACGATCCGGCAGCTGGCCGAGCGTTACGCTAGCTCGCGCGCGGTGATCGCGTGCTGGGCGATGGGGCTGACCCAGCACAAGAGCTCGGTGGCGACGATCCAGGAGATCGTCAATCTCATGTTACTGCGCGGCAACGTCGGCCGGCCCGGCGCGGGGCTATGTCCGGTTCGCGGACATTCCAACGTGCAGGGGGATCGCACGATGGGCATCGATCACGCGCCCAAGCCGGCATTCCTCGATGCGCTCGGCGCCGCGTTCGGGTTCGAGCCACCTCGCGCGCATGGGCTCGATACCGTCGAGACGATCCGGGCGATCGAGCGCGGTGAGATCCGCGCGTTCGTCGCGCTCGGCGGCAACTTCGTGTCGGCTACGCCCGACACCGACCGTACCGCGCGGCTGCTCGAGAGCTGCGCGTTCACCGCCGGTATCACCACCAAGCTCAACCGCACCCACCTCTATCCGGGAGCCCGCGCGCTGATCCTGCCGTGCCTGGGCCGCAGCGAGCTCGACGAGCAGGAATCCGGTCCGCAGTTCGTCACCGTCGAGGACTCGATGAGCATGGTGCACGCGTCGCAAGGAGTGCTCGCTCCTGCGAGCCGCGAGCTGCTCAGCGAGCCTGCGATCGTCGCGGCGCTCGGCCAAGCGTTGGTCGGTGACCGCGTTCCTTGGTACGAGCTCGCTGCCGACTACGATCAGATCCGCGATCTGATCGCGCTGATCATTCCCGGGTTCGCGGACTTCAATAACCGCGTGCGCGTGCCTGGCGGGTTCCAGCTGCCTAACGTCGCCCGTGATCGCAGCTTCTCGTCGATCGGCGGGCGCGCGCGGTTCTCGATCGCGTCGCCGCCGGACCTATCGCTGCCACCCGGCCGGTTGCGGATGATGACGATCCGCAGTCACGATCAATACAACACGACGATCTATGGGCTCGACGACCGCTACCGCGGGATCCGCTCCGAGCGCCGCGTCGTATTCCTCCATCCCGCCGACATGATCGAGCTCGGCCTCGCCGATCGACAGGTCGTCGACCTGATCTCCGAGTGGCACGACGGCGAGCGAATCGCCGAGAGCTTCATCGTGGTGCCATTCGAGATCCCGCGGCGCTGCGTGGCGACCTACTTCCCGGAGGCCAACGTGCTGGTGCCGCTCGACAGCGTCGCGGATCGATCGAACACACCGACCTCGAAGTCGGTGGTGATCCGGATCCGAGCGCGATCCAGCTAGAAGTCGATCCGAACCGTCGCGCCGCCGCCTTCCGGCGAGACGATCGGGACGATCGCGATAGGTGGCTTGCGCTTGCGGCGAGCGGCAGTCCCTGCAGGCGTCACCGCCTGCTCCTCATCCTTGCTGAAGAAAACGAAGTAGCCGCTCACGAGCGCAGCGGCACCGAACACGCCCATTCCGATACCGCCGTAAACGGTCCACTTGTGGTACTTGCACAGCTCCTTGTCGGTGCCTGCTGGACAGGACAGACTCAGGCCGCTGTCGATTCCCTTACCGGTGGCTTCGTCCTGGCGGTTCACACCCTTCTTCCAGCTGTAAAACATGAAGCCACCCGAAACCAGGAACATTCCACCGGACGGCCAAAACACGTACTTTGCCGCACTGGACCCATCGGACGACCTCGTCCCCGTCCTCGTGTGATCGAGCGCGTGCGGCGCCGTGCCCGTCGCCTGCGGATCCTCGGCGGTCACCGGTAGCTCCTCGAGCTCGATCTTGCGCGTCAGATCGCCCGACTTGGTCATCGTCACCGTGGTCTCGGCACGCTTGAAGCCCTCCGCTTCGATCGCGATGCGATAGGTGCCCGGCCCCAAGCCCTGGATCGTCGCGGTGCCAGATCGAATCGTCCCCTTCGGATTGCCATCGACGAGCACGGTGCCGCGCTCGACGTTGGTCGTGATCTTCAGCGTCGGCGCTTCGCCGCCGCCGGTCATCTGGTTGTAGACGTTGCGCGCGATGCCACCGAGAGAAGATGCGTCGCGCTCATTGGGCCTAATCGCGACGACGGCCTTGGCTCCCTCGAGCCGCTGGGTCTTAACGTTCAACAGACTCAGCGTCAGCGTGTGTTCGTTGCCTGCCTTTTCGAGCCTGCCGTAGAGCAGGACGTCGACCTTCATGTTCGCGCCGATGCTGGCCATACACGACAACTTCTCGTCATCGCATCCCGCGAGCAGCTTCTCGTCGAGCAGCTCCTTATTTCCGCCGCCGAGCGTGTACTTCTCCCCGCGATTCGCCGCGTTGCGCAATCCGTCGGTAAGGTTCTTGGCCATCGTCGTCGAGGCCTGATCGATGTTGCCGCTCGGGTCCGAGACCTCGAGGCCGAGGATCCCGATCTGGGGCTTGGCCACTGCGACCGCGCTCGTGAGCGCGACCAACAGCGCCGCGAGGGTGACTACCCGCCAAGGTGAACTAATCATTCGAAGGCCCCTATCGCGCGAGTATACACATGGGACGCAAGGGATTGGGCCGGAACATGGCTTGCAGGAATCCGACGCGATACGGTGTCGGTTAGCCAAACCATGCGGACTCTTTCCGCGCGAATCCTCCTCGGTTTTGCCGCACTGACCGTCACGTTCGCGGTGGTCACTGCCACCGTGGCATTCAACATGGGCCTGGTTCAGGACCAGGTGCAGCTCATCACCAACGGCTACTACAAGCTCGCACTCACCGCTGGCAAATTGCGGCTGCAGCAGGAACAGCTGCAGGACCACGTCGAGGACCTCCAAACCCACTCCGAGGACCTATGGCGCGACGGCGTCGCCGGCACGGTGACTCGGAGCACGCTGCGCCGGGCGCGCGATGTCCGCAATCGTCAGGTCAACCAGATCGAGACCGACCTCAAGTCGATCGAGAAGTCGGTGGACATCGCTGCAAAGCACTTCGCGAGTGATCGACCCAGGATCGAAGCGCTGCAACAAGCCGTCGCGAACGCGGCGCCGCTCTACACGACGGCGCTGGCGATCCCGAACTCACCGCAGAGCCCCGAGGCGGCGAAACAGCTGTTGGCCAAGCTCCGCGCCGCGGAGTCGGACATCTCGGGACGCGCGAGTCAGCTGGCGAGCTCGCTGGAGACCAACACCCGCAGGAAGACCACGCAGATGGTCGACAACCTCGACACGGTCCGCACGGTGACGATCTATCTCGGGCTCACCGCGGTTGCGCTCGGCCTGTTGATCACGATCTGGGTGGTGATCACACTGCGTCCGCTACGCAAGCTACGTGATGGCGCGAAGCGGGTCGCCGCCGGCGACTACGCCAGCCGGATCCAAGTTAAAGGCCCTGCCGAGGTCGCTGACCTCGCGCGTGAGTTCAATGCGATGGGACAAGCGCTCGAGGAACGCGAACGCGAGCTGACCCGCTCGGAACAGCTCGCCGGCGTCGGCAAGATGGCCGCGATGGTCTCGCACGAGGTCCGCAACCCGCTGTCTTCGATCAGCCTCAACACCGAGCTCCTCGAAGACGAGCTCGGAGACTCGGCTGGCAACAGCGAAGCGCGTAGCTTGTGCCAAGCGATCCATCGCGAGGTCGATCGACTCACCGCGATCACCGAGGAATACCTGTCGTTCGCGAGGCTGCCCAAGCCCAAGCTATCCCCCGAATCGGTCAACGGGATCGTCGACGCGCTGGTCGTGTTCGTACGCGAGGATCTCGCCGCTCGTCAGGTCACACTATCGACGGACCTCGCGGCCGACGACCCGATCGCGATGATCGATCCCGGGCAGATCCGGCAGTGCTTGATCAACCTGGTCCGCAACGCCGCCGATGCGGTGGGCGCCAAAGGCGGAGGCCAAGTGACGGTTCGGACGCGCAGCGCCAACCCGGTCGTCATCGAGGTCAAAGACGACGGCGTGGGCATTGCAGCTGACGATCTCCCCCGGCTGTTCGACTCGTTCTTCTCGACGAAGGAGGGCGGCAACGGCCTCGGACTCGCGCTAACCCTTCAGATCATTCGCGACCACGGTGGAACCATCGACGTCGAGAGCAGCGTCGGACACGGGACCACCTTCACCGTTCGGGTACCCCGTTACGTCCCGTCTACCACGTACGCGGCCCCATGACGTCGGGGACCGTCGCGGCGCGCTGCGCGACGGTCGATACCTTGCTATCGAGCCACCACCCTGAGATCATATTCGTCCCGGAATGTCAGACGACAAGCGGCGGGACAACCGCGAGTCTGTGACGCTCTTCGTCGAGTACGAAGGCGCGGACGATCTGATCGGTGATTACACCGAGAACCTATCGAGCGGCGGCACGTTCGTCGCGACCAACCGCGAACTCCCGGTCGGGACCAAGATCCAGCTCGTGCTCGGGTTTCCCGGACTACTCGAGCCGATCGCGATCGAAGGCGTCGTCCGCTGGAACCGTGGCGATAGCGAGCAACGCGGCGCCGGAATCGAGTTCCTTCCCGGAGTTGCGCGCAACCAGCTCGCCGACGTGATCGAGCGGATCCGCAATCGCGATCCCAAGATGGTGTCGCGGCTGTTCCGGGTGCTTGTCGTCGACGACAACAAGCACGTCGCTCAGCTGATCCAGGACGGCCTCCGCGGCTCGCAGCGCCGGGACCCCGGCGGCATCTCGTTCGTGTTTCGCGAGGCAGAGGACGGCAGAGCCGCGATCGAGATCCTCCGGCGCGAGACGTTCGACGCGCTGATCATCGATGTGTATCTGCCGGTGATCGATGGTCCGAAGGTGATCGCAGCCGCCCGCACCGAGCTCGGCCTCGTCGATCTGCCGATCATCGCGGTGTCGGCCGGCGGTGACGCTGCCCGCCGGGCTGCGCTCGACGCGGGGGCCAACATCTTCCTCGATAAGCCGATGCGACTGCGCCAGGTGCTCGAGACCATGCAACGACTGTTGCAGTGGGGCGAGCCAAGACCGCCGCTGCCTCGCGTCCCGCGGCAGACCTCGTCGACGACCTGACTACTTGAGCTTCGACCGCAGCTCGATCAGCTCGGCGTTCTCGGGCTCGGTCTTGGCGGCGACCGCCGCCGCCGCCTTCGCGTCTTGCAGCTTGCCCTGCGCAAGCAAGGCCTTGGCGCGGCCGATGTGAACGAGCGCCGGCCGGCGCGGTGGCGGCGCGAGCAACAGCATCGTGTCGTACGCAAATAGCGCCTGCTTGCCATCGCCGGTCTCGAGTGACGACCGTCCGAGCGCGGCGAGCACGTCGGGATCCGAGGGAGCGATGTACGTCGCCATGTCGGCGTAGGTTCGGACCTTGGCCCAGTTGCCGAGCTTGCCGTACTGCGTGATCAGCTCTTTGAGCGGCTTTAGCTCCATCTGCTCGAGGAACGCGTAGTGCTCGAGCTCGACCAGCGCGCGCGCGGTCTGGCCGGTTTGCATGTAGAGCTCGGATAGCTGCTGATACGGAAAGCTGCGCTCGGGATCGAGCTTCTTGGCAGCGCACAAGTGCTTTTCCATCTCGGCGGTGTCGCGCCGCATCTCGGCGAGCTGCGCGAGCCGCGTCCGCACGTCATAGCTGTCATGACCGTCGCGGATCAGCCCCTCGTAGATCGCACGCGCCCGATCGGCCTCGGACTTGTGCAGCGCGATCTCGGCGCTCAGGTAGCGCGCGATCGGCTGTTTCGGATCGAGCGCGAGCGCGGCCTGAACTGCGAGTGTTGCCTTGTCCGCATCGCCTGCGTAGTAGTGACCGAGCGCGACGTGCGCGCGGGCCTTGGCATCTTTGGGTGCGGCGTCCGCGGCGACCTCCAGCTTGGTCAGGTCGTCGAAGCCGCGGGTCGGCAGCTTGAACGTCCCGGCGTACGGCTTGAGCCGAATCTCGAGATACGTACGAAACTCGGTGTCGAGCTGGGCGACGGACTTTCCGGTGATCGCGCGCAGCACCTCCGGCGTCTCCTTGCCTTTGCCGAACAGCTTGAGCGCGTCGACGATCTTGGGAAACCCGTAGGTCTGGATCAGATATTCGACGGTGACGGCCGACTGGTAGTAGGCGACCACGACCGCGCTGGTATCGGGCTGCACGAACTCGGAGTTGAGCGCGCCGATCGATGGCAGCGTGCCATTCACCATCGCGCCGTAGAGATCGGCGTCGTTCTCGCGCCGCCACGACGGACTCGCGATCAGGGTCTCGTATTCGCTGAGCCCCTCGGTGAACCACCGCGGCACGCGCGAGTTGGACAGCTGGATCGCGAACACGTGCGCCAGCTCGTGCCACATGACCATTCCCCAGTTGATGTCACCGGTCGCCGGCGACATCGCCGTGATCACCTGCCCGAAGCACACGCCGAGCGCCCCGAGATCGGGCAAGCCGACGGTGCGCACGGCGTAGTCCGTGCGATCGGCGTACAGCTCGAGCGTGACCGGTAGCTTCGGCGACATCCCGTAGCGCTGCACCATGTCGGCGAACGCGCGCTCCATCGTCGGCTCGAGGAATCGCGACAGCACCGGCTTCTCATTATTGTGATAGCGGATCGAAAAGCTCTTGGTCTTCGAGGTCGTGTACTCCTTCGGGATCGTCTGGCGAAACAGGTTGCGCGTGTTGAACGTGCGGACGTTGTACTGGTCGCCTGCCCACGCCTTCTCGATCCACTCGAGACCCTCCTTCTCCATGCCGAGCCGGAGGTAACCGAGGCCGACTCCTGCCATCGCCTCGTAGAAGCTGGGCCGTAGCTTCACCGCCTCGCGCTCGAGATCGATCGCCTCGACGTAACGATGCTCGCGCACCGCCGAACGCGCGACGATCCGGTACAGCTCCGCATACATCGGGTTGATCTGGAACGCGCGCTGGCGCTCGGCGTTGTAGCTGGTCACGTCATCGCGCAGCCACGCGACCGTCGCCTTCATCGCGATCGCTTCGAGGTCTTGCTTGTTGACGGCGAGCACCGCGTCGAGCGTCTTGCGCGCGAGATCCCATTCGTTCTGATCGATCGCGATCGACGCGCGAACCTTGAGCGCGCGCGGGTTCTTGGGATTGACCGCCAGCGCCGCGTCGACGTGGTGGCGCACCGCCGCGAGATCGTATTTGGTGTCGATGATCACCTCGGCCATCGCGGCGTGCGCGTCGGGATGGTTCGGGTTGACCTTGAACACCTCTTCGAGCGTCTCCTCGGCGTGGGAGGCCGAGTATTTCTGCAAGAACAGATCGGCCCACTCGACACCAGCGTCGGTCTGCTTGGGGTTGAGCGAGAGGACCTCGCGAAACGCATCGTTGGCGAGCTGAAACTGCGACGTGTAGCGCGCGGCGATCGCCAGCTGAAACATCTGATCCGGATCATCCAGCTTGAGCTTCTGATCGTCGGATTCTTTGATCGTCTCGTCGAACAACGCCTTGGCGCCGAGCAGATCGCCCTGCGCGTAACGAACTCGTGCGAGCGCGGTGCGAACCCAGCGATCGGTCGGTCGCTCCTTGAACAGCGCTTCGAGATCCTTCCTCGCGTCGGCGATCCGTCCGGTCGCTTGGCGCACACCGGCGAGCACGATCCTCGCGTCGGCACCCAGTTGATCCTTGTTCCCGACCAGCGCAGCCAGGTTGGCCTCGGCTGCCGCCACGTCACCGGTATCGAGCTGCGCGCGCGCCAACGCGAGACGTGCGGCCGATCGATCTTTGCCGGTCACCTTGCCGAGCTCGGCAATGGCCTGCTTGTAGTCACCTGCCGTGAGCTTGTCGCGACCGGTCTGGAGATCCGCGTAGGCGACCGAACCGGACATCACCAGCGCTGCGAGCGCGAGCACCGAGGTCGGTCGCCACCGACCGCGCGTCATCGTCATCCCTCGAATCTGTGCGACCCAGCTACCCCTGTCAAACCGGAGGGTAGTGGTATCCTGCGCAGGTGTCCGAGGCTTCCAAGGAACCAGCCGCCAGCGCGCAGGGCATCTACAGCGCCTTCGACGCGTTCCTAAAGCAAGCGATTCGCGAGTACTACGACCGCGGCTGGACGACCCGAAAGGGCAATTTCATCGCGCTACTGATCGCGTCTGGATCGACGTCGCTCGCGGTCGCCAAGGACTCGGTGGTGGATGGCTCTGGGACCAAGAAGGTCGCGCTCGGCGCTGGGCTGTTGATCGCGCTGCGGATCGGTCTCAAGTATGCGTTGGGTGGGCCGTTGGGCCTCGTGCTCAGCGTCGCCGCCGGGGCCTCGATGGTGTCGTACTTCGTGCGCAATCAGAAGGACATCATCAAGAAGGTGTCCAAGTACAAGAGCGTGATCTCCGAGAGCACCGCGCGTTATGATGAGATCCAAGCGGGCTGGCGGGACGGCAAGTATCAGGTCACCGACCGTAATCTGATGATTGATGGCCTGATGAAGCAGTTCATCACCCAAATCGACGAAGCGTGATACGGAGAACCAGCACGAGCTTGGCAACTGCGGTGATCGCGGTCGCGCTAGCGTTGATGGCGAGCGCAGCGATTGCCGGTCCGGGTGCCTCCAAGACCGCTCCCGCAGCCGGCGGCACGCCGACCGAGTCGCGCCGGATGATCGGCATCCTCGACGTCCGCGTCGATGGCGTGCCGGATGAGGTGAAGGCCGACTTCGAGCGCGAGCTCGCCAAGCAAGCAGGCAGCGAGCACTATTGGCTTGCCAGCCGCGCCCAGATGCGCGATCGCATGCGGCCGTCGACCAAATGGACCGAGGGTTGTGTGATCGGTGAATGCCTGTCCGAGGTGCGGACGCAGACCAACGCCGAGCTCGTGGTGCTCGCATCGCTGACCGGCTCCGGCACCAGCTTCGGCTACGTCATCACGCTCGTTCGAACCGACATCGGGCGCGTGGTGGCGCAGAAGTCGGAGCGCTGCGATGTCTGCACCGCGTCCGAAGCGATGCACAACGCAATCCTTGCGGTGGTGGGGCTGATCAACGAGGTCCCCGACGAGCTCCCCGATATCTCCGGCGATCAGGGGGCGGCGATCGACATCGCGGTCGGCAAGATCTCGCATGACCTCACCCGCCTCAAACGCGCCAAGCGCCGCGCCGGCATCACGCTCAGCGTGATCGGCCTGCTCGCCGCTGGCGCCGGCGTCACGCTGTACCTGGTCAACGACAAGCCTGACTACGCGCTCGGCATGGCAGCCGCTGGCGGCGGCATGCTGACCAGCGGCGTCGTCGTGCTCAGCTTCTAGCGGTTTCGCGACGATTTCGCGAACGGCCAGCCCCACCGCCACTGGTGCTACGCTGAACGCCATGGTTCGCTCCGGGGTCGCTGCGCTGTGCCTGCTTGCGGCGTGCGGCGACTCGGCGACGACCACGGCGCTGTTCACGCTGGCGGCGCCGGCCGACGACTTCTACGCTCTGCCGTTTCCGAATGACGTGTATCGACGCGACGACGGCACGCTCGATCTCCAGCGCGTTCCCGCGAACGGCACGATCGTTCCGCAGATCCGTGACGCCGCAGGCGCGCTCGACGGCTTCGGGCTCAACCAAGCCATGTTTGCCCGGTTCGACGGTACGCTCGAGCCAGATAGTCTTCCGGATCCCGCCGGATCGCTCCACGACGCTGCGGCGGTGTACCTCGTCGACGTCGATCCCGATTCGGCCGACCGCGGCCAGCGCATCCCGATCGTGGTGCGATTTCGATCCGATCCAGGCGAGACGATCGGCGACAACAGCGTGGTCGCACGGCCGTTCCCCGGCTTCGGGCTCACCGAAGCGACGACCTACGCCCTGGTAATTACCAAGCGGGTGCATGACACCGGCGGTCGTGCGATCGGAGCGTCGGAGACGTTCGCGACACTGCTGGGCCAAGGCGGCGACGCGACGATCAGGTCGGCGCGCGCGCGTTATCAGCCGTTGCTCGACTGGCTCGATCAACCCGGTGGCGACGACCGCGATGACATCGCGTCGGCGGCGGTGTTTACCACCCAGCGATTCACCCATGTGGTCGCCGGCATTCGCAGCGCGGTGCTCGCACTGCCGGCGCCCACGGCGAGCAACGTCGAGTCGACGGCGAACAACACGGTGTACGGCGTCTACGTCGGCAGCTACATAGCGCCGAACTTTCAAACCGGCGAGGTGCCCTACTCCAATGCGCCGAGCGGCGAGATCCGGATCGATGCCGGCGGCGCGGCGATCGTCGAGCGCATGGAGCCGATGCGGTTCGCGTTGACCGTACCGAGCGGACCCGTCCCCACAGGCGGATTTCCGATCGCGATCTGCCAACATGGAACCGGCAGCACGTACACCTCGTTCATCACCGACGGGACCGCGCAGGCGCTCGCCGAGGAAGGCATCGCGACGATCGCGACCGACCAGGTCCTCCATGGCCCGCGCAACCCGGGTGGCAATCCCGAGATCGCGTTCTTCAACATCGCCAACATCTATGCCGCGCGCGATAACTCGCTACAGGGCGCGGCCGACGGATTCTCGCTGCTTCGGCTCGCGCAGGGCCTGTCGATTCCGGACGGAGGCCGCACCATCACGTTCGATCCGTCGCGCGTGTATTTCTTCGGTCATTCGCAGGGTGGGCTCACCGGGCCTGGCTTCGTCGCGTTCGAGCCGTCGGTCTCCGGCGCGGTGCTGTCCGGCACCGGCGGGCTGCTCTACCTAAATCTGCTCCACAAGACCCTGCCGGTCGACATCTCGTCGCTCGTGCCCTCGTTGCTCGACGACTCGCCCGTCGACGAGGACAACCCCTCGCTCGCGCTCGCGCAGATGTGGATCGAGCGCGCCGACGGTGCCAACTACGCGCCGCTGATGGCGCGCCGGCCGCTCGCGGGACTCGCCCCTCGCAACGTGTTGCAGACGGAAGGCTTCACCGATCGCTACGCGCCGAACATCGGCATCGAGGCATTCGCGACGGCGCTCGGTGCGGACCTGATCGCGAATCCCGATGCCCAGCCGGTCGAAGGCCTGACGCTGCGCGGACGATCGACACTCGCGCTGCCTGTCACCGGCAACCTAACAGGTGCGACGATCGCGCTCGCGCAGTTTGCGCAACTCCCAGACTCCGACGGTCACTTCGTCGTATTCGACGTGCCTGCCGCTCGGCGTCAAGCCGCGGCGTTTCTCGGCACCCTTGCGCGCACCGGTCAGGCGACCGTCGTCGCGCCGTAGTAGAACTGTTGGCGATGCGCAAGAAGCTCGGGGAGCTGCTGATCGAAGCGGGCGCGATCGATGCAGATGCACTGCGCGCCGCGCTTGGCGATCAGCGACGGTGGGGACGGCCGCTCGGACGCACGCTGGTGGAGATGCGGCTGATTCGCGAAGACGAGCTGGTTCGCGTGCTCGGAGCGCAGCTCGGCCTGCCCAGCATCGATCTCGACAGCGTCACGATTCATCCGACCGTGATCGATCTGGTTCCGGAGGAGCTCGCCACCGAGCATCAGTTGATTCCGTTCGCGCAGCCGATGAAGTTTCTCGACGTGGCGATGCTCGACCCGACCAACCTCGGCGTGGTCGACGAGCTGAGGATCCGGACCCAGCTCAACATCCGGCCGTATCTCTCGGGACCGCGGATGATCGAACGCGCGATCGCTAAGTATTACAACGGTGAGGATCGCGCAGATCTGTCGGTCGATTACCTCAGCACGATCGAGCCGAGCCGAGTCCCGGTACCGAGTGTACCGCGCCGTCCTCGAATCCCATCGAGCCCGCCGCCGACGACGTCGCCCAATCGCGACGCCGAAATCGACGCGCTGCAAACCCGAATCTCCAAGCTCGAAGCACTCGTCGCGCGCGACGAGGACGTCCTCCGCAAGCTGCTCTCCCTGCTGATCGACCGCGGCGTCGCTACCCGCGACGAGATCCTCGATCGCCTCAAGTAGCCTCACGCTCGTGTGTGCTCGACGCCGAGACCAAGCGGTTCGAGGCGCGCGAAGAACATCCTCGATCGCCTCAAAGTAGCCCCGCGCTAGTGCCGCGCTAGTGTGTGCTTCCCGCCGAGACCAAGCGGTTCGAGGCGCAGCGCGCCGCACCCCCGAAGCGGACTGAGGAGCGTGGTTCCTCCACGTGACGAAGGAGCATCGGAGGTACGGTGCGATCCGCCCGAACCGCGCCGGTCGAGTCAGTCGATGTCGCCGCCCTTGAGCCCATGTCGCTTGAGCAGCTCGCGCAGGTGATAGCGCGTGAGGCCGGCTTCCTGCGCGGAGCGCGTGATGTTGCCGTCGTTGCGGCCCATCAACGCGGTGAGGTACGCGATCTCGAACGCGTCGACCACGGTCTGCTTGGCTTGCTTGAACCCGAGGCCAGCCTTGAGCAGCGCGGCATCGAAGATCGCGGGCCCGCTCTGCGCGGGCATCTCGACGCCAGCGAGTTGAGCGGCGGCGCGCTGCGCTGCTTGAGCACCCGCCTGCGCGAGATCGTGCGAAACGAGCAGCGAGGGCCCCATCTCGCGCCCGAACACCAGGTCGGCGCGCGTGATCACCGGGCCATCGGACAACGCCGACGCCCGCTCGACGACGTTGCGCATCTCGCGAACGTTGCCGGGCCACGAGTGGCTCATCAGCGCGGTCATCGCGTCCTGCGCGAATGACATCGTCATGCCACGACGGCTCGCGACATCGCGAAGGAAGAAGTTCGCCAGCGTCGGGATGTCTTCGCGGCGCTCGCGCATCGGCGGCAGCTCGACGTGAACCACCGAGAGCCGGAAGTAGAGATCCTCGCGGAACGTGCCGCGGTTGACCTCTTCGCGCAAGTCGCGGTTGGTCGCTGCGAGCACGCGGACGTCGACCTTGTGGGTGCGATCGCCGCCGACCCGCTTGATCTCGCGTTGCTCGAGCACGCGCAGCAGCTTGGGCTGGAGCGAGATATCGAGCTCGCCAATTTCATCGAGGAAGATCGTGCCGCCGCTCGCCTGCTCGAAGCAGCCGACGTGCTGCGCGACCGCACCGGTGAAGCTCCCCTTCTCGTGACCGAACAGCGTCGACTCGATCAGCTCGCGCGGGATCGATCCGCAATCGAGCACGACAAACGGCTTCGACTTGCGCGCCGACGCGTTGTGCAACGCGCGCGCGACCATCTCTTTACCAGTGCCGGTCTCACCGGTGATCAAGCACGTCAGATCGCTCGGTGCGACCTTCTCGAGGTGCGCGAAGATCTCGCGCATCGCGGGAGACGCACCGAGCATCGCGTCGAACCGATCCTTCTTGGACAGCTCGATCTCGACGACGTCTTGCAGCGTCTGGAACTGGATGTTGGTGTGACCGATCCGGAACACGGTCCCCGGACGAAGAAACACTTCGCGGATCCGTAGATCACCGACGTAGATTCCATTGCGCGAGTTGAGATCGCGCAAGCGATAGCCGTCGTCGCGCGCGGAGACTTCGAAGTGAGTCCCAGAGACCGCTTTGTCTTGAACGACGAGATCGCTGATGATGCTCCGCCCACCGGTGACGCGCGGCTTGGAGATCTCGATCTCCTTGCCTTGGTCGGCGCCATTGACCACCACAAGCTTGCCCTTGCGAAGACGCCGGACGGTCGCCCACTCGCCCTCGAACAAGGTCGTAAGCCCGGTACCAGAGTCGAACTCGGGACCTTCCTGTTCCATCGGAGCCACCGTATCACGGGTGATAGGGGTGCTGTCCCGCCGGGGACCGGCGACGAAGCGAGAGAAACGCGAGATCGTTTCTGACGCAGATTCCGAATCGATGTGCTCTGCCGCCCGAGGGTGACCCGAGCGTGAGGCGAAGCGTTAGATCAGTTGAGCCACTTCTGCTCGTCGCGCTTGCTGGCCGGCTTGCTCTGACCGCCCTGCATCACCGTGAGATTTGCGCGCGCGCGCTGGACGCGCCATTTCCGCCACGCCAGCCCCGGGCTCCATTTCTTCGAGGTCATGATCGCCGCCGCGATCATCGCGGAAGCGAGCCACACGCCCTCTTCCCACTTCTGCTGCAGCCCGATGAACAGGGCGAGGAACCCAATGAAGCCGTACATCAACTGGCGACCGGTGAGCGGCAGAACCCCGAAGAACTGCACGGGCTGTCGTGCATAGACGATCCCGAACGCGACCACCGAGCTGTAGATGAACGGGTTCAGGCCGTTGAGCGGAAGGGCCATCGATCCCATCAGGTACCCGGCCGCCACACCGCAGGCGTTGCCGACCAACGAGGTGATCGCGACAAACCGATAGAACCGCGCCGTGCCCCAAAACCGCTCGAGCGTCGGCACGAACATCCACAACAGCAAGCCGTGGAACAGCAGCGTGAAGAAGTCGAACGCAAGGAACGTGGTGGTCGCCAGCGTCCAGACCCGACCATGTTCGAACACCCCCGAAGGTGTGGCGACTAGGTACTTGGTAAACGTCGCCTTGGTCGCCTCGTCCAGGAAGACATAGACGATCGACAGGCCGATCTCGAGGCACGCGACGATCAACGCCCCGCGGGTGATCTGGACATTTCCAATCAACCGTTGCCGCGCGCTCACGGTTCAACCTTAGCACACGGCCCCAGGCGGCCTCAGGCCGG
>JBFXAI010000057.1:0-39277 GCA_050184455.1 Kofleriaceae bacterium | reverse complement strand
CGAGGTCCTGCTGCACGGTCCCGAACTCCTTGCCGGCGGCGATCAGCTGTTCGAATAGTGCGGGGTACTGCTGGAACATGCGGAACGTGCGCGTAGCCTCCTCGCGTCCGAAGGCCTTGCCCAGCGCGGTCGGGTCGTTGACCAGCTTGGACTTGTTGATGTCCGCCCAGATCTCCGAGAAGTTCCGCAGCGTCTTCACGCCGGTCTTCGGATCCTTGTCGTAGACGCGGATGCCAGCTTTCGCGAATCGATCGGCGTTCTGCGTGAGCGCGGTCATCATCGATTTCAGGCCGGTCGCGGCGGTGTTCGCATCGCCGAATCCCTTCTTCGCGATCTGGAACGCGGCACCGAGCTCGCCGACGCTGCCGAGTCCTCCAGCGCCCTTGAACTGAGCGAACTGCGGCGCCAAGGAAGCGAGCTCCGCAGCGAGGTCCTTCACTTCGACGCTGCCAGCCTTGCCTTGTGCGATCAGCCCGCCGAAGGCCGCCTCGAACTGCGAGGGGTCAAGGTTGAGGTTATCGCGAAGCGCGGCTGCTGCCTTGGACACGTCTTCGACGGGCGCACCAGCTGCGCGAGCGATGCGCGCAAACGAGCTCATCGCAGTCGTGGCGCCATCGACGTCGCCCGTGATCGCGACGTAGCGCTGCGCGCCGGCTAGAACCTCAGCCGAGGAAAGACCCACCGCACTCGAGACCGCACGCGCGGCGTCGGCGATCGCCGACATTTCGCCTCGAGTCTTTCCCGTCGCGATCTGGAGGTCGACGAGCTGGCGATCGAAGTCGAGCGCCGCGCGCGCCTGATCGGCAGCGATGTCGAGTCCTCGCGACGCGAGGTTCGCGGCGAAGTTGCCCGCGAACGCTGCGGCGGTGGCCGAACCACTGCGCTTGGAGGTCTGCATGATCTCGGCTTCCCACCGCCCCATCTTGGTAGCAGCGGCGCGGAGTCCCGAATTCAGCCTGTTCGAGGTCGCCGTGATTTCGATGTTGGCTCTGTTCTCACTCATCTTCGTTCACCTGAGAAAAGGTGCCGAACGTGGGCCGTGACGCTAAGGAGATTGCATCGCGGCGCTCTGATTCATGACCTCCCGCCAGGAGGCGTCGCAGGATCTCCCTGCGCTCCACACCGGGCCGCTGGCCCACGTTCGGCGAAACGTTCACGCGACCGTCGATCCGACGATCAGGCGATGCTCAAGGTAACCCACGTTGTAGCGGGCCTCGGCACCGAACCAGAGCTCGTCGTTGATGAAGCGCGGCACGCTATTGTTTGCGGTCACGGCACTCGTCGAGATCTCCTCGCGCATCTGGAACAGCAGCGGCTTCACCGGCTGCGACAGGTCCGCGAGGAACCAGTAGTCGTCATACGTGCCGCGGATCAACGGAGACGTGATCAGCTCGTACCGGCCGCGGTTCGGATTCGACTCGCCGCCCGCGATCGCCTCCTGGGTGATGATCTTCCGTGCGACGGGTTCGAGCTTAGGTCCGCAGATGATATGCGTGCCGCGGAGATACATCGGCTCGCCGGTGTATGTCGTTTGCGATGCGAGCAAGAGCTCGGCGGCAGCGAGGTTGGTCGCATCGAGCGCGAGGGCCAGCTTGTTATCTCCTGTCGCGTGCGAGTCACTGAAGAAGAACGCTCCATCGTACCCGAGCCCATTGCCGACATCGGGATATGCCGCGCCATCGAAGCCGTTGAGCAACAGCTTGACCATCATGTCCCACCGATGGCGCTTGGCTTGCGCGGCGAGTCCTCTCACCTGCACCGGGAGAAGCCCGAGGTTGTCGTCCTTCCAGTCGTCGTTATTGACGCGGATGCCGTTCGACCACTTCTTGTTCGCGAGCCTGAAGCTGAATGCGTCGACGCCGGACAGCTTGCGATCGCCGGTCCACTCGGTGAAGCCTGGCAGGTCACCGAGCCACTTGTACTCCTCGACGCGATGTCGACTCGAAATCTCGGTGTACAGCGCATCGATCGGAGTTGCGTCGAGGCCGATCTGCTGCAGGAACGCGGCATGGAACCCGACGCGAGCAGCGTCGAGATCGGAATCGTTCGCGATCGTCGTGCCGTGTTTGCCGGCAAGGTTTGTGGCGACACCGCCAGGAGGCGCGTAGCCGAAGAGTTGTGCGAACTGCTGTGCGCGTGCGGAAAGCGCGGGGATAGATTCGATGCGGTGAGCGCGATTGGCTAACGACATGTTCACTTGACCTTGGGTTGGAGAGTTTCGAACGGGAACCGAACGCCGAGCGCGCTGGTAGTCGCGAGCACGCGATCGAAGTCAGTTATGCGAGCGCGCTCACCAGCGACGTGCCGGCGCAGCTGCATCGCCCACCACCAAGCGAGCCCGAGATCGAGCTTCGCGATGGTGGAATCGACGACGGACAGAAGCTTGGCCCGGAATTCCGCGGTCGAGCGACGACGCTCCCCGACGGCTTGGTCGACGAGTTCCTTGCGCTTGTGTTCCAGCAGCTCGAGCTCGCGATACGCAATCTCATTGTTTCGGTGCGAGTCCTTTGGGTCGTATTTGCCGGAGTCGCGGAGCTTGAAGACTCGCTCCCGAGCAACACGATCAGGCTCAAGGTCGATTGGTGACGGGTGACGGTCGTACGAGAGACCGTGCAGCTTGCACACGGTTTCGCACCACACGTCACCGACGCCGATCGGCCGCGGCGGCACCGAAGGCAGCTGACGCATGCGCTTCGCGACGTCGCCGCCGAAGACCTTGTCGTCGCGTCGAACGGCGGGGAGCGAACTCTCCGCCGCAAGCGCATGCCGCGCCTCGAGCACGGCAGTCATATCCACGTCGGGCACATGACCGTTGAGGCTTCCCAGGGCCCACCAAAGCGGTTCGCTCACGCGGTCGACACGTGTATGTCCTCCGGATCGCATGTCGAGTGCCGTCTGCAGAAACGCCGAGCTCGTACCGAGGTCGCTTGCGAGTTCAATGCGGGCTGCGGCGACAGTTTGCTCTTGCTTGCGTTGCGCTGCCGCGCGGGCACGCCTTGCCTCGAGTTCGGCTTCGCGGTCCTCACGCTCCTCGATCTCGTTGGTCGCGACGATCGCGTTGATGTCCTCGAGCGTCATGCTCGCGGCAGGGATTGCAGGTTCGATAGCCATGATTCCTTTCAGCGTCTAGGTGAAGAGCTGTAGCGGGGTCATCGGCTGCGACTCCGCGCACGAGATGAGCTCGCGTTGAGCGTCGACGCATCGACGATGCTCGTGGTCAGAAGGTCTCGCAGCGACTGCCGTGGCACCAAGAGGCGGTGTCCGACGCGATGCACGGGAACACGACCGGAGTTGATCCACCGGTACATCGTGCCGATCGAGATACGAAGAACCTTGGTAGCCTCGTCGAGCGTCATCAGGTCCGGTAACGGCTCGCTCATCGCGCGCTGGTTAAAGGTCGTGCACGGCGATGTCAACTCGTGGGTGGTGATGAATAGCGATGGGTGCCGCTGCGAAGAGATCTCGGTCCAGCGACTAGCCGACACGCAAAGCTCCGCTGTAGTCCTCATCGACCTGCTCGAGCTCCGGCCCCTCGACGTCGTCTTCGTCGACATCGTCGACATCGTCTTCGGCGTGTCGAGGAGCTGGCTCAGGAGGGAGCATGCGTTCGACAGCGCCTGCGGTCGCCCGCAGTGTCGCTGCCAGGCCACTATCGACCTCCCCCTTCATCGCGAGCTTCGTCAGCTCCACGAGCATCCGTGCAAACCAGATCCGGATCTCACGCGGATTCGTGGGGCACTCGCCAAGTCGCGCGATGACATCGGCAGGGATCCTGCTGCGCGGACCACCGGCGCCGCGGCGCGCGCCCCCGTGCTTGCTCTTCGCTTTCATCTTGGCTCGCTTGACCTTGGTCATCTTGAAACTCAGGCCTTTTCCAACCCCGAACGGGTCATTTTCGGAGCCCGGGCTGTCCTTCTTGGCCCCTAATAATTTCGCGATCGTCGACGACGTGCGCACACGCGACGCGTCCGTCCCGACGCTCTGTGCATGCGCTGCATCCATCGCCGGAAACACGCGGCCCAGGTTGAACCTGCTGAACTGCTCGTCGAGTGTCGTCGTCTGTACGTACGTTTCCAGCGCCGGGCTGTGCTGTGGCGGATAACGTACGTACGCGATCGAAGTCTGCGAGCGCTGCCTCCGCCTGCTCGCGCGCCAGACGCCGAACGTAGCCGGAAGGCATGTTCGCTGCTGCGTACTCCATTGCGTGGCGAACCATGTCGGCCACAGGAACCCCCTCGCGTGCTGCAAGCTCGCGCCAGGCGTCCAACCGTTGTGGCTGGACGCGTAGCTCGAACCGCTTTGAATGGGGTGGCGCGTAACTCACGTGTCGCCCCGGCGCGGCGATGGCTTGAAGTCCCAGGCTCGACGGCCGGCCACGATGAACTCGCGAGCGTCTTCTAGAAGCTCGGAGTGCTGCGCATCGTTGGAATCAACCACACTGCCGTTGAACAGACGGCCATCGAAGATCCAGAGCTCTCCGTCGTCACCTTCGAGCGCCCATCCGTACGGATGCTCGGGAACGCGAGACTTCGAGAGCGCTCTTGTGAAGTACTCGGGGTACGCGCCGTCCTCGTCGACGGGCAACCGTAACTTGTCACGTGAACGCTTCGTGGATGCGCGCTCGTCGCGGATCCATTTCGCGATCGCGGCGTCCGCGTGAGCCTCGCCGTAGCTCTTCCCGCGCGCGGCTGCGGTGTCCCAGAACTTCGCGATGCTTCTTCGCACCTGCGCGTCGGTCAGCTCGCCCGATCCTATCCGGTCCTGGATTGCAGCTTCTGCCCTACCGCCAGCCGGCGGCACCCAGCCGCCCGGCGCAGGCGGCGGAGGGCTACTTGGAGAGAGCTCTGAGCAGCGATCGCGCTCGCTTTCGGGCTCGCGCTCGCTGTTCGAAGATCGCTGTTCGAGATCGGGGGAGTCTGGCCGGTGCTCTACACGGGTCTCTCCCGGGGTCTCCGTTTCCCACTCAGGTGCCGGAAATCTAAAGGGGTGAGGTTTCTTGATGAATTGGTAGGTCGCGGACCCTTTGTCAGACCAGCCCGCGATCTCCAGGAAGGATCCTCCCTTGGTTTGGTACCTGCGGATCAGCTCCGCGGCCTCCAGTTCGGCCAACAGCTGGCCGACCACGTTGGCCGACCTCTGCTTCACGAAGAACACTGCGCCTGCGAGCTGGCTCGGTGCGGCGGGACAGCGGCCCTTGTCGTCAGCCATGGTGGGGAGCATCAAGAACAGCCGCGCCGCACCGTCGGAGAGCGATGCGAAGGCGAGCAACTCTCTCAGCTCCGGCTTGATCGTGCGAATGCGGCCAGGCATCACACTCCCCCTTCCGCGCGCGTCCGCTGCTGCTCGAGAGCGAACAGCAGCGCCCCATGAGCATCGACCCAGTCATCGGAGGCGCCGGGCCGAACGATCGTGACCACGCTGTCAAGCCCACGTGCTGTCGCGCGCCGTGCCCAGGTCGCAGCCTCGAGCTCGCGCGCGGAACCTCGAGGTTGGGCTTCGATCGCGGCCATCGCGAGCTCGCCGAAGCCGCCGTCGACGGCAATCGCCATCTGCTCGGCAGCGTCGAGGGATTGGGCCAGCGAGTGCGCAAGCCGCTTTCTCGTCGTCGGCGTCATGACCGCACCTCGCCAACACCGACGGTGCGATCAGCGAGCCATTGATCGATCACGTCGAGATCGAACAGGACGATCCGCGCAGCGAGTCGAATGTGCGGAATCTGCCGGCGCGAGACCCAGGCTCTCAGCGTGCCGACGGGAATGCCGATGTACGCGGCGGTCGCGTGATAGTCAGCGCGGCGCGGCGGACGCTCGGCGCCGATCACGAGGCACCTCCGACCGAGATTTCACTACCACTACGAGCTGGCAGTGAAATCCGCGGAGGCGCCGTCGGAGGTTCTGGGTCTGGATCGGCGGTCGACTTCGCCGCCGAGCAAACGTGGCGGGCGACTCCAGCTCGACGAGGGGCACGGCGGCAATTCGCTCGCGGTACGTGCCTCGTCAGTTCGGGCGTCCGCCCGCTCCTAAGGTACTCGCGAAGTTCCGCGGACTGGCGGTAGCGCGCCACCAACTCAGCATGTCGGGCCTCACCGCAGGCCCTACGGAACTGCTCGATCGATTTCGCGCGATAGCATCGTGCGCGGAGCTGATCGACGCGTCGCCAAGTGGGATTGGCGTCGAGGAATTCCTTTTCGCACTGATCGGCTTGCCGAGCAGTCTCGTACGGCGTCAGCTCAGCGGCGTCGCTCGTGTCGACTGCGATCGGTCGCAGCCATGGCGGCATGAACATCGGGGGGTTCCTTTTCCCAAGGTTCCACCGACGAGAAAGGAAGGACCGCTGAACGAGAGTGCCCTGGAACCCCGAAGGGAGCACTCTCTACGAGCCGGCCAGCTCGTCAGCGGTAATGCAGTTGGCTGCATCGCGACCGGGTTAACCGATCGGTCTGACAAACTGCAACTCGAGGCAGATCCCGGTGTACCGTCGTTCCAATGATCAGCGAGGTCCGCCTCCAGAACTACATGAGTTTCGGTGAGCTCCAACGCTGTCCGCTGCAGCCGATCACAGTGATCGTTGGCGCCAACAACTCGGGGAAGACCAACTTCCTCAGTGTGTTCGATTTCGTCCGTCGGCGAGGTAGCGACATGCCTCAACGCTGGCACCGGCCGATTGCCAGCGACGGAACGCTGAAGTTGGAGTGGGATGTCGAGTTTCCAGGCAGGGACCAAGAGGGCGCTGCCACAGGAGAGCTTGCGAAAGCATCCTACGCGATGCAGGCGGACTGGGCGCCAAAGCCGAAGAGAGACAAGAGCAGGCTCACATTCAACGAGCAGGTGACCAGAGTTCGAAAGGTCTTCGTCAAGCACGGCGGCGTGTTCGGAACGGAGGCTCCTATCGCGATGAACTCCACGGGGCTCGGTTCACCGAAGGTGGGTTTTGCAATCTTCGACCTACCGAGAAGCCATCCAGATCAGCCCAATATGTACGACGTGGCTGCTGCAGTCCTGCCCATGATCGGCGTGCGCAGCGTGCACCTGCAGGTACCTGTACTACGCGTCGACAACCAGCTGGCGCCGAATGCGTCGATTTCGCCGGAAGGATCCGGGCTCGCCGCACTCGTCGCGAAATGGCAGATGGAAGAACCGGAGAAGTTTCAAAAATACAACGAGCTCGTCGACAAGTGCCTACCTGAGATGCGCCGCGTTCTGATCAAGTGCGATCAAGCTGGGATGGTGCGACTGATGTTCGAACAGCAGGACGGCGAACGCTTCGATTCGAACCAAGTCTCGGATGGAGTCATGATTTTTGCGGGTCTCATCGCGCATGCGATCGAAGCGCCCATGGAGTCCATCCTGCTGATGGAGGAGCCCGAACGTGGTGTTCATCCTCGACGGTTGCTAGAGCTCGTGGACATCCTTCGCACGCTCGTGCACGAGCGGCGCGTACAGTTCATCATGGCAACGCATTCACCGGCGCTTCTCAACGTGTTCCGTGACGAACCCGAGGCGATACTAACGTTCCGTCGTGGACCGACGGGAACGATCGTCCGGCAGCTATCGGAGATGACGGACATCGCTGACACCCTGAAGCGTTCAGACCCGGGCGAGCTCCTGTCGAACGGCGTTTTCAACGAGGCCGGCACCGAGCAGCCATGACGTTGCGGGTTGCGATCGCCAGCGAGTACCACGCGTGTGATGGTGAGCTGTACCGCTACCTGATCGAGCTGGTTCGCGGAAGTCCGGTGACTGCATGGTGCGGAACCTATGCGTTTACCGGTTGTAAGTCTGTTGCGAAACTTGCCCCCGCGTTTCTGACCGCCGCGGCGGCCGCTGGGGTGCAACACGCTCTCCTAGCCATCGACAATGATGGTGCCGGAAAGTCGCGACTCGAACATGAGTCGACGTGCACGCCAGTAGCATTCGCGATCGCCGATGATGACTCCTGCCGCGAGTGCTGGCTCTCGCAGT
The DNA here is from genome assembly GCA_050184455.1 of Kofleriaceae bacterium. Classification (GTDB taxonomy): domain Bacteria; phylum Myxococcota_A; class Polyangia; order Haliangiales; family Haliangiaceae; genus JABFXX01. The sequence continues at coordinate 31,316 of JBFXAI010000057.1, read as the reverse complement.
CGATCAATCCTCCTCCGCCATCATGGGTCACGGTCGGCGGACAACACGGCGTCGCCGTGCCAGTGCAAACGATGGAGGCATGGCTCCTAGCGATCCGCGACGGACTCGCGGATCCCGAGCGCCAGTACAACCGCCGAGTACTCAAGACGCAGTTTTACGGCAAGCCAACGCCTCCAGCTGCGGCGCGGACCCAACTCGCCTTGGCGGTGCTTCAGCGACCCGATGCGCTCGATGTTCTCCGCCAGCGGCCCAGCTTCCAGCGCTTCGAAGCGGTCGTTACCGCTTGGACATAGTCTGGCAGGCGACTCTTCGACACGGACGTCCGCCGAATGGTTTTCGGCGTAGCCAGCGCCGCCCGGTGGAGCGATCAGTGCTGCCGGCGGATCAGGTTGCTCGTCGGAGCAACACCGTGGTGCACCAATGGTGCAGAGGCAGCGCGTTTCCGCCGCAATCAGCGTTGCCGACGTTGCACGCGTGACAGTGGTTCCGTCAACTTCGCGATCGATCTAGCTCGCGCGCGACGTTAGGAAACCGCCGCTCTGATCCACCTGAGCTATGGGATCGAAAGCCAGGACTCTGCCCGACGGCTGCGGGTTGTGCAACCAGGACCACACAACCACTGCAACGCACCTAGCGAAACCGCTTCGGTCGCCGCCCTGCCCTGTGGCTGGCAGGTAAGATCGTTACGTGCCGGAACGAGCGACGGTTGGCAATCGCTACGCGATCGATGGCGGCCTCGGTGAAGGTGGAATGGGGCGCGTCTATCGCGCGCGGCATCTGCAGCTCGGCAAGCCGTTCGCGCTCAAGGTGATCTCGCCGGCGTTTGCGCTCGACTCGGCGGCGCGCGCGCGTTTCAACGAAGAGGCCAAGCTCGCGAGCGAGATCTCACATCCGAACATCGTGTCGGTCGTCGACTACGGCGAAGATCCGCAGCTCGGCGCATACATGGTCATGGAGCTGATCGAAGGCGATCCGCTGGTCCGCCCCGGCGATCCGCCGATGTCGATGCGTCGAGTTTGCGACATCTTGTGCCAGGTCTGCGACGCCCTCGACCACATCCATCGCCGCGGCATCATCCACGGTGACGTCAAAGCCGAAAACATCTTGCTCACTGCCGAGGCCGGAACCGCGGGATCGCGGCGGCGGCGGATCGCACGGCTCCTCGATTTCGGACTCGCGCGACGCGCTGGTGGCATTCAGGAGCAAGAAGTCAGCGGCAGCCCGCACTACCTTGCGCCCGAGCGAGCGTCGGGTTCCCCGCCGTCGATCGCGGCAGACGTTTATGCGGTCGGCGTGCTGGGGTACTACATGATGACCGGCACGTTGCCGTTCGAGGGCAACGTCGTCGAGATCATGATGGCGCACGTGCACGAGCCGATTCCACCGCTCGCGAGCCGCCGGGGAGAGCCAGTCGACGACGCCGTGCAGGCTTTGATCGCGCGCGCGATGGCCAAGGACCCACGCCAGCGCCATGCCTCGATCGCTGCGTTTCGTTACGAGCTCAACAACGTGATGGACATGCTGGAGCTCGGCCGCCGTCGACGCTCGAATCGAATCGAACGACCGCGCGATGCCAATATCCTCGCCGCGTTCGACCGCTCGCGGATGCCGCAAGCGTTGCTCGCGTTCGAAGGCCGCATCGTTCAATTCAACTCCGCGTTCGCCGAGCTGATCGGTCGCGACGACGGCCTCGAAGGCGCGCACATCTCGGAGACCAACCTCGCCGATCTCGTGCCTGGCTTCATGCCTGCTGTCCGCGGCTGCCACGTCGATGGCAAGCCGCATGAGCGCCGCGCCCGACTTACCCGTGACAACGAGCCGCCGCTCGAGATCAAGCTGTGGTTCTGCCCGCTCGCCGTTCCCGGCGCCGAGGTTCACCTCATCATCAAGGTTGACGAGGTCGATCCGCCGGCTTCGAGCTGACGGTCGGCTTCCCGCCCGACGCGCCGGTCGCCGTTTCGAGATCGGAGAGATCGAGCACGAGCGGTCGAGCCGTCGGGAGGCGCTCTCCAGGCTGGGCGGGTCGCCGTGCGAACGTCACGAACAACGTCAGCGCGAGCACCGCCAGCAGGAACACGACCATGGCCGGAACCTGCCCGCAGTGACTGGGAGGTGTCAATCGCGTTCTGGCGTCTTGACCTGTGACTGTGGCGCAACGCTGAGTGCCGTCCAGTGAGCGAGCTATCAGCAATTACCAGTGCGCGCCGCGGATGAGTTTGGCGCGTGTCCCCAGTCACCCGAACAAGCGCGCTGCTCGTTCAACGAGCAGGATCTATCGACGATGTGTTTGCAATCAACGGTGTGCGTGCTCGCGATCGCGACGTCCGCCGCGTGCACCCAGAAACAAGCCGAACCCTCTGTAGACCCACGGTCGCCTGGCGCGGACGACTCCGTGGTGCCAACCGTGGGCGCGATCTCTGACGCTGATGCGAACGCACTCGCCGCCAGTAGCAATGCATTCGCGTTCGAGCTCCACGCGCGGCTACAAGCCGATCGTGGCAACTCGGCGGTGTCGCCGGCGAGCATCTCCGCAGCGCTCGCGATGACGTTGGGTGGGGCACGCGGAGAAACCGCTGACGAGCTACGCAGGGCGTTGCACCTCGAAGGCGATGAGACCTCGGTGTTCCGGGCGTGGGGCAGTCTCGCCGCCGGCCTTCAAGATCCTGCTCGCAAGCTGACGCTGCGGCTCGCGAATCGACTGTTCGGCGAACAGACCGCCGCGTTCGATCCGGCTTTCCTCGATGCGACGAAGTCCGCGTTCGGCGCCTCGCTCGAGCCGGTGAACTTCGTCACAGCGCCGGAGCAGGCGCGAGCTCGTATCAATCAGTGGGTGGCGGCGCGCACCAGGAACCGGATCACGAACTTCTTGCAAGCAGGCGCCGTCGACAGCGGCACCCGGCTCACCCTCGTGAACGCGATCTATTTCCTCGCCAAGTGGCGGAGCCCGTTCGAACGGCATGACACCAGACCCAGGCCGTTTGCCCTCACCGCCACGACCAAGAAATTAGTCCAGACCATGCACCAAACTGCGGCGTTTCGAACTGCCACGGCGGATGGCATGGCGATGCTCGAGCTTCCGTATCAAGACGGCGAGGCCACGATGCTCATCGTGCTGCCCGACGCGATCGAGGGGATCGCGGACATCGAGTCGAAGCTCGATGCCGATCGATTCAACAGCTGGCGAGCCAAGCTGACCCCCGGGGACGTGGAAGTGGCGCTGCCCAAATTCACGATCCGGCCGGCGCAAGCGACCGTCCTCAAGCGAGTCCTCATGCAGCTCGGAGTGAACAGGATGTTCGATCCTGCGCTCGCAGACTTCACCGGCCTAACCACCAAGACCGCGCTTTCGATCTCCGAGCTGTTCCATAAAGCGTACGTTGCGGTCGACGAAGAAGGCACCGAGGCAGCGGCGGCAACCGGCTATGAAGGTGTCGGCGCCGCCCCGCCGCCACCCGAGATCGTCGTGTTCAAAGCCGATCATCCATTCCTGTACTTCATCGTCGACCGCAAGACCGGACTCATCCTGTTCATGGGGCGAGTAGCGGATCCGTCATAAAGCGGAGGGCCGGCCGGTTTGGCCGCGTATGCGCGTAAACCAGCGTGCACGAGTCGCCGAAGCGCAGGGTCATCGCTCCGGTTGCGGTCGCCGATTCTTCGCGAGATGTGGGTTTCGTCACCAGCACGAGTGCAGGCCTCGTGCGTTGCGATCCATCATGTCGTCTATGGTTACGCCCCGCTTATGGATTGCTCGATCGACACTGTGTGCCTTGGCGATCACCGGATCGGCCTGTGCAAAAAACCAACCCGAAGGGACACCGGCCTCGGGCTCTTCGATGCCACCGCCCCCTCCGATCACGACCAGTCCGCCTCCGCCGACCGAGCCGGCGGCCCCTGCGGAGCCGCCTCCGGAGCCAGCCAAGCCAACCGCTCCTCTCGCGCCACCGCTTGCCACTGCCGATGCCAAGGCGCTCGCAAGCGGAGCCAATGCATTCGCGTTCGACCTCTACGCCAAGACCCGCGCGACGCCGGGCAACTCGGCGATCTCACCTGCCAGTATCGCGGCCGCGCTGACCATGACGTGGGGCGGAGCGAAGGGCGCGACTGCCGAGGAGATGCGCAAGGTGCTCCACCTCGGAGCCGACACGTCATCGGTGTTCACCAACTGGGGGAAGCTCGCGGCAAACCTACAGGACCCATCGCGGAAGCTCACGCTACGGATCGCCAATCGACTGTTCGGCGAGCAGACCGCGAAATTCGAGCCCGCATTCGTCGACAAGACCAAGACCGCGTTCGGCGCGCCGCTAGAGGCGGTGGATTTCCTCAAGGCACCGGATCCGGCGCGCATCCACATCAACCAGTGGGTCGCCGACCAGACCCAGAATCGGATCAAAGATCTGATCCCACAGGGCGCGATCGACAGCAGCACGCGGCTCGCGCTGGTCAACGCAATCTACTTCCTCGCCGGTTGGCAGGAACCATTCAGCGTGGACGCGACGTCCGACCGTCCGTTCTCGGTCACCGCAAAGACCACCAAGCCGGTGCCGACCATGGTGCAGCGCGAGCACTTCCGGCTCGCGAAAGCGGATGGCATGGCGATGCTCGAGCTTCCGTACCAAGGCGGAGACACCGCGATGCTGATCGTGCTGCCGGACGCGGTCGACGGGCTCGCCAAGATCGAGACGAAGCTCACCGCCGCGAAGTTCGCGAGTTGGCGCGGCAAGCTAGCGTCGACGATGGTGGCCGTCGCACTGCCCAAGTTCACGATCGATCCGCCGAATCCGCTCGCGCTCAAACCGGAGCTCGCGGCGCTCGGAATCAAGCAGGCCTTCGATCCGAAGCGCGCCGACTTCACGGGAATGACCTCGGAGAAACCGATGTCGATCTCGGAGGTGTTTCACAAAGCGTTCGTCAAGGTCGACGAGAAGGGAACGGAAGCCGCGGCTGCCACCGCGGTGGTGATGACGCGTGCGGGCGCGGCGCCGAGCCAGGCCGAGCCGTTCAACGCCGATCACCCGTTTCTGTACTTCATCGTCGACAACACCAGCGGGTTGGTGCTGTTTATGGGCCGCGTCGCAGATCCGCGCTAGCAGCTCTAGTACCTCGACACAGAGGAGATGATGGGTTGAGGGCGTCGAGGCGCGCCGAGGGCGAGGCGCGCGAGCGCAGCGCTACTAGCGGTAACGCCAGCGAGCGCAACGAAGCGATCGGCGATGGATCGGCGCGATCAATCCGTCAGATCCTCTGTGGCGAGGTACTTAGTTCGCGCCGGGTGCGTTCAAGTTATCCAAGCAGGCGAGCAGCGGGTCGCATTCCTGCTCCTCCTTGAAGCACACCTCGAGCACGCGGACCTGGCGCGAGCTCAGCTGGTGGGTCTTGCACTGGTCGATGAACTCGGAGGTGTTCTTCTTTAGCACCGCCGGCGCGGTGTCCTGATCGAACTGCGCTTGTTTGATCGACCCAGCGGCGAGCGCCGCCTTGGCATCGGCGAGCGCGCATTCGGTGATCTTGGGGCCGAGCTGCTCGCAGCCTGCATCGCGCCGGCGCTCGAGCTCGGACCGGGTGTCGCTCGCCACAGGCTGGTCGGGCCCGGTGCTACCGGTCGGCGACTGCGAGCCGCCGCACGCCGTCAGGGCCGCGATCAAGAAGATTCGATGCATCACCATAAGACACGCCTCGTGCACGTGAGTTGCTAGCGGACCAGCTGGTCCCCTTCGGACCCCTCGTCGTCGATCGGCGAGAGGCACCTGGTTTCGATGTCCTTCACGGTAGCCGCCCCCGAGACGCATGCGGCGACCTGGTCGGGCGCCTTGGCGCAGTCCGCCATCACCATTGATGTGTTGTCTGCCACGGCTTCGTTCACCCGCTTGGGCTCGTTGGCTTCGGCGTCCGCTCGATACATCTGCTCGATCTTTCCGCGAATCGCTTCGCAGTCGTTCGAGGCGACACCGCTGCCCGTCCCTGCCCCCGTGCCGGGCGTCTGCTTGCCCGGACACGCGCATGCGAGCATCGTCATCGCGAGGCCCAAGATCACCGCAGCTGCTCGCCGGTTCATCGCGCGGAGCCTATCACCACCGAATAGCCGTCGACGTCCCACGGCGGCTTCGTGATGTGGTTGCGATCGGTGAGATCGAGGTGCATGGGCGTGATGCTGTTGTGGCCGGTCGCGACCGCGACGCAATCACTGCCCGGCACGTCATCGTGGCCGACCGGACCGCCGCCGACCCAGTAATACGGCCGACCGCGAGGATCCTGGCGCTCGGCGACGTCATTCTCGTACCGCCGTTGGCCGAGGGTGGTCCACTCGTAGCGATCGCTGCCGGTGTCCGGCATGTTGACGTTCAGCACGGTCCCAGCGGGCAGCGGGTGGTCGATCGCGGCGCGAACGACGCCAGCGGCAAACGCGATCGCAGCATCGGCGTGTTTCGCGCGCGGTGCGAGCGAGCACGCGACACCGACCGATCCACGCAACGCGCCTTCGACCGCCGCGGCAACCGTGCCCGAATAGAACACGTCGCTGCCGAGATTGAAGCCGTCGTTGATCCCCGACACGACCACCGCGGGCACTCGATCGCACAGCTTCAAGATTCCGAGATAGACGCAATCCACCGGCGTACCCGACAGCGAGTACCGGCGCGGCGCGCGCTCGCTAAGCCGCAGCGGCTTGTGCAGCGTGATCGCATGTGAAGCGGCGGAGCGCTGGCGCTCCGGCGCCACCACCAGCACATCGGCGAACCGTTCGATGGCGTCCGCAAGACCGATGAGGTGTGGCGAATCGATGCCGTCGTCGTTGGAGCACAGGACAAGTGGGCGAGGCATGCTCGGAGGGAGCATCGCCGATCGGCTTCGCAATGTCGTCGCATCGAGCGCGACGCGTCGCCGCCGAGCGCGAAAACGTGCGAATCAGCCTCGGCACGCGCCGCATAAAAAAACGGCCGATCGCTGGGGGCGATCGGCCTTGGCTTGTCGAGGCGACAGGATTTGAACCTGCGACCCCCAGACCCCCAGTCTGGTGCGCTACCAGGCTGCGCTACGCCTCGTCAGGGCCGAACGATGGATAGTCGATCAGCGACGCGCGGTCAACCGCGGAGCCACCTCGAGCGCGTGGCGTTTGGCGGTGCCAGCTCGGCCGCCCCAGGTCACGGCCCCGGCGGCAGGCCGTTCAAGATGTTCTTCAGGACCTGGCTGGGCTTGAACGTCAGCACGCGACGGGCGGGAATCAGAATCGGCACCGCGCGCTGCGGATCGCGACCCATGCGGTCCTTCTTGTCACGCACGACGAAGTTGCCAAACCCCGAGATCTTGATCTTCTCGCCGCGCTCGAGCGTCTCCTTGACCACGTTGAACACGGTCTCGACGATCTCGGCGGCTTCCTTTTTCGAGAACCCGCCCACCTTCTCGTAGACAGCTTCGATGATGTCGGCCTTGGTCATTCTCGCCATGGCTCCAAGCCTACTCGAGTGGGCCAAGTGGCTGCAATTACTCGGCGAAGGTCGCGAACGATCTCCCGTTGGCCCAGTCGTCCATTGGACTTATGGCCAGAGCGCCACCAGCTCACCGGCGCTGGGCGGGCAGGTTCTCGACCAGCCTCGCCACGATCGCCTCGTGGGCGGTGTCGACCTCGACGTCGGTCAATGTCCGCTCGGGCGATCGGTATTCGATCGACCACAACATGCTCTTCATCCCGGCGCCGAGCTTGGCGTCGCGATAGTCCTCGACCAGACGCGTTCGCGAGACCAGCGGTTGATGGGTCTGCGCGATCACGTCTTCGATCCGCGCCGCGGGAATCTCCTCGGCGAGCAGCAACGAAACGTCACGTGCCGATCCCGGAAACCGAGGGATCGGCTTCATCTGGGCAGGCGGAGCCGCCGGAAGCTTGCTGACGTCGAGATCGAACGCGAACGCGGGCCCATCGATGCCGAGTCGTGCACGGACGTCCGGATGGACTTCGCCGAACCAACCCACGACGAGCGGACCGTCGTGGGTCGTCAACACCAGCTCGCCCGCAACGCCAGGATGAAAATGCACCGCGCTGGTCGTCGCACGCGCGCGCATCGTCACGTCTCCAGATACGGCGCGGATCGCGCGCAGGGCATACCCCTTCGCATCGAACGCATCCCATGCACCGCCGCTGCCGATCTGACCGGGTCGCTGGCCCGCGAACACGCCGGCTGCCCAGGTCGGCTCGTCGGCGAGCTCGTAGATCGGCCGCTCGGTAACTCCCTCGCCTCGCCGCAGGAACACGCTGCCGACCTCGAACAGCCCGACATCGCGACGGCCGTAGCTCTGGTTGCGCGCGACCGCAGCGAGCAGATTCGGCAATAGCGAGGTTCGCATCACCGCTTGATCGGTGGTCATCGGATTGCGAATCGCGATCGGTTGCGACCGACGATCGGTCGCTGGCAGGCCGAGCGAGCCGCTGCGCTCGACCGAGTGGAAGCCGAACGTGATCGCCTCGCTGAGCCCGGCCGAGGCGAGCGCGACGCGGATCGCGTCGGCCGAATCGCGGGGGCGAACACCCGGCGCTTGGCGCAGCGCGGGCAAGCTCGACGACACCTGCTCGTAGCCAACGACGCGAAGGATCTCTTCGATCACGTCGACTTCGCGGGCGACGTCGGACCGCGCCGAGGGCGGCGTGACGTCCAGGATCTCGCCGGTGACCGCCACGCCGCAGCCGAGCCGCTCGAGCGCATCGCGACACGTGCCGACGTCGAGCTCGACGCCGGTGAGCATCCGCACTCGCGGCAATCGAACCGCGATCGCGGTCGGGGTCCTCGGCTTGGGATACGAATCCACGATCTCACCGACGATGCGGCCACCTGCGAACGTGCACATCAGCCGCGCCGCGCGTGCCGATGCCATGGCGGCGAGATTGGGATCGACGCCGCGCTCGAACCGGTGCGATGCCTCTGAATGCAGGCCGAGCCGGCGCGCGGTCTTGCGGATCGTGGTCGCCCGGAAGCACGCGCTCTCGAGCAATACCCGCGTGGTCTTGTCGGTGACCTCGGAGTGCAGGCCGCCCATCACCCCCGCGAGTGCGACCCCGCGATCGCCATCGCGGATCACCAGGTCCGATTGCACGAGCGTCCGTTCGATCCCGTCGAGCGTGGTGAACTTCTCGCCATTGGCCGCGGCCGAGATCCCGATCACGCCGGACTTCAATGTATCGGCGTCGAACGCGTGTAGCGGCTGCCCGAGCTCGAACATGACGTAGTTGGTGATGTCGACGAGGTTCGAGATCGGTCGCACCCCGACGCCACGCAATCGTTGGGCGATCCGACGCGGCGACGGCGCCACCTTCACGCCTTCGATCCGGCGCGCGGTGTACCGCGGGCACTCGTTCGGATCGACGATCGCGACGTGCACGCCGGTCGAGCCGGCCGTCTGGAGGCTGGCGAGGTCGAGATCCGGCGGCACGACCTTGCCGCGCAGCATCGCAGCGAGCTCGCGCGCGACACCCAGATGACCGAGCACGTCGCCGCGATTCGCCGGCGCGTTGACCTCGAGCAACCAATCGTCGATCCCGAGCGCGCGTTGCGCGGGCGCACCCAGCGGGGTTCGATCATCCTCGTCGAGCACGACGATACCGGCATGATCATCGCCGAGCCCTAGCTCGTCCTCGGCGCACAACATGCCCGGCGACACGATGCCCTTCACCGGCTTTGCCGCGAGCGTGATCCCACCAGGCAACGTGGCGCCGACCTGCGCCCATAGCACCTTGCGGCCCGGCGCAGGCACATTGGGCGCACCGCATACGACCTGCGTGGCGGTGCCACCGCGCTCGGTGATCACATCGACCAGCGTCAGCTTCTCGGCCTGCGGATGCGGGCGCTTTGCGACCACCTCCGCGACCACCACACCGGTGAACCCGGCGCCGAGATCGGTCATGCCCTCGATCTCGAGACCACCGCGGGTGAGCGCACGAGCGCCATCCTCGACGGTGGGTTGTCGATCGAGATCACACAGCTCGAGGAGCCAGCTCCACAGGACCTTCACGAGAACTGCTCCAGGAACCGCACGTCACCCTCGTAGTAGTACTTGATGTCGTTGACGCCGTGGCGAAGCATCGCCATGCGCTCGAGGCCCATGCCGAACGCGAAGCCGGTGTAGCGCTCCGGGTCGATCTTGCAGTTCACGAACACTTCGGGATCGACCATGCCCGCGCCGCCGATCTCGACCCAACCGGTGCCTTTGCACAGCCGGCACCCCGAGCCCATGCAGAAGCTGCACTGCATATCGACCTCGGCGCCCGGCTCGACGAATGGGAAGTAGGACGGGCGAAGCCGCACCGTTAGATCGCGCTGGAAGAACCGCGACACGAAGTGGATGAGCACACCCTTGAGGTCTGCGAACGAAATTCCTTCGTCGACCGCGAGCCCTTCGATCTGCGTGAACATCGGCGAGTGCGTCGGGTCATCGTCGCGGCGATACACCTGCCCCGGCGCGACGATCCGGATCGGCGGCGGCCGCGTCAGCATCGTGCGGACCTGAACCGGGCTGGTGTGCGTGCGCAGCACGATCTCGTCGGACACATAGAACGTGTCCTGCATGTCGCGCGCGGGGTGGTCCTTGGGGATCGCGAGCGCCTCGAACGTGTGCCAGTCGGTTTCGATCTGCGGACCGTCGGCGACGACGAACCCGAGCTCCGAGAAGATCTGGATCGACTCGAGCCGCACCTGCGTGAGCAGATGGAGCTGGCCACCACCGACCGGGCGCGCCGGCAACGTGACGTCGACCTTGCGTGCGAGATCCGCGCGAGACACTGCCGCGGCGAGCTCGCCGAGCCGATTCGCGACTTGCTCCTCGATCGACTGCTTGACCTTGTTGACCGCGGCGCCCACCAGCGGCCGATCGCTCGGCGGCAGCTTGCCGAGCTCCTTCATGACCTCCGACACCTTGCCCTTCTTCCCGAGGAATTGCGCCTGAGCCGCGCGGATCGCCTGCTCGTCGGCGAGCGGCTGGATCACCGCCAGAAACTCGGTTCCCAGCTGCTCGAGGCTTGCGATCAGGTCATTTGCGCTCATGGGGCACCCAACAAAGGACAAACAAAAACGGCGGCTCTTGCGAAGCCGCCGCCATCTTCTCTCACCGACGGTTCGCTAGATCGCGGCGATCGCCTTAAACGCGACCGGATCGCTGATCGCGATCTCCGCCAACATCTTGCGGTTGAGCTGGACGTTCGACGTGTTTAGCTTGCCGATCAGCTTCGAGTAGCTCTGACCGACGCTGCGAGCAGCCGCGTTGATGCGCTGAATCCACAGCGCCCGGAAGTCCCGCTTCCGCACCTTGCGCGACCGGTACATATGCATCCATGCGTGCTGGACCGCTTCGTTGGCGATCGCATGGCAGCTGGAGCGCTTGCCTCGGAAACCCTTGGCAGCCTTGAGCACGCGGTTACGACGGCGGCGTGCTTTGAATCCTCGTTTAGCGCGGGGCATGGTGAATCCTCACTTGTACGGCAGCAGCTTCTCGATCTGGTGATGATGCGCATCCGGCACGTATGCGCCGTTGCGCGCCTGCCGCTTTCGCTTTTTCGAACGGCCCGTGAGCAAGTGGCGCTTGAACACGTGGGCGAACTTGAACTTTCCGGATGCAGTTCGCTTGAACCGCTTCTTGGCACCCGAATGTGTCTTGACCTTGGGCATACAGAGCTTTCGCGAGGGTGGACCTTATGCCTCACCGCGCACGGTAAGACAAGTCGTTTCCGGCGGGAACGGCGATCACCTTGGCCTCATTGAGGACGGCTCACCGATTGGGGCCTCATTCCGATCCCGGCTCCGCTTCCCGGCTCCCTATTCAACTGCCGGGGACACCGAAGCAAAATAGGGAATCGGGGAACGGGCCTGGCCCCGACGAGCGTCTAGGTCTCGTCGTTATCGTCGTCGTCCTCGACGTCCGCGTTGATCGCGTCCTCGTCGAGATCGTCGTCATCGTCGACCGGGGCGACCACCTGGGAAGGCTTGCCGGCCTGATCCTTCTTGTTGGCCAGCGCGGCGAGTTGCGCATTGACCTGGGCCTTCTTGGCCTCTTGTGCCTTACGAACCACGCCCGGCTTCGGGGTGATCACCATGATCATCCGACGGCCTTCCATGTTTGGCGTGGTCTCGACCGTCGCGATGTCGGCACAGCGCTCGACGACGCGATTGAGCATCGCCATACCCGTCTGCGGGTGCGTGATCTCGCGGCCGCGAAACACCACGGCGAGCCGGACCTTGTTCCCGCCCTCCACGAACCGGCGGACGTGCTTCACCTTGAAGTCGAGATCGTGCTCCTCCGTCTTCGGGCGGAATTTGATCTCCTTGGTCTCGACGGTAGAGGCCCGCTTTTTGGCCTGCTGCTTCTTCTTCGCTTCCTCGTATTTGTACTTGCCGTAGTCCATGATCCGGCAGACCGGAGGAAACGCGCGCGGCGAAATCTCGACGAGATCGAGGCCCTTCTCCTCGGCCAAGCGCAGCGCTTCATGCGTAGGCATGACGCCCAGCTGCTCGCCTTCATCGAGGATCACCCGGATCTCCGGGACGCGAATGCGATGGTTGATGCGCAGGCCCTGTTCGGGGCGGCGGCGGTCGAACCGCCCGGGCGAACGTCCGTTCATGGGGTCACGTCACTGCAAATCATGTGGCTCTGGGATCTCCTGGTAAGGGGCTCCGGTTGTACCTCCAAGGCCTTACGCGAGCAATGTTGAACGCGACCGACGATGGTTGTTAGGGTGCCGCCTGGCGGCGTGATGAGACTGGTTCTGACTCCCCTCGTGATTGCCCTGGCGGGCTGCGGGTTTCGATCCCAAGGCACCCCCGGAGACGGCGCCGCCGATGCCGCGCTCGGAGACCCGGACGCAGTCGTCGATGGTCCGCCAGCTGTCCCTCCCGATGCCTCCACGTGTGACAACGGCATCAAGGATCCCGGCGAGCTGGGGATCGACTGCGGCGAGGTCTGCGGCGAGGTGTGTCGCACGGTGTTCGAATCGGACGCCGAGACCTTGGCGGTATTCGAGCTCAACGGCGATGTGATGGACAGCAGCGCCAACGCACGTCACGCGACGCTGATCGGTGGCACGTTCGAGGCGACGAGCTGGGGAATGGGACTGTCGGTGCCGGGTTCTCAGGCGCAGGGCTTTCAGTGGAACGACTACGCGGGGATGATCGAGCATCCGTATTCGATCGAGATGGTGGTGACGGCGAAGGACACCGCTTGCTTCAAGAAGCTGTTCGGCGCGAAGAACAACCTCGATGCGGGTTGGTACTACTGCGACAAGTTCGATGCATATCCCAACGCGGCGATCGGCCCGGAGCTTGCCGCAAACGAGCGCCACTACTTCGCGATCATCTCTCGGTCGGCGTCCGACATCGACGTGTACCTCAACGGGTCCTTTATTGGGTCGACCGATGCCGGCTTCGACGCGCCGCCGATGGCTGCGATCTTCTTTCGCGACGATACCAACACCGACGACGAGAACCTTACCGGCGTGATCGACGCGGTGCGGATCTCGAGTGTCGCGCGAAGTGAATCCGAGATCGAGACGATCGCTGACCGGCTCGCGAAGCAGCCGTAGCTCGTGAACACGGCTTCACGGCGTGAACCGTGATGCACGCAGCAGCAGAGCAGCTCGCGGAGCTGTGGTTGACCGCCTGCGCGGCGAGTTCTCGTCGGAGATCGCCGAGCGAATCCGCGTCGTGATCGCGTTCACGCCACGTGGCACCGAGCTTGCCTTAGCGAGCGGCATGAACCGAATCATCAAGATTTTCATCGCTGGGTTGTTCGTGGTGGGCGTTGGCGCATGTGGCGGCAACGGCGGCGAACCTGACCTCGACAACTACGACGCGCGTTGCGTCGCCGCGTGCACTGACAAATCGGACACGTCTGTCGAGGGCGCCGGTGCGATTTGCAACAGCGAGAGCAAAACGCTTTGCCTCGAGGAATGCGAGGCGCGGATCGAGGGCACCTCGACCACCTGCGCGACGTGCCTCGTCGAAGATTCCTGCTTTGGCATCAATGGCTGCTCTGGGCCGGATGTCTACGCCAACTGCGTCGGCAACTCGAGTGGGATCACCTGCACGTTGATGGGTCCCGAGGGGTCGTGCACGTATCCGCAGGGGGACATCGCGAAGGAAGAGGCTTGCCTGAAGCAGGTCGATCCGCGCCGCGAGGTCACGTGCGAGGCGCGATTCCAGCCGGCCACTGCGTGCGCAACATTGTGCGATTAGGCGGAAGGATGCAGCGCTCCTACTCGATGTACGCCGAGCTCCACGACATCAAGCGCAGCTGCCCGCGCAGAAAATCGCTAGGCTTGCGCCGGCACCACGCCGCCGCGTGGGATCGCCGCTGCAGCCGTCAGGTGCGTGACGAACGCATCGATCGTCATCACCGGTAGCTGGGTGCCTTCGCGCGCACGCGCCGCGACGCTGCGGGCTTCGACTTCCTTGTCGCCACACACCAGCATGAACGGAATCTTCTCGAGCTGGGCCTGGCGGATCTTCGCGCCGAGCTTCTCGCCGCCGGTGTGAGTATCGACGCGGAACCCGCGCTTCTTGAGGATCTCGGCGACCTCGTTGACGTACGCCTCTTGGCGATCGCCGACGGCGATCACCCGCGCCTGCACGGGTGCGAGCCACACCGGGAACGCGCCGGCGTAGTGCTCGGTGAGCACCGCGAAGAACCGCTCCATCGAGCCGAGCAGCGCGCGGTGCACCATCACGATCCGATGCTTCGCGCCGTCGGAGCCGACGTAGTCGAGATCGAACCGCTCCGGCAGGTTGAAGTCGACCTGTACCGTCGAGCACTGCCATTCGCGGCCGAGGCAATCCTTGAGCTTGAGATCGATCTTGGGACCGTAGAACGCGCCGCCACCCGGGTCGAGCTCGAACGGCAGCCCGGACTTGGTGAGCACGTCGTGGAGCGCGGACTCGGCAACCTTCCACATCTCCGGATCGCCGACGAAGTCCTTCGGCCGAGTCGCCAGATACAGCTTGAACTCGGTGAACCCGAACGTCTTCAAGATGTAGAGACAGAAGTTGGTCACCCGCTCGAGCTCGGTGGGCAGCTGCTCGCGAGTCATGAACAAGTGCGCATCATCCTGAGTGAACCCGCGCACGCGGAGCAGACCATGCATCACGCCGCTGCGCTCGTAGCGATACACCGTGCCGAGCTCGGCCCAGCGATGCGGCAGCTCGCGATAGCTGCGCAGGCCCTTCTTGAACATCGTGCAGTGGAACGGACAGTTCATCGGCTTGGCGATGTACTGCTGGCCCTCGACGTCCATCCCGGAGAACATGTTCTCCTTGTAGAACCCGAGGTGGCCGGAGACCTTCCACAGCTCGTCGCGCGCGACGTGCGGTGAGCTGACCAGCTCGTAGCCTTGCGCGAAGTGCTCCTCGCGCCAGAACGTCTCGATCACGTGGCGAATGCGTGCGCCTTTGGGATGCCACAGCACGAGGCCGGCGCCGATCGTCTCGTCGATCGAGAACAGATCGAGGTCCTTGCCGATCCGGCGATGATCGCGCCGCTTGGCCTCCTCGAGCATCTTCAGATAGTTGTCGAGCTCGGCCTTCGAGCCGAACGCGGTGCCGTAGATCCGCTGCAGCTGCGGATTCTTCTCGTTGCCGCGCCAATACGCACCGGCGACCGACAGCAGCTTGAACGCCTTGATCTCGCCGGTCGACTTCACGTGCGGACCGCGGCACAGATCGAACCACTCGCCCGTCGTGTAGTACGAGATCGGCGCGTCGGTCGGAAAGCTATCGATCAGCTCGACCTTATACGTCTCGTTCAGCTTGTCGAACATCGCGCGCGCGTCGGCGCGGCCGATCTCGTGGCGGATGAACGGCTCGTTCTTGTCGATGATCTTCTGCATCTCGGCCTCGATGCGGCCGAGGTCGTCCTCGGTGAACGGCGTCGCACGATCGAAGTCGTAGTAGAACCCGGACTCGATCGACGGGCCGATCGTCACCTTGGTCTCCGGAAACAGCTTTTGCACCGCGGCCGCCATCACATGGGCGGTCGAATGGCGCAGCGTCTCCAGCGGCGACAGCGCAGGGGGTCCTCCGATCAGCTCGTCCTCGGGCTTTTCCGACATGGCGGACGCATCTTGCGGCAGATGTCTCGCGGTGTCGAGCGAACCGCCACACCGCGATCCGCGGGCGAAGCTCGTGCACCACCAATCGACGGCAAATGTCGTTTGCCCTTGAGTTCATCGGTTTGCGCGTCTGTCGAAGGCTGGTGACGAGCGATCTGTTGCCATCGGTTCACGATGCCGAGACTCGAGAACGTCGCCCTCCCCGGTTGCGCTGCTGCGAGCGGCCGGGTGCCCACGCCCATACGCACCTCGACGACAACTCGAGTAGCCGCTGGTCACGACGCGCCACACCACCCTCCATTCACCAGTGCCGTATCGCTGTGTTGGGCCAGGCGGGCGTATTGCACATCGGGTAAATGGTGCTTCGACGTGTCACTGCAGCGGCGCTTGTTGTGATCGGGTGCACAGAGCCCGCCGCCGACGTCGATGACGAACATGGCCCAAGCGGCAAGGCCGATGACGGCGCGATCTGCGAAGACCCGCTCTACGGCGATGGCACCTGTCACATCGACCTCGGGTGCGGGATTCCCGACATCGACTGCTTCCTGACCTTTGCCTCTGATCAGGACGCCGCGGACTGGGCGCGGCGGCAGCCGTACGTCGGTGGTAGGTCCGCACTCGAGTCGACGGACCCGCTCTTCGTCCGAGCGCGCAGCCTGGTGGACCGAGCGTGGATGATCTATGCGGACATTTTTCCACTCGGGAAGCTCGCCGACGTGACGCCCGCGGTGGTGGTGCTCGAGCAAGCCGCTCCAGGCGCGTTCGTCATGCAGGAACAATCCACCCTCAAGGTGGGCCATAGCGTTCACTTCACGACGGCAATCCTCGATCCAGAGATCTCCGACGACGACCTCGTTGGCGTCATTTTTCACGAGCTCGCGCACATTACCAAGCTCAACATTTTCCCCGAGGTCGCCGACAAGCTGCAGCGGTTTTACGTTGCCCCGGCTGGCGAGGAACCGATCGGAAATCGCCAACCGACGACATGCGCTCACGGGATGCAGTGACCAGCTGGGTGCCCCATGCATGGCTTGCCGGTATCGATTCCGCCGAGCAGCTCGGTGGGCTCCCCTTGTCCGGAGACATCGGCGATCTGTTCTGGCCGTACCTCGCACGCTTGAACGTCTGCGGTTCCGAGATCGAGACGCTACAAGGCCTGTACGCGACGCTGCGCAGTTCGCGCGGGCTCGATGATGCGATCGTCGTGTCACCCGAGGTCACGAGCATGCTCCCTACCGTTCTAACAGCACTCGCGTCGTGCACCGCGCCCACCTCGCCGACACTCGACCAACTGCTCCGGTCCCATCGGTCCACGGATCCGGTGCTCGTCAACTACATTGAGACCGGGTTGCTTCCCGACGAGCAGTCGATGTTGGCGCTGCCCGCGATCGAAGCGATGATCGCGCTGGTCGAGCAGCGCCGAAGCAAGCTGCGCGAGATCGAGTCAACGTTCACGACGTCGACCGGCCGCCCCTGGAGCGCTGTCCGATATTACTCGTCTGAGGAACAAGCGGACGACGTCAGCGTCCACGCTTCGCTCGCCGCGGCGCTAATCAAACCGGGCGTGTCGGGCTTCATGCTGTCCATGCTCGATACGGAGAGCGCGAGGTGTGAAGCGTTGTTGGCTGCCGGCAAGCCATACCCATATGGAGTCAACCTGCTCGACGATCACCACGCCAACTGCTGGCGAGTGGGACACGCACGCCAGGTGGCTGCGGAAACCGCCCGGAGGGTCGATGACGGCCAGCGCACCAAACACGAACCATGGGTTCCAACGCGCGCCGCGATTGGCCCGGTCTACTGATCGGACCCGGCTGCCTACGAAATGGGTTCGTGGTCGCTAGCGCCCATGCTACATCCGTCGCGTGCCTGAGCCTCTGACGACTTCGCCGAGCAAGAAGCCATCGCTCCGCGAGCGCCTGGCGGTTCATGTTTCGGAGTACGGCAGGCTCGCGATTTGGACCTACCTCGTACTGTCGTTGAGCACGATCGCCGGGTTCTCCGTCGCGATCGGCGCAGGACTCCAGCCGTCGAGCGCGACGGGCATCTTCGGAGTGATCGGCGCCGGCTGGGTAGCCGCGAAGGCCACCATGCCGATCCGGATCCTCGCAACCCTCGCCGTGACACCGGTCGTTGCGGCCGTGATTCGCCGGCGCAGGCCTCCCTCGGCCAGGACCGCAGAGCTCGACACGTAAACGCGCGCCGAGCCAACCAACACACGATACGCGACGCACAACCTGCCTGGGAGCTGACATTGCGGCGCAGCGAGCTCGGTCGCCGAGACTGGCGCCGCCGGCTGCATCAGTGTTCTCGACCAGCCCCGGCATCCGGCACGGACGCCCCGCCTACATCGTAAAACGTTTGAACATTATTCTATTAAGAATTATTCTCTAGAGAATAATGATGTTCTTGAATCGGACCGAGGAGCTTCGCGCGCTCGCCAAGCTCGGCCGTGCAGGCGGTCTCGCCGTCGTTTGGGGTCGTCGGCGAATCGGCAAGACTCGATTGCTGGTCGAGTGGTGTGACCGAGAGGGCGGCGTGTACACCGTCGCCGATCAGGCAGCTCCGGACACCCAGCGCGCATACTTCGCACGGGCGATCGCGCAGGTTCTCCCCGGTTTCGACGCGGTCGCGTACCCAGATTGGGAGCGGCTGTTTGCTCGACTCGCGGCCGACGCGATCACGCACAAGTTCTCCGGCCCGATCGTTATCGACGAGCTGCCATACTTGGTCGCCGGTTCGCCCGAGCTGCCGAGCGTGCTCCAGCGCTGGATCGATCACGACGCGAGGCGTGCCCATCTGCGGGTCGCGATCGCGGGGTCGAGTCAGCGCATGATGCAGGGCCTTGTGTTGTCGCACGCCGCGCCGTTGTTCGGTCGATCCGGAGTCATCCTCGATCTACGAGGGATGGATCCACAACACATGGCCCGCGTGTTCGGCAAGCTGTCGAGCGTCGCCCTCATCGAGCACTGGGCAGCGTGGGGTGGGATTCCGCGGTACTGGGAGCTTGCCTCCGAACGCCGCGGGACCGCGCGTGATCGGTTGGTCGAGCTCGCGCTCGACCCGTTGGGTCCCCTGTTCACGGAACCAGAACGGCTGTTGCTCGAAGAGAGCCCTCCGGCTACCGAAGTCAGGCCGATCCTCGATGCAATCGGGGCTGGCGCGAACCGGCTCTCCGAGATCGCGGGCCGGCTCGGTCGGGCCGCCACGTCAATGGGGCGGCCGCTCGATCGATTGATCGGCATGGGTCTGATTCGGCGCGAGGTCCCGTATGGCGAACCCGAGCGGAGCGGCAAGCGCAGCCTCTACAAGATCGACGATCCGTTCCTCCGCATGTGGTTTCGCGTCGTCGCCCCCAGTCGCGCCGCGCTCACCGTCGGTAGCCGAGCATCGCGTCGAGCCGCACTCGATCAATATTGGACCGCGTTGGTGGCGCAGGCGTGGGAAGACATGTGCCGCGCAGGTCTGCCGTACGTGAAGCGCGCGGTCGGCAAGCTCGGGCCTTGGCGGCCACCGCAGCGCTACTGGCGCGGCTCGGAACCCGACTGGGACCTGGTGGCGGACTCGACGGACGGTAAGCGCGTGGTCGTTGGAGATGCGTGGTTCCATACCAAACCCGCGACGGCAAGCAGCTTGAACCACGAGGCCGCTCGCCTGGCCGCTCGCCCACTCCCAGCAGCTATCGCGGGACAAGAGGTGATTCGTGCGTTGTTCGTGCCAGCGATCGCGGCAGATGTCGCACGTACTCATCACGGAGTTCACGTCGTGGTGCTGTCCGACTTCGTAGCGCACCGCGACAAAACCACCGCCGCGCGATCGGCCCGGTGACCGCACGGCCCGATCAGCGATCTGGACCCGCTACCGAACGACGCAGCGCCGGCCGCTTCGGACCGCGCGACGATTCGACGTGACCGCACGGCCGGCGCCGAGAAGCGACGGCTTTTGGTTGTACGGATCGGCGGCGGATTCACGGCGACCCGCGCACAAACGCAAACGGCCGGCGCCCCGTCGGCTGCCGACCGCCTGTTCGTATGGATCGTCGGATTCACGGCGACCCGCGCACAAACGCAAACGGCCGGCGCCCCGTCGGCGACCGGCCTGTTGTAGGCACGCGCGGGATTGAACCGCGGACCCCTACCGTGTCAAGGTAGTGCTCTCCCACTGAGCTACGTGCCTGTGAAGATGGGCGTTTAGGTAAGCGATCGAAGTCGACAAGTCAAGCCGGCTGCGATCTGATAGCCGCCGGCTCCTTCGATTCGACATCGCGCAGGCGATGGAGTTTCGGCCGGCATCGCGTCGACCTGCGGCGCTGTCTGGCCGCGCGCGTTGCCTCCTCCGCGCGAGCGTTGCCACACCCTGCCGGCCATGCACCCGCTGTCACACCCGGGCCGGTTGGAAGCCTTGCTGGCTCGCCGAGAAGCGGCGTACACTTCGAGGGTTAGACAACCTTATCGGCCGTGCTGCTAGTCCGATGTACGTAGCGCTGCGGGCATGACAGTCCTGTCATGGCTGTGATTCGGGATCATCAAGCGAAGCGAGCACACGTGATCCAGGTCGGCGAGGTTCTCGACAAGTACGAGCTGCTAGAGCGCGTCGGGCAAGGCGGGATGGCGGTCGTGTATCGAGGCATCGACCGATCGCTCAAGCGCGTCGTCGCGATCAAGATCCTCCACAAGCATCTGTCCGACTACAAAGAGGCGCGCGACCGGTTCGAGCGTGAAGCGCAAGCGGTTGCCAAGCTGCGCCACGAGAACATCCTCGAGATCTTCGACTACTCGGGCGCCGACGACGCCGCCGCCGCGGGCGCCAGCTATATCGTCACCGAGTTCATCGACGGTCAAACGCTCAAGCAGATCGCGACCGATCGGCCGATCGCGTTCCCGGAGATCGGCGCGATGATCATCCTGCAGGTCTGCCGCGCCCTCGCCCACGCGCACGCGTCGAAGATCCTCCACCGCGACGTCAAGCCCGAGAACATCATGGTCCGGTCGGACGGCGTCGTGAAGCTGATGGACTTCGGGATCTCGCACATGGTGGATCTCGAGCGGCTGACGGTCACCGGCCAGCTGCTCGGCTCACCTGCGTACATGGCGCCCGAGCACGTCGAGGGCCGACCGATCGACTTTCGCACCGACGTGTTTGCGGCGGGCATCGTGCTGTATCAGCTGTGCGTTGGCCGGCTGCCGTTCGAAGGCAAGAACCCGCACGAGGTGCTCAAACGGATCGCCGAGTGCAAGTTCATCGATCCTCGCACCGCAAACGCGCGGATCGGCAACCGGCTGGGACGGATCATCTTGCGCGCGATGGCGGCCGTTCCCGACGATCGCTATCCAGCGATCGACGAGATGGTGGTCGCGCTCGAGGCATACCTCGAGGAGAGCGGCATCGTGCCCGACAAGATCGACGGCGAGCTCGCGCGCTACTTCCAGGCGCCGGCCGACTACGAAGTCGCGCTCGAAGAGCGATTGATCGAGCACCTGACGACACGCGGCCAGCAGCTACTCCACGACGACAATCGGCCGGGTGCGCTCGACCTGTTCGATCGCGTGCTGACGATCGACGCCGACAACCAAAAGGTGATCGCGATCCTCGACGGGATCAACCGCCGCGTGCGAATGCGCGCGATCGGCACTGCGGTCGCCGCGGCAGCGGTGATCGGAGGCGGTGCGTGGATGATCCACCGTAAGACCGCGCCGGCCCCAGAACCGCCGCCACCGTCTCCCGACGTGCGCACGCTGCAAGCCACCTCGCGTGCCGAGGGCGCTCGCGACGAGCCACCACCGCCTCCGCCGCTCGTGCCGATCGACGAGCCCGCCGACGATCCGATCGGCGAGCCGTCGATCATCGCCAGCGGGCCAGAGCCGCGGCCGATCACGACGCCGCCGGTGGATGCCGCGCCCGCGGTCACGCCAATCGCGACCAAGGTCCGCGTGTTCCCGGCCAAGAACGCCGAGTACCAAGTCGATCGCGGGTCGTGGATGCCAGTCGACAACGGCGTGATCTCGCTCCAGCTCGTTCATCCGGTCTCGCTGCAGGTCCGCAACCGAACCAACTGTTGCCAGCCGGAAGAGCGCAGCGTGGCGCCCGGCAAAGACGACGAGTTCATTCTCGCGTTCCTGCCGGCGAAGCTGATCCCGCGCTGCAAAGACCCCGCCGTGGAGGTGCGGATCGACGGTACCGTCGCGCGGCTCGACCAAAAGTTCACCGTCACGTTCGATCGCTCCGTCGATCCGTCCAAACAGGTCTCGGTGACGTTCCTTGGCGAGCACGTCGACCCGTCGCCGATCGAGGTCACGGTCGAGGCCAACAAGCCGCAGGAAGTGTCGTGCATCGTTCGCTGAGTGCGCTCGCGATCGTGCTTGGACTGCTCGCATCGAGCGCGATCGCCGTCGCATCGCCGAGCCAAGAGCTGGACAAGGCGCGTCAACACTTCCGCGCCAAGGACTGTCCGTCGGCATTCGGGCCACTGCGCGCCCTGCTCTATCCCAGCGAACAGCTCGCGCAACGCAACGACCTGGTCGAGGCGCACGCGATGCTCGGCGCGTGTTTCTTCGATACCGGGCAGCGCGAAGATGCGCGCTCGGAGTTCGAGAAGGTGCTCCAGCTCCAGCCCGACAAGACGCTCAGCGATCTGCTGTTCTCGTCGGGCTCGATCAAGCTGTTCGAGGAGACCAAAGCCGAGCTGAGCGCCCGTGCCCAGCGCGACGCAGAGATCAAAAAGCTGGCCGAGGATCGCGAGCGGCTCCGCAAGTACCGCGAGAGCCTCGTGGTGTACGAGACCCATCCGTACTACGTGAACTTCATCCCGTTCGGCGCGGGGCAATTCCAGAACAAGGAACGCGGCAAGGGCCTGTTCTTCGCGAGCACGCAAGTACTCACCGGCGGTGCCTCGGCCGGCATCTTCCTCTACCTGGCCACCCAATACGGTCTCAACGCCAAGGTCCCGCGCGACGATGGTCCGCGCGTTCGGTTGCTGCAGCAGATCGAGATCGGCACGGGCGTCGCGTTCATCGGACTCTATGCATGGAGCGTTGTCGACTCGCTGCTGCGCTACAAGCCGCGGGCGCAGATCCAAGGCGACGATTCTCTGTTGCCGCCGGACCTTCAGAACATCGACAAGCGGCGGACCAAACCGAGCAAGACGTCGCTGCTCGATCGCTTACGTATTGCACCGATGATCACGCCCAGCGGCGTGGGCATCGGGCTTGGCTTGGAGGACTAACCGATGCCGTCGTTACGCCTATCTGCACCTGGCCATCCACCGCTCGTCTACAGCCTTCATCCAGATAAGAAGCTGACGTCGATCGG
This sequence comes from Kofleriaceae bacterium, assembly GCA_050184455.1. GTDB lineage: Bacteria > Myxococcota_A > Polyangia > Haliangiales > Haliangiaceae > JABFXX01. The sequence continues at coordinate 7,939 of JBFXAI010000057.1, read as the reverse complement.
CTCGGGCCCCGACAACGACATCGTGCTGCCCGATCCCCTGGTGCAGGACGGCTTCGCGATCCGATTCGACGGCCAGCTCTACACGCTGCTCGCACTCAAGAAGACCGAGTTCGTCGTCAACGGCAAGAAGCGTGGCAAGCACAAGATGAGCCACGACGATCGCATCGTGATCGGAAGCTGCGAGCTGCGCTTCCAGATGCTCGACGAGATCGCGCCGACCGAGCCCGAGGCGGCACAGACCATCGCCGACATCGACGCGTACACCAAGCTGTACGAGTTCTCGGAGCGCCTGATCCATCAACGCGATCTCGGCGAGCTGCTCGACGCGCTGATGGACGCGGTCGTCGAGATCACCAACGCCGACAAAGGGTTTCTGGTGCTACTGGAGGGCGAGACCATCGACGTCAAGGTCGCGCGCAACTTGAACCGCGAGAACATCGCCGACGCGGTCTCGCAGCTCTCCGACTCGATCATCGCCAAGGTCGTGCGATCGCGAAAGCCAGTGATCGTGTCCGACGCGATGCGCGACGACGAGTTCGCCGCCGCAAAGAGCGTGATGCAGCTAAAGGTATCGTCGGTGATCTGCGTACCGCTGCTCGATCGCGGGCGACTGCTTGGCTTGATCTATGTCGGCAACGACTCGATCCGCGATCTGTTCCAACAGGACACGCTGCGCGTGCTCACGGTGTTCGCCTCGCAGGCATCGCTGATCGTCGCCAACGCGCTGCTGCTCAACGAGCTACGGATCGACAACCAGCGCCTGCACGAGCGGCTCGAGCAGTACCGGTTCGGCGAGATCGTCGGCTCGAATAGCTCGCCGATGCAGCAGGTGTTTCGCAAGGTCGAGAAGATCTCGGCGACCGACATCTCGGTGCTGATCACCGGCGAGACCGGTACCGGCAAGGAGTTGATCGCGCGAGAGATCCACAATCGCTCGCCGCGCACCGGCAAGCCATTCGTCACGATCAACTGCGGTGCGATTCCGGGAAACCTCCTCGAGTCGGAGCTGTTCGGCCACGTCAAAGGGGCGTTTACCGGCGCCGTCGCGAACAAACAGGGAAAGTTCCAAGCTGCCGATGGCGGGACGCTATTCCTCGACGAGGTTGGCGAGATGCCCGTCGAGCTTCAAGTGAAGCTGCTGCGCGCGATCCAAGAGAAGGTCGTGTTCCGCGTCGGCGATACGCGTCCCGAGACTTGCGACATCCGGATCGTAACGGCGACCAATCGCGAGCTCGAAAAGGAGATCGTCGCCGGCCGGTTCCGCGAAGATCTGTACTACCGGCTCAACGTGGTGAACGTCGAGCTACCACCGCTGCGTGCCCGTGGTGACGACGTGATCGTGATCGCCCGCTACCTGCTATCGCGCTACGCCCGCGAATACGACTCCAAGGTCAAAGGCCTGTCGCAGAACGCGTCGGTCGCGATCCGCAAGCACAACTGGCCCGGCAACATTCGCGAGCTCGAGAATCGGATCAAGAAGGCGATCGTGCTGTGTGAGTCGACGATGATCGGCCCCGAGGACCTCGGGCTCACCGGCGACGTTCTGCCACAGATCCTCACGCTCGCCGATGCGAAGGAAAAATTTCAGCGCGACTACATCAACGAGGTGCTCGCGCTCAACAATGGCAATCGCACCAAGACCGCGCGCGACCTCGGCGTCGATCCGCGAACCGTATTCCGCCATCTCGAAAAAGAGTCCGATGGCTCCGAGCCGGATCCCGTGGTGACCTAACGGTCCACCTGTCGCGGCGTTAGCCGTTCCTACACCCCATGACGCGAATGTCCGACACGCATCGAACACCGACCCACGAGCTGCGGCCTAACCCTGTGACAACACAGGATCCGACGTCGGTGGCTCACGTGCTGCATGGTGCTCGAAACGCCGTGCCGGTTGCGATGGTTCTGCTGCTGACCGCGTGTGTCATTCCGCCCTCATTGTCCGTGGATAATCAGGACGCTGGGGTGAACTCGCCTCCCGCGATCGTCGGGATTCGCAGCGACCAGCAAGATCTGCCGGAGCCGGGCCCGGTGACGTTCGAGCGTGGTCGCGGCACGCTCAACGCGACGCTGATCGACACCGACGTCGAGGACAAGCTGTTCGTCCGGGTGTTCGTCGACTACACCACGATGGTGCCGACTCCCGCGCGCTCCACCTGCAGTGTTGCCGGCGGAACCGGCGCGCAGCGGACGCTGACCTGTGACATCGGCGGCTTGTGCCTGCCCGACGACATCGGCGTCACGCGCGACATGACGGTCGTCGTGTTCGATCGCGAGCCGCTCGACGTAGGAACGCCGCGATTCCAGGCGATGCCGCCGGAGGGCCTGAAGACCAGCTGGTTCTATCACCTGCATTGCCAGGAGGCGTCGCAATGATCCGCTGGCGTGCGCTTCCGGCGCTGCTCGCAGCCCCTGCCTGGGGCTGCCTGAGCGTTCCGGAACGCACGGCCGAGTGCGATGTGACCGCGGATTGCGACAGCGCGCATGGCGAGGTTTGTGAGGAAGGCGTGTGTTGGGGCAACCCGCCGGTCGGCACGTTTGCCGCGGTGATCTTGCCGCCCAGCGAACGCGATGAGTTGGCGCCGCGCGAGGTGGCGTCGATTCCGATCGAGCTCGACGGCTGGATGCCGGACCTGCAGCTCGAGACCCCGGTGAAGTTTTCCGGCCGCATCGAGGAAGCATGCGATCCGCTGGTGCTGTGCACTCACGCGTCGATCGCCGCGACCATCACGATCACGAGGCCATCGCGGTTCTACGGCGGCCCGGGTTTCAAGCGAGTCGTGATCTCCCAGCCCGATGCGGATGGCACCTCGTTCGAGGTTGCGCTGCCGCGACCGGATGGCAGCGACGCCAGCTACGAGCTGACGATCGTTCCCGAGGGGCGCGGTGCCACGCCCACGATGGGAACCACGGCGGCCCAAGCAGTCCCCCCGCTCCGGATGACATTGTCGGCGGCATCGAACGTGACGTCCAAGACGATCGGGCTGGGCGGCGTCGACCTGCCGACGGTCGACGGGATGATCGCCAATGGCGGCAACGGGCTCGCCAATTATCGCGTCGTCGCCCTAGGACGGTGGACGCCCGGCGCCCCGCGCACCGAAGTCTCGACAGTGGCGTACACCGACGGCACCGGCACCTACCATCTGGTGTTGTCGAGCGGCCTCGTCGATGACGTCGAGATCGTCGCCAAACCGTTCGGCACGGCGCTGTTGCCCACGCTCCACCTGACCGACGTCCCCGCCACGACCTCGTCGGCTGGGCGCAATCTGGCGCTTCCTGCGGGGATCGGCAGCGCGACCACGCTCACGTTGCCGGTCACCGGCACCGACGCGGGTGGCCAGATCGACCCGGTGGCCGGCGCGCGCGCCACGTTGACGGCAACGATTGCGACCGGCCCCAACGCGTTCGCGACGTTCAGCGCCGAGGCCACGACCGATAGCGGCGGAATCGCGTCACTCCCCGTGCTGGACGGCCCGGCGATCAACGCGGCCTACCGGCTCGCGATCGTCCCGCCGGCGAGCTCGAGCCTTGGCGTCGTGTTCGACCAGCCGGTCACCTATGCGCTCGAACAAGCGCCCCTGCTGCTCCCCGAGCGCGTGGTGATTCGCGGCGTGGTGCGCGCCGTTAATGGCGAACCGCTCGAGGACGTTTCGGTAACCGCGCGGCCCTCGCTGCGGTTCTTGTGGAGCCTCGACGCGACCCAACAGGCGTTTCTGTCTGCAATCCCTGCCGCTACGGCGGTCAGCGACAACCGGGGAGGCTTTGTCCTACCGGTCGACGCGATGATCGCGCAGACCTGGGGTCACTACGACCTGGTGTTCGAGCCTGCCGTGACGGCGCGCGCCCCGACCTGGGTCGTGTCCGAGATCGCGATCCCCGGGGCGACCAGCGCACCCACCGTCGAGGTCGCGGATGTAACGCTCCCCGATGCGGCGTTCGTGCATGGCGCGATCACCGATCCGTTCGGGAGTGTCGTCGAGGGCGCCGAGGTCAAAGTGTTCCAAGCATTGAGCGAAGCTCGGTCTCCGTTGTGCGACGAGGTGCCGAACTCACCCGACAGCTGTCCGGTTCCTGCGCCGCTTCACGGCCGCGGCGTCGCGGATGCCCAGGGTATCGTCAGGCTGACGTTGCCGCGTTAGCGCGGCGATCGCGATCGTTTCCTCGACGGAAAATTGACGGCTGCCAGGCATTTCCCGGCTTGACCTCGTCGGCTGCACCCTTTAAGGTGCAGCCAATTCAAGGTTAAAAACGCGATGCTTCCCGACCGCAAAGCAACCAGTGGACTGAATAGTACCCAGCGTGAGCTTTGCCTCGGCGGTGACCCTCGGGGCAGCCACGGACGACGTCGTCTCGTGCCTGCGAATCCCCGAGATCTGTCGCCCCGACCAGTGCTCCGACTGGATGATCTCGGAGAGGACACATACGGCAAGGCCAAGGTTCTTCACGATGACGAACGAGACAGCGCTGCACGGCAACCGTGCGGCCGAGATGATTTCGGAGGCCGCAGTAGCAGCGGCCGCCAACGCTGCTGATCCAAACGGATTCGGTACTTCTTCAGGTTCGGGCTCGGGATCCATGGGTGGATCCGATGGCTCTGATCCATCCGATCCGTCGGGGTCGGGATCGGACGCGACATCGACCGAAGCACGCCCGCCGAGCTTCGACGACCTCGGGCTTCACCCCGACGTCAAGCAAGCGCTCGACGAGATGGGTTACTTCGCGCCCACGCCGGTTCAGACCGCCGTGTACAAGCCGGTCAGCGAGGGCAAGGACCTCATGGTCCAGTCGCGCACCGGCACGGGCAAGACCACTGCGTTTGGTCTTCCGACGATCAGCAAGATCGTCCCGACCCATCGCCAGCCCCAAGCGTTGATCCTGTGCCCGACCCGTGAGCTCGCGCTGCAAGTGACGCGCGAGCTGACGCAGATCGGCAAGCATCGCGGGATCGCGATCGAGACGCTGTACGGCGGCGCTCCGATCGGCAAGCAGATCGCCGCGCTTCGCAACGGCGTCCACATCGTCGTCGGAACGCCCGGGCGCGTGCTCGATCACATCGGCCGCAAGACGTTCGATACCCGGACGGTCGAGACGTTCGTGCTCGACGAGTGCGACGAGATGCTCTCGATGGGCTTCCTCGAAGACATCGAGCGCGTGGTCTCGCACCTGCCGGAGAAGAAGCAGACGCTGCTGTTCTCCGCCACGATGCCCGATGAAGTCGCGCGCTACTCGCGCCGGCACATGCGTGCACCGGAGACGATCTCGCTGTCGCGCGACAACGTGTCGGTCACCGACATCCATCACGCGTATTACATCGTGAGCGGCATCGCGCGCAGCCGTGACCTCCTCAAGGTCATCTTCGCTGAAGAGCCCGAGAGCGCGATCATCTTCTGCAACACGCGCGATGAAACGACGATGGTTGCGCGGTTCCTGCAGAAGCAGGGACTCGACGCCGAGCCGCTATCGAGCGACTTGTCGCAGAGCGATCGCGAGCGCGTGATGGGACGAATGAAGCAGAAGAACCTACGGTTCTTGTGCTCGACCGACGTCGCCGCGCGCGGCATCGATATTTCGAACCTCTCGCACGTGATCAACTACTCGGTTCCCGAGCAGCCCGAGAGCTACGTCCACCGGACCGGTCGTACCGGCCGCGCTGGCAAGAAGGGCACGGCGCTCTCGCTGGTCGGCCCGCGCGAGCTCGGAAACTTCCGCTACGTGCGGCTCCAGTTCGGGATCAAGCCCGAAGAGCGCATCATGCCGAAGGACGACATCTTCCTCGGCAAGCTGAAGGTGCCGCTGCCGCCGGTCGGCAACCCGCAGCCGCCCGATCCGGTGCAGATCCTGATCCGCGGTGTCGCTGGCACTCCGGGCGACATCGAGAAGCAGATCTTCGAGAAGCTGCTCACCACGGCGAATGGCAAGCGCGTGCTCGCCAAGCTGGTCGGCGACAAGCTCGATCAGCTCAGCACGCGTGCACGGCCGCGGCGCAGTGAAGTCCGCGCCGACAGCGATGCAAGCCCCGAGGAGAGCCGCGAGGAACGCCCCCGTCGGTTCGATCGGGATGGTGAGCGCGGTGATCGTGGTGATCGCGGTGACCGTCCGCGCCGATTCGACGGCGAGCGCGGTGAGCGTGGCGAGCGTCCGCGCCGATTCGATCGCGACGGCGAGCGCGGCGAGCGCGGCGACCGCGGCGAGCGGGGTGACCGGCCCTGGCGAGATCGCGATGCTCGTGGTGAGGGAGAGGGCCGCCGGGAGCGTCCCGATCGTGAGGCACGCGGTGAGCGGTCCGATCGCGATGCTCGCCCCGAGGGTGAAGGTCGTGAGAGCCGCCGCTTCGATCGCGATGCTCGCCCCGAGGGTGAAGGTCGCGAGAGCCGCCGCTTCGATCGCGATGCTCGCCCCGAGGGTGAAGGTCGCGAGGGACGTCGTGATCGCCACGACCGTCCTGATCGCGACAGCCGAGACGCGCGCGGCGAAGGCGATAACCGCGAAGGACGTCGCGAACGCGAAGGTCGCCGTGACCGCGAGCCGCGGCGCGAGCGACACGAGACGCTGCCGATGCCGATGCTCGCCCCCGTGTCTGCGCCCGCATCCGGCGACGCGATGGCAGCCGATACCATCCAGATGCCAGTGATCGAGGCGCGCAGCGAGCGCTCCGAACGTGGCCCCGAGGGGTCGCACCGGCGTGACCGTGACCGCGGTGGACGCGACCGCCACGAGCGACGCAGCGAGCGCCGTCATGGAGCGACCGAGGTGATTCCGGTCTCGGAGAGCGCGCTCGAGATCCCGTCGATCGCACAACCGGCAGACGCCGAGCCAACCAAGGTCGACGAAGTTGCCCGCGCAGTGCTCGAGCGGGCCGACCGGTCCGATCGCTCAGATCGGACCGCGGAGCGCTCGGCTAAGTCGAACAAGCGCAAGACCGAGCCCACGGCAGATACCCGCGAGTTCTGGGAGACCTGGGCCGAAGAGAAGACCACGCGCGAGCCCGTGAAGACCGCCGAGCCCGCCGCGGCAGCCAGCGACGAAGACTCGACGAGCGAGCGCGGTGAGCGTGGCGAAGGACGCCGAGGCCGTGATCGCGGCCGCGGTCGCGACAAGGATCGCGGCCGTGGTGACAAGCGCGAGAAGGCAGCGGCCTCCGAGAAGTCCGAGGACAAGCCCGAGCGTACCCGCGGCAAGAAGGACACCGCCGTGACTCCGTCGCCGGCCGCTGCCGACGGCGCTCAGGCACGGCTGTTCATCAGCCTCGGAAAGAAGCACGGCGTGTCGGCCGACGATCTGCGCTCGCTACTATCGGGCCCGATCGGGGGCGATAAGGCTCGCATCGGCTCGGTGAGCCTGCGCGACTCGCACGCCCACGTGCGCGTCCCCGAGGACCTCGTTGATGCGATCATCGAAGGCGTGCATGGCACGCAGCACAACGAGCACGACGTCACCGTCGAGCGCTCGCGGTCGTAATCGATCGCAGCGGCCGGCAGCGATTCAGCCCACCAGCTGATCCTGCCGGCCGTCGCCTTGACACCCGAACAGGTGCTCCGGTTGTGACCTCGATCGAGCGCAGCGCGCTGCTCTGTCGAACCGGATCGCGCCACCCGTCGCCTTGACACCCGAACAGGTGCTCCGGTTGTGACCTCGATCGAGCGCAGCGCGCTGCTCTGTCGAACCGGATCGCGCGATCCATCGCCTTGACACCCGAATATGTGCTCCGGTTGTGACCTCGATCGAGCGCAGCGCGCTGCTCTGTCGAACCGGATCGCGCCACCCGTCGCCTTGACACCCGAACAGGTGCTCCGGTTGTGACCTCGATCGAGCGCGGCGCGCTGCTCTGTCGAACCGGATCGCGCCACCCGTCGCCTTGACACCCGAACAGGTGCTCCGGTTGTGACCTCGATCGAGCGCAGCGCGCTGCTCTGTCGAACCGGATCGCGCGATCCATCGCCTT
>JBFXAI010000056.1:0-39329 GCA_050184455.1 Kofleriaceae bacterium | reverse complement strand
GGCGGTGTGCATCACCAACGAATGCGGCGATGCGGTCACCCAAACCACCGAGGCCTGCGACGACGGCAACATCATCCACGGCGACGGCTGCTCGGCCGATTGCAAGTCGACCGAAGACTGCGGCGATGGCGTGCTCAACGTCGCCGCACAGGAGATCTGCGACGACCACAACACCGTGGACGGCGACGGCTGCTCCTACGACTGCAAGTCGATCGAGATCTGTGGCAACGGCATCAAGGACAACCCCGCCGGCGGCCCCGAAGCCTGTGATGACGGAAACACCGTGTCTGGCGACGGCTGCGCGTCGAACTGCAAGTCGACCGAGGTGTGCGGAAACGGGATCAAAGACATCAACGAGATCTGCGACGACGGCAACACCAGCGGCGCGGACGCCTGTAGCCCGGACTGCCAGTCGGGCCTCGGCTGCGGCAACGGTGTCGTCGATCCCGGTGAGGAGTGTGACGACGGTGATTCGTCCGACGTCAACGATTGCCGGAACAGCTGCAAGCGCAGCCTGTGCGGTGATGGCGTCGTCAATTCGACGGGCGTCCATGTCGAGGACTGTGATGTCGGAGCCGGCGGCGTCGCGGCCGAGGACAGCGGGTGCGACCTCGATTGCTCGTTCAGCGATTGTGGTGACGGCATCGTCAACCAATCTGCAGACGAGCAGTGCGACACCGGCACCACGAACAACACCAACGAGTGCAACGGCGATTGCACGGTCGCGGTATGCGGCGACAACAAGGTGAACTCGGCAGCAGGCGAGGACTGTGACCCTGGTGCCGCGGGCGAAACGTCCGGTTGTGATTCCGACTGCTCGATGCCGGTGTGTGGTGACGGCCTGGTGAACACCGCGTTCTTCGAACAATGTGATCCGGGCGCCGTCGGCGTCTCGACGTCGGCGTGCGATAGCGACTGTACGATCCCGGTCTGTGGCGACGGGGTTCACAACATGGCGGCGGGCGAGGACTGCGACGATTCTGGCAACTCGACCAATTGTGACGCCGACTGCACGTTCGAGGACTGCGGCGACGGCTTCCTCAACCCGATGCTCGAGCAGTGTGATCCGGGCGCGGTCGGCGTGTCGACCGCGGAGTGCGATAGTGACTGCACCGTGCCGGTGTGCGGCGACGGCGATCTCAACGCTGCCGCAGGCGAGACTTGCGATGACGCCGGGTTGAGCGCGGACTGCAATATCAACTGCACCGTATCCGACTGCCCGGACGGCATCGTCAACCTGCTCGACGGCGAGCAGTGCGACGACGGCAATGCCAACGACGACGACGGTTGCAAGTCGGACTGTACGCTCCCGAGCTGCGGCGACGGCATCACCCAGCCGGGCGAGCAGTGCGACGATGGCAACGACGAGAACAACGACGACTGTCCCAACACCTGCCGCAACGCGATCTGTAGCGATGGCGTCACCGACCTTCAGGGCCCGACGGTCGAGGCGTGTGACGACGGCAACACGGTCGATACCGACAACTGCCGCAATACCTGCGAGGTAGCGTTCTGCGGCGACGGCATTATCGACGCGGCGGCTCCGGGCGTCGAGCAGTGTGACGACAGCAACGGCGCGAACAACGATGACTGCTTGACCACGTGCCAGTTCAACAGCTGTGGCGACGGCTTCCTCGATCAGCAGGGCGCCGTGATCGAGGCTTGCGACGACGGCAACACGGTCGACAACGGCAATGGCTGCTCGGCGACCTGTACGCAGAACAGCGTGTGCGGTGACGGCATCGTCCAGCCGATGTTCGAGACCTGCGACGACGGCAACACCAGTGACGACGGCAACGGCTGCTCTGGGAGCTGCCAGCGCAGCGGAGCATGTGGCGACGGCATCGTCCAGCCGATGTTCGAGACCTGCGACGATGGCAACGCCGTCGACGACGGTAACGGCTGCTCGGCGAGCTGTACGCGGCTCGGCTACTGCGGTGATGGCGTTACCCAGGACACCAACGGGATCGAACAGTGCGACGACGCCAACGGCGTGGACACCGACGACTGCTTGACGAACTGCCGGTTCAACGTGTGCGGCGACGGGTTCATCGATTCGCAGGGCGCGCGTACCGACACCTGCGACGACGGCAATCTAGCCAACACCGACAACTGTGTCGATGTCTCGGGTCAATGCCGTCCCGCGAGCTGTGGCGATGGCTATACCGACACGCTGTTGCCGATCGTCGAAGAATGCGACGACGACAACAACGTCAACACCGATGGCTGCCGCAACAACTGCACGTTGCCGGATTGTGGCGATGGCGTGGTGCAATCCGGCGAGGAGTGCGACGACGGCAATGCCGACAACACCGACGACTGCTTGAGCAACTGCAAAGACGCGTCCTGTGGCGACGGCGCGATCGATCTCGAGGGTCCCGTGACCGAGGCGTGTGACGACGGCAACTCCAGCGACACCGACAACTGTGTCGGCTGTCAGATCGCCAGCTGCGGCGATGGCTTCGTCGATGGCGCGATGCCGGTGCTCGAGGACTGCGACGACGACAACGGCGACAACCAGGACGATTGCTTGAACGTGTGCGTGTTCAACACGTGTGGCGACGGCTTCGTCGATCAGCAGGGCCCGATCACCGAAGCCTGCGATGACACGAACACCGACGACACCGACGACTGTCGCAACAGCTGCGAATTCAACGTGTGCGGCGATGGCGCGTTGGACGCTGAAGGCCCACGCACCGATACGTGCGACGACGGCAACGCGCTGGACGACGACGATTGCGTCAACGTCTCCGGCGAATGCCGAGTGGCGACGTGCGGCGATGGGTTCGTCAACACGACGGGAACGTTGATCGAGCAGTGCGACGACACCAACCTCGATGACGACGATGATTGCTTGACCACCTGCGTGTCGAACGTTTGCGGCGACGGATTCCTCGATCACGAGGGCGGCCGCACCGACGCGTGTGACGACGGCAACGGCAGCGACGATGATGACTGCGTGAACGTCGGCGGGAGTTGCGTGGCCGCGAGCTGCGGCGACGGCTTCCTCAACACCGCGGGCACCAACGTCGAGGCATGTGATGACGGCAACACCAGCGACGATGACGACTGTGTGAACGTCGCCGGGAGCTGTGTGGCCGCCACCTGTGGCGATGGCTTCATCAATACGGCCGGCACCAACGTCGAGGAGTGCGAGCCGCCGAACAGCATCACCTGCGACGCGGCCTGCAAGATCATCCCGTAGCCAACGCCTGTTGTCAGGTCCTCTGCGTGCTTTGCGGCTTCGCGTTCATCGCCTTCCGAGCGAACGCGAAGTCGCAGAGAATGCAAAGGAAGAGCGAGACGCGCGCGGAGCTAGTGCGGGGTGCGCGGCCGGTGGTATCAACCGCGCATGCAGCTGTCAGCTCTCAAGATCATCGTCACCGGTGCGGCCCAGGGCATGGGCGCGCACTTCGCCAAGCGGCTCGCAGAGGCCGGCGCCACCGTCGCAGCCGGCGACGTCAAGGACGAGGGGCTCGCCGCGCTCGCCGAATCGACCCGCGGCCTGCCGGGCAAGGTCCACACCCGCAAGCTCGACGTCGCGAACGAGGCCGATGTCACCGGGTTCGTCGACTGGGCGCATGGCGCGATGGGCGGCCTCAACGGCCTGATCAACAACGCCGGGATCCTGCGCGACGGACTGCTGGTCAAGAAGGACCGCACGACCGGCGAGATCACCAAGCTGTCGAAGGAGCAGTGGGACGCCGTGCTCGGTGTCAACCTGACCGGCGCGACGTTCATGGTGCGCGATGCGGTCGCCAAGATGGCCGCGACCGAGCAGAAGCCCGGCGTGGTCGTCAACATGTCGTCGGTCGCGCGCCATGGTAACCGCGGCCAGTCTAATTACGTCTCGGCGAAAGCCGCGCTCGCCGCGAACACGGTGACATGGGCGCGCGAGTTCGCGCCGTTCGGAGTTCGGGTCGGCGCCGTCGCTCCCGGCATGGTCGAGACTCCGATGACCCAGGGCATGAACCAGAAGGCACGCGACGCGTTGGTCGCCAGCATCCCGGTCGGCCGCATCGGCACCCCGGAAGATCTGTGGGTCGCCGTCAAATTCGTGATCGAGTGCGACTACTTCAACGGCCGCGTCATCGACGTCGATGGCGGCATGGTGATGTAACACCCGCTAGGCCGCTTCGACGAGGCGCGCGAGCGCACGGATTCCATCGGCGATTCGATCCGACCACGGCGAGCCGGCGGAGATTCGGATGAAGTTCGTGAACCGCTGGCGTGCCGAGAACAGCGGACCCGGCGCCACGACGATCCGCTTGCGCCGCGCTTGTTCGTGCAGCGCGAGCGCATCGACACCGGCGGGAAGCTCGACCCACAGCAAGAACCCACCTCGTGGATCCGAGACTCGCGTCCCGTCGGGGAATTGGGTCGCGATCGCTTCGCGGTAGCGCTCGACGTTTCCCGCGATCGCCGAACGCAGCCGTCGCAGGTGGCGGTCGTAGCCACCGGAAGCGAGAAACTCGGCGACTGCCATCCCGAGCAGCGATGGGCACGCGAGGCTCTGGGCATACTTGACGCGCACGATCTGATCGTGCCACCGACCACCGGCGACCCAGCCCACGCGGTAGCCCGGCGCCAGCGTCTTCGACACCGAGCTGACCCATACGACATGGCTGTCCTCGCTATGACCCGCGAACGCGCGCAGTGGCCGCGGTCGCGAACCATCGAACACCAGCTCGCCGTAAACATCGTCCTCGACGACCGCGACATCATAACGCCGGGTCAGCTTGACCAAACGTTCGCGCTCGTCATCAGGCATGATCGAGCCCAGCGGGTTCGAGATCGTCGGGGACACCACCAGCGCGCGGATCGGTTGGTTGCGTAGCACTTCCTCTAGCGCCGATACGTCGAGCCCGGTGCGCGGGTGCGACGGGACCTCGAGCACGCGCATGCCGAGGCCTTCGATCGATTGCAGTACGCCGAAGTATCCAGGCGACTCGACGGCGATCACGTCTCCGGGCCGGGCGACCGCGCGCAACGCGATCGAGAGTCCTTCGGTCGCGCCGACGGTCGTGCACAGATCGTGCTCCGAAACTGCAATCCCGCTCTCGACCGCGCGCCGCGCGATCTGCCGGCGCAGGGTAAGCAGACCTGGCGCACCTTCGTAGCGCGCACCCACGGTCGACATCTCGCGCGTCACCTGCGTGATGATCCGATTGAGCGCGGCGATCGGAAGATACGATGGATCGACGGTGGCGCACCCAAACGGCAACAGCTCGGGATCGCGCATCGCCGACAAGATCTCGGTGTACGCATCCGATACCGTCACCTTCGACGCGGTCGAGCACGGCCGCGGCGTTCGCGGCTCCGCGGTGAGCGCGATCCTCCGGCGCACGAAGTGGCCCGACTTCGGCCGCACCTCGATCAATCCAGCGTTTTCCAGCCTCAGGTATGCTTCGAGCACGGTGGCGACGCTGACCTTACGTTCCTGGGCGAGCCGGCGAACCGACGGCAGTCGATCGCCCGAGCGCAAGGCACCGCGATCGATCGCCTGGCCCAGCTCGTCGGCGAGGTGTTCGTATAGAAATCCGGTGGCGCTATTCACGACGCGTCGAGTGTACTTGTCGAGTTGGATCCAGACCAGCACAGTTTCTGACTCGATCACCAGCACAGGTCATCTGTGCCGGTCGCAGCTATGATCTCGTGTATCTGTGCGGTTCCGCAAATTGGACCACGATGAAGCGCATGGCTAGCTCGAGCATCGCGGATTCCGTCGTCGTCTCGTCCGCGAGCTTGGCACAGTCCGGGCGCCGGGCCATCGATCCGAAGCTGATCGCCAGCCTCGCCGCGGTGTACGTGATCTGGAGCTCGACCTACCTCGCGATCCGGATCGCCGTCGAGACCCTCCCTCCCCTGCTGATGGGAAGCGCGCGGTACGCGAGCGCAGGTCTGGTGCTGCTGGTCGTCGCGATGCGGCGTGGCGCGCGGTTACCTCACTTGCGCGAATGGCTACGCGTACTGCCGGTCGGGCTGTTGTTGTTCCTCGGCGGCAATGGCTTCGTCGCGATCTCCGAGAAGACGGTGTCGTCGAGCGGCGCGGCAGTCGTGTGCGCGATGATGCCGCTGTGGGTGGGGGTACTGGGCGTGGCCACTCGCGAGCTGCCGACTCGTCGCGAATGGCTATCGCTGATCGTCGGCTTCATCGGCGTGGTCGTGCTCATGGGCAGTCCGTCGCTCGATGGCGAACCACTTCATGTCGCGCTCCTCGTCGCTGTACCGATCTGCTGGGCCGCCGGCACGATCTACGCGCGCAAGCTGCCGTCATCTGGTGACAATGACGCGCTCGTCGCTCCGGCGATGCAGATGATCACTGGTGGCGTCGTGCTGTTGATCGCCGGGCTCGCGATCGGCGAGCGGGTTCCCAGTGACGCCACCACGTCATCATGGCTAGCGCTCGGATATTTGTGGCTGTTCGGCTCGATCATCGCGTTCACCGCGTACAACTGGCTGCTCCGCAACGTGCGGCCCGCGGTCGCCACGAGCTATGCGTACGTCAATCCGATCCTCGCGGTGATCATCGGCGCGACGGTTTCGGGTGAACCGCTCGGCGCTTCGATGATCATCGCCAACGTGTTGATCGTCGGCGCGGTGATGTTGGCGCTGATGCGACCCAAGTGACGTCGACGGTAGCAAGCCGCGACCGGGTTGGATACGCTCGCTGGCGATGGTTCTCGCGCTTCGTCGTTTGATCGCCGCGGTGGTTTCGAGCGGCGCAACGATCGCGGTCAACTGCGCCAGCCCGCCGCCACCCGCCCAACCCGCACCGGTGGTGGCTGCTCCGGACGAACGATTGCTGGTGATCGAGGCACGCAAGCATGCTCGCGCGCGCAACTTCGACTCGGCAGATCGTGTCTATGATCAAGCCTACGCGGTAGCGCGTTCGTTCGACGTGTTACTCGAGCGCGTCGAGCTACTGCTGCGTATCGGCCGGCCGACGCGTGGCCAGGAGCTCGCGAAGCTCTACTACGACGCCAACCCGACCGACGCTGACGGCGGTCACCTGTACGCCGAAACGTTGATCGCAGGCAACAAGGGACAACAGGCGCTCGAGGTGATCGAGAAGCTGCTGCACGTGAGCCCGCAGGATGCAGCGGCGCACGAGAAGCGCGGTCGCGCGCTGATGTTGTTTGGCACCACCCAGGACAGCCTCGATGAGTTTCGTAAGGCAGTGCAGCTCGATCCGACGAGCGCGGCGTTTCACATGTCGCTCGGCAGCGCATTGCACAAGATGGGCGAGATCAACGAAGCCGCGCTCGAGTTTCGATCTGCACTCAAGCGCGCCCCCGACGATCCGCTGGCGCACGTGCTGGTCGGAATGGCGCTGCGCGATCAAGACGAGCTCGACGAATCGAAGAGCTATCTCGACAAAGCGCTCCAACTCGATCCCGAAAATGGTCGCGCATATTTCGAGCTAGGGTTGCTCTACAACCGCCAGCTCAAACAAGTCGAGGCAGAGGCGGCACTCGCGAAGGCCGTCGAGCTGAGCCCGAGCGATGCGCGGTTTTGGTACGCGTACGGCGAGATCTATCGGCTGCAGCAGCGGTTCGACGAGGCGATCAAGGCGTACCGACGAGCGATCGAAGTCGATCCGCCGTACGGCAAAGCGATCGGCAAGCTCGGCCAGCTGCTCGTCATCCGCAACGCATTCGACGACGCCGAGCCATTGCTGATCAAGGCGATCGCCCAAGACCGAGGCATCGCTGCGAACTACTTCAGCCTTGGACTGGTGTACCTATCGCGCGGCGACGCGACGCTCGCGAACGAGAACCTGACGAGGTTCTTGGAGCTCGCTCCCAGGAACGACCCCGATCGCGATCGGGCTCGCGACGCACTAAAGCAGCTCAAGCGGAAGTAGCTGTCCTAACTTGTGATTTTGTGAAACTGGTCCGCTCAGCGCTGATTTACCTACATCCGTTATAGTTGACAGTTCGTCCGTTGCACTGTTAGCTATCCGTTATGACGGATTTATCGCGGCCATTAGCGGAGGCTGATGTCGCGGCTGTGGGGACCGAGCTCGAAGGGAAGCGCCCCGACGAGATCCTCCGTTGGGCGGTCGGAGCGATTCCCAGGCTAACGTTCGCGACCGGGTTCGGGGCTGAGGGCTGCGTGGTGATCGACGTGATCGCCCGCCACGGCCTGGCGATCGATCTGTTCACGCTCGACACCGGTGTGCTGTTCACCGAGACCCACGCGCTGTGGCGCGAGCTCGAGGCGCGTTATGCCGTGTCGATTCGCGCGGTCGTGCCGGACCAGTCGATCGCGGAACAAGCACTGCGTTACGGCGCCGCGCTGTGGGAGCGCGATCCGAATCGCTGCTGCGAGCTCCGCAAGATCCAGCCGCTGCGCACCGAGCTCGCTCGCTTCGATGGCTGGATCACGGCGATCCGCCGCGACCAAACACCAGACCGCGCCGACGCGCGGGTCGTGGAGCGCGATCGAAAGTTCGGGTTGATCAAGGTCAACCCACTCGCCGGCTGGTCGCACGACGACGTGTGGGCGTACATCTACGCGAACGACGTTCCGACCAATTCGCTGCACGAGCAAGGCTACGCATCGATCGGTTGTCAGCCATGCACGTCGCCGGTGGCGATCGGCGAGAACCCGCGCGCTGGTCGATGGCGCGGCATGGCGAAGAAGGAATGTGGACTACACGTGGTGCGTCCCGACGAGGAGAAGCCCGATGCCGCATGATCCGGTGTACCCGGTGTTTCTTCGACTCGAAGGCCAACCGGTGGTGATCGTCGGAGGCGGAACCGTCGCCGCCGGCAAGCTCGACGGCCTGCTCGCCGTTGGCGCGCGCGTCACCGTGGTCGCGCCAACCATTGCCCCGGCGCTCCGCGCGCCGGGCGTAGTGCTAATCGAGCGAGCGTTCGAACCCAGCGATCTCGACACCGCACGATTCGTGATCGCCGCGGCGACGCCAGAGGTCAATCGCGCCGTGGCAGCCGCCGCGCGCGTTCGTAACCTGTTCGTGAACGCGGTCGACGATGTACGTTCGGCCAGCGCGTTCCTCGGCGGCGTCGTGCGCCGCGGAGACGTAACGGTCGCGATCTCGACCGGCGGGACTGCTCCGGCGCTGGCGGGAATCTTGCGTGAAGCGCTCGACGCGCTGCTTCCCGCGGAGCTCGAGCGCTGGGTCGAGGTGGCTGCGGCCGCCCGCGCCGAGTGGAAGCGTGCGGGGATTCCGATGACCGAGCGCCGGCCGCTGTTGTTTCGCGCACTCGACGGTCTGTATTCGCGGCTGCGCGCCGCTGAGGAGTCACCATGACCGGGTTCGTATCGATCGTTGGCGCAGGCCCAGGTGATCCCGAGCTGCTGACGCTGCGAGCGGCGCGGCGGTTACACACCGCGGATCTCGTGCTCCACGATGCGCTGGTCCAGCCGGAGCTCCTCGAGCTCGCGCCGCAGGCGCGCCGGTTCTATGTTGGAAAGCGCGCTGGTCGCCATTCGATCAGCCAGGACGGCATCAATCGGCTGCTGATTCGCTCGGCGCTCCGCGGCTGGCGCGTCGTGCGACTCAAGTGTGGCGATCCGTTCGTGCTCGGACGCGGTGGCGAAGAAGCGCTCGCGCTCGAAGCCGCGGGTATTCCATACGAGATCGTTCCTGGGGTCACCTCTGCGATCGCCGCGCCGGCGCTGTCTGGAATCCCGGTGACTCACCGCGGAATGGCGTCCGGGTTCGCGGTGGTGTCGGGGCACGAAGAGGCGACCTATCGGCCGATGTTGACCGGCATCGCGCCTGGATCGCTCACCCTCGTGATCTTGATGGGCCTGCGTACGCGCGGGGCGATCGCCAAGTTGCTCGTCGACAACGGCTGGAGCTCCACCACGCGAGCGGCGATCGTCTACGGCGGTTCGCATCCGGATGCACGGACGTGGACCGGAGATCTCTCGACGCTGGCCGACGCCAGTTACGACACCGAGCTACCGGCGATCGTGGTGATTGGCGACGTGGTGTCACTCGCTACTCAGATCTCGATCGCACATGCACCCGGTCCCGCACCCCTTGCACGGAGGTTCTGATGAGCGCGTTCGATCGAGACGGGCAGTACACCGAAGCTGCACCCCAGACCGGCGAGACGATCGACTCACCGCCCGCCGCACAGCCAGGGCGGCTCGGGTTCGCACGTCACGCCGATGTGGACTTGTTCGTCGAGCGACTCGCCGCGTTCGAGCGAGGTGAGCTGTCGGCCGACGACTGGCGATCGTTTCGATTGCTCAACGGCGTTTACGGCCAACGCCAGGACGGCGTGATGATGATCCGAGCCAAGCTGCCCGGCGGGTTCGTCACGCCAAGCCAGCTCGAAGCGCTCGCGGTCGTTGCCGAGCAGTTCGGCGGCGGCAAGGGGCACGTCACGACCCGACAGAACGTGCAGTACCACTTCGTGCCGCAAGCCGATGTCGAGCTCGCCTTGCGGATCCTCGCCGACGCTGGAATCACCACGCGCGAGGCATGTGGACACTCGGTGCGCAACTGGACCTGCTGCCCGCTCGCAGGTGTGGCGCACGACGAGCCGTTCGATCCGACGCCATATGTCGAGGCGCTCGCCCGCCATCTGCTGCGTGGACCGTACTCGTCGACCCTGCCGCGCAAGCTCAAGCCGTCGGTCGGTGGCTGCTGTGGCACCGATTGCTCGCAAGCCTTCATCAACGACCTCGGATTCCTCGCGCGCAAACGCGACAAGTCCGGCCCATCCGGTCAATCCGAGCTCGGCTTCAAGATGATCGCAGGCGGCGGGCTATCGACGCTGCGGCGCAGCGCGCTTACCGTCGAGGAGTTCGTTCCTGCTGGCGAGCTGCTCGAGGCGGCCGATGCAGTGGTGCGGGTGTTTCATCGGATCGGAAACCGCAACAACAAGGCGAAGGCGCGGCTCAAATGGGCGATCGACAAGATCGGTGCCGAGGCGTTCCTCGCCGAGTACCGCGCCGAACGCGAACGGATTCGCGAAGCGGGCGGTGTGCCGCTCGTGCTGCCGGCTCAGCCGGCCCCGCCAAACCGCGCCAAGCGGCTTCCGATCGCCGATGACGCGATCGCCGACTCACCGGACTACCGGGCGTGGGCCGAGCACAACGTGCAGACACAAAAGCAAGCCGGGTTTTCCGCGGTGACGATTCGCCTTATCCTCGGCGACATCACGGCTGCTCAGCTACGTGCGCTCGCCGGTTTGGTCAGTCAATTCGGCGAAGGTGAGCTACGCACGACCAACGAGCAGAACCTCGTGTTGCGCTGGGTGCCCGATGGCCGGTTGCGCGCGCTGCATCGCGAGCTCGCGGCTGCGGGACTCGCGCTCGGCGGTGCCAACACGATCGCCGACGTCACCAGCTGCCCCGGCGCATCGAGCTGCAAGCTCGCGGTTACGGCGTCGCGCGGCCTCGGCGGTCAGCTGACGGCGCTGCTCGATCGCCGGCCCGATCTGATCGCGGCGACGCTCGGCCTCGATATCAAGGTGTCTGGCTGCCCCCATGGCTGCGGCCAGCACTACATCGCCGGCATCGGCTTCCAAGGCGGCATGCGCAAGCTCGCTGGTAAGCCGGCCCCGCAATATCTCGTCTACGTCGGCGGTGGCACCGGTCCCGATCGTGCTGATTTCGGACGCCTGATCGGCAAGGTACCCGCACGCCGCGCCAGCGCCACGCTCGAACGCTTGCTCGATTTCTACATCGCCGAGGGTGGCACCAGCCATGCATTCTGGGCAGCCGTGCCGATCGACAAGCTTAGAGCGCTGATCGAAGATCTCAGCGAGCTACGCGACGAGGACGCAACCGAAGCCGACTTCGTCGACCTCGGCCAGCAGCACGCGTTCGAAGTGGCGACCGCGGATGGAGAGTGCGCGGCATAGGCCGGATCCGCTGCGCGGTTACCTGGATGTCTTGACGATCGGCCGGGTCGCGTTGATCACGATTCCGACCAGCCCGGCGACCGCGAGCACCGCCCCCGCGACCATCATCCCGCGAATCGGTGACTCGTACGGACAGAACATCGTCGCGCTATCCATGCACGGCTCGGGCTTCATGAGCAGGTCGGTCGCGATCGCGGCGCCTCCCCCCGCGATCAGCACCGCGTTCCCCGCGTAGGCCCACCGCTTCGCGGATCGGTTGTAGCCGAAACACCCCGTAACCAATGACACCGCCACTAGCACCCCGACGAGGGGTGCCCAGCGCGAACGAGAGCCCATCATCTGCTTCAGAGTACCGCACCCCGTTACCCCGATGCGAAACACCGCGCACGGGATTTCGGATCTTCGAGGATTTCGCCATTCTGCCGGCGCGTGAGCACCCGGTCGCCGCTGCTGCCGATCTTCCTGATCGTCCTCGTGGACGTACTCGGGTACACGATCATCTTTCCCGTCCTCGCGTTCTACGTCAAAGAGTTCGGAGCGAGCGATCTGGTCGCGACCTCGATCGTCTCGGTGTACGCCGCGTGCTCACTGATCTCGACACCGATCATCGGCCGATTGTCGGACCAATACGGCCGGCGGCGCCTCCTGCTGCTCAGCCAGTCCGGAACCTGCTTGGGCTTTCTACTGCTCGGCTCAGCGACCTCGCTGTGGATGGTATTTGCAGGCCGGATCCTCGATGGTCTGACGGCGGGCAATCTATCGATCGCGCAAGCCTACATCTCCGACCACACCAAGCCCGAGAACCGCGCCAAGGCGTTTGGCGTGATCGGCATCGCGTTCGGCGTCGGCTTCGTGTTCGGCCCCGTTCTCGGTGGAGTGCTGCTCGCCGATCACGGCCACCAGATGCCGTTCTTGGTCGCCGCTGGATTGTCCGCGCTGTCGATCGTGTGCACCTACGTGTTGCTACCTCACGAGCTGCCGCCGAAGACCGTCACCGCTGACGCCGGCCCCGCGGGCCGTCGGCCTGGTGCGTTCGACGTCTCGACCTACGCCGAATACTTCCGGCGCCCGGGGCTCGGCGCGATCTACTTGCAGTTCTTTCTATTCACGTTCGCGTTCTCGCTGCTGACCAGCGGATTCGCGCTGTTCGCCAAGGGTAAGTTCGGTTGGGACAAGAAGGAGGTCGGCTACTTCTTCGCGTACGTCGGCGCGCTCGGCGTGATCCTGCAGGGCGGCCTGCTCGGACGACTGGTGAAGAAGTTCGGCGAGCGGTCGCTGACGCGGGCCGGCTTCGTGAGCCTGCTGATCGCGTATCCGCTGCTGTCGCTCTCGAGCCACCTCACGATGCTCGCGATCGCGGCGACCTTCGCATCATTTGGCAATGGTGTGCTGCGACCAGCGCTGACCAGCCGGATCACCAAGTCCGTTGGGCGTCACGAGCAAGGTGTCGCGCTCGGGCTTTCTGGGTCGCTGAGCTCGATCGCGATGATCATCTCGCCGCTCACCGGCGGCACGATGCTCGAGCTGGATTGGCTGCTCGCGTGGGCGTTGATCCCCGCGGCCGTCGCCGCGGTCGCGCTGGTCGTCGGAGCGGTGAGCGCGCAGGACCCGAGCGTCGAGACGACTCACGCCAATACTAGGGCTTGACCGTGAACTTCCACTTGGCGCCATCTTTACCGATTCCATCGCCGCCACCGGGCACCTGATAGCCGAACTGGATGTCGCCGCGGGCCTCGTAGCTGCCCTTCGGCGCGGTGCAGGTGACCTGCGCGGTCATCGTGTGATCGACGATCTTGAGCTGATCGCCCTTGAGCACCTTGGCGTCACACTTGAAGTCAGGTGGCGCGGTGAGCGTGAACACGGCGGGCCGCTTCGCGCTGTACTTGAGCCACTTCGCGAGCGAGACGTTGATCGACAGCGTGAACTTCGCGCCCGCCATGACATCTTTCGGGCTGTCCGACGCGATCGTGGTGTAGTCCTTGATCGCGGCGACCAGCGCGTTGACCTTGGCGTCGCGCGCGTCGAGCTCTTGCGGCGTCGAGCCGGTCGCCACGTGCGCGACCTTGCCGTTGACGTCGACGACCACCGACACCGGCCCCGTGATCCCGAGCTGCTTCATGATCGAGATCACGTTCCTGCCGAACGAAACGGAGCCCTGCCCGACGCCTTCGCTCTCGCGGATCGGATCGAGCTTCTTGGCGTCTTTCTTGGTGCCCGAGATATGCGCCACGATATAGACGCGGCCGTTCTCCTTCAGCGTCACGATCCGCGCGAGATCATCCGGGCACGCAGTCACCTTCGGGCTGCAGAACCAGTGAATGACCACCTTGCCCGCCGACTCGGTCAGCGACGGCACGTCGTAGAGCCACTCCATGCGCCCCCACGCGGGCGCGCCATTGACCGTGAACGGGTCGCCGACGGCCGGCAGCCCTTGGCCACGCGCCGGCACAGCCACGGCTCCAACAGCCGCCATCGAGAACACGAGCGTTGCGACGAGTCGATTCATGGGGGTGAACATAGCGCGAGGGAAACCGGGCTGGTTGTCAGACGCCGAGGTCTCGCGCGGTCACCCTCGGACGATCCAGACCGGGGTTGTATTCATGGCCCCCGCCATGCCGTTGGGGGCGACGAGCTTAACGATCCGCGGCAGTTAGCGGCGGCTATTCGATCGCGTATTTGATGATCGAGGCGATCACTGCCACGAGGGCCTCGCCGGCGATCAGACCGGATGCGAGTGGAACCAGGTACACGCTCGCCGACTTCGGGCTGGTGCGTTCCCACTGCCGCCCGGCGACCGCGCCGAGGAACATCGTGAACACATACATGAACGGCACCAGGATGCCGATTCCGATGCCGGTGGGCGACGGGATCCATGGCTTCAGCTTTTTGTTGGACTCCAGCACGGTGAGCAACACGCCGAGCGCCGAGAAGATCAGCAGCGCGTACAGTGCGGACGGATGGAGCGATGAGACGCCATCTTGCAGCAGCTGGGCAAAGCCCGCCCATTTGATCGAGATCGGCGAGCTGAGATCGGGTGGGATCTCCTTGCCGTCTTTGATCACCGGGACGATCCGGTACGCCTCGACGAGGCGTGGATAGATCCACGATACGGCCGCCGCGCCGATCGGGACGGCCATCAGCTGCATGATCGTCAGATTGCGCGGGCGCGTTCCGACCATGTGACCGCACTTGTAGTCCTGCATGATCGCTTCGGACGATGTCGCGATCGTGCCGGTGGTGCCGCTGGCCACCATGTTTGCCGCGACGTTGCCCGGGGCGATCACCGCGAACAAGCCCTGCATCATGTTCGACACGGCGCTGATCGGTCCCCAGTTGGTCTCACCGAGCACGCGAAGTCCGACGAGCATCAACGGCACCGACATCACGATTGCCAGCGCGGTCATCCAGATCGGCAAACCGAGGAGCTCGTACTGCACGACGCACAGCGCTACCGCGCACACCACGACACCGGGGATGACGATCCGCAGCGGGAATTCGGTGGAGCCGATCGAGGCTCCGCGCAAGCTACGAAACGTCTCGACCAGCAGGCGCCAGCGGAGCGCGAGGGCGGTCAATCCGCCGGCTACCATCATTCCGGTGGCCGGCCACATCACCCAAAATAGAATTTCGTCCTTGGTCGGTTTACTCGCGTAGACCATCCGCGCGAACTGCACGCCGCCTTCGACATACGTCTCGCGATGAAGCGGCACGCCGTGTTCCATCAGGAAGTACGGCGCGATGATCCACGCGAGCGTCCCGCCGATCAGCATGCTCGCGGTCACGCGGAGTCCGACGAGCATGCCCGAGCCGACACTGAGCACGCTGAACGCGATCCCGACGCTGAATGTCGCGAGCACCAGCCCGGTGACCTCGTTCTTGCCGCCGATGTATGCGGTTCCTTCGCGCAACACCCAGGGCACCTTCCACGCTTCGGGCGCGAGGTGGCCGAGCTGCAGGGCCATGATGAACCCGGAGACCACGACACCGCCCATCACGGCCCACAGCGCACGGAATGCATTGCGGCGGACCTCTTGATTGGCATTGTGCGGAGGATCGAGCACCGTGATCGTCGCGGCTGCCGAGAGCCCGTCGACGTATGGCAGCTTTTCATCGACGACGAAATGCCGGCGCAGCGGCACCGCCATCAGCACGCCGAGCGTGCACGCAACGGTGAGCCAGATGAACGATGTGATCGGCGTGATCTCCATGTGAAACGGCGCCGACGTCTTGGCGGTGTGATGCTGCAGAAGATCGAACGCGCCGAGCAGCACGCACATGAACGCGGTCTGTGCGGCGCTCGTCCCGGCAGCTTCGGCGAGGTTGTTCTGCCATCGCGTGAACGTCCGCTTGCCCATCAGCAGATCGATCGCGCGCAGAAATAGGAATCCGAAGAATGCGGCGACCACCGACACGTTGGGGCCAAAGCCGAGCTTCAGCACCATGTACGGATACGACAACCCCATGATGATGGCCACGAGGATTCCGACGACCACGGCCTGCCACGTGATGTCGCCGCGAAGCTCGCTGGGTGGCTCACCGAGCTTGATGTCTTCTTCCTGGCTCACGAGCCGAGGCATAACACGGGCGTGCTACCGTCGCGGCTATGACCGTCCACCTGCAGTTGGGAACTGCACAGCTGAAGCTCGAGGGGTTTGGTGCGCGCGTGTTTGCGGGTCGAGATCCAGCTGCCTGCCAACTGGCACACCTCGATCCGACGCTCTCCCGGCGTCATGCCGAGATCTGGCTCGACAGTGGTCAGACGTACCTTCGCGACCTGGGCTCAGCCAATGGAACCTGGGTCGATGGTCGTAACCTCGGTCACGAGCCGGTCGCCCTGCGCCCGGGGCAACAGATCTGGCTGGGCCATGTCCCGCTTGCGGTCACGTGGCCCGCTGATGGCAGCCACAGCGCGGTCGCCCACCAAGTGCCGCCGGAGCTCGTCGCGATGATGGCGGCTCGCCAGCAGCAGCATGCGCAGGCGGCCGCCGCCCCGCAACCGCCGGTGCGTTCGTCGACGCCGACGCCGGGCGAGCTCGCGTACCGCAGACAAGGCACCAATGACAACGGTGTGCTGCTGCTCGCGTTGCGCCAGGACACGTTCTTCAACGGCGGCGACATCGATGGCTATGTCGAATTTACGTCAACCGACAATCAAACCGTGGCGTCGATCACCGTCGAGCTCGTCGAGCTGAAGCGCGGCGGCATCGCGCGCGGCCACACCTGGGACCGAGTGCTGGTCCGCCAAGGGCCGTGGCGGGCGGCGCACGGTGACGTGCTGCCGTTGCCGTTCAAGCTGCGCGTTCCACCCGGCACCGCGATGTCTGGCAAAGACGTGTACTGGGAGATCCGCGGCCAGGTCGACATCAACTGGGCAGTCGACATCGATGCGTCGATTCCGATCACCATGCGTAACCAAGACATCGAGCGCCTGCGCGATGGTCTCGGCGCGATGGACTATCGCGTCGTCGATATTCAGGCGGCCCACCTGGGTCAGCGGTTCGAAGCTTCGTTCGCACCGCCCGCGCAGCTCGCTCGCCAGATGGGGATCAACGACATCAAGCTCGAGATCGAGTACCTCGGTGCAAACCTCAAGGTCCGAATGAAGCTCGACCGCAAGGGCCTTCATCACGACCCCGCGATCGATCAGGTGTTCGAGCTCGGCCGGCTCCGCGCTGCATCACAGGCCGACGTCAACTTGACCCTGAAGACGATGCTGGACCAGCTCCTTCCCAAGAGCTGATCCAGCATCGTGGCGCTGACGGCGCCGTGCTCGGATGCGTCGCTACCGCTGCTTCGGTCCCCTGGTCTTGTCGCCTTCGTTCTTTCGCCGCTCCTCGTCGGCGCGACGGCGCTCGTCATCGGCCTTCTTACGCTCCTCATCGGCGCGTCTGCGCTCTTCCTCGGCCTTCTTGCGGTCTTCTTCCTGCTTGCGGCGCTGCTCGTCGGCCTGGCGGCGCTTGTCCTCGTTGAGCTTCTTGCGCTCTTCGTCGGCACGGGCGCGATCCTGTTCCGCCTTGCGCTTCTGCTCCTCCAACGCTCGCCGGCGATCATCATCGGCGCGCTTCCTCTCGTCAGCGGCGCGCTGGCGATCCTCCTCCACCTTGCGCTTCTGCTCCTCCAACGCTCGCTTGCGATCATCTTCCGCGCGCTTGCGTTCGTCGGCCGCGCGCTGGCGCTCCTCCTCCTGCTTACGCTTCTGCTCCTCTAACGCTCGCTTGCGATCGTCTTCCGCACGTTTGCGTTCGTCGGCCGCGCGCTGGCGGTCTTCCTCCTGCTTGCGCTTCTGCTCCTCCAACGCTCGCTTGCGATCGTCCTCCGCACGCTTGCGCTCGTCGGCCGCGCGCTGGCGCTCTTCCTCCTGCTTGCGCTTCTGCTCCTCCAACGCTCGCTTGCGATCGTCCTCCGCACGCTTGCGCTCGTCGGCCGCGCGCTGGCGCTCTTCCTCCTGCTTGCGCTTCTGCTCTTCAAGCGCACGCCGCCGATCGTCGTCGGCCCTTCGCCGCTGCTCCGCTTCTTGGCGCTTCTTCTCGACCTCGGCTCGTCGCCGGTCTTCCTCTTCCTTGCGGCGGCGCTCCTCCTCGGCGCGACGGCGTTGCTCGTCCGCCGACCGGCGCTTGTCCTCGTCGAGCCGCTTGCGATCCTCTTCGGCCTTGCGCCGAGCGTCCTCCTCGCGACGGCGCTGCTCCTCTTGAATCCTGCGCTGATCGTCCGCACGGCGGCGCTCGACCTCTTCGCGCTGCTTGCGGATGTCCTCCTGGCGCTTGCGCTCCGCCTCCGCGCGGCGCCGCTGCTCGTCCTCGCGCGCCTTCTTCTGTTGTTCCTCGAACCGTTTGCGCTCGTCTTCGTAGCGCTTGCGCTCGGCTTCGATCCGGCGGCGCGCGGCTTCATCGCGCGCTTGGCGCTGGTCTTCTTCGATTCGACGGCGGCGCTCCTCTAGCCGGCGCTGCTCGTCGTCGCGACGCTTGCGCTCCTGTTCGGCGCGGCGCTGCTCCTCGGCTTGACGACGCCGCTCGTCTTCGACGCGGCGCTGCCGCGCTTCGCGGTCGCGGCGGATCTGCTCGGTGCGAGCCCGGCGATCTTGCCACTCCTTGCGATGCTCGCGGGCACGGCGCTCCGCTTCACGCTGTTCGTCGCGAGTGTAGCGACCGACCTCGCGCAACTCGAAGTGCTCGCGCCGCGGTTGCACCTTCCAACGAACCAACCAATTGTCATCGGGGCCGGCGACCCAGACGTGCTTGCGATAGCGGTTGTAGCGGTGAATCGGCGCGGTACCACGCAGGTACACCTGCCAGTTCGAGGTTACGTAGTGACGACGGAGGTCTGGATTCATCACCTGCGCCGCCGGAACGAACCGCCACTGCTCGTCGGGCACGTAGGTGTCGTCATCGAAGCCCATCGGCGCCCAACCGACCCAACCGTCGCTGACACGCCACTGCACCCACGCAGGACCCCACTCGAGATCGGGAACCCACACCCAGCGATTCACCCAAACCCATCGGCCATAGTGCGAGGTCGCCCATCCGAATGGATCGTTGGACACCCACGTGAAGCCATACGACGTGTGCTTCCAACGACCGTTGGTGTACGGCTGATAACCCGCCTGATACGGGACGAACGCCCATCCGTAGGTGGGGTCGTCGTACCAGCTGCCGTAGGGCGCGAGGTCCGTATAGAACTGATCGATCGACGCGACGCCTGCACCATCGACATCGACGTTGATGTCGACGTACGTCGGCCCCCACGGCTCGGGCGTCGGCTCCGGTTGATACGGCTGCGGCTGCGGATCAGGTTGGTAGGGCTGCGGCTGCGGCTGCGGCTCGGGTTGCGGCTGCGGCTGATACGGCTCGGGCTGCGCCGGCTGTTGTGGATACGGCTGCTGTTGCGGGTGCTGCTGATAGCTCACCTGCTGCGGCGGCGGACTGCTGCGGACGACGCAGCCAGTCAGAATAAGCGAGCACAACAATTTTCTGGATCGCATGCCATGCACCTTTCGACGGGTCCAGGGTGTGACGGACCGGCCCCACCCCGCATTCAGAAATGATAACCCGGTGGGTGGGTGCACCTGCCAACAACGACCACCAGTTGACGGCTACGTCGAAGCTTTTCGTAGCTTCTTGCCGATCGCCAACAACCGCTGATGCAGCGCGTGCGCCTGGGTGGCGAGCTCTTCGAACTCTGCGGCGTTTGCGTCCTCTGCCAGTTTCGCTGCGCGAGCCGAGACCGCGAGCACGGCCTCCGAAACCTCGTTGGGGTTTACCGGTGGCGGCTTGGTCGTATCGCCATTTTCGGGTCGCGCGAGCACCACCGCGTTGAGACTACTGACCTCGCTGGCGACACCGCTCATCTCTTTCATGAGCTCCTGTAGCTTTTGATTGCGCGCCTGCATCATCGGAACATGGGCGATCACGCCCTTGGCGAGGTTGTCCTGTTGATCGCGGACGATGCTGAACGCCTTGACCAGCACCTCGCCGAGCTTCTGCAGCCGCTCTTCACATGCCGCGAGCTCGGTGAGCGTCGTGTTCGCGCGCTCGAGATGCTTGACGCTATCGAGGGGTGTCTTGAGGAACTGCTCGCCGAGCCGCATGTAATGAGCGAGCTCGTCGTCGAACGCCATCGCGGCTTCCATGAGCGGCGAGCCCGCCTGCTTGACCATGCGGCACTGTACACAAACTCCGCGTGTCTATTCCATTCCCGACGACACGCCGTCGACGCCGGGCGATGTGAGTCGCGGACCAAAGAACCGCATGCTCGCGAGGATCAGCGTCTCGCTACCACCACGAACCTCGCGGCGAGCGCCGACGTCGAGACCCCACTTGAGCCCGGTGACTCCGAGGCCACCGGTGACGAACGTCGAGCCGAGTCCGTTGTCGTGAACCGCGCCGATCCGCAGCGGATATCCCATCGCGCCGTTCGATCCGCGCAAGAACAGCTCACCGCCACCTCCGAATCGCGCGCTGTGATCGCCGTCGACGAGCTTCCACCGCGAATCGAAGCTGACCGACAGCATCGGAATCGGCCGCGCCATGATGCCACCGCCGAGCGCACGCGGAAATTGTGACGACTCGGTGCTCGTCCACAAGTTGTGCGCCGATACACCGACGTTGATCATCTCGCTGACGCGCACGGTGGCGCCGAGATCCATCGCGAACCCGCGCGCGTTCGCCTCGCTCATCACGTTCGAGTCGAACCGGTAGTATTTGGTCGTGGTACCTACGAGCACCCGCGGGACCAGCAGCCGCGACAACGAGATGCCCGCGATATGCGTGCTTCTGCTCATGTTGTCGCCGCCGAGCTCGGGGCTCGACTTTGCGTAGTCGTAGAAGAAGCAACCCGGAACCGGTGTGGTCGAATCACACGCCGAGACACCAACCAACGACGCGCTGTCCGATGCACGATAGCCGTAGCCACCCTCGAGCACGAGCTCGCGATTGAGTGCGAGACCGGCAGGGTTCAGCGCGACGGCAGTCTGGCCGGTAGCTGCACCGCGCAACGCCTCGCCAACCGCGATCTCGCGCGGACCAAGCAGGTCATCGAGCGAGTCAGGCTCTGCGTGCGCGCTGCCGAACATGCACATCGCAAGGATCACGGACGCAGCTGGGCGCATGCCCGAGTGTTGTCGTGGATCGCTTCGAAGTGCAAGAAACCCGACGGCGCGCGCCAGATCGGCAGCCACGTGATCTCGGTCCCTGCCGAACTGTCAGCGCGTCGAGCGCGCCATCCGCAGGGACGGCGCCCCGAAAGTAAGAACGGCGCCCGAAGGCGCCGCGCTCATCCAGTCATTCGATCGAGTTGTTACCAGCGATCTCCGCCGCGTCCGCCGCCGCGACCACCGCGACCGCCGCGACGTCCACCACCACCTTCGCCGTAGTCACCACCGCCACCACCACCGCCACCATAGCCACCACCGCCGCCGCCGTAGTCACCGCCACCGCCGCCGCCATAACCACCACGACCGCCACCGCCACCGCCGTAACCGCCGCCGCCACCACCGCGGAATCCACCGCCGCCGCCACCACCGCCGCGCGGCTGGCGCTGCTCGGCCTCGTTCACGCGAAGCGGCCGACCATCAAGCGTCCGACCGTCCATGCCCTCGATCGCCTTCGCGGCTTCCTCGGGAGTTCCCATGGTAACGAACGCAAATCCACGTGAGCGGCCCGTCTCGCGATCCGAGACTAGGTGGACATCACTGACCGTACCGAACTCCGTAAACGCAGCACGGACTCCTTCAGCATTGGTGTTGAACGAAAGATTCCCAACATACAGACGAGTATTCATCGCTTGCTCGATCTCGATCTGGCCCTGTGAAACGCTACACCCGCCCCAGAGGGGCCCTGTGCTCGGAAGCGGGTTTCGAACTGATTCAGCCCACTGAGCACCGGAAAAAGCGCGGCCGACCTTTTGAACAAACGGCAAACGCTCGCAGACACACCGACGAACCGTGGCAACCCCAAATTACTCCTGGGCTACGGGGAAAGCCAACGGGTAAACGCAAGGCTCCGGCAAGCCGCCGTAACGATTGGACTAACTAGCCGTAAACATCCAAGAAACTCCCGGCGAATCCCGGTGTCGATCGAGTGAGGCGAGTATGCTCGGTGCCCATGTCAGAGCTTGAGCGGTCGCTACTGCGGCGCCTTCGCGACCGCGATGAGCGAGCGTTTTGCGAGCTGCTCGAGACTCATCGCGACCGAGTCTTCAACATCACGTTCCGGATGTTGAACAACCGCGCCGAAGCGGAAGACGTCGCGCAAGAAGTGTTCATCACCGTGTTCAAGACGATCGACACGTTTCGCGAGGAGTCGAAGTTCTCCACGTGGCTGTACCGAGTCACCGTCAATCACTGCAAAAACCGGATCAAATACCTCGCACGGCGTCACGACCGCGACCGCGACGAGCTCGACGAAACGTCGACGCCGAGCTCCGGTAACGGGGTCAGCGGCGCACCGTTCATCGCGGCACAACCCGATCGTGCGCTCGAGACCGCGCAAATGGAGAAGTTGCTGCAGGAGGCGATCAGCAATCTCGACGACGATCACCGGATTGTCGTCGTGCTGCGCGACGTCGAGGATCTCTCGATCGAAGAGATCTGTGAGATCACCGGGCTTCCCGATGGGACCGTGAAGTCACGGCTCCATCGCGCGCGGCTCGCTCTGCGCAAGAGGCTACAGCGTCATGTGTGAACAGAACTGGTGCCGCCAACACCGCCAAGACCACCAAGGAGACCTCGGGGTCGACCCGTCGTGGCTTGGCAGCTCACTGTTTTCTCCGAGGGCACGATGACCACCGACGAACACGACGACGACGAGATCATCGCGACGCTCTCCGACTACCTCGACGGCGCGCTGCCAGTCGAGCGCA
The DNA here is from genome assembly GCA_050184455.1 of Kofleriaceae bacterium. Lineage (GTDB taxonomy): Bacteria > Myxococcota_A > Polyangia > Haliangiales > Haliangiaceae > JABFXX01. Next base: position 16,122 of record JBFXAI010000056.1, on the reverse strand, counting down.
AGAACGAGGTCGAGACCAAGCTCGCTTCGGATGACGCGTGGAAACAAGCCCATGCCGAGCTGGTCGAGACTCGCAACGCGCTGTCGGGTCTGCAGAAGGCACGCGCGCCAGCGTCGTTTGCGCAGGAGGTCACCCAGACCATCCACAAGCGGTCCGCGGGCAGGTTCTTTGCGCGTCGGACCCTTGGTGACCGCGTTCCATTTGGCGTGCTGCTGATCGTGGCACTGCTCGGGCTCGGAGCGATCGCGTACGTGATGTGGTCGTCTTCGACCGGCTCGCTCAAGGTCGATCGTCCGGCCAAGCCACAAAAGCCGAACGAATCCAGCGAATCCGTCATCGATACGCCGTGAGCGGGCTCGACGCTGAGCCTGTTCGCGACCGGTGGGCCATGACTGTTCGACGGGTTGGATCGCCGCGCTCAGCCGTGATCGGGCCAGCGCACGTACGTCGGCTAGCCGCCGAGCAGTGACTTACAAAACCTTCGCAACGGCTCGCGGCGCTCGGGCGGGACGTATTCGAGGTTGAGCTGGCGATCGGTGACCTCGAAGAACGACCGATCCGCGGCCAACAACTGGGCCTCGGCGCGCTCCAGCTCGTTTTGGTCGACGTCACGCAAGTTCTTGCGCACCAGGTCTGCCTCGACGTCGAGCTTGTGCCCCACGAAGAACCCGCCGAGGATCAGCTTGGCCTTGACCGCCATCGAGTGGGTGTCGTCGCCGGTGCGATGCGGCAGCGCGAGCACCTCTTTCAACAAGTCCGACGCTGCCGGCGACGCACGCTCGTAGGCGCGTCGAGTCACGTAGCCGAGATCGAACAGCGCGAGCTGCGGCGCGAACACCATGCCGTAGGTCCGAGCCATCTGGGCGTAATACGTGAAGTGCTGGCCGATCATGCTGAGCAGCTCGGGCCGATCGACCAGCTCGCGACCGAGCCGGCGATATTGATGGAACACATCGTAGAGCGCGCGCAGGTTTCGCGATTTGATCGCCTCGCGCAGAAAGTTGTTGAAAAACCGGATGCATAGCCGCAGCGCTTGTTCGTCGTGACGCTCGTGAAATCGGCACGCGATCACCCGCGTCGCATCCGAGAACGTCGAGACCGTGTCGGATGCGCCGCCGAGCGCTCGCAAGAACCCGAGCTCGATCTGCTGCAGGCACTTCATCTCGTACCAGGTCTTGGACTCGCTCAGCATCTCGAGCGCCTCATCCGAGAACCCGACGAAGTCCGCTCGGTCGACGACGAACCACTCCTTGGGCATTCGCGATTTGTGCTTGTCGTAGTGATCGAGCAGCACCTTGATCGCCCAGGCGCCCTCGGCGGCGACGTCGCGGTCGTTGCGATCGAGCGACTTGATGATGATCGTTCCGAGCTGACCGACGCGGGTCTCGAGCTCGAGCTGCGCCGCCATCGGGTCGCGCTTGCGCTCCGACACGGTCTCGACGATCCGCGTCGCGCTATCGCGCAGCCGCACCAGCAATCGCGATGGATCGACGAACCGCACCACGTAGAAGAAATACGGGATCAACAGCGCCCACCCGACCAACGCCATGTAGACCGACAGCGTGATCGACCAGGTCGGCGCGAACTGCGGGCCGATCATGTGGGCGACCCATAGCGAATGCGCCGCACCCAGGGCCATGAACGACAGCACCCAGCGATTCACCCGATCGCGAAGGAACATGTCGATCAGCTTGGGCGTGTGCATGTTCGCGGTCAGCGGGATCGCCAGACCGATCGTCGCGATCAACATCGCGAGCACGTTGTTGTAGGCGCGCGCCATCGGCGACAGGATGTCGACGAGCTTGGCGTTGTTGCTGCCCGCCCAGCTCATGTGGCCCCAACCCGGATAACCGGCGCGACGCCACTCGATGAAGAACTCGGATCCGAACAGCAGCGCGAACGCGACCAGTGCGATCGCGAACGACCGCACGAATAACCGACGCACTAGTCGGCCTCGTCCGACAGGAACGCGAAGTAGCGCTCCGGCAAGTCGTCGAACTCGAGCGAGCCGCCGCAGCTCGGACACTTGAACACCGGCGGCTGAAGCTCGGCGGCGAGCAGCGCCGCGGTCTGGAGCAAACGCTCCTCTTGATGGTCGCAGCCGATGCAGTGATACGGGGCGAAGAACGACGTCACCGTGCCGCGGCCGATCGCGTCGCGCACCATCGATGCCTGCAGCACGAACGGCACCGAGCACGCATGAAATTCGTAGCCCTGGATCCGGGCCTGGCGGAGGAACTCGCACCACGCACGCACGCCGAGCGAGTTCATGTACGTGACCTGCGCCATGTCGAACACGACGCGTCCCACCATCGCCGGTAACAGCTCGTCGAAACGCGTCGCCTCGGTGAAGTCACCGCGCAACACGACGCGGGTGCGCTCGCCGTCTTTCACGACTTGCCACTGGGTCAACCGCGCGAGCACGGCGCGCGCCGCTGGATCGAGCTTGTCGAAGCCGACCCCGACGACCGCCTTGCCTTCGCGTGGCTGCGCCCACACCACCGTGCCGCGGATCGACACCGCGGGCTCGCTACCTGGGGTCACCGCGAGCTGGATCAGCTTGCCCTCTGCGAGCGGATCTTTGACCAGCAGCCGCGCACCGTCGACGGATAAGTTCGAGACCGTGGCATCGATGGGCTCGCCATCCAGCGTGACCGAGATCGCGAATGCTTCGGTGCCGGGGCGCGGCTCGCCGAGCTGGATCGCGACGACATCGTGTAGCTCGTCGGCGGTCATCGGAGCGATCAATAGCTCATCACAGCCGCTCGACGAGACCTGGCGCATCTGATCGCCCGACAATCGCTTGCCAGCGACCAAGATCACACGGGTCGACGGGCTCTTGGCCTTGATGATTTGCGTCACTGCGAAGCCATCGCCGGCATCGGCGTCGAGCACCACGAGCGCCGGCTCCTCCTGATCGAACAGCGTTCGGGCCTCGGCGTCGGTTTTGGCGACGAGCAGCTCGAGACCGAGTCGCTTGAACGGCGGCGCCGTAAAATGCCGCAGCAACTCGCTGTTATTGGAGACCAGGACCTTCGGCACGACCAAGTGAGAGCCTATCACCGGTCCGCGCGACAGCCCGAGTCTCACGAATGCGAAACGTTGCGGCGTCGGAAGATCGTGCTTACGTGCACGCTCCTACTGATCCCGCAGGAGCACGATGAGCGATCTCGACCCGCGACTCCAGCAGGCCGCAGCTGAGTATCTCGAGCATCAAAACCACCGGTTTCGCATGGGCAGAAAGTACGGTGTCGTGATGTTTCTGGCGTTTCTGCTGATTGCTGGCGGAATGGTCGCGCTGTTCATGTGGCGTTCATCGATCGCGGAAACAGAGATGAACGAGCAGTACGAGCGCGACGTTCAGGAGATGCGCGAGCGTCACGACGAGCGGGTCCAGGAGCTGAACGAACGTACGCAGCGGCTGGTCAACGACCCGGCGAGCTCGTCGGCGCACTAGAAGATCGCGCGCAGGATCACGATCAGCGCGATGAACGCGACGATGGCACCGCCCATCGCCGAGATCCCGCGCACCAGCGTGCCGCGATCGTAGGCCTCGCGCTCTGCCGTGAGCTTCTCGATCTCGGTCGTCCGCGCGGTGATCGCGCCGCGCAGCCGGTCGACGCGCTGATAGAGCTCGGCGAACCGCTCGTCATCGATTCGGTTCAAGTTCACCAGCGTGCCGAGCGTCACTAACCGGCGCTGGATCTCGGCATCCGCCTGCGCCATCTCGCGGCTCTTGCGCTTCTGCTCGCCATCGAGCTCGGCGAGCCGATGGTTGTGCCCCTCTCGCGCGTCCGCGAGGCTGCGCTTGGCGGCATCGAGCTCCGCTTTCGCGGCGTCGAGCTTGGCGGTGGCCTCGCCGATCGGCCGCTCGAGCGAAGCGAGCCTACGATCGACCTCTTGGCGTTCGGGCTCGAGCGCCGCGGCCTCCTTGCGGTGGCTCTCGGCGCTTCGCCGGAGCTCTTGGCGCGCATCGCCCATCTGTTGGTTGCCGGCTTGTTTGTCGTTGTCCTCGGCGGCGCGCAGATACGCTTTCTGGCGACGCTCGAGCTCCTTGCGCTTTTCGCGCATGCTGCGGCGCTGGCCCTCGAGGTGGGACAGCTCCTTGACCGCTTCGTCGACCATCCGCTCGGCCTCGGACAGCTTGGTGTTCCGCTCGCGTTCGACATCGACGAACTTGGAGTTCTCTTCGGCGCGCCGCGCATCGCCCTCGTGATGCTCCTTGTCGAGCACCTGCGCCCGCTCCTCGGCAGCGGTGATCGCGGTGTTCTCCGCATGAAATACCCGGCCTTCGACGCCGACCGTCCGCGCGACCCGTCCGAGCGCACCGAGCACTTGGTCGAGCGCATCGGTGTCCTGCTTGATGTCGCTGCCGAGCTCTTTGATCGCGCCTCGACGCTGCCAGCGCGCGCGCGCAAACCGCACCGCATAGCGGGCGGAGTTGTACAGGCCGGTATCGGGGATCTCCGGCACCGGGTCGACCTTCGGTGGCGTGAACGGGCGGTCGACCAGCGCGTCGGGACGCAACACGCGCGTCGGTGGCGGCTCGACGCCGGTCGTGCTGGCGCGTTGGGGCGCCGTCGCGATGCCGCCCGAACCCGCCGAAGGTTGGTACTGGGGACTCGCCGGAAGCGTCTTGAAGTCGCTGTCATCGAATCCTGCCGGTGTCGACCGCGGCGGCGCTGGCGACGCGGCACGTGGCGGTCCCAGGTTGGGCGGGGGATTGGTCGGCGGCTTGCGGTTCGGCGGCGGACTGGTCGGCGGACGGATGCCCGGCGACGACGGCACCGTCGGCGGGCGATTAAACGCGGTGACCGGGAGATCGGCCCGCCGTCGGCCGGGTGCGCCGGGCTGTGCCGGATCGGCCAGCGGTGGTTCGCGCCGCTGTGCGGCAGGGCCGGGAGAGATCGCGTTGAGCAACGAGCGCCGCGCCGCGTCTTCGTCCTCGGCGGCGCTCGCTGGTTGCGCCGGTTCTGATGCAGGAGCCATCGGGTTCGCGAGCGGCGGTGGTGCGGTCGTTCCTGTCCTGCGCGGAGGAATCGGCGGCGGTTGTGTGTTGCCCGTCGGGCGAGGCGGGAGCTGCACGCCACTCGCGGGAACGCTACCCGCGCGGCGAGCTGGCAGCGGCGGCAACCGGCGCCCACACGCCTGGCAGGCCGCGACGTTGTCGGCATTTTCCGCGCTGCAGAACGGGCAAAATCGCATGGCTAAGGCTGGTGCTCGCGGCTGTACACGAGCTTGCCATCGACCATCGTGTAGTCGACGCGGCGCGAAAGCAAAGATCCATCAGCCCGAAGAGGCCCGTCGAACACAGTCAGATCGGCGGCACGTCCCACCGCGATCAGCCCTCGCTCCGCCTCGGCAAACTGCGCGTATGCTGCACCGCTCGTGAACGCGGCGATCGCCTCGTCCAGCGTCAATCGCTGATCGGGATACCAACCGCCCGCCGGCTTGCCCGCGGCGTCTTGTCGGGTAACCGCGGCGTAGATGCCGAGCAACGGCGAGACCTCCTCGACGGGAAAATCCGACCCCGCTGCCAGCGGCACCTTCAGTTCGAGCATCGTCCGCCATGCGTACGAGCCGCGGATCCGCTGCGCACCGATTCGCTGCTCCGCCCACGGCATATCGCTGGTGGCATGAGTGGGTTGCATCGACGCGATCGCGCGCGTCGCGACCAACCTCGGCAGATCCTGCGCCGCGACCACCTGCGCGTGCTCGATGCGTGGCCGATGATCGCCCGGATGATGGTGCTCCGCGGCGATGATCGCGTCGAGCACACTGCCGACCGCGGCGTCGCCGATCGCGTGGGTGGCGACCTGCCAACCATGAGCCGTCGCGACCTCGATCGCCTTGGTGAGCGCTGGCGGCGTGGTCACCCACAAGCCCTGATTGTCGCGATCGTCGTCATACGGTGCGTACAGTCGCGCGCCTCGAGAACCGAGCGCGCCGTCGGCGAAGAACTTCACGCCGCGCATCTGGAACCGACCGACCGGCAGTGCCGGCGCTGTTTCGAGTCGATTCGTATTCGCAGGATCGCCTGCCAGAAACGCGTAGACCCGCAGTGGCAAGTGATTCGCCGCGGCGAGCTCGCGATAGACCTCCGCAGTCGCGTCGTCGATCCCCATCTCGTGGACGCCGGTGATCCCGACCGCGATCGCACGACCGGCAGCTTCACGAATCCTGCGCTCGCGGATCTCGCGCGACGCAACCGGTAGCTTGGCGTCGATGAGGTCCGACGCATTGTCGATCAACACGCCGGTGGGTTCGCCGTTGCGATCGCGAACGATCTTACCGCCGGGTGGATCTTTGGTCGCCGCGGTGATCCCCGCAGCCGCGAGCGCCTTCGAGTTGACCCAGCTCGCATGGCCGTCGACCCGGCGCAACAGCACCGGCCGATCGCTGATCACGGCATCGAGGCTCGCCTTGGTTGGAAACTGCTGACCGGTCCACCGGTTTTGATCCCAACCTCGACCCAGCAACCACTCGCCGACGGGTCGTGACTTCGCGGCCGCCGCCACCAGGTTAACCGTATCGGCCTCGGAGCTCTGGCCGCGGACCGAAACGCTCTCGAGATCGACGCCGAGGCCATAGAGGTGGCAGTGGGCGTCGATCAGTCCGGGGGTCACCGTCGCTCCCGCGAGCGCGAGGCGTTGCGTCGCCGGACCGGCGAGCTTCGCGATCTCGGCCGAGTCACCGATCGCGACGATCTTGCCGTCGTCGATCGCCAACGCCGCCGCCCGCGGTCGCGCCGGATCCATCGTGTGAATGTCTGCATCGAGCACGACGAGATCGACCGAGTCGCGGCGGGCCGTCATGCTCGCTTGTTGCGTCGCGGGGGCACTGCACCCGCCTGCGAGCAGGCCAAACATCAGCGCCTTGATCGGGAGCCATCGGCCTCCAACCGCGCGACGCGACGCGCGGTTGGGTGAATGGACCGGCTGCGCCGGGCCAGTCGCCAATCGGCGGGATCGGCCCGCTTTAGTCCGTAAGACCGATCGCCAAGTAGATCTGATAGTCACGAGCTTCAAGACCATACCCAAAGTCGAGACCGAGCAGGGGCAACACGATCTGCCTTAGGTACAGCCGGGTCCCGACGCCCACCGAGTTCTTGAACCCATCGAGCCCGCGCACGGCGGAGTCCGGCAGGTAGTGGCGCTGCGGATTACTGACCGTGAGGAACGTCGTGTACGACGAGTCGAAGAACATCAGTCCGCGGATCGAGAGGCCTCCGATCGTCGGAAAGATCGGAAACGAGTATTCGACATTGCCGAGCGCGCGCGCGTCACCACGAAACTGGTTGTTGAGCCATCCGCGCATCGAGGTGCCGCCGGTGAGCAATTCCTGCTGAAACGGTAGGTGATGGCCCGCGGCGGCGTTGACGCGGAAGATCAAGTTGTGCCGCTCGAGCACCTTGAACGCCTTGTAGAACGACATCCCCATTACCAGGTAGTCGAAGTCCGAGCCCAGCGATGGCGTCGAATGCTCGAACGTCGCGGTGAACTTGTAGCCATCGGCGATGCCGTACCAATTGGCCCGGCGATCGATCGTGATCGCCCATTCGTTCGAGACGTCCCAGCCCTCGGCACCTGGCTTCGGGATCATCGTCGGATCCGACGTCGGATCGCCGGTGATGTCCTCGATGGTCGCGCCGTCCGCGAGCTTGATGTTCTTGTAGCTGACGCGTGCGCCGCGCAGCCGCGTGTCGATCTTGAACCCGCGAAACAGCTCGACGCCGAGCCGAAACCCGCCGTTCAAGTATGCGATCCGCGACTCGCGAACCGCCTTGGGGTTGCTGATGTACTTCTGCGGCGCCTCGTATTCGATGTTGCGGCCGCTCTTTAGAAACGTGTCGAACTGCGCGTAGAACCGCGTGCCACCGATCGCCGGAATTACCCAGGCGCCGACGAAGAACGAGTCGCCCGTCGCGATCTGGCCGTACAGCAGCATCTTCTGGTTCAGACCGAACAGGTTGTTCTCGCCGAACCCGACGCCGCCGCCGATGTTGGTCGGCTGGGTATAGAACGCAGGTGCGATCACCCACGAGTGCTTGTCCTTGACCTGGATCCGCACGCGAACGCCACCCGGCACGCTCTCCCAGAACACCTCGACCTGCTTGAACAGACCGCTCGAAACCAGGTCCGCTTTGACCTTCTCCGACATGTCCGGAGTCCAGTCGTCACCGACCTCGATCTTCGCGATCAACTCGACGGTGTCGGCGGTGGTCTTGGTGTTGTCTTCGACGACGATCTGTTTGATCGGTTCGGCGGTCGCCGCCGCGGCAGAGAGTCCGACCATAGCGAGGGCAATGACAGCGGACCGCACGACCGGATTATCGCACGCTTCCGAACCAGACCTGGCTGGTTTTGGAGGGCGATCCGGTGCAAGGCCAAACCTTCCCCGTGCTAACAACAACCGCATGAACCCCGCCGAAGTCGCGACTGCGCTTTTGATCGAGCGCACTCTCAAGAACAGCCCTGCGTTTCGCAAGATCGACGAGTCGCTCTACGTGATCAAGCAAGGATCGGCGTACGTGATGATCAACGTCGTGTCATGGGGAGACAACCGGGCGATGGTCCGGTGTACGGCGCAGCTGGTGAAGGGCGTCAACGTCGATGGCCCGCTCGCCAAGCAGCTGCTGGAGCTCAACTCGCACCTCCGATTCGGTGCGTTCGGCTACGACCCGGGCGAGCACACGGTGCTGTTCACCCACACGATTCTCGGCGGCACGACGCTCGATCCCGAGGAGCTGACCGCCACGCTGCGCGACGTCGCGCTGATCGCGGATGAATACGACGACAAGCTGATGAAGAAGTACGGCGGCCAGCGGATGATCGATCTTCTCGAAGAAGCCGCGATGGAGCGGATCATGGAGAAGGACCCGGCGGACTTCAGCTTCGGAGATTGAACACGATGGCGTCTCACGATGATCCCAAGCTCGGGTTTGCGACTCGAGCGATTCACGCCGGCCAGCGGCCGGATCCCGTCACCGGTGCCGTGATGACGCCGGTCTATTACACCTCGACGTACGTGCAGGAAGCACCCGGGGTTCACAAGGGCTTCGAGTACTCGCGCACTCACAACCTGACGCGGTTTGCGCTCGAGGCGAACCTCGCGTCGCTCGAGCGCGGTACCGCAGGGCTGTGTTTCGCGTCGGGATTGGCGGCAACGTCGACGCTGCTCCAGATGTTCGACACCGGCACGCACGTGATCGCGTGTGACGATCTGTACGGCGGTACGTTCAGGCTGTTCGACAAGGTCTATCGCCGGTTCGGGTTCGAGTTCAGCTACGTCGATCCGGTCGCCGGCGTCGATGGTATCCGGGCCGCGCTGCGCCCGACGACCAAGCTGGTGTGGATCGAGACGCCGACCAATCCGATGCTGAAGATCGTCGACATCGCGGCGATCGCACAGCTGTGCAAGGACAAGGGGCTGCTGCTCGCGGTCGACAACACGTTCATGACGCCGTTCCTCCAGCGCCCGCTGGAGCTCGGCGCTGACGTCGTCGCGCACTCGATGACGAAGTACTTGAACGGCCACTCCGACGTGGTCGGCGGTGCGTTGATCGTCAAGGACGACAACATCCGCCAGCAACTCGCGTTCCTTCAGAACGCAGCCGGCGCGGTGCCGTCACCGATGGATAGCTTCCTGGTGATGCGGGGAACCAAGACGCTGCACGTTCGGATGGAGCGCCACGAGCAGAACGCGCGTTCGATCGTGAGCTGGCTGGTCAAACATCCGCAGGTCGAGAAGGTGATCTATCCCGGGCTCGAGAGCCATCCGCAGCACGCGCTCGCCAAGCGCCAGGCCAGCGGGTTCGGCGGCATGATCAGCTTCGTGCTCAAGGGCGGCCTCGACGAGTCGCGCCGGTTTTTGTCGGCGTGCCAGATCTTCGCGCTCGCCGAGTCGCTGGGGGGCGTCGAGTCGCTGATCGAGCATCCCGCGATCATGACCCACGCCAGTGTTCCAGCCGAGACCCGTGCCAAGCTGGGAATCAGTGATGGCTTCATCCGGCTGTCGGTCGGTATCGAAGACGCTGGCGACCTCCAGCAGGATCTCGAGCGCGGATTCCACGCAGCGAGGTAGCCGTGGCAACCACGTCCAAGACCAGGAGCAAGGCTCGCCCGTCAGGCAAGACCGCCGCCAAGGCCAAGCCGGCCAAGGCCAAGCCGGCCAAGGCTAAGTCATGGAAGGCTACGCCAGCGAAGGTCAGGCCAGCGAAGGCCAAGCCGGCCAAGCCACGCGCGCCCCGTCGCAAGCGCCCCGACGGACCGGTGCTCCGGGCGATCCGCAGCGTGATCTACACGGTGAATGATCTCGCGCTCGCCAAGCAGTTCTACAGCACCGCGCTCGGCCGCGAGCCGTACTTCGATCAGTCGTTCTACGTCGGGTTCGACGTCGACGGCCAGGAGCTTGGCCTCGATCCCGATACGTCGTCGCGTCGTCCTGGCCCGGGCGGCGCGGTCGCGCTGTGGCGCGTCGACGAGATCCAGGACACGTTCTACAAGCTGGTCGAGCTCGGTGGTCAGCCGATCGAGCTTCCACACGGCGTCGGCGAAGGGATCCAGGTCGCGATCGTCGGCGATCCGTTCGGTAATCTGCTCGGGCTGATCCAGACGCCCTAGCGCGTCCGGACGAGCTCGGACGACTTGCCGTCCCACCGCCACACCGCGCCGTCCGCGGTCGTGATCGTAGCTCCCGCGATCTCGAAGCTACGCTTCGCAGCCGTCGTGATCGTTCCGAGCTTCATCGGTTGGCCGTCGCGGAGCGTAAACACGTAGGCGCCGTACACCGGCGCCGCGACATCATCGCCGGTGCTATCGAGCTCGAACCCGATCACGACCTCGTCATGGCGATCGCCATCGAGATCGACATACGCCGGTGGCTCGAGCACGAGCGTGCCCTTGCTGTCGTTCGCTCCAAACCGCGAGGGGTCCTGGGTCGCGAGCGGCTGATCGTCGTGCTCGACCACGTGGAACTCGGCGCGACCGCCCGTGGCCCTCACCACGCCCAGCGAACCGAGGTCGTAGACGAAGTTCTGCCAGTCGATGCTGGAGGTCTCCGGCAGGTCCGGCACCAGGATCTGCGATCCAGACCTCGGTGCCGGTGGCTTCGCAGATTCGCTACGGCGATCGCACGCACCAGCCACGGCTCCGGCCAGCACCAGCCCGACCGCCAGCCGGCACAGCGCGGTCACTGAGCGAGCTGTGCGAGCAGCTTCGCGCGCAGATCGGCGGGTGGCTCGGGCTCGGGCAGGTTGCCATAGATTGCCGAGATGTCGCGCATCGGCACATCTTCGTTGCCGATGCCGGTGCCGTAGCGGCCGTACGGGATGTCAGGCGACTTGCGCAGCGACACCTCGCCGCCGGAGCTGCCGAGCGGTCGAATGAAGCCCTTGTGTAGCGCGGTGCCGATCCGAGCCGGGCACCGGCACGGATTCATCGGGTTGACGTGCTCGCAGCGCGGCGTGAGGTAATCGACCACCTTCTTGCGGGCGCGCGACAACCGCACCTTGTACGCGCTCTCGGTGATCCCGAGCGACTTCGCCGCGGGCTCGTCGGCCATCTTCAGCACGTGGCACACCACGAACGCCGAGCGCTCACCGGGTGGCAGGCAGTTGATCACCGAGGTCATGCAGCCTTGTTTGAGCTCCCACAGCAGGAAGTCGCGCTGCGGATCGGTCAACGACCGCACGACATCGGTCCGCGTAGCCTCGCTCCGCAACGTCTCGTCGAGGATGTCGAAGTTGACCTCGGGTTGTCGTGGCAGGCGCTCCTCGAGCATTTGATTGGCGAGACCGACCAACCAGACCTCGCGCGACGCTGCATCGCTTGGCGCCGAGCTGATCTGTTCGGCGGCCGCAGCAAAAATGTCCGACACGTAGCGCTCAGCTCGCTCGGTATCCAGCGTCAACCGGAACACGAAATTGTAGAGCCGGCGCCAGTGTGGGTCGACAAGTGCCTGCGCCTGGTCGTGCTCGAGCTTGGCCGCCATCCTCTGCGGATGGTACACCAGCGCGGTGCAGGTTGATCGAGACCGAGGCTCCTCGCCTCCGGTTGGCCGACGGAGCGAGGGGCATGTCGCCTGGCTCGCCTGCGCGGTGATGACTGCGGGTTGCTACACCGCACCGAAGCCCGAATGCGGCTTTATCTGTGGTGACGATGGTTCTTGCCCGTCCGGGTACACCTGCTCGTTAGACGATTGGCGGTGCCACCTCGACGGCTCGTCGCCCTCGCTCCGATGTGAGCCCGAAGGGTTTCGTACAGACGCCGGGGTGGCCGATGGCCCGGCCGACGCGGACACCGAGCCGCCGACCGTCGAGCTCGTGGCGCCCGACGACGATGGCGCCGGGGTGTCGGTGAATCCGACCGTGATCGTCAACTTCAGCGAGCTGGTGTTCAACGTATCCGGATCGACGTTCCTGCTGTACGAGACCAGCAACGGGGTCCAGGTACCGGCGACGGTCTCGTACAACCCCAGCATTCTCGGCGCAGCGCTGGTGCCTGACCGGACGCTGCTTGCGAACACGGTCCACACCGTCCTGCTCGATTCATCGATCGTCGACGCCGCGAACAATCCGCTCACAACGGTCTCGTGGTCGTTCTCGACTGGTGATGACTTCGACTCGCCAGTCGTCCAGGGAACGGTTCCGCTGGCGGCAGCCAGTAACGTCGACGTCAATACGTCGATCGCAGTGGGGTTCAGTGAGGCCGTCTACAACGTGCAGAGCTCCAGCTTCACCGTCGATCAAGCCGGAACCCCGATCGCCGGAACGATCATGATGCCACAGCTGGATCAGGCGACGTTCACGCCATCCGGGCCGCTCCCCGCCGGCGCGACCATCAACGTCTATCTGACCGGCTCGATCACCGACATCAACGGCAATCCGCTCGCGCCATACATGTTCACGTTCTCGACGGCACCGTAGCGCGCCGTCGTTACGAAACCTGGAGCTTAGGCTTGGTCGGGGGCTGCGGTGGCGTCGATGTCGAAGCGTCGGACTCGACCAACCCGACCCGACCGGTGACCTCGCCGCGCGGATCCTCGAACCCGCGTAGCTCGCGGCTGACCTCGGCCACCAGGTCGGCCTTCTCGCGATACGGCATGAACGCGCTCTTGAATCCCGCGATGATGATCTCTTTGATCGTCTGCAACGACCAGCCGTAGTGTTGGTGGCACAGATGAAATTCCTTGGTCACCGTGGTCTGCGACATCAGCCGGTTGTCGGTGTTGATCGTCACGCGCAGGCCGTAGTCGACATAGAAGTCGACGGGGTGAGTCTCCCAACTCGCAGCGGCACGTGTCTGTAAGTTCGACGACGGGCACACCTCGAGCGGGATCCGGTGATCGTTGACGTAGTTGAGCAGGTCACCGCTCTCGACCAGCCGCGTCCCGTGCCCGATGCGATGCGCGCCGCACTTGTGGATCGCCTGATGCACCGAGTCGGGACCGAACGATTCACCTGCGTGTGCCGTGCAGTTGATGTTGTTGTCGATCACCAGCTGGAACGCGTGGCGATGCAGCTTGGCCGGATGCCCGCCCTCGGGACCAGCGAGATCGAAGCCGACCACGCCGCGGTTCTTGAACGCGACGCACAGCTCGGCGATCCGCAGGCTCGACTCGGGCCCGAGCGATCGGATCGCACAGAGGATCAAGCCATAGCGGATCCCGAATTCGCGCTTGGCAGCGCGCAAGCCGCGGAGCACCGCCTCGACGACCTGCGCCGGGCGCAGCCCTTCGCGGATGTGGAGCAGTGGCGAGTAACGCACCTCGAGATAGCGAACATTTTCGTTCCACGCGTCCTCGGCGAGCTCGTACGCGCAGCGCTCGAGCGCCTCCTCGGTCTGCATCACGCTCAGCGTGATGTCGAACGCGCGCAGGTAATCCTCGAGCGAGGTGATGTGCTCGCCGGCGGCAAGCAGCTTGTGCAGCTCCGTGCGATCGAGCGTTGGCAGCTTGACGCCCTGCTTGCGCGCGAGGTCGAGCACGGTGTCCAGGCGCAGCGAACCGTCGAGGTGACAGTGCAGGTCGGTCTTGGGCAGCCGGTGGATCAGCTCGAGCGGGATCTCGGCGGTCGTCGTCATGAAGAGGCCACTATCCCGCTCAACGGCGATCGGCTGCAACACCGTTTGTCGTCGCTAAGTCTCGAATTTCATGACCTGCGAGTGCGTCACCGATCTGCAGAGGAACGGAAACGGCGCAAAGCCCGCGAAGGCCGGATGCAAAGGCGCTGCGTGCTCTGCGTCTTCGCGTTCATTCTTATCCAGCGCGGTCGATGACGCGACGGCCAGCGTCCGCCGCCGGTTTCGCGTTCGGTGCCGGATGCTGGAGATAGGCGAGCCGCTTGGCTTCGCGGCGAACGTGCGAGACCAGATCCAGAATCAGGCCGGTGGCCACGCACAGCACCGCGATCACGCCGAGGCCGGTGGCGAGGATCGCGGTCGGAAACCGCGGCACCAGCCCTGTGTCCAGATAGGTCATGAACACCGGCACGCCGAGGACCACCGCCACCGCGAGCACGAGCAGACCGATCAGCGAGAAGAACAGCAGCGGCCGCTCGTTGCGCATGAGGTTGGTGATCGTCAGCAGGATCCGCCAGCCATCGCGAAACGTCCGCAGCTTGCTGGTGGAGCCGGGCGGCCGCTCTTTGTAGTTGGTATCGATCTCGGCGACCGGCATCTGCATCTGCATCGCATGCACCGTGAGCTCGGTCTCGATCTCGAACTCGCGCGAGAACGATGGAAAGCTCTTCACGAACCGTCGCGAGAACACGCGATAGCCCGACAGCATGTCGGCGATCCGCGCGGCAAACAGTTTCCGCACCAGCCCGGTGAGCACCGCGTTGCCGAGCCGGTGACCGGCGCGATACGCCGCCTGATGGGTCTCGACCCGCCGGCCGACCACCATGTCGAGGTTATCGTCGACCAACTTCGACACCAGCTCGGGCGCGACGCTCGCGTCGTACGTGTCATCGCCGTCGACCATCACGTAGACGTCGGCCTCGACGTCCTGAAACATCCGGCGGACGACGTTGCCCTTGCCGCGCCGCGACTCCGACCGAACCTCCGCGCCCGCGGCGCGTGCGACAGCGATGGTGTCGTCGGTCGAGTTGTTGTCGTAGACGTACACCGTTGCGCTCGGCAGCGCGCGACGAAAGTCAGCGACTACTTTTTCGATCGCAGCAGCCTCGTTAAAACACGGCACGAGGACCGCCACGCGAAGACTGGCGAACGAGCTCATGACTAACCCCACGTGTCCGTGCTGGGCCGATCCTGAAGGCCGATCGAGCTCGCGCGTCGCGTACGGGTCTCGAGGTCATCACGGAGCAACGCGACCTCGCGAATCGCTCGATCGAGCTGGCGCTGGAGCTCCGCGTGGCGCGTGTAGCTGTGAACGAGCGCGAACATCACGCCGAGCATGACGACATAGAGCATGAGATCAGCGCCGCGCTCGACCCCAACCACATGTGCCAACGCGGTGGTGATGTCGGGAAACACCACTGCGAGGGCTCCTACGCCAAGCACTGCCAACACGACCGCGAAATGGACTGGCAGGTTTTTCCGCTTTGCCACCGTCAGAATCGCGATCCCAGCGATCCCGGCGAGTAAGACGATTTGGATGATCGTCCCGGACGCCGCGATCGCGACATGGCTGTCATGTTGACCGGGTTGCATCGCTCGATTTGCGCATCCTGCCACTTTGCAGACCAAGAATCACCGAGTGATGCCGCCCACTTGGTCTGTTCGCGTTGCTTGACCATGGGTCGCGGACCATGGCATTCAGGGCTTCTATGGACGTCCAGCTTATGCGGCGGCTCGACCGCGTGCTTGGCGATGCTGCGTGCAGCGTGCTCGCAACCGCGCACCGGATTCGCAAGCCCCTAGCAGAGACTCGCGCGATCAAAAAGATCGCCGTCATGAAGTTCTTCGGGATGGGCTCGGTCATCGTAGCGTCGCGCAGCCTCGCCGCGCTTCGCGCGCAGTATCCCGACGCCGAGATCCACTTCGTCACGTTCCAGTCGAACAAGGGGATTCTCGACATCCTGCAGATGACCGACTGCAATCACTACGTCGACCCATCCACGCCGCAGGCGTTCTTCAAGTCGACGCTGATGACCGCGCGCAC
>JBFXAI010000055.1:0-42713 GCA_050184455.1 Kofleriaceae bacterium | reverse complement strand
AAGGGCGAGGAGGCCGACACCGAGAAGTAACCCACGAGCACCGTCTCCACGGCCCCGCGATCGCCATCGTCCGGTTTCGGCGATCACGATGCGCCGGTTTCGGTGATCGCCATCAGTGAACTACGCAACCAAGAACACCGATGCGAAGTAGATGACCACGTCCCCGAACGACTCAAAGTGGCCGGTTTTCAGACGATCACGACTGGCCGGTTTTGAGGTGATCACCGAGGATGAAATCGTCCCCTTCGCAGCGGACAGTGCAATCGAAGCCCCGGCTTCTATTGCAGCTGTGGCGTGCTCGTCCGATTCTGAGCCGATGAGTCGGGGCCGCGTGAAGGCAAAACGGATGGAGCTCCGCCGCGGGAGGCGGACGCGTGTGATGCGACCCGCGCCACTGCCCCTATCGGGCCCCGAGTACGTGATTGCTCACGCTTGTTTCGAGTGTCGGAAATCCTGGAAGCTGAGGCCAGACGCAGGGCCGGTCTGCCGCGACTGCGGCGAGCCTCTCCAAGAGATGGGGCGGTCGTTCAAGGCACCAAGGAAAGACGATGCGGAGCAGTGGGAGAAAGTCCGCGCACTTTGGGACGCGGGCTTTCGGTTCTGGAGCTATCGCAGTGCACCGGACGCCGAACCGCTGCCCAGACGGCTGGGCGAGGTTGAGGCATTTATTCGCCGCAATCCAACGCACCCGTTTCGTATCCAAGACCGCCGAAAGCCAGTCGCGCCGAGCCGCAAACGCCCTCGCAGCTGAGAACGTGCAATACGTTCGGCAGCCCGAAAGCGCTAACGGCTGAGAACGTTGCCATTCTCAGCCGTTAAGTCGCGGAGCGGACGGGACTTGAACCCTTAGGCTGAGTCGCCACGCGGCGAAAAGAAACAGCGACTTCGCACGATCACGCGTGGTTACTTGGTCGGTTCATCCTTTCTGTTCCCGGGCCCGCACCGGCCATCTCGCCTTCTTGGGCAACCGTTGCCCCGTCATTCGCGGGCTTTTAGACCCCAGGAGCGCGCAGGGTTATTGTGCGGTGTGCACTCTCGCTCGATCGCATTTGTGTCGGCCATGGTGGTCGCGGTTGCTTGCAATCCCGAGCCTCAGAAGGAGCAAGCGACGGTGTCGGGCGCTGCTACGCCGAAGGGTCCGCTTGCGATGACCGCTGCCGAGCTGCACGCGGCCTACGCGCGGGACCCGCACGCGTACGACGATCGCGTCGTTGAGATTACCGGAGAAATCCTCGGGGTCGAGTCCTACGATAACCAGGGACGCGTCCGACTGGATGATGACAAGGTCGCCTGCAGGTTTGGCGACGTCAAATCGGTCGAGCGGTTACGGCGAGGTCAGCGAGTCAGCCTTACGTGTCGTGTTGTCAAACAGGACCCGCTTGGGGGCATCATGGCTGATATGTGCGACGCGTCAGCAAGTCCGAAGGTCTTGAGCGAGCCAGCCGAGGTACCCACGTCGCCTAAGGTCCACAAGTCGCGATGTTTGAAGGCAGCGAGGTCTCTCTTCGCGAGGGCGAAGAAATGCGGCATCGACATCCAGGAACGTACAGCCGAGAAAACGTGCACGGAGCTGTTTGAGTACGAAGGCTTCACGGACGCACAGGCCGTTGAACGCATGGCCGTCATGACAGAGGACGGTTGCGAGAGCCTACGGGTGGCGATCGAGGCCGATCGAATCTAGTGGGGTGGGGTAACTCGATCTCGTTGATCCATCTGGGCAACGAGTGGGGCGGGGTAGCTACTACGTAGCTCTACCCCACCTTTCGCCCAGTGGGGTAACCCCAGCTCTACCCCACTCAACCCCAGCTGCCCCACTAGACCGTTCGTGCAATCTCGACGCGCCCGACCGAGCATCGGGGCATGTCTGATAAGCAGCTTCGAACAGCAACTCCTGGTAGCTGGCGCCCCGGCGTGTCCGGCAACCCCCGGGGGCGCCCACCCAAGGGCTCAGCACTCACCGATGCGATCCGAGCCAAGGTCGATCCGAGCGAGCTGGTAACCATCGCGCTCGATCTCGCCCGCAACGGCGAAGCCGAGTCCACGCGGTTACAGGCTCTCGCGTGGCTGCGCGATTCGGGCTACACGCGTCCAGCTGAGAGAACGGAGATTGCGCTTGGTCAGGCCAGCAGTGAAGTCGACGACGCGCTCGCGGAGCAACTGACAGACGCGCAGCTTGATGCGCTCGATCGCCTCGACGAGCAACGCGCTGCGATCCTCGCCGGACGGGTGCAACACCCGTTGGTTGTCGACGGTGATGCTCGCCTGTTGCCCAGCGGTGTTGCCCAAAGGGATCACGATGACTGACTGCCCACATGCCGTGATCCGCGATCTCACCGGTACGTGCTGTCTCTGCCCTCAGCCACAGACGCCAGGAGTTCGCGCCCCGAGTCGCGCTGCTCGCGATCGCGCGCGGTTCAAGCGCTCATTCCGTTCGTTCGTGCAAGCCATGTGGCACGTCGTCGAGCCGAGTCGCGAGCTGTTGCCTAGCGTCGCGATCGACGTCATCGGCGCTGCGCTGCAAGCCACTGTCGATGCGGACGTGAACAGGCTCGCGATCAGCTGCCCGCCTGGCGTGTGCAAGAGCCTGCTGTGCAGCGTGTTCTATCCGGCGTGGCTGTTGCTGCGCACCGATGGCAAGGCGCGGATCATGGTGGGTAGTTACAGCTGGCAGTTCGCCGAACGGGATAGCCGGCGCTGTCGTGATCTCGTGCGCAGTGCGGAGTATGCCGCGCTCGTCGGTGGGCGCTGGCAGATCCGCGGTGATGCTGATCGGCTCGATGATTGGTGGACCACAGCAGGCGGGCGCAGGCTGATCACCTCTGTCGATGGCAAGTCGACGGGTGAGCGTGTCGACTACCAGATCATCGACGACGCACTCAGCGCAGCCGATCGGCTATCTGATGCCGCTCGCAAGGAAGCGGTGCGTTGGGTGACCGAGGTGTTGCCTAGCCGGCTCGACAAGATCCCACCGCACAACGGCGTGCGCGTGATCGTGGGGCAGCGCTTGGCGATCGACGATCCCATCGGCGTGCTACTCGAGCGCGATCCCGATGGCGAGGAGTGGAGCTATTGTTGTCTGCCCGCGGTGCTCGGTCTCGACGATGAACCGACCGAGCAGCTCGCCGACGACAACGGGAACGAGATCGTACTGTGGCGGGATCCGCGCAAGCCAGGCGAGCCACTGTTTCCCGGGCTCGATGACGACGCGCTCAAGGGGTTCGAGCGCGACCTCGGGCCGAGTCGGTTCGCTTGCGAGTATGGTCAGAAGCCAGCCAACGATAACGGCGCGTTGATCAAGCGCACGTGGTGGCGGTTTCATCGAGCGAGCGACGTTCCCGCGAGCACATCACGTCCGGCACACACCGATCTCGAGTCGCCTGCGATCGACACACCCGCGACATTCGATACGATCGTGATCGCGTGCGATCTCACGTTCGGATCGAAGCGGGGCGACTTCGTTGCGATTCAGGCTTGGGGAAGCAAGGGCGCAGGGCGCTACCTGTTGCGGCGCTACCGCCGACGGTGCGGGTTGCTCGATAGCGTACAGGCGATCCAGGAACTCGCCGAGGAGTTCCCGCAAGCTCACATCTTGATCGAGAAAGCAGCAAATGGGGCGGGCGCAGTCGAGGAGCTGGCAGCAGCAGGCGTGCCGAACGTGACCGCGGTGGTGCCGATCGGCAGCAAGCGCGATCGCATCGGCATGGTGTCGGCGACGATCGAAACGGGCAATTGTTATCTGCCGCTCGGGCTGCCCGGACTCGCCGAGTTCGTCGAGGAGCTGGCAGGCAACAGCAAACACGACGACGAGCAGGATGCTGCAGCAATGGCGATCCATTTTCTGAACACGCGTGTCGATGACGTGTCTCGATGGAAAACCGCGACTGCGAATCTGAAATACGCATTCAACCGAATCCAGCGACAAAGGCATGGTTACCGATGACGACCAAACGAAAGCCGCAATCCACGAAGCGCAAGCGCGCGCAGGAAACCACAGCCAACGCAGCACCGGCGCAGCCGAGGCGACTTCGCGAGCCACAGATGCCCAAGGCAGGATCGCGCCCCGAGGACTGGCAGCGATGGGCCACGAAGCATCTCGCGTGGCGTGCTGCCGTCGAGCGCCAGGTGGTGAAACCAACGGCAGATGAGATCAGGCGCATCGTTGTGCAGGATCAGTTCCGCGAGATTCACGAGCGCGCCGAACACGTGCGCCGGAACTACGTGCTCTGCAAACTGGGGATCCGTTAATCGATCCGTTATGTTAGGCACTGGTCTCTAGGTGATGTCATTGGCATGAGTTATGCATGTGGCATGACTCGCAGACTCCTAACCGCTGACGTTGCCCGCCTTGCACAGCTCTCTGCTGACGGGGTGAAGCGCCACGACGCTACGCTGCGCCCCGAGCGTGTCGGCGATCGCCGTGTTCGCGTTTACGACGCGCTGATCGTCGAGCGATGGTTGGCCGAGCGAGCAGCAAGGGGCTCGCGATGATGGATCGCATCGACGCGATCGCGGCGCTCGCGGGGCTGCGCGCTCCACTCGACAGCCGGTACGTCGTTACGCCGCCTGTGATCGCTGTGGCGGATCGCTGCTCGCACTCGACGCGCCCGCTGTCGCGTGCGGGGTGTTCGATCTGTTTGCTGCCAAGCGTGCCGCGCTTGGCGCCTGCGCCTCGGCCGGTGATCACGACGGACACGTGGCGAACCCTCCCGAAGCGGCAGCGACGACAAAGGACGATGGAGATCGTCCATGGCGATCGATCGCGAGGCTACGCCCGCGGGTGTCGATGCGATCTCTGCCGGGCCGCAAACCGCGACCGCATGCGAGCTAGGAGGGCCGCATGACTCGCCGAGTCGATCTTTCGAACACCCCCGCTGATCTGCGCGGGTTTCAGCCGCCGGTGATCTCGGAGCTGAAGCCGGCGCTGTTCGTGCCGAGCGGCTCGTGCGCTTGCGATGTGCGCCCGAGTTCGCCCGACGAAACACGCGGCTCTTGCAAGTGCGATGTACGCGATCTCACTCGCGAGGATTATCTCGAGTTGATCCAGCTGCGCCTCCGGCTCAACGATATTCGAAGTTACCGCAAGAGCCTGCAACTGCCGCCGGAGCGCGTCACCGGAACTATCGAGTGGGGGCCGAGCAACGCCCAACTTTTGGCTGATCTCGAGGCTGGCCTTTCCGAGGCTGATTACGATCGTCGCCAAGCCGAGATGGTGCGCGCACTCAATGACAAGCGGCGAGCAGCCGCAGAACGCAGTGACAGCAAGGAGCCGACCGTGTGTGAAACCAGATTTGACGGCGCGGAAGCGCTACCCAGCAAGTACGAATCCCGCGCACGATTGCGCACGATTCAACGCTTGCGACTCGACGCAACCGAGGATGAGATCCAGCGCGCGCTGCCGCAGGCGCGGCGCGAGATCTACCGCGAACACCAGGCTGACGTCGAGCGCCAGGCAGCGAGCGCCGCTGCTCGCCACGACTCGTCAGCATTCGCGGCTACGCGTGCGGATCGCACCGACGAGGAAACACTCGCGATGCATGCCCGCGTTGCCCAGTTCCTCGACGGAGCATCCCATGAGTAAGGCGACGCTTGCCGATCTCGAGCAGCGCATTGCCGCGCTTGAGGCATCGGCTTCCATCGTTCGCGATCGCGAAGCTGCCGAGCGCGCCCGTGGCGCGATCGAAGCTGCCGCGGAAGCCGAGCGTGAGCGGCTCGCAAAGGTCGAGCGCGATCGCGAGGCGCTGCGCCGTGCACTCGAACGAGATCCGCTCGTGCAACTTTCGATCGCCGGCGAAGGCACCGGCGCGTTCCTAGACGTCACCTGCCACGGCGGTGGCGAGTGTCGCGATCCATATCGGTTCACGTTGCGAGCGGCGGGACGCGTTGACATCAATGCTGGTAGCGCAGGGTTCCCCATCGCCCGGTGGTATCGCGCAAGCGATTGGAAGGTAGTGGTCAGCGAGGATTCATCGGGTCAGATCGCGGGCGCGTTGAAGCGCGGGTTGCTGACGTTGACCGAGATGGCGCCCGACCAAGTCATCGCGAGCCGCGATTTGAATGAAGCGTATCGGCGCAGCAGCCCACGCTCATAACCTTTTACCGACGACGAAAGGCGCTATGACCATTCACGAACAGATCCAGCAAATCAACACGGTCCGCGAGATCGCGCTCGCCGAGCTTGCCGAGATCGATAAAGATGATCCCCGGCGAGCGAAGCTCGTGCGCGAGATCCGCGAGCACGGCAGCGCCATGGTTCGGCTGATCGAAGGAACCGTGCCACATGTCTAAGCCGACGATCGTTCCCGAATGGGCAACCGACGAGAACTACGCCGCGGGTAGCGAAGTCTGGTCCGCGACACCAACGAAGGTTGATCCCAGCGTTGATGAGCAGGAACTCGGCTGGACACCAAGTGAGAGACCGCCCGCGCAATTTATGAATTGGTGGCAGAACGCCGTCGGGCAGTGGTGTGCGTACCTCGACGGGGCATCGTTCGAAGGCAACCATACTTTCGAGGATGATTTGCTCGTCGAAGGTGATCTCACCGTAGAGGGCGCGATCAAACACCCGACGATCAGCGTCATGCATCCGCTGTCGTCGAGTCTCGCGCAGGTCGTGAGCGGCGGGATCACTGCCGACGACGATCCTGGCGTCGCGATGAACTCCGCGAGCCGCATCCGACACCCGCTGTTCGGGATCGATCGCACGAAAACGATCAAAGGCATCACGCTGATCCTTGAACCAACGCCGTCGGTGCAGGTTGAGATTTTCCTTCGCGCGCTCGATGCCTCGGGCTCGGTCAACTCGACTGGGCTGGACGGCGCAGCAACGGCCGCGACCGTGACGGCAACCGGCGACGTGGTGCTCGCATCGCTCGGGCCGTTGTATCTCGAGATCGAATGCGGCGCCGATACGGTGCGACCGCTCTACTGCCGGATCGACTACGCGAGCGAGTGACCGTCCCGGGAATTCCGCGGCCGTTTGCCCCGTACCCTTTTTGTGAGCACCTACCATGAACCAAACATTTTCAGTTTCGCCATCGCCGGATCACGCCACCCTAACTGTGGTAGGTGCGGGGCCGCCTGATCCGGCGGTGGCGGGTTCACTCGCCGATCCTGAGATCGATCGATTCTGCGATCAGTGGCCGGACGTCGCGCGGAGGGTAACACCCTCGTTTCGACGCTATGAACGCGAGCGCTGGGCATTGCAGCGACAGATCGAACGCGAGGGGGGCGAGCCACTTCCCGAAGTCTTCGGCGGGCCCGTCGATCCGCGCCTGGCTCGGCTCGATGCGGAGTACGCGCGCGGTTACGAGCGGGTGTTCGTCGGAGTGAACACGCTGGGCTTCCCACAACCGCGCAAGCGTGCGCCGCGCCGTCCCCGTACCAAGCGACGGCGCGTGGCACGCAAAGCGACGGCCGATCCCGACGGCGAACCACCTAGGTCGCGCCCCGCCGGGGGTGCGTCGTGAGCGCCCCGATCCGCATCTCGCGGTTCAACGGCGAGCGAGACAATCACCCGCGCGCGGAAACGTTGACGTGGGAGCAACTCGTCGAGGCTCTGCGCTCGCCTCGCCGAACTCCGTGCACCATCGCAACCTGTCCTGGCAGGGACTGCCCGCACAAGCTAGGTCCCGCCTGGTCACCGGCGATCTACGAATCGGGGAAGACCCGCGCAAACAGTAACGTCGTCGGAGCTGAGCTGCTGGGGATCGATGTCGATCACGTGACAGACGAGATCCTCGCAAGTCTCGATCGGCGTCTAGCGCCGTTCAAGTGCCTGGCTCACGCGACCCACAGCGATCGCGGTGGTGATCGCTGTATTCGGTTGCTGTTCGCGCTGTCGCGCGGAGTCCCCGGTGCTGATCTGCAGCGGTTCCGTGCAGCTGCGATCGCGGCACTTCAGCTCCCCGCCGATCCATCGACCGTGGATGAGTCGCGGATCTACTTCGATCCTTCACGTCCGAGCGACGCTGACTATCTGTTCGGGACGCACGAAGGCAACGCGCTCGATGTCGACGCGATCCTAGCGATTGCGCCACCTGCCGTCGCGAGGCAGCCAGCTGCACCGGTCGGCAATCGAATTCCATCGGGGCAGCGAAACAGCATGCTGCTCTCGCTTGCTGGGACCATGCGTCATCGAGGCCTTTCCGAGTCTGCGATCTACGCGGCGCTCGCGGTCGAGAACGCCAATCGCTGTGATCCGCCGCTCGACGATCCGGAGGTCCGGAGCGTCGCGGCATCCGCAGCGAGGTATGAGCCAGGGCCGCCATCAATCGCTGGGATCGGGGACGATCTTTTTGGGGACGGTTCGTTCGATCTTTCGAGACCTCCACCGCGGATCGAGTGTCCGCCGCGCGCATCTGAGATCGCGGCGATTCCCGTTCCTCCGCTGCGTCACCTGCCGACGGGGATCCCTCAGCTCGATGCGCATCTGGGTGGTGGACTCGCCACACGTGCGTTGCACGTTGTGATCAGCAGGACCGGCGCGGGCAAATCCGGTTTCGCGATCGGCATCGACCTTCACAACGCGCCCGTGACTCCAAACCTGTACGCATCGACGGAGCTGGACGCCAACGAGTGCATGCTCCGCATGGCAGCGCAGCGACTCGGTGTCGCTCACAAGGATCTGCTCGCTGGGTTGATTCCTCGCGAGCGAGCCGTCGAAGCGCTCGGCGAGCTGCCCCTGCACATCCTGGCGCAAGAGCACATGCGTCGAGGAGTTGCAGGTCTACAGCTCATCGAAGATGCGATCGCTCGTGTCGCTGACAAGTACGGGCACCCGCCGCTGGTCTGCGTCGACTACTTGCAGATGTTGGTCGATGCTGATCCACGGAGTGTGCGGATGGGCATGTCCGAGATCGCAAACGCTCTTCGCGCAATTGCCCAGCGCCGTGACTGTTCGATCATCGGTGTGTCGTCTTCAGCGCGGAGCTTTTACAAGCCTCCCAAGGATGCCGACGATCCGATCAGCTATCTCGGTGCGGCGAAGGAAAGCGGTGACATCGAATTTGCTGCCGCGAATGTGATCTATCTCGACGTTGATCCGGAGGTCGTCGATGGTTCACATCGCGCGCGGCTCGTGGTCGCGAAGGCCC
This sequence comes from Kofleriaceae bacterium, assembly GCA_050184455.1. Taxonomy (GTDB): domain Bacteria; phylum Myxococcota_A; class Polyangia; order Haliangiales; family Haliangiaceae; genus JABFXX01. Next base: position 33,621 of record JBFXAI010000055.1, on the reverse strand, counting down.
GCCGAGGTACAACGGGTTTCGTTGGGGCTCGCTTCCACGGGCCGAGCGGCCGATGGGAGGCAGACGCGCTTGCGGTTGTCGCGATGACTGGCGAACAGCGAAACGCCAAGGTCAATGCAGCGCAGCGGATCACCGACGATGAGAAGGTACTGGCATTCGTCACGAGCGAAGCCGCTCGCGGCGCAACGTACTCGCTCCGTGGGATGCGCGAATTGGTCGATGACGTTCCCGACAAGCGGTGCCGCGCAGCAGTCGGCCGCTTGCGCCGCGGCGAAAAGCTCGAGGAGCGGGACCTTTACCATCCCAAGACCTCACGACTGCTGAAAGCACAGATCGTTCCGAAGGGCTGGCAACCATGACCGACGTGACCGATGTCATGACCGTGGCTGAAGCCGCGGAATTCCTCCGGATCGGGCGCAATCAGCTCTACGACGCGATTGGGGCCGGTCATGTTCCACACATTCGGATCGGCCGCACTATCCGACTGTCGCGAGCCGCGCTTGTGCGATGGTTGGAGGGATCGTGTGGAGCCGCATCGACGAGAGGTTTGTGATGCCGGCTTACAGAGACAAGCGTGACGGCCGGTGGCGCTATCGGAAGTGGATCAAGACTCCCAACGGAGGACGGATCCGCATCACGGGGACGCCATCGACCGACACCAAAATTGCTGCCGAGGCTGCGGAGCGTGCGCATATCGATCGGATTCACCATCCAGAACGATTCGCCACGATCCCTGCTGCGGTGGTGCCCAAGCGAAAGGAGATCCCAACATTCAAGGAGTACGCGGCGACGTTCATGCGCGGCTATCTGCCAGGTCAAAAGCCGGCGGAGCGCAAGTCGAAGAACCAGATCCTCGATACGCATCTGATCCCGTTCTTCGGGCACATGCGGCTCGATGAGATCTTGCAGCACGACGTGGACGCGTTCACGACGGCGGAACTCAAGCGCTGCGCGCGCAAGACCGTCAACAATCGGTTGGCAGTCTTGAGCACGTTGCTCGCATACGCGCACGACAACCAGGTGATCGGGAAGCCAACGCTTCGTTGTCACGTCAAAGGACCGAAGGCAGAGGACGCACCCATCATTGCGGTAGCAGTGGACGACGTGCGCCAGCTCGTTCGGTTCGCGGATCCGGTCTACCGGGCTGCAATCCTGCTCGCCTCGGAAGCCGGACTGCGCATTGGAGAAATCCGAGGCGCGCAGTGGGGCGACATCCGGGGCGACGAGATCACGATCCGGCGTGCGATCGACACCGATGGCAACGTCGGTGCCCCCAAGCACGACCGAGTTCGGAAGGTGCCGCTATCGCCTGCGCTCGTGGCAGAGCTAGCGAAGCTTCCAAAGCTCGGGCTGTGGATCGTGAGCGCTGCCGATGGCACCCCACTGGAGTACCGGGCAATGCTGGACGAGCTGCACCGCGTGTACCTGCGCGCGGGGGTGAAGGTCCCGGTGTCAGAGCAGGGGCAGACCATGCCGTGGCACTCGTTGCGCCACACGTTCGGGACCGAATGCGCCGCCCGCGGCGTGCCGATCCCGACCCTCCGGGACCTCATGGGGCACACGGACGTGAAGACGACCTTGCGCTACGTGACGGTCACCAGCGATGACCGGCGAAATGCCATTCGCCGGGCGTTTGGGCAACCGGTGGGCAACGAGGTCGGGGTGAATGTCGAGAATTCGTGAATCCTCGACGGTGAGAGTTGGCGGAGCGGACGGGACTTGAACCCGCGGCCTCCGGCGTGACAGGCCGGCGTTATAACCAACTTAACTACCGCTCCAGAATCAGTTTTCAGTGGGCGAAGCAGGGTTCGAACCTGCGACCACCGCCTTGTAAGGGCGACGCTCTTCCGCTGAGCTATTCGCCCGGGCTTCCGAGGTGAAAGTTCTTAGACGGCATCCCCTCGGGTGTCAAGCATCCCCGTTGACAGATCGGTCTTACCGGTTATTCTGGCCGACCTGGTTCGCCATGCTGACCCTAGATCGACGCTTCGATCGCCGCAGCGCCGCCGCCCGCGAGGCCGGCGCGCGCTCCACCGACTACTCCCGGTTGTCGGTGTTCCCGGGTCGTCCGTAGTCGCGGCCTAGCCCTGGCACCGGTTCGCGCGGCGTCTCGTCTGACGCCGTGGCAGCTGCTTGGCCGCGGTCCGTGGAGTCACCCGGCATGCCTTGACGCGGGCGCACTCGCTGCGCCCGGCGTGCCGTCCCTCGTTCGGACAACGGATTCCTCTATGACTCGCAAATCGAACATCGACCGCATTCGCAACATCGGCATCATCGCGCACGTCGATGCCGGCAAGACCACGCTCACCGAACGGGTGCTGTTCCACACGGGTCGCATCCATTCGATCGGCGAGGTCCACACCGGGACGGCGCACACCGACCACCATCCGATCGAGCAGCGCAAAGGCATCACGATCATGGCGGCGGCGGTCACCTGCGATTGGCAGGGTCACCGCATCCACCTGATCGACACGCCTGGTCATGTCGACTTCACGATCGAAGTCGAACGCTCGCTGCGCGTGCTGGATGGCGCGGTCGTCGTGCTCGACGGCGTCGCGGGCGTGGAGCCGCAAACCGAAACGGTCTGGCGTCAGGCCGATCGCCACCGCGTTCCGCGGCTGGTGTTCGTCAACAAGCTCGACCGCCCGGGTGCAGACTTCGCGCGCGCGGTCCGCGACGTGACGACGCGGCTCGGCGCCACCGCCCTCCCCGTGACCTGGCCGATCTACGACGGCGACGACCTCGCCGGCGTGATCGATCTCGTCGGCCTGCGCGAGCTGCGCTGGCACGGCACGGGCCCGACGACGCCGGACATCACTCCGGCGGTGCTCTCTGACAACTTGCAAGCTGCGCGCGACCGCCTGCTCGAGGTGTGCGCCGATGAAGATCCATCGGTGCTCGCCGCGATCGTCGACGGTCGCGAGCTATCGAGCGCAACGCTGTGGCAAGCGTTGCGCAGCGCGACCATCGCAGGTCGCGTGGTTCCTGTGCTCGCGGGGTCGGCCTATCGCCATCGCGGCGTCGAGCCGTTGCTCGATGCCGTGGTTGCGCTGCTGCCGTCGCCACGCGATCGCGGAGCGCTCGATGACCGTGAACCGTCGACGAATGCGCCTCTTGCGGCGCTCGGGTTCAAGGTGATGTTCGATGACCACGGACAGCTGACGTTCGTGCGCGTGTACAGTGGCGTGCTCGAGAAGGGCATGACCGTACTGGCTGCGCGCGCGGGCCGAACGCTGCGCGTGGGCCGTTTGGTGCAGCTGATGGCCGATCAGCGCGAGGAAGTGACGCGCCTCGAGGCCGGCGAGATCGGCGCGATCGTTGGCTTGCCACTCAGCGGTGGTGAGACGCTGTGCTCGCCGGATGTACCGGTCGTGCTCGAACCGATCGTCGCTCCAGAGCCCGTCATGCGCGTTGCGGTCGAGGCGAACACCTCGTCGGACCGCGAGAAGCTCGGCGTGGCGCTCGGGCGGATGGTCGCAGCGGATCCATCGCTGCGTCTGGAGTCCGACGCAGAGACCGGCCAAACGCTGCTCGCTGGCATGGGCCAGCTCCATCTCGAGATCGCGGTGGAGCGCTTGGAGACCGAGCATGGCGTTGAGGTCATGACGGGGCGGCCGTTGGTCGCGTATCGCTCGACGCTGCGGCGCACGGTGCGGCGAGAGCTGCTCCACAAGAAGCAGACCGGAGGTCCGGGCCAATGGGCGCAGGTCGTGCTCGAGGTCGGTCCTGCCGATCCGGGCGCGGGTCTGGTGTTCGAGGACCGCATTCGCGGCGGGGCGATCCCACGCGAGTACATCCGCGGCGTCGAACGCGGTGTCCGTGCCGCGATGGCCGACGGTCTGCTCGGTGGGCATCCGGTCGTCGACGTGCGGGTGACCCTGGTCGACGGCGCGACTCACGCAAAGGACTCGAGCGAGCTAGCGTTTCAGATCGCTGGCACGCTCGCGTTCACGGCGGCGGCCGCGGACGCCGATCCTTGCCTGCTCGAGCCGGTGATGGCGCTCGAAGTCACGTGTCCCGAGCCCGAGCTCGGGGCCGTCGTCGGAGACGTTCATCGCCGGCGCGGACAGGTGGTCGCGCTCGATGCACGCCAGGACGAACGCATCGTGCGTGCGGAGATCCCGCTCGCCGAGACGTTCGGCTATGCGAGCGCACTCGGTGGCATCACGCACGGTCGTGGCCGGTTCACGCTCGAGCCAGTGCGCTACGAGCATGTTCCGGATGCGCACGCGCGCACGCTTGCGAGCTGAGTTAAACCTCAGCGCTCACGGGTCTTGACCGTCTCGCTGTGTGTCTCGCGCGATCGCTTCGTCGCGTCGCCTCCACCACACACCAGACCCCTCGGATCCGAATCAATTCAAAGGAGCGCTGCGGTTGGGCCCGGCGGGAAACCGTCGGGCCCGTTGTTTATCGGCGCTGTTTGGCCGGCGTGCGGACGAGCCCGGCCGAAATCCGGACGCGCCGGACCGGACAACCGATCGCGGCGCAGCGATCTCGCATGGTTCGCCAACGCGTTTGCTGGCACGCGTCGAGCAATCGGCTCGCGGCACGATGAACACGAATGCTCGCCTGTCACTCCTCCTTATTCTCCCGTTCGCTCTCGCTGCATGCGGCGACGATGCATCACCGCCACCTGATGACAGCGTGGTGTCTCCGCCGCCGGTACTCGACGTTCGCGGCCGGTTCGAGGGCACGAGTACGTTGTCGCTGACGTCAATGCCTCCCGAGCTCGAGTCGCTCTTGATGGAGCTCAATGCGGCAACCGATGGTTCGGATGATCCGAGCCGCTATCTCGTCGACTTGATCGTATCGACACTACCGAGCGGCGAGATCAAGACCGTCGCCGAATTTCTGTCACCATCGATCGCTGCGTATGCGCAGCAACACGTCGGCGCGTTTGCTCCGCGGCTGGCATCAGGACTTCGTTCACTCACGACGGGCCTGACGCGTATCGCCACGCAGTTCGGCACGCAAGAAGTATTCACGATCGATGACACCCAGCTCGAGCACGCGATCGTCGCGCTGGACTTCGACGGTCGTGTCGTCGGCCTTGCCGAGGTGAAGGCGAGGGCAGCGCTGTTGAACGCCGATGGCGAGCTCACGATCGCCGATCACGCCGTCGCGCTCGATGCGGCGGACGTGTTGCGTCTGGGGTGGCGTCACGCGGTGATCCCGAGTGTCGTTCCGGGCGTCGAAGAGCTCGGCGCCGCACTGGCGGCGTTGGTCAACTGCGATGCGTTGGGCGACGTGATCGCCGACTATGTCGGGCTGGGCGGGGGCGGGCCTTACGCGAGTGCATGCCGGCTGGGATTGGCGGTCGCCGCGAGCGAGTTCGAAGCGCGTCTGCCGACCAACCTCCCGCTCGGCATGGTCCGGGGTCAGGCGCGCGCGGTCGACACCAACAACGATTGGATCGCCGACGCGCTCGAGAGTGGCGCCTGGCAGGGCAGCGCGGCGCGCGGAACATTCCGCGCGAAGCAGCCATGAGTGCCATAGCGCGGGGCTACGTGCGCTGCTTGGTCCGCCGATGACAGCAGTCCTTGACCAGCTGGCGAAGCTCCGCGACCTCTTCACGAAGCTGCACGGAGTCGGGCATCTGCTTGGCGACCTCGAGTCCGAGCTTCAAGGCGGTCTGGTAGCTCGCGCGTGCCCCGCGCGCGTCACCGAGCGCCTTCAACGCGTCGCCGACGCGACGGTGGCCACCGACGATCGCATCTTGACGAAACCCAGGCCCCGGAGCCGCCTTGGCGAGCCGCTGATTCGCAGCGAGCGATTCGACATAGAGCGCATGTGCTGCCTTCGCGTCACCTTGCGCCATCAGCGCATCACCGAGCAGGGCGCGGGTCGAAGCGAGGTTGCCCTGCCAGAACGTGTTGCCTGGCGCCGTCGCGACGAGCTGTTCGCGGATCGCGAGGGTCGCTTCGAGCTCTCTGCGCGCCCCGGCAACGTCGTGCTGTTGCAACAGCGCGGTTCCATACGAGCGCCGGGTGTCCGAGACCAGCAATTGCCACTCGGTATTCGAGGGGTCCGCCTTCGAGAGCGCATCGGCGACCGCTGTCGCTCGCTGGAACGCGGCGATCGCGCCCTTCTGATCGTTTTGCTCCATCAGCGTCTCGGCGACCCGCGCGAGTGCAAGGGCAAGATCGCCCTGCCACACCGCATTGCCGGGACTCTTGGCCGCCAGCTGCTCGCTCAGCGCCAGCCCCTTGCGAAACGCAGCCAACGCTTCCTCGTCCTTCCCATGGTCCCTCAGCACGCCACCGACCCGCTCCTGGGTGATCGCCACCATTCGCTGCCACTCGGCATTTGCCGGATCCATCGCTACCAATTGCTCGCCGCTGGCGAGTGCGGCCTGGTACGCCGCGAGCGTGCCGGGAAGATCGCCTTGCGCTTCGAGCAAGTCACCAATTCGGGTTTGGATGATCGAGCGATCGCGCTTTGCATCGGTATCGCTCGCGTCGCCGCGTACGGCCAGCTCGGCAATGGCAAGCGCTGCGCGATACGAGATCAACGCCGCATCCGCGTCGCCTCGCGAATGGGACACACTGCCGACCTTCAGGTGGCTGACCATGTGCAATCGACGCCAGCTGGTGTTGGATCGATCGGCCGCGGTGAGCTTCGAGGCGATGGCTTGCATGGCCCCGTACTCGACGGCAGCACCAGGCACGTTTCCTAGCTTCATGAGGGCATCCCCGACGTCCTGGTGTGCAACGAGGAGGTCGCGTTGCGCCGGCAAGTTGGCAGGGTCGGCGGCGACGATCTGCTCACCGAGCTCGAGGGCTGCGCGCGCCTCGACGAGTGCGGCCTTCATGTCGCGCTGGACGAGTAACAGGGTTTTCATCAGCCCGTGACCAGCGCGAAGGTCGTCCTTGAGCCTCGTGTTGGTGGGGTGTGCGGCGACGAGTTGCTTCTTGATCGACTGGCTCGCTCGCGCGGAGGCCATCGCTCCGTCCAGATCACCTTGCTCCTTCAAGACCTCCGCGATCGACGCGTGGCTGACGGCGACGTTGCGCTGCCAGGTCGTATCCGTCGGTTCGCTGGCAGCGAGCTGCTCCATCACTGCCAACGCCGCGCGGTGCGCTGCCAGCGCTCCGGGGGCATCGCCCTGTCGCTGGCGAATTCGACCGATCTTGTAGTGGGTCATCCACAAGTCGCGCCGAGCTTGCGAGCTCCTCGAGTCCGTCTTGATCCTGTGCTCTGCGCTCGCGAGCGCAACTTGGTACGACGCGAGCGCTCCTGTGACGTCGCCCTTGTCGACCAGCACATCACCTAGATTCGCGCGCACCTTGGCGCGGCGATCCTCAGCACCCGCATCGAGCTCGCCCGGTTGGTGATCGTAGTAGTCGGTTGCCTTGCGCGCGACGGTGTCCAACAGCTCGAGCTTGCCGATCGGTCGCAGTTTCTCGGTGAGATCGCCGAGCATGAACTCCATCAGCTCTTCCGCATCGGCGCGACTGGTCTCGGCGCGCTCCTGTTCGCGAATGATTCGATCGACGCTGACCGCACCGAGCGCGATGAGCACGGCCGCGGCGGTCACGGTGACCGCGACCGTCGCGCGGTGGCGGCGCACCCAGCGCCGGATCAATTGCCACGTCGTGTAGTGATGCACGCCGACGAGCTGGCCGGTCTGGAACTTCTTGAGGTCATTCGCGAGCTCGCCGGCGGTTGCATAGCGGTCGCTCGCATCGTGCGCCATGGCCTTATCGACGATCGCGACGAGATCGGACGCGAGTCCTGAGACGCGCGTCGCGATCGACGGCGGCGGGCCGGCGAGCACTTGCTCGATGATGGCCGCCTGCGTCGGACCCACGTACGGCGGCGCGCCAGCGAGCACGTGGTAGAGCATCGCGCCGAGCGCGTACACATCGGTGCGCTCATCCACTGCGGCCCCTCGTGCCTGCTCGGCAGGCATGTACGCGGGTGTTCCCAGCACGCTGCCGACCGTCGTCGCACCGCTGATCAACGACGGCTCGGTCGTGGTTGCCGGCGCGGGTGTCGAGGGCTCTGCGAGATCTTTGGCGAGTCCCCAATCGATCACGACGGTCTCGCCGAAGTCTCCGATCAATACGTTCGACGGCTTGAGGTCGCGATGGATCACGCCCATGCTGTGCGCGTACGCGAGGGCATCCGCGGCGGCGGTCACGTTGGCGAGCAGTCCGAGCCTGGCCTCGAGTGTCGGTCGCTCGGCGATCACGCTCGCTAACGATTCGCCGTTGACGAGCTTCATCACATAGAACAGTTCGCCGCTCGGCCATGCGCCCGCGTGGAGCACACTGACGATGTTGGGATGCTGCAACCGCGAGGTGATCCGCACTTCGCGCTCGAATCGCATGCGCAGCGATTCCGATTCGACGAGCAGCTCCTTGATCGCGACCTGGCGTCCCAGCCGCTTGTCACGCGCTGCGAGGATCCGGCCCATCCCGCCACGCGCGAGCTCGCTGTGGATCACGTAATGGTCTGGATCGACGACGACCATCTGGACGCGATCGCTCGCGTCAGCAGCCGTTGCGGCGGCGTGTGGAGCGCTTCCTTCAGCGAGTGCGGTGCGTTCAAGCGCCGTTCGCCGCGCCATCGCGGCGACCAACTTGCGACAGCCGGCGCAGCGGTCGAGGTGGTGTTCGAACTGCGTGCGCGCCGCTCCGGCCAGACCAGCGTCGGCGAACAACGCCACGACGGTCTCATTCGGGCACGCTGCGCCCACGACAGAGCTCGCCCGCACACCCGACACATCGCCACTGATCGCCATGTCGCGATGTTTCGCAGACGATCCGGCTCGCCATGCGTTGTGTGTTCTGGCACTTGCTGGCGGGTTTTCGAGGAGCGCGAGCGTCAGGTCATGCGTGAAGAATCAGGGTGTTCGACGTGCGTACATGTTCGCGACCGTCACCGGTGACCACGTCGACCGACGACGTCGAGGCAATCGGTTGGCTACCGCATCCGCCTCCGGCGCTCCGCCATCTGTGACGAAACCGATAGTTCGCGTGGCATTTCCGTTGCAAACCGACCGGACGACATGGCTATTCGGTTTGCCGCCATCAGCTTGATGGTCGCCGCGTGTAGCGGCGCGGGCGACAACCCCTCCGAGGAGTCGATCGATTTTCTGGATCCGGTCAAGAGCGACGAGGGCTGTCTCGCGCTCCCTCTCAGCGCGGGATCCGACGCCGACCCGAGCGTGACCACGCTGATCACCAACCCGCGCGCCGGTCTTCGACTCGACGTGAGAGTCGGCATTAGCTATGCCGATGATCGAACGGCGATCACCGAGATCGTGGCGTACGACCGAGGGCGAGAGATCGCGCGGTCGGGTCAGCGTGTCGAGCCCTCCGTCGCATTCACCATGGAGCCCGGCGAGCACGACCTGCGATTCGAAGTTCACAACTTCTCCGATCGGACGTTGCTCGCCTGTTATGCGATGTCGCCCACGATCACGATGAACGATCCGAGCGATCACGACCGCGATGGCATCGCAGACGAGATCGAGAACACGTTGGCCGCGAGCTTCGCGCCGCAGATTCGATTTCATCCGCAAGAGGACTATCTGCCCGCGCCCGTCGAGTACTTCCTCGAGCGCGCGACGATGCGGTACTCCAAGCAGTGGGTGACGGATGCCGAGGTCGTGCCGGTCGGTGGTGTCCATCAAGCCAACCTGAGCTCGCAGATCTACGAACAGGAAATCTCCAACGTATCGGACAAGTTTTTCCTGCACGCGCCGAACGAGATCGCGCGCCGCGGCTCGGATCCGGCGAGCTGGCGCACCTACGTGCATGTGAAGCCGAGCGCGGGAGCCGGCATCGACCTGCAGTACTGGTTCTTCTTCCCGTACAACGACGGCATCAACAAGCACGAAGGCGATTGGGAGCACGTCACGATCACCACCGACGAGCTCGGGCTGCTGCGATCCGCGTGGTACGCGCAGCACAACGGCGGCAAGGCTTACGATGACGAGGAGCTGTCGTTCCTCGACGGGATGCATCCGATCGCATACTCGGGTCTAGGCTCGCACGCGAGCTACCCGGACACCGGCGTGCACGCCGAGCTCGACATCACGGGTGAAGGCGAGCAGTGGAACACCTGGTCCGGTTTGGTGAACGTCGGCGAGATGACCTCCAGCCCGAGCGATGCCTTGAACGGACAACACTTCATCCACTTCGCAGGGCGCTGGGGCAAAGGCCGCCAGCAGGGTCTCGCGGGCCCGCTGGGTCCTTCGTTCCAATCCGCATGGAACGCGCGCTAGCGCGCCAGCGCGGAGCTAGTGCGCGTCGCGCGGGTCGCTCGGCGGCATCGTCTCGACGATTCGCCAATCGACCACCGCCGATGGTTCGCGTAGAAACTCGTCGGGCTGCGGATGGGCCAGCGCGTGACGCAGGACTTCATCCATGTGCTTGACCGGGATCACCGCGAGCTGCTCGAGCACCGACTCGGGGACATCCTTCAAGTCTTTGCGATTGTCCTCGGGGATCAGCACGGTCGTCACGCCTGCTCGGTGCGCTGCAAGGATCTTCTCCTTGAGCCCACCGATCGGCAGCACGCGGCCACGCAGCGTGACCTCGCCCGTCATCGCGATGGTCTGGCGCACGGGAATGCGCAACAACGCGCTCGCCATCGCGGTCGCCATGGTGATGCCCGCCGACGGTCCATCCTTGGGAATCGCGCCCTCGGGGAAGTGAACGTGGACGTCGATCTTGTTCTGGAAGTCGTTGGACAGCCCGAACGTGCCCGCGCGCGATCGCAGATAGCTCATCGCGGCTTGCGCTGACTCCTGCATCACCTCGCCGAGCTTGCCGGTGAGCGTCAGCTTGCCCTTGCCCGGCACGATCGTGACCTCGGCGGTGAGCAAGTCACCGCCGAACATCGTGACCGCGAGACCGTTGGCCAACCCGATCTCGTCTTCCTTCTCGCGCCGCGCTTCACGGTAGCGCTCGACGCCGAGCCATCCAGGCAGCTTGTCGGCGGTGACCGTGAACGCCGTCACCGTGCGATTCGCCGACAAGAACTCCTTGGCGATCTTGCGGCACACCGTGGCGAGCTCGCGCTCGAGGTTACGGACGCCGGCTTCTTTGGTGTAGCGATGGATGATCGCGGTGAGCGCCTCGTCGGTCCACTCGATCGCGAGGTCCTTGACGCCGTTGGCCTCGGCCTGTTTCGGAATCAGGTACTGCTTGGCGATCGCCAGCTTCTCCCACTCGGTGTAGCCAGGCAGCTCGATGATCTCCAGCCGATCCTGCAGCGGCAACGGAATCGCGTGCTGCTGGTTCGCGGTCGTGATGAACATCGTATCCGACAGGTCGTAGTCGAGATCGAGGTAGTGGTCGTTGAACGTGTTGTTCTGCTCGGGATCGAGCACCTCGAGCAGCGCGCTCGCCGGATCGCCGCGGAAGTCCATCGACATCTTGTCGATCTCGTCGAGCAGGAACACCGGGTTCTGCGAGCCGACCTTCTTGAGCGACTGGATGATCTTTCCAGGAAGCGCACCGATGTACGTCCGGCGGTGGCCGCGAATCTCGGCCTCGTCACGAACGCCACCGAGCGATTGCCGTACGAACTTGCGTCCCGTGGCATGCGCGATCGAGCGCGCGAGCGAGGTCTTGCCGACGCCGGGCGGCCCGACGAGGCACAGGATCGGCCCGCGTTGCCGCGGCACCAGCGCCTGCACCGCGAGGTACTCGAGGATGCGCTCTTTGACCTTCTTCAGCCCGTAGTGCTCGGCCTCGAGGATCTTTTCGGCCTCGTTGATATCGTGGCGGTCCTCGGTCTTGTCCTCCCATGGCAGCGCGATCACCCAATCGAGGTAGTTGCGCACCACGGTCGCCTCGGCGCTCATCGGCGACATCTGCTTCAGCTTCTTGAGCTCCTTGAGGCAGCGATCCTTGGCCTCTTTGCTCATCTTCTTCTGCTTGATCTTCTGCTCGAGCTCGTTGAGCTCGTTCTTGAACTCGTCGCGCTCCCCACCGAGCTCCTTCTGGATCGCCTGCATCTGCTCGTTGAGATAGAACTCCTTCTGCTGCTTCTCCATCTGCTTCTTGACCCGAGACTTCAGCTTCTTCTCGACCTGCCGAATCTCGATGTCCTTCTGCATCAGCTCGATCAACTGTTCGAGCCGGCGCGCAGGCGACGCGGTCTCGAGCAGCTCTTGCTTGTCCTTCGACTTGAGCGCGACGTGCGCGACGATCGTATCGGCGAGCCGGCTCGGGTCTTCGATGGTGCGAACGCTGACCAACATCTCCGGCGGGATCCGCGTGTTGAGCTTGACGTAGTCCTCGAACACATCCTGGAGCTGGCGAGTCAACGCATGCAGCTCGACCACCGGATCGTCGATCTCCTCGATGTCCTCGACGTCACACACGAAGAACGGCTCGCGTTGCACGAAGCTCTTGATCCGCGCGCGCACGCGACCTTCGACCAGCACCTTCACCGGCCCCTTGGGGAACCGCAGCACTTGAATGATGTGGCCTACGGTCCCGATCTCGAAGATGTCCTCTTCGCTGGGCTCGTCGGTCTTCGCCTTGCGTTGCGCTGCGAGTAACAACTGCTTGTCACCGGCCATCGCCTCTTCGAGCGCGGAGAGTGACTTGTCTCTCCCGACGTAGAGAGGAACCACCATGTACGGGAACACGATGATGTCCCGCAGGGGGAGAAGCGGAAGGCGATAGCCAGCTACACGAGGCCCACGCTCGTCGGATTTCATCGGATGATACTTTAGGTGGTACGAGCACTTGAGCAAGTAAACGGAGGGCTCGCGGCAAACTTGCCACGGGTGTCGTGGCACTGATGCCATGCTCCCGTTCGAAACAGCGCTGCGAACCGCCAACGATCACCACACGATCCGCGCCTGAACGTAAGTACGGTTGCCCGTGGGGTAGCTGGCATCTCCGCTGCTCACCAGCTGGCATCGCCCATGTCTGCTCGCGCCACTCCGCTTATCGAAGTCTACCTGGTGCTCGAGCAGCCCAGTCAGCGGATTGGCTACTGGACCAAGGCGCTGATGCCGCTCGATGACCGCAGCGCTCCGCCGCTCGCGATGGTCGCGGCGTATTACGATCCGATCGTCGACCAGGCGCTGATCGCGCTGCGGTACGACGAGCTCGCGCTCGGCGCGGACCGGATCTCGTTTGCCATCGAGGTCGCGCTACTCGCCGACGCCGGCATGATCCAACCCGCGGAGCTCAGCGAAGGTGAGCGGCGACGGTTTCTCGGCGAACGCCTCCAGCGCTGCACGATCTTCGTCGGCGATCAGCGGCGGGTGTCCTCCGCGCTGACCGAGCTGGTGCGGCGGATTCGCGACGTCCGCGCCGGGACCCATACCATTCCTGCGAGCCCCCGAGCCGCGTCTCAGCCGCGCGCGACCTCGGCTCCTCCGATCGCGCGCACGCAGGCATCACCCCCACCGATTCCGATCGCGCGAACGGCCTCCAAGCGGCTTCCCTCTAACGATCCGAGCATCATCAGCGCGCGCGGGACGCGTGATGATCTCGAGCCGCTCGATCGGCCGCCTCGTCGCGAGGACGTCGCGCCGGCGCCCGAACCGCGCGAACCGCCACGTGACGTCTCGCGGGTGACCAGGAACGACGACATGCTGCGCACGACGTCGCAGCACGTGATCGCGCGGCCGCCCGAGCGCGCCAAGACCGTCGAGATGTCGTCGCAACATGCGCATCGCATCGCCGAGGGTCGATCGCCACTGCCCGCAGCGGCCGGCGAATCCGATAGTCAATTCGTCGCGGATCCATTCCTCGCCAATCCGGCGCGCGATCTTCCCAAGACGATCTACGCGCGGTTCCTCCGCGGAGGTCGCTGGGTCCCCAGTCGAATCGGCACGCTCAGTCTCAAAGGCGCAGCGCTGCTGACCGGGGCGCTACCGCGTGTGCACGACCAAGTCGACGTCGCTCTTACCTTCGGCAGTCACCGCGCATTGGTGCGTGGTGCCGTCGGTAAAGTGTCGTCGGTGCAAGAAGCTGCGATGAGTGGTGCGTCGACCTTCAGCGTCGCGTTTCAGCTCGATGATGTCGCGAAGCGCCAGCTGACGGCGCTGCTGACCGCGGCGCGTGCCGCCAACGTCACGATCAAGCCCCCGCCGCCGCGAACGGCGCGCCGGTACCCCGTCGAATGGCCGGTGAATCTCGGCACACTGCGCGGAGCCGTGCGCTCCGATGCGCTCGATGTGTCGCGCGATGGCATGTTCATCCGGCCGGCCAACCCGCTCACCCTCGACAGCACGCTCAACTTCTCGAGCATCCTCGACGATGGTGGGCCGCCGGTCGCGGGTCGCGGCAAGGTGGTTCGCCAGATCAGCGAGTTCGAGGCGCGGTCCTGTGGGCTGACCGTTGGCTACGGAATCTGCATCCTCGAGATGAGCAGCATTGATCGCGCGCGCTGGCTGGCGTTCCTGCGGCGGATCGAGAAGCGCGCGGAGAAGCGAGTCCTCGTCGGTGCCTCTCCCGGTCGGTTGGCGGAGCTTCACGCGGGATTGTCCGCGGCGGGCTACGCGGTCACGAGCGGGTCCGATCCGGGCGCGCTCGTTCAGCTTGCAGGCGGCGACACGCGACCGGTCGATGCGGCGGTGATCGACGGTGCGTGGCTCACGCCGGACGTGTCCGCGTCATGGGTCGAGTCGCTGTTCGCTGCGCGCAACGTCCCGTGCGTCACGCTGCATGGTGATGCCCGTCGCGCACGAGCCGCCGTCGACAAGCTGCTCGTCGTCGAATAGATCCCTCGAACCCACCTCGCCACCGGAACAGTCGTTCACATCGTGAGCGACAACCACAGTTCGGTGTTGGTCGGACCAGCTAACACTGCGAGTTCTCGTGGAGCGGGCACCTCGCAAGCTGGCCCCAGACTTGCGAAGATTTGGGTCACGGCATCCGCCGTTCCCCCCGAGGATTCATGAAGCCTATCAAATCTGTTCTGGTGCTCGCTGCTGTTCTCGCTCCGGCGATCGCGTTCGCCCAGCCGCCCGGTTCCGGCGGTTCCGGCGGTTACTACTCGACGCCGCCGCGCCAGGTCGAAGGCGGCTTTCATGACCGCACGGGCCGAGTCATGTGGGGCATCAACATCGGCCTCGGTGGCATGCATGACCGCGGCGGTGACATCGAGTGCGACAACTGCGCGTACAGTACGTTGTCGGGTCAAGCCGCTGGTCACATCGGCGGCATGCTCAACCCACGGCTCGGCCTGATGGCAGAGCTGCAGGGCAACCTCCAGCAGCTCGAGTACGGCGTCAGCTCCGATGAGGATGTGTTCCTGACCCAGAGCGCGTTGATGTTCGCGGCGCAGTACTGGGTGATGCCGCAGCTGTGGATCAAGGGCGGCATCGGGTTCGCGCACCTCCAGATCAGCGACGCGGTGTTCGTCGAGGACGTCGACAACGGCATGGCGCTGATGGGTGCGATCGGGTTCGAAGTGTTCTCGGCGCGCCGGATGTCGGTCGATCTGCAGGGCCGCCTGCTGAGCGGCATGTACAAGGGCATCGACAACACGATCACCGCGGGCAGCGTCGGCATCGGTATCAACTGGTTCTGACGCTCCGCGTAGCTCGCGTTACAACGCCCGGGCCGTCCCGGGCGTTGCTATTTGTGGTGACTGAGCTGCACGCGATGCGACGCTACTCGACGGTGAAATGATACGTCACGTCGGTCTCGAACGCGCCGAACGGTGCAGACGTGCCTTCTGGGATCACTCCGTGCAAGTACAGCGTGTGCTCCCCTTTCGGTAGCGGCTTGAAGATCAACCACCGGCCATCCGCCACGGCTTGTGCGTCATACGTTCCCGCCGGTGCGTTCTCGACGCCCCACAATTGTTCCATCACGTTGTTGTCCGGAAGCGTGAACCCGAACAATTCGGTGGCCACCCGGTATTGATCGACATTCTCGATCGGCTCGCCGTCGAGCGTCGCCTCCGCGAGACTCACGGCATCCTCGTCCAGCTTTGCGCACTCGCGCAGCTCGGCCTCCGTGTTCCCGACGCCCTCGAGCTTGGTGCAGGTCGTGGTGATCACGGGAGCGACGATCGCGACGTTCGATGGGATCGTGCACGACCGAACGACCGGACCGTCACCCGCTATGCGCCCGGTCACGAACCAAACATCTCCGGTGTTCACGTCGGCACACGACGCGGTGTCGGTTCCAAGATGGCGATCGGCGGGCTGACCAAGCGTCCACTGGACGAACGACACGGCCCACTGCGAGTACGTCCGACCATAGGGCTGGCTGTCGGGTGGAAACACCGGATCGTCGGCTGGTTCATCCGACGCGCAGCCAGCGAGACCCAGCGAGGCCAACAGCGTGCTGCGCACGTATCGAGCGTAGATTTGAATCGACATAGGACTCCTTGCTGAGGAGAGCCCCTGTCCGGGTGGATTTTGCGTCGTGAGCGCAATTTGCTGACGAACCGGATTCGTCAGGGGAGTACGGTGAGCCGGTACGTGACGTCGCGCATGTACTCGGCACCCTCCGCGACACGCCAACGGATGACGTGTTCCCCCGGTGACAGCGGCCGCAGCATCACGGCGATACCTTGCCCTAGCCCGCCGTAGACGCCCGGAGGGTGGCCGGCGCTGTTCGTTACGCCGTCCTCGATGGCGAAACTAAATCGGGCGCTTCGAACGCGAAACCGCTCGAGGTCCTCGATCGACGCACCGTCGATCTCGAGATGCGCTTCGGTCATGGTCGCGGTGTGTGCGACGCATTCATCGAGCCCTTGCTTGGTGGTGGGAAAGTCTGCGCCGCCGAGCAGATTCGGTGCGCGCCAGCTATCGCAGAACACGCTGATGATGTTCAGGAACAACGCCTTGTTCGCAGGGATCGTGCAGTCGGTTGCTCCGGTAAACCTGCCTTCGCCGGCGTGGCTGTCGAGGAACCACACGTCGCCGCTTTGACCCTTGTCACACGGTGCGGTGCCGAGGAATGGATCGTCGGCGTACGAGCGCTGTAGGTGGCGTTGCAAGGAGAACGCAAGCCACTCGGCGTAGGTGTAGTTGCGATATCGCGCCCCAGGAGAAACAATCGGGTCGCTTGGCGCCCCGCCGACCGCGAACGAGCTCGCCACGACGATGCTGATCGCGACCAGCACTGCGAGCACGATCATACCTCTCCGCCTCCAACCGCCTCGCATCTGGCGGAGCTCGTCGAGCAAACGCTCCATCGAGGGGAATCGATCCGCCGGCGTGGTGGCGAGTCCACGGTTCAACAGCCGGCGCAGCCGGCCCGCCACGACAGCTTGACTGCGTGGAAAGCTCGGCTTGCCGGTCGTCACCTGGGCCGCCAGCTCGCGAGCAGACGTGCCCTCGAATGGTCGCTTACCGTAAACGGCTTCGAACAGCACGACACAGAATGCGAATTGATCGGTGCGAGCATCCACCGATGCGCCGGCGAATTGTTCCGGCGCCATATACGCCGGTGTACCGACGATCGCACCGGTCCGCGTCAGCTCGGGTGGAACACCATCCTCGGCGAGCACGTCGGCGATGGCTGGAACGTCAGCGTCCATTCGCGCGAGCCCAAAATCGGTGACACAAACGCGACCGGTTTCTGCAACCAAGACGTTGTCGGGCTTGAAGTCACGGTGAACGACCCCGGCCGCATGGGCAGCCGCCAGCCCGCGTCCTGCCTGAGACAGCACATCGAGAATGTCGTGATGCGAGCGCGGTTGCGAGCTCAGCCAGCTGCGAAGCGTCTGACCTTGTACGAACTCCATCGCGAGGTAGAGCTGATCGTCGAGCTCGTTGACGTCGTAGATCGTGACCAGGTTAGGGTGCGACAGCCGGGCCATCGCCTGGGCCTCGCGAAACAGCCGGCCCTTGAGCTCGTGCTTGGAGATTCCAGCGTGGGATTGCCTGAGTACCTTGATCGCAACGTTGCGACCGAGCCTCGAATCGACCGCGGCAAACACATCGCCCATCGCACCGCCGCCGACATAGCTCGTCAGGATGAAGTGGTCGATTCGTGTGCCGCCGGCCAGCCATCGGTGGCGCGGAGCCGGGCCGTCGGGCCTCGCGCCGTCGTCGCTGTGCAGCAGATCGCGGCAGCTGTTGCAAACCAACAAATGGGTTTCTGCACGAACCGCCTCATCGCCGTCGAGATGGTCGTGGGCTAGCGCGGCGAGCGTGTTCTCGCTGAGACAGCCGTCGCCGATCACGCCGCTCCGCTAGGCGACAATGCGCCGGCGAGGTCGAGCTCCAGGTTGCTGCGCAGCAGACCGACGAGGCTTCGGAACGATGAGTCCGTGACGTCGGACTGTGTCGTCACGCGGCCCTTGAGCTGTTCGAGGATCCGGACGCGAATCGCAGCGATCCGGCGCGCGATCGTCGATGGCGCGACGTGCAATTGTTCGCCAAGTTGGGTCAGGGTGTCGTTGCAGAGAAAGTACCGGCGAAGCAGCAGTCGGTCGGAGTCGCTGAGCTTGGCGATGATCGATTGCAGCGCGTCCTCGAACTGCGGTCGAGACAATCGCCGCATGATGGCGAGCTGCGGATCGCTGCCCAACAGATCCGGAACTGGTTCACCGCTACTGCATGGAGATTGCCGGTGCAGCCGTTTGCGCGCGAACCTTGTGCCGGTGATGCGCAGCCAGCTAGCGAGCGGACCGCGTCCCGAGTAGCGCGCGATCCGCGGATCACCGCCCGCGGCAGGCAGCAACAAGAACACGAACAGGTCTTGAACGAGATCGTCGACGGCGGCACCGCGAGCACCGGCCGCTCGCACCGACTTGCGAAGTATCATCGCGTACGCCGATCGAAATCGTTCGACCGCGTACGGGTCGCCGCTGGCACACGCGCGCGCTAGCGCTAGCTCACCATCATGCGGTCCAACGGCTTCGACCACATGGGCCGATATCACGCAGCGCGAATCGCCGTCAACGAGGCATTCTCGCACGCTGTTACCTGCTGAGATCGCAGCGGATCGGTTGTCATGGCCACGCAGAGCAGGCGAGACCCGCGCCAGAAGTTGGGAGATGTCAGTGCGATGGTGTCGAGGGTTCAGCGTATGCCCGGGTGATGCAGATCGTCCGCCAGCACATCCTGATCGCTGATTCGCTGATCGTTCAATACGACCAAGTCATCCGACGATTCATGGACGCATGGGGGCATGACGATGACACCGAGATGTCGCTGCTTCGAGCAGAGCTCGAGCGTATCTACACCGCGATCTGGGAAAACCTCGATGCCGCGGCGCGGGGAACGCAGGCCGCGAACCGCCCGGTCTCCGCGTACGGGGCGATTCGCTCGGCGCCGGGGTTGGATGCTGGCGCGGCGATTCGCGACGTGTCCGAACAGTTCGTGGGCAGCAGGCGCATCGAAGGCGGACTGTTCGGTCGCGACAAGATCGAGACCACGCACAAGCTGACGGTCGCCCATAACCAACAGGGTCTCGAGATTGCGCGGAAGGCGGTCGAGGCGCTACGCACGGTGTGGCCCGAGCTCGACTGGACGATCGCACCCGATCCGGTCGTCGACCTCAGGCCGCGCGGACTGCTGTCGCGACTATTCGGGCGCGCCTAGAGCGGCGCATCGCAGTGCATCGCACGTCGCGCCGTGTTCCTCGAGGCCCAATTCGCAGTGCCACCCGCTTCACTACGGCGTGCATTGATTGAGCAGCACGTTGACGCACCCACGCGCCTGACATGAGACAGGTTGTCCGTTGCCACGCGTCGCGACTGCGAGATCGTTTCGGCCATCGTCGTTGAGATCGCCGATCGCCACGTTATTCGCCCAGAGACTGACGGCGACATAGCTGGGGGCAGAAAATGCTAGCGATGGTGCGCCAGGTGGTGCGGTGTTGAGCAACACCGAAATGTTGGGCGTCGGGGTCCCATTCGAGGCGGTCGTGACGAGGTCTGCATTGCCGTCATGATTGACGTCGCCGATCGCCACCATCTCCGGATCAGAGCCCGCCAGGAAGCCGACCGCGGCTGCGAACGTCGGGGTGGCAGCGCCCGGCGAAGTCGTGTTGAGGAGCAAGTGCACATTGGTGTGAAAGTCCCCGACGACCGCGACATCGATCTTACCGTCGGCATTCAGATCGCCAAGTGCCAGGTCGGTGCGGTCGCTCGTCGACGTCGCCACGAAGTCAACGGCGGCAGCAAACGACGACGACGCTGCCCCGGGTGCGGTGGTATTCACGAACACGCTGATGGTGCCGTCCCGGGCTACGCCTACCAGATCGAGCCGTCCGTCACCATTGAGATCGCCCGCTTCGATCGTCGTTACCACATGCGAAGACACAAGCGGAGTCTGAACCGCGAACGATGGCGAGTCGTTGTTGGCAATGGTCGTGTTGAGGAGCACGCTCACCGTGTGGTCCTTTACGATGGCAAGATCGGGCCGGCTGTCGCCGTTTAGGTCCGCGGCGGCGATTGCATTCCAGTACTCGCCGGTCGCGAATTGACTAGCGCTGGACATCGCGAGCGGTCCACCTGGGACCGTGAGATTGAGAAGAACGCTTATCCCCTGGGGGGCATTGACGGCGGCGACGTCCAGTCGGCCATCTGCGTTCAGGTCGGTCACGGCGAGCGGCCCACGGACCTGGCGACCTACTCCGAAGTACGGGTTGGTCCCAAAGCTGGGCATCGTGGCTCCAGGCGATGTGTTGTTCAGCCGCACGGATATTCCGTAGTCGGCGGTCGAGCACAGGTCGGGTCGCCCATCGCCGTCCAAATCCCCCAGGGCGACGTGCCTGACTTGCTCCTGTGACATGTGGTAGCCGACGTACGAGGTCCACGTGACTGCTCCGCATTCGGTCGGATCGTCGGTGCCAGCGTCACCGGAGCTCGTGGTGGCATCGCCGGGCTGGACGGTCGCATCGTCGCCACCGACATCGCCGGCGTCCTGGAAAGGCGCATTGCCAGCACGTCCGTTCGCGCAGGCGACAGCGAGCAACGCAGCCGAGAGCACCACCAAAGCGCTGGCCCTGGAAGGTCTCGACCGGCGGGATCTGCGCTGCCGCGAGCCAGTTCCACCAGCCACTCCACGAACACGTAGATCCATATTTCGCCCGGACGTAACTCAGGCCTCCGAGTCGCACAACCGCAAACAAATTGCCTTGTGCTGAACCGCACAATGGTGGTCCGCAGCAACCACCGCTGCGACGAGCTCGGCCGACACTTGGCCGCGTGTCACCGATTGCCGGCGAGAGCCCGATTCAGGCTTCGGCGGTCTTTGATTCTTTGGTGTACGTGATCAACGGCGTCCCGTGCTTCTCGATCACGTCTTCGTTGATGATCACTTCCGACACCGACTGACCAGGGGTGTCGTACATGATGTCGAGCAGCGCGCTCTCCAGGATCGCGCGTAGCCCGCGGGCTCCGCTCTTCTGCGTCGCCGCCATGCTCGCGACCTTGGTGAGCGCGCCCTTGCCAAACTTGAGCTTCACGCCGTCCATCTCGAACAGCTTTTGATACTGCTTGACCAGCGCGTTCTTGGGCTGCGTCAGGATCTGCACCAGCGCTTCTTCGGACAGCTCGTGGAGCGGAGCGATCACCGGCAGCCGGCCGATGAACTCGGGGATCATGCCGTACTTCAGCAGATCCTCGGGCTCGACCTCTTGGATCATTTCCCACTGCGAGCGCTCGACCTTCTTGTTCATGCCGGCGCCAAAGCCGATCATCTTCTGGCCGATCCGATTCTCGATGATGTCCTCGAGGCCGGTGAACGCGCCGCCGCAGATGAACAAGATGTTGGTCGTATCGACCTGCAGGAACTCTTGCTGCGGATGCTTGCGGCCACCCTTGGGTGGCACCGACGCCGTCGTGCCTTCGATGATCTTGAGCAACGCCTGCTGGACGCCTTCACCCGAGACGTCGCGCGTGATCGATGGGTTGTCGCTCTTTCGGGCGATCTTGTCGATCTCGTCGATATAGACGATGCCGCGCTGCGCTCGCTCGATGTCGTGATCGGCGTTCTGCAGCAGCGAGACGATGATGTTCTCGACGTCTTCGCCGACGTAGCCGGCCTCGGTGAGGTTCGTCGCGTCGGCGAGCGCGAACGGCACGTTGAGGATTCGCGCGAGCGTCTGCGCGAGCAGGGTCTTGCCAGAGCCGGTCGGCCCGAGCAGCAGGATGTTCGACTTCTGGAGCTCGACCTCCTCGTGCGCGCCACCGCTGAGGTTCTGACCCTGCTTGTGATCGATCCGCTTGTAGTGGTTGTGCACCGCCACCGCGAGGACCTTCTTCGCGCGGTCCTGTCCGATCACGTATTCGTCGAGGACCTTCTTGATCTGGGCCGGCTTGGGAATCGATCCCACGCCGTAGCTCTGATCTTCCTTCTCGATCTCCTCGGCGATGATGTCGTTACACAGCCCGATGCACTCGTCGCAGATGTACACGGTGGGCCCGGCGATCAGCTTCTTGACCTCCTTCTGCGCTTTGCCGCAGAACGAACAGGTCAGAGACGCGCCGTCACGTTTTTCGATGGGCATCGGTCGGCGTTCAGCCTACCGCGGATCGCGTCGACGAGCACATCGTAATGCTGCGTTAGAATGCGGAGCGCGCTTCGCGCACGCGGTGCCCAAGACGTCTTCGAGGGTTGCCACGAGAATCGGGCAAGCCGATCGAAGCGTTGCGTCATCGTCAGCAGCTTCGCCGGCTACATGAAGGACGAAGTGCGTTCGGTGCAGGATCGGGTCAGTCGTGGTGGCCTAACGTTCGCGGTCATAGACAGCGCCGCAGTAGCGCGCCTCGACACGACATATGGTCGTCACGAACGGGTGTCGCGTTGCAGCGTCGGCGTCGCTTGTTCGATGTCGACGGCAGCGTCGGTGAGCCCGATCCGCGCGGCGTACGCCGCGAGCTCACCGCCAGGGCGCCAGCGGGTTGCCTCTCCATCCGCGATCCATCTCTGGGCCGCAAGCGCTGCGCTTACCCGCGCGACCAGATCGTTCCGCGCCGGTCGTGAAGCCAGCGCCCACCGCGGCGGCTACTTCTTCTCGTCCGGTTTCTTCTTCGCGGTGATCAACACCTCGTCGATGATGCCGTACTCCTTGGCTTGCATCGACGACATGAAGTTGTCGCGCTCGGTATCGTTCTTGATCTTGTCGACGGTCTGGCCGGTGTGCTTCGCGTACAGCTCGTTGAGCGTGTCGCGCATCTTCAAGATCTCTTTGGTGTGGATCTCGATGTCGGTCGCCTGACCCTGGAACCCAGCGAGCGGCTGGTGAATCATCACGCGCGAATGGGCGAGGGCGTAGCGCTTGCCCTTGGCGCCCGCCGCGAGCAGGAAGCTGCCCATCGATGACGCCTGGCCCATGCAGATCGTCGCGACGTCGCAGTGCAGAAACTGCATGGTGTCATAGATCGCGAGGCCCGCAGTGACGTGGCCGCCGGGCGAGTTGATGTACAGCATGATGTCCTTCTCCGGATCTTCGGAGTCGAGGAACAGCAGCTGCGCGATGACGACGTTGGCGATGTCATCGTTGATCGGCGTACCGACGAAGATGATGCGATCTTTGAGCAGGCGCGAGAAGATGTCCCAGCCGCGCTCGCCACGGTGCGTCTGCTCGATAACCGTGGGGACCAGGTAGTTCATCATCGGGATCGTCGGCTTCATTGACCCGACTGTACGAGCGCGCCTGATCACGCGCAACCGCGCGCGCCTCTCACTGCCACATCGGGGAGGTTACTTCGTGCCCTTGGTGTAGGACACGAGCTTGGCCTCGACCTCGTTGGTCGTGCCGTGGTGCGCGTAATGGAATCGCGATACGCCGGTTCCGGGCTCGAGCTCGAAGGTCTGCTCGTCGGGACCGGTGTGAAATGACAAGGCGTACCCAGTCTCGACCGCGGTGACGTTCCAGCAATAGACCATCTCAGCGCTCGGACAGATCTTCTGGCCATCGATCACCGGCCAGCTGAACCAACCCTCCGCGCCATCGAGCGACGGCTCGGCCGTGGCGCCGAACAGAAAGCTATTGCCCGAGCGCAGCAGCGTCTTTTCACTCGCGACCGGTGCCGATTCGAAATCAGCCAAGTCGGTCGGCCAGCCCTTGACGCGAAACGCGGTGACACCGTTGGCCTCGCGGGCGTCGAGCACCTCGGTGGTCCAATCGAGCGTCTTGGTGGTCTCCTGCGCGGTGTTCGGATCGAATCGCTTCACGGTGACCTGGTAGGTCCACTTCGCTCCCTTCGCGAGCGGCAGAGGATCGGCGACGATCATCTCCTGCACGGTCATCGGCCGCTTCTTCGCAGGACTCGAGCACCCGGCGAACAGCGGAACCGAGGCGACGAGTGCGGCGCACGCGAAACGAGTCATCCCCATGAGTGACATCATCCTACCCCCATCGACTTATCAGGGGTCCCAGCGCAATGCACGAAAACGGTGTCGGTTTGCGCCCGGGATCCGGAACCGACAAGCGTCGTGTCTGGTGTTCACCGGGCCGGCGGGGTTAGATCGAGTGATGGCCCTCACTCAGCGCCTCGGTCCGCTCGCGCGGCTGTTCCCCGTGCCGCGGCTGGACGGCCATCGAAATCTGATCCGCGATGCGTGGGACCTGCTGTCGGTGCTGCCTGGAGGCAAGATCGTGTTCTCGCGGTTGGTCGGCCGGATGGCGCCGTACAGCGGCAGCATCGCCGCCACGGTCAACGTGCTGCGGCCGGGGTACTCCGAGGTCCAGCTTCAGGATCGCCGCGGCGTGCGCAATCACCTCGAGTGCATCCACGCGATCGCGATCGCCAATCTCGCGGAGCTCGCTGGGAACCTCGCCCTCGCGTATTCGATGCCCGACGACGGACGGTTCATCGTAAGCGGCATGGAGATCGACTACTTGAAGAAGGCGCGCGGGACGATCATCGCGATCGGCGAGCCCGCCGTGCCTCGCACGTCAGCTCGCGCACAGTACGACGTGCCGGTGAAGGTACGCGACGCCAGCGGCGACCGCGTGGCTGACGTCGTCATCCATAGCATCGTCGGTCCGAAGCGGGGACCTGCCGACGAGCGCTCCGAGGTTAACTGAGGGGGACGGTGTCAAGTTCGTCAAGTCGAGAGACTTGACGAACTTGACACCGTCCCCGTATGTCTTTGGAGGGACCGGATGCTCGACTTACGTGTTTTCGCCAGGGCAGCGGTTTGTGTGGCGGCGATTGCTGCGCCCGCCCGCGCCGAGGATGCAGCGGACTTTATCGCCGACGCCAAGCTGTTCTATCGCGTCGTCGCGTGCGGTGGGACGGATCCCGTGCCAGCGACGATGGATGCCAAGGTCGTCGACGCGCATTGCGCCGAGATGGCGAAGCGCTACGCGTCGTTCACGCAGAAGTACATCACGCCGGCGCGCGCATTCTTCGCTGACAAGCGGCCGGCCGGTCTGCCGACCTCGGTGGTGTATCCGTTCGGCGGCGGCGATCTAGCCGGCGCGCTTGTCACGTATCCGGACGCTCGCGAGATCACCACGATCTCGCTCGAGCACGCCGGCGACCCGACGCGGCTCGCAGGGCTCTCGAAGGCCCGGCTCCGCCAATCGCTGTCGGACTATCGCGCTGCTGTGGCCGGCTTGTTATCGCTCAACGACTCGACGAGCGAAAACATGCGCAAGCTCGAGACCGGCGGGATTCCCGGCCAGCTGTCGTTCCATATCACAGGGATGACCGCGCTCGGGTTCGAGCCGGTCGCGCTCAAGTTCTTCATGCTGACCCCCGAGGGGACGGTCGACTATCTGTCGCGCGCCGAGGTCGATGCGCTGCAGCCGAAGAAGGCCAAGAAGAAGAAGGACGGCTGGGTCAATACCGACTTCTCCGAGGCATACACCAACCTCGAGCTGTCATTTCGCAAGGTAGGCGATCCGAGCGCGCCGGTGATCGTGCACCGCCACATCGCCGCGAACCTCGCGAACAAGGCGTTCAGCGGCTCGCCGCTCGAGAAGTATCTGCTCGGCAAGGGCAAGGTCGCCGCGATGACCAAGGCGGCGAGCTATCTGTTGTGGAGCTCGGCGTTTCAAAACATCCGGTCGTACCTGCTGACCAACATGGCCTGGATGGCGTCGGATTCGACGGGAATTCCACCGAAGGTCGCCAAGAAGGCCGGGTTCAGCCAGACCACCTACGGCACGTTTGCAGGCGCATTCCTCGCGGAGGCGCCGATCGAAACCAGCGATGCGATGGTCGAACTGTGGGCATCGCAACCCCGCAGAAAGCTACCGTTCAGGTATGGCTATCCCGACTCGGAGAAACACGTCCATCTCATGATCACCGCACCTCGAGAGCCGAAGAAATGACCCGTTCGCTCGCGATCCTATTGGCGTGTGCGGTCTCCACTGCGTACGCCGACGATGCCGTCGACGGTGCTGCGGCGACAGCGTCAGAGGTCGCCGCGATCGAGACCGCGGAGGCGGCGCCGGCCGAGGACAAACCCGCGGCGAAGTCAGCGCGCGCGCGCGTTGGCGCAGGGCGACTCGAGAAGCAAGAGGATACGGTGCTCGGCGGCAAGCACTGGCGGATCCGCACCGGGCAGGGCGCGGTGCACGTGTGGATCCCCGAAGGCTACAATCGCGCGACCGCCGGCACGGTCGTCTACGTTCACGGCTATCACACCGATGCCGACGGCGCCTGGCGTGATCATTCGCTCGCTCGCCAGTTCAAGGCGAGCCGCCAGAACGCAATGTTCGTGGTGCCGGATGCGCCCGCGAGCAACGGCGATCACGTTCGGTGGCCGGCGCTGACCGATCTGCGACGCGCGGTGACCCGAGCTAACATCAAGCTGCCCGACGGACCGCTGGTCGTGATCGGTCATTCGGGGGCATTTCGCACGGTGATGCAGTGGGTCGATCATCGCGCCGTCGACAAGATCATCCTGCTCGATGCGATGTACGCCGGGACCGGCGCGTTCGACGCGTACATCCGGAGTGGCAAGCGAGCGGATGCGCACCGGTTGATCGTCGTGGGCGCGAGCACCGATCAAGAATCGCGAAGCTTCGCCAAGCGCTACAAATTCGCGGTCGTGCGCGAGCGGATGCCCGGCATTGCGTCAGAGCTGACCAAGCGGGAGCGCGGCGCCAAGTTGCTCTACATCCGCTCGCAGTACGATCACATGGGCATCGTGACGAGCCGCAAGGTCATCCCGATGCTGCTTCGAGTGACGCCGTTGGTTCCGCTCGCCGGCTGATCTCCGCGGCGTGACGTAGGTCGCGTGACGCTGCGCGATCGCCCGCGCACGATCACGAACCGTGCACGGCTCTGTTACGATGGCTTGGTGTTCGTCATTGCGGCACCAGGTAACGAGGTACAGGCCGAGTTGCTCGCGGCGCGGCTCGGTGGGGCGGTGGTCGTGCCCGAGGTGCGGCGATTTCCCGACGGTGAGTTGCTGGTTCGGATCGATGCCGCGCTGTCGGGGCATGACGTCGCGATCGTCGGCAGCGTGCGCGACGACAGCTTCCTGACCATCGCATTCTTGGCGGGCACTGCACGCGACCTCGGCGCTCGCAAGGTCGGGCTGGTCGCACCGTACCTGGCGTACCTGCGCCAGGACGCGACGTTTCGCGCCGGTGAGGGCGTGACGGCCAAATACTTCGCGCAGCTAGTGTCGACCGCCGTCGACTGGTTGGTGACCGTGGATCCGCATCTGCACCGACTCGATTCGTTGCGTGCGGTCTATGCGATTCCGACCGCGATCGCGCGGTCGGCTCCCGCGATCGCACAGTGGATCGCATCGACGGTTGCTGATCCCGTGCTCGTCGGGCCCGACGCGGAGAGCGCTCAGTGGGTCGCTCCGGTCGCCGAGAGCTGCGGCGCTCCGTATGTGATCCTCGAGAAGACGCGGCGCGGTGATCGCGACGTATCGATCTCGCCGCCCGACCGGCCGTGGAATGGCCACACGCCCGTGTTGATCGATGACATCGTCTCGACCGGCCGCACGCTGATCGAAGCGACGCGGCAGCTGCGCGCCGCCGGCAGCGCGCCACCGATGTGCGTCGCGATTCATGCGGTGTTCGCCGACACCGTACACGACGCGCTGGTATCGGCCGGGGCGCGGGGCATCGTCACCTGCAACACCATCCCGCATGTCACGAACGAGATCTGCGTCGCCGAACCGATCGCCGCCGCCGTGCGCGCTCAGCTCTGATCGCGTGTAAAGCCGACGTAAAGATGCGCACGTTCTGCGCGACGTCGTCGGGAGTCCCATGGGCACGCGTACTGCAACGCGTCACCTGTCATGAGCACCGAAACGACGGCAACCCCGGTCCTGCGTCGCTATTGCATGGTGATCGCGCTCGACCAATCCGAATACGCCGAGATCGTGTTGGAGCACGCGCTGGATCAGGCGGGCCGCCACCAGAGCCTCGACCTCCACTTCACGACGGTGATCGAGCCGGACCAACGCGCCGAGTCGGCCAAGCGCTGGCTGGCGAGCTTGGTGCTGGAGGGCCTCGATAGCTTTCGCGGAATGGCGCGCGACTGGAACACCCGACTTCATCTGATCTCGGGATCTCCCGTCGAGGGGATCGCCGAAATCACGTCGGACCTCGACGCTGATCTGCTCGTGATCGGCCGGTTCGGGACGCACGGCGATGGTTCGGTCTGCGACGACGTATTGGAGCGGACGACATGCCCGGCGCTGGTCGTTCGGTTGGGCGGTCATCTCATCGAGGCGCATCCGCAATGCCCGGCGTGCGTCGAGGTACGTCAGGAGTCCGAAGGCGAACGTTGGTTCTGTGACGCTCACGCCGGCCAGCGTGGCTTCGGGCTGACGACGCTGCCGCTATCGACGCGTTCGGTCCAGGGCGGCCCGCTGCTCTGACGCGGTTGTCTACGGTCGATGCCGTTCGTCTTGGTACACGTGGCTCGTGGCGCGCGCACGACCCGTCCCGGTAGCCTGACAGGCGCTGTGTCAAAGGCGCGCTCGATCGAGCGCAACCGCACACGCGTTCGAGCGTCAGGCGACGCTGCCTGGCAGGGTCACTCCTTCGGCGCCGGGCCCCAGTCGACGCCGGTCGCCGAGCCGCTCCACACCTTCATCGCCTTGCCCGTGCCGTCGGCATTGGCGATGAACACGCCCTGTCCTGCGCGTGCGAAGGCAATCGCGCGGCCGTTTGGCGAGAACGAAGGCTCCTCGTTGCTGCCCTCGTTCTGGGTGACGCGAACCATCTGCTTGGTCGTGAGGTCGAGCGTGACGATGTCGTATTTGCCGCCGTCGCGCGTGGTGTACGCGATGACCTGCTTGTTCTTGTCGGGCGACCACGTCGGCGTGGTGTTGTAGCTGCCGTTGAATGACACCTGCCGCGCCGCGCCGCCGGAGGCCGACACCACGAAGATCTGCGGGCCGCCGTTGCGATCCGAGACGAACGCCAGCTGGCTGCCATCCGGCGACCACGCGGGCGACGTATCGATCGCCTTGTCGTTGGTGACGCGGCGGATGATCGTGCCGTCGCTGGCGCTGATGATGTAGATCTCCGGGTTACTGCCGTCCTTCGACAGGGTGAGCGCGATCTTGGTGCCGTCCGGTGAGAACGACGCGCCGGTGTTCATCCCGATGTGCCCCGAGAGCTTCTTCGGGCGACCACCGCCTGCACCCGTGATGTACAGGTCGGGGTTATTGCGCATGAACGACGTGTAGACGATCTGGCCGCCCGACGGAGACCACGCCGGCAGGATGTTGGTGGAGCTGTTGTTGGAGATCGCGTAGGCGTTGGCACCGTCGAAGTCCATCGCGTAGATCGCGCTCTTGGTCTTCGACTTCGCGGTGAACGCGATCTTCGAGCCGAAGAATCCTCGCTCACCGGTGTAGTACTTGACGACGTCGTTGCACCAGCGATGCACGAGCGTTCTCGTGTTCGCCCCCGCGCGCTTGTAGCTCTTGGTGAGGACCGGGTTGCCGCCCTTGGAAACTTCGTAAAGGCGAAACTCGAGGTCGGTAGGCGTCGCCTTGTATTTCACGACGCCCAGTGCGCCGACGTCCTTCCATTTCTGCGGTTCGATGCCGATGCCCTCGCTGCGCAGGTCGGCGAGGAACGACTGCGGGTCGAGCACCTTGAACATGCCGGCGACGCCGAGATCGAACGATTGAACCATCGCGACTTCTTTGGCCGCTGGATCGGCGTCGAGCGAGGCAGGCAGCGCGATCGGATATGCGCCCTTTTTCTGCGCGTTGACGTCGATGACGATGTCATCGGCAAGCGCAGTCCGGACACGGCTCACGCCCACGAGACCAAATGCGAGGATCGCGATGACTAGTTGGCGCTGAAGCTGAAGCATATGCCCTCACCGGTGGTTAGACGCTGTTGCAAGTGAATCGGGACCTCTTCCGGGTTTGCATTGCGCGTCTGGCTCAGCCGCCGCAGTGCGGCTTCGGCGAGCGTGGCAATGTCGTCGTCGCCCTTGTGACGGAACGTGATGTTGGCGATCTTGCCTTCGATCGTCATCTTGATGCAGGCCAGCGGCGGCGTGGCTCCGCTGCGGGCGAGCTCGGGCGCCGTGAAGTCCATGTCACGCCAAATCCGTTGAAAATACGGATCGCCCTTCGTGATGTTGCCGCGGCCGAACACCTCGCCGTCGGCGGAGCCTTCGTCAGGCTCGGACTTGCCCGCGGGGGCGTCTTCTTCCTTGCGCGCGTACTTGTCGAGAGGATTTTCGTCCTTCTGCTTGTCACGCTCGGCGACGCAGCTATGCGATTTCAGATCGCAGCGGTGATTCTCACCGCAATCAGCATCCTTCTGGCACTTGTCCGGCTTCGCGTTCTCGTCGCGCGACACCGCGTCTGGCTTGACCTCGGGCGTCTGCGACCTCGGCTTCTGCGGCTGCTTCGGCTTGTCGGTCTTCTTGTACGCGACCGACGCTTCGATCAGGTCGTACTGCTTGATTGGCGGGCCTTCGTCGCGCGTCGATGAGAACAGCAGGCTCGGTACGACCAGCGCCGCGGCGAGCCACACGGTGCCGATCCCCGCAACTACATGCATCTCACCGTTGCGCATGATGGTTTAGACGCACGTCACGGCGCCGGTATTTGATCGAGCTCGCTGAGGCGTGGTTGGAGGTTATCGGACGGTTCGGTGAGCATCATCACCTTTTCGATCCCGGCGTTGCGCGCCACCGCCATCGCGGTCACCACGACGCCATAGGGCAAGTCGTTGTCGGCGGCGATGTACAGCTTGCCTTGCTGCTTCACCTTCTCGTTGGTCTTGAGCTTCACCTCGAGCTCCTGCCAAGGAACCTTGGTGCCACCGAGCCGAATCGCGTTGGACTTCTCGATGGTCAACACCAGCGGGCCCTGCGGATCTTCGAGGTTCTGAGCCGAGACCTGCGGCAAGTCCAGCTCGACGCCAGTGTTGAGCATGCCGGCGGTCACCATGAAGATGATCAACAGCACGAGCATCACGTCGACCATCGGCGTGACGTTGATCTCCGAGTTCAGGTCGTCGCCACCGCCGCGTGCGCTCATTCCCATGTCGCTACCTCAAGAAGTGGCGCTTGATGATGTTGAGGTAGTCCTGCTCGAAGGTCTCCATCTCCGAGCGAAGGACGCGAATGCGCCGGGTGAAGTAGTTGTACGCCATCACGGCGGGAATCGCGGCGACCAGACCGATCGCGGTGGCGAACAGTGCCTCGGCGATGTGCGGACCAACCACTTGAAGCGAAGCGGCACCTTTCCCCGGCTCCGAGATCTCCACGAACGCGAACAGGATGCCGATCACGGTGCCGAACAGCCCGATGAACGGCGCGGCCGAGCCAGTCGTCGCGAGGAACGGCACACCGGACTCGAGCTTGGTGGTCTCGACGGTTTGCGCTCGCCGCAACGCACGCTCGATGTTGGCGAGGTTGCCTTCGCGATCGTCGCGCAGATTCTCATCGCTCGCGAGCTTCGCCAGCTCGGTGTAGCCCGCGACGAACATCTGCGAGATCGGACTGTGCTTGAGCGCCTGCGCCTGCTTGTAGATCTGTTCGATGTCGCGCGAGCGCCAGAACGAATCGGTGAACTTGGCAGACTCGCCGGACGCGCGCCCGATGTAGAGGCTCTTGTAGATGATGATGTAGAGCCCGATCAGGAACATCACGGCGAGCAGAATCATCACCGCCTGAACGATCCAGTGCGCCTGATTGAACAGGTGCTGGATGTTGAGGTTTGCGGCGAGCGTCGAGATCGCGGAAAACCCTGGCATCACGAGTTGTTGCTCGATAACACGCACAGGAGTGCTGGTCAAATGCGTGGTCGTCGCATGATGGAGGGCGAAGATGTCGGCCAAACGTGGCGCCGCTAGATGCGCGACCTGGATAGCGATCGCAACAGTGTGCCCGCTGGGTCACGGTTGCGATCCCGTGAATGGCGGCGCCGTCGAGTTGTCGTGGAAGCTGCGCCCCGCCGGGGCCTCCGAGGAGCGGTTTTTGCCCTGTAGTCCTGCCAACACCGGGCGGATCGAGCGAATGCGCCTCGACTGGAGAGTGGGCGATATCGCCGGTAGCGATTCGTGGGACTGTGAGGACAACGCGGGTGTCACCGGCTTCGATCTCCCCGAGGGCGAGGCGCTGCTCAGCGTGGTGCCGGTTTGTATCGGTGGACCGGCAGATCCGCTCACCTATACCGCGCCAGCGCCGGAACGCCGTCGAGTCGTAACCGGGGACACGGTTAGCATGGGTGCCGTCGAGCTCGTGCTCGAAGTCTCGGAGTGCGACGTGCATCCGTGTATTTGCAAGATCATCGCGCTCGATGTCGCGCCGGCTCGGTGATTGGCTCGCTGATTGCCTTTTGTGAAGCAGGCTGTCACGCCGCCCGTCACTTGGCAGTCTGTTGGAACGGAGTCCGCCATGAACCAGCTAGTCCTCGCCAGTCTGCTCGGAGTTGCCGCCAGTCAGCTGACCGGCTGCATCATCTCGAGCCGGGATGATGCCGAATATGGCTACATCACCGCGCGTTGGGAGCTCTCGAACGTCTCGGGGTCGGTGACCTCATGTCCGCCCGGGTTTTCGACGGCGATGTTGCTATCTCAACCGCTGAGCGACAGCGGCAATCCGATCGGCGGCCCGATCATGGATACGTTCGACTGCGCCGACGGTGCGGGCGAGACGTTTGCGCTGGAGCCCGGCCCATATCAAACATGGCTCGAGATCCGCAGCGACGATTTGACGTCGTTGTATGCGCGGTCCTACGCGCAGTTTCCCGACCTCACGCACCGCGACGCCGTGCTCGACTTCGAGGTACTCAACGATGGCGGGTACCTCGAGTTTCGTTGGGATCTTCGCGATGCGACGACCAACGCGCCGTTGACGTGTGGTGAGGCGAACGCGGTGAGCGTCGAGGCCACGGCCACCGGCGCAAGCTCCTCGTTCAGCGCGATCGCGCCGTGCGAGGACTTCTACGCGCTGTCCGCGCCGCAGCTCGAGGGCACCTACACCGTGACGCTCGCGGCGCTCGATGACAGCAAGCTCGAGGTCGGGGTGGCGCCACAGGTCACCGGTCAGGACATCAATCGTGAGCTCCCCGTCACCGACCTCGGGACCGTGACCATCCCGGTCGAGTGAGCCGCTCGGCCCGGCCTGAGGCCGCCTGGGGCCGTGTGCTAAGGTCGAACCGTGAGCGCGCGGCAACGGTTGTTTGGCAATGTCCAGATCACCCGCGGGGCGTTGATCGTCGCGTGCCTCGAGATCGGCCTGTCGATCGTCTATGTCTTCCTGGACGAGGCGACCAAGGCGACGTTTACCAAGTACCTAGTCGCCACACCTTCG
>JBFXAI010000054.1:0-44617 GCA_050184455.1 Kofleriaceae bacterium | reverse complement strand
TCTGGACCTGGCGCGCCGAAATCACCACGTCCAACGACCCTGGCGATCGGTGCGAGATGTTGTCGGCGTTGAGACCGATATCGAGCTTGACCAGGCCGGTGTCGCGCAGATGCGCGGTCCCGTTGATCTGCGACAGCGTGCCTTCGTTCTCGAATGCCGCCGTCACGTCCTCGACCCGCAGCTGATAGGTCCGCTGGACGCCGGTCGTTTGCGTCTCGATCTCGAGAGCCCCGCCGGTGAACGCGAGCTCCTTGTGGAAGCTGCTACGCGGAATCACCGTGAACGGACGCGCGCGCACTTGTGGTTGCTCGGCGGGTGGGTCGAACACCAACCTGCCTGCGATCAACGGCAACCGACCTGTGCCCTGCAGCGTCAGGTGGCCATCGATCGCCGCGAGGCCGCCGGCTTGCGAAACCAATCCCGGCGCGAGCACCAGCAACATCTGTCCGGCGAGCTTCCCCGAGATCAGCAGGCCCCACTTCGACGGGGTGAGCCCATCCATCTCGATATTGCCGCCGATCTGGATCTCGCCTTTCTCGTCGAGGTGCTGATCGCGAACCTGCGCGAGTACGCTGGTGAAGCCGAGGCTGCCGTTCGCGAGCTTGATCAGGCCGCTCGGAATTTCGATCATCGTGTCGCCGCCGACGGGCCGCAGTCGGACCGGGTTCGCGCGCGCCGGATCCTTCTGCCACAGCCCGTCGGGATCGAGATCGAGCGATGCCTGGTACGCCGGGTTGGCCATCGTGCCGCTGATCGACGCCGACAGCGCGACGTTGCCCGATGCGGCATCGAACGTGTTGTCGAGCAGCGGAGCGATCAGCGACAGATCGAGCATGCCGAGCGCTTCGATCGCCACCGATGCCGGTGTCGCGTGCCCGCGCACTTCGATCACACCGGCGGGCGTAGCGACCTTGGTGGCGCAGGGCTCGCGGCCGCCCGGCGCATCGGGCTTCTTGCATGCGAGCTCGACCGATGTCCGCGTGACGCGTGCCGACACCGCCGCGCGCTCGCCGGGGTTCTGATCGAGCACGCTCAGCCGCAGCGGCGTGAGCCGGCCATCCGCACCGCGATGATTGACGATCGCGACGAGCTCCGAGAGCTCGACCCAGATCTCCGGCTCGACCGGCTTCTCGGGATCCAGCTGGGTCTTGTAGGTCACGGTGCCCGATACCCAGGCTTGCAGCGGATCGGTCAGCGGTAGGTATGCCTTGAGGTCCTTGAGCACGTCGAGCTCGACGCGGCGTCCAGTGACCGCGATCTCGACGGGGTAGGGGGCCGTGGTGCCGAGCGTTCCCGCGATCTTGATGCGATCCGACAGCGCGCTGCCACGGAACGCGATCCCGGGCTTGCCGCCGGGCAACGTCGCCGGTTCGATCGTGATCTGACTATCGCCGAGGAACGCGTCGTAGACCCACGCGCGTAGCATGTCGATATTGCCGGCGGCCTGTGGCGCGAGCGTCGTGCCACTGAGGTGCAGCGCGAGGTGCGTACTGCCACCGACGACCTTCTTGCCTAGCAGCTGATCGAGCACGGCCATCGGCAGGTCGACGCCGATCGATCCGCCGATCCTGGATGCGCGCGGTTGTTTGCCGGACTTGGTCGCAGGGAACTTGGCGATCGTCGCATCGACCTGACCGCCAGCGTCGCGGGTCGCCGTCGTCACGACGCAAGACCCTTGGCGCTTGGCCTCGGTGCACTGCGCGACGTCATCGGAGTCCAAGTAGAACGCGCGCGGGCGACACGCCTTGTCGTCCTTGCGGTTCACGCACATCGAGATCCGCGAGTAGCCATCGCCGAACACCGACAAATGATCGGCCTTGGCGAACACCTCCGCATAGTCCAGCCAATCGATCGCAGCGCGATTCTTGTCGACGCTGACGTTGGTCAGCTCCGCGTCGACAGAGTCGATCGTGCCCTTGACGTGTTTGCCCGCGCCGCACAGCCTGCTCGCGTCGAGCCGGGATCCCAATAGCCGCATGCGCTCGATCACCGGCGTGTCACCGAGGCGAATCCGGCCGCTGCCGCTCAGCCGGCCACCGAGCCCCGGTGAGGTCATCTGGTGGATGTCGACCAGGTCACCCTCGACGTCGACGTCGACGAGCTGGAGTCGATCGATGCACGGCACACCGCCGAGCGTGGTGTTGCCCTTGATCTTCGGGCGTGCGATCGGGCCGTCGAGCACGATGGTTCCACCGCCGGCGCTCTGGAACAGCTGCGGCAGTCCGAACCGCTTGAGCCACACTCCGATATCCGGGAAGTCGCCGGTGATGGTGACCCGATCGAACCGCTGGCGAGCGACGTCCACCTTGCCGTCGATCATCGCGCGGCTGCGTCCGGCCTCGACGAACACTTGTTCGATGTGGATCGTGTCGAAGTCGTCGTCGGTGATCAGCTTGCCTTTATGAACGCGCAGCGCGGTGGACTCCGGCGTTGGGCCGAGCGACAGGTTGAACTCTTCGAGCGCCAGCCCAGCCTCGGCATCACCTCGAACGCGGAACGCCCCCTTGACGAACCTGCCGACTGGCTTGGTCACCGTCGCTGGCAAGAACCGCCCGACGTCGATCGCCTTGGTGATGTTGACGCGGGCGTTGCCGTAATACGGATCGAGCCCGAATGACGCCGAGAGCTCGACCTCCCCAGGCTCCTGGCCGCCGCGGATCAGCGCGCGCGTCTGGTCGATGAAGCCCTGCTCGTTGACCATATCGATCGCGCCGCGGACCTCGGCGAGCGTCAACCGCACCGGCTCCTCTTTGGCGTTGAGCGGGACGTCGACATCGAGGTTTCTGAGGTCGAGTCCGACCTTCGGCGGGGCAACGAACGGCCCGGTCAGCGTGATCGTGCCGTGAAGGTCGTCGCCGCCGGCGGTCGACTTGATGCACGTGCGGATCGTCGGCCCCATGTTGTTCGCGTCGAGCTTGAGGTTCCACGAGCCGTCGTACGGCCGATCCCAATAGCTGTGCAGCTCGCCGCGGAGATGGAGCGATGCGCTGTGCGCTGGGTTCGGCGTGGGCACGGCCGCCGTCGCGCACGGAAGCGTCTTGGCCTCGAGATCGAGCTCGAGCGAGTTGGCGACGAAGTTGCGCGTGGTCCAATCGACCGGCAGCTGCGCCAACCGATTGAGCCGGATATCGCTGAGCGCCACCGTGTATTCCGCTGAACGTCCGGCGGGCGGATAAACCTCGGTGAGTGGGTTCGGGCCAACCGTGGTGCCGAGTAGCTGGGTCGCGCCTTCGTGTGGCAACCGGAACGCAGAGCGCGGGCCGACATCCTTCACGCGCGCGAGTCCACGCTCCGCGGTCACGCCGAGGCGCACGTAAAACTTCGCGATCAGCGGATCGCGCGGATCCATGTAGAGATACGAGTCGTTCTTGAGCTCCGACCGATCAGCGTCGACGTTGACGCCTTCGAGTCGCGCGGTGAACCCGTAGCCGATGTGATCGGCGGCCTTCACCGAATACGGCTTCATATGAACGGTGAGGTTCAGGTTCTCGACGTGAATGTCGTGGAGATCGAACACCGGTGGCGCACCGCCTGCGGAGATGCCGGCGCGAAATCCAGCATTCATGCGCGGGTAAAACGCCGTAACGATGCTCACGATCACGCGGTCGTATGCGTGGAGCGGGTAGGGCTCGCGAGTCTCTTCGAGGAGCGCTTCTCCGCCGTGCACCCACACGTTGCGGAACCGAAACTGATGGTCTCGGAACATCAACGCATGGATGTCGATCTCGGCTGTGACCAAGTCGGTTCGGACGAGCAGCTTGCGCGGTTTGCGCTTGCTCGCAGGGTCGTGGTCCGGCTTGTCGTCGGGAGTACAGTCCTCGTTGGGATCGCCGGTTCGCAGCGCGTCGCCCGCCGGTCCCGCGTGGCTCAGGGCGCAGTCATCCCACACTCTTACGTCGCGTAGCGTGATCGGGACCCACCCGCCGGTCACCACCTTCTTCAGCGATCCGACAGACCACTCGATCGATCCGATCGAGACCCGGCCGCGCATCTGCTTATTGAGGATCGACGCGACGTTGCTGCCGAGGTCCTCACCTTCGAACTTCACGCGCAACACGGCAAAAGCCGTGCTCGCGACCAAGAGCACGGCTAAGCCGATGACTGCGAGCCACCGGCGGATGCGCCGACGAGAGGGCTTTGTCACCCGTGCTCCCGAACCTACCACGGCTCCCTCGACGCACCTCGTTCGCGGGCAATTTCATCGTGGTCTTGGTTGGGGCACACGCCTATACTGGGAGTAAGGACCGAAAGCGAGGGAATCGAGATGTCTGACGAGCAGGCCGAGAACGTCCCCGAAACTGTCCCGGTGCTCCGACGCGAAGCGCTGCTTCCCACCGAGCGTAACCGCGGGTTTGGAACCGTCGCCGTCGTATGCACGATGGCTGGTGTGGCTTCGGGGTTGGCGCTCGCGACGACGCTGATGGCGATGCAAGTCGCCGATAGCATGGCGACGCGCTCGTACGCCGGATACCGCGCGCACCTCGAGAGCTATCCCGAGCGTGGGTTCCTTGGCATTCGCTACAACTTTCGCGACGGCTTTGTCGTCGTCGATAGCGTGGTCCCCGGAACGCCTGCCGAACAGATTGCGCTGCGGCGCGGCGATCGCCTCGTATCGATCAACGGCGATCGCGTCGATAGTACGCGCGAGCTACAGCAGCGAATCTTTGGTGCCGCGCCCGGAACGCGGCCGATTCTGATGATCGAGCGCGAAGGCCAGGTGCAGACCCTGCGTCCGACCCTGATCTCGTGGCCTGTCATTTCGTACTGAGGCCGTCGCACGTCGGGACGCGAGCGACGAGCTCGCGCGCGTCACCGCGAATAGGTCACGGGCCGCAGTAGTCGGTCGGACTTTGCGCGCCTTCGCGCAGCCGGATGCACGTCGAGACCGTCTGATCATCGCGCTGGAACGACACGACGATCTCGTCGCCCGTGGTCGCGGCCACCGGAGCCGTCGGCCCGACGCTGCCGTCGGGATGTGCCGCTTCGATGATGCCCACCCCGCGGATGCGGTTATAGACGAACACGATCGATTCCTCGTAGTTCTTGTTGGCCGGGTACGAGAACGTGGCAACCGTGCTGCCCGGCTCTCCGGTGATGTGGAACTCCATGAGCTCGGCCGACGGCGGCGGGATCGGGATCGATGGGGTTACACACCCGCCAAACACGACCAAGGCCGCGACCAATGGAATGAGCCAACGCCAGCGCATGGGTTTACTGACCATCAGACCACAGCAAGGGCCGATCCAGTCCCGCTAATGAGATTTCAACGCCTTGCCCGACTGCACTGCCAACGGCGTTGTCACCTAGCCAACGCCGAGACGCGCAACGATCGCAGGTGGCTCCAATTCTCGGTTCCGAGCCAACGGGGAAGGAAGCTGCGGAACGCCTTGGCGGATGCCCGAGTTAGGGCGTGCGCTTCGCCGTCATCGGGAACATGACGGAGATGCCGGCGCCGAAGAACAAGTGGTGGATGAACCGGTTGTCGTCGTTGGTCACGGCGAGGTCGGCGTTGAAGTCCGCGCCCGACGGATTGTCCGTGAACGCGTAGTCGCGAACCGTGAGGTCGAGCGCGAGGAAGTCGTTCAAGAACACGTGAATGCCACCACCGAGGTACAGACCCCAACGTGTGCCGTCGTTGAGCGGCGGATCGTTATTGGGGTTGTTGTCGGCCGCAAGCGGCTCGCCGCCGTTTGGATCGGGCGTCGACATTCCGGGGTTCTCGTCGGAGCACACCGACGCCGGGCAGCTACTCTTGACCTGCGCGTACGCCACGCCCGCCTGGAAGTAGAAGTCGAATGCGACGAACGCTTGGCCGAACGCGGCGAGCTTGCCGTACCACGGGGTGATGCTGACGTAGCCGGCGCCGTGCAGCGGCATCTTGTTCAGCCGGTTCATGAATTCGGCCTCGCTCGGCTCGCGGGTCATCGGATCCGCGGTGTCTTCGAGCGTCGGACGGATCTTCTTGACCAGCGAGGTATCGAGCGCGGTCGAACCGACGCCCACCGCGCCGATCGAGAGCATGTCGCCGATGTGATATTCGAGCTTCAGACCGCCGCCGATGATGTGGCGGAAGCTCGCGTTGATCGTCGACTCGAACAACGGAGTGAACTCGAACCGATTCTTCACCATCAGCTTGCGATGGCGAACGGCGGGGTCGTTGCGCAGCGAGTTGAGCCGGCGCTCGGCGTGGGCCTCGGTAGCAACCGTACCGGAGAGTGCGAGGACACCCGCAGCGATCAGGAGGCTGTGCTTGTTCATTGTGATCCTCTTGGTCAGCGGAAGGTGGTGTACTCGAACGAGGTCGGCACCCAGAAGCTGAAGCCGATCTGGAACATGACGTTGTTGATGAGCGAGCCGGTGGCGTTGTCCTTGGCTTCCTGCGCGGTGTCGTTCATGCCAGGTGCCCGGTCGGTCGGCTCGAACTTGTCATAGAAGATGTAGTCGCGAACGCCGACGTTGATGGTGAGCCACTTCGCGATGAAGAACCGCATGCTCGCGCCGACGTTGGGCATGATGAGCAAGTTGGTGAAGCCGGGATACTTCGTGTCACGCGGCACCACTTCGCTCTGACCGGCGCCGATGCCCGCGGTGAAGAACACCTCCCAGGTGACGAGCCGCTTGTCGAGCACGGCGAACTTTCCGTAGACCGGCACATAGTGGAAGTCGAGCGCGGCGCTCCACTTGTAGGTGTTGATCGTCGGCAACCGGCGCGCTTGGCGTGCGACCAGATCGAACGGCTCTTGGAACCGCTTCTGGTAGTAGTGGCCTTCGACGCCCACTGCGAGGACGTCGGTGAGCCAATACGCGATCTCGCCGCCGATCGTGTAGTGGCGGATCATGTTGTCGTTGAGCGTGGTCGCGACGATCGGCGTTAGCTCGGTTCGCCGCACCTTGAGGAACGGCTTGCGAACGACGACGACGATGTCCTTCCACGACAACGGCGTGCGCTTGGCCGGACCCGCTTCGACGGCCTTGGCGTTCGCCGCTTCAGAAGCGGCCATATCCTTCTCGAGATCGCCAGGTGGCTCGGGGGCACCCATGTCGATTTCATCTTCGCCAGCAGGCGTGTCTCCCGCTTTGTCGTCGGGATTCATCTCGATCTCGTCGCCCGCCGCTTTGTCTCCCGCCTTGTCCTTGTCCTTGGGTTGCGCCATGGCAGGGCTGGCTGAAAAAGCCAGCACTGCCACGAACGCGGCGATAGAAATGTGGGTTGCCCGCATCCGTATAGCCTTCATAACACGTGCCTTTTTCCGCGCTCAAGCAAACGGCGCAGGTTTGGGAGACACGGGTTGGTGCACCCGGGTTGCGGATTCTGTCATTCAGTCGCGGCGTCCGCGTACAACGCATCGACGAACGCCGTCGGATCGAATGGCCTCAGGTCGTCGATCTTTTCGCCGACACCGACGAACCGGACCGGGACTTTCAGCTCATCGCAGATCCCCAGCACCACGCCGCCCTTCGCCGAGCCGTCGAGCTTCGTGAGGACGATACCGGAGATCTCCATGTCGGCCTTGAATGTCTTGGCTTGCGAGATCGCGTTCTGTCCGGTGGTGGCGTCGAGCACCATCCAGGTCTCGTGCGGCGCGCCCGGACAGGCCTTGTCAGCCACCCGGCGCAGCTTCTTGAGCTCGTCCATGAGGCCAGCGTTGGAGTGAAGTCGTCCCGCTGTGTCACAGATCACGATATCGAACGACTCATCGACGCCGCGCTTGATCGCCTCGAACACGACCGACGACGGATCGCCGTTCGGCTTGCCTTTGACGACGGGGACGTTGGCGCGTTCACCCCAGATCTCGAGCTGCTCGGTGGCGGCCGCGCGGAACGTATC
This sequence comes from Kofleriaceae bacterium, assembly GCA_050184455.1. Classification (GTDB taxonomy): domain Bacteria; phylum Myxococcota_A; class Polyangia; order Haliangiales; family Haliangiaceae; genus JABFXX01. Next base: position 36,789 of record JBFXAI010000054.1, on the reverse strand, counting down.
GCCAGCGGCGAGGATCACGCGCTTGCCGTCATCGGAGAGCTTCTTGGCGAGCTTGCCGATCGTCGTCGTCTTGCCGACGCCGTTGACCCCGAGCACCAGCAGTACGAATGGCTTGTGCGCCGTCAGATCGAATGGCGGTGCGTCGACCGCGAGAATATCGCGCGAGGTCCGACGGATCTTCGCCCAGATCTTGTCCGCATTCTCGAGGTCGTTCTTCGATAAGCCGGTCTTTACCGATTGAAAGATGCGCTCGGCGGCGCGCGGTCCGATGTCGGCGGTGAACAACACCTCCTCGAGCTCGTCGAGGGTCTCGGCATCGATCTTTTTCTTGCCGAACAGCTTGCCGAGCTTGGCGACGAACCCGCCGCGGGTCTTTGCGAGCCCGGCTTGGTATGCGGCACGAGCGGCCGGATCGGCGGGCACTTCGTCTGCGTGATCGTCTCCGACCTCGTCGGACGGCTCGCGATCTTCGTCCCGTGCTTCAGCCTGCGCCTCTTCCGCCGCAGGTTGCTCGGGTTGACCGGGGCGCGGGCGCTTGCGTACCCGCTTGGGCCGCTCGACTTCGGTCTCCACACCGAGGCGTTCGCGGATGCTCGCCGACTGACTCTTACTCTTCGCGGATGCACGCCGAAGCACGAGCAGGATCAGCACGATCACTACGATCGCGACTCCGAGCTGGATCAGCTCTGTAGACATCGCGGGGAGATATACCGCAACCGCCCACTCCCAACAGCCACCCGCACGGGGATCCGGGGATCCGGAGCTACGCGGCGGGGCCGGGCTGCGGGCGCGCGCGCTCGCGAATCGCATGGTCGACGCGTGCCGAGGCAGTCTCGAGGATGGTCTCGGGAGACAACCGCTGCGAGAAGTACACCTCCTCGACGAAGTCGGTCAGCTCGGCGAGCGCGGGGCTCGGGCGTTTCGCTCGGACGTGGTCCACGACTTGGCGCGGCGACCAGATCCCCCACAACCGCGGCTCGGGGAGAATGGGCTCGGCCGCTCGCCGGTACAGCTGGAACACACGCTCTCGCACCGGAACCAAGTCGATGCGGGCGCCACGCAGCTCGCCGCGGTGTGGAATCGGCACGGTGAACCGCTCGGTGACATGACCGGCGGCACCGACCTCGGCGCGCCACTCGCCGGGCGCGAGGTTCTCGAGCGCGAAGCTGCCATCGCGAGCCGACAAGATCGCGCGCTCGACATCACCTAGCACGAGCTTCACCGTCGCTTCGGACACCGGACGACCGCGGACCGTGTCGCGGACGACGCCCGCGAATCCATCGTCCGCGGCGCGACGCAGCGTCGATACGATGCCAGGCCGTGCGATCACCAAACCGCCTGCGATCGGCTCGGCCTCTCCTTGGTCGTCGACGTCCTGTTCGGCGGGGCGGACCGGCTTCTTCAGACGAAGCCATGGCTTGGCGCGCGCCATCAAGAAGCCCCCCGCAGCAAACACGGTCGCGACGAATCCGATGATCGTGTACGAGACCGGGACGGGATGCGGAGCCGCGACGGTGATGAATACCGGATCGGACTGGCTGCGCTTGATGAATGACGTGGCTGGATCGCTGCGCACCTGCACGGCGTATTGCCCGGTGCCGAGGATCTCTGCCTCGACTACAAACTCGAACTGACCGTCGTTGTCGGTTGCGCCCTGCGCGAGCCGCCGATCACCGGTGACCAGCGTCACCGCACTGCGCGCGATCGGCGCGTTGTCTTCGTCGACGACGCGACCGTGAACCGAGAGCTCGTCCTCGTAGGCTAGCGAGGTCGTATTGACTGCAATCGTGGTCTTGCTCGCTGAGGTCAGGTCGAGCGTGATCTCGGCGGTCGCGGGTTGCCGTACGGCATCGCCGGGAAACGACGCCCGGATGCGGCGCGTGCCGGCACCACCCGCGCTCTTGCGCGTCACCAGAAACGGCGTGTCGGTCGCGATCGACGTCGCCGGCTTCAGCTCGGCATCGCCCGGTGCACCGACCGCTAGATCGACCCGCAGCAGCGACGGGGTTTCGTCGACCATGGCGCTGACGGTGATCGTGGCCCCGCCGGCGACATCCTCCACCGCGATCGACAGGCTGACCTGCGCTTTCGACGGGTCGGTCGTGGCCGTCAGCTGGGATCCATCGAGCGACGCGGCGCCGCCGTAGCTCAGCTGAAACGTTTGCGTTCCCTCGGGAATTGCCAATTCCCTGCTGAACTTGCCGTTCTCATCGGTCTCGGCCTCGACCTGCATCCCGCCGACCGCGATCCGCACGCGCTGGCGCGGGATCCCCGCGCCGGTGAGTTGATCGAGCAGCTGGCCGGTCACCTCGGCGGTGCCATCGGACTGCAACCGAACGCGGTCCAGTGACAGTTGGGTCTTCGCCTTGACCTCGACGGACGGCGCGGCGTGGCCTAGGGTGGCCACGGCCAATGCAATCCCCAACACCACAAGCGCCAGCAGACGCACGCAGAAGGTGATAGCACGCCCGTGTCAGCGCCGGTGCCTACGCCCGATGTCATAGGGCTGATCAACCCTCGGGGCACCTCAGGGGAGTCCCCCTCAGGGACGGAGTAGCAATGCGCATCAAACGCGTCGAGATCATCGGCTTCAAGTCGTTCTGCGATCGAGCGGTCGTTCAGATCGGGGAGAGCATCACGGGCGTCGTGGGCCCGAACGGCTGCGGCAAGTCCAACATCGTGGATGCGATTCGCTGGTGCATGGGCGAACAGAGCGCCAAGCACCTGCGCGGCAAGGCGATGGAAGACGTGATCTTCGCGGGTTCGGAGACTCGCGGGCCGGCACCGATGGCCGAGGTCTCGTTGACGTTCGACGATGTCGGGTTCTCGCACGAGACGCTCGAGCTCGCGCGTCACAGCGCTGAGGCCGAGACCGAGCGGACGCTCGATTCGCTCGGGCCCGATGACGAGGTCGAAGGTGATGAGCACGCTGCTGACGGTAGCGAGTCGCCGGAGGCAATGACCGTATCTGATGCGGCCGACGCCGCCGGTGCGACCGACGCGGCCGACGGGGCTGTCGTGACAGCCCCAGGCGCCGAGGTGGGACCCGGAGGCGACCAACCACAGCGATTGTGGGTCGATGCCGAGGGCAATCCGATCCCATCGCCGACCGAAGAGGTGGCGAAGATGCTCGCCGATCAGCCGGCGGCGTTTGATTTCGCGCGTTACACCGAGGTCACGATCACGCGGCGGCTGTACCGCGACGGGCTCTCGCAGTACTTCATCAACAAGACTCCGTGCCGGCTGCGGGACATCACCGACTTTTTCCTCGGAACCGGCGTCGGAACCAAGGCGTACGCGATCATCGAGCAGGGGCGCATCGGCCAGATCGTCAGCGCTCGCCCGCAGGATCGCCGCGCGATCATCGAAGAAGCTGCCGGCATCACCAAGTTCAAGTCGAAGAAGAAGGCCGCGGAGAAGAAGCTCGATCAGACCCGGCAAAACCTGATGCGGGTCTCGGACATCGTCACCGAGCTCGACAAGCGGATGGGTACGTTGCGCCGGCAGGCTCAAAAAGCAGAGCGCTATCGCAAGTACAAGTCCGAGATGCGCGACATCGAGCTGTGGAAGGCCGCGCATCGCTGGCTCGAGCTGTCGGCCGAGCGCACGCTCGTCGCGGGCCAGCTGGACACCACGCGCACGGAGCTCGATGAAGCGCGCACGACGTGGATGGCAAAGGATGCACACGTCGTCGCCGAGCGCGCCGAGCTATCGGTCGAAGAGCGCCGGCTGGTCGCGATCCAGGATCAAGTGTACGAGCTCGACAACGAGCTTCGGCTCGGCGAGAGCAAGATCGGGTTCGAGCGGCGAGAGGCTGATGATCTCGATGCCCGCGTCAGTGGCGCGCGCAGCGAGATCGAACAGGTGGTCGCGCAACGCGAACGCGGCGCCGCCGAGCTCGAGGCGCAGCGCTCGGAGCTGGTCGGTCTGGAAGCGGATGTCCAGCGCGAAGCTGCCGAGGTCGCATCTCGTGACGCGGCGGCGAGCGAAGCGCGGGCACAGCTCACCAATATCCAGGGCCAGCTCGATGAAGCGCGCAGCGAGCTCGGCTCGCGACGCACCGAGATCGCGACGGCCAATGCGCAGCTCGAGGCGCTGACGCGGCGCCGCGATGAAGCGACGCGCCGGCTCGAACGGGTGGTGTCTGAGACCGAGCAGCATAGCGAGCGCGTCCGCGAGCTCGATCGCGAGAGCCGTCGTGTCGACGGTGCGCTGGCACAGCTGCGCCAGACCCGGCTCGACCTCGGGAGCCAGAGCGAAGGCTTCGAGGCCCGGCGGGACCTGTTGGCAGACGAGGTCTCGCGCGGCGAGACCGAGGTCGAGACCCTGCGGACCGAGCTGCATCGCCGGCGCTCGCGGCTGACCTCGCTCAAGGAAATTCACGATCGGTACGAAGGATTTCAGCGCGGCACCCGCGCCGTGATGCAAGGCTCCGCCGAGCTTGGCTCAGGTTCCACGGTTCAACTCGGTATCCGTGGTGTCGTCGCCGATGTTGTTCGGGTCTCCGAGACGCTGGAGGTCGCGGTCGAAGCAGCGCTTGGCGATCGCTTGGGCGGCGTGTTGGTGACCGGCGCCGAGGTCGGCGTGGCGGCGATCGGCTATCTCAAGCAAGGCGGCGCTGGACGCAGTGCGTTCGTCCCGGTTGTGGCATCGCGGCCGACCGCGATGCCCGAGACGCCGGCACCGAGCGACGGATTCGTGTCGTCGTTCGAGGGTGAAGGCAACGCCGACCTTCGGCTCCCAGAAGACGCCGCAGACACGGCAGGGCAGGTGGGCTGGTCATCGATTCACCGTGCGGACCAGCCCACGGGAATCGAAGTCGAAGACCGTACCCAGCTGGTCGCCGCGCACGCAGCGATCGGTGGCGAGGGGGTGCTGGGCCGGATGGCGGATCTGGTCGCGTTCCAAGACGGCTACGAGCAGGTCGGCAAGCGGCTGTTCGGTTCGACCGTCGTGGTCGACGATCTGGACCGCGCGCTCAAGCTGCACAGCGCGGGCGTGACCGACCGGTTGGTCACACTCGAGGGCGACGTCATCGACGAAGACGGCGTCGTCGTCGGAGGTTCGCGCGACGCGCAAGGCGCCAACGTGCTGGCGCAGAAGCGCGAGATTCGCGAGCTCGAGGAAGTCGTCGGAACGCTCGAGCACGACCTATCCGAGGCGACCGCGCGGCTGGTGACGGCCAAGCAGGAGCTCAAGATGGTCGGGAAGGCGATCGAGGGGCTGCGCACCCAGGTTCACGAGGGCGAGCTCGCGATCATGGGTCACGAGAAGGACGAGACGCGCGTTCGCAGCGAGCTCGAGCGCCATCGTGATCGGCTTGGCCACCTCGGCACCGAACAGCTCGAGCTCGAGGAGCGGCTGCGTTCGATCGCGATCGATGATCAAGCGATCGTCGATCGCCGCGGATTTGCAGAAGCTCGCACCGGAGAGCTCGAGCGCAACCAGCTCGAGCTGGTCAGCGTGCTGTCCACGCATCGCGATCAACTCGACGATCTATCGCGGATGTTGACCGAAGCCAGGGTGCGTTCGGCGCAGCTCGGCGAGAAGCGCGCGGCGGCCGAGACCAGCGCGCTGCGACTGCAAGCCGCCGACACCGAGCTCGCAGAACGAGCAGCGCGACTGTCGGCGGACATCGAGGACGCCACCAAGCGCGCCGCGGATCTTCGCGAGAGTTGCGATCAGCTAGCCGCCAAGCTCACCGAGGTTCGCGAGCGTCGCAACGTCGAAGCGCAGCAGCTTGAAGAGGGCCGCGCGCGCTATCAGACGAGATTGACCGAGCTCACGGAGGTCGAGCTGACGGCACGCGAGCTCAGGACGCGCGCTGATCGGCTGGCAAATGAGGCCGGTCAGCTCGAGCTTCGCCATGGCCAGATCGTGATGACCCGCCAGGTGATCAGCGATCAGGTCGACGAGCGCCATCAACTCGCGATTCCCGATGTGCTCTACGACTATCACCAGCGGGCACAGATCACCGACGTCGAAGAAGCTCGGCTCGGCGAGCTCCGCGAGCTGCTGGATCGGATGGGCACCGACATCAACCTCACCGCGATCGAAGAGTTTGCGGAGGTCAATCAGCGGTTCGAATTCCTATCGGCGCAAAAGCTCGACCTCGAACGCGCGGTCGATCAGCTGCAGCGTGCGATCGACAAGATCAACAAGACCAGCCGCAAGCTGTTCAAGGACACGTTCGACGCTGTGAACGCCACGTTCAAGCAGGTGTTCCCGCGGCTATTCCGGGGCGGCCAGGCAGCGCTGTCGCTCACCGCGGTGTCCGAGCGCGAGGGCGCTCCGGCCGCCGAGACCGACCTGCTCGAAGCGGGGATCGAGATCATGGCGCAGCCGCCGGGCAAGAAGAACTCGACGGTCGAGCAGCTATCGGGTGGCGAGAAGGCGCTCACGGCGGTCGCGCTGGTGTTCTCGATCTTCCTGATCAAGCCGTCGCCGTTCTGCATCCTCGACGAGGTCGATGCGCCACTCGACGAGGCCAACGTCGATCGCTACAACGAGATCGTGCGCGAGATGACGGACCGCTCGCAGTTCATCGTGATCACGCATAACAAGCGCACGATGGAGTCGACCGACAACCTCTACGGCGTGACGATGCAGGAGCCCGGCGTGTCGAAGCTGGTCTCGGTGAATCTCCGAACGATCGGCGGCGGCAGCGCTCGCTCGAGCGCTCAGCCGTCGGCCAGCGCCCCAGCGTAAGCGGACAATCCTCGGCGCGCTCTGCGTCTTCGCGTTCCTCCGATCCGGAACACGCAAAGCCAAAGGACGCGACGAGACGTGGAGGGTCGTTCTTTGCGGAACACGCAAAGCCAACGCGGACGCGAACGGTCGCCGAAGGCGATCTTCCGGATGGTCCCGCGACGCGGGCGCTTGCCGCACGTGTCGCACATCTAGCTCGTTGAATTCGTGCGAACTGTCGATGTGGGTAGCCGGCACCTCGCGCGCACACGTCACGATTCATCGTCGAGAACCGCGTGGTCTCACGGGGTTTTCACGGCGATTTTCGTGACTCGTGGGGTCCGACTTGGTACTTCTATATTGGGCCGTTTGCCGCGCTCAGGAGGGAACGAGATGAGCAATCTAAACGGGATCGCGCGTCGTCACATCCGAGACCGCTGGATGGATGCATTGTTCATCGGAGCCGCCGTGTTGTTGGCGGCGTTGTCCATCGGCTCCGTCACGTCCAAGGTCGCTGGCCAAACCTCCAAGCAGTGGTCGGTGACCGTCGTCGAGACCAACGTGCAGGTCCTTCGCTGACAGGATCCACGCCGGTTCGCCGAGTTGACGCAGGCGGTCAGCCTGCTCGGCGAACCCGACGGCCGCCAAGTATGTAGGCGAGGCTGTCCGTCGGGGACGCTTCGATGACTGTGACCCCGTGACGGATAAGTAGGCGTCGCCCGGGGTCGATCAGAGCTCGCTGATCGGCAACCATCAGCGACCTGACGCGCTGGCCGTGCTCGGTCGCCACCTGCGGCAAGAACCCGGTGGGCGACGGCACGAGCGCGACGACGCTGCCGGCAGCTTTGCGCAGCCGACCGATCGCGCGCACTGCCTTGGCGTGATCTTCGGCGAATCCGCCGAGGTCGCTGATCAGCACCACCACGTCGGGTCGGCCGTTTGCGACCGCGCGCTCGACGGCGTCGCTCAGACCCTCTGCACGCCGCCCATGTTCCCACGCCGTTCGATGCGGAAGCTCGATCCCGCGCAGCCTGCAGAACTGGCGCAGGATCGCGAGCTGGGGATCGACATCGGTGGACGGCCGCTTCGCGATCTTGGTTTTATGTGGCGACCGGTCCTGGCCGATCATCACGTCGATCAGCTTGCGGCAGATCCGCTCGGTCGCTCCGACGTCGTAAAGCTGGCCCTCGGGTCCGGCTTGGATCGAATTCCAGCGCGGGTCATCGAGCGGCGGCGCGACCCGTACGCGCACGTCGATCGCTTCTTGATGCGCGAGGTAGCGCGCGATCAGCGAGACCAACTCGCCGGCCGTGACGTCGGTCAGGTCCTCATCGATGATCGAGCGGGTGTCGAGCAGCCGATCGACGAGCTGGAGGTAGTGGTGGTGGCCGGTGTCGGCGGCGAGCTCGACGACGGTGCGGGTGTCGAACCCGACGAGGCCGATCCGATCGCCGTTCCCGATCGATGCCTTCGCTAGCGTCGCGACGCAATCGCACGCCCAATCCAGCGGCGTTCGCCCGAGCGCGCCGGTGCGCATCCCGCCGCCGACATCGAGCATGACCATGTGCGTGGTCACGATCTCGTTCTCGAGGTCGCGGACCATCAACTGACCGCGGCGAGCAGTTGCCTTCCACGCGATGAACTTGAACGGGTCGCCGTGGCTGTGCTCGCGGAGCTCGCGCAGCTCCCCCGACAATCCGCGACGCCTCACGTGGTGCAAGCCGACTTGCTCGTGCAGCGCGCCGCCGACGGCGCGAACCGATGGCGCGCGAACCGCCACGGTGCGCGGGAACACCTTGATCGCGATGGGATTGGGAAAGAACGCCTCGATGTCGAACAGTCCGAGTGCGTCGCCGAACCGGAGCGCAGCGCCGTGCAACACGTGATAACCGGCGGCGACCGGTTTCACGGTGGTGGTGATCTCGACTTGCTGTCCGCGATTGACGGTCGCGCTTGGCTGGTCCTCGATCTGAAGCCCGGAGCCGCTGAGGATCTCGGTGGCGAGCACGCGCAGCTTGCGGCTGCCGTGATTGCGGAACGCGAGGTGGAGCTGGAACAGCCGATCGACCGCGAGCGCGCCGCCGGGTTGATCTCCGGGTGGCACCCACCACGACAGCTCGATCTTCTTGCGGCGCAACAGGATCGCGGTCGGATAGAACGCGAGGTACAGCGCGAGCAGGACCGTGAGAATGGTGCCGGCCATCCCGACCAGCGGTGGGGAGCCGTGGATCGCCCCGACGAGCAGGAACAACAGGATCGTGCCGAGCACCAGCTTGCCGCGGGCGGCGAGGCGTGGAATCACGGCGTCATCCTCATGGCGCTCTCGCGCTACGCCCGCTTAGGCATCCGGTAGGCGACCTTGTCGAGCGCCTCGGCGATCACGCCGGTGCCGGCGGCGCCCTCGAGCTCGGCGTCGGGCGTGAGCATGATCCGGTGACCTAGCACCTGCGGAGCGAGGTGACGGACGTCGTCGGGAAGAATGAAGTCGCGGCCGCGCAGCAGCGCGAGCCCCTTGGCCGCATGAACGAGCGCGAGGCCAGCGCGTGGCGACGCGCCGAGATACACCTTGGCGTGCGAGCGCGTGAACCCGACGAGGCCGAGCACGTAGTCGAGCAGCTCCTCGGCGACGTAGACCTCCTGGGCTAGTCGCTGCATCTCGAGCACGTCGGATGGGCCGACGACCGGGCGCACCGCGGGAGGCGGGCGATCGTAGGTGGCGAGCATGCGCTTCTCGTCGGCAACCGCGGGGTAGCCGACGCGCAGCTTGATCAGGAATCGATCGACCTGGGCCTCGGGCAGCGGGTACGTGCCCTCCTGCTCGATCGGATTCTGGGTGGCGAGCACGATGAACGGCTCGGCGAGCGTGCGAGTTTCGCCCTCGATCGTAACCTGGCTCTCCTGCATCGCCTCGAGCAAGGCGGACTGCGTCTTCGCGGGCGCGCGATTGATCTCGTCGCCGAGCAGGACGTGCGTGAACACCGGTCCCTCGCGCAGCACGAACGTGTTCGTGCGCATGTCGAGGATGTACGTGCCGGTGATGTCCGACGGCAGTAGATCCGGCGTGAACTGGATCCGCCGGAAGTGACACCCGAGGGTCTGCGAGAACGCCTTCACCAAAGTGGTCTTGGCGACGCCGGGAAACCCTTCGATCAACACGTGGCCGCGGGCAAGCAACGCCACCAGCAGCGCCTCGGTCACCGACGGTGGACCGATGAACGCGCGGCCGACTTCTTCCGTGATCGAGCGCGCGAGTTGGTTGATGTGGGCGAGCTTGTCGGCGTTTAGGATCGGCGGCATCGGTTTACTGATCGCTCGGAAGGTCAGCGTCGAGAGTACGACACAGCTCGCCCACCTCCTGGTAGAGCGTGTCGAATTCGCGCCGGGTCAAATGGCCAGAGCTCCACGGTGCCGCGGCCTGGCTCCGGCTCGGCAGCGCGCGGAGCCGCTTGTACACTCGTGACAGCGCCGCGCCCGCTTGCATGCCGTGCGTCTTGGACACTTCACCCACGAGTTGGGTTTCAGGAACTGTATGGAGTGGCTCGGGCCGGCCGGTGCGCGCGGCCAGCAGGGTTTGGACCTGATCGCGAAGGATGCACGCGAGCACCAAATTGGAGCCGCCGCCGGCTTCGGCGGCGCTCACCAGGCGGTGGGGTTCGTCACGACGGGCGGGACGGCCAAATCGCAGCCAGGCGCCGTCGATCTTGGGACCCCGGCGGATCGGCAACGCGAACAGCGCGAGGAACAACAACAGCGTGGCCAGGGATGCAGCTAGCGCCTTCATCGCCGCGGGCGTCAGTAACCACGCACGCATCTCCGACAACCAGAAGTTGAACGATGCCACCGAGCGTCCGACCTCGCCGGCGCGCGCATCATCGATGTAGCTCCGCGGGTCACCATAGATCGCGACATCTCCCTCGAGCAGCACGACGCGTCGAGCACGCCCGTCGCGATCCAGCCAACGCAGCATGTTGACCGCGAGCTGCACGTTGCCGCGGAACTGCTGCATGCGGTTGATCAGCACGCTCGGATCGCTGATCGCGACGAATCGACCATTGCCGCGCTCGCCCGCAACCACGACGGCGCCATCGTCGAATCCGGCCACCACGGTGGCACCCTCGACGTCGGTCAACGCCGCTGGGTGGTTGGTCACGATCTCGCCGAGGTCGCGCGCGATCGGATGATCGCCCCGCGCGACCGCAATCGGTGCCCATGGCAGCCCCTCGTGGAATAGGCTCGCCCGCGGCGCCTGGATCTCCGCGCGCAACAGGCCGAGTGCCTGCATCGCTTCTTTGCCATCGCCGAAATCGTCGGCGATCACGGCGTGTCCACCAGCCTTGATGAACGCACCGAGCCGCGTCGGGTCGACGCGCTTGGTGGGATACACCAGCACGAGGATGTCCTCGGCGCCGAGCTCGCTCCACTCGAGCGAGGTTACCGCGTCGACCGTAAATCCCATGCCCTGGGCGAGCCCGACGAAGCTCGCCATGCCATTCCAGCTCTGGCTGTGCGGGTCGTAGTCGGTATCGCCGGTGAGCTCGAGCGGATCGGCGAGCACCGGTGCGGCGACGCACGTCATCAAGAACACGAGGACAGCCGCTCTCACGCCATCTCCCGGCGGAGCTCGGCCGCGGCGGTCCGCAACGTCGACAAGGCTGTGGCCAGTGGCGCCGGCTCGGTCACCGCGATCAGCGCGTAATAGCCCGCCTCGACGGCGTGGACGACGACGTCGAGGGTGGCGTGCTGCGCGATGAAATATTCCGGAAACCCGAAGTGCCAGGTCCCGAACGCGGCATGCAGCTGGGCGAGCACGACACCGTAGTGCGCGGTCAAGATCGCCCACTCCTGCGCGTCGTAGCTCGCGGCGAAGCTATCGACCATCTCGCCGTCGGAGGCGGCGAATGCGCCACCGATCGCGCCGGGGGTTGCCTCGACGGCGCGTTGCAGGATCCGGGCGAACGGTGTCACCGAGCCGCCTCGAACCGATCGAGCGGACCAGTGTCGAGCTCGTATTTGTCGAGCTCGCGCTTCAGTTGCGAGGTCCAGACCTTGAACTGCTCAAGACGCTCGGCGTCGAACCGCTTCGCAGCCAGCTGATCGCGGGTGGAGACTTCCTCGGGGAGCACCGCAGTCAACATGATCACGTCCCAACCCCACGGCGTCCGAATCGCGGGCGAAATCCGACCCACTTCGGGGATCTCGAAAAGCGCGGTGCCGAACGATGGCTCGAGTCCTTCGAGCAACACCATCCGGCCGTTCATCTTGAGCGGGTGGCCGACCCGCGGCCGAGCCGGCACATCGCCTGATTGAATGACCAGATCAGAGCCCTGACCGAGCCGCCGCGCGGTCTCGCTCAGGTCGGTTCCGAACAACCCGGTGCGCGTTCGGAGCTCGCTGGCGACTCGCTCGGCGAGCTGGCGCGCGCGCTGGTCGACATCGGGTGCCGCGTCCTTCTTGACCTCGATGCGGACGTACGTGCACGCGCGCAGCTCCGGACGCCGAAGCAAGCCCTCGTTGGCGGTGATCCACAGATCGAGACGTTCGCGCAGATCCTCCGGGCGCTGGTAGCGGTCCTCGAAGCCGGTCGTGATCATCCGGCTTACGAGCATCGTCCGGGCGGCGTCATTCGCCTCCGGATCATTGGCCATGCCGCGGCTCTCTGCGGTCTGAGCGAGTAGCTCGAAGCCGATGCACTCGTCGAGCGCTGCTCGAAGGTCGGCGGCGGTCGGAGCCGTGTCGTGGGCGCGCGCGAGCTGACCGGCGACGCACGAGCCCCATACCGGGCGACCGTTGACACGTGCGACCTCCAGGTCGTCGGCGCTCGCTGGAGTCGCGATCAACGATGCGCGCGGAGGCGACGCCGGCGGCGGCGGCGGAGCATCGCTGCCGCATGCCCCGGCGAGCGCGCTCGCGAGGAGTAACGCGCGACGCAAACCACGGCAGCCACGTGCGAACGAGTGGGACATCGCGTCAATCTCGCTGCACCAGGGCGAGCCGGGCCATTTCCTTGCCGACCGAGATCACCGCAACGCCGATCACCATGACGAGCAACGCGGCGACGTAGTCACGTCGGGCCAGGTAATCGAGCGTTTCCTTGAAAAAGAACAGGCTTCCGCCGATCAGCGCGACAGCGAGGATTTCGAAGAAGTAGCGGCGCATCGGTGATTACCCCCTGGCTCGCATCAGGCTGAGTAGCGCCATCGCGATCAGTGCGAACGCAACAGCAACGTAGAACCGCGGGCGCGGGCGCCCGGTCTTGGCATCGGCGCGTGCCTGGGCCAGTGCGACGACGAGATCGCGGTCACCGGTGCGATGCGGTCGCAACACCCCGAGGAACGCGTAGTGAAAGATCGCGAGCCAAAGCACGATCGCGCCGATCGTCAGCGCCGTCGTCATCAGCGCCACGCGCCCCGGATACATCTCGCCGAGGTACAGCGCGACCGATGGGTCGAAGTTGATCCACGCGATCAGCGCGGTGGGAATCACGAGCGACATCGCAACGAGGATCCGGTAGACGCGCTCGCGTCGCTGCCACCGCACGGTCGGGCCGGCTTGCGCCGATGATAGTCCGCGCACCGACCGCGGCTGGACGGGCTCGTGGAACGTGGTGAAGTAGGAGACCGAGAACAAGTACGCGATCACGCCGGTGGCCACGAGGGTGAACCGCAGCGGGCCATAGACATGCGCCTCGGCCATCTTCGGCGCGATGTGCACGGGGATCAGTACGGCTGCGGGAAACAGTCCGAGGAGGATCGCCTCGGATCGCCGTACCAATCCGAGCACCAACACCGCGAACGGCAGTAACGCAGCGAAGATCCTCGCCGCGCCGCGAAGCTCCCCGACGAACGCGGCCGGCAAGATCACGATCGAGATCCACACGTTGGTACCGAGCGTGAACGCGACGACGTCGGCGAACGTCCGCCAACGTCGCTCTGTCGTGGGACCAGCCACCACCGCCGAATGTACAACGCCATGTCGCGTGATGCCCGCTTCGCTCACGCTCGATGAGATGATCGGCGTGTCTCGGCCTCCCGCACGTCATGGGTCTCGGGCATGATGCCGGGATGTCAGTTTGGTTCGGTATGGGCATCCCGACCGAGGTCGTGCGGCTGCGCGAACCGCGTCGACGATCCCGTGCTTGGAGGCGGGCACATGCCTGACATCGTGGTGACCATCGACGGTCCCGCCGGTGCCGGGAAGTCGAGCGTCGCGAAGCTGCTCGCCAAGCGGCTCGGCTATCGGCTGCTCGATACGGGAGCGATCTATCGTGCCGTCGCGTTGATCGCGAGCCAGCGGGGGATCGCGTGGGGCGATGCGCCGGCGTGTGCCGCGATCGCGGTGGCACTCGATATTCGGTTCGAGTTCGTCGGCGACAAGAACCACGTATTCGTGGCGGGTGAGGATGTCACCTCGGCGATCCGAACGCCGGAGATCTCGCAGGGGGCGTCGCAGGTGTCCGCACTCCCGGAGGTCCGCGCGGCGCTCCTCGAGTTGCAGCGCAGGCTCGGCGCTGGCGGTGGCGTCGTGGTCGAGGGCCGCGACACAGGCACGGTCGTGTTCCCCGATGCGAAGGCGAAGTTCTTCCTGACCGCGAGCGAGCACGAGCGTGCGCGCCGGCGCACGGCCGAGCTGACCCAGGCTGGGACGCGTGTGGACCAAGAGGCTACCTTGCGTGAGATCCGCGAACGCGATCGCCGCGATGCGAGTCGTGACGTCGCCCCGATGGTCCCCGCTCCGGACGCCGTACTGGTGGACAGCTCGGCCCAAACCCTCGAACAGGTTGTGGAATCGCTCGCCGCCAAGGTCCTGGCCAAGGCGCGCTGAATTAGCGGCTGCGATCAAACCTCGCTGATCGCTGGGCTGGCCGCTCGACCGTCCTGCCATCCACAATCGCGGATCTCATCGCCGTGGTTGACAAAACTGGGCCTGGACGGTACCAACTCGCCCCTGCGCCGAAGGCTGCCGTAGGCAGTAAATCTAAGTCGGCGGCCTCAGGAGATCTGCTTGAACATGGTTATGCAAGACGGCACAGGCGAAGATGATTTCGCGGCGTTGCTCGCGGAGAGCTTCGGCCAAGACAGTGTCAAAGAAGGAGAGATCCTTCGCGGTACGGTGATCGCGGTCGGTAAAGACTTCGCGATCGTCGATGTCGGCTACAAGAGCGAAGGCCAAGTCCCGCTCGAGGAGTTCCGACAGGCCGATGGCTCGATCGGCGTCAAGCCGGGAGACGTCGTCGACGTTCTGCTCGAGTCTCGCGAGAACGACGCCGGGATGTGCGTCCTCTCGAAAGAGAAGGCAGATCGGTTCAAAGTCTGGGACGAGATCAGCGCCGCGTGCGAACGCGACGAGCTGATCGAGGGCGTGATCACCGCCCGCGTGAAGGGTGGCCTCTCGGTCACGATTCGCGGCGGCGTGAAGGCGTTCCTCCCGGGTTCGCAGGTGGACCTCCGTCCGGTGCGCAACCTCGACGCGTTCTTGAACCAGAGCTTCAAGTTCAAGGTCATCAAGTTCAACAAGAAGCGCGGCAACATCGTGTTGTCGCGCCGCGTGCTGCTCGAGAAGGAGCGCGCCGCGTTGAAGGAGTCGACGCTCGAGCGCCTCAAGGAAGGCCAGATCGTCGAGGGTATCGTCAAGAACCTCACCGAGTACGGTGCGTTCATCGACCTCGGCGGTATCGACGGCCTGCTCCACATCACCGACATGAGCTGGGGCCGGGTCAACCACCCCAGCGAGCTGTTCCAGGTCGGCGACCACGTCCGCGTCAAGGTGCTCAAGTTCAACGCCGATACCGAGCGCGTCTCGCTGGGCCTCAAGCAGATCACCGAGGATCCGTGGAGCCGCGCTGCCGAGAAGTACGTTCCCGGCACCGTCGTTCGCGGCAAGGTGGTTTCGCTCAAGGACTACGGCGCCTTCATCGAGCTCGAGGAAGGCATCGAGGGTCTGGTCCACATCTCCGAGATGTCGTGGACGCGCCGCGTGAAGCACCCGTCGAAGATGGTTGCCGTGGGCGACATGGTCGAGGCGGTCGTGCTCGACGTCGACGTCAAGCAGAACCGGATCTCGCTCGGCATGAAGCAGCTCGAGCCGAACCCGTACGAGCAGCTGACCGAGAAGTACCCGCCGGGCACCGTGGTCAAGGGCCACGTTCGCAACATCGCGGACTTCGGTATCTTCGTCGAGATCGAGGAAGGCATCGACGGTCTGGTCCACATCAGCGACATGTCGTGGACCCAGCGCGTGAAGCACCCGAGCGAGCTGTTCCAAAAGGGCGACGAGGTCGAGGCCGTGTTGCTCAACATCGATACCGGCGACGGCGACAAGCCGAAGATCTCGCTCGGCATCAAGCAGCTGGTTCCCGATCCGTGGGACCGGATTCCGTACGACTACCCGACCGGGAAGATCGTCGACGGCAAGATCCTCAAGGTGCTGGACTTCGGTGCGTTCGTCGAGCTCGAGAAGGGCGTCGAAGGCCTGGTCCACGTCTCGGAGATCAGCGAAGAGCACGTCGAGGATCCCCGCACGGTGCTGAACCCGGGCCAGGAGGTCAAGGTTCAGGTGCTCCACGCCGACGGTGCGGAGCGCAAGATCGGGCTGTCGATCAAGGGCGCGTCGCGCGCGAAGGAGATGGCGGATGCCCAGGGCTACGCGTCTCCGAACGCTGGCGGCGCAACGCTGGGCGACAAGTTCCGCGGCAAGCTCGACAAGCTGAAGCCAAAAGACGCGCAGTAAGCGGCTCTGGCAGCACGTCGTGAAGGGCTCGGCAGTCGCCGGGCCCTTCGGCGTTTCGGGGGTAATAGCCCCATGCTTTGCGAGGGCGTGCTCCTCGTGCATGCTCGCGCGATGTCCGAGCAGGTCGATCATCTCGATGACTGGATGCGCTGGCTCCGCGATCAGCTCGCGACGACTATCGACGTTCGCTACGCATACGATGATCGGTTACTCGGTGATGTGATGGTGCTGTCCTGCATGGTGGGCGGTGATCTGAGCGAGATCGTTGCCACGCGCCATCATCGCGGCCACGCGCGCATCGTCGTCCTGGCGGACAGCCAGCAGGTGATGGACGCGGTCGCCGCGCGTTGTGAACGGTTGCACACGGCGGTGCCTCGATTGGCCAATGCGAAAGCGCAAGTTCGTCCATCGCGTCGCCCGGATCGCGCAGCAGCCGGCCATTGGCAGGCGATTGCAGATGCGCCGGCCGCGCCCCGCGATCGGCTCGCCGCGCTCGCCGGTTTGTTCGAGACCGCGCGACTGATGGCGGGCTGCGGATTTCATGCGCACGTCGGAGCGGACGCTCAACTCGACTTCCACCGCAGCACTCGGAGGCATCAGAAATCCACGTCACGTGACGCCAGCTCGTGCCGGATGAGGTCACTTCGCGCGCTCGAAGTGCACGACGTCGATCAGCACGGTCGCGGCGAACAGCAGCGCGCGCAGCTGCGGGTCGCGAATGTTGGAAAGATCGATCGCGAAGTTGTCGGCATCGGTGAACATCTCTTTGCCGATGCCGCTCCACTTCTTTTGGAGCAGGCCGACCTCGGCATCGGAGCCGGGAAGCTGGATCTTGAAGGTCCACGGCCGGAAGAACGGCCCGAACAGCGTGGCGACCTCCTCGCCGTTGGGACCTTCGACGGTGTACTTGCGGCGAAACCACGTCCACCGGCGCTGGATCGAGCCGAGCAGCACGCCGTCCGCCGATCGAACGTCGAGGCGATGGAAATAGCATCGGAACGGTCGCTGTAGCGCGAGCAGCGGGCGCTGGCTCGCGAGGTTCTCGACCGACGCGTCGAACCACCGCATCGGGCCGAGCACCAGGCGCTTCAAGATGTTGCCGAGCCCTTGGCCGAGCTCACGGACCTCGAACAACGGGGCTTCATTCTGGTCATAGACCAGGTAGGTGTTCTTCGCTTCCCACGAGAACAGGATCTCGAGCCACCGCTTGCGCTGGCGGACCGAGAGGCGTTGAACAGCGGTGAACGGCGCGAGCGCCGTGGTGGCAGCGGGAACCAAGCTGTCGGTCACGATTGTGAGGGTACACTCCGAATCGTGTACGCCGTCCAGCGAACACATCTGTTGCGTCACGACCTCGCCTGGTTGCCGGCATCGGTGCGCCGCGTGGGGTGGGCGGTGTCCGGATCGATCTGGGCCGGCCTCGCCGCGGCGACGATCGGCAGCGTGCTCGCTGCGCCCGCGCTGTTTGTGTTCTGGAAGCCGCTCACGCTGGGTGGCTTGGGCGTGGCCGTGCTCGGCCAGCGCGCCGGTCGCTTCGCGTTTCGGCGCCAGCTGAGCAAGCTCACCCGCGGCGAGGTCCCGCTCAACGAATTGCGGGCGCATGGCGAAGGCGAGCTGGCGTGCGTGCGTGGGCGGATCGAAGCGACGTCGACGCTGACCGGGCTACTGCACGGCACGCCCGGCGTATATCGCCGGCTCGTGTTCGACGCCGACGGCGTTTGGATCCACGAAGCAGCGGTCGACTTTTCGCTTGTCGATCGCGATGGCAATCGCATCCTCGTCCAGGCTGCCGGCGCGCGCTGGTTGGCCGAACCGCGCGAACGCATGGAGTACCCGGTCGCGCGATTGTTCGCAGCCGGCGTCCCTCACGAGGTTCAGGACCGCGCACGACGCTCGACGTATCCGACGAAGATCGATGCGTCCGAGCGGGTGCTCGAAGTCGGCGCCGAGGTCCAGATCGTCGGCTACAAGACCGCGTCCGCGGATGTCACCGGCGACGTCTCCGACTATCGATCGCCGCCGACCCGAGCGACGCTGCGATCCGGTGACGACTTGCCGCTCGTGATCACGCTCGTTGAAGATCTATAGCGCGACCGTGGCTAGTCGAGTTGCCTGCTCGCAGCGCTGATGCGGATGGCTAGTCGATCAGCCGGTCGCAAACCGCCGTGATCGTCGATGGTTTGCGATCGATCGCTACACGTCGCGGCGAGCACCGTTTCTCGAACGATAGCTCACATCGAATGAGCCAGAGCTTAGCCAAAGGATCGACAAATGCGGACGATGACCATGATGACTGCGTTGCTCGCGCTTGCGAGTGCATGCGCCACGAATGACCAAGGTGACACCGAAGATGCTCGCGACGACGATTTCCTGCAGGACGGAAAGTCGGACGTTGGCGGCGTGGCAGAAGGCTCGCCGGTCGCACTGGCTGTGCTTGCGGTGGTGAACGACTCGACTCGCGAGGTGTTTCTGGAACACGTCATGATTTCGGAGCTCGCGACCGACAGCCTTCTCGCCGCGAGGGCAGGGCAGGACGCCGTGGCAGGCACCGACGACGACGTGCGGTTCGCTACGCTCGCCGAGCTCGACGCCGTGCCGTACATGGGGCCCGGCGTGTTCGCCAAGTTAGTAGCCTATGCGGATCCGGACGGACTGCTGCGGGACGATCCGCGGTTCAGGTTGGTCACCGACAAACCACGGATGCCGTGGATGACCTATGCGGAGCTATTCGATCCGAGTCGCTCCATCGTGGTGAGCGCCGGCACCGCGACGATGATCGGTCGAAACCAGTATTGCGCCTCGGATGCCATGGTGTGCGGCGCGTGGGAAGACAGCGAGTCGCTGCCCACCCTGATGAATGGCAGCAACAACTACGTTCAGACGCCGAGTCTCACCGTCGGGCTCAACTACAACTTCGAAACGCGCGCGGGTTCGTTACAGTTCCACCGTGGCGACTTCAGTCAGGCCGGCTCGATTTACTGCAAGACGGGTTCGACACTGGATGCCGCGGACCCGGATGTCCCGGTGATGACATGTGACACGTACATCCGATGGCAGGGCGGGTACCTGACCGGCTATCTGTACGGCGACGGAACGTTCCATTTCGTCTCGCCGCACCCTACGCCGGAGACCATCGACCCGGGACAGAGTTTCTACCAGGTCGCGATCTTCGGGCAGCTCGCTCTGTGATCATCGCGTCAGCACGTGTACGGCGGCGCAGCTGCCGAACCCGACCACGTGGGTCAGCCCGACCTTGGCGCCTTCGCGCTGGCGCTTGCCGGCTTCACCGCGCAGCTGGGTCGTCACCTCGACGATATTGGCGACTCCGGTCGCGCCGAGCGGATGCCCCTTCGATAATAGCCCGCCCGAGAGATTCACCGGCGTGCGACCACCTGCCCAGGTCACGCGATCGCGGAGCAGCTTGGGCGCTTGGCCCTCGCCACATAGTCCGAGATTTTCGTAGTGCAGTAACTCGGCCGTGGCAAAGCAATCGTGCAACTCGACGACGTCGAGCTCCCGCGGATCGACGCCGGACTGCTTGTATGCATCCTGCGCCGCCTGTTTGCTGCACGTGTTGATGTCGGGCAGCGCCAGGTTGCGCTCGGTGTAGCGATCGCTGCGCAGCGACGAGCCGGCGACCCGGATCGCTCGCTTCATGCCGAGCTGCTTGGCCTTGGCCTCCGAGACCAACACCGCGGCGGCGGCGCCGTCGACGTTGACCGAGCACATCAGCTTGGTGTTGGGCCAAGCGATCATCTCGGACGAGGTGACCATCTCGAGCGGCGTCGGCTTGTTGTACATCGCGAGCGGGTTGTGGATCGCGTGCTCGTGGTTCTTGACGCTCACCATCGCGAAGTCTTCGAACGTCGCGCCGTGCGCGGTCATGTACGCCACGCCGAGCTCGGCGAACACCGCGGGCATTAACCCCGAGCCGAGCACGCCTTCGGTTGGAATCGGCGTGCCCTGGTTGCGGGGCTTGAGCAGTCCCGCCGCGCCCATCTGCTCGCAGCCGACCACGAGCACTGCGTCATAGATGCCAGCCTTGATCGCGGCCCAGCCGAGCCGGAACGCGCTCGCGCCCGACGCGCAAGCGGCCGAGGCGTTGACCACCTCAATCCCGGTCTGGCCGATCTGCCGCAGGATCTTCTGCCCCGGCATGTTGTTGGCTTCGTAGACGTTGCCGCAATACAGCGCCTGGATCGCGTCGAGCGACAGGCCAGCGTCGTCGAGCGCGAGCAGTGCGGCGTCGGCACCGAGCTCGAACACCGTGCGTTCGGCGAACCGGCCGAACTTGATCATGCCGACGCCCTGAACATAGACGTGGTCACTCACGCGGCACCTCCGGCGGGAACGAAGTGATACCCGAGATAGCGGTTGCCCTTGTCGTCGCGTTCGGGCACCACGCCGAACGCCAGCTCGACGGCCATACCGGCGCGCAGCGCTGCGGGAGTCGGCTCGATTCCCTTCAAGTTGCCCTTCAGCGTCCCGCCGCCGTCGAGGTCGACGATCGCCGAGATGTACGGAACCTCGACGCCAGGGAATGAGCGATGAATGATCGAGAACGCGAACAGCTTGCCGCGGTTCGCCACCCGCTCGGAGGCCAGCGAGCCGCGCGCACCGCAGCTCGCGCAGTTGGCTCGCCGGTCGAAGAACACGGCTTTGCAGCTGGTGCAGCGCAGGCCTCGCAGGTACGGTTTGCCGTCCTCGGGGATCTCGAGAAATGGCACGAGCGGTTTGGCATCGTCGGACATCGAGCGGGCAGCTTAGGCACGCGGCCGCCATCCTGCCAAGGGGCTCGTCGTGACTGAGCCGGCTCCACTAACTGTCTCGGTCGCCGACGGCGTGGCGACGATCCGGATCGATCGCCCGGCACGCAAGAACGCGATGTCCGTGGCGGTTTTCAACGGGCTGAGCCAGGCGTGGCGGGAGCTTGGCGACGATGTTCGGGTGATCGTGCTGACCTCTGCCGACTGCGGCGTGTTCTCCGCCGGACTGGATCTCAAGGAGGCCGCCCAACTCAAGGCCGAGACGGGGCGCGACATCTTGAGCTTCCTCGACGATCCGTTTCAGCGCGCGATGCGGCGCGTGAGCGTCCCGATCATCGCGGCGATGACTGGCGACCTGTTCGGCGGCGGCATGATGCTCGCGCTGAGTTGCGATCTTCGCGTCGGACTCGCGGGTACGCGTGCGGGGATCACCGAGGCCAAGATCGGTCGCGGTTCGCCATGGGGGATGCCGCTGTTATGGATGCTTCCCGAGCCGATCGTCAGCGAGCTGGTGTTGGTCGGCGATCTGGTGCCGATCGAGCGACTGCATCAGCTGGGCTTCATCAACCATGTCGAGCCCACTCCCGATGCCGTTCGCGCGCGCGCGGCCGCACTTGCGCGGCAGATCGCCGACAACGCGCCGCTGTCGGTGGCCGCCGGAAAGCGCAGCATCCGGGCAGCGCTCGATCGCGGATGCGAGGCCGCGCTCGATGAAGCCGAGGCGATCTATCGCCCGGTGTATGCCAGCGATGATGCGCAAGAAGGTCCGCGGGCATTTGCCGAGAAACGCCGGCCACTGTGGAAAGGCAGGTAGTGATGTCGTCCTCTCAAGCGTCGATCAAGCTCGAGCGCCGTGGTGAAGTCGCATGGATCACGTTCGACGATCCGGACCGCCGGAACCCGCTCACGCCCGAATTCATCACCCGGATGCTCGCGATCTTCGATGAGCTCGAGGCCGACGCGGAGTGTCGTGTGGTCGTGCTTACCGGTACTGGCAAAGCGTTTTGCGCGGGCGCCGAGTTGTCGACGATCGTCAACACCGACGGAATGGATGCCGAGGTTCAGTTTCGCCTGGTGCGCGGCTTCAACCGTGTGATCGCGCGGATCCGCGAGCTCGACCTGCCGGTGATCGCCGCGCTCAACGGCGTGGCCGTCGGTGGCGGCGCGGCACTCGCGTTGGCGTGTGACTTCGCGATCGCGAGCGAGCGAGCTTCGCTGATGTTTGCGTTCGGCCGGATCGGTGCAGCGAGCGCGGACATGGGTTTGACGTGGCTGCTACCACGGATGGTCGGCATCGCGCGCGCGCGCCAGTTGCTGTTGACCGGAGAGACACTCGACGCAAAAGCCGCGCAGGCACTCGGCCTGGTGACCGACGTGGTGGCTCCGGATGCGCTGGGTTCGGCAGCCGAAGCGATCGCGCGCAAGATCATCAGTGCAACCCCGCGTCGTGCGGCCGCGGCGACCAAGCTGTCGATCGACTACGGACAGGGTGTCGATCTCACCACCGCGCTCGGCTACGAGGCGTACCTCCAAACCCTGATGTTCCAGACCTCGGAACACCGCGAGCGGCTGGCCGCGTTCTTGGCCGGTCGCGGCCGCTCGGGTTAGCCCTCGACAGGCGGCCGGATCCCCGGCAACGTTACAGATGTGGAGCTCTGGCAGCTGGTTCTCGGCGCAGCCGCGTCGGCGTTCGGCGTGCACTGGTGGCAACAGATGCGTGTGCGGCGCGAGTACGACTGGTCGATCGGCCAATTCGATGAGGCTGCCCAGGTGATGTTCCACGTCGCGCGTCACGAGGCCGAGACGCGTCGCCAGCAGCTGTCGTCGATCCATCTGCTCTACGGCCTATTGCAAGACGAGACGATCGTCGCTGCATTGGCGCACGCGGGCTGCGCGGTCGAATCGCTCGAAGACCGCGTGCTTGCGGTGATCGCCGCGAATGAGCCGCTGGCGCCCGATGACGGCGTGCTCACGATGACGGTTGCCGCAGCGCGTGGTCGCGTGAACAGTCGTCCGCCGGGTTGCATCGATGTGTGGGCGGCGCTCGATCACTGCGCCGCGGCGAGCGTGCTCGACGACCACGGCGTCGATCGAGGCCGAGTGCTGTTCGCGCTCGCGCATCCGACGGGTGACTCGCCGCTCGAGCTGCCCGGTGTTGGCGACGTCTACGTCGTCTTGCGCAACGACGATTTCACGACCTTCGAGCTCGTCGTTCGCGTGCTGTGCGAGCAGTTCGGATACAGCGAGGCAGATGCTCGGGCGCTCGCTCGAAAGGTTCACCTCGAGGGGCGCGGTGTGATCGCGCGTGCCAGCCAACACGACGCGCGCGCGAAAATTCTCGCTGCGCGCGCGCTCGCACACGAGCAGCGCTGCCCGCTTTGGATCGGCATCGAGCCGACGTAGCCGACTACCAGGCGGTCCAGCCGCCGTCGACATGGACGATCGTGCCGGTGATGTAGCTCGCCTCGTCGCTGGCGAGGAACGTTACCGCGCCGGCCACATCTTCGGGCCGCCCGAGTCGCTTGAGCGCGGTGCGCGCGAGCACGCGCTCCTTGAATGCCGGGTCGGAGATGGCGGCCTCGGCGAACCGGGTCTCGATCAGGCCAGGCGCGACCGCGTTGATCCGGATCCCTTCGCCGCCGAGCTCGAGCGCGAGGGTCCTCGTCATCGACAGAATGCCCGCTTTGGTCATCGCATAGATGCCTTGATGGGGGGCTCCAAGCTCGGCAAACACGCTAGCAACGTTGACGACAGCACCCGCGCCGCGGCGCGCACGGACGTGGTGAGCGAAGCGCCGAGTCGCGTCGAAATAGCCCTTGAGATTGACCTCGAACGTCTTGTCCCACACCGGCCAGTCAGCCTCGAGCATGGGCGCGTTGTGTGGGTTGGTGCCGGCGTTATTGACCAGGATGTCGATGTGGCCAAATTTCTCGACGGTGCGCGCGAACAATCCCTCGATGTCACCGGGCTTGCCGGCGTGACACGCGACGGGAAGCGCGCGCGGGCCGAGCTCGGCGGCGAGCGCATCGAGCGGTTCCTGCTTGCGCGACGCGAGCACCACGCTCGCGCCATTCGCTATCATGTGGCGCGCGATCGCTTCGCCGATTCCGCGGCTAGCGCCGGTGACGATCGCGACGCGACCCTCGAGCACGGGTGTCATCCCGACACCAGGGTCGTGCCCACCGCGCCAGGCTCACGCACCGATCGGACCAGATCTCCGGCGCCGAGCTTGCCGAGGATGTGAATCGTGCCGACGCCTTGATCGACGATCGCCATCGCTTCCTCCAGCTTCGCGATCATGCCGCCGCTGACCACGCCGTCGGCGATCGCTGCACGGGCTTGGCTGCACGTCAGCTGGGCCAACCGCGACGACGGGTCGTTGACATCGCGCAGCACACCGGGCGTCGAGGTGACGAGGAACAGCCGGTCCGCTTCGAGCGCCGCCGCGAGCTGGTTGCCCACGGTATCCGCGTTGATGTTGAACACCGCGCCTGCGTTGTCGGCGCCCAGGCACGCGATCACCGGCACATAGCCATGCGACCACAACAATGCCAACAGCTCGAGGTTGAAGCCGGTGACATCACCGACCAGCCCGAGGTCGACCGGATCAGGTCCAGCACTGGTGTAGACCTTGGGTGGCCGCCGGGTCGCGCGTACCATCGAGCCGGATGCGCCGTTGAGACCGATCGGCGCCAGCCCGCTGGCGACCAGCGCCGCGCACAGATCGACATTGAGCTTTCCCGCGACCACCATCTTGATGACGTCGAGCGTCGCGGGATCGGTGACGCGCCGTCCTGCGACCTGGCGCGTCTCGAGCCCGAGCTTCTTCTGCAGCTCGGTGGCCTGCGGTCCGCCGCCGTGCACGATCGCGACGCGCGCGCCGCCCTCGACGAGGACCCTCAGGTCTTTCGCGAGCACGCTGGCTTCTTTCGACCCTGCGACCTCGCCGCCGATCTTTACGACCAACAGCTCGCCGATGCCTTCCTTCATGGCCAGTTCCCCACATCCTCGAGGCTCGCGTTCTCGCGGCACCCAAGCACCAAATTCATGTTCTGGATCGCTTGGCCTGCGCCGCCCTTGATCAAGTTGTCGAGCGCGGAGAAGCAGGTCACGGTCCGCTTACCGCCGGTTACGGGACCCACCGCAAAGCCCACCTCGGCGAAGTTCGAGCCCGCCACCGCGACGACCTCGGGCAACCGCTTGAGCGGGCGCCGCACGAACGGCTCGTTCCGGTAGCTCTCGTCGAACAGCGAACCGAGGCGCGCGGCGTCGATCTCGGCAGGCAGCTCGACAAAGCAGGTCGCAAAGATCCCGCGGGTCAGCGGTGCCGACACCGGGACGAACCTCAGCTCGACCGCCTTGGCACCAGCATCCTCGAGGGTCTGAACTACCTCGGGAACGTGCTGATGCTCGAGTGGCTTGTAGGTCTTCAGGTTGCCGGCGCGACTCGGGTGGTGCGTGCCGGCGCCGGGCGCGATCCCCGAGCCCGACGAGCCAGTGATGCCCATGACATGCGCCGTGGCGCCGTCGAGCAGGCCAGCGCGCGCGAGCGGTAGCAGGCCGAGCGTCATCGTGGTCGCGAAGCATCCAGGCGACGCGACATACTTCGCCGCTTTGATCGCGCTGCGATGAAGCTCCGGCAGACCGTAGACAAACGTCCCGAGCAGCTCGGGATGCGGATGCTTCGATTGGTAGTACTTCTCGTAGCTCGCGACATCGCGCAGCCGGAAGTCGCCCGACATATCGACGATCTTCACGCCCGCGGCGATCAGCTCGGGCACCTTGGCCGCGGTGACTTTGTGGGGAAGCGCGAGCAGGGCGACGTCGCAACCGCGAGCAGCCTCCGCCGGCGGCAGGTCCTCGAACGTGAGCCGAGTAGCACCGTCGAGGTTCGGGTGAACCGCACCGAGTGGCTCGCCAACGTGATCGATCGACGCGACCCGCACGAGCTCGACGTCGGGATGCATCAATAAGCGGCGCGCCATCTCGGCGCCGCCATAGCCGCTGCCGCCGATGATCGCGGCCTTGAATCGCTTTGCCATCGCGAGACAGGGTATGCCATGGCTTACGCAAATGGGGAATCAAGCCGGTCGATCGGAGCTACTCGCGAACGCGATCGCTGCCGTTCATGCGCGGAGCGCCGAGATGATCGCGCTCACGCGGCAATGGGTGGAGATCAATAGCTACACCTCGAACGTCACCGGCGTGAATCGCGTCGGCGAGCTGCTGCGCGCAGCGTATTCGCTGCCGTCGCTCGCGTGCACCGTGGTGCCCGGCGGGCCGGAGCATGGCGATCACTTGATGTGGCGGACGCCTGCCGCGACGCGTCCGGGCTCGGCGCCGATCATGCTGATCGGTCACCACGACACCGTGTTTCCGCCGGGCCACTTCGAGGGCTGGCGAGAGGAGGCGGGCCGCGCGATCGGTCCGGGTGCGCTCGACATGAAAGGCGGTCTGTCGGTGATCCGCGGCGCGCTGGCGACGCTCGACGAGCTCGGCGTGCTCGCGGAGCTCCCCGTGATCGTCGTGTCGGTGTCCGACGAGGAGGTCGGTTCACCGAGCTCCATGCCGCACCTGCAAGCATGTGCGAACGGCGCGGCATGTGGCCTGGTGTTCGAATCGGGACGCTCGAACGATCTGATCATCACGCGCCGCCGCGGGGTCGGCGCGATGACGCTCGTCGCGAACGGCAAAGCCGCGCATGCCGGCAACAATCACAAAGACGGCGCGAACGCGATCTGGGCGCTCGCGAAAGCCATCGACGCGATCCAGCAACTGACGAATTACAGCGCGGGCACCACGGTGAATGTCGGCCAGTTCACCGGTGGCACATCGAAGAACACCGTCCCCGAGCGCGCCGAATGCGCGATCGATCTGCGCTACGAGACGATCGATGCGGCCACCGCGCTGGTGGCGTCGATCCGCGCCGCTGCCGAGTCGGCTGCGGCTGCGGTGCCGGGTGTGACGATCGACGTCTCGGGCGGGCCGCGGCGGTTGCCGCTCGAGCGCACGCCGGCATCGGCGGCGCTGCGCGATGAATACGCCGCGTGTGCGCGCGCAGCCGGGCTGGGCGACGGTGAAGCGCCACTGCTCGGCGGCGGGTCCGACGCCAACACGATCGCTCCGCTCGGTGTCCCGGCGATCGATGGGCTCGGGCCGCGCGGCGCTGGATTTCACACCACCAGCGAATACGTCGAGCTCGCGACGTTCGCGCCGAAGGCCGAAGCGCTAGTGCGGTTCCTGATCGGTCGACTCGGCTGAGCTAGCGCTTCAGGTGCTTCTCGAAGAACGCGATCGCGTGGCCGAGCTGAAGCACGATGTTGCTGCGCTTGCTGGCGCCGTGGCCCTCATCGGCAAATAGGATCAGCCCACTGGGAATCTTGCGGCGAGCGAGCTCGGCATAGATCTGCATCGCTTCGCCGACCGGCGTCCGCGGATCATTGACGCCCTGGATCAGGAGCAGCGGCGCGTTGAGCTTGGCCACGTGGGTGATCGGCGATAGCTGGGCGAGGGCCGCCGCGTCCTTCACCGGATCGCCATATTCGGAGATTCGCAAGATCCGGCGATACGGTGCGGTGTTGATCAGAAACGTTGTCAGGTTCGAGATGCTGTATTCCGCGACGCCAACGTCGTAGGCGCCCGCGAGATAGGTCATCGCCATCAGCGTCGAGTAGCCGCCGTAGCTGCCGCCGGTGACGCCGATCCGCGGCGGCTTGCCATCCTTGGTCCACGTGGCGCGGATGAACCGCGCACAATCTGCGATGTCGGTGATCACCGCGAGTCGCTTGGGCCCGTCGTCGGCATGCAGCCAGGTCTTGCCGTAGCCCGCGGAGCCCCGGACGTTCGGCTCGACGTAGATGAACCCGGCGTCGACGTAGAGCTGGGCGGTCGTCGAAAATCCTGGGCGCGCCTGGCTCTCGGGTCCGCCATGAAAATCGACGACCACGGGGCACGGCCCCGTACAGCTGGCGGGCCGGCGCACGAACATCGGGATCTTCGTTCCGTCGCGCGCCGGGTAATACTCGAGCGTCGCCTTGGCGAACCGCTTCACGTCGACCTCGGGCGTACTCGGCAGCCGCCAGGTCGTCGCCTTCCGTGTCCGCCAATCGAACGATACGGTTTGCGACGGCATCGTCGATCCGTCGATCGAGAGCTGAGCGAACCGGCCGTTGTATGACAGGCCGGTGAGCGAGATGTTCTCGGCGTCGGGCAGCTTCGGCAGCGCGAGCGGGCGATGCGTCTTCGCGTCGATCACATAGAGCTTGCTGTACCCGTGCTCGTTCACCGTGTAGTAGATGCGCTGCCGAGCTCGATCGATCGCGAAGCTCTGCACGTCATGCGAGACCGCCGGGGTGATCGGCGTCAGCGTTTTACCGTCGAAGCTGTACAGTCGATGAAAGTCGCCGAGCTTGTTGGTGCGCACCAGCACCTGGTTTGGCTTGGCGCCGAACGCCACCGCGTATTGTTCAACCTCGTTCTGGCCGAGCAGCGGCGTCAGCGCCTTGCTCGCGACGTCGTAGCGATAGATCTCGACCTGCGTGTTGCCGAGCGCCTTGGTCAATAGCCACGAGTCGCCTTGGTGATCGCTGATCGACCACAGGCCGGGTTGGTCGAACACCAGTTGCTTGGTCCCCGCCTTCAGATCGTAGCGATAGATCGCGTACGACGACGGTGTGATGTCGTTGGCGCGGAAGTACAGTGACTTCGAGTCGTCGGAGACGAATTGCAGGGAGGTCTGGACCTTGGGCGTGTGCTGCACGACCTTGAGTGGACCGCCGGCCGGATCGAGCACGTACAGCCCGGGATTTTCCTCACCGCCGACGTCACGGCTCACCACGACCACGGTGTCATCGGGCGAAATGCCGACCACCGACGTTCGATCTTCACCACCGGTGAGCTGCACCGGTAGCTTCATCGGTCCGTCCTGGCGCCATACCTGGCTGGTGCCGGTGATTCGCCAGCTGAACACCATGCGGTTGCCGGCCTGCGTGATGTGGCCACTGCTCGCGCCGCGGACGTCGAGCAGCGTCTCGATCCGCCGCGATACCGCGCCATCTAGGGGCTGCGCGGCGTATTTCGCGACGTCCGCAGGTGACACGCTCCCCGCGCCGAGGCCGTTGTACCCCGGTGGCGGCGGAGGCGGGGCGATGCGCGTCGCGCCACGGTTCGGCGTATCGGCGTGCGCGGTCACCGCAGCTGCGCACAAAACAACGAGGGTCCACCCATTCATCGAGGTGGACCCTACCTAACTCAGCGGCGCTGCCGCCAGGCGAAACGCGCTTACATCTCGACGTGGCCGCGGTGCTCACGCTCGAGGGCTCGCTTGAGCTTGTCGAGCGCCGAGTTTTGGATCTGACGGATCCGCTCGCGCGACAGGTGGTATTGATCGCCGATCTCGCGGAACGTCCGCTCCTCGTCATCGCCGAGGCCGAACCGCTTGGTGAGCACGTCGGCTTCGATCGGTGACAGGTGATGGAGCAGCCGCTTGATCTGCGAGGTTAGGGTCTGTGTCGTCAGGTCATCCGCCGGCGAGTGCTCCTCGGAGTCCGGATCAGCCATGGTGTCGCCGAAGCTACGATCGTCGTCGTCATGAACCGGCCGGTCGAGCGACATTGGCTGTCCCATGATGTAGCGATGCATCTGGTTGAGCTTGGCGAGCGGGACCCGCGCGGCACGCGCGAGCTCCTGCGGCGTCGGCGGACGACCGAGGTCGCCCACCAGCGCCTGGCGAACCTTCTCCAGCTGCTGCTGCGCCTCGAGCATGTGCACCGGGATTCGTACCGCGCGCGCCTTGTCGGCGAGCGCGCGACCGATCGCATGACGGATCCACCAGCACGCATACGTCGAGAATCGCAGACCGCGCCGGTAATCGAACCGCGCCACCGCGTGCATCAGCCCGAGGTTGCCCTCCTGGATCAGATCGGCGAGCGGCATGCCGCCGCGGTCGTAGCGCCGAGCCATCGTCACCACGAGGCGCAGGTTCGCCCGTACGAACTCGTCGCGGAGGTTCGCCGCGTCGCGATGCGCCTGATGAACCTCGTTGAGGTACTGCGTCGCATCGCGCTTGCCGCCATCGGTCCACCACGTCGCCTCACCAGCGAGCGCTGCCGCACGCGCGCGATCGAGCTCGCGCACCACCGCATCGATGTGAACGCGATCCAGATCAGCAGCACGCAGCTGCACCGCGGCTTCCTTCGCCGCCAGGCGGAGCTTCTTGTTGAGACGATCGTCCTTGAGCGCGCGCTTGGACTTGGACATGTCCTCGGCGACCTTCGTCAGCTTCGGGAGCTTGAGCGGCTGCTCGAGATTCGGTTCCACCATCGCGAGCAGCGGACGCACGACATCGCCCCGCGAGAGCAGGCGCTCCCACGTCATGATCTCGGTGTCCTCGATCCCCTGCGAGAGCTCGCGCTCATCGTCGGGAGAAAGCAGGTCATGCTCCGCCAGCTGGCGGAAGTACGCCGCCAGATGATCATCGGAGTCAGGAGCGCGGGCCGGACGCACGGTCTTCACCGCCGCTGGCGTGATCACCGGCTCCACCGTCGGAGTGGGCGCCGACGTCGGCGCGGCTGCGGCCTGCGGGACAGCTCGCGTCTGTCGCATCCCTACGACTCGACGAGAATTGACCGCACCATGTGTCGTCCGGCGCGCGGAGCGCTGCTGGCGACGAAGTGAGTGGGTGGTTGCCATGGCGGTGTTACTCCTGATCTGTGTCAGACGTCGATGAGGTGTGAACCGTTGCACTCGTGACGTGATTCCCTGCACGAGGGTCCCGCCGCGATGTGCATAGAAGGACTCCCTGCACGTTGCGCACCGAATTCGGTGGAACAACCCCTCCGACTAGGTAGGGCGCAGGCCCCTAGATCACGTCGTGCAGAATCAGCTGTTTGGCGAGGTCACACCGTTCCTCGACGGCAAACAACGGCCGCGCACTGTGCCATGAGGCGCAGTTTTGTCCAGGAGGAATGTCTTGCCTGTCAGTTTTCGAGACAATGCTCGACCGACAGCGACGACTCACCGCAGGCGTGAGCCCAGGTCAGGCTGACGTTTTTTCGGATTCCACGGCACAGCCCTGGGCACCGAGGTGGCGCTGCAATCGATCGAGGAGTGCGGCCTGATCCGGATGAATCACTCGACGAGCTCGCGTGATTTCAATGAACTCGGCCTTGTCGACTTCCCATGATGCACAACGCGGTGCGGCGCCTTCGGGCGCAGGTCCTGCGAATGCGTGCACGCGCTTGCGCGATCGCGTGTAGTCGACGTGTCCCAAGTCGACGAGCGGTCCTGCCACAACGAGCCCGGTTTCCTCCAACGTCTCGCGTCGAGCGGTCGCTTCGAGCTCTTCCTCTGGATCCGGCGCTCCCTTGGGGATTCCCCATGGGGCTCGCCGGTTGTAGTTGCCGGAGGGATGTACGAGCAAGACCTCGATCGACTCACCTACGTGCCGGTAGAGCAGGGTGCCCGATGCGATGATCGATCGTTGGTCCCGCATCCCTTTCTGACCGTGCAAGACGAAGGTCGTCAATGCAAGCATCTTGCAATGGATTCGAGCAATCTCGATGGCTTGGTGCGAGTACGGACGACGCTGTGCGCGTCGATTGTTGTCGGGATTGTTGTTAGGAAGGTCGGTGGTACCGCGGACTGCCGAGGTGTACCGTCGATCTCGATGAGCCAGGATCAACGTCAGGCATGGTTTGCCCAGATGATGGAATCGGGCCTGCAACACGAGATGTTCGCGCCGAGCGACGTGCTCGCGCACGCAACCCCAGACGTGCTTGCGAATCATCTGCCGCCCGACCTGTTGTCGCGCGTGTTGTCGGCGTCGTTGGCCGCGGGCTCGATGACGCCCGAGCGCGTACTGGAAACTGTCACGCCTGAGATGCTCGCCAAGCACCTGCCGCACGAAGTGTTGTGGGCTTGTATCGCGGCCGCCGCAGCGCGTGCCGGAGTGGCTAGGTGAACGCACGCGCGTTCTTCGTAGATGTACTAACCGCAGCCCTCGAGCTGGGCGTCGCGACGCACGATGATGTGCTGCGCCACACGACCCCAGACATTCTCGCCAACCACTTGCCGCGCCCGCTGTGGGCGAAGTTGCTCACCGCCTGCCTCGGCGCGACCCGCGTGGATGCACGGCTCGTCGTCGACACCGTCGGCGTGCCGGCGCTATGCGAGCACGTCCCGCATCCGATCGTGTGGGCATGCATCTCCGAGATCGCATCGCGTGCGCTCGGCGTCGCCGTCAGCACGCGGCCGACGCGCGATGCAAGCAAACCGGCGCGCGACACGATCGGTCCATCGCCTGCGCCGGTCGCGCCGGTCGCGACGATTCCACCGCGCGCGGTGATTCCGCGGACCACCTCGTCGGAGCTCCGGGTCAGCGCGCCCGCGCCCACCGAATCGAGCGCCGATGCGCAAGCGTTGGGCGGCGATCAGCTCGCCGATCTCGTCGCGGAGCTCGAGGCAGACGAACGCGCCTCGCAGCCGTCGTCGTCGCGGTCGCGAAACGCCTCGGGTCGGTTCCGTCAGGCCGGCACCAACGTCGGTCGCCCGAACACGATCCGCCGCCCGCAGGTCGCGGCAACGATTCCTGCGCGCGGGTCGTCGTCGATGGCTACCGGCACCGCGCCCTCGACGCCGGCGCTATCGATCACCGATACGCACGAGATCGCAGACGTCGCGGATGTCGAGCTCGACATCGAGACCGACGTCGGACGCAGCGAGTGGAAGACCAGCCTCGCCGTCGAGGACGAGCAACTCGTCGACTGGGCCGCGTCGGACGAAGCGACCGGCGACGAGACGCGCAAGCGCTAAGCTCGCGAGCGCTCCGCGATCAAATGGCCACCGCAGGTACCGCGACCTGCGCGGTGAACAGCTCACCCGTCGGTGATGTCCATTGGAGATCGATCGTGGCTGTCGACGCGGGGAGGTCGCCGAACCACAACGTTCCAGAGGTCTCGTCCCAGCCGGTATGTGCGGGCAACGTGACCAACTCGCGAATGTAGGTGGATCCGGCTTCGGTCGCGATGTGCGTTTCCAGATAGAGCGGAGTCTCCGCCGGGCGGGTCGCTCCGCAGCTCTCGCCGCTTGTCGTGGACTGCCCGATGAAACACGCGGCGACCAATTCGGTGGCGCGCTCGATCTCGATGCCGAGGTCGGACAGCGTGAGCAGCACGTCTTTATTGTGCTCGCGGCTGTGCAGCGTCACCGAGCCTTGCAACGCACCCGGCGCGCGCGAGGTGACGGCGATCCAAATGTCGTTGGTGAAGGCCTGGTCGGACGGGGCAGGCGTATAGCCGTCGATGGCGTTTCCGAGCACTGCGTGAATCTCGCAATCGGAACCGCACGAGGCGGCCTTGAAGCCAAACTCGTTGGTGTTCGGCCAGTCCGGAGCCCAGCGCGCGCTGAAGTAGATCGTTTCGCCAGCGAGGACGGCCTGGTATCCGGTGGACATCACCGGCGCGTTGAGTTGCGGCAGCTCATCGAGCTCCTCCATCGACGACGGTTCGGTGGCGCAGCCAACGGACACTGCGAGTACGGCTGTGAGTCGCTTCATGGCGGCGGCTATCAGCACCATCCATGCCCGGGTGACCCTCATCGAGTGGTCGAGGAGTTGGCGCTCGAATCGCCGACGGCGGCGCTACACCAGGTGGGAAACCTGTGGTTGCGGTTCGTCACTGTGGCGGTGGTTCGACACGCGTGACGAAGGTTACGCGAGGGAGCCCGCGTAGGCGCGTGGGAACGCCAACTCGAAGCCGAGCTGCGTGTGCAGTGTCGCGTCGGTGCAGGAGCCGGTTCGGGCGTTCACGCGGACGCGTCGATCGCGATCAAGCACTCGGCGCTTCGTCTCGTGAATTTTCGTGGGCGTTGTAGGGATTGAACCTACGACTTGCACCGTGTGAAGAGGTCGGCGAGACGAACTCTTCGTCGGTGTCGACGGTGTTTCGCCATGACCACTGGAGCGGGACGGTGCGGGTCAGAGCAGTAAGGTGGTCATAGGGGTGGTCATGAGTTTCTGCAGCCGCCACTCGGCGTGCCCGCCGACTGAGCACAGCCGCCCTGTGTCCGCTCGAACCAGCAAGCCAGCTGGGTGCGGCCCATTCGTCCGAGGACATCGCGTCCATTTCTAAGTGCGACTTCGAATGCCACTGGTCGCGTCGGCTGCGCAGCTGCGGCCACTACTTCCTCAGGACGAAAGCGGACCGCGTCGGTTTGTTCACTCAGGGCTCGCGCATGATCCGGATGATTGTGAGTCAGGAGCCCGATAATCCGTTCGAACCAGAATGCATCGCAGGGACGTGCCGGCCAGTCAGAAGCTGCGACCAGTTTGGCGCCGGCGGTCGCGAACATGGCGAGGACGAACGTCGCGCACGTAAGTCCTTGCCCTGCTGGTCCGAGAAGCTGCGCGGTTTCGGTGTCGAATCGGACATCGTCATTAAAGCGGAACGCGAAGGGAACCTGGTGCAGGGTTCGTGCTTCGGCGACCCGTCGACAGTGAGCCGCAATCGAGCGCGCCTGTGAGGCTCGCATTCGCGGCTCGACCCAGTGATAGCCATGGGGGGCTTCCTCGTCACGCCCAATGTGATGCCAACAGAAGTGCAGCGCGCGAACCCCTTCGTCCGCATCCTTGTATAGGAGCGCGGCGTGCATCTGGTCCGCGCTCGGGCTAGTGATCCCAACTGCGATGTAAGGAATCCATGCGTAGGGCGCACGCTCTGGATCGTTGAGCCACTCAGCAGTCACGACCTTTAGGAAAGCTCTCGCAGGAGCTGGTTGGTTTCAGCGGCACCGATTTCTCGTGATAGGCGGACACGCACTCGCTCGACGAGCTCTGCGCGCGCAGGAAGAAAACGTCGAGCAGCAAACGTCGCTGACAGGAAACCAACGAGCAAGTCTTCGTCAAATGCGTCAACGTCGACCATGCGGAGCGCGCGCTCACACGATGACTTCCGGTCCCCGCGGAGCTCGTCGTCGAACCAACAAAAGATGGCATCCAAAGCTCGATCGGTCTCGCCCTTCGAATGGAGCGCGTGGACTTCTTGAAGAAAGGACGTGGCGTCGAAAGAGTTGGAGTTGGATGCGCTCCACGCGCGTAGCAACGAGGGCGGAATCGGATCGAGCGGTTCCGCGTTAAGCGCAAGCACCACGTCAACGTCACGAAGCTCAAGGCGCGCCGACTGCTTCAGAACGTCCGATGCCTTGAGGACGGTTTCGCTGCTTGCTTCGATCTGCGCGATCAGAACCGTCACCGCTTCTCGCAGCTCCCCCGCCGTAAAGGCGCGTGGTGCACCGTCGACAGGTACGACAAACAATTGGCCCGTGGTTCCTGGCTGGATTGGGCTATGTAGTGTCTCTGGTTCGCGCCGCGACCGCAGCACGAGCTCCCGCACACGGTTCAGCTTCGCGTCCTCCGCTGAGACTCTTGGCGTCGGGGCAACAGGCGTTTCAGCCCGTACCTGTTTCATTTGTAGCGCTCCAAGGCTTGAGGTTGGATGGATTCGAAGAAGCACCGGTTCGCGTGTTCATGCAGAACTTCGAACTCGTCCCAAACAGCGGTTGATCGCGGCTCGAGCGAGCGGGTGGAGAAGACATCGACATCGACGAGAAGGAATCCAGCATTCTCCGAGGCCGTC
The DNA here is from genome assembly GCA_050184455.1 of Kofleriaceae bacterium. Classification (GTDB taxonomy): domain Bacteria; phylum Myxococcota_A; class Polyangia; order Haliangiales; family Haliangiaceae; genus JABFXX01. The sequence goes on along the minus strand of JBFXAI010000054.1, from coordinate 980 downwards.
GAAGGCAGATTCTGAGTAATGATCGCTCGGCGGTCCTCGTCGATGGGCACCACAACCCTCATGAACATTTCGAGGAAGCTCTTTGACAAGCTCTCGGGCATCTGTGGGCGGGTCCGGAGAACCTGGTTGACGTCGACTCCCACCGGAATCTCGATCTTGTTGATGTACCGAAGCGCACAACGCTTCACCCGGGAAGGGTGTGCGGTCTCGAGATAGTGCAACCACAATGGTTCTGCCTGCGAGCGATGAAGTGCCCACGAGCGATACCCCTTGACGACGTTGTACGTGAAGCCGTTGGTCCGCGCTTGTACGGCGCGACTGCCATCGTGTGACCAATAGATTTTCCCCAGTGTCACTCGGCTTCGCGCCACGATCTCCCCATCGTCGATCGTAACCTCTGCATTGCCAACCTGCTTGCCCGCCGCGAAGCCTGGCCCCACATGGTTCGCGAACACATCGAGGTGCTCCGCCTGCGTGCCTTCGGATAGCTGCACCTGAATGTCGAGAATCGCCTCGCTGATCGGCGGGTTCGTCAACGTCGGGTACGGGGGCATCCGTCTCAGGATTATCACGCAGCTGAGTCCCTGGCCTCCAGTTACGGCAATTGACGCAGAATTCTCGAGGCTTGTGGCGATCTCGTCTCTCGGGGATGTCGATCTCTGTTGCTCACACTCGTAGGTCTGTTTGAATGCTTGACGACCACGCCGAGGTAGCGATGTCCTGGTTGAGTGTTTGGGATGTGTTGGAGCCGAGTGTCACGTCCTGGCTATCGAACCTCGATCGTCTCGGGCGGCTAATGGACTCCAAGCTCGTCTGGGCTACGAACGGTCCACGAGTCTTGCTTCCCGAAGGTCCTCGGCGATCACCTCAAAACCGGCCAGTCGTGATCGTCTGAAAACCGGCCACTTTGTTCGTTCGGGGGACGCTGGTTGATTACTTCGATTCGGAGTCCTTGGGCAAGCTCGCAGCGTGGGTGGTGC
>JBFXAI010000053.1:0-44757 GCA_050184455.1 Kofleriaceae bacterium | reverse complement strand
CAAGGTCGCGCCCATCGCAGAGTGAGTCCCTGGGGGGAAATTCACGGATCCTGCTGCGAGACCAGGAAGAAAAAGTCATGGAAACCGACAAGTCAATGACACGCCCTATCCTCCGTCGACCAGACGACGACAGCGATGGCCTCGTCGCCCTTCCGCCCATCCCGCTGGTTCGCCAACGGCTGCGGTCGACCGTCAAAGAATTTGCGACTTCGCAGCCCGGCCGCCGCGCCGCTGCACTCGCCGCGGTCTGGATCGCAGCCACCGGCTGTGAAGCAGACCTCCATCATTACGATCCGGAAGAGGCGCTCCGCACGTATCGCCTGATCGAGTCGGAGCTCCGCGCTGAGCTCCGGATCTCGCTCGGCCGCGCGATCACGAACGAGCCGCACCCGGCCACTCGCAATACGATGATCAGCATGCTCGAGCATCTTGAGGAGCTCGAGGCTGCTGCTGTCGCGCCGCGCCCGGCGCGTCGCCGTCGCCGCCGCTAAACGTTGGCGAGCTACCGCGTCGATCGCGATTGGGGCGTCGGGGCGAGTGACACGACTGGGGTTGCAGTGGCGCCGTTCGTCCGGCGTCCGACGGGGGTCGGACAGCTGTCCGATAGGCGGCCACGACGGTCGAGTAACCTATTTGAATTACGGGGTCAGTTCGCGGCCTCGCACTTGCTGGTGCGAGCGCCGCTATGCCCATTTTTTCATCCGATTCGTCATCCGCAGGCCGACCAGCCGCAGTGCCGGCACAACCGGCAGCTGCTCTGAACGATCAAAATCCCCCCACACTCCGGGCAGTCGGGTCCGGTCCCCACGCGAGGGCTGCGGATCCCGGTGACCAGAACCTGGCCCTCTCGGCTGCCGTCCCGGTAGACCGTGATTCCCTTGCAACCCAGCTCGTACGCGAGCTGGTACGCAGCTTTCACATCGAGCGGCGTGGCGGAGTGCGCCAGGTTGATCGTCTTGCTGACAGCGGCGTGAACGTGCCGCTGAAACGCGGCCTGCATTCTGACGTGAGTAGCGACGTCGATGTCGTGCGCGATCGGAAACCGCCGCTGAACCTCGATCGGCACGTCGGCTCGACCGCGGATCCCCCCGTGGATGGCGATCGCTTCGAACAGCTCGGCCGATCCGAACCCATGCTTGTTCGCGAGCGCCTGGAACGCGGGGTTGATCTCGGTGAGCTCGGCGCCGTCCAGAACGTTGCGGCGATAAGCGAGCGCGTACAGCGGCTCGATTCCGCTGGCACAGCCCGCGATGATGCTGATCGTCCCGGTCGGAGCGATCGTGGTCGTGGTGGCGTTGCGCAGCGGCCGCTCCCCGGCCTGGTCCCACCGCGAACCCGTCCAGGTTGGGAATGGCCCGCGCCGGACGGCGAGCTCGGCCGAGGCTGCCAGCGACTCGCGTTCGAAGAAGCTCGCGAGTCGGCCAGCGAGCTCGAGCGCTGGCTCAGAATCGTAGGGGATGTCGAGGGTAGCGAGCGCGTCGGCCCAACCCATGATCCCGAGCCCGATCTTGCGGGTGGCTTTGGTGGCCCGGTCGATCGAGTCGAGCGGATACCGGTTGGCGTCGATGACATCGTCGAGAAAACGCACGGCCTGGTGAATGACGTCGCGGAGGCGGGCCCAATCGAGGTCGCTGCCGGCCGCGCTAACCACCGTAAATCGCCCGACGTCGATGCTGCCCAGCGTGCAGGACTCGAACGGCAGCAGCGGCTGCTCGCCACACGGGTTGGTGGCCTCGATCATTCCGAGCCGCGGCGTCGGTTGAAGTTGGTTGATCCGGTCGATGAACACCAGGCCGGGATCCCCGACGGCCCATGCCGCGTTGGCGATCGCGTCGAGCACCTTGCGAGCATCGAGCGATCCGGTGACCAGGCCGGTTCGCGGGTTGATCAGGTCGTACGAGCGGCCGTCACGGACAGCGGCCATGAACGCATCGGTTGCGGCGACCGACAGGTTGAAGTTTCGCATCCGCGTCGGATCGAGCTTGATCGCGATGAACTCGAGGATGTCGGGGTGGTCGACCCGCAGCATGCCCATGTTGGCGCCGCGCCGGGTACCGCCCTGTTTGATCGCCTCGGTAGCGACATCGAAGACCTGCATCAGGGAGACCGGTCCGGAAGCGGTACCGCCCGTGGACGCCACCAGGTCGCCGGTGGGGCGCAACCGGGAGAACGAGAACCCGGTGCCACCGCCGGTCTTCTGAATCTCGGCGGCCCACTGCACCGCTTCGAACACACCGGTCGTGGAGTCTTCGACGGGGACGACGAAACACGCCGCGAGCTGTCCGAGTGGTCGGCCCGCGTTCATGAGAGTTGGCGAATTGGGCAAGAACTCGAGCGACGACATCATGCGCTCGAACCGATCGCGGGCACCGGCGATCTCGTCAGCGGAGTACCCGAAGTGAGCCTCGACGGCGCTAACATGGGTCGCGACCCTGCGGAACAGTTGCTCCGGTGTCTCAACGACCGCGCCCGCTTCGCGCGCGAGGTAGCGCGCACGAAGCACAGCGAGAGCATTTTCAGTCAGCGCCGCCGGCACATCCGCACCGTACGATCCGTCGCCAAGGCACGCAACCAGCCACATTCGACGCTGGCGTGGATCCTGACTGCAGTATTCGTGCTGCTCATCGTGCTGGCCACGCGCGCCGTTGCAGCACCTGTTGCGGACGCTCGTGACGATGCTTCGCACGGGTTCGATATCGACGATGACGATGACGATGACGAGACTGCTCAAGTTCCATCGGATCCGTACGATCGGCGTGCGGCCCCCGAGGTGTATGCGCCGACGCCACACCACCTCGACGTCGCGCATCACGATGGTTTTTCACACCGGATCGAGCTGTCGATCGGGTGGCGCCGTCATCTCGATGAGCCAGTTCGGCGCGCCGGCCAACTGGGGAGCGGACCTCGCATCGAGCGAGGCGACGAGCTGTGGTTGCTGGTGGACTGGAGTCTGTAATGCGAGCGGTCGCGTTTGCGCTCGTCATCGCGATCGGCATCGGCCGAGCTCATGCCGAGCCGTGGTCCGACGACAGCGATGACGCGAGCGAGCTCGGCGAGGGTGACGAGCTCGCGCAACCCGTGCTCGATCCGCTGGCGATTGGGTCGCCCCGCGCTGCGCCGTCGATTGCGCGCGTGCTCGCGGCAGCGTATGCGGCGGCGGGACTCGACCGGTCGCCGTCGCGCGGATGGACTCGGCGAGCTCGACTCGCCAGCTTGGCGCCATGGGTGAGCGTGCGATGGGGTTGGGACGCGAGCTGGCAAGACACCGAGCCCGATGTGGATCGCGGCACGGTCCTCGATGTCCGTGCCACCTGGCGGCTCGATCGACTCGTGTTCGATGGGCGAGAGCTACAAGCTGCGTCGATCGAAGCGGCACGCCGGCGCGAGCGGGCTGCCCTGAGTAGCCGAGTGATCCGCAGCTATTTCGTGTGGCTCCGAGCGGGTGGCGGGGACGCGCGGAGGACACCCGGGCTGCCCGCGCTCGAAGCCCACGCCATCCTCGACGACGCGACCGGCGGTTGGTTCAGCGAAGAACTACAGCGTCTCCGGCGAGTTACGTCCGCGGGCCGGACACGCTAACCCACGGAAAACTTGCCAGCGGACCCGCCGCGGCGCGAAGCTTATGACAGGTGAGTCGTCCCGGGACCGAACGTGAGCCGCGCTATGCCCACGAAGCGGCGATCACACTCCGCGCAGGTTCCACGGTGATCGAAGGTCGGTCGCGCAACGTCTCGCGTGGCGGTTTATGCGCGGACCTGCCAACTCCATTGCAGGTCGGTTGCGAGATCCAAGTCGAGCTCGCCCTCGTATTCGATGGCGAAGTCCTCAGCGATGCGTTTCAAGTCAAGGCACGCGTCGTGTGGTGCACCATGATCGATGAGGCCTATCAGCTCGGCGTCGCGTTCCATTCGGTCGACGCTCGCCAGAGCGAAAATCTCACCACGTTCTTGAAGCTACTCGATGGCGAACAGCCGTCCGGCAAGAAGCGCAAAGACCCCGATCGCGCGATCGACGATCGCTTCGGCTGATCTGGACCGCAGAGCTCGCAGCGTCCGTGGACGCGGACGATCTGAACCCGCGATCCGCAGAGCCAGCCGAGCAGTTACGCGCTCCGGAGAACCTCGTGGTCTCGGCGGTCGCGTCCCCATCAGCTGGCGCCTTGGGACCGCGCCTTTTGGATGTCCTGCATCATCCCGAGTACGAGCCGAGGATCGGTGAACACGTTGAGCTTGGGTGCGAGCGACTTGGCGTAGCGATCGAAATACAGCAGCTGCTTGGTGATCAGGATGAACTCGTTGGGCATCTTCACGCGGTGTCGCGTCGCGGTGCGCTGGATGCCGGGGAGGAACTCGGCATAGTTCACCTCGCCGAACGACAGGGTCAGCAGCGGGCTGTACGTGATGCGGAGATCCTCGACGAATGCCGCCATATCGAGCCCCGGTGGCGCCCCCGCCATCTCGCAGATGATCTCGGCGAGCCGCCGGTAGTCGCCGGTCGCGAATGCGATCATGTAGTCGGTCACGAGGAACCGCTGCTTGTCGTCGAATCGACCGACGATGCCGAAGTCCAAGAACCCGATGGTGTCGTCGTCGAGCAGCATGAGGTTTCCGGCGTGAACGTCGCCGTGGAAGAACCCGTAGAACACGACGCATTGAAACCACGCGCGGAGTCCGTCGACCAGCTTGGACTCGCCGTCGATGCCCCGCGCACGGATCTCCTCGAACCGATCGACGCGCAATCCGACGAACCGCTCCATCACCAACACCTTGCGCGTCGTGAGCTCGTGATGGGGCACCGGCGCATGAATGTGCTTGTGCCCGAACTCGCGCATGATGTCGTTGAACCGATCCAGGTTCGCGGCCTCCTTGCGAAAGTCGAGCTCCTCGGTGAGCGTATTGGTAAAATCATCGACGACGCCGACCGGATTCGCGAGCTCGGCGTTCTTCTTGAACCGCGCGACGACGTGCGCGAGGACTCGCATCAGCTTCATGTCGGCCATGCAGCGCGCGATGATCCCCGGGCGCTGAACCTTCACGACCACCAGCGTTCCGTCGCGAAGCTTGGCCGCATGAACCTGCGCGATCGAGGCTGACGCGAGCTGCTTCGGATCGATCTCGGCGAGCTGGCCCGCGCGTTCGGGACCGAGCTGCTCGTCGAGTGTGCGCTGGACCTCCGCGAACGCGAACGGCTTTACGCGATCGAGGACCTTCTGAAATTCCTTTACGTACGGATCGGGAAACATGCCCGCGGATGACGCGATGATCTGACCGAACTTGATGAACGTCGGCCCCATGTCCTCGCACCACATCCTGAGCAGCACCGGCCGCGTGAGGCGTTGATACTCGGTGGATTGCCCGGTGGCGGCCATCGCCAGCTTGCGTAGCCCCACCGCGTCGCTCAGCCACAGCCCGAGGTACTTGCCGCTGTAGATCGTGAACGCCCAGATCCGCCGTGGCACCGGCAGCGTCACCGACAGCACGAACAACATCGCGAGCGCTGCCAGGACCAGGTACCACAGCATCGTTGGTGCGTCGATTCTACCCAAAGATGTCGCCAGTCACGCCGGAGATCGACGGGGCGCAGCCACGTATACTGCGCCGATGCTGACAACCGTCACAGCCGGTCCGTACACCGTGCGCGGCGTCTCGGTTGGTGGCGTTTATACGTCGATCACCGTGCCGGAGCTCGGGATTCTGTTCGACGCCGGCATCTCTCCTCGATCATTTGGCGCGATCGACACGATCGTGCTTTCGCACGGCCATGCCGATCATGTGGGGGCTTTGCCAGCCCTGCTCGGGATCCGCGGCCTGCATGGCAAGACCCGACCGCCGCGCGTGATCATGCCGGTCGAGATTATCGATGACCTGACGACTGCGCTCGCTGCGCTGTCGAAGCTGCAGCGCTTCGCTCTCGCGATCGAGCCGATCGGGATGGCGCCCGGTGACGAACTGGCGCTGCGTCCGGATCTACTGATCCGCGCGGTGCGTACGTTTCATCCGGTGCCGTCGCTCGGCTACCTACTCGTACGCAGAGTGGCCAAGTTGAAGCCCGAGCTTCACGGATTACCGAGCCAGGAGATCGCGCAGCGGCGCCGGGCGGGCGAGCAGATCACAGAGGTCGACGATCGGATCGAGCTGGCATACGCGACCGATACGCTGGTGTCCGCGCTCGATCACGCGCCCGAGCTGCTGAAGGCACGCGTGCTGATCGTCGAGTGTACGTTTCTCGACGAAAGAAAATCGGTCGAAGCTGCGCGCGCTGGATGTCACATCCATCTCGATGAGTTGATCGAGCGCGCCGCGAGGTTCGAGAATCAGCACGTCGTGCTGATGCACTTCTCGCAGATCTACCGCCCGGACGAGATCGCCGCTCTGCTCGACCGGCGGGTCCCGCCCGAATTGCGCTCGCGAATGATCCCGTTCGTGGCCGATCGATCGGCATGGCCAGGATGACCAGCGACGATCCCGACGATCTCGATGAGGTCACGACGGTTGCGATCACGGACGAGCTCGACCTCCATACGTTCCGCCCTGCCGATTGCGCCGATCTAGTAACCGAATATCTGCATGCGGCACACGCCGCCGGATTTATCAGCGTGCGGATCGTTCACGGCAAGGGAGCGGGAACCCTGCGCCGGATCGTCCACGGTGTTCTCGACCGCCATCCGCTGGTGACCAGTTACGGGCCCGCCGAGCGAGGCTCGTGGGGCGCCACCCGTGTCGAGCTCGGTGCGCGATCTGAATCACCGACCGGCGGTGGCAAACAATAGAACCACGAGCTCCCCGACCGCCGCGGCGGTTGCCACCACCGGCGCTGACAACCCGGCGTCACGTCGTTGGGCTTCGAGCCCCAGACCGAACGCAGCAGCCGCGGTGATTCCGATCACCACGATCCCGAGCTTGCCGAGCGCGATCGTCGCGAAGATCGTCACCACGAGGCTGATCGTGGCGGTCAGCCACGCGGGCGTCGGCGTGGCGACCAACGATCGCCGAACGCCATCGTCGGCGATCGGATCGCCGAGCGCCTGCACGAACACGCCCGCCCAGCGTCCGATCACGGCCACCGCGAGCAACACCCATAACCACCGAGACGGCGGGATCGCGAGGATCGCAAACGCGCGCACGATGGTGACGAACACGAGCGTCAACACTGTCGTGACGCCGGGCGACCGCACCTGGCCCTGCCAATCATCGATCCGCTCGGCGACGCCACGCTCGATGATCGCGGCCGATGCGATGGTCAGCACCGCGAGCCCGAACAGCGCGGCGATCGCTGGCGACATCCCGATCCCGTCGATCACGACCGCCACCAGCCATGCCGCGAGCCCGATCGGTACGCCGACCGCGATCACCCATGCCGACGACCGCGCGTCATCGTGACCGACATCGGTAGGCCAGCGCCACGGTGTGGAGCGCACGAGCGCGACCGCGCCGCCATAGAGCGGACCTAGCCGGCGCTGCCAGTCCTCGCGAGAGCCCACGCGGCGAGTATATCGTCGCAACCCGCAGGTGGCAGGGCGTGGCACATGCGCACGGTTCGTACGGCGCTGGTGAACGGCAATGTGGGTAGGGCGGTTTTCTGCGACCAGATGGCAGACCGCTGCCACTTGAGTCTCTAGCAAGCGGCTCAGCCGCGGGGAGACGCGATGAAGCACCTCATCCTGGTCAGCTTAGCTGTCGTGTTTGCGTGTGGTGACTCCAATAAGGAGAACCCCCCACCGGAATGCAGCGCCAACGGCGTTGTGTGCGCGACCGACGATGAATGTTGCGTGGGCAACTGCGATGAGCTCACGGGGCAATGCGCCCGTGTCGTCGGTGAATGCCTTCCCGCAGATGCCGAGTGCTTCTCGGGACCGGATTGTTGTTCGTTCTCGTGCGTGAACTACCGCTGCTCGAGTGAGCAGTGTACGTCGGACAACCAGGCGTGCGACGAGGGCGGCGAGTGCTGCAGCGGCGTGTGCACCGATGGTGTGTGCGCTCCGTTGAATCTGGCCTGCCGAACCTCGGGCAACACCTGCGGAGGCAATGAAGAGTGCTGCTCGGGTTTGTGCAAGGACGGCTTGTGCAACGCCGCCCCGTCGTATTGCACGCAGATCGATGACGCGTGCACGCTCGACAGCGAGTGCTGCAGCGGGCTGTGCAGCATCGCCGAAGGTGCCGCGCTCGGGTTATGCGTCACCGTTCCGGCGAGTGGCGCCACTGGCTGCGCGAGCGCAGGCGAGGTGTGCGGCGCGGGGGCGAACTATAACGGCGAGGCGCTCGACGTCTGCGGTGGCGAGTGTTGCAGCCGCGCATGCTTCCCGTATGGTCCTAGCGGTGTGCTGATCTGCCAGCCGCCATCGGGCTGCCGTCCGACTGGCGAGACCTGCACACAGGATAGTGACTGCTGTGGTGCCGAGGGCACCGTCGACGGCGAGCAGCAGCAGGTGACGTGCAACAAGGTTGCGCCCAACACGGTTGGACGCTGCGACAATGGTCAGTCATGCCGCGCCGCGGGTCAGGTCTGCAAGCTCGACGGTACGTCCTGTAACGCGGAGACCAACTGCTGCGCTGGCAACTCCGAGACCATGGACACGTGTCATCAGGATGCGCTCGGCGTTCCCCGCTGCGGTGGACTCGGACTGGACTGCGCGGATCCGTCGACCAAGATCGGCATGGCGTGCGGCAGCAGTGCTGATTGCTGCGGACTCCCGTGCACCCCGGATGGCACCGGCGCCTACGTCTGCGCCGGCACGTGCGTCGCGGAAGGCGGCGTCTGCACGACAACGAGCGATTGCTGCGCGGGCCTGCCTTGCAACGTCCCCGCCGGCTCGACGCAAGGCACCTGCGGTGCACCACAGGGTTGCATCAGCTACGGCCAGCAGTGCGATCCATCGGGCGCGCTCGGCTGCTGTGACAACGTCACCTGCATGGACTCCGACGCCGACGGCACGTATCACTGCGGCTCGGTGATCATCTTCTGAGCTACGCGAGGAGATGAAGCGCGAAGTCGCCGAAGCGCGCGTGCTCGTGTCCGACTGCACGTGCACGACGTAACGAACGTGCACGTGCGGCGCATCGCGACAAGGTTGGAGACCGGCGATGCCCGAACCGCGATGCTCGTAGCTAACTGCGGACGAGCACTTCGTCGTCGAGACTCATCGCCATGGCACCGAGCGCATCGCTCAGATCTTCGAATCGCTGGTAGCGAACGACGCGGCCGCTGACCACGCGAAACGCCGACGCGATGATGCGCTCGCTCGCACGACTCGAATCAGGCAGCCACCAGCGACCGCGCTGCTCGACAACGACCACGCCGCTCGCATCGCAGAACCAGCGCAGCGATTGAGCCGTGAATCCGGCGCGCGTGAACCATTCGCGCATCGTCTCGTGCCCCTGCCCGTGGCCCGTACCGCGGGGGCCGATCAGCTCGACATCACGCGCCGTCAAGGCGGACAGCTGCTCCAGGTCGCGCGCATTGAGAGCTGACTGCCAGCTCTCTACAACCGCGATCGGCGCGAAGGTCATGGCGGCCACCGTACTCGATGATTTCAAACCCGACCACTTGGTCCGCTAGCAGATCGTAGCAACCGCGTCGCGAGTGACGCTTGGAGTCGTCGACGTGTGACCTCACTCTCGAGCGCTGTTCACGGCAGGACGCGCAGCCGCGTGGACCGTTTTGCCGCGGCGGCGACCGGCTGCTTGCTCGCCGCCGCTACTGCGCGCGCCGGGTCCGCGAGGTCCTCGCGATCGCGTTCGAACCACCTCGTGTCGGGACGCCCGATCATCCGGGGTTCGGCCGCCACGAACGCGCGCCGCGCCTCGGCAACCAGACCGCACTTCACCGCCAACCGCGCCACCAGATACAGCGCGTCGGAGAATCCGGGCGCACGCTCGAGCGCGGCCAACGCGTTATTCAGGCAACGTCCCGTCACTTCTCGATGTTCTGCGACTGCCGCACGTACCTCCGCCGACGACAACTGGATCTCGGTCGCACCAGGAAACCATGCCGACCCTCCCCTCCCCGAGGCGATCGTGACCACCGCAAGATCCGCCGTGGTGACCAGCGGTGGCATCGAGCCGACCGCGCCCGAGCGATGTTCGAATGCCAGGTGCTCGGCTCGAGCCGCCACGTAGCAACCGAGGGGTCCGAACCCGCCGTGCAGGTCGGCGATCGCCACCTCGAGTTGAGCGCGAGCGGTCGCCGGTTCCCCCGCGACGCAGAGCACCCACGCCAACCACACCCTCGAACCCGCGTCGGTCGGCTGCGCGCTGACGGCTGCCTCGGCGAGCTCGAGCGCACGATCTGGATCGTTGGCGATCAGCGCAGCTTCGATCGCCGCGGCGGAGGCGGCGGCGCCCTCGGCTGTCGCGGGGCGCCACGCTCCGGCCGATTCGAATGCCCGTACACACGCGTCGATCCGGGGTCCGAGCTCGCCCGCCACGACCGCCGGGCCGTGCAGGCCGTGATCTCGGCGCTTCGCTCGGAGGTAGACGATACCGGCGAGCGTGAGCGCGACGATCCCCGCCGCGATCGCCGCCCAGATCATCGGGCCCGTTCGAGCACTGGCCGGCAGCTCGCCGTCGTCGGGCTCGCGGGCCGGCACACCGGCGCCGGTCGCGCACGTACCCCGAACGGCTGGCAGCTCGCCCCCGCCGCGTACCCGAGCGCCGACAAACCACTCGGATTGGTCGACGAGCCCGATGCCTCGCACACCGACACGCTACGCATCACCTGCATCACGGGGAGCGACAGCGTTCCAGACCCAGGCATGAACGAGTCTCGGAGCCGGCGCCCGGTGAGCGTGTTGATCGCCTCCCACTGGGCCGGCCGCGCCAATCGCCGGCCGGTGGTGAGGATGGTTTTGGTCTGGTGGAAGAACGTCGCACCGCTCGGGTCCGCAGCGTCGAACATGCCAGTGATCGGATCGAAGCTCGGATCGCGCGACATCAGTGTTGCATCATAAAATGACAGATCGAGCAGGCAGCTCGCCGACCTCGGATCCGGGAAGCAGCGCTCGCGCGACGACTGCCGGCCGTCGAGCTTGAGCCCCCATAGGTCGCCATTGACATCGAGCACTAGCAGCCAGGTTTGCCCCGGCAGCTGCGACACGACCACGTCGACCGCGTTCACCGGCTGGCCGGGTGCAAGCGTCGCCGCGATGTTGCCGAGATTGACCGGCAGGGTGGGCGTACGCATGTCGATGTCGAGCACGCCACCGGCACCGATCGCCGCATAGACATGGCCGCCGCTCACCGCGATCCCGTTGGTCGATGGGCCGGTGAACTGTAGGCCCGAGGTTCCGGCGGGTGGCGCAGGATTGTTCGGATCGTCGAGCGCAAGCGCGGTCACGCCGCTGGCGGTCGCGACGTACAAGATGAACCCGGCGACCGCGAGATCGATCACCTGATTGCCGATCGTCGCGCTGCCGACTGCGATCGGCGTGGTCGGGTCCGACAAGCTCAGCGCTTCCACCGTGCCCTGCTGGGTACCGACATACAACATGTCCCCGGCGAGCACGACATCGCTAGCGGACCTGCCCGCCGGCAGCGCGACCGTGCGAACCAGCGCCGCGGCCGGTGCAGCTCCCGGCGCGTCGTCGAGTCGAATCACGCTGACGCCTTGTGCGCCGACCGCGGCGTAGACGAATGGATCGCTGACGTCGGGACCGAGATGCGCGAGCCCGCGCGGCGCGGCTGGAAGGTTGAGCACGAACGTCCGCGCCGCCGTGCCGACCGACGCACGCGCACTGGTCGGATGCCCCCGCGCGGTGATGTCTGTGACGACCAGCCGGCCACCAGACGCGGTGTCGACCGCAACGATCGCGAGGTCGCGCAGCGATGGCGGCTCGGTCTCGCCGACCGCGGGTGTCGGGTTGAAGTTGCGAACCAGCACCACGTCGTTCGCTACCGAGCCGGCGGCGAGCCCGCTGGTCCCATCGAACAACGGCTCGACCTTGGCGGTGACCCGATCGGCCGGATTGATGATCATGCCCGGGAATCGCTGCGATGCGCCGACCCGGTTGTTTCCCGCGAGCTCGCGCTCCTTCTTGTGCTCGAACAGCTCGAGCCCGCCGGTACCGGCCGCGATCGCCCAATCACCGACGTACGGATAGAGCCCGGAGCCCAACCCATAGGTTTGCGCGAGCACGTGCTCGTTGCGGATCCGGCCCTGATCGTCGACGAGCGGATGACAGGTCTCGCAACCACGCGCTTCACTCGGCCGCACGGTGTGCGGCATGGTCTGGTTCATCGCCACCGCGCTGGTGGCGACCTGGAGCCGGCCCGAGTTGGCGTCTTTGGTCTGAAACGTCGTGAACGTCGCGTTATCGAGGATCGTATGGCCGTCGCTATCGGTGACCGAGATGTGGGCTTGCATCGACGAGCGGAACGGCGCCAGCCGGCCGTGCTCCGCGATCGAGGCGGTGCCGAGCACGAACGGTGACCGCAACATGCCGAGCAACTGAAAGTTGATGTGGGCCGGTGAGCTGGCGTTCGACAGCCAGACCTCGTTCTCGCGGGCTGACTTGGTGATCGAACCGTTCGCCGCGATCGTGTTGCGCTGCAGATCTCCGAGGTTCATGTCGATGTGGCAGCCCATGCAGTTGTGCACCCAGCTCGAATGGCAGCTGGCACATTCCACCTTCGCGCCGGTGAGCTCCGATTGGCCCTGCATCCCGGCGAACGTCGAGCCCGTGCCCGGCGCCGCGATGTGCTGTGAGCCATGTGCCTCGATCGCGTAGGGACTCTGCTGATCCACCGTCTGCGGAACCTTCCAAAACACGCCCGGTGTCACGCGCGAGCGCTGGATCACCGAACCGGCGATCTCGTCGAAGTACGGCTCGAGATCCTCGTTGCGCGGTCCACGCAGATCGTTACCGCCGTTGGGCCCGGACGTCCTGAAGGTGGTGCGCGCGGTCGCACCATGGCAGTCCTCGCACTCGATCTCGATCGCGTCCCAATTGGTGCTGTAGACATGGCCATCGCCGTGGACGTCCTGGATGAAGTGACAGTCGATGCAGTGCATGCCGCGCTCGAAGTGGACGTCCATCTGGCGCGTCGAACCGTTGCGGCCACCGTAGACGTAGCGCATCTGCCGCCCGTCGACCGCGCGCTCGCGTGGTAGCCGATCGATCAGATCGAGCGCGCCGTTGCCGTTGGCGTCCTCGTCGACGGTGGTCATCGCGATCATCGTGCCGTTCTCGTCGAATCGCTGGAGCACCAAGCTGCGGTCGAGCTCGCCGTTGTTGTTGCAGTCCTCGGTGTATACGGCTTGTGCGCATCCACCGGCGCCCGCGATCAGGCCTCGCTGTGCGAGCTCGCTGTCGCGCTGGCGGGCGGCGGCGATCACGGCAACACCATCGGGAACCACCACGACCGGCGAACCGGAGCTCGCATCTTCACGGACCCACGAGTCGAGGATCCGCACCCGCGTGCCGGCCGGCGTATCGAACTCGATCGGCTTGCGGCGAGCGAGCGCATCGCGCTGCTCTTCTTCGGCCATGCCTTGATACGCCAGGTTGATCCGGGTCACGAACCCGTGGCACAGCCCGCAGGCGTCGGTATCGATCTTGGTCGTCATCGCATGGTTGCGCGAGTACGTCTTCTGCTGCGCGCGTCCGGTGTCGATCTGTTGCTGAGCAGTGACCGCACGACCGATCAAGCGATCTTGGCCGGCCACCATGCCTCGATCCTGGTCGGCGGTGAGCTCGCGATGTTTGGTCGTCGGGTCAGCGACGTCGACGACCGTCCCGTCATCCTGGCGCACCGGCGTCGGCGCACGCGCACCGTCGTAGCCATACGGCGCGTGACAGGCCGAGCAGCCCGACGAGTGCCCTCGACCGTACGGGTTCGCGGTCCGAAACCGAGCGATCTCGGGGAGGATCGACGTACCGAACGTGAAATCGAAGTTGGTCGTCGAGCCGGGATAGTTCAGCGGGTAATACGCGCGGAACGTCCGCAAGATCACGTCTACCGGATCTGGGATTCCCGGCAGCAGCTCGGCGTTCGGGACCGGCGCGAGGCCGGCAAGCTCGCCGGCTGGATCATTTGGTTGTCCGCCCCACGGCGTGTAGCGCGAGCTACCCGCGCCGATTTGTTCGAGAGTCGTGCCCGAGCTGACGCCGGCCACCGGACCGATCGAGTTCTGCGCGATCTCGAACGCGGGCAACCCGACGTTACCTGGTGCACCCGCAGCGACCGCGGGATCGATCGATGCAGCGCGCGTCTCGAGGCATGCCGAATCGAATCGCGGTTGCCCGCGATTGCCTGGACCGTCAGTGGTGGCCGAAATATCGATGCACTGATCGGCACCGTCGTAGTCCAGCGAATAGCCGAACGCTCCCGCTCGCGGATCCGGCGTCGCCCCGCGTGCCGTTTGAAACTCCGGACGCCAGCTCTCGTTGCCGTAATACGCGCCGTTGATCACCGCGCTCTGGTTGGTCATGATGCTTCGCCGAACCGTATCGACGGTCTGCTGATGGCAGCCGCCGCCACCGCCGCCCTCGAGTGCACCGCGCGAACGCGAACCACATCCGACGCTGGCCACCCGAAGGTCGCCCGGGTTGATGAACCGCGCGTAGTTCAGATCGCGCGAAAGCTCGGTGTCGACGAATTCGCCGGGACCTTCACCGTGGAGCTGTGGCTCGAACACCTCGCCCGGATCGAGCAACTGGGTCCCGGCACCATTGATCTCCGGTGCTTCGTCGATCGTGCCGTCGCCGTCGTCGTCGAGTCCATTAGCGAAGAACATCCGAGCGAGCCCCGGCTTGGGCTGCACGTGTGCCTGCGCGATCAAGGCTGGATCGCGGTAGATCGCCGGATCGGTCATCGCGTCGGCGCTCACCGCGACTTGATCGTTACCGCCGTGACAATCGACGCAGCGCAACTTGTAGTTTGCGTGCACGTGACCCGCAGACAATCCGGCGTGGCAGCTCACGCACGTGCCGTCGAACCCGAAGTCATCGGCCACCGCGGTGACCTCTCCGCTGCAGCCTGCGAACAGCGCAGCGACGGCCACCAGCGCGAGTGGAAACGTGGGCTTCATCAAAACGCCGATTTCTCCGCGTGACACAGGTTGCACTTCGCGCCGCGGGTCAGGCTGACCTCGGCCTTGTGACAGGCGGTCGATTTCCCGCACGATGCGTGCTGGCGATCGCCCGAGTTGTCGATCACCGGGGAGCGGTGGAGATCTTTCAGCGTGTCGTAGCGGTGTCCGCCCCACTTCGCCTTGTCACCGACCATGTAATGACACGCGGCGCATTGCAGCGGTTGACCATCCGCCGTGCGGTGCTCGATTCGCTCGTGGCGGAAGCACGGCACGGGACGGTTGAGCTTGGCCTCGAGTGCCGCGACGCCCTGGCTGCCGCACGCGCGAACGTCGACCTTCGGCCGGCTCGCCGCGAAGTATTCAGCGCGCGCAGGCTTGTCATGACACAACCCGCATTTGGTCATCGTGAACGCCGGCAGGTCCTTGGCGTTGTGACACGTCAGACATTGCGCGTGACCAGGCGTACCAGCGCTGAGCGCAAACGACTTCGCGTCGACGACGTGACAGGTCCGGCACCGATCGCCGCGCGCGCCGGCGCGTAGCGTGTGCTCGAAGTGATTCATCTCGACGTGGTATTCGCGATGGATCTGAAAGCTCGGCTTGATCGTGCTCGCAACCGGCTTCGCCCACGGCTTGGGCACTTGATCGTGGCAGCCGAGGCAGAACGCACTAGCCTTGGCGTGACGCGCTGGATCTTTGGTCTTGGTCGCGTCACCGATCGACACGAAGTCGCTCGCGTGACAGCCTGCCGCCAAACACGGTGCATGACCCTTGGCCGCCGGCGCGAGAATCTGTCCGCGCTCGTCGAGTGCATGGCACGTGTCGCAGCTGTCGATGGCGACGCTGCGCTTGGCATGCTCGGCATGCGAGAAATGCGTCGCGGTTGGCGCCGGCGCCGCCCACGCGGCGAACCCGATCGCGCAGCCGGCGACCACCGCGAGCGCGATCACGCGTCGGGCCGTCATCGCGTGGCCTCGTGCTGAGCGATCGCGCGAGCCGTCGCAGACGTCGTCACCCCCACGCCTGTGCGATTCGCCGGTTGATGACACCTCGCGCAATCGAAGCCGGTGGTCTTGAACGCGGTGTTGCCGTTGTGACAGCTCTCGCAGTCCTCCATTTTCGGTGGTGTCAGCTCTGCACGGGTCTTCGCCGAGGCGACGTTGGTGTGGCAGCCGATGCACGCCGGCGTGCCGCCGCTGCGTGGATCCTTTGCGTGCGTCACGTGCGCGAACGTCGCACGCACCGACCACTCCGAACGCGGCGTACCCGCGGGAAGCGGTACGTGGCAGGCTGCGCATTCGCCCATCAGCGGACGCTTGCTGCGCGCGTGGCACGACGCACATGCCGCGTGGCCTTCCGGTGGTTTGCCGCCGGCGAGCAAGTCACCGTGACAACCGGTGCACGTGACGTTGCTGCTGCCGCCGGTCGACGTGGTCACCAGATGCGTGAAGTGGTTCATCGTGCCGGCCCACTCGCTATCGGCTCCGCTCGAACGCGGCATGGCAAGCGCCTTGTGCCACGGCGTGGCCGACTGGTGACACATCCCGCAGATCCGCGGCTCGCGCGTCATGAACTCGTTCTGATGGCAGCCGCTATTGGCGCACGGCGCGTGATCTTTCGCTGCGAGCGTCGGTGCTAACTCGCCGCCGGGTTGCGCCGCGTGGCAGGTCGCGCAGTCCGAGATCGCCATCTTGCGCGCTGCGTGTTTTCCGTGCGTGAACGCGACCACCTTGGTGATCGGCGCTGGCGGCTGGGTTCCTCGATGACATTGCGTGCAGCGCGTGCCGGTTGCAGAGAACGCGGTCTTGCCGTTGTGGCACCGGGTCTGGCAACTCGCCATCGTCGGGTGTGGCACCGCGGTCGACGCCGTGCCGAGGTTGTCGTGACAGCTCGCGCAGGCGTTCTGCTTCGACGCGGCCACGTGACGCTTGTGATCGAAGCCTTCGAGCCGAAACGGATCGGGCGGCTTCTGGATCGCAGGCGAAGGTGTCGCGGCAACGTGGCAGCCGGCACATGCGGTGATCGCTGGCTGCGCGCGTCCGGCGACGTGACACGTCGCGCATTGCTTGTGCGCAGGTGGCGCCCGTCGCGCGTCGGCGCCAGCGGGACCGGGATGGCAGGTCGCGCACTGCGCCTCGATCGCACCGCCGAGCGCGGCGTGCGGACCGTGGTCGAACCGCGCCGTGAACGTGTCCTTGGTGGGCAGCGGCGGCAGATCTTTGGGCAAGCAGTCGGGCCGCGTTGGAACGTGGCAGACCTGACAGACCCGCGCTGCCCCCTTGGGTCCGGGCGTGGTCATCACGGTGCACGACGTTGGAAACGCATGACAGCTCGCGCACCGCTGATGATCTCGCACCGGCTGGCGCGCGCCGTCGGCATCGATTGGATGACACGACGCGCAGTCGACCGACTTGCCACTCGCCGACGCGGAGGCGGCGTGGCGCGAGTGATCGAACTTGCGCTTGGCCGAGCTGATCACTGGAGGTCCCGCGATCGCGAGCGCCGATAGCGCCAGCACTGCGACGGTCATCGCGATGATCTTGATCACCACCGCGCCTCCACGGCTGCGCGAACCGCCGAAACCGTGCCGAGCTCGCGCGCCAAGATCGGCGACGCCTGCGCGACCTCGCCCGCCACCTCGACGTGGGCGTCGCGCGTGATCCACAGCTGGACGTCAGCGCGGCCACCCACACGGCCGTCGTGCTCGACCGTGATGTAGGGCGTGCGCAGGTCGTAGAGCCGATAGAATGCGCCTATACCAGCTCTCCAGCGCCGAGACGCACGTGGCGAGCTGCGCAACATCGCGTCGAGCGCGACCTCGTGAAGGCGATCGATTCCACTGCCCGCGCGATCATCGAATGCGGTGCCCATGACGTTTGCATCGGCGTCGAGTTGATACTGGCGCAGCGTGTACTGCGCGGTCAGCCACGCGGGCCCGAACGGCTTGCCAGCTACCGCACCACCGCCCTCGACCCAACCTTGATGATCGACCGCGGTGACCGTGCCCTGTGGGACCTCTGCGCGCGCGAACACCAATAGCTCGCCCACCGCGACACGTACGTCGACGCTCGCGCCCACCGTCAAAGCGTCGATCGGCGCAGCGAGCCCGACGCCGAGCTTGCGTGCAACGTCGACGACGTCGACCGCCGCCGGCGCGGCAAGGTCGTACGCCAGATCGCCGCCGAATCGCTGCTCGATGTCGCCGATGATCAGAACCCGGTCGGAGACTGCATAGCGAGCACGCCCGCCGATCCGCCCGAGCGCCAGCGATGCCTCGCCGTTCTCGATGATTCGAGCCCGTGCATCGAGCTTGAGCCGTCGGCTCGGCTCGCTCGCGGCGGTGACCGCGAACATTCCGCGGCGCTGTGATTGGTCATCGCTGTCGACGACGAGCCCGAGATAGTCGAGCGCGATCCGGAGCGGCCAACCGCGCACCTTGTCGAGATCGATGGCTGCGGTCGCGCCATAGATCACTCCCTGCGGGGTATCGACGTACAGCGCGACGCGCTGGCCGACGAATGCGGAGCTGTTCCATGCGCGCTCGCGATAGCCGATCGTCGCGCCGTCGAAGTACCCGAACATCGCGCCGCCGTCGAGCCGAAACTGGCGGCCCGCGCGCAACCATAGCTTCTGCGGCCGTCGCTCATCCCTGCCCCACTCGGCGTAGCCAGCCTTGATCGCGATGTGCTGATCGTTGGCGTCCTCGGGAACTACGAGCGCACTGCGCGTGGCGAGCGTGTCACTGGCATCGAGCTGAAAGCTCGACAGCAGATACGCACCGAGCGACGGCAGCAGCACATCGCGCGCGCCGATGACCGCATCGCCGAGGATCCACGGTCGCGAATCGGAGAACCCATTGGGCAGCGAACTGCCGCCCCGCAGCGGGCTACCCGACGCCGGCGCCCGATCGAGCTCGACCCCGGCGCGGATCCGCACGATCACGCGCTCCTCGAAGTCGCGTTTGCTCGTCGGCCACCGCGAGAACGCTGTGGCCGGCGTCGCGGCGGGCTCCGCGGTCGCGGGCGTCGCCGCCGCCACCTGAGACCGCATCTTGAGTCGTGGTGGCTGGCGCTCGATCGTAAGCTTCGGATCTGCGCTCGCCGTCGCAGCCAGCAGCACGATCGCGAGACCGCCGCGGTTCACCGCGTCCCCCGGTGACACCGGCTGCAGGTGTCTTCGTAGGTGTGGCAGGTCAAGCACGCGGTCAATCCGAATCGCGCCTGCTCCGCGTGACCACCTTGGCGGAACTCGCCGATCGGCGTGTGCGATCGAGGTGGCACCGAGTGACATGCGGCGCAGGTCTCGGGCGCGTGACACGCCGCGCAGCGATCGCTGTCGGCCTGGGCATCGCGGCCGTGGTCCTCGCGGAACATCAAGGTGTGATCGCGCGGCCGCATCACTTGGTGGCACTGAAAGCACGAATCCTCGGCGGCGCCTGTGACCTCCTGATGACAGAACCGGCAGTTCGCGTCCTTGGATGCCGCCTGGTCGCCGTGATGTTTGCGGAACACCAGCGTGTGATCGATCGGTCGCTCGCCGCCGCCACTACCACCCACCATGTGACTCGACGGTGGACTGCCCGCCGCGATGTTGGAGTGACAAACGTTGCAGTTGCTCATCCGCACCCGGTCCGGGCTGCGGCTCGCATCCTCGTGGCACTGCGCGCACCGCACCATCGGCGGCACCGACATCTGCTGGCGCGACGAGCTCTGATCGACGCCTTCGTGGCACGTCGTGCACGCCACCTTCGCGCCCGCTTTGTCGGTCTCGTGGTCGGCGTGATGAAACGTCAGATCACCGACGATGAACAACCGCCCGCGCGGAAGGTTGATGTCGCCGGTCGCATGACACTTGGTGCAGTTGGCCATTCCCAGCTTGGCCTTCACCGCCGGCACGGCCTCGTGACAGCGAGCGCACGCGGCGTGGTCAGGCACCTTGGGATCTCGAGTCTGCTCGTCGCGCTGATGACAATCGCCGCACGCGACGTGCGCGCCGGTCGCGCGTTCCATGTCATCCGCGTCGAGATGGAGGCGATGCGAAAACGTCGATGCGAGCGACTGGCTGGCGCCACGCGCGGGGTATGCCTGCAGCGGCGACGCGCCGCGCCGCATCGGATCGACCGCACTATGACAGACCTTGCACAGCGGTCCCGGCGGCTTGCCGAACTCTGCCTTGTGGCAGTCGTCGCACGGCGCATGTTGCTGCATACCCGGCCGCGCGATCGTCCCGGCGAGCACCGCGGCGAGCTCGTGACAATCCGCGCAGCCGAGTCCGCGCCCCTTCCAGTTGGCGATCTCGGGAAGCGATCCGGTGTGCTTGGCATGCGGGAAGCGATCGATGTCGACGGTGATCGACGCGGAGCGTTCAGCGGGCGTAGTGGTCGGGTTGCGCGACGAGCCGCACCCTAGCGCCGCGATCATCACGATCACCAGCGTCCCTCGCTTCACCTCCGCGGGTGTAACACGGGAATGGGGATCGGTTTCTGTTAAGCTGCGAGCAAATGACCCACGCTATCCCCTCGGGCGAAGCGCCGGTCACGGGAGCCGCGTACACCGCGTTCCTCGCGCAGCTTCCATTTTTCGCAGGCGTGCCTCCGGCGGACCTCGAGCAGTTCGCGACCACCGTGTTGGTCCGCCAGATCGCCAGCGGTGGCGACGTCGTGATCCAGCGCCAATACGGTCACTCGATGTTCGTATTGATCTCGGGCCGGGTCGCGATTCATGCCCTCGGTCCCGACGACGCTCCGCTGCGGGTCGGTACGCTCGACGAACCCGGTGGGTTCTTCGGCGAAGCCGCCCTGCTCGGTCGCGGCGAACGCACCGCGACGGTGACCGCAGAGACCGAGGTGATGCTGCTCGAGATCGAGAAGCATCGGTTCGACTTGCTCACTCGCCGCCATCGCTCGGTGCGCGATCACCTCGAGGGCGTCTATCACGGTCGCGCGATCGCGACCTATACCCGGCTGCACCGCTACCTCGGGCTGCTCCCCGAGCCGGCACTCGAGCAGCTGCGCGGCGGCGCGAAGCTCAAGCTGTTCCAGCGCGGCGATTCGATCGCCAAGAAGGGCGACCGTGCCGACGCGGTGCTCGTGATCAAGGACGGCGTGGTCAAGGCGACGCGACGGCGCGCCGAACAACGCGACGCAGTGTCGATCCTCGCGTACTTCAACACCCACGACGTCATCGGGGTCTCCGACGGCCCGGTCCGCGACTTCGACCTCGAAGCGATCGGTCAGTGCGAAGTGATCTTTCTGCCGCGCACGACGTTCGTGGCGATGATGACCAACCACCCGGACGTCGCCAAGCACTTCGGTAAGGACGACATGCATCGCCGCGAAGCGATGCAAGACGTCGGCGGCACCGTGATGCAAGCAGCCCAGGCGTTCCTATCGGCCGGCGTCGAGGTCGAATCGCTGCTGGTGATCAACCTCGATCGCTGCGTCCGCTGCGGCAACTGCGTCCGCGCCTGCCACTCGCGCCATGAGTACACCCGGCTCGATCGCCGCGGCCCGATCTTTCGCCGGCGAGCCAAGATCGAGACGCGCAAACACGAGCACATCATGTTGCCGTCGAGCTGCCGGCATTGCCGCGACCCGGAGTGCATGATCGGCTGTCCGACCGGAGCGATCCAGCGGTTTGCCGACGGCGATGTCGACATCAACGACAACTGCATCGGCTGCGAGAACTGCGCGCGCAAGTGCCCGTACGGCAACATTACGATGCGCCCGCTCGCCGAGGCCGAGCGCCCCAGCCCCGAGGTCACCAAGCGCGCGATCAAGTGCAACTTGTGCCGCGGCTACAGCTACTCGAACTGTGTCCACGAGTGTCCGCGCGGCGCGATCCTGCGCGTCGATCCGCTGCGGTACTTCGACGAGCTGGCGCTGGTCATGGAGGCCGAGCAACAAGACGCGATCGAGTGGTCGCGCAGCCAGGCAAACAAGCTCGGCGTGCTCGGCACCAAGCAGCGGATCACCGGGCGATCGACGTGGTTCATTCCAGCCAGCTTGGTGTTCGGAATCCTCGCCGTCGCGGGCGTGATCGCGGCGGCGGTGAGCTCAGGTGCGCCGTTGCGCGGTGGTTCGGCGGTCGGGCTCGCGCTCGGCGTCGCCGCCGCCGGGTTCGTGTTAGCCGCCGCGGGGCTCGGCGTTCGCAAGCGGCTGCGCAACGTCGCGATCGGTGGGCTCGAGGCGTGGACTCAGTTTCACATGGTGTTCGGTGGCCTGGGATTCGTCACCGCCGTGGCGCACGCCGGGTTCGTCGTAACCGGCATCTTCACGACGCTACTGCTCGTGGTGTTCGCCATCGAGATCGCCACCGGTGTCGCGGGTCAGATCATCTATGCCACGGTGCCCAAGGCGCTCACTCGACTCGAGCGCCATGGATTGGCGAGGTTGGTCGAAGATCTCTACGACGAGGAGGCCACGCTCGAGCGATCGATCCGCGAGCTCGTGGCGACACTGCCGCCGCCCTCGTGGCGCACGATCCGCGGCAAGGTCGCCGCGGTGGTCGGCCGGATCTCGGACCGGATGGCCGCGAGCTACGATCCAGTCGCCGCGACTACCAAAGCCAAGAAGGCGATCATCGACGTGTCGCGTCGCGAAGGCGTGGCCAGCGAGGAGCGGACCACGATCGAACGCGTGCTCGAGAGCCAATGCCGGCTGGTCGATGTCCGCGCGCAGCTGGTGCTGCACCGCACGCTCAAGCGCTGGCTGATCGCCCACGTCGCCACCGCGAGCGCGCTGGTCGTCCTACTCGCGTTCCACATCCTCACCGCGCTGACGTTGATCCTCTGATATGGCGGTCCGACTCTCGTTCGAATCGGGATCGCTGGCCGGAACGCACATCATCACGGCAGCCTCGCGGCTGCGGCTCGGCCGAGATCCGCAGCTCAACGATCTCCTGCTCACCGATCCGAAGGTCTCCCGCAAGCACGCGCTGATCGAACGCTCGGTCCGCGGTGGTTACGCGGTCGAGGTGCTCGGCGCGGGGCACTCGACGATCAACGGCGATCCGATCGCCGCGCTCGGTGGCCGCTCGACGGTTCATCCGCTGTCGACCGGCGATCGGCTGGCGTTTGGGGATATTCGGTTCGACTTCGCCGAGGCCGACGTCAAGCTGATGGCAGTGTCGGGCCCGTCCGCCGGACGCGAGATCTTCCTCGGTGAAACCGTTCGAGTCGGCAGCGGCCAGGACTGCGACCTGGTGCTCGAAGATCCCGCAGTGTCCGCGGAGCACCTCGTGGTGACGTCGACGCCGCTCGGGTTCCGAGCGACCGCGCGCGACACCACGCTGTTCAACGCGGCCGCCGCCGCCGAGCGCATGCTGTCACACGGTGACGAGCTCATGCTCGGCACGACCACCCTGCGGTTCACCGTCACGGTCGCCGGCGAAGCCATCGACGCCGAGGCTTCGATGGGCAGCATGACGTCGATCATCGTGTCGTCGAACGCGGTCGGCGAGCTGGTCGTGTTGTCGGGCGCCGCGAAAGGCGATCGAATTCCGCTCGGCGACGCGCAGATCATCCTCGGGACCCACGGCGACTGCACGTTCGTATTGTCCGATCCGCTCGCCAGCCCGATGCATGCGGTGGTGTCGAGGAGCGGCGACGAGCTCGTCGCCACCGATATCGGGTCGGAGACCGGCACGTTCATCAACGGCGATCGAATCAGCCAAGGCACCGCGCTCAAGCCTGGCGATCTGATCGCGGTCGGCAGTCACGTGCTCGAAGCGCGCCTGCTCGGTGGCGTGAGCAACGCGACCAAAGGGGCCACGCTCTACGCGACGCGGGCACCTGGCACGATGGGCGGCCCCGAGCCGCGGTTCGTGATCGATGGCCGCGTCGTCAAGACCCGCAAGATCGTGATCGGCCGCGCACCGAGCTGCGACGTCGTCGTCGACGGATCGTCGGTATCCCGCGAACACTGTCAGATCGAATGGGGCGATGGGTTCGCCGTACGCGATACATCGAGCCAGGGAACCTATCTCGACGACCGCCGCGTGGTTCAACAGCAGCTACCGCCGAGCTGCGTGCTCCGTATCGTCGATACGTTGTTCCGGGTCGCGGTGCGCGGTGAGGTCTGCACGATCGAGCGGGCCGATGCGGCCCTCGCCCACGCCGCGGTCGATGTCGCGCGCGCGCAGGCATCGCGATTCATGAGCTCGGCGGAGCTGCGCACTGCCGCGGCGCGCCCGGCAGGCTCGGGTGGCGGCGAGCTCAAGACGATCTTCCGGATGACCGCAGGCGCGCTCGAAAACGAGATCAACGCGCGCAAGAAGGATCTCAAGCGCGGTGCGCCGGCGTGGCGACCATCGAGCGATCTCGCGACCAATCGCGCGATGCGAGGCGTCGTCGCGGGCTCGGTGATCGCGGCGCTGGCGTTATGTGGCGCCGTGCTCGCGTTCGGCCGTGGCCGTGCGCTGGTCAATCATTCGCTGTCTCCCGCGCACTCCAGCACCGCATTCACCGCCAAGGCGAACGCGACCACCGTGTGCGCGTCGTGCCATACCAGCGGTGCCGCCGTGGCCTCGGGGCGCTGCGAGACCTGCCATCAAGGGTTCGCGCCGCGCGTCGCCCACCGCGATAGTTGCGGCGGCTGCCACGTCGAGCATCGCGGCAGCACCGGCGGCCCGACGCTCGGGGCGCTCGGCAGCTGCACGAGCTGTCACGTCAACCAGCACGCGAATGAATTGTCACCGGCCGCGATCGTACCGCAGCGACTGGCCGCAGGGCCGCTTCCCGACACGCCCGTCGATACGCTCGCGCTCCACGCTGCACATTCGCGCCGCGTCGTAGCCGGCCAAGACGTCGGCATCGGCTGTACGTCGTGCCACGGCACGCTCGAGGCCGGCGTCCTCGTCGAGGGCAAGCCCGGCCTCGCGTGTTATCGCTGCCACACGGGCGGCGAGGCCGCGATGACCACCGGATGCGATCGCTGCCACGGCCGCGAGCACACCGTCGCGCTTGCTCGAATGACGCCCGCCGAGCGCGGGCCACCCTCGCTCGATGTGCCCGGCCAGTTCGCGTCGTTGGGCTGGGCGATCGGCCTCGCGTTCGTCGGCGGCGTTCCTGGGCTGTCGATCGCGGCGTGGCTGCGCATGCGCCGCAAACGCGAGGCCAACGCGTTGATCGACGAGCTCAAGGCGCATCCCGCCGAGGTGGTGAAGCGGCTCGTCCATTCGATCAACGACAGCAAGTGCGTCGGCTGCGGTCTATGCGTGCAGGCGTGCCCCGCGAGCGTGCTCGAGCTCGTCGAACACAAGTCTCGCGTCGTCAACTTCGACTCATGCATTCAGTGCAAGAAGTGCGAGCACGCCTGTGCGTTCGACGCGCTGCGCATGCACGACGCGGACAAGCCACCGCCGATGATCCCGATGCCATCGGTGGATGCGTTCCACGAAACCCCGATCGCCGGCATGTTCTTGGTTGGGCAGGCGTCGGGAACTCCGCAGGTCAAGAACGCGGTCAACCTCGGTCGTGCGGCGATTCAACGGATCGTGCAGCAGGGATTTCAACCCGGCACGGCCAGCACTCTCGGTTGCGATCTCGATGTCGTGATCATCGGCAGCGGCCCTGCCGGACTATCGGCTGCGATCACCTGTCTCGAGCTCGGGCTGAGCTACGTCGTGCTCGAGAAGGAGCGTGCGTTCGCGTGGACGATTCGCAACTACTTTCACAAGGGTAAAGAGGTGATGGCCGAGCCGCACGATATCGGCCTCGAGTCCTCGCTGCCGCATTGGGACACCACGCGTGAACAGCTGCTCGGCGTATGGCAGGACATGCTTACCGAGCACCGCGTCGACGTCCGCTACCAGCACGACGTCACCGATGTGAACAAGCAGGGTGACAAGTTCATCGTCAAGCTCGGCGATCCCAAGGGCCGAGCGATCGGTCAGCTGACGTGTGCGCGCGTCGTGCTCGCGATCGGCACGCTGGGCAATCCGCGAAGGCTCGGGTGCCCCGGCGACGAGCTCGAGAAGGTCAAGAACTCACTCGTCGATCCCGACGAGTGGTCCGGACGAAATGTCCTCGTCGTTGGCGGTTCGGACTCCGCCGTCGAGGTGGTGCTCGCGCTCAGCACGCCCGAGCGTCGCAACGCGGTTTGGTTCTCCACCCGCGGCGCCAAGCTCGAGGGGATCAAGCCAAAAAATCGCAAGCTGATCGAAGCAGCGCTCGCCGCCGGCCGATTCACGATGTGTTACGCGACGACGGTCGCCGAGGTGACCGCTGCGGGCGTCGTGCTGTCGTACAAGGAAGATGGCCGGCGCGAGGAGCTCGCGAACGACGTCGTGTTCGCGATGATCGGCGGTACCTCGCCCCAGAAGTGGCTGCAACACATCGGCGTGCCATACGTCGACAAGCCGCATAGCTGGTCGCCGCCGCGAACCGACCTGTTGTCGCAGAAGACCGCTGAGGGCCTGATCTCGGTGCGCCGGCTGATTCGCGTACTGCCGCCGCGAGCCTGAGCTGGCCGTCGTCGCGACGAGTCGCTACGATCTGCGGGTCATGCCTCGTCAACCCAAACGCGCTGCGATCGTTCGCGCTCCGGGTGCAGGTCCTCGTATCCGATGGGCTGGCTGGTGATCGAGCCGGCGGCATGCCTCATTTGTTCGAGAACCGAACCGTCCAGCGAGCTGGGTCGCTTCACGTCTCGGTGTCCGGAGAGTTAGAGCCACACATGGCCAGCATCGCGCCTTGGTGTCGCGTCCGTTCGGACGCGGACGCACGCACCCGCGCACGCACCGCGCAAGGCTCGAACGCGGCGCGCAAACCATGCTAGACGGCGCTGCTGATTTCAGCCGCTCATTGGCACGTCTGATGCTTTTCCTCCCGGCATGCCAGACAACGAGGACAAACGTGCTCCAGCGCCCGTCGAGCCGGGCAACCAAGGTGAAGGCGATCGCATCGCTGCGCGCCGTTACGACGACCAGTTGCGGCAGTTCGTGGCGGAGGGGCGCGTCGAGCGTGCCGCGCACGATGCAGCGAAGGCCGTCGAAGGTCCCGAAGCACCGGGCCTGCGCGCCGCCGAGCAACGCGGGAAGGCACCCGCTCGCACCGGTCTCGTCGACCGCGCGCGCGGCGTGGTCAACGTGTTGATCAACGTCGGCCGCCGGATTCGCAAGGCTCGCCAGGACCACGCGCATCGTTAAGCCGAGCGTCGTCGCCACAGCCGTGCGGCGGCGCGCCAGCGACGGCCCCGACAAGACCGTCAAGCGGACCTTACGCACCAGGTCACCCCGGCGATGGGATGAGATCACGGCGGAGATCGGCGTCATTCGCGCGGCGGTGTTAAGGTCGGCGCGATGTCGAAGGCGTCTTATCATCTGGTGCTGCTCCCCGGCGATGGCATCGGTGCCGAGGTGATGCATCACGCACGCGGCCTGCTCGATCTGATCGCCGCGACCACCGGCGCCACGTTTTCGCTCGACGAGATTCCGTGCGGCGGCAAGTTCTTCCTCGAACATGGCAGCCGCGATTGGCCAGAAGGCGCCGAAGATCGTTGCAAAGCAGCGGACGCGATCCTGCTCGGCGCGGTCGGATGGAACGGGCCCGACGGTGGACCGGTCACGATGCCCGATGGCAACGGCGGTTGGCAGATGGCCGGTTATTCGCCGGTGATCGGCAATCGCGTTCGCCTCGATCTCTACGCGAACATTCGGCCGGTGCGATGTCTGCCAGGTACCAAGCACGGCTTGTCGGGGGCGTTTCGCGAGGTGTGGTCGCCCGACAAGGTCGACATGGTGATCATTCGCGAGAACACCGAGGGCCTCTACTCCGGGATCGCCGAACGCACTGCGGACCGCGCAACGGATCTTCGCGTGATCACGCGACGCGCATCGGAGCGCGTGATCCGCAAAGCGTTTGAAGTCTCGCGCGACCGCAAGCGCGGTGCACCCAGCGATCACAAGCGCCGCGTCACCTGCATCGTGAAGCACAACGTGCTCACGGGTTGCCGGCTGTTCCTCGACGTGTTTCGCGAGGTCGCCAAACAGTTCCCCGAGATCGAGCCCGACGTCGCGATCGTCGATTCGTTCGCGATGTTCGTGCTCACCCAACCCGAGCGTTACGACGTGTGCGTCACCACCAACATGTTCGGTGACATCCTCACGGATCTCGCATCGGTCCTGCAGGGCGGCATGGGCATGGCGGTCGGATGCAACGTCGGTGAT
Organism: Kofleriaceae bacterium; assembly: GCA_050184455.1. Taxonomy (GTDB): domain Bacteria; phylum Myxococcota_A; class Polyangia; order Haliangiales; family Haliangiaceae; genus JABFXX01. Next base: position 16,564 of record JBFXAI010000053.1, on the reverse strand, counting down.
GACCACGCGATGTTCGAACCGATTCATGGCTCGGCACCGCCGCTCGCGGGCAAGGATCGCGCGAATCCGATGGCGATGATGCTCGCGACTGCAGAGGCGATGGCGTGGCTCGCGCGTCGCTTCGACGACGAACGGCTGCGCCGAGCACACGCCGCGATCGAAGCAGCGGTCGCGGCGCAGGTCGCGCGCGGCGACGTACTCACCGCGGATCTCGGGGGGACGGCGGGACTGAGCGCCGTAGCCGCAGCGATCCGTGACGACGTCCAGCGCCGGCTCGGACGTCCGTCCTGAACCTGGCTTCGCAGCTTACGCGCCCGTGCCGCGCCGTCGACGCCGACCGGCGGCTCCGAGGGGGTCCACACCCCGGATCTCGGGGAAGCGGGATGAAATTTACCTAGGCTCGCCGACGGGACTGGCCTGATCTCGCGCCGTTGCACGGGCGATCATCTGGTATGCGGCGTGCTCGCTAGACGGTACCCCTATGCTGCGTCCCCTCCGCCCGCTCCGCCTCACCCTGACCGCCCTGGTCGTGACGATCGGTCTGGGCGGTCTCGTCCATGCCCGCCCAGCCCAGAAGGTCGACTGGAGCGAATATCTCGAGCCGCCGGGCGCGCGCCAAGCCCCGCTGCGCCGCACCACCGAGACGCCACGGGTCCAGGCCAAGGCAAACAAGAAGAAGAAAAAGAAGCCTGCGAAGATGGCCAAACGCTCGGGTGAAAAGCAGAAGAAGCGCGCCGCTCGCGGCAAGCGGCGCTAGGGCTGCAGCGGATGACCGTCGACTTCACGGTGAGTCGACGACGAACGTAACCGTCTGCACAGACATTGCTAGAGCGCGGCAGCGATCAGGCGGCGATCTTCGACCAGCACTGGCGCGCCGTTGCGACCGCGAACGACAGGCACGCGACCGCCGTCACGGTGAAACGCGAGCTCGGCGACCGATTCCTGTTCGACAACACCGGTGACCGCGAGACCGGGGCCGTCGGCGAGCACGCTCGAGATCTCGAGCTCGCCGCACAGACCGAGATCGAACGGCACACCCATTCGCTCGAGCCGCTCGTCACCGCGACACACGCGAATCCGTCGCGCGAGCACGTTGGGCGACGTCACGCGCGCGTTGCCGGTGACCAGCACCGGGAGCTCGCGTTCGACATCGAGCAAGAACGGGACTGCCTCGGCGCGACGCAACAGCACCGCACCGGCTTTGTCCTTGAGCACCGCATGCTCGAGCAACACCGGCGCACCATCGACGATCGATGCGATCGAATGCCGGAATCGTCGTGCGATTCCGAACAACGTCGTCGCACCTTCCGCCGCGGCTGCGAGCGGCATGTCGATGCCGACGATCGCTTTGCGGTGTTTCGCCGAACGAAACTTGTGGACACCGAACGCGACGACGCTTCCGATCGCAAACGGCGCGAGGATCGGTAGCGCCAGCGAGCTACCGGCGAGAAATGCGGCGAGCAATCCCCAATCGCGGTGCCGTTCGACCCGCATGTCGCGATAGAACAGCAGCTCTCGTACGAGCTCGACGGGAGCCGTCATCGGCGCGCCACACTCGGCGCACGTCGTCGTCGGTGGCTGCAATAACCGGCACTGCACACAACAGAACGTGCTCGTGGCAGAGAGCTCCACCGTTATTCAGTCTGCCATCAAACGCAGGCGACTGCGACGGTTGTGCCGGGGGTCGGACTCGAACCGACACTCCTGCAAGGGAAGGGGCTTTTGAGACCCCCGAGTCTACCATTTCTCCACCCCGGCATTTTCCGGCGACGAATCACGACTCGTCGCCGGAAGCACAAACGCGCCGAGGAACCGGCGCGTCTGGGCTCAAGCTAGCACTCGATGATTACATCGCCGAGCCGGAGCCGGCATCCGCTGGCGCGCCCTCGGTCGGGGCACCCTCGGTCGGCGCGCCCTCGGTCGGGGCACCCTCGGTCGGCGCGCCCTCGGTCGGGGCTGCCGGAGCTGCCGGCGGGTTCTTCTTGCCACACGCCGCAAAGGCCAGCGTCACAGCGGTCACGAGTGCCACAACAATCGACATCTTCTTCATTGGTCTAGTCCTCTCTTTGGTTTGCAAACGCTTCACTAACCCAAAATCTGATCAGTTGCCTGCACACGGGTCAGCAACTTGTCCGGCCGCGTCCCCTGGGATCGCGCCCGACGTTCCGTACGTGGCTCCGCCCATCCCGCTGTCTTTGGTCTGGGGGGTGGTTGCCTTGGTCGGGTCAGTGGAGGGCGCCTTGGCCTTGCCACCGCACGCGCCCACCAACACGGCCACCGAAACCATCCACGCAACTGCGAATCTCTTCATGTTCATCCCTTGTTGCCGTTGGTCGATCAGGTCGCTGGCAGCTCGGCCAGCGCGGATTCCAGCTCTTTGCGGGCGTGAAGGTCGCCCTTTTGGGTCGCCGCGGCGATCCCTCGCTGGTAGACATCGGCAGCTTCGCGGGCGCGTCCGAGTGCCGCCAGGGTTCCGCCCGCCATCAGATAGGTCGGCACATAGTCCGGAAACTGTTCCAACAACTCAGCAAACGTTGCCCATGCCTGGTCCAGCGCACCGCTGCCCTTGTACTCCATGGCCAGGCCGTACCGAGGAAACGGATCGCTCGGCGATCGAGCGATGAATCCCTTGAATGTCTGAATACGGTCCATGGCAAACTGCGGAAAGGCCCGCGGGCATTAACGCGGACAGCCTAGTGGGCTTACAGGGGCACGGAACATACGCAGGGTTTTGGCCCAAACACCAGTGGTCTAAGCAGATTTTCCAAGTGCACACGTGCTACAACGACACAGTCCAGGCGTGAAGCGAGCGTTCACACGGTTCGTTGGGATCGATCTCGGGGGAGCCCGCGGCAAGACGACGGCGATCGCCGTGCTGCGCGCGGGAGCGGCCGGCGCCGAGGTGATCGAGGTCGCGACCCGTGCAGAACGCCAGCCGTGGACCGATGACTCGCTGATCGATCGACTGCAGCCAGACGCCGCTACGGTGATCGCGATCGACGCGCCACTCACCCCGCCTGCATGTGGTCGCTGTGAGCGCTCGGTGTGCCCTGGCATGGAGGCATGTGACGAGCCCGCAGTCGTGTGGCTGCGGACCACCGGGCGCGCGCTGGTTCGCAATGTCTCGGCAGCGACCGTGGGCGCCGCGCCGCGACCTCAGCTCACGGCACAGGCACGACTCGCGCCATATGCGCATCGTGCGACCGACGTGATGATGACCTACGAGCGCGGCCTGCTGCCGCTGTCGTCGCTGGGCCAGGCCAACGGCGCGATCGCCGGTCGCGCGTGTCAGCTGCGCCGCCGGCTGCGCGGCGCCGGGTACACGCTGCACGAGAACCTCCTCGAGGTGTCACCGTCGGCCACCGTCAACGCGCTGTGCGGCTCGCGCGCTGCGCGTGGCTATAAGCGTGACGCCGATCCGTGGCACACACGCGCGCTGATCCTCGAGCGCCTCGGCGACCTCTCGTTCGCGCCGCAGAGCCGGATGGCCCGCGAAGAAGTCCTCGGTAACGACCATTGCTTCGACGCCGTGATCAGCGGCTACACCGCGTACCTGTGGGCTCGCGACGGCTGGCCTGGCCCCGATGGTGCGCTGGCCGATGACGGCTGGATCTACGCTCCACCCACTCGGTAGACGGGTTTCGCCAGACCAAGCGCTTCGAGGCGGATCGAGTCGCACGCCGAAGCGGACCGACGAGCGTGGTCCGCCACGTGACGACCCAGGTTACCGGAGGGTGTCGTAGGCGGCGGTCAGCTCGACAAATCGGCGCTGCAATGCCTGCCGCGAGGAATCATCGGCGTCTGGATGCAGGTCGGGATGAACCGTTCTTACGAGTCGCCGGTAGGCACGCTTCACGGCTTCGAGATCCGATGGGTCGTCGATGCCGAGCATCCGGCGCGCGGCTTCGCGACGTGGATCGAACCGCCGATTCGGAACGCTCGGCTCGACGACGACGCCGACCGCGTCCAGCGCGTCGACGCTGCGGAGAAAGTGGAGGAACGCGAGCAGTCGAAACCGCGGGGTCCGCGCGAGCGGCCAGATCTGATCGAGCCGCCTGGGCACCGCCATCGCCGCGAGCATCCGGCGATCCGCGTCATCGGCGGGTTCGGGCGCCAGGGCCGGGTTGATCGAGAGCCGCGCACCAGCTAGCTGTCGCGTCAGCACCTCGGCAAGCGAGCCATCGAGTTGCGACTCGATGTGGTGACGCGTCCAGGCCACGAGCGATAGCTGGTTGGCTACGCCCGGCGGATACGCTCCCGCTCCCGGCTCGAACAGCACGCCGAGCGCCTCGAACGAGGCCAAGCGCGCAAGCCGGGCGCCGAGCGCTTTGACCGCGAGCTCGGTATCACCTACGACCACCTGACCGCGCCGCAGCACGAACATCTCGCGTCGCCGATCGGTTCCACCTGTAGCCGCGAGTGTGAGCATGCCGCTGGCCGCATCGCGACCGAGCTGGTACAGCAATCGCACTAGCTCGCCACGACCGATCGTTCGGCGAATGGCCTCGGTGTCCCGCACCCGGCCATCTTTCGTCGCTACCGCGACGCGCGCAATTTTTCAGCAGATTTAGCGGACCGCGCGCGCGGCCTACATGAAGCCGGCTTTGCGCCGCTCGACGATGAACTCCGTCACGGTGTTTCGTACATCCTCGCGGAATGACACCAACCCAGCGGCGATCTCGCGCAGCGCGGTCACGGCAGGCTTGTTGTCGCAATCGACGCCTGCCGACGCTCCACGCGACAGCTGCCGGGCGCGCTCTGCAGCGAGCACCACCAGAGCGAACCGATTGGGGACCTTATCCAGGCAGTCTTCGACGGTAACGCGAGCCATGGACGGCGGAACTTACTCGGTTGCCGTCGGGTGTCAAGGGCACGCTTGCCACAGCCGCACCAACCCCGTACCTTAGTCTTGCGGTCCGCACTATCGGCAAGTAGGCGAATTCCGCAATTATCCTATGGCTGTTCGTCCTCCCGTCCTCGCTACGAAGTCTCCTGCGCGCATCGATCTCGACTGGGATGCGCTCGAGATCGCGGTGGAGCGCAACTCCCCCGATACGGACAGCTACCTGGACCTGACCACCGGTCGGGTCCTGGCGATCACGAGCGGCGATCCGGAGGCCGGGCTCAACCGGCAGCAGGTCGCCGAGAACATCCGGAATTTTTTGCGTGTGGAGCCGGCGTCGTCGCGCGAGCAATACCGCTGGATGGAGAAGTTCGTAGGCTCGGTGGCCGATGAAGCGCTGCGCGAGCGGTTGATCATCTCGATCGATGGCAAGGGCGCATTTCGGCGTTTCAAAGACGTGCTGCTCGGATTCCCGGCGGAACGCGAGCGTTGGTTCAGCTATCGCGCCGATCTGTTGCACTGGCACATCCAGACCTGGCTCGACCAACACGACATCCATCCGACCAACCCTGCGCCATGGGGGCAGGTCCAGGCGCCCCAGGAGCTGCCGACCGTGGGCCGTCCCGTGGTGCACGGCGTCGAGGCGCCCGGCGAAGCGCTGCGCCGGCAGGCCCGTGATCTGATCGAAACGATTCCGGCGATCGAGCTGCCGACAGCGATCGCGTTTCTCGAGTTCATCAAGCAGCGCTCGATGGAGGCGGCGAAGCATGATGACGCCGAAGATGTTCCGCCCCGAGAGCTCGATCCCGGGCCGATGTAACGGCCCGCGACGCCCATGACCAACGCAAGCGGCGAGCGGATCGAACAGCTGATCACTCGGCTGGTTCGCGAGGCGCCCGATCTCGAGGACGAGGTCGTGGCCGAGTTGATCGACGAGCTTTGCCGCGTTGGCTCGCCGCTCTCGCTCTCGATCGCGCGCGTCGTCGAGCTGGTGGCCGAACAGCTGATCAACCCCGGAATTGCGCTCCCTGCTCTCGCGATGGCGTGCGCCACGCTGGTCGATCCCAAGCTGTCGGATCGCGAGCACGAGGCGGCTCGGTTCGAGATCGAAACGCTATTGCCGATGCCCGACCGCGATCCGCGGCCGGTGATCGCAGCACCGGATGTGCCGCTCAGCGCGCTCAGCCGCGAACGGCCACCGCGAACTTGAGGTAGTTAGCCTCGGGGAACGCGGGAACAGTCGGAAAATCGGCTGGTAACGAGCGGCGGTCGACGATCTGCAGCTGTGTGTCGGCGTCCGCGGCACCGTGCGCGAGCGCCAGCTCGTATTCGCTCAGGGGCATCTTGTGGGTCGACGAGGCCGCGACGAGCAGGCCACCGGAGACCAGCACTTCGAGGCTCGCCGTGATCAGCTCGGTGTAGTCCCGCAACGCGCTCCACGGCTTGCCGCCGCGCGCCGCCGCGCTCGCGAACGCCGGCGGATCGATCACCACCATGTCGAAGTTCCGGCCGCGCTCGACGAACCGCGCCAGCACCTTGAACACGTCTCCGACGATGTGCTCTGGCTTCTCGGGATCGAGTCCCGACGCCGTGAAGTTTCGCCGCGCGCGTGCATGGGCTTTCGCGGCCACGTCGACCGCGACGACCTCGCTCGCTCCACCGGCCTGCGCATAGACCGAGATCGCGCCGGTGTACGAGAACAAGTTCAACACCCGTCGACCGGACGCCCATTGCCGGACGGCTCGCCGACCCTCACGCAGGTCCGCGAACAATCCCGTCGACAACGGCGATGTCACATCGACGATAAACTTGAGGTCGTCTTCGGCGATTTCGATCTCGACCGGCGCAGCGTTGCCGCGCACTAGCTCGGCGGCGGCCTGGCGCGGCGCTTCGCCTCCGAGCGAGCGATAGCGGCGTTGCTCGTAGATCGCCTTCGGGGCCAGCTCCGCCTCGAGCGCGTTGTACAGCTCGTCGCGCAGCGCGGTGATCGCCGAGGTGAACAGCTGAACCACGAGGTAGTCGCCGTAGCGCTCGACGACGATCCCGGGGAGGCCGTCGGACTCGGCGTTGATCACGCGAAGGCAACCGAGTCGATCGAAGTCGACGAGCCGGCGGCGCAGCGCGACCGCGCTGCGTACGCGTTGCTGAACCAGCGCACCATCGATCGCTGCGTCTTGGTTGCGCGTAAATACGCGCACCGCGATCGTGCTGTCGGAATCGTAGAGTCCGCGCCCGACGAACTCGCCCTCATCGTCGACCAGCTCGATCGACGCGCCAGGCTCGGCGGATAACGAGCGACCGAGCGCCTCGCGATAGACCCACGGATGACCGGCTGCCACCCGTCGCGCGACGTCTCCTGCGAGCCGAACCGTGTTCTTCCGCACGATGGGAGCCCCACGCGAAAACCGGGTACCTGGGCGGCGGGAGGGAGCCATGGCGGGGGGTTTATATGTCGCAACTATCCAAAATCTCCAAGAGAGACCTCACAAAGTTTCGTGCTGGACAGTCGAGGGGCCGGTCAGTAATGTCCGCGCCTTCAAAACGCCCCCATGCGCGATTCTCGGCCACCCGACCCGTCCTCAGCGACGCTCGAACCCTTGCGGTTCGCCGAGTTTCTGCTCGAACGCCACCTGATCTCGGATGAGCAGTGGCTATGCGCGCTGGCCGATCATTGGAGCGCGCCCGAGCATCGCCGGATCGGCGCGACGATCATCGATCACGGCTATCTCTCGGTGGACGCTATCGAAGCCGAGGCGCGCGTGTTCCACGACGACCTCGATGTCGTCGAGATCATCGACTTCCCCCCTGCCGATCGACCGTCGGAGACGGCGCTCGGACGTTCGGACACTCACCCCGATTGACTCCACGTTTTGGCTGGCTGCGTAACCACTGATCACTGCTAAAGTCTGGTCGCTTCACGCGCAGGCGTGGGCTCTTTGGGAGACACATGATGGCTGTCGATAAGCACGGTGGAAAGACCACGAATGGCACGAGTGGCAACGGTGTCGCGCTCAACGGGCGCAGTGCCACCCGCAAGCGACCATCGTCGCTGATGCAGGTCGCATCGTCGCTTCCCACGGTGGAGCACTCACTCGACGAGTTCATCGCGAAGGCAAACCAGACCACGGTGGACGCGAGCACGTGGAAAGAGGCCGAGCAGGCCGCGCGTGAAGAGGACGAGAAGCGCCGCGTCGTCGACGCGATGCGCATGAAGGCTGCCGAGACCCAGCTGCGTGAAGGCGAGGCGCGAGAGACCGCGTTGCGCCGCCAGCTCGACGGTCTGCAAGGCCAGCTCGCCGAGGCCGAGGCGCGCGCTGCCGTCGCTGGCACCGCCGTCGGAAGCGCCGCGCATGACGCGATGATGAGCGAGCTACGCGCGAAGATCGAGAAGGCCGAGCAGCGGATGCGCGTGGCCGAAGAAAAGAATCAGGAGATGACCGAGGCGCTCACCCGCGCCAAGGACGAGGCGGTGCGCGCTGCGGCGACCGCGACGCCGGTCGAGATCGACGGCAGCGCTGCCGAAGTCACCGAGCGGCTGCGAATCGCCGAGGCGAAGGCCGCGCGCGCGATCGCTGCGGCAAAGGCGGCGCAGGCCGGGCTGTCGGTGTCGCCGTCGGACCTTGCCGCGCTCGAGAGTGGCATTCCGATGGCCGAGCTCGCGCCCGCGAAGCGCAGCTCGATGCCGATCGTGCTGGGGATTATCGGCGGCGTCGCGCTCACGCTCGTGCTCGTGGTGGTCGCGCTGAAGTTCCTGGTGGCGGCACCGGTGGCTCCCGCCGCCGTCGCGCCCGCGGTTCAGCCGGCGGCCGTGGCCGCACCTGCCGCTGCAGCACAGCCTGCTGCAACAACCGTTACGCCGGTTACGCCCGCTGCTCCGGCTGCAGCGGCTGCTCCTTCGGTCACCCCGATCGATGAGCCGGCCCCTGCTTCAGCCGACGTCAAGGCCGAGCCAGTCGCCGAGCCCGCTGCGGTGAAGCCCGAGCCGGTCGCGCCTGCGGCGCCGGAGGTGGTGAAGGCCGAGCCCACCGCGGCGAAGACCGAGAAGACCGAGAAGGTCGAGAAGCCCGTGAAGAAGGAGCGGCCCAAGAAGGCTGACTCGCCGGCGCCCAAGAAGGCGAAGAAGTCCGAGGCCAAGCCGTCGGGCGGCATCGTCGACCCGTTCTGATCCGTCGAGATCCGAGCAGTTGTCCCGCGCACATTGCGGGGCACACAAACAGTGATTGCATCGCGAAAGCGTGTGCGTTACGTAGCCGGTTGCTTGCGGGCAGTTTCCCTGCCCGCTCGGAGGTTTCGGTGACCCGGTCCATCCTGATTTTCGCGATCGCATTCGCTGTCGTTGCCCCGGCGGTTATCGCCCCCGAAGCGGCGCACGCGGAACCCAGCAAGGCTGACCTCGACAAGGCCAAGAAAGCGTTTGGCAAGGGCAAGGAGGCGTTCGACAAGGGCGACTTTCCCGAGGCGATCGCAAACTTCAAGCAGTCGTACGAGCTCTCGAAGAATCCGGTGCTGCTCTACAACATCGGGTTCGCGAACGAGTCGGCGAAGATGGACGACATCGCGCTGTACTACTACCGCAAATTCCTCGCCGATGCGCCCGCCGACGCGGCGCAGCGCGCCGAGGTCACCGAGCGCGTGAAGGTGCTCGAGAAGAAGTTCCAAGTTGCGGCGCCGACCGTGGAGAAGACCGACCGACCAAACCCCGACGAGCCCAAGAAGCCGCTGGAGATCAAGCCCGCCGGCACCTACGGCGAGGCCGACTTTCAGCACCAGATCGTCGACGTTGCGCCGCCGAAGAAGCCGCTCGACATCACCGCGTTCGTCCCGGAGGATTCGGGATGGAAGGTCACGCTGTTCTACCGCACCTCCGGCGAAGGCAAGTTCGCAAGCAAGGAGATGAAGTGGCGGTACAAGGAGCTGGTGGGTCGCGTGCCGCCGACCAAGATGCTCGGCGAATCGATCCAGTATTACATCGAAGTGAAGGACCAGACCGGCGCGGTGATCACCCGGGCGGGTAAGTCGACTAGCCCGAACCTCGTCACCCTCGAGGCCGGCGCGACCGAACGGTTCTATCCGGACTTCGACGAAGAGGGCAAGGTCGCCACCAGCGAAGAGATCCGCGAACAGGACGAGGAAGACGATCCGCTCAACCGGAATAAGAAGGCGAAGGTCGTTGCCGACGACGACGACGACGAGCTTGGCGGTTCGCCGGTTGCGCCGACAGGTCCGGGCACCGGGTTCAGCGATGTCGGTTCGAGGAAGTTCACCGCGATGAAGTACGGCTCGACGGCCGCCGCCGTCGCGTTTATCGGCGCCGGCGTGGTGTTCCATCTTCAGGCTGGAAAGTATGCGCGCTCGATCGAAGACGAGAGCAAACGTTGCGGCGAGATGTTGTGCGCATTCGATCCATACAACGAGGATCTCGAGGCATCCGGTAAGTCACGCCAGACCTGGTCGCGCGTTGGCTTCGCGGTCGGCGCGGGTGCTGCCGCGGTCGCCGCGTACTTTTGGTACAAGGACCTCACCGCGAAGAAGCGCGGCGATCGCAAGGTCGCCGGGAAGACCAAGGACAACACCATGTCGTGGACCGTGGTTCCCTCGGTCGACGACGAGTTTGCCGGCGCCACCGCCGCTGCACGGTTCTAGAGGCAGACATGCGTAGCTTTTCATTTATCGCGTTGACCTTGGGGACCTTGGGATCGCTGGCGGCGTGCTCGTCGTTCGATCCCGATCTCGGAACCAACCCGTTTCTGTGTGGCTTGGACGACCCGGAGAATCCGAAATGTCCATCGGGCTACACCTGCGAAGAGAGCACCGAGCTCCCGCCGCGGCAGATCTGCGTGGCCGAAGGCGCGAAGATCGTCGACGCCGCACCGAGTGGATTCCAGTGCGCGGACGATAGCGACATCGAGACCGGCGCGAAGAACGACACGATCGCCACCGCCTATCAGACTCCCGTCGCGATGCAGCGCAAGAGCATCCCGTACGTCGGGCTCGCGGTCTGCCCCAAGGGCGACAAAGACCTCTACGCGATCCACACCACGTCCTCGATGCAGAGCATCGAGATCGTGGTGACCTGGGATAGTGGCCAGCCGATCTCGGCGTCGCTCCTCAATGGCGGCGGCACCGCGATCAACAACGGTGTCTCGAATGGTGAGCGGTCGATCCGAGCGTTCGCCTCGGCGTTGCCGATCGGCACCTACTACGCCCAGGTGTTTGCCGGCGCCGACACCGAGAACAACTACAACCTGAACATCACGGTCACGCCGTAGCTTCGGCGCTAGGCTCGGGCGCGTTTCGAGCACGCTCGAACCGTGATCGTTCGGTTAGCGCGGCCACGCTGCTCATCCGGTTAGTTTGACCGTCCAACGCCGCATCTCTGCGGCGAGCTCGCGATCGTTGCCTACGATCTGCCACAGCCTCGTGAGCACGGTGTTCGCGCCCTCCCGGTCATCGCGGTCCCAGCAAGCACGGAGCTCTAGTCGCAACAGAGCGATCTCCTTGGCCTCGGCGTAGCTCATCGGTTCCTCCCGGGGGCGCGGAGCCAGACCGCGCCCAGCGTCACCTTCATCGCAGCATCGCGGCCGCGGCAAGTTTTCTGACGAGCGAACCGCCACGTTATTGAGCAGGCCGCGCGCACCTACACGTCGGGTGATGGATGAGCGTAGTTTGACGGCCGCCCCGCTCGCGGGATACCGTTTTGAAACTCGTAGTGTTTTCCTGGGGAGACCAATGAGCCGCATTGGAGAGCTGCTGCTTCGCGAGAAGATGCTCTCGCTCCAGCAGCTGCAGCAGGCGCAGGACGAAGCCAAGCGCACGGGCAAACGGCTCGGCGCGACGCTCGCGCGCTTGGGATACGTCAAAGATCAAGAGCTCACGCAGTTCGTCGCGAAGCAGTACAGCTTGCCGTCGATCAATCTCGGCGAGATCGAGATCGATGCGTCGGTGCTCAAGCTGGTGCCGCGTGAGATCTGCGAGAAGCACCAGGTCATTCCGGTACGCCGCAATGGCCCGACGTTGATCGTCGCGATGGCCGATCCATCGAACATCTACGCGATCGACGAGCTCAAGTTCCTGACGCAGTACAACATCGAGCCGGTCGTCGCGTCCGAGAGCTCGCTCGAAGCGGCGCTGTCGCGCTACTACGACAAGGGCCCCGACCTCGACCAGATGATGGGCGAGTTCGACGTCGACAACGTCGACTACGCCGCTGCTGCAGACGACGCCGTCAACGTCGTCGACCTCGAGAACATGGCTGGCGAAGCGCCGGTCGTGAAGCTGTGCAACGCGATCTTATTGTCGGCGATCAAGAAGAAGGCGTCCGATATCCACATCGAGCCGTACGAGAAGAGCTTCCGGGTCCGGTTCCGGATCGACGGCATTCTCCAAGAGGAGATGCGGCCACCGCTCAAGCTGCGCAACGCGATCACCTCGCGCCTCAAGATCATGGCCTCGCTCGACATCGCCGAGCGCCGGCTGCCGCAGGACGGACGCATCAAGCTCAAGATCGGTGGCAACCGCGAGATGGACTTCCGCGTGTCGGTGCTGCCGACGCTGTACGGCGAGAAGATCGTGCTTCGGTTGCTCGACAAGTCGAACCTCCAGCTCGACATGACCAAGCTCGGCTTCGATCCGAAGCCGCTAGCGGACTTCAAATACGCGATCAAGAAGCCGTACGGCATGGTGCTGGTCACCGGCCCCACGGGGTCCGGTAAGACCACCACGCTGTATTCCGCGCTGTCGGAGCTCAACACCACCGACCGCAACATCTCGACCGCCGAAGATCCCGTCGAGTTCAACCTGCACGGCATCAACCAGGTGCAGATGCACGAGGACATCGGGCTCAACTTTGCGACCGCGTTGCGCGCGTTCCTGCGGCAAGACCCGAACATCATCATGGTCGGCGAGATCCGCGATTTCGAGACCGCCGAGATCGGCGTCAAGGCCGCGCTCACGGGCCACCTCGTGCTCTCGACGCTGCATACCAACGACGCACCGTCGACCGTGTCGCGTCTGCTCAACATGGGCATCGAGCCGTTCCTGGTGACCGCTTCGGTGAACCTGATCGTCGCGCAGCGGTTGGCACGCCGAATCTGTAGCGAGTGCAAGCAGCCGGACGACAAGCACCCCGAAGCGCTGGCGAAGATGGGCATGACCGAGGACGCGATCCGCAAGGTCACGATCATGAAGGGTCGCGGTTGCAACACGTGTAACAACACCGGCTACAAGGGCCGCGTCGCACTCTATGAAGCGATGCCGTTCACCGACTCGCTGAAAGAGCTCGTGCTGCAAGGCGCATCGGCCGCAGAGATCAAGACGCAGATGATCCGCGATGGCGTGCAGAGCTTACGGATGGCCGGACTCGCAAAGATCATCGAAGGAATGACGACGCCCGAGGAGATCCTTCGCACCACGGTGGACGACTAGTGGCGGTCACTCTCCAAGCGCTCCTCAAGGCGATGACCGACAAGGGGGCATCGGATCTCCATGTCACGGCCGGATCACCGCCGCGACTCCGCATCGACGGCCAACTGGTGAAGCTCCAGACCGATGCGCTCACGCCGGTGGATACCAAGACGCTTTGCTACTCGGTGATGAACGACGCGCAGAAGCTGCGATTCGAAGAGGACCTAGAGATCGACTTCTCGTTCGGCATCCGCGGCATGGCGCGGTTCCGCGCGAACGTCTACATGCAGCAAGCGTGTGTCGGCGGTGCGTTCCGCGTGGTTCCCTACCAAATCTTGCCGCTCGAAGACCTCGGCATGCCGCCGGTCGTGACCGAGCTGTGTGACAAGCCGCGCGGCCTCGTGCTGGTGACCGGGCCGACGGGTTCTGGCAAGTCGACCACGCTCGCGTCGATGATCGACCGGATCAATACGCGGGTCAAAGGTCACATCATGACCGTCGAGGATCCGATCGAGTTTCAGCACAGTCACAAGAACTGCCTGATCAACCAGCGCGAGATCGGCCGCGACTCGACCTCGTTCAAGCGCGCGCTCAAGTACATCCTGCGCCAGGATCCCGACGTCGTGCTGATCGGCGAGATGCGAGATCTCGAGACGGTCGAGGCCGCGCTCACGATCGCCGAGACCGGTCACCTCGCGTTCGGAACGCTACATACCAACAACGCGATCCAGAGCATCAACCGTATCGTCGACGTGTTCCCGTCGAGCGCGCAAGCGCAGGTGCGTGCGGTGCTGTCGTTCGTGCTCGAAGGCGTGATCACCCAAGCGCTGATCCCGAAGGCATCGGGCGCGGGGCGCGCGTTGGCGTGCGAGGTCATGGTTCCCAACCCCGCGATCAGAAACTTGATTCGCGAGGACAAACTGCACCAGATCTATTCGCAGATGCAGATCGGCCAGGCGAAGTTCGGCATGCAGACGATGAACCAATCGCTGTGTGACCTGTACATGCGCAAGGTCATCTCGCTGGACGAATGCATGGGCCACTCGAGCGAGATCGACGAGCTCAAGACGATGATCATGAACCAGGGTGGTTCTCTTGGTAGTTACGGCCCGCCCGCCAACGCCGGCCGGCGGGTATAGGAGCCACGACGATGGCCAAGTTTCAGTGGGAAGCAACGACACGCGCCGGCGAGAAACGCAAAGGTGTCGTCGAAGCCGAGACCGCCGAGGTGGTCGAGAACCGACTCCGCGGCGAGGGGATGACGGTCCAGCGGGTCAAGAAGGAGGCCAAGGAGATCCACATCACCATCGGCTCTGGCGTGAGCCCGAAAGATCTGCAGATCTTCACGCGCCAGCTCGCCACGATGATCGATGCCGGTCTCCCGCTGGTCCAGTGCCTCGACATTCTCGCGACCCAAACCCCTAACAAGATCTTCGCGAAGATCCTCGGCCAGGTGAAGAACTCGGTCGAGCAAGGCGCGACGTTCTCCGACGCGCTGCGCCGCCATCCCAAGGTGTTCGACGAGCTCTACGTCAACCTGTGCGCCGCGGGCGAGGTCGGCGGCATCCTCGACACGATCTTGAATCGGCTCGCGATCTACATCGAAAAGGCGGTCAAGCTCAAAGGCCAGATCAAGAGCGCGATGTTCTATCCGATCGGCATCTTGGTCGTCGCGATCGGCGTCATCGCCGTCATGCTGGTCAAGGTGATCCCGACGTTCGAGAACATGTACAAGGACATGCAGAGCGGATCGCTGCCCGCTCCAACGAAGTTCGTGATCGGTCTGTCCAACAGCTTCATGAACCGGTGGTACTTGTTCGTCGGCGCGATCATCGGACTCATCGTCGGTGTTTCGATGATGAGGCGCACCGAGGGCGGACGGCTGGCATTCGATCGATTCCTGCTCAACATCCCGGTCATCGGCCCGACCCTGCGAAAGATCGTGGTGGCACGGTTCACCCGAACGCTCGGCACCCTGCTCGCCTCCGGTGTGCCAATCCTCGACGCGCTCGACATCTGCGCCAAGACCGCCGGTAATCGGGTGGTCCAGCGCGGCATCATGTCCGCGCGTGACAAGATCTCCGAAGGTCACGATATGGCCGGCCCGCTCGCCGACGCGAAGGTGTTTCCGAGCATGGTCGTTCAGATGATCGGGGTCGGCGAACAGACCGGCGCGATGGACCAGATGCTGCAAAAGATCGCTGACTTCTACGAAGAGGAAGTCGACGCTGCGGTAAAGGCACTGACCTCGCTGATCGAGCCGATCATGATGGCGTTCCTCGGCGTCGTCGTCGGTGGCCTGATCGTCGCGATGTACCTGCCGATCTTCAACCTCGCCGGCAACATCGGCGGCTAGGGAGCGCGCGTGGCCGAGACGGCCCCGATGCCGGTCGTGCGCTCCGATCCCGGAGTGCCGACGCCGGCTGATTCACTGGTTAGCCAGCCGTTCACGACCGTCATCGACCTGCGCAGGCGCGTTACCCGCCTGCTGCTGCTGCGCACGCTCGTGATCACGATCGTGCTGGTGCTGACGCTGTGGCTGATCGCCACCACCGAACAAGGTGCGCGCGCAGCGATGTGGTGGCAGACCGGCATCATCGCGGCGACGTACCTGACGTCGATCGTATTCGGCCTGCTGCTTCGCCGAGGCGCAGGGCCGCGTCGGGTCGCAAGGCCAATGCACGCAGCCGATCTGATCGTGACGTCGCTGCTGGTCTATCTGACCGGCGGCGCACAGAGCCCCTACGTGTTCTTGTACGCGCTGTCGGTGGTCGCTGCGGGTGCGCTGTCGTATCGGCGCGGCGCGGTGACCGTCACGATCTCCTCCTTGGTCCTGATGACCGCGGTATCGGTGCTGGCGTGGACCCATGCGATCGACGTGCCGCTGACGGCACATGCCCGGCCCTGGGAGCAGACGTCGATCGAGCTGATTCGAACGATCGGCCTCAACTTTGCTGCGCTGGTCGGCGTCGGCGCGCTGTCGTTCATCTTCGGCGATCAGCTGCAGCGCGGTGCCGAGACCTTGGCGACCACTCGGCAAGCTGCAGCCGATCTACTCAGCCTCCATCAGGACATCATTCGCTCGTTGTCATCGGGGTTGATCACGACGTCACCCGATGGAATGGTGCTGACCGCTAACCAGGCCGCGTCCGACATTCTGCGCCGCGACGTCGTGCTGCTGATCGGCTCGTGGATCGACTCGCTGATGCCGGGATTGTCCGCACAGCTGGCCGGTTCCGACGAGCTTCGCCGTGGTGATCTCGCGCTCGACGTCGAAGGCCGCAAGGTATTCATCGGGATCTCGGTGTCGCCGCTACG
>JBFXAI010000052.1:0-45152 GCA_050184455.1 Kofleriaceae bacterium | reverse complement strand
CTCATCGGTGAGCTGCATGTCCTGTTTGATCACAACGGCGATCGCAATGCGATCGGTTGCGATCACGTTCTTGGAAAGCGATCGAAATCCGACCACTTGCCAACGCCGTTTTTGAGATGCGCTCTAGTAGGTAGAGGACAGTCGCCACTTGCGCTGTGTCTGCTACCACGCTCAAGGCATCCAACACGGGACCTTTGCCGCCTCGCCGACGCGCAGGTTTCTTCGTGGCGACACGCGTGGGTTTGGGAGTGCTCGGATTCGCTCGGTTGGCCATGCCGCGATCGTATCGCGATGACCTAACGCGCGTGCTGCAGCGTGCGCTAGGCGTGCTTTCCTCGTGCTCCAGCGTGCTCAGCACGTGGTTGCGCCGTGCTCATGGATCTGTCCGAGCTGGCCACGCTAGCCGCCTATTAACCGCCTATTAGTGCCCGCTAGCCGTTCCGATGGCTGGCCGCGATGTCTCTGCAATATGGCGGAAGCGCATGGGAATCGAACCCACCAAGCCGTTGCTCGCGCAGAGCTTCATCGGTTTTGAAGACCGAGGCCGGCACCAGTCCGGCACGCGCTTCCGCGGGAACGGTACCCGAGCTCACCTGCGCAGGCGACCGTTCGTAGCGTAGATCCGTGCGATCACGGCGGAGCGTAGCTATAGACGACGACGTAATGAATCTGGATGTCCGCGTCGACTACCTCGAAGATCGGCTGGGCGGAGAAATCAGCAATGGCGCCGGTCATCGCGTTATCGGTGGCGTCCCATGAACAACGATAGCCGACAGGATCGCGACGGAACCGGAGGGTGCCTTGCGAACCACCGGTGATCGCTGTGGCGCTCATTTGGCTGGTTCCGCCAGGCGTGATGAGCTCGAGGCTATCGAGGTCGCGTAAGCACCGGAGACCGCCGCCACCTGCCATCAAGGCGTAGACCGTGGTCGTCGGTGCGACGGTCTCGAACGTGACGCCGAGCTCGATGGTGGGAAATCGGACGGTGCCGATACTGTTCATTCCGTGCAAGCCGATGTTGGACAACGGCTCTAGTGCGCCATCACGCACGGCCCAGGTGTCGGTGCCCCTCGTCCAATTCTCGAACACATCGTCGTTGAAGAACTCGGCGTGCTCGATGTGATCACCGCTGTCGCCTGGATGTGGATCGCACGGGTCGCCGACCCTGTCGCCGTCTTCGTCGGCCTGCACGCCGGTCGTCGTGCCGTTCTCGATGCCGGGGCAATTGTCGACATCGTTGAGGACACCGTCGTCGTCCTCGTCGTTGTCGATGGCGGGCTGGTCCGTACATTCGCCGGGGAAGCTCACGCAGACCTGCGCTTCGCACGTCATGCCATCAGGACATGTCATGCCATCGGTACAGTGGATCACGCACATCGCGTCCGGCCGCGGCGCGTAACAAGCTACGAGCATGATGCTCGGCACCAAGTGTAGCCAGCGACCCATCGGCCCGAGTATCCGCCGTTTTGGGCCTCTGCGGTACGCGCTAGGATCGCGTCGCGCCTCAATCGCCGATCCGGCCCGTCAGCGCCACGCCGACCCCGGGGCCGTAGCGAACAGGCTCTGTCATCACGTTCTGATGCACGAGCACGAGTCCCGAGAGCCAACGGTTGAGCTGCACCTCGACGCCGGCGTGGACCAGCGCGTTGAACGGTCCGCTGCGGACGTCGCCATCTTCATCGTCGAACGTGATGTCGGTCATGATCTCCTTGCGCAGCGTCGTGGGGTGATTTCGCGCGAACACGCCGCCGAACAACGTGACCCTCCCGGTGCGATAGCTCGGCGAGATGCCGACACCCAGCGTGAATGGCATCGCGGTGCCGTGCGAGACCGTCGTGACCGGTACGATGCAATTGGTGCAGGTCTCGTACTCGACATACGGCACGGTCCAACCCATCAGCTCCACCATCGTCCCGATCGAAAGTCCCGGCGTGCTGGTCGCGAACGAGTATCCGAACGATGCGCCGTAGCCCGCGACATCACCCGGACCGACGGTCGCCTGCGTCGGATCGGGTTTGCGCGAGGTCTCATCGAACCCGCGTTCGTAGATCAAGCCGAGCGACGCGCGGTTGCCAGCCCGAAACCGCAGCTCGCTGCGCAGCTGCGTCGTCGGGACCTCGACGGCTTGTGACGGATCGCCAACGGTCGGTGACGTGAGATCGGTTGCGTTGCTCAACCCTGCCGTGAGCTGACCGGGCGCGGTGAGCGGTTGGCCCGACGACAATGGAACCGTCGGATGCGGGACACGCGCGCTGCGTTGAACATTGCCAACGCACGCGCCGGCGGTGAACGTGACGATAACGATGGCTAGGCGGTCGAACATGCGTTGGTCCGACCAGCAAGCGATGGGCCGACGCGACTACAACTAGTTGGCCTGATTCGCACCGTCGGTTTTCTGCCAACTCGTCGGCGATCGCACGGTTATCACCACTGACGGAGGTTCGCTCCCAACGACGAACCGAGCCTCGCCGGTTGGCGGCGGGCTCGGTCGCGTGGATCGTAGCTGGGACGACTAAACGTGGCGTCGGGTCTCGACGTTACCCTTGGCCTCGCCGGTCTTGTCGATCCCGGTCGCGCCGTAGCGATCGAGGATCACGCGAGCGCGCTTGGCCCACTCGCCATCATCAGCGTGCACGCTGAGCAGGCACCCGCCGTCGTTGATGAACGACTCGTACCGCTTGGCCTCGTATTCCGGAATGCCCATGCCGACGAGCGCCCCGGTCAGCGTACCGACCGCACCGCCTACGCCAGCGCCGGCAAGCGTCGCGACGATCGGTCCAGCGGCGATCAGCGGACCGAGGCCAGGAATCGCGAGCGCGCCCAGTCCGATCAGCAGTCCCAGCGTTCCACCGACGGCACCACCCGCAGCCGCGCCGACGGCAGCCCCTTCGGGCGCCTTGGTGTGCTTCTCGTGGGCGATGTCCTTGGTGCCCTTGATGTCGGGCAGCAGCGCCGACATATCGGACGGGCGGAAGCCCTCGGCCATCAGGCCGTCGATCGCGGTTTCGAGCTGACCGCGCGTGTTGAACAGGCCAAACACGGCGATCTTCTTATCAGTCTTCTTGGTATCAGTCATTGGTCGATCCTGGTGAGTAGGTAATCAGTTCGTAACTTCGAGTTGGTTCTTCACGTTGCGTTCGCCGGCGATCGCCACCGCGATCTGCTCGACCTTCTTGCGCTCGGCTTCGCTGGCGACGGGACCGACCAGCGTGACCACGCCGTCCTGCACGACGATCTTGCAGTTCTGCGCGTTCATCGACAGCGAGCCATCACCGACGACGGCCTTGCGGATCTTCTGCGTCACCTCGATATCCGAGTCGCTGTTCCCAGCGTTGTCCGCAGTCGGCGTCGTGTCCTGATCGCGCGCGTTTCGCGCGGTATTGTCCGCGGCGGTCTTCGACGCGGCGTTGGACGACGAGTCGTCGGTCTTGGATTTACAGGCAGCGACCGACGCGATCGCCAGTGCGGCAGCGAACAGTCGAGCGAATAGATGCGTTCGCATGAAACAGGCTCCTTGGTTGCGCCTGAGCTTCAGCACGTCGCGTGCCACGCGCGGCTCGCAACCAGCTCGCGCGTTCGCTCGGCGTGACGCGAACACCTTGCACGTGACTTCGCCTGACGACGAGCGCGCAGTGCGTCGCCATGCTCGGCGCTCGGATCGCGCGTGGGGCTCGTGCGCGGATCGTCAAGTGAGCGGGCGTTCCGCGCGCGGCAGTTCGCCCCGACGTGACGCAATCGCACGGATTGGGGCCAGCTCGGCGCGCCAGGCGCCGGCACGTCACGTGCTTGTTGATGTGGAGACGCATCCCTTGCGAGCCCCCATGTTCTTCCGCCGCATCAAGACTCCCGGCCTGGCGCACAACGCGTATCTGCTGGGCGACC
This sequence comes from Kofleriaceae bacterium, assembly GCA_050184455.1. Lineage (GTDB taxonomy): Bacteria > Myxococcota_A > Polyangia > Haliangiales > Haliangiaceae > JABFXX01. Next base: position 41,270 of record JBFXAI010000052.1, on the reverse strand, counting down.
ATGACAACGCGATCTTGGTCGACCCGCGGCGCGACATCGACGAGTACCTAAAGCTCGCGCGCGACAACGGCCTCACGATCAAGTACGTGGTCGAGACTCATCGCCAGGAGGACTTCGTGATCGGCTCGAACGCGATCGCGGAACGCACAGGCGCCAAGATCGTCTCGCTCCGCCACGAGCTGTTCGGTCACTCCGACATCCGACTTGCCGACGGAGAGCGGCTCACCGCCGGCAAGCTCACGCTGCAAGCGATCCACACTCCCGGTCACACGCCGGAGAGCACCTGCTACGCGGTCTACTTGAAGGATGCGCCCGACCGAGCGTGGGGCGTGCTCACCGGCGACACCCTGTTTATCGGCGAGACGGGGCGCACCGATCTCACGGACCCGAAGCAGACCACCGAGCACGCAGGCCAGCTATTCGACGCAGTTCACGCCAAGCTCCTGCCGCTGGGCGATCAGACGCTGCTCTGGCCGGCGCACGGTGCGGGATCGGTTTGCGGCGGAAATATCGCCGATCGCGACGAGTCCAGCCTCGGGCTCGAGCGCTCGTACAATCCCGTGTTCACGAAGAGCCGGTCGCAGTTCGTTGCGGCAAAGCTGCGTGAACGGATTCCGCGGCCACCGTACTTCTCGCTGATGGAGAAGCTCAATCTCGCGGGCGGCGCCGCGATCGCCAAGCGCACCGACGAAGTCGCTCTGCTGTCGGCGAAGAAGTTCGCTTCGGAGATCAAACAAGGCATCGTGCTCGATGGCCGCGATCCGGAGGCGTTTGCAGGTGGCCATATCCCGGGCTCGTATGCGATGTGGCTCGAGGGCATGGCGACCTTTGCGGGTTGGTTCGCCAATCAGCAGACCCCGGTGTTCCTCGTGCTCGACGAGATCGATCAGTTGCAGACCGCCGTGGTGTCGCTCGCCCGGCTCGGCGTCGACAACGTGCAAGGCGTGATCGCTGGCGGGTTCGACGCGTGGCGCGATGCGGGACAACCGATCGCCCGCGCCGAGACCATCGCACCGCGCCAGCTCAAAGATCAGCGTGACGACTACTTCGTGCTCGATGTTCGCGACGACAACGAGTTTGAAAGCGAAGGCCACATCGCCGACGCCCGTCATCTCTATGTCGGCTATCTCGAGCACCACCTCCGCCGGTTGGCGCCCGAGCTGCGATCCAAACCTCCGATCGCCGTGGTGTGCAGTGTCGGTCATCGCGCGGGGCTCGCGGCGAGCATCCTGCTGCGCCACGGCTACGACCAGGTCGCCAACGTCCTCGGCGGGATGACCGCCTGGAACAAGCTCGAGCTCGGCACCGTCAGCGGCAGCGACCACACGATCACGACGCCGGACATCGAAGGGAAGCGCGAATGAGCATCCTCTCCATGAAGTCATGGTCTCCATATGCAGTGGGCGCCGGGATCGGAGCGCTCAGCTGGTTCACGTTCCTGTCCGCGAACAGGCCGCTCGGGATCACGCGGCCGTTCGAAGCCACGGCCGCTGGACTCGGTCAGCGATTCGCGCCGCGCGCCTCGGGTGTGAATGCGTATCTCGCGAAGTCCGACGACGTTCCGAAGCTCGATTGGGAATGGATGGTCGCCGCAGGTGTCGCGATCGGTAGCTGGCTCAGCTCGCATAGCTCGGGCGACCGGTCATCGCAGCGCGTGCCCGAGGCGTGGGCACGCCGATTCGGCGACTCCGAGCTGCGGCGCGACCTCGGCGCGTTTCTCGGCGGAGCGCTGATGATGTTCGGGGCGCGAGTCGCAAAGGGATGCACCAGCGGTCACGCGATCAGCGGCACGCAGCAACTCGCTGCGTCGAGCTGGCTGTTCTCGCCGATCATGGCGGTCACGGCGGGCGCGGTGGCTCGTGCGCTGTTTGGAAAGCGAGCATCACATGCGCGTTGAAGCTCCTGCAAAGCTGTTGCTTGGCCTCGGCACCGGCGTCGCGTTCGGCGGGTTGTTGCAGAAGGGCAGGGTCGCCAAGTCCGACGTGATCATCGATCAGCTCTTGCTTCGCGACGCGACGGTCGCGAAGTTGATGGGCACTGCGATCGTCGTCGGTGCGGTCGGCGTTCAGGCGCTGGTTCAGACCGGACATGCCGCGCTCGACGTCAAGCCACTGCGGCTCGGCGCGATCATCGGCGGCGCCGTACTGTTTGGAACCGGCTTGGCGATCACCGGCTATTGCCCGGGGACCACGCTCGCGGCGATCGGGGAGCGGCGGCGAGATGCCGTTGCCGGCGCGCTCGGAATGCTCGCCGGAGCTGCGCTGTTCGTCCGCGCGTTTCCTCGGATCAAGCCCGCGCTCGACATCGGGGACCGCGGCAAGGTCACCTTGCCCAAAGCGACCCGTACCTCGCCGTGGCCCTGGATCGGTGGGATGGCCGCGGCGCTGGCGATCGGCGCTGGGCTCGAGCGCGTCCTGCGCCGGTGACCCGAGCGCCTAGCTCGCCTTGATGATCGTGATCTCGCCGTCGGCCTCGACGTAGGCACGCTTCACCTCATCGACGCGAAGCAATCCGCTCTTGTGAAGTGCGGCGCGCAGATCTTCGTCGGTGATCATGAACTTCCGCATCACGTGAGCATCGACATCACCGTCGCGGATCAACACCAGTGCCTCGCCCTGGATTGCCCGTTCCGCGCGTCGCGATCGATACGAGATCTGTGCGGTTACGACGCAGAGCACCATCAGCGTGGTGGCGGCGACCAGACCTGTCGGTACAGAGTTGTCGCCACCGGTTAGCGCGGGACTGACGGTTTCGGACAGCAGCAACATCGTCAACAGGTCCATCGGACCGAGCTCCGACATCTCGCGGCGGCCCGAAATGCGAAGCAGCACCATGCAGGCGGCGTAGACAATCGCGACCCGGCCGATGGTCTCCAAGATGTCCATGCCGGATCGCCGAGCAATCTACGAGCCGTGATTGCCGAGCGCCGAGGCGCGGCGAATACGCGCTGCCGCCCACCGACACGAGACGCTGTGCAGGCGACCGAGGCGTAGCGTCGATCACGGAGCGGCCGCCGACCGGGCGAGCGCACAATTTGCGGACTCGAAAGGGCCGGCTAACTCACAGCGCGGGCCCGAAATCCCGGGATTGAGACCGCGGAGTCGCGTGCGGAAAGTGAAAATTATCTACGGATCACGATCACGCGGCCGGCCCGGGAGCCGCCCGAACAACGCGAATCTGCGGTGGTCCTGCAACCAATCAGCTGCAGGTGTGGATGTAGGTGCAAACCGATTTGCACCTGACGAGACGGTGCGCGGTCTCCTATACTCGCAAAGATACGGTGAAGGCTGGCATGCCGACGAAGCGACGCCGACGGAGCCGGGTAAGCGAGGCCACGATGTGGGCCACGATCGGCGCCGCGGTGCTGGTCCACGCGACCGTGCTCGCGAGTGTCCAAGCAACCGGCATCTCGCTCGTCGGTGATTCGTTCACGGTGAAGTCAGCGCGCGAGGAGCTCGCGGCGGTAGAACCAGGACTCAAGACGTCGTGCTCCGGGGATGTTCTGCTCGCGGCGTCGGCGCGGCTGTCGCTTTGCCTCACGCCGTTTCACGACGACGTCGAGCGCTGCTTCGAAGACGCGCAGATGGCGATGTGGATCGACCTGTCGAGCTGCACCGAGGACAACGGTCCGCTCGCGACGATCGCGCTTGCCGAGCCGATGCAGGCCGAGAAGCTCAAGGCGATCGATCCGGAGCCGCTGCTCGAGGCGATGAAGCTGCAAGAGCCGCCACCACCGCCACCACAGATCCAACCGCCGGCGCCTGCACAGCCACCGCCGCCTCCGCCACCGCCTGCACCCACGAAACCGGCGCAAGTTGTCGAGACCGCGAAACCGAGCCAAGAGAAAGAGCCCGAGAACGCGCGGTTCCTTTCGGAGTACAACACGTCGGTCGAGAAACAGACCGTGGCGCGCGGCGCGGTCAACGAGCCGATGGTCGCAAAGTCCAAGCCGGCTGACCTGGCGCCCAAGGAGAACCCGAAGGAGGCGTCGGTCAAGCCTGACATGACCGATCGTCCGCCCGGAAAGAACCTCAATGCGCCAGATGCGCCCGGTGCGCTCGCGATGCGCGCACCTGGTGTTCCCAAGCCGGCTCAGGTCGTCCAGGAGTCGAAGACGCGTGGCTCGGTCATGGGCCAACAAGGGCCGCTATCCGCAGATGGGTTCGTGCCCCGTCGCGGTGCGAGTGCGATCGAGCAACTCCGGCAGGATCCCGGTGAGCTCACCCGCGGGCAGGGTGGCGCTGGCGGCGGTGTCCCGCAGGTGCCCAATCTCAAACCGTCGATGGAGGTGCTCGAGCGCGTGGTCGGTGGCGGTAACGTCGATCACGTCGAGGATGTCGAGGAGGGCAAAGAGACCGCGTTCGCCTCGAAGCAGTGGATTCACGCGAACTTCTTCAATCGGTTGAAGCGCCAGGTGGCGCAAAACTGGGATCCCGCGTCGGTGTGGCGCCGCACCGACCCTAATGGCACGGTGTACGGCAGCAAGACCCGGGTCACCGAGGTACGAGTCAGCCTGTCATCGAAGGGGCAGCTCGCGAAGATCGTGGTGACCTCGCCTTCGGGAGTGCACGATCTCGACGAAGAAGCCGTGCGGTCGTTCCACGCCGCGGCGCCGTTTCCCAATCCGCCGGTGCAGCTGTTGTCGAGGGACAACCTGATCACGTTCGCGTTCTCGTTCTATTTCGAGATCGGCTCGCCTCGGACGACGTGGCGCTACATCCGGCAGTAGGTGCCATCCGCGCTCGCGGCGTTGGCACGCGGTTTGGAGGAGATAGCCCGGCGAGCTAGGACCGGCGCGACCTGGACCTCCGCTCGCCACCGATCACCATGGCGGGCGCCCACGAATTCCTCACGGCATTGACGATCGTCCTTGGAGCGGCGGGCGTTACGACGGTCCTCTTTCGCCGGCTCAAGCAACCGGTCGTGCTCGGGTACATCCTCGCGGGGCTGCTGATCGGCCCGCACGTACCATTTCCGATCGTCGCCAATCCGGCGGTCGTGCACACGCTGTCCGAGCTCGGCGTGATCCTGCTGATGTTCGGGCTCGGGCTCGAGTTCAGCTTCGCGAAGCTGTTCCGCGCCGCGCCGACCGCGGGAATCACCGCCGTGTTCCAGAGCAGCGTGATGATCTGGCTCGGCTACGTCGCGGCGCGCGCGCTCGGCTGGACCAGCATGGAGGCGATCTTCGTCGGTGGTGTCATCGCGATCTCGAGCACTACGATCATCGCCAAGGCGTTCGATGAGCAAGGGGTCGGTGGCCCGCTGCGCGAGCTCGTGGTCGCGATCCTGATCGTCGAGGATCTGATCGCGGTGCTGCTGATGGCGATCCTCACCGGCGTCGCCTCGGGCAGCGGCGTGACCGCAGGCGAGCTAGCAACGACCGTAGCCAAGCTCGGCGGATTTTTGATCGCGCTTGTGATCGTCGGCATGTTGGTGGTGCCGCGAGTGGTTCGCGTGGTGGTGGGGCTCGGTCGCGCCGAGACGACGATCGTCGCGGTGATCGGGATCTGTTTCGGCATCTCGTTGTTGGCGCAAGAGCTCGGCTATTCGGTCGCACTCGGCGGATTCGTGGCCGGCATGCTGGTCGCCGAGTCCGGCAAGGCGTCGGAGATCGAGCCGCTGATCCATCCGATCCGCGATATCTTCGCGGCGGTATTCTTCGTCGCGGTCGGCATGTTGATCGAGCCGACTCAGATCGCGAATCATTGGGTCGCTGTCGTCGTGCTGACGGTGCTCGTCGTCGTCGGCAAGCTCGTCGGCGTATCGCTCGGCGCGTTCATGACCGGGAAGGGAACGCGGACCTCCATCGCGGCCGGAATGAGCCTGGCGCAGATCGGTGAGTTCTCGTTCATCATCGCCGGGCTCGGGGTGACGCTCGGTGCGATCGGCAACCACGTCTATCCAGTCGCGGTGGCGGTCTCGGCGATCACCACGCTGCTGACCCCGGCCTTGATCCGGCGCTCGAGCAGGTTCGCGAGCTGGGTCGACCGCAAGCTGCCCAAGCGGCTGCAGACATTTGTGTCGTTCTACGACAGCTGGATCGACCGACTGCGTGCGTCGCGAGCCGAGTCGAGCTCCGGGGTCCGGCGGTTCGCCCGGACGCTGCTCCTCGACGCGAGCGTGATTGCAGCGGCGGTGATCGCCGCGTCTTTGTCGTTCGACGCGTTGGTCGCCGCGATCGAGCGGACATTCGGGATGAGTCGGCTTGGCGCACGCATCACGATCGTGGTGGCCGCGGGCGCGGTGGTGTTGCCGTTCTGCGTCAGCGTGTTGCGGACAACCCATCGATTTGCGCGCCTGCTCGGCGAGATGGCGGTGCCGCGAAGTGAGGGCGTCGACCTCGGCCGCCAGCCGCGGATCGTGCTCGAGGCGGCGGTGCGTCTGGTGGGACTCGTGATCGTGGGCGCGGCGCTGATCGCCATCACCCAGCCGTTTCTGCCCGGGTTTACCGCGGTCGCCGTGTTGGTGGCGGCGATCGCCGTGCTCGCGGTGGTGTTCTGGCGCACCGCCGCCGATCTCCAAGGCCATGTGCGGGCGGCGGCGCAAGCGTTGATCGAAGCGCTGGCGGCACAATCATCCGCGAGCGGCGATCGTCACGCGCAAGACGAAGCCATGGCGCAGGCGCGCGGGCTATTTCCAGGACTTGGCGCGCCGATCCGGTTCGAGGTCGCGGCGACAAGTCCGGCGTTGGGCCGCTCGCTCGCGCAGCTCGAGTTGCGCGCTGCCACCGGCGCCACCGTGCTGGCGATCGTGCGAGGCGGGACCGGGTCGGCCGTTCCGGATGCTCACGATCCACTCAGGGCCGGCGATGTCCTGGCGATCGCGGGCACCGAGACCGCGATCGCCGCGGCGATCGCCCTGCTGGAGGGCAAGCTCGATGCAACGCTGCCGGGTGAGCGACTCGATCATTGAGGAAAGGTGGTGGGTGTCCTGCCTCGTACGGTGACCACTGAAGAGAACCCAACGGGAGGACCAGTCACGGCACGAATTCAACTGCAGGACACCCACCGAGTCATAGATATCGAACGAGCACGAGCAGCCCCGCCGCCCACACAAAGTACGCGACCACGTCCCAATCCCAGCGGTCGCTATCCGGAGGATGTCGTCGCTCGGTCACCGGCATGCGTCGAGCACGCACCATGCCAGCGCCAAGTAGCTGCAACCGCGCGGCGGGCTCGCAAATCGCGCGAGCAGCTCTGGCGAATTGCCAGACTCTCCTTCGCTCTGCGTCTTCGCGTTCATCCCCCAACGAGGCCGGAAAATGCAAAGCGCAGAGTACGCGACGTGAGCAGAGAGCAGGCGGGGAGGCGGTCACCGCCGGGGGCGGATCCGCCGATGGATCGTCGAAGGATCGATGCCGAGGATCTCGGCGGCCTTGGTCTTGTTGCCTGCGCACTTTTCGAGCACCCAGGAGATGTATTCCTCTTCGACCTCGCGCAGGGTGGACAGCCGGTCGCGCGGCAGGCTGAACCGTTCCTGGTGCTCGTGGATGTAGGGGGCGAGCGCGAGCAGCTCGTTGAGCTCGAGCTCGGGAGCTGTCCCGATCACGACGAGACGCTCGATCAGGTTCTCGAGCTCGCGGACATTGCCGGGCCACAAGTAGCGAGTCATCGCCGTGACCGTTTCGGGAGCGAATCGCGCGACCGGCGAGTGCGGATTTCGCGCGCGCGCGGCGGCGAGGAACGTGTCGACCAGCATCGCGATGTCGTCGAGCCGCTCGCGCAGCGGTGGGATCACGATCGGCACCACGTTGAGCCGATAAAACAGGTCCTGGCGAAATTGCCCGGTGGTGACGCGTTGCTCGAGGTCCTGGTGGGTCGCGGTGATCACGCGGACGTCCACTGGGCGGGTCTCGTCGGAGCCGACCGGGCGAATCTCGCCGAGCTGGACCACGCGCAGTAGCTTGGCTTGCAGCGACGGCGTCATGTCGCCGATCTCGTCGAGGAACAACGTGCCGCCACTCGCCTCGACGAACAGGCCGGCGCGCGCGGCCGTGGCGCCGGTAAACGCCCCGCGGGTGTGGCCGAACAACTCGCTCTCGAGCAGAGCTTCGGGCAAGGCGGTGCAGTTGATCGCGAGGAACGGGCGATCTTTGCGCGGGCCGACCTGATGAAGCGCGCGAGCGACGAGCTCCTTGCCGCTTCCGCTCTCGCCGCGGATCAGCACAGGTGCCGACGACAATGCGACGCGCTCGATCAGCGAATACAGCGTGCGCATCACCTGGCTCTGGCCGACCAGCGCGCCGAGACCCGCGCGACTCTCTCCGCGAAGCTGTTGGTTGACCCGGCGAAGCGTTCGGTGATCGAACGCGCGCGCGGCGTGGAGCGCGAGCTCGTCGAGCCGCGCCGGCTTGACGATGTAATGCCATGCACCGCGGCGCATCGCTTCGATCGCGGTTTCGATCGCGCCGAACGCGGTCATGATGATCACGGGCAAGTCGGGATCCGCTGCGCGCGCCGCGTCGAGCACGTCCATCCCGTCGACCTCCGCCATTCGCAGGTCCGAGATCACGAGGTCAGGGATCGCCGATGCGAGCGAATCGATCGCTGCGCGCCCGCTGTCGGTGACTCGCGGCCGCCAGCCCTCCTCGCGAAGCTTGTCGGCGACCAACTTTGCCATTTCGAGATGATCGTCGACGATCAACACCGATCGCACGGTCATGACAGCACCGGCCATTTCACCCGCGCCGTCGTGCCTTGGCCGGGATGGCTATCGATCTCGATCTCCGCGGCGTGAGCGCGTACCAGCTGCGCGACCACCCACAGCCCGAGCCCGGTGCCTTGGCCCCGCTTCTTGGTCGTGAAGAACGGATCGAAGACTTGTTTGCGAATCTCGCGCGGGATGCCGTGGCCGGTGTCTGCGACCTCGATGACCACAGCGTTGTCGATGGTGTGCGAGCGCAGCTCGACGCGGCCGCCCCGATCGCAGGCGTCGATCGCATTGAGCGCGAGGTTGACGACGATCTGCTGGATCTGGTCAGGGTCGGCGCGCAGATGCGGGCTGTCTGCATGGACCTGGAGCTCGACCGCGCGCTTCGCGGCCTGCGCCGCCAGCAGGTCGCGAACGATGTGGAGCGTTCTGCCGAGATCGATGTCCTGCAGCGTCGCCGGGGCAGGGCGGACGTAGTCGAGCAGATGCTGGATCAGTCGCGTCACGCGGTCGATCTGGTCGATCACGACGCGATGGTTGTCGGCTTCTTGGTGGCTCGCGCCGAGGTGCGATAGCGCGAGCTCGACACGGCCACGCGCGACGTTCAGCGGGGTCCCGATCTCGTGCGCGATGCCGGCCGCAAGCTGACCCGCCGTGACGAGCTTTTCGGAGTGCAACAGGCCCTGTTCCATCCGGCGCATCTCGGTCAGATCGTCGATCACGACGAGCACCGCGACGTCGCTGAGGCCGCGCGCGAGCGGAACCGCGCGGATGTTGAGCGATGCCGGCCCGCCTAGCAGCGAGAGCTGCTCGTGCTGGAGCGATTGTACCTCCTGGCCCTCCATCGCGCGGTCGACCAGTGCGGCGAGCTGCTCGACCTCCTCGCGGGGCGCCGATCCAAACGCGTCCTCGAGCGAAATCCCGATGATGTCCCGCGCGATCCGAGTCTCGAGCCAGCGATTGACGCCGGTGACCCGTCGTCCTTCCGCGAGCGCGAGCACGCCGATCGGGATGTGGTCGAGGATCTTCTCCGCCTTTTCAGTCAGCGCGGCGAGTCGATCCGCGTGGCGCAGTCGCTCGCGTAACGCGCGTGCGCGATAGGTGTTTCGAATCACATACGCTGCCGCGCCGAGCAGGAGGGACAAGATCAACGCACCACCGACGAGCACGCGGCGGACCAACGTTTGCTCCTGGTTCTGGAGCGCCGACGCGGAGGTCACGACGAGCAGCGTCCACGGCGGTCCACTATCCATCGCCAGTGGCATCGCGATCGCGACGGATGTCGCAGCGGGCAGCCCCATTCGCACGGCCGGTTCGGGGCCGAGCATCGTGGTCGTGACGCGTCCCGCACGCGCCTGCTCGATCGAACGTCCGAACAGCTCGGGTCGTTCTCGGTTGAGGATCGCGAGATCGTTATCGCTCGCGCGCGGCGAGCTGCCTGCGCCGTCGAAGATCACGAAGCGTGACGTCGCGTCGCGCAACAGCTTCATCCGCTCGATCCAGATCGAGGTGTCGACCGCGACCGAGATCACCGGCCCGCCATCGGTCGGCTCGCGTGCGAACACCCGGTACCACGCGGCATGCCCGGTCGTACCCGCGATCGGGCCGGAGGCGTGCAACTTGCCGGGCACCCGATCGGCTTCGTGCAGCAGGCGCTCCAGCGTCGGCTTCATGACCATCGCCGCGCCCGCGGGTGCATCGAACGCGACGACGGTGGTCATCGCGTCGTCGCGGATCCGCGCGTACATTGCGAGGTACGCGCGCTTGATCGTGGCGATCGCGTGAAGCTCGCGCTCTGCGATCTGTGTCGATTCCGCACTGCCGAGCAGGCTCGACGCGAGCTCGAGATCCTGCGCGAGCTCATCGACCTCGGCGGCGAGACCGTGGGCAGCTTCCTCGATCGTCTGGCTGCGGGCTTGGCCGAACCGCGCATAAAGTGCTTCTCGATCGCGCTCGAGGACGCGCTGACCGATCAGGATCAGCAGCGTCAGCGCCGCGGCCAACATGACCACGACGACGATCACCGGCCGCAGCGTCACGGCTGGGGTTTAGCATCATCGCCGGCCGCGAACTGTTCGCGGCGACTTGCAGTTTGCCAGTGTGGTGTTGCAACTTGCCCCTGAACCCCCGCCACCACCGCACGGATCGCCGGCACGCAATGTGCTGAAGCCTGCGACGTGAAGCGACGGGGCGACACGCAACGCTGCTCGATCTCGGCTGCGCGGCGCGATCGTTCGTCACTACGTCTGGTGATCCCTTGAAGTCACATCGGGTTCTCATCATCGATCGAGAGAAGACCATCAGCGACCAGCTCGCAGCGATGTTCGATCGCCAGGGCTGGATCTCGCAGTCCGCGCCCTCGGCGATGGCTGGAATTGCATCCGCCCCGCGATTCCGACCCACCGTCGTGCTGCTCGACCTGGTCGCGCCCACCATGGATCCGACGTTGTTTGCGACCCTGGCGCGATCGTCGACCCGTGAAGCCGTGGTGATTATTGGGATGGCTACCGTCGACGGCGCCCAACGCCAGCCGCAGGGTATCGACGATGTCCTGGTCAAGCCGATCGAGCTCGCCGACGTTGTTCGAGCGATCGCTCGGCGATAGCTCGTAAGGCCGAGCCAGCCCGGCGCTTCCCGCGTTGCGTGATAGCAATGCCACGACGATCACGTTTCGGGGGAATGCCGGGTTTGCGGGCCCGGTTGGAGCCCGAACATGGGCCCCTTGCGTAGCCAACTACAAATGTAGTAATCCTACGAACGGTGTCGTAACGATGACGCGCCTCCCCGAACTGACGACTGCCGAGCTTCGCGTCTTGAAGGCGCTGTGGGAAGTGCCGCGCGGCACGGTCGCGGCGGTGCGCGAGGAGCTCGAACGGCGCGGCCAGGACCTCGCGTACACCACCGTGATGACGCTGCTGGGGCGGCTCGCCACCAAAGGTGCCGTGGTCGTCGATAAGACTCGCGAGCCATTCATCTATCGCCCCGCCCATCGCCGCGAATCGGTGCTGCGCGAGCGGCTGCGCGAGTTCGTCCGCGAGGTGTTCGACGGCAATGCCGACTCGCTGGTGCTCAACCTGGTCGAGGACGAGTCGCTGTCACGCGCCGAGCTGCGCGCGATCGAGCGCCGGATCACCGAGGCCGAGCGAACCGCAAAGGACAAGAAGTGACGCTGCTGGCAGCAGGAGCGGCGGCGAAGCTAGCGGTGGTGACGCTGGCGACGATGGCTGTCCACGCGACCGTGCTCGCGTTGCTGGCGCTGGTCATCGTCCGCGCAGGGCAGCTTCGACCGTCGTGGCGCGCGGCGATCTGGCTGGTGGTGATCGCAAAGTTCATACTGCCGTGGAGCCCGGCGATGCCGTGGTCACTCGCCGATCTCGCGGCGTTGCTCGAAGGCCGCCCCGCCGGTGGCCCGATCGCGATCCACGGCGCCGGCGAACCGGTCGTCATCGCTGGCTCGAGCGCGGCGGCGGTTGGCTGGTTGATGCTCGCAGCCGCGTGGACGATCGGTACCGCGATCGTGTTGGTTCGCGCCGTGCTCGCTCATCGCGCGGCGCGGTTGGCTGCGCGCCGGGCACCCACCGCGCCGGCGTGGGCGGGCGGGGTGCTGCTCGAGATCTCCGCGCGGCTGTCCGTGCGCGCGCCGCGTCTCGTGGTCGGACGGCCAAGCACCGGACCTCACGTCGTCGGTGTCCTGTCCCCGGTGATCGTGGTTCCCCCGGCATTGCTCGATGATCCGGCGCTATTGCGGGCCGCGCTCGTTCACGAGCTGGCGCATGTTCTTCGCCGCGATGGCCTCGCGCAGCTGATCGTGGTGGCCGCTCGGGCGGTGTTCTGGTTCTGGCCGGTGGTTCGGATCGCCGCGCGCCGGTTCGAGCTCGCGCGCGAGTCGGCGTGTGATGCATGGGCGCTCGAAGCGGGCGGCGTCGAGCGCCCGGTGTACGCGCGACTACTTGTTCGAATGGCGGGTCTGCGGGCCGCAGCAATGGGGTTGGCGCGACCCGCCGGGCTCGATGTCCGTATCGCCGCTGTGTTGGGGACCCCGGTTCGGGCTCGCCTGGGCATGGTGCACGCGCTCGGTCTGATGGCGTGGATCGCGATCGGGCTTGGCGGAGCGCGCACCGTCCATGCCGAGGCTCGCCACGAGGTCTGCGTGTTCACGCCACAGCTCGCCGAGGCCATGCTGTCGGCGTATCCCGAAGCCGACCGCGATGGCAACGGCACCTTGTCGCGCGAAGAGGCCTGTGACTACCAGGCCGAGCTCGTCAGGCGCGGGGAAATCCCCGAGCGCGGGCGATCATCCATGGCTGACGAGGTGGGCGAGCTGATGTCCCCTCTATGTTGCAATTGTGACCCTGGTGATGGACTAATCCCGTCATCCGGACTCATCCCCGCAGACGCGAGCTGCGAACGATCTGAAGGAGTCGAGCAATGAACAAGTATCTCCTGGGTGCCCTGTTGATCACGGTGGCTGCATGTCAGCCAGACAACTCGAACATCGAACGCAAGCTCGATGAACAGACCAAGTACCTGAAGGCCATTGCCGACAATATGGGCAAGGGCGGGATGGGTGGTCCCGGTGCTGCGCAGGCGCGTCCGTCGCGGCCGGAGCCCGATCGGTCGAAGACGTATTCGGTGCCCATCGAGGGCGACGCGTTCGATGGGCCTGCCAACGCCAAGGTGACCGTGGTCAAGGCGTACGACTACGCATGCCCGTACTGCGAGAAGGTTCGTCCGACGATGGCCGATCTCCGCGCCAAGTACGGCAACGATCTCCGCGTCGTCTACAAGCAGCTCGTGGTTCACCCGCGCAACGCGATGGCGTCGGCGCTGGCGTTCTGTGCCGCGGACAAGCAGGGCAAGTCCAAGGACATGGACCGCTTGCTCTGGGACAAGGGCTTCAAGGCTCGCAACCTCGACAACTCCGACGTGGCTGAGGCCCCGGCCGCTCCTGGGCAAGCGCCAGCGCCCGGCGGGGGTAGCAAGAAGTGCTGGGATCAACCCGGCGGTTGCCCGATCGTCGTCGGGTTTGCGCAAGAGCTCAAGCTCAACGTCGATAAGTTCAAGGCCGACATGAAGGGCGACTGCGTGAAGGTCGTGCAGAAGGACATGCAGGACCTCCAGAAGCTCGGCGTTGCCGCGACCCCGGGGTTCTTCATCAACGGCCGGTTCCTGTCGGGCGCGCAGCCGATCGACAACTTCACGACGCTGGTCGACGAGGAGCTCAAGAAGGCCAACGAGGCGATCTCGAAGGGCACGCCGCAGGACAAGTACTACCAGACGGTTGTGGTCGAGAAGGGGCTGAAGAGCCTCGATCCGTCGAAGGGCTAGGAGCCTGCGAAGCATCGAACGTGGCCGCTTACCGAAGGGTGGGCGGCCATGTTGCGTTTCGGACCGTGCACGCGCCGATCGTCGAGGCGGCAAGCCCAGGTGCCTGCCCGCGGCACGGCGGCGTCAGTGGCGTCTCGCAGGCTGCAGCGGTAAAACGGCTCCGTGCCACGACCCGCCGCGATTCCTGAAGCTACCTGGGTCAACATCCAGTGGCTCGCGCGGCTGCGCTGGGCGCAGATCGCCGGGCAGTCGGTCACGGTGTTCGTCGGTCAGTTTCTGCTGGGCGGCGCGCTGCCGATCACCGAGCTGTTGCTCGTGATCTCGGTCGGCCTGGTGTCGAACCTGGGCCTCGAGATGTACTTCTTCGGCGATCGCCACCGCGAAGGACCGTCGACGCGATCGGTGTACGAGTGGCAGATCGCGCTCGTGATGATGCTCGACATCGCGATCCTCACCGGGCTGCTGCTGCTGACCGGTGGTGCGAATAATCCGTTCGCGTTTCTCTATGTCGTTCAGATCGCGCTCGCCACGGTGCTGCTGCGTGCGGGGTGGACCTGGATGTTGGTCGGCCTGTCGTTCCTCGGGTTTGGCGTGCTGTTGCTCGCCGCGCGGCCGCTCGCGATTCCGGATCACAACCGTGCGATCGGCATGTGGGTCGCGCTCGGTGTTGCCTCGGCGTTCGTCGTGTACTTCCTGCGCCGGATCATCGGTGCGCTCGCCGAGCGCGAGATCGAGCTGACCGAAGCGCGCGGTCTGGCAGCGCGCCAGGAGCGACTCGCAGCGCTTGCGACGATGGCAGCCGGCGCAGCGCACGAGCTTTCGACTCCGCTGGGCACGGTCGCACTCGCCGCCAAGGAGCTGGAGCGCGCGCTGACCAAAGCGAGCAACCCCGATCTCGCCGCCGACGCGCGGTTGATCCGCGAGCAGGTGGGGCGGTGCCGCGCGATCCTCGAACAGATGGCACAAGGCGCGGGGACCGTCGGTGAGACCATCGCGTCGTGCACGGTTGTGGAGCTGATCGACGAAGCGATGGTCGGGATTCGCGACCAGCCTTCGGTGCATCGCGAGCTCGGCTCGGCGCTTGCGAAATCACCACTTCGACTGCCACCGCGCGCGGTCAGCCAAGCGTTGCGCTCGTTGATCACCAATGCCCAAGACGCCTCGCCGAGCAACACCGCGGTGTTGCTCTCGGTCCACCAGGACGGTGACGCGCTATCCATCGTCATTCGCGACCGCGGCGCCGGGATGCCGGCCGAGGTGCTGGACCGGATCGGTGAGCCGTTTTTCACCACCAAAGCTCCCGGCCGCGGCATGGGGCTCGGCCTGTTCCTGGCGCGCGCGGTGATCGAAGGCGTCGGTGGAACCCTGCAGATCGACTCAGCTGCTGGCTCGGGGACCCAGGTCGCGATCCGGCTGCCCACCAGCATTGCCCCTCCGGAACAGCGGCCGGCCGCACGAACCAGCGAATCGGTTGGCCAAGAGGTGGTATCCAAGCCGATATGAGCAGTACCGATCAGCGCGAGCCCGCCGGAGACCCTCCCTCGATCCTGATCGTTGACGACGACGAGGTTTACCGGAACCGGCTCGCGCGTGCATTCGTCGATCGCGGCTATGACGTGCGCGTCGCCCAGGACTACGACACCGCCGTGGCGACCGCGACGTCGGACTCCCCCGAGTTTGCGGTGGTCGATCTCAAGATGCCGGGTAAGAGCGGCCTCGAGCTCGTGCGCGCGCTGGCCGAGATCGATCCTTCGACCAAGTCGGTCGTGCTGACCGGCTACGGCAGCATCGCGACCGCGATCGACGCGGTTCGACTGGGTGCTGCCTATTACCTGTCCAAGCCCGCCGACGCCGACGACATCGTCCATGCGTTCGCGCGCGCCGAGGCGCCGCCGCTCGAGCCACCCGCGTCCGATAGCGGCGAGTACAAGGCGCCCTCGCTCGCACGCGCCGAGTGGGAGCACATCAACCGGGTGTTGTCCGACGCTGGCGGCAATATTTCGGAGGCCGCCCGCCGGCTCGGGATCCATCGCCGGAGCTTGCAGCGCAAGCTGCAAAAGTACCCGCCCAGCAAGTAGCTTTCTATTGTGTCAGTGGCACGAGCTTCGGGAGCCGCGGGACAGCCCCCGGCGACCTCAATCTCTTGGATCATCGTCGCCCACACCCTCGGTGGTCTGGCGATCGGTGGGCTCGAAGCGGCTCGCCTCGGCAGTAGCTCGCTCGCAGCGGTGCTGCTGCCGCTGTTCGGGACCACGGGGTTCGTCGCTGGCTGGTCGATCGGTCTCGCGTCGCACCTGACCGCGGGGCGCCGCTGGTGGGTAGCGGCGCTCGGGGTGGCTGCCCCGAGCCTGCTCGTCACGCTGCCGACCGCCTCGACGTTGTTCGAAGGCGCCCACGCGCAAACCTTGCCGCTGGCCGATGCGCTGCCGATCCTCGCGCCGATCGCCGCATGGCTCGGACTCGCGGGTGTGCTCGCGATCTGGCACCGGCTCGGCCGCGATGGCGACCAAGTATCGCGAGCGATCGCGATCCTGATGTGCGCTGGCGTCGTCGGGGCCACCGCATGGATCCAGCGCAATGTGTTTCGCGGCGGCTATCCGGGTGGTCACATCGGCGCCACGCTGGTCATCATCATCGCCGTCGGCTGCGCGGTGCGGATCGCGCGGCGCAAGCCGATCGCACCCGCGATCGCGGGCATCCTGGTTGCGATGACGCTCGCGTCGACCCTCGCGGCGCTGTTCAACGGCCTTAGCGATCGCGACGACCGCGCCTTGCTCACCAATCGCGGCGAGCATGGCCTTTATCTGGTTCGGTTGTGGCGAACGATGCTCGATCGCGATGGCGATCGCAGCGCGCCGTTACTCGGCGGCGGCGATTGCGATGATCACAACGCGGAGCTCCATCCAGGCGCGGTAGATACCCCGGGCGACGGCATCGATCAGGATTGCGATGGTAGCGATGCCGTCGCTGCGCCGCCGCTCGCGAGTCCCGGCGCACCGTCGGCTGAAGCGACCGCGTGGAACCAACGTCCCGAGGTGCGGGCGGTGCTCGAGCGCACCAAGACGATGAGCGTTCTGTGGATCACCGTCGATGCGCTGCGGTTCGACGTGCTCGCGCCCGCCACTCAGGACCGCACGGAGTTTCCGAACATCACCAAGCTGCTCGGCGAGTCGGTGTGGTTCGAGCGCGCGTTTGCACCAGCGGCCGGCACCGACATCTCGCTCGGCACGCTGCTCACCGGCCGGCACGATCCGTTTCAACCACTCGCCACGACCCTGCCGGAAGCACTGCGTGGTCTCGGGCTCCGCACGTACAGCGCGCTGCCGGCCGAGGTCACACGGTACGCCGGCGAGGTGATGCTCGGGCGCGGCATCGATCGACGAGTCACCGTGCACACCGACTGGGGCAAGAACGACGTCGGCGATCACGTGAGCGCGACGGTCACGACCCAAGAGGGCGTTCGCGCGCTCGAGGACGCGGCGGGACGGCGAACCCTGGTGTGGCTGCATTACTTCGACGTCCACGAGCACCATCAGATCGACGTGCCGAAGCCGCTGCTCGCGGCGGTGAGCGGCAACGGTTCTCCCGAGCGCCATCGCTACCGTGCGCTGCTGTTCGCGATCGATCGCGAGATCGGCCGGGTGCGCGAGCTGTTGACGGCGCGCGGACTCGACGACAAGACGATCATCGTGTTCCTGAGCGACCACGGCGAATCACTGCGCGAGGATCCGCGGCTGCTCGAGACCCACGGCCGCGTGGTCTATGCACCGCTCGTGCGGATTCCGTTCGCGATCCGGATCCCGGGGGTCGCGCCGGGCGTGCGCACCGACACGGTCTCGCTCGTCGATGTAGCGCCGACGTTGCTCCACCTGCTCGGCGCTCCGAACGCGATCACACCGCTAGATGGAATCGACCTGGTGCCGGCGCTGCTCGACGCGCCCGTGGCGTTGCGCTCCCCCGAACGCTCGGTGGTGATCCACGAGGAGCGGCAATGGGGCGTGGTGCAATGGCCGCATCAATTGATCGTCAGCCCGGCCGATGATCTCGTCGAGCTGTACAACCTCGAGACCGATCCATCGCAGAACTCGGACCTCGCAGCGAGCCAACCGGAGCTGGTCAGTCGGTTGCGGGCGCGTTACGCGGAGGTTCCGCAGGTTCGCGTCGACCGAACCACCGCGGGACGAGGCTGGCGAGAACGCCAAGCGCAACCGCCAGGGCCCCCTGCGAGACCATGAGCAGCAGCGGCGAGACCCACGCGCTGTAGCGCGGCACCACCGGGGCGACCTCCGCGCCGAACATGGCGGGCCACGCACCACACGCGGTGAGCACGGCTGCCGTCGCGGCGACCGGCACCGCGAGCTGTGCGATCACGAGCCGTGCGAGCGTCGTGGTCCGGAGGCCGAGCCAGGTCGACACGAACGCGATCGCGAGCGCGGGCAACCACGTCATGTACATGTCGCGGCCGGCCGGTTTGTAGATCATCGGGGTCGACAGCGTCGGGATCCCACGAAATGCGATCAGCAGCGCGCAGGTGGCGACGAACCACCACGGCGCCATCCACCAGCGGCGAACGCCCCACGACGACAGTGCCAGCCCCGCCGCCAACACGAAGATCGCAAACGCGCCGGGACCGAGCGCGATCGCGGGAACGCTTTGATCGTCGGCGAGCGGATGAGCGATGGCGACGGAGAATGGCCGGCCACGCGATGCAGGATCGAGCGTGGCGCCGGTGGAATCGGCGATCGCACGCGCGACATCGACGACGTGGACCCGCGTCGCCGTCGCGACCGGAACGTCGGGCCCGGCGACACAGCCACGCACGTGGCGAATGCTGCGCTCCTCGCCGCCGTGACCACCGCCGGGGAGGTGGCCGTGATCGGACAGCGCGAACCACCGCGCCTGCGGATCGGCGGTGATCAGCTTGCCGAGGATCGCGTCGGCTTCGCTGGCGGCGCTCGTGTAGCTTGCCGACTGGCCGGTGCGATGGCCGGCGGTATCGACACGCAGGATGTGAACGAACACCAGCGGCGCGTCGCTCTTGACGGCGTCCAGCGCGCGGCTCTCCCACAACCGATCCCAGACCTCGGGGTCCGCATCGGCGGATGCGCGCTCGTGATCGGCGATCGGCTCGACCTGTGCGAACCCGAGCGAGCGAACGATCCAGCCGTGGTTCTCGGCGACCGCGCGGCTGCGCGGCACTTGTGCAGGGATACCCCGGCGATCGAGCGGAGGGACGAGCGGACGATCGCTGCGAAACATCACCCCGGTCTGCTGTTGGGTGAGCCCCGACCACAACGCGACCTCGACGGCGAGCGACACCGTCGGGAACCCGACGTCGACGCCGAGCGAGGTGCCGCGCTTGCAAAGCGCCGCCCATTCCGGAAGCGTCGCTGCAGTGGTCGCGGCGAGCCCGTCGATCAACACGACGCGCGTGCGGGCGACCTTCGGCAATCCAGGGCCGACGCCGCCAGGAAGCGGCGCCGGATCGCTCGGCACGGCGTCCCACGTCACCATGCTACGGATCAAGCCACGCCGAACGTCGAGCCCCGGGCGCGGCGATGCCACGATCACCCAGAATCCGAGGAGGCTACCGGCGACCACGATCGCAGCGATTCGCGCGCGCATGGGGGAGGTTCTCAGTCGCTCGCAGGGACGCCCGCGTCGTCGAGATCGGGCATTGCCGGGAGGCTGGTCAGCGAGCCGAGCGGGAGGCTCCACGGTTGATCGGCGAGCAGCTCGACCGGCAGTAATCGAAGCAGCGATGGCAACACGATGCCTTCGGTGACCAGCGGCATGTGCTGATACTGCGAGCGGACATAGACGACGCGCGCGGTCTTCGCCGCGGCGGGCCAGGTGTCGTAGGTGGGTGGAAACCGATCGAGCGTGAACGTCTCGGGGACCTTGGTGGCGACCGCCTCGGTGCCGAGGATCGTGTCCTGTCCCACCATGATCAGGCGGCGACGCGGTGACTGACGATACCAGTGAATCAGCTTGTCCTCGTCGCCGTACAGACCGTCGACCATGATCACTTGATCCACCACGGGCTCGTCGAGCCACGACTCGATCGTCCGGTAAGCGCCGCTGTGACCGATCACCGCGGTGAGCGCACCGCCGCGCACGACACCCGCATTCTGCTCGACCAGCGCCAGCACCTCGCCGAGGTTGGGATAGTTGACCGGGAGCTTCTGTGCGGTCGGCGCCTCGGGAACGATGAACATCGCGTTGAGGGCGGACAGCGCGAACTGCTGCGGCAGCTGATGACCGGTCCACGCGGTATCGGCGGCGTCCCAGTAGCCATGGACGTACACGATGGTCGCGCCGGTTGCGGCGCTATAGCTCGCGGGGATCCAGACGTGGATCGGCCCGCGCGGGCCGTCGATGCGAAGGTGGCGACCGGCATCGACTGCGGTGGTGATCGGGTTTGGCGGAACCGGAGGTGCCGGCGTCGCCAGCGGATCACCAGCGAGCGCCGCGCCGAGCCACCCGAGGGCAGCCAGCGCAGATGCCCCGAGGCCGGCGAGCCCGACACGCGACCAGCGATACACGGCGCGATCGTAGCACCGCGGGACGAAGAGATGAGCCGCCAAGGCCTCCAAGGCTGCCAAGGTAGTCCCATGTGCCTCCGGCACACGGAGAGTGGTCTTTGGCGGCTACTCTGCGGTCCCACCGCGGATCACGCGCAGCGTCGAGCGGACGCGGGCGCGTTCGGCGGGCGCGAGCGCGGAGCGGAGCAGGGCGGAGCCAGGACACATCGCGAGTCCGGCCTCACAAGTGACGACGGCTGCGTCGACGAGGCCGAGCGCGCTGAGCAGCGTGACCTTTTCGTAGAACAGATCTTCGACGAGCCAATGCTCATCGGGCGCGATCGATTGCAGCGCATGCTCGACCGCCCGCAGGCCCTCGCGTTGGCGGCCGAGATCGCCGAGCACCGCGCCGTGCCAGTACAGCGCTTCGGCGCGATCGGGCGCGCGTCGGATCGCCATCTCGATCGCTGCGAGCGCCGCGATGTCGTCGCCAGCCGCCGATGCGACCTGGCACTTGAGCATCCAGCCATCGACCGATTCGGGCCGCAGCGCCAGCGCCTGGTTGATCGCGACATTGGCCTCGGCGAGCTGACCATCGTCACCGCTGCCGAGTAACTCGCGCGTCCGATCGAGCAGGCGATCGAACTCGGTATCAAAGGTCGCGCGCATCAGTACACACGACCACGCTAACACGGCGATCGCCGCGCTGCTAATCGGCTCTCGATCAGCCCAAGAATGCCGACAACACGGGCGACCGGCGCCTGCTCAGCAACCCCTCGACCATCGATTGGATCTGGGTGCGAATCTGATCGGCGAGCCGGTTCACCAGAAGGCGATCGTCCGCCGCGCTGGGCCCGAGCTTGGCGCTCTTACCGAGATCGATCGGCGCACCGAACTCGACGTACCACTTGCTGGGCAGCGGCAACAACCCGGCTGGGCCGAGCCACGGGAACGTGGGGGTCACAGGGATCCATGGAATGCCGATGTTCTTGGCGAACCACGTCACCTTACCGAGCATCGGCGCGGCTTCTTCGGCACCGACGACGGCGACCGGAATGATCGGCGCGCCCGTGCGCAACGCGAGCTTGACGAACCCGCCGCGCCCGAACCGCTGCAATCGATAGCGGTCCTTCCACAGCTTGCCCATGCCCTTTTCGCCCTCGGGGAACACGGCCACCAGCTCGTCCTTGGCGAGCAGCCGCTCGGCATTCTCCGGATCGGCGCGAACGCCGCCGATCCGGTTCATGATCGGTCCCAGGAACGGCAGGTGAAATACCGCGTCCTCGACGAGCGGACGAACGTCGCGCCGCGACGGGTGATCGCGGCGAACCGCGTGCATCACCATCGCGCTGTCGTATGGCAGCGTGCCGGCGTGGTTGGCGACCAACAGCGCGCGACCGCGCGACGGTACGTGCTCGAGCCCGAAGGTCTCGACGCGGAACCAGCGCGAGTACAAGAACTCGAATAG
This sequence comes from Kofleriaceae bacterium, assembly GCA_050184455.1. Taxonomy (GTDB): domain Bacteria; phylum Myxococcota_A; class Polyangia; order Haliangiales; family Haliangiaceae; genus JABFXX01. Next base: position 19,301 of record JBFXAI010000052.1, on the reverse strand, counting down.
CCACTCCCAGCGCGCCGTCGCGAGCGGATCGCGACCAAAATCGTCGACGACGTCGGAGCGGCCCCACATCGCGAGCGCTCGCCAGCGCCGCCACACGCCCTCGAGCGGGAGTCGGCGGCGCAGATCGATCGGGAACACCGGCGTGCGCTGTTGCTCGACGCGGCGCTCGAGCTCGCGCAGCTCCGCCTGCTCGGTATCCGTGCGGATCCGCGAGTACGAGCCGGTGTCCGGCATGTAGACGTCGTCGCCGAGGAACCCGAGGTCGCGATCCGGCCACGCCGGCGCATCGGGAACCCGCGGATCGGCCTCGCCGTACCAATCGTCGTCGATCGAGCGGTCGTCGTCGGGGTCGTATTCGTCGGTCATCGTCAGGCCTGGGCGCGGGCTACGTCGGTGGCGCCATCTTCGGGAGCCACACCCCCGAAGTCTAGAATGGTTCGCTTGATCGAGAGCCGCGGCGAGAACCCTAGATCTCGACGGGCCCTGGTGCCATCGGCGACGCACAAGTACAGCAAGAAATCGAGGAAGCTAGGCGGCGAGCCGACCAGCTGGGTCGCCCACAACACCTTCGACACCTGGCGCGCGATGATCTGCGGCAGCGGCACCGGCACGCGGCCGAGCAGCGCGAGCACCGTGGTGTATGGCAGCACGCCCTTGCCGACGATGTTGAACGCGCCGGTGCCGTTCGATTGAACCGCGCGGACCAGCGCGTACGCCGCGTCCTGTTCGTGGACGAATTGCATCAGCGGATCGTGGCCCATCATCACCAGCGCGACCGGCCGCGAGAAGAACCGCGTGTACATGTTCGATACCGTCGGTCCGAGCACCGGCGCGAACCGCAACACGCAGACCTCGACGTTGGGATGCTCGCGCGCGAACCGTTGGACCTGGCGCTCGGCGCGGACCTTGTCGTTGACGAACCGCGAATCGCGATGACCTTTGAGCTCCGAATCCTCGGTGAGAAAGTTCGGATTTTTCGGATGTGCGCCGTAGACCAGGGTGGTCGACACCATCACGAACCGGCGCGGCTCGACGGTGGCGCATGCGTTCAGCACGTGCATCGTGCCGACGTCCTCGAGCTCGTGCGCCCATTCCGAAGCATGTGTGGGATGCGACAGGAACGCGCCGTGCACGAACGTGTCGACCGGCTGGCGCTGCAGGATCGTCGCGAGCTCGGTATCGACCGTCGGCTGGGTCAGATCGATCTTGATGAACTCGATCTTACGGCTGTGCGCGATCGCGGGCGGCCGAATGTCGAGCGCGAGCACCTTGCTGTAGCGCGGGTCTTCTTCGAGCCTGCGCAGCAGCTCGCACCCGAGAAACGTGCACGCCCCGGTCACCGCGACGACGCGGCCGGCGGGTGGCGCTGGAGTCGACATCGAGGCCTTATAGCGCAGTTACGGACCGAGATCAGACCACTGTGCTACCGGGAAGGCGTGGACTCGGTGATCGCGGTTCTGCCACCCGAGGTCGTGGATCAGATCGCGGCGGGCGAGGTGGTCGAGCGGCCAGCGTCGGTGGTCAAGGAGCTGGTCGATAACGCGATCGATGCGGGGGCGCGCACGATCTCGGTCGAGGCGGCCAACGGCGGGAGATCACTCCTGCGAATCACCGATGACGGCTGTGGCATGACGGCTAAGGATGCGCTGCTCGCGCTGGAGCGCCATGCGACGTCCAAGATCCGCACAGTGGCCGATCTGTGGGGGTTAGCGTCGATGGGGTTTCGCGGCGAAGCGCTGCCCGCGATCGCCAGCGTGTCGCGGCTGACGCTCACCACTCGCCGCGCGGGGGATCTCGCGGGCACGCGGGTCACCGTGGAGGGTGGGCGCGTGATCAGCGTGACCGAAGTCGGGGCGGCGCCGGGCACCGCGGTCGAGGTGGTGGATCTGCTCTACAACGTTCCCGCGCGGCTGAAGTTCCTCAAGGGTGAGGCCACCGAGGCATCGCACATCACCGATCTCGTAGCTCGGCTCGCGATGAGTCATCCGGAGCTGCAGTTCCGGCTCCGTCACAACGGGCGGACAGCGCTCGACGTCCCTCCCGATCGCGACGGCTTCGCGCGGGCGCGTGCACTCCTCGGCGCGCGAGTCGCTGCGCGGATGATTGCGTCGTCGGGACTCGAGGGCGGAGTGCGTGTCATCGGATATCTGGGTGCGCCCGATCTCGCGCAAGCCACCGCGCGCGGCGTTCAGCTGTTCGTCGCGAAGCGAGCGGTCCGCGATCGCGGTCTCTTGCACGCGGTGAGCATGGGATACGGCGAGCTGATCGCACGCGGTCGCTATCCGATCGCGGTGGTTCACATCGATCCACCGGCGAACATGGTCGACATCAACGTGCATCCGCAGAAGCACGAGGTTCGATTTGCCGACCCGGGCTCGGTGTTCGCGGCAGTTCGCCACGTCGTGCAAGCGGGCGTTGCGTCGGCGCCGTGGCGCGCGGAGATCGGTGGTCCGCTGATGACCGCGATCGCGAGTGTCGCGCCACCGAGATTGCCACTGGATGCCAACCGAGCCGGCGCCACCGCTCTGTCGGAGCGCTACGCGGCGCAGCTGCGCCAGCACGCAGGGCAGGGCGTCGTCGGGCAGGCGTCGCTGGGGCTCGACGTCGCAGCGCCGGCATCGCGGCCGCAGATGTCCGCACGGCGCTGGGCCGACCAGGTGCGCGCGGAGTCTCGGGCGTTCCGCGCGGCGGAGGGGGCGACCGCGCCGATCGCTTCGAGCCCGGCCGTCACTGCGTCGATCGCCGATGGATCAGGGCCGGTCGATGCCGAGCCTCCGAATGTCGAGCCGATCACACCGAGTCTCGCGCCGAGCCTCGCCGCGGGGTTCATCGGCTCGCTGCGCTACGTCGGCCAGCTCGACCTGACGTACCTGGTGTGCGAAGCCGCCGGCGAGCTCGTGCTGGTCGATCAGCACTCCGCGCACGAACGGGTCGAGCTCGAGCGGTTGCGCACCCGCGCTAGCGAGCGATCGGTCGCGATTCAGAAGCTGCTGTTTCCCGCGACACTCGAGGTCTCCCCCGCCGAGATCGGGCTCGTCGAACGCGAAGCCGGATTGCTCGCGCGCGTCGGATTCGAGGTCGAGGTGTTCGGCAGGTCCACACTAGCCGTCAAAGCAGTTCCCGCAGGCATCCGCGCGGTGGCCGGGGCGGGCGAGCCGACCAAGCTGTTGCGCAAGCTGCTCGCGAGCTGGGTCGACGACGGCACTCCGACGGAGCACGAGCGGCTCGATCACGTGTTGGCCGAAATTGCGTGTCATTCCGTGGTTCGGGCCGGTGACCGGCTATCGCCGAGCGAGGCCGAGGCGCTGCTTCGATCGCTCGACGAGGTCGACGACGCGACCGGTAGCGGGCCGCATGGCAGGCCGGTGATGCTGCGCCTCCCACTGGCCGAGATTGCCCGGCGCTTTGGTAGGTAGATCAGCGCTGACGCGGGGTCAGTTGTCGCGACGCGCGCGTGGCCGAGCTGCTGGGGACAACAGTCGCTACCAACTCATGCGTTTGCCGGCGAGCATCTGACAACCACGATTGTGGCGGACGCTCGTCACTCGAGTGCATGCTTCCACGGCGACGGTGCGGCACGCCCCGTCGACTCCGCGAAGGGGACCGTCGATGTCGACAACGCTCAGAGGTCAGTGGCTGCTGGCACTCGCTTCGCTCGCGATCATCAATTGCGGTCCGCCTCGAGGCGCGACCGGCGACGACGACGACACCGACGGAGGCGTCGAGATTCCGGTATGCGAGTCGTTCGACGATGCCGATGGCGACACCATCGCGGATTGTCACGAGGGCTCGCTCGACAGCGACGGTGATGGCACGACCAACGATCGCGATCTCGATTCCGATGATGACGGCTACCCCGACGCCGACGAGGCGGGCGACGCCGACCTAGACACCCCGCCGCGAGACACCGACGACGATGGTACGGCGGACTTCATCGACGGCGATTCCGATAACGATGGCCTGCGCGACGATCAAGAGCGCACCGAGGGCACCAATCCCACCAACCCGGACAGCGACGGCGACGGATACAACGATCTCGTCGAGGTGGTGATCCACGATCTGTGCGTCGCCACTCCGGGTGAGTGCAACGGCGACCCCGATCCGCTCGATCCGGGCAAGGGCGTCTCGATGAAAGACTTCTTCTTCGTCCTGCCGTATCACCAGGCGCCGCAGAACAAGCCCCTCGCGTTCGCGACCAACGTCTCGGTGGCCGATGTCCAGTTCTCGATGGATACGACGCTCTCGATGGGGCAAGAGATCACCGCGCTCAAGTCGGGGCTCGGCACGATCATCGCCCAGGTCACCGATCCGGTCATGGGCGTGCCCGATGCTGCCGTCGGCGTCTCCGAATTCCGAGACTTCCCGGCGAGCCCCTACGGGTCGATGGGCGACAAGCCGTACGAGCTCCGCCAGCGGATCACGAGGATCGCCAGTGAAGCGCAGACCGGCGTGAACTCGCTCGGTGAGGGCGGCGGCGGCGACTATCCAGAATCGGGGTGGGAAGCGCTGTACCAGATCGCGACTGGCGCAGGCGTCGGCTGGGGAACCTCGTCGATCCCGGCGTTCGATCCAAACGCCGGCTACGTCGCGAACAAGCATGGCCTGCTCGGTGGCGTCGGATTCCGCGCGGGCTCGCTGCCGATCATCGTGCAGATCGCTGACTTCGCGTGGCACTACCCCGAGTCGACGACCGGCTGCGGCGCATCGAACGCGACGGCGACGGGCTATCCAAACATCACCGGTCCTCACTCACGTGCGCAGGCGTTAACCGCGCTCGGCGCGCTCGGCGCAAAGGTGATCGGCATCGCGTCGAATCAGTTCACCAACAGCTGTAACCCGCGCGGCGACTTCGAGCTCGCCGCGACACAGACCGGCGCGCGCGTGCCACCGTCGGCGTTCGATCTCGGCGGCCGCCCCGCCGGATGTAGCGCGACGCAGTGTTGCACCGGTGTTTCAGGTGCCGGCAGAGCCACCGATGCAGATGGGCTGTGCCCGCTGGTGTTCGAGGTCAACGCAGACGGCTCGGGCAACTTCGTCGGCCAGATCGTTACGGCGATCCGCACGCTGGTGAACTTCGCCGGCTTCGATCTCGCGGGTGCCACCGACTCCACGCTCCAGCCCAATGGCGCGGGCGGGCTCACCGATCCGAAGGACTTCATCAAAGCGATCACGCCGGTGACGTTGCAACCGGTGCCGGCCGGCGGCGTGATGATCGACACCACGATGACGTCGTTCCTCGATGTTCCGGCGGGAACCACCGCGACGTTCGACGTCAAGGCCGAGAACACCAGCCTGCCGGCGACGCGCGATCCGCAGGTGTTCACGCTGAAGATTCGTGTGCTCGGCGATGGCGCGACCGTGCTCGATACGCGTCAGGTGGTGATCATCGTGCCGGCCGCAGCCGATGTCTTGTTGTAGGGGGCCTTCCCGCCCCCTCTGCCCCGGCGGAGCCGGTCCATTCACCGCTCGGCGCGGCGCGTCGCGCGAGTGGGCCTGAGTTGGATCCCGAACAACGCGTCCATGTATAAACCGTCGGGTGACGCCGCGGCTCGTAGTGATCGTCGGCCCAACGGGCGCAGGCAAGACGCGACTGTCGCTCGAGCTCGCCGAGCGCTGCGGCGGCGAGGTGGTGTCTGCCGACTCGCAGCAAGTCTACGTCGGCATGGACATCGGCACCGGCAAGGTCAGTTCGGCCGAGCGCGCACGCGTGGCGCACCATGTGATCGACGTGGTTCGTCCCGACGAAGAGATGACCGCGGCGCGGTTCATCGAGCTCGCGGATGCTGCCATCACCCAAATCGCCGAGCACGGCCGGTCGGTGATCATCTGCGGCGGCACCGGGCTGTACGTCCGTGCGCTGTTGCTCGGGTTGTTCGCGGGGCCGCCGGCGTCTCCCGAGGTGCGTGACGAGCTCCGCGCGGTGGCCGAACGCGACGGCCTGGCCGCGCTCCACGCCGAGCTGACGCGCGTCGACCCGATCGCCGCGGCGAAGATCGACGCGCACGATGCCAAGCGAATGATCCGCGCGCTCGAGGTGTATCGGCTGACCGGCGAGCCGATGAGCGCGCACCAGGCGCGGCATGATCATCGCTCGCTGCCGCTCCGGTATCCGGCGCGGGTGGTCGGCCTCGCGCCGCCCCGCGACGCGCTCTATCAGGCCATCGACGCGCGGGTCGATGCGATGCTCGAAGCCGGGCTCGAAGCCGAGGTCGCCGCATTGCGCGGGCAGGGCTATGCACCGCCGCTTCGGTCCCAGCAGGCGATCGGCTATGCCGAGCTTCACGAGCTGGCGGAGGGACGGCTGGATCGGCTCCGGGCCGTGGAGCTGATCAAAAGGAATTCAAGGCATTACGCGCGTCGCCAGCTGTCGTGGTACCGGGCGCCCAGCTCGATCTCGGATGTTACATGGTACCCGGCTTCAGTCGCCGTTGACCTCGGTGACCTAGAGCGGTACCTAGCAGGGCTCTAGTGTCGACCGAACCGGCCCAACTCTCGGACCGCATGATCCTCGACTTCGAGCGGCCGATCATCGACCTCGAACGCAAGATCAACGAGCTCCGCGGGTTGTCCACGGACACCGTGGACTTCTCGGCCGAGATCCGGCGGCTCGAGCAGAAGGCGCGCAAGCTGCAAAAAGAAGTGTTCGCCGAGCTGACCGCGCAGCAGAAGGTCCAGCTCGCGCGGCATCCAGCGCGGCCGTACATGATGGACTACGTCCACCTGCTGACCGATGGGTTCGTCGAGCTGCACGGCGATCGCAGCTTCCACGATGACCCCGCGATCATCGGCGGCATCGCACAGTTCGACGAGTGGGAAGTGCTGGTGCTCGGCCATCAGAAGGGCCGCAACACCAAAGAGAACATGCACCGCAACTTCGGCATGGCGCGGCCCGAGGGCTATCGCAAGGCCACGCGGTTGATGCGGTTGGCGTCGCGGTTTCGCCGGCCGATCTTGTGCTTCATCGACACCCCGGGGGCCTATCCCGGTCTCGGCGCCGAGGAGCGCGGCCAGGCCGAGGCGATCGCCAAGGCGCTTCAGGTGATGGCGAGCCTCGATTGTCCGATGATCTCGGTCGTGATCGGGGAGGGCGGCTCCGGCGGCGCACTGGCGCTGGGCGTGACGGATCGAATCCTGATGCTCGAGTACTCGATCTACTCGGTGATCTCGCCCGAGGGCTGCGCGTCGATCCTGTGGCGCAATCCTGCGAAGATCTCGGAGGCTGCGGCCCAGCTCAAGCTGACCGCGCCCGACCTGCTGCAGCTCGGCGTGTGTGACGAGATCATTCCCGAGGCCGCCGGTGGCGCACATCGCAACGCCGCGATGACCGCCGCGAAGCTGCGCACCGCGATCAAGCGCCATCTCACGGAGCTGTGCGAGCTCCCCGCGCAGGAGCTGATCGAGCGCCGCTATCAGAAGTTCCGCACGATGGGCGCGTACGTCGAGGCGGCGGGCTAGCACTCGATGTACGAGCTCGCGCTGTTGTCGGTCGTCGTCGTCGGTGGCTACTGGGGATGGTTCTTTGCGGCGCGGCGGCCGCACGGCACGGCGACGTTTGGCGCGATGCAGCTCACGGCGGGCGGGTTGTCTGCTCTTGGATTGTTAGGCAGACGCTACGAAGGCGAGTGGCTCGACGTCGCGGGTGCGATTGGTCTGGGAGCGGGCGCGTGCTTGTTGGTGGTCGGTCCGCTGATTCGCGCGATCGCGCGCCGACTCGCTGCCGCCGAACGGCTCGGCGCCGCGGCGAAGCTGCTCGATGTCGCGGAGGTGCTCGCGCCCGGCTCGGGCGTGAGCGATGAAAAGGCGCTGATCGCTGCGATGCGCGAGATCCGCGACGGCCGGATCGAGGAAACGGTCGGGGCGCTGACCGCCGCCAAAGATCGCGCGCCCGCCGAGGCGCGGTTTGCGATCGATGAGCGGATCGCGATGTTGTATCTCGCGGCGTACCGTTGGAACGACGCGATCGCCCACGCCGAGGCGCATCTGTTCGGCGCGCCCCCGGAGCCGCTGCCCAGCGACTCCGCCGATGTGGTGCCGCTTCGCAAGTTGCTCGGGCTGTCGCCGCCGGTGTGGGTCGAGCTGGTCGGTGCTTATGGCCGCACTGGCGATCTGGATCGAGCCGCGCGCATGCTCGCTCGGCTCGAGCAAGCATGCGAGGGCCGGCCCGACGCCGCGCTGTGGGTCCATCGCGCGCGCCTGATGTTCCTCGCGCTCGCCGGTCGACCGGCTGCGGTGCAAGCCCTGCTGTCACCTCGCCACGCCAGACACATGAGCTCCGCAGCGCGGACCTATTGGGTCGCGGTGGCGCATCAAGCGCACGGCGATCGCGACGCAGCGACCGCGGCCTACGAGAAGGCGCGCAATCGCTCGCGGGGCCGACCGCGCGAGCTGATCGACGAAGCGCTCGCGCAGCTCGCACGCAACGATGGGGCGTCGGTGCAGCTATCGTCGGAGGCAAGCGAGATCGTCGCGCGGATCGAAGCCGCGCCGCTGCCGGCGCCGATCCCGGTGCAGCGCCGGCATGGCGCGTGGGCGACGTGGTCGATCGCGTGCGTGATGCTCGCCATCTCGCTGGTGATTACCACCACGCTCGGCGCGACCGGTGACCTCGGCGCGCTGACGCGAGCGGGCGCGCTGGTCCGAGGGCTCGTCGATAGCGGCGAGTGGTGGCGAATCTTCTCGAGCATCCTCGTCCACGCGGGCAGCGTGCACCTGCTGGTCAACGTGATCGGCATGATCGTGATCGGCCGGATGGCCGAAGAGATCTTCGGCACCGCGAAGACCGTCGCAATCTTCGGGTTGTGCGGGTTTGCCGGCGCCGTGGCCAACTACATGGCGTCGCCCGGGGGCATGAGCTACGGCGCGTCGGGCGCGCTGTTTGGCCTGCTCGGCGCGATGTTCGTCGAGCTATCGTGGCATCGCGACAGTTATCGATCGCCGCTGCGTCGCGGGTTGTGGGGCAGCCTGGTGTTCGCGATCGTCGCCCAGCTCGGCTTCGCGTTCCTCCATGCCGGACGCTATTTATCGCAAGACGACCCGGTGTCGTACGGCACGGTCATCGGGTTGTGGTCGTACGCCGCCGGCCTGATGACCGGCGCGGTGCTCGGCGCGGTGCTCTCCCCCCACGCGCCATGGGGCCAAAGCGCTCGCGGCGTCGGACGCGCGCTCGCCGCCGTGGTGATCGCGTTCCTCGCCGTCGCTTCGTATCGGGTGACCACTACGTCGCTCGATCGGAGCTTCTCGCGCGCACCTCGCATCAAGCACGTCGTCGATGGCGTGGTCGCGGAAGCGCCGGCCAACTGGATCACCAGCTCGGGCGAGCTCGCCGAGCCCGACGAGCTGCTGGTCATGACGGTGAAGCGCGCGCCCTACGAACAGGCGAAGGCGTCGCTCGATATGTGGTCGAAGACGCCGCCGTTTGGTCAGGCAAAGGACTGGGCGCTCGTCGAAGGTCCCGATCGCTCGGTGGTGCTGCCGGCTGGGTGGCACGGCGTCGAGTGGTCCGCTGCGGTCGAGGATTCGCTTGGCTACGAGCAGCGCTACCGGGTGATCATCTGCGGCCAGACGTTTGGCACCGAGATGGTGGTCGCGATGATCCACGCGCCCGAATCGATCGCGCAGGGCACGCCGCGGTTCTTGACCCGGCTGCTGAATTCGACGCGGCCGAACTGAAACTTGCGCGCGGTGACCGCGCGAGTACGCTCGTGTCGATGCTGCGGATCGGAGTCTGCGCGGTCGCCGTCACGGCGCTCGCTGGTTCGGCGCAGTCCGATCCGATGCGGGCGTGCACGGCCGAGCTCGATGCGCGTCACGTTTCGTGGAGGCGGGTCAGCCGCTCGGGCATCGCGAACGCGGTCGAGATCACCGGACCACTCGGCGGTGTCGTGCTCGCATCCCCGCTACAGCCGCTGATCATCGATTGTTCGCTCGCGATCTCGCTGGACGAGGCCGGGCGCTATCTGCGCGGGCTCGGCATCACGCGAGCCGGGTTTTCTTCGGCGTACTCCAAGCGCAAGGTGCGCGGCACCAATCGGCCGAGCAAGCACAGCTACGGCCTCGCGATCGACGTGCACTCGTTCGATGGGCCCGAGCTGGGTACGCTGCGGATCGATCGCGATTACGAGCAGGGCCTTGGCGACGAGGTCGATTGCGTCGGCCAACCGCTGACCCAGGGCGGTGCGGTGCTCAAGGTTCTTCAGTGCCAGCTCGTGCGCTCGGGGCTGTTCTATCTGGTGTTGTCGCCGGACTACGACGATGCTCACCATGATCACTTTCATCTAGAGGCGAAGCCGTGGAAAGACCGTCAGGCTCTGCGCTCGCCGACGCCCGCGATCCACTGAGTCGCAGCGCCGCGTAGAGCACGACGATCGACCACACCAGCCAGATCACCGCCCACGTCCAGACTGCCCAGCCCGCGGTGGTACCGAACGTCGCCGCCGCCATGGTGTGCGCATCCGAGCGGCTGGCGACCTCGCCACCGACGACCTGTGATGGTCGAAACAGCACCCGAATGTCGAGCAAGGCGTTCACGCAGGCTTGCGCTGCGACCAGATGCGCGGTCGCCAGCCGTAGTCGTGGTGGCAACACGATCGCGGCGAGCGCGAATCCCGCCCCCATCGCTGCGACTGCCCATGGCCCGAACGCATCGCGTGGCGTTGCATAGACCACCGTCATCGAGCTGATCAGCAGCAGCGACGCGAGCACCAGCATCGCGCGGCGTGCCGCCTGAGCGGTGGGCGTGACGACGAGCAGCACCGCGCCCCACAGCGGCGTTCCCATGTAGCCGGCCGCGGCGATCACCGCACGCGCGATCGGTCCGCCCGGCGTATCGGCGTAGGCGAGCCCGCTGGTGTCGCGATAGATCAGCACGCACTCGAGTCCGGCGCCGCTGATCATCATCGTGATGCCATGCGACATCTCGTGCAGCCAGGTTGCGAGCAGCTTGAACGGGTAGAGCAGCACACCGCCGAACGGCAAGTTCCACAGCAGCAGCGACACCAACAGCGCAAGCGCCATGGTTCGCAGCTCGGTGCGTGCAGACCCATCCGCCATCCGGGGTTACTTAGGACCCGCGGGTGGCGGATCCGTGGGCGGCGGGTCCGCCGGTGGCGAGGACGATGATGCGGTGGTGTCGGCGGTCTTGGGAGTGTCCGCGGCGGCCTCCGGTGGTAGCGGCGCCGGATCGAAGATCCCCTCGAACAGACTCGAGGTTCGCGTACGCAAGCTCGCGCCGAGCTTGACGAGATCGTCGGGACTCAGCAGCTGGCGCAGCTTGCCGCCCGGTCGCCGCGCGAGCGACCACACATCGCCGAGGCCGACCGGAGCCGTCCCGCCGCAGATGCCGCCGATCGCGAGCCCGCACAGCGCGCCGGCAATCGCGCCGGCCGCCGGAAGCGGTAGCCAGCCCCACGACGATGCCGGGAGCATGCCGTGAGGAATCGCAGCGATGATCACCAGGCCCGCGCTCGCCGCGGCGTGGGCACGCGCGGCGACGATCATGGCGCGGCGCCGGCCACCCTCGGCAGACGCGTGTGCCGCCAGCCGGCCGATCCCTCCCGCCGTGATCACTGCCGCGAACCCCGCGAACACGGCGGTGAGCCGAACGATCCGCATGAAGCTGACGTCGGGATCGCCGATACCGAGCCGAGCGAGCACCCACACGGTGGCCGCGAGCGTCGGAACCTCGATCGCTGCGCCGGTGATCAGGCCCTTGAACAACCCCCAACGTGCCGGGGCGGCGCCGCCGAACGTCCGGGAACCACGCGAAAGCACCTGGTGCTGACTAGGTTCGCTCATAGCTGGGAAACATCGTCTTCCCCCTAGGAAGACAGCGTGCTTGGTCACCGTAGCATGCTCGGGACGACGACCTCGAGCGCGCAGCTCGGCGCTCGGGTCTCTCTACTGGGCTACACTGGCAACCCCTGCATGACCGTTACGCAAAACGTGCAACCTCGAGCCTATGCGGCTGCGCACTTCGCGCTCGTGCTCGATGATCAACGAACGGTCGGGTTATTTCGGTCGATCGAGGGCGGCGGGGTCAAGGCCGACGTCATGCAGTACCAATACGGCGCGAACCACGAGCGTTGGCGGCTGGTCGGCAAGCCAAAGTTCGAGGACATCAAGGCCCAGGTCGGCATGGCGATGTCCGAGCCGTTCTACAAGTGGATCGAGAAGTTCTTCAGCGGGGTCGCCGAGCGCAAGAGCGGGGCGATCATCGCGACCGACTTCTATTACGTCGAGCGCGCGCGCCGCGAGTTCTCGCAGGCGCTGATCCGCGAGCTGACGTTTCCCAAGCTCGACAGCAGCGACAAGAGCGCGGCGTACATGACGATCGCATTCGCGGTCGAAGGCATCGTGTTCAAGCGCGGCGATGGCGCGAAGCTCCAGCAGGCCGAGGGGATGACCACGCAGAAGCTGTGGAAGGTGTGCAATTTCCGGTTCGTGCTCGATGGCCTCGAGCGCGCCTGCAAGCGCGTGACGAAGATCGACGCGTTCACGATCAAGCAGAACATCATCGATTATCACGGCGGCGGGTTTCGAGCGCCGATCAAGACGCCAGGGGCGATCGAGTTTCCCAATCTGTCGTTCTACGTGCCCGAGGCCGACGCCCAGCCATTCTTCGATCTGGTGAAGCAGCGGGTGGTCGACGGTAAGGCGCGCGGCCACGGCGCCAAGCGCGCTGGATCGATCGAGATCTTCGATAACGATGCGCGTCAGACCACGCTGTTCACGGTGACCTTCACCGAGGCGGACATCGTCAGCGTTGCGCCCGACAAATCCGACGCGGGCAGCGAAGAGATCAAGCAGGTGAAGGTCGAGCTATCGACCGAGCGGATGGCGTTCGCGTACGGCGGGCGGTAGTTGCCGCCGGGGTTATTGCCGCCGGGCTTTGCTGTTGAGCGATTGCCAGCGTTCGATCGCCTCGGTCTTCGCGGCGCCGAGTAGCTCGGACACCGCCTCGTGCTCGTCTGGATCGGTCGAGAACGCCTCGATCGGAGTCAGCACGAAGGCGAGCACGTCCAGCGCTCTGCGCGGATCTGGGGTGTAACTGCTCGTATAGACCGTCTCGCCCATGTCCGAACACTCACACCGGCGGATCGGCGCGGCAAATTTTCGGCGGGGAGTCCGGATCTCTCCGGGGCGGTTGCAAAGGCTACCCGTCGCCTTCGAGCGCGGCGCGCAAGCGATCCACAGCCTGCGCGTGCAGCCGGCTAGCCCACGACTTCGACACGCCGAGCTCGGCGCCGGCTTCGAGCAGATTCTTACCCTCGAAGTAGTGCTTGCGAACGATCTCGCGCTCGCGCTCGGGGAGCGCCGCGATCGCCTGGTTGAGCCGAGCGGCGAGGCGCTGGGACTCCATGCCGTGGCTGGGCGGCGGCGCATCGGATGCAGCGTCGAACCCTTTATCGCGCATCGCCTCGAGCGAGGTCACGTACATCGTCCGGATCGCGGACATCGCAGCCTTCACCGCCTCGAGGGCGTCGGCGCCGCTCGGTGGGGTGCTGCCACGGGCCGCGGCACCTTGCTCGCGCTCGCCGCGTTGCTCGAGGTACGAGCTGGCTGCCTGCAGCGCGACCAGCTTGGCCCAGGCCCGGCGAGGCAGCTGGGTCATTCGGCGCAGCCCGTCGACGATCTCGCCCTGAACCCGGTACCACGCGAACGTGGAGAACGCGACGCCACGGGCGGGATCGAACCGCTGGGCGGCCTCGGCCAGCCCGGCGTTGCCGAGCGCGACTAGCTCCTCGAAATCGACGTGGTCGCGCACGCGCGGAAAGATCATCGCCGCGGCGCGGCGGGGCAGCTCGAGATGTCGCTCGACCAGCCGTGCGCGCTCGCTCGCGTCCACGTGCCGAACCTACCGTAGATCCCGTGAAGTCCCGCGGTCCTGGTGTAGCTTCGTGACGTGGGTGCGTTCACCGAGCTCGCTGCTGCCGAGCTTGCCGAGGTGGCTGCTCAATTTCAGCTCGGTGCGGTGACGGCGACGCGATCGATCGCGGCGGGCACGATCAACACCAACTTCGCGCTCGACACCGGGCGCGGGCGGTGGTTCGTGCGCGTCAACGAGCACAAGACCGAGGACGATGTCGCGTGGGAGAGCCGGCTGGTCGCGGCGCTCGCCGAGCGCGGCGTGCCGACGCCCGCGCCGATCACCACGCGGGACGATCGGCCGTACGGCGTATTGCCTGGGCATCCTGGAAAATGGATCAGCGTGTTTCCGTGGCGACCCGGCCGGCATCTCGCGCCGACCGAGGTCACGACCGCTCACGCGGCGCAGCTCGGATCCGCGCTCGCGGCGCTGCATGTCGCGGGGGGAACGCTACCCGGCTCGTGGCAACGCACCAGCATCTACGATCACGATCACCTGGTCGAGCGGTTCTCGCAGTTCGCGGCGTCGGCCGATCCGGTGCTCGCGCCCGCGATCGCGGTCATCGGGGAGGAGCTCGTGGTGGCAGCGCAGGCGTCCTCGATCCGGCAGGCCGCGACGCGGACGATCATCCACGGCGATCTGTTTCGCGACAACGTGCTGTGGGACGGCGATCAGCTCGCCGCGTTGCTCGACTTCGAGCAGGCGTCCGGAGGGAGTGTCGCGTACGACCTGGCGGTCTGCATCAACGACTGGGCGTGGGCAGACGGCCTGCGGCTGGATGTCGCGCGCGCGCTGATCGAGGGCTATCAGCGGATCCGCAAGCTCACGGCCGGGGATCGCGCCGCGTTACTTATCGAAGTCCGAGCCGCTGCAACACGGTTCACCATCACGCGCATCACGGATGTCTATTTGGCAGGCGTCACCAACCCCGAAAAGGACTTTCGTGCCTTTCTGGCGCGTTGCGATGGTTGGAGAGGCGGTGGGCTTGGCCAACTTAGCGGCCTGTTGTAGCGTCCGCGCGTGGCTTGGTTCTTGAAACCAGCCCCACTGCGCGTTCATGAAACGGTTGTTGTTTATCGCGATGTTCGGCTTGGCTGCGGCCTGCGGCAGCAGCCAGGTCTATGTCGCTGGCACCCGAGTCCCCTACACCCCTAGCAACAAGTCGGTGCTCGACGCCGTGGAGGAGTACCGGCTGGCGGTCGAACGCCGCGACGCCGATGCCCTCATGCTGATGGCCCACAAGCAGTACTGGGAAGACAGCGGGACACCCTCGGGCAGCGATGACTACGGCTACGACGGCCTGCGGACGGTGCTGACCGAGCGGCTGATGGCGGCCACCGACGTCCGCTATTCGGTGCGCTACATGGGCGTGTCGCAGCAGTGCAAAGCCGATCTCGAGCCGGGCTGCAAGGCAGCGGTCGACGTGTTGATCGACGCGAGCTTCACGATTCAGAACGCGCAGGGCCAGCCAAGCCGGCCCGACAAGCGCGATCAGAACCAGCTAGTCCTCGAGTGGGACGGTAAGCGCTGGATGTTCCTGTCCGGGATGTAGCGGCTGTTAGCGCGCGTCGAACGCGAGCCGCTCCGTCCAGTCGCGCGCCAGCATGTGATCCGATTCGGACATCACCGGTCGGCTCAGCGTCGCGATGGCGCGCTCGACGCGCGGCCGATCGCGCATCCGGTATCCAGCGATCGCTAGCCAGCGCGCGGCGTTTCGTTCGAACGCTTGGCCCGGCAGCTCGAGCTGGAGCGCGCGCTCCAGCTCGGGGACAGCGGCGGCCCAATTGTCGTGGAGCACGTACTGGAGCCCGAGCAGGTAATGGCCAACGCCCAGCGCGGGCTCGGCGACAGTGATCGCTTTGGCGAGATCCACGGGCTCGGCGGCGTCCTTGGTGCCGAAGAAGTAGTCGCGAAGCGCGTCTCCCGCCGGGCCTTGGTGGGCGAGCGCGACCGCGATGCCGTCGAGCGTGCGGCGCTGGTTGGGATCGATCGGCAGCTGCACCGCCTCGCCGATCAACGCGCGGGTCTCGTCGGTCGCGCCGCGCGCCCACGCCGCGCGCGCGAGCCGCTGAAATGCATCGCCGCGCAGCGTCGAGGTAATGCCTTGATCGTCGTGTGCGATCTCGGTCCATAGCCGGAGGGCCTCGCCGCGCTCGACGTCGTTGCCGCTGGCCAAGAAGTCACCGAGCTCGAGCCGGTAGCGCGGCTCCTCGGGCGCATCGCGACACACCTGACGCATCAGCGAGATCGCACCGCGCGGATCGTCGTCGCGATGAGCGCGCTCGCGGCGCTTGGCGATCGCGTGCGGGCAGGGGCGACCGAACACGCTGCGCTGGCGGAACCGCTCGCGCGTCGCTTCGACGACGGCGTCGGGCAGACTGATCGCGCTGATCATCTGACGCCACTCGGCTTCGAGCTCGCTCAACGACTTGCCGTAGGCCCCGGCGAAGTCGCCGCCGTTGCCGTACACCGCACGCAGCGGCACCGCCCCGTAGCGATCGAGCAGGAATCGTATGAACGAGCCGGCGGTGGTGTAGCCGGTTGTCGCCGATACCGAAAAGAACTGCAGCGTGAACAGCGTCGTCACCGACGGCTGCTTGCCCATCAGCTGCAGTGCACGCACCGCTTGGTGCGGTGTGATCCGATCGTAGTCGCCGGGCCAATCGATCGCGACCGCGAGGCCCTCGATCAATCCCGGATTGGCGAACACCCCGTCTTTGATTGCGACGCCAAACCACGGATCGCCGAACTCACTCGCGACGGCATGCGCGATCTCGTGGCGCAGCGAGCGATGCGGAAACTCCTGGTGGTCGAGATAGATCTCGTGCAGCCACGGCTTTGCCATCTCGGCGTCGCGCGCGCCGAACCACGTCGCCTTCTGCTGGCGGCTCGCGAAGTAGAACGAGCGCAGCTTGCGGCTCGGCTCGACCCCGAGCTGCGCGACCACCTGGGAGTAGCGGAACTCGTGATCCGCGGCGATCAGTGCGATCTCCGGCTCGATCACCGCGGTGTTTGCGTAGTGGATGATGAAGTGGGCGGTCTCGATCCTCCCGCCCAGCGCGTCTTCGATGTCCTCGCGATCGATCGCGTAGCCCAGCGCGCCGCTGTTCGAGCGCAGCACGACCGCGACGAGCGCGGCGACGGTGGCGGTCATCGCTGCGCCCCGGCGGTGACCGCGCGGGCGAGGGGCGCGCGTGATTCGAAACGTCGGAACGTCGAGGCGGGTCGCGAGCAGCGCCAGCACCGCCACCACCCATGCGAGCGTCTCGAGTCGCGACCACCACAGGGCGCGGGTGAGCTGGACGTTTTCGTCGTAGAGATTCCCCGGCGTGAATCCAAGGATCGCGTTGTACGAGAACACCGGAGGCTCGGCGTAGAACCGCCACAGCGCCGTCGCGATCACGATGCCGATCGGCAGCTGTGCGAGGATCGCACCGACAAATCGCCTCGGTCCGGCGATCGTGCCGAGCCCAGCGCCGAGCGCGCCCGCAAACGCCGCGGTGACCAGCGGCATTGCGAGATAGCTCGTCACGCCGAACCACCAGTCACACGTCGGAACCCATAGGCCGCGGATCGCGCAGATCAGCGCCGGAACCAATGCGATCGCGAAGGTCACCACCGCCGCGGCGAGCGCCGTGGCTGTCATCGTGGCGCCGGGCGGCTCGGACTGTGCGACGCTGGCCGGCGAGCGCTGAACTGCGCGTGCGATCGCACTGCCGACATCGAGGCCCATCACGGCGCTGAACACCGCGGCGATCAAGGCGAGCTCGAGGCCCAGGACGCCCGCCAGAGGAAGCTGACCGAGCCACAGACCGAGCGCTAGCGCCACGGCGATCCACGTCCACAGCCGACCGATGAGCTTCGGAAAGAACGCGAGCGTCGGCACCGCGACGACCCACTGCCAGTGCGCCCACCGCCGCGGTGGCCGCGGAACCCTCAACATTGCGCGGATTGCGGTTCGTGCCGGACCGACGTTCATCGCGCGTTCCTGGTATGGTGCGCCGTGGCCGACGACCCACCCGAGGAGCGCCGCGGAGACACGCGGAGCCCGATCGAGCTAAAGGTCGAATACAAGCGGCTCAACACGTTCTTCGCCGACTACACCAAGAACATCTCGCGTGGGGGTACCTTCATCAAGACGAGTCGGCCGCTACCGGTGGGCACCGAGTTCCTGTTCAAGTTGCTCGTGCCCGGCCGGGACACCCCGCTGACCATCCATGGTGAAGTGCAGCGCATCGTCGATGAGAGTGATGGCCAAGAGGCTGGCATGGCGATCCGGTTTGTCTACCGAGAAGGTGATCCGCAGGCCGAGATCGCACGTGTGGTCGAGGGCCTCATGACCGATAGTCTCGGGCCGCGGCTCTACGCCAAGCTTATGGACCAAGCCAACAAGCGGCGAGGGTAGACGATGGCTTCAGCGCGCTTCCTTCGTTACCTGCTGCCGAACCTGATGACGTTGTCATCGATGATCTTCGGCTTGGTGGCGCTGTGGGCCGCGCACCGTGGCGACTATCCGTTGTCGGCGTGGATGATCATCTATGCCGTGCTGACGGACCGGCTCGACGGCTTGGTCGCGCGGGCGATCAAGGGGACCAGCGAGCTCGGTGCGCAGCTCGATTCGTTCGCCGACTTTTTGAACTTCGGCGTCGCGCCCGCATATCTGGTGATGGTGTTCTTGGTCGGGCACCAGGACTTGCCGTTCCGCCACGGTGGTACGGCGCAGACGCTGCTCTATATTGCGTGCGGCGGATACATGTTGTGCGCGGCATTTCGGCTCGCGCGCTACAACGTGCTCAGCGACGACCAGCCGACCAAGATCTTCTTCGGATTCCCGACCACGCTCGCCGGTGGCATGCTCGCGATCTGGATGTTGCTGCTGCTCAAGTACGACAGCAGCATTCCGGCGTTCGGCGGGCCCAAGCTGTTCGGCGACGATCTCAAGACTCCGCTCGCCGCGTGGAAGTACTTCCCGATCGCGGTCGCCGTGTTCGGCTACTTGATGGCATCGCGGTTGCCGATGCCCAAGGTCGGCCTGACCAAGAACAAGCTCGTGAGCGCCGGCCTGCTCGTGCTCGTGGTGTCTGGATATATCTGCGGGTTCGCGATGCACTTCCCCGAGATCTGCTTCGGCATGCCGACCGGCTGGTGCATCATCTTCCTGATCTGGGGCCAGGCCTCGCCTGCCGCGCGCGCGATGTATCCGCCGCCGTTGTTCCCCAAGAAGGCGGTCGAGAAGCCCGTGTCGCGCGGCCAGGAAGATATCGAGGACATCGTCCTCGACGAAGCGCCGTCAACTGAGCCGCCGAAGACCAGCTAACGTCTTGACGACATGGCCCCGGCCGCGATAACTCAGCGTCGTCAACCGGGGGTTTAGCTCAGCGGGAGAGCATCGGCTTTGCAAGCCGAGGGTCAAGGGTTCAATCCCCTTAACCTCCAC
>JBFXAI010000051.1:0-47641 GCA_050184455.1 Kofleriaceae bacterium | reverse complement strand
CTCCGTTGCCATGCGCTCAGGACGCCGCGCGCTTCGTGCTCGGACCACTGACCTCGATGTGCCATGCAGGGCGCACACGATCACCCAGCTCAGATCGCGGCGATAGGATCGTTCGCCGTACGGTTACGACGAATCCGCCGATCCAGGTTTGTCGCTCGAGCTTTCCAACAGCGAGCTCGTCTCAGTTGTTGGCGGCATCGACAACAAATCGAGCACCGCCAAGAAGTCTGATCTCAAATTGCCAAGCGGACAGCTTCCCAAAGGCCCGGTCGAATTCGTCGTGGAAGAGGCGGTTCAGAAGGCCTCCGAGCTCGGACTCAAGCTGTCGTCGAAACTCTCGAGCATCGAGGGGTTTCCTATCGTGATGCCTCATATGCCGTCGATCATGGCCAAGGCCAAAATTGACTCGGGAGGAGGCGACGCCTGAGAACCGGCGCGCGCTCGAAGCGCGCCGATCGCATACCTGACCCGCCTGGGCCTTCGCGCCGGCTGCCATGTAGCGATACACCGCCTCGGTGCGATCGCTCGTGCGGTCCTGATTGGATCCAGCGGTTGTTTACCAGCGGTATCGCTCCGCCGCCGGCCAACGGCGGTCAAGTGCTTGATCGCACGTCGAACACGTGCAGGCACACCTGCTGCATTCAAGGGCCGTACAAGGAGTTAGGTATGGCGGTGATTGTAGTTACAGCTCTGCAGCTCGCGACCGTCACCGGCGGCAGCGACGCCAAGACCGCGAAGCCCATCAAGGCCGGGAAGAGCGTCCCTGGCGGCGGACATCACAGTCCGGGTCCGTTGGAGGTCTTGGGCAAAGAAGCGATGAAGCTAACCTCTGAGTTCGCCGGTCGCATCACCTCGGTCGTCAAGGCCGGCAGCCTGCTCGAAGGCATTCCGGTCGTGATGCCGCACATGCCAGTGATCATGGCCGGTGCGAAGGCACAGTCCGGCGACGGCGAAGCGTAACCGCAGTCAGAGGTGCTGTCCGCAACAAGGACAGCCAGCCGATCCTGACAGACCGCTCGTCGGCGCATGGCTGTGATACCACCGCCGAATGCTCGTCGTGCTCGGAGCGGTGATAGGGCCGGTGGTCATGGTGTTGATGCGCGAGCTGACTCGCTACGTCGTCGCTGGCAGGCAACACGCCGCCTGGCGGTCCCCGTGGACTGAGCTCCTAGCGGTGCGCCGGCCACCCGGTGCGCGTCTCGCGACGGTTCTGGCAGGATCGCTCGTCAGCTACCTGTGGGCCGCCGGATTGGCGTTCGCGGTGTACGCGTGCTTCGAGGGCCCCGATCGGGAGGCTCGCATCGTGATCTCGGATGTACGCGAGGGTTACGACGCGCAAGGCAAGCTGTCGCCGGGTGACGAGATCATCGCGATCGATGGCCAGCGCATCGGGCGCGGAGCCCAGTCAGTTTCGCAGCTGATCAACGCGAAGGCCGGGCTCCCCGTGGTGGTTACCGTGTCGTCGGAGCAGGGTTCGCGCGATGTGACGCTGCAGCCAACGCTGTCCGACGATCGGTATGGAAGTTCGACGTGGCGCATCGGCATCGTCACGCGCCGCATCCCGATTCGAGGTGATATCGGCCCCAGCGCGATCGCAGCGCTCGAGTTTCCGGCATCCCACATCGGCAGGATGATCAGCACCACGATCGACAGCGTCACAACGACGACGGAAGATCCCGGCGGCGCGATTCGGATCGTTGAGAGCTTCGCCCCATCGAGGGAGACACGCGCAGAGCAGGCGCTCCGTCTAACGATGCTGCTGAGTGCCCAGTTGTTGTTGTTTCTGCTGCTGCTCGATGTCGTCCGATTGATCGTACTCGCACGTGACCGATCCGCGGCACGATGAGCAGAGGTCGTAATCCGCGCCACGCCACGCGGTTCAGCCTGCAGCGGATTGTCGGCGTCCCACCATGGCGATAGGTTGACCGGATGCGCTTAGCGATTGTGATCGCCCTGTTGGAGCTCATTGCGTGTGGAGCGAATACCTCTAGCCCGCCACGGGTGGCGCGTACGCAGCCGCCAGCACTGGCACAACCCGCGGCTCCTGAGACCACCGCCAACGTGGGCGACGATCCTTTCCTGCGCACAGCGGAGGAAAGGCTGACCGGGCCAGCAGCCGAGGTCACGCACGCCACGATCCAAGTGAACCTCCCCGCGGTCCCGAGCTTCGAGGTCCTCGTTCGCAACGACGGCTCGCACACCGTGCAAGAGCTGCGAACGGCTGGTCATCGCCTGCTCGGCAGCGAGATCACGGTCGTCGGCCATGTGACGTGGGTGTACGACTGCGTCGTTGATAAGCAAACCGTGGGAAAGACTCGTGCACAGGTCCAAAAGGCGATCGACGAGGATCCGACGATCTGCGAGCGCATGAAGATCTACCTCGGTGATTCCCGCGGCACGGCCCGTGAGAAGTCGCTGTGGGTGGTCGATGTTCCGCGACCACCAAACAAGCTCGAACGACAGCGCTTGCCGAAGGAACAGCTACGCAGCTGGCCCGTGGTGCCCAAGTTCAAGGTCGGCGAGTACGTCGCGATCACCGGTACGTTCGCGCTGTCATCCCCACATAACGAACGCAACTCGGATGGTCTCTTGGTCTACAAGGCGGTCGAGCGGCTGAGGATCGCCGCCGCCGCCCAGACCACGGCACTCGCTTCGTCGCCACCGGCCGTGTTGCCTCCGCTTCACGTGCAACGCGTATTCAGTGCTCCAGCAACGCGCGATGCGCTCCGGGAATCGCTCATGCACAGCAAGCGCGGTGCACAAGCGTTCGGCAGCAAGCAATACGAGGTCGCGCAAGAACACTACACCGCCGCGATCAAGGCCTGGGACAGCAATCACGCCGCTTGGTACGGCCTCGGCGGATCCACCATTCTACGCGGTGATTGGCAGACCGCGAGTGACGCACTGATGCACGCATACGAACGAGACCCAGACCAAGCGATGTACGCGATGTACGCTGGCATCGCGCTGTATCGGGGTGTGATTACGGCTGCCAAGGAACAACAGGGCAAGCGCGAGCAAAAGCGACCGGACGAAGTCGAGGTGGACTACTCGAAGCTCGACTTCAATCTCGCGCAGCAGTACCTCGAGAAGGCGATCGCGCTGAACCCCGACCTATGGAAGGCGCACTACTACCTCGGCTCGATCTTTCGCGATCGTGGCCACGCCAAGTCGGCCACCGAGGCATTCACGAGATCGGTGCAGCACGTGCCGAGCGATCCTGGCCCGTGGGTCGCGCTCGCCGAGATGTATCGGCGATGGGACTACTCCGATCAGGCAATCCTCGTCGCCGAGCAAGGGACCGCCGTCATTCCGGGAGACGCCGGGCGGTCAGACGTCTGGTTCGTCGTTGGTATGGCATACATGGACAAGGGCGTGATGGCGTCTGCGATCAACGCGCTGTCCCATGCGATCGAGGCGCGTCGCGATAACGCCAAGGCGTATCTCGGGCGCGGCCAAGCGCGGTTTCGAACCAACCAGCTCGCAGAGGCGAAGCGAGATCTAGAGAGCTTCCTGAGCTTCGGGACGTCCACATCCGGGTTCGAGCATCAGCAAGCCAATCGCATGCTGCTCGACATCGCCGCCCGCCGCCGCTGAGCGACGGTCTCGACGTTCGCGATCACTGCTTCGCGACCGCAAATACCTTGATCGCGAGCTCTCGCACGGACTCGCCACCAATGACGGTGAGCTCGGCGCAGCCAAACCACTGATCGCGGTTGATCGCAGCGCATACGCTGTAGGCACCTGGGGCCACATCGTGAAATTGGATTGGCGTCAACGCGTCTTGGCCGCCGTACACCATTGATCGCACGCCGGAGTCGCTTGCGGCCGCCCGGACCGCCTCGAGGCCCTTGGGCGATGGACCTGGTCGAAGCCAATACTCGATCATGTTGACCTTCACGTCGCCGGGAACCTGGACAGTTGCGACGACAACGGTCGATGAGGTCTGGTCGACGTCGAGCTGGGTCGTCTGTCCAGCGACGATCTCGATCTCGCGCTGGCCCCAGTTGCTAGAGCCACCGGTGATGCTCTGGGCGAGGCCGAACCTTACGGTGAACTTGCCGGGCGGCAGTGATGCGATCTCGAATCGGCCGTCGAGATTCGTTTCGTAGTCGACCCGAAATATCGGGCGCGGGATTGACGCGACAGAAATTGTAAACGAGTCGCCGCGTCGATCTATGGTCGCGCGGCCTTTGAGGGCGCCGCTCCCGAGGAGGGTCAATTGCAACGGCGCGTCGGTGATCTCGGTAGGCGATGACCAACCGGTGGGATGAAGCGCGATCGCGAACAACGCGCCCGGTGCTGCATTGTCGATAACGAATTCACCAGCGGCGTTGGTCGTGGCTCCTGCGTCGCCGGCGAGGTGACCGAACACCACCCACAGCGAATCACCAACCATCACGATCGCACCTCCGATCGGACGGCCGGCGCGATCGACCACGACTCCGTGCAGCGTACGTGGTTGGCTAACGACGCGCGGTTCGGCTCCGCGGATGTTGATTTCGCCGCCGGCCAGATTCACGTATGCGTGACCCTTCGGGGTGGAGAGCTCGTAGCGTTCAGGAATCTTGGCCAGGGAGCCCGGGGCTCCCCCAGGGCCGACCCCTTGCTGCGTTCCCACGATCTCGACGGACCGCGTCTGCGTCACCTTGCCATCGCCCTCGGTAGCGGATTGCGAGATCGTGGTCCGCCTCGGAGGCCGAGCAGATCCGGCGGTGGACCTACCCACCGAGCCGCCCGCAGATCCGGCCGCCCATGGATCGTCGGTTTCGCTCGGAGCCTGTGGAGGCGGGCTCGAAGCGGTTCTGGTCGCGACGTAAGCGATCACGGCGCCGGCAACCAGCACCACGCCGATCGCCACACGACGCTTCGCCTTCATCATCACCTCGATTCCTACCATCTCTCGGCGGACTATCGCGATACAGTCGGGCAATGGCTGGAGGTAGCGGCTCCGACGATCCGCTCGCCGAAACGGCGACCGCCGATGGCGCGCCTGCCGCACCAGCCACCGTCCGTCCGATCACGCTCGGGCGATATCGCTTGGAACACGAGCTGGGATCGGGAGGCATGGGCGTCGTCCATGCCGCGATCGACCTCGACCTCGAGCGCCGCGTCGCGATCAAGCTGTTGCGATCCGGCCAGGGCGATGCTGCGCGCGCGCGGTTGTTGCGTGAAGCGCGGGCGATGGCCCGGCTCCATCATCCCAACGTCGTCACGGTCTACGAAGTCGGGTCCAAGGATGGCCGCGACTACGTTGCGATGGAGCTCGTCGACGGCGGGACTCTCGCGGACTGGTTGCGCACGAGTTCGCGCAAGCCGTCGGAAATTCTCGACGCATTTGCCGCAGCCGGGCGAGGTCTCGCGGCAGCGCACGCCGCCGGTCTCGTGCATCGCGATTTCAAGCCGCACAACGTGCTGCGCAGCCAACGTGGTCGGATCCTCGTCACCGACTTCGGCCTCGCGCGGAAGTCCGACGAACAATTCGCGGTTGCCGACAGCGATCGTCCGTCCGGTCCGATCGCAGACGGCACGCCCAGTCCGCTGGACGGTCTCACCGCGACCGGCGCGTTGGTAGGAACGCCAGCGTACATGCCGCCCGAGCAATGGAAGAGCGGCGCGATCGAGCCCGCGACGGATCAGTTCTCGTTCTGCGTCGCGCTGTGGGAGGCGTTGACCGGACAACGACCATTTCAAGGCGAGACCGCCGAGGAGCTTCGCGCCAACATCGAGCGCGGCCCCGCAGCGCTCGACACATCGCGACTGCCGCGCCGGCTTCGCCCTCTGCTATTGCGCGGGCTCGATCCGGATCCAGCCAAGCGATGGCCCAGCATGGATGCGTTGCTCGCGCGGCTCCGCTTGCGGCGAGCGGTGCTGCCGTTCGCGCTCGGTGCCATCGCGATCGCGATCGTCGCGAGCATCGCGATCGCCATCGTCGCCAGCGATTCGCCCCGCAGCTCGGCCAGCTCATCGCCCACGGCCACGCAGGATCCTGCGATCGAGGCGCTGCGCTCGGTATACATCCCGGTGACTCATCGCGACATGGTCGCGTCGATTCGACGGAGCGATGACAGTCACTACGCGATCTCTGCGAAGGCGCGAGATAGCCTCATGATCGATATCGCGCGATTCAGTGACGGCGTTCGGATCATTCCGACCACCGAGGACGAAAAGATGCGCGGCTTCAAGCTGTTCGCGATCCGTCCTCATTCGCTGTTCGCCACGTTCGGCTTTCAAGATACCGACTTGATTGTCGCGATCGACGACATCCAACTGACGTCGAACGATGCGCTGATCGAAGTCTACAAGCACGCCAAACAAGCGACCCAGGTGATCATCCATTTCGAGCGACGCGGCGAGCCGCGCACGCTGACGATCACCGTCGAACCGTGACCGTGAACAATTTGCCAGCGCTCAGTTCTCGAAGAACGCGATCTCGCAGGCGCCTTCGTAGACCTCGACGCCGTCGACGGTGCCCATCGCAGTACTCTGGCCGCGGACCGCGCCGTAGATGAAGTACGGACTGTCGGTCCAGCTGACCATGATGCACATTTCGCCGGCGGCGTTGCCCCAACCGACCTCGACGCCGGTCGAGTTGAAGTAGTCGCACGAGAACGACAACGTCGACGCGCTTGCGGCGTGAAACGGCGGATCGAGCTTCTGGGACTTCGGCTCGCCGATCGTGCCTTCGCTGCCGAAGAACGTCGTGGCGCCGGTCGGCAGCTCCGCGGTCATCGTCGTGCCGGTGCCGAGCGCGTGATAGTGCGGCAGCATGTAATAGAACCGGAAATCGGCGGGCGCCCCGAACGCTTGCTCGAGATCGCAGGTGCTCTGGAATCGCGACTTCTTGTTGGGCGGCAGCGCCAGCGGGAAATACGTGAACGTCGCGGGGGCGAGCGCGATCTCGGCCTGGTCCTCCCGGATCGATTTGATCTCGAACGACAGGCTGGTCTCGACCGGTTCGTCCGACGGATTCACCAAGTGCAGCCCGCCGATCAACCGAGCGTGCGGCTGGATCTTGAACGCCGCGTTGGGCGCGAACCCGAGCGTCTCATCGGTCGCCTGAGTCGATTGCGCGAATAGCACGCCGCCGATGATCGCCGCGGTCGATTGATCGTAGTCGCGCTCGGCGCACGGCCATGTACCGTCGGGACCGTCGTATTCGTCCTCGGGAACCCAGAACCAGTTCGAGTGGTGAAAATAGCCGTCGTTCACCATCTTGATCGAGTTGACGTAGACCGGCTCGTCGTTGTCGAGCGTCCACGATTGGCACCACTCTTCGGTTTCCTGCTGGGCCTCCAGCTGCACCACCGGAAACTCGTGACGGAGCAGCGAGGGCAAGGTCGAGCTATCCGATCCGCAAGCGGCAGCTCCCAGGACTGCGAACCAGGACAGATTCGGTACGAGCCGCATCATCCCCTCCGCTCGCCGATCTCGCGATCGCCAGATCGATCAGTCACAAGCTCAGTCGTCGTTCTTCATGAACAACGAACCGCACTTGCCTTCGTAGATCTCGACACCGTCGACGGTCTCCTTGAGCGTACCCGCCTCGCTCACCGCGGCGAGGATCATGTACGGACTGTCGGTCCAGGTGACGAGGATGCACATCTCGCCACCGGCGTTGCCCCAGCCGACCTCTTTACCGGTGTTGTTGAAGTAGTCGCACGAGAACGTCATCGTCGACGAACCGGCTGCGCTGAACGGCGGGTCGAGCTTCTTCGACTTCGGCTCGCCGATCTGGCCCTCGCTTCCGAACACGCTCGCCGGACCGTTCGGCATCTGCGCGACGAGGTTCGTACCGGTGCCGAGTGCGTGGTAGTGCGGCAGCATGTAGTAGAAGCTGAAGTCGATCGGGGCGCCGAAATCCTTCTCGAGATTGCACGTGCCTTGAAACCGCGACTTCTTACCGGTCGGAATCGCAAGCGAGTAGTACGTGAACGCCGCCGGAGACATCAGGATCTCCGCCTGTTCCTTCTTGATCGGCTTGATCTGGAACGACAGGCTGGTCTCGACCGTCACCTCCGAGGGGTTCACGAGGTGCAGGCCACCGACGATCCGCGAACGCGGTGGAATCTTGAACGCCGCGTTTGGTGCAAATCCGAGGGTCTCGTCGGTCGCCTGCGTCGATTGCGCAAACACGACGCCTCCGGTAATTGCTGCGGCACCTTGCTCGTAGCCGCGCTCGTCGCACAACCAAGTGCCGTCCTCGCCGGCGTAGACGTCCTCGGGCACCCAAAACCAGTTCGAGTGGTGGAAGAACCCGTCGTTCTGCATCGAGATCGCGTTGACGTAGATCGCCTCGTCGTTGTCGAGCGTCCACGATTGGCACCACTTCTCGGTCTCACCTTCCTCGGGGCTGATCTGCACCGGCGGAAAGTCGTGGGAGAGCTCCTGCGGCTGGGTCGATGTATCCGAGCCGCAAGCAGTGAGTCCGAACGCGACGAACAAAGACAGTCTCGACGGGAGCCTCATTGACGCCTCCGTAACACGGTGGTTAGGACGAGAAGAACTGAAAATAGTGGGTACGACGGCTTGAGCACACTCGACGGGCTGTCATCCACGCCATCGCCCATCCATCGGCCATCCCAATTCGGCCCGTCGAAGTGGCCTAGTCGTATCACGAGCGGGAAGCGCGTCATAAGTGAAAAGTGGCAACCGCCACTTCACACCCATGTAAGAGCAACTGGCTACAATTACTTGTAAATATCTGGCTGCGGATTGCCGTTCACCGTGCGCGATGTGACGTTTGACCGACGCCCAAACGGCTTCGTTCAGCGCGCGCGAGTATACCGACCGTCGACGAACGCGCGATCGACCTCGGGCAGAAGCTCACCGCGCGCACGCAGGATCGAACGCTCGACGTCGACCTTGCGGACCACGACCCAGAGCCAACCTGCGAGCGCGACCACCACGCAGATCACGACGACGATCGACACGACGTTGTTCGAGATCGTGAGTCCCAGGCCGATGCCCGCCATCATGCACCCGAGGCGGGCGCGACCGACGCGCTGCTTCCATTGCATCGTCACCCCCATCCCGGCGGCGTCGAATGCAGGCAAGCTCGCCGACGCGATGGCCTTCGGATCGCGCGACATCGTCATCGCGGCTGTCTTGATCGCTGCGGTCACGGCCTCAAAGAACGTGCCTTTGACCCCGCCGCACAACCGCTCCGCTTGATTCGGATCGGTTCGCAGCAAGTTGATCAACATGATCTTCGCCGCGCTGTACTTCACGCCTCCGTTCAGCGTCGGCACGGCGGCGATGATGACGAGCGTCAGTCCCGCAAGCGCGAGCAGGTAACCGAGGACGATCGCCACGCGCGAGTAGCCTACGCGCTGCGATGATCCGGCGCCAACTCGCCGCGCACCGATCGCCCACAGTCGCCTACACTGTGCGGCGACGTCGGGCACGCCGGCGCAAACCCGACGAAGAATGCGTACGTCGGGTTTCGTGTCCGTCGCGAAATCGATCGAACCGGCACCTGCTGTCTCCACGGTTGGTGTCCAAAAGCCATCGCGTGGAATGGTGTGTGATCGCTCGGCACTCGAGCTGCGAACGGAGGCTTCGTTAGTGTGCCTCGAGTCGAAACCGTCGAGGATTGTCATGCGCGCTTGGTTCATTCATCGATCCGGATCTACCGCCCGCGGATTTGCGCTCGCATTGATCGTCGCCGCGTGCAATCGCGGCGCGTCGGTCGGCGGTGGCCACGACGGCGGCATCAAAACTGATGGTGCGCTCGGCGACGGCCCTCGCGATGGCTCGCACGACACGGCGCCTGGACAACCGCAGCTGGTGATCGCCGTCGGCGATATCGCGAGCTCCGATCCACACGACGCGGACACCGCTGACCTCGTCGACACGCTCGACGGAACCATCATCCTGCTCGGCGACAACGCGTATCGGGACGGATCGATCGACAACTACGCCGACTACTTCGAACCGACCTGGGGTCGGTTCAAGGACCGCATCCGACCGACACCTGGCAATCACGAATATCGGACGACCAACGCAGCCGGCTACTTCGCGTACTTCGGCGCCGCGGCTGGAGATCCCGACGAGGGCTACTACAGCTTCGATCTCGGCAACTGGCATCTGGTCGCGCTCAACACCAATGGTGAGGACGAGTGCGAGGAGATCGCGTGCGATGCCGGCTCGGATCAAGAGCAGTGGTTGAGGGCGGACCTCCAGAACAACCCCAAGCCGTGCACGCTCGCCTACTGGCACCACCCACGATGGAGCTCGGGAGAACACGGCAACGGAGCCGGTACACACGCGTTGTGGCAGGCGCTGTTCGATCACGACGCCGAGCTGGTGCTCGCGGGTCACGATCACGACTACGAACGATTCAAGCCGCTCGACGACCAAGGTGCGGTCGATCCCAGCCGCGGCATTACCCAGATCATCGTCGGCACTGGCGGGCGCGAGCTCCGCGACTTCGAAGGATCCAAGCCAGCGATCACCGAGGTTCGCAACGGCGAAACCTACGGCGTGCTTCATCTACGGCTCTACGACGATCGGGCAGAGTACGCGTTCAAGCCGATCGCCGGTTCGAGCTTCACCGATAGCGGGACCGTCACCTGTCACTGATCGTCGTTCTCGGAACCCGGAGGCCTCCATGATCAACTCGCGACACCATCGATCCATTTGTCACACGCTGACCGCAGCGATCGGCTCGTCAGCACTCGTCGTAATCCTGACGGTGGCCTGTAACGGCGAAGGCGGCACCAAACCCGCGAACCCTGGTGGAGGCGGTCATTTCACCGTCGACGCCTCCGAACCTGGTAGTGGATCCGGATCCGGTTCCGGCTCGCAAGCGACCAATGGCGTCGACGGTGATGGAGTCACTCGGATCTATCCTCCCACCATGACCGCCGCGATCGCGCTCGAGTACGGAGCTCGACACGAGAACGGCGATCGCTACAACGCGAACCACCGCTTCGCGAGCTACGAGGTCACCGGGTACTACCTGACCTCGGAGACCGAGAAGATCGAGATGAAGACCGACGGACCCAACCACGGCGGCTGCGAAAGCTTGCCCGAATGCCAATGGGTCGAGCCGCGGATCGATGTCGCCAATGCGCGCGCGAGCATCAGCTCCGAGTGGCCGCACCCCACCAATCATGACGACGCAGCGTGCCCGTCGTGCAAGACGCTCGATATCAACCTCGAGCACAAATGGATCGGCTACAAAGTCATCGCCTATACCGACGCCAATGGAATGCGCGTCTACGAGCAATGGCTCGATCCAGATGGACTCGACGCAAGCGACAAGCCCGTCAACAACTGGGTGTTGATGATGCGAGAGACCAATACGGGTCAGGTCATGCCTAACCCCGATCGCGAGCTACCAACGGGTGGCGACGGCCTCGAAGCCGAGATCCGCTGCCATGGTGGTCACGATACCGAGATGAAGTACGGCAAGATTCAAGAGATCGTGCCGCCGGGAACGTGACCACCTGCTTGCCGCTCGATCTGCGGCGGCGAAGCTGCGCTGTATCGACGCGTTACTTCGGCGCGGCGGTCTTGGCTGCCGGCGCGGGCGAGGCCGTCTTCGCGGCAGGCGTAGCTGGAGCCGCCGGCGCAGCAGCAGCGGCCGCACCGTTGGTGATCGTGCCGCAAGCGATGCGATCGCCGGCGTTACCCGCCGGGTCGGACACGTTGTCATCGGCCTTGGCGTGGATCATCAGCGCGGTACCGCCGTCGGTGAACACCGAGTTCGGCTCGCCTTCGATCATCGACGCATTCGCAGCCACGACCGTCTTCTTGACCTTGCCCTTGGCGTCCGCGGTGATGTTCGGAATGTCACCGGCGTGTGCACCCTCGGGGTTCTTCATGCCGTGCTTCTTGCCGTGCGGATTGAAGTGGCCACCCGCCGACTTGAAGTCCGGACCTTCACACTTTGCGGTCTGATGGATGTGGATCGCGTGCTCGCCTGGCGTGATGTCGTGGAGATCGAGCTTGATCGAGACGCCCTTGGCCGTGTGCGACAGCGTCGCGGTGCCGAGATCCTTCCCGGTGGCATCGGCCATTTTCACCTTCACCGGCTTGGCCGGCTTGGCCTTGGCAACCGGCTTGGCCGGCTGCGCGAACACGGGCGTCGAGAACAGCGCCAGCGCGATCAGGATAGCGTGATGGTTTCGCATGTAACGTTTCCTCCTCAGTGCGGCGCAACGTAGCGTCGCGGCGATCGTTGAACAAGCGACCGAGCCGAAACTCGCGCGCGCAGCTTCGACGCCAGCGGCCGACCGTCATTCAAACGAGACACGGAGGTCGTGCCCACTCGCGATGCGCGGTGTTACAGCGTCGCGACCAGCATCGGGACTGCTGACAGGTGATAGCCGATCAGCGCGCCGTACATCGCCGTCGCGCCGAGCAACGCGACCACCGCGAGCCCGCGATTCGCGAACCGCCACAACAGCATCACGCACAGCGAAACCAAGCTGAGCTTCGCGATCATGAACAGCACGGGATGGTGGTCGAGCGCGACCGCCATCATCGGGTTGGACTCGGTTGCCAACCCGGACGTCGTATACGCAAGGGTAAAAACCGCATCGAGCAGGTTCAGGATGACGACGGCGGCCGCAAACCACAAAAGCTTCCGCTGCGACATACGGTGGTTCTCACTGCACGGCTCGAACCAACGTCAAACAGCCGTAGTTAGCTGGATCCACGAGCGCGGCGCGGGAGCTGGCCGGGGGAGTAGCCACCCGCACGCTATGGACAACAAGCCACCTGGGCGCGCTCGCAGGCCGCCCAGACCGGCTCCCAGCGTCATCAGGCCTGGCGGTGACCGAGGTAGACCACGTGAGTTCGGCTGCTTCCGAGCCGATGGGTCGTGACGGCAAACTTCGCCGCGCGGAACCGGCGCAAGAACGGATCATCGGCATCCTCTGACCACACCGCGAGCACGCCGTCGCGCCGGAGCGCAGCGTGACTGTTTGCAAGCGCGGCCGCGCCGTAGAACGGATCGTGCGAGGTTTGCGTGGCGGCGTGCGGTCCTTCATACAGATCGAGCAGGATGGCGTCGTACGAACCTGGGCGTGCTCGCGCGATCTGTTCGCTAACGTCGCCGATCACGATCTGAACCCGCGGATCGGCGACCGCGTGATCGGTCAGCGTCGCGAGCGGACCTCGGCACCAACGCTCGACCTCGGGGGTGAGCTCGGCAACGACCACGTGCGCTTGTGCCGGCAGCGCATCGAGGGCCGCACGTAACGTATAGGCCATACCGAGGCCGCCGATCAGGACTCGTGGCTCACGCCGGGTCGCGATCGACCGACACGCAAGACTCGCGAGCGCCTCCTCGGATCGCCGTTCCTTGCTGGTCATCAACACCCGGCCATCGATCACGATCAAGAACTCGCGTTCGGCGCGCTGGCGCAGCTGCAGTGCACCTTCCTTGGTGGCCACAGTTTCGAGTGTCTTCCACGGCAACATCGCGACGCGCAAGGTATCACTGGTCAAGCCAACGGTCTGTGCTGTCGCGGATCGAGGCTTGCACCGTATGCACGCATGAAGAACTGCGAATGCTGCGGCAACACGTACGACAAGGCTTTCGAGGTCGCGATCGCCGGAACCACTCATGTGTTCGATTCGTTCGCGTGTGCGATCCACATGCTGGCGCCGCGCTGCCAACACTGCAAAGTCCCGATCATTGGCCACGGCATGGAGGCTCGCGGACATTATTTCTGCTGCGCTCACTGTGCCCGTGAGGAGGGCATCGCCGAAGTGCGTGATCGTGCGCCAGAGCGCGATGCGTCGGCGGTGTAGCGCGCATCGCCTGCACGACTGCGGCAGTTTCGCATTCAGTGGCGCGTTCAGCGTGCGAGCACGCCACGCATCACGTCCAGTACGGGTTCGCGCCCCACTTGCGATAAACGCCGGTCGCGTACTCGAGATCATTGAGATCAGGCCAATGGTGTTTGTCGAACCCCGGCATCTTCTCGAGCGTATCGCGAGTGACGTTGACAACGAATCGCTTGTTTTGCTCGTCCACGGTAATTGCTGACCACGGCAACGCAAACAGTTTGCTGCCAAATCCGAGGAATCCGCCGAACGAGAGCACGGCATAGGCTACGCGCCCGGTCGTGACATCGATCATCAGCTCCTCGATCTTGCCGATATCGTGGCCTTCGAGGTTTACGACTTTGTCGTGAGTGAGCGTCGATGCACCGAGCGTTCTCCGAAACGTTCCCATGGAATCACCTCCTCGCCATTGACCACAAAAGCAAGCGATGTGCCGGCACGCGCTCTGCATCTGATCGCCGGCCAGGAGGCCCACTACCGACGAACGCCGGCGAACCTCGCACCACCCAACTGCGACTCGCCCGAGCTGCGTCGCGTGATCGCACGACGTGATCGCACCAGGAGTACCGTGATGAAACAGCTGTCCGTATTCGTGTTCGACGACGCGCCGTTCGCCCAACGGTTGAGTGAAACGATCGCATGGTGCCGTCCGAGAGCTCGGCGAGATAATCCACAACGGTCATTGCGAAGCGACGCGCTTCGCCCGTGGCTGCTCGCCTCGGATCGCGGTTGGACGGTGTTCAGCGTGATCCGCAATCGCGCGCTATATCTGTTTCGCAATCCACCCGAGCGTGCACTCCCTGCGGATCTCGCACAGCTCGAGGTGGGCCGCCTGCTGGTCTACTTCCCCGATGTCAACCTGTGCTGTGGCGCTGCCGAACAGGAGTCCGATGGGTTTTTCGACGTCGAGAACACCCCACCGTGGGACACCTGGGTTGCGTTGGGCGTCGATCACAACGTCACCAAGTCATCGCCGTATCGCGTGTACCTGGTGTCGTGGGTCCCTCCCGAGCTGATCGAGCTCGCTGACGCGGGGATCCGGGCGAATCCCGAGGGTTGCCTTCGCTGGCTCGAAGATGTCGATGTCGGAGCGCGTCACGAGCTCTATCTCGCGTCGGCGCTCGGTGATCCGACGCTGGCGTTGCCAGGATCACAGCAGCTGGCACTCGACGACTGACTTGTGGTCGTCGGGATTTCCACCGATGATCTCGCGATGCGCACAGTCGGTCTGGGAGTTGCCGCGGTCGTGGCCATCGCCGTGATGGGATCAGGATGCGTCGCTGGCGTGCACGGCGCGATGCGCGTTCGCGGTCCGAGCCCGATCGCGGTAGCGGCCACCGCGCTCACCGTGGCCGCTGTTGCGACGGCGGTAGCCACCGCACCTCCGGTTGCCGTGAACATCGAGTACTACGAGTACGGACACCACCCGGGTCACGTCTGGGTCAATGGCCGTTACGCCCATGTCAACGGCAACTGGGCGTGGCAAGGCGGATATTGGCAGCCCGAGCGCGCTGGGCACTATTGGGTCCAGGGGTACTGGGCACCGCAAGCCAATCAATATGTCTGGGTCGACGGGTACTGGGCGGCGCCCCGCGCTGGGTACGTCTACATCGACGGCTATTGGGACGATCGCGGCAACGGATATGTTTGGGTCCCCGGGGTGTGGGAAGTCGATCGGCCCGGTCAGATCTACGTGACTGGCACGTGGACGACCCATCATGGACGTCGGGTATGGCGGCGCGGCGAATGGCATCGCGACGATGGCCGTGCGGAGTGGGCGCGGCATCGTGGCCGTCACCACCGCGTTTATCGTCACTAGCTCCGCGCGTGAGGTGCGTCGAGCCGGTGCACTTGGTCGTGCGGCGTGGATGCGGCTTCGGATCGCCGGTACTGATTGGGATCGACCGACCATTTTTCCATCAGCCGATAAAGCCGGGTTCGCGCGATCCCGAGCGTCGCGCTGACCCTGCGGACATTTCCATGGTGCTCGCGCAACACTTCGTCGACGCGAGCATGGGTAATTTCGGCGCTGTAATCGCTGGGCGTTGCACGGATCGGCGCGAGCCGAAATCCAAGCTGCATGCGCGGCGG
Source organism: Kofleriaceae bacterium (assembly GCA_050184455.1). GTDB lineage: Bacteria > Myxococcota_A > Polyangia > Haliangiales > Haliangiaceae > JABFXX01. The sequence goes on along the minus strand of JBFXAI010000051.1, from coordinate 31,747 downwards.
CAGATCGGCGAGCGTCACGTCCGATCGCCGATTCGACACGCACGACCGCAAGACCTGGTCGAGCTCACGAATATTCTGAGACCAGTGATGACGAGCGAGCACTTCGACGACATCGGGCAGCAGCCGCACCGCCGCGCTCGAGCGCTCGATCAGGTGACTGGATAGCTCGGTCAGATCTTCGAGGCGATCGCGCAACGCAGGAAGTCGGAGCTCTGCCGCACGAATGTGATCCGCGAGGTCCCGGTCGAAGCGCCCCGACTCGATGGCTGGCGATAGGTCCACGTTGGTTGCGGTCACCAGCCTGAACCGGGCATCGGCCGAACGCTCACATTCGAGCACGCGAAGCAGTGCGCGCTGTGCGTCGATCGGCAGCTCGCCGATTGCATCGAGGAACAGCGTTCCGCGCGCCGCCGCAGCAATCAGACCTTGCCGCTCGGGAATGCCCATCTCGCGATTGTCAGCTCGTCCCAGCAACTCGGTTTCCACCACGTGGAGCGGAAGCGCTGCGCAGTTTACGGAGACGAATGGGCCACTGCGCCCGCCGAGCTCGTGGAGCCAGCGCGCGACCAGCTGCTTACCGGTTCCCGGTTCGCCCACCAGATGCACCGAACGATCGCCGCGACCGATCGCGCTTGCCGCCATGCGAAGCTCGTCGAGCGAGGCGCCACCGATCAGCGGCGTCGCAAGCTCGCGCGCGCCGGCAATCGAGGCCCGGATCGATGTCACCACAGCAACGCTGTCGCCCATGCGGAGCACACCGCCGTGGACGGTGGCACGGCCGACGATGCGCCTGCCATCGAGGAAGATCCCGTTCCTGCTATGAAGGTCGATGATCTCCACGCCGCTGGGGGTCGGGCAGAGCCGTGCGTGGGCGCGCGAAGCTGATGTGGTTTCGAGGACGACGTCACAGTCCGTCGATCGGCCGACCAACATCGGACCGTCGATCGGGATCACGGCGGCGCTCGGATGCAGCAGCGCGAGCGCCAGTCGGACGGGGGTTGATGCCTGGGTGGTTGGAGAGGGCATGTCGTTGTTCGACATGTCCTGGCGTTCATGTTCACTCACACGCTGGTGACGCGGTCTTCACAGCCCGCGTAACCGAAGAACTGCATCCGGGTGTGTCGAAAGTCGCTAACCCACCGGTACCTCGAGAGATCGTCGGTATGCCTCGGTGCATTGGTAATCGCCCGGACCGAACGTGTCGATCGCGCACATCGCGCCCGGGAGGCACGCTGGCCGGCTCTAAGCCCTTATCGCGCCTACGAATCGTACGGCACAACGGCTGCACAACGGAGGGTGCATGCGGACGATGTGCCCGACAGCGAGCGATGGATCGGGATCGTGTGCAGACGATGACATTGATGTCTTGGCTCCGGGAGTTCGAGCTGGGCCTTGGACGATCGAGCATGAGCTCGGTCGCGGCGGCATGGGCACCGTCTATGCGGTGGTGCACGACGACATTGGCAAGCGCGCCGCGCTCAAGGTCGTCCATAAACGTCTGCTCGCGCGAGGCTTCAACGCCGATCGGCTCTTCCTCGAAGCCAAGGTCGTCAACCAGATCGCCCACCCCAACATCGTCGACATCTTCGAGACCGGGCGACTCGCGGATGGCCGACCGTATCTGGTGATGGAGCGTCTCGACGGCTACACGCTCGCCGAGTACGCCGAGCGAGCCAAGATCCTACCGGATCAAGCGATCGAGATCCTGCTCCAGATCTGTAATGCAGTGAGCGCGGCGCATGCGGCCGGCGTCATTCATCGCGATCTCAAGCTCGACAATGTATTCCTCGTCGACAACTCGCAACATCCGGGCGCTCCGACGATCAAGCTGCTCGATTGGGGCATCGCGAAAGTGATCAATCCGACCAGCACGCGCCATACGATCGAAGGCCAGCTCGTCGGCACACCGCGTTATCTGTCGCCAGAACAAGCGGCGGGTGCGGCGGTCACGGTGAAGACCGATGTGTATTCGCTCGGCGTGATGGCCTACGAGCTGTTCCTCGAAGCGCTGCCGTTCGAGGCGACCACAGCAGCTGAAGTGATGATGATGCACATGCGCGCCACGCCGGCGCCGCCGAGCGAGCTGTGGCCGTGCATTCCGGCGCAACTCGAAGTGCTGTTGTTGTCGATGCTCGCAAAGCTGCCGGCCCATCGGCCCTCGATGGAAGAAGTCATCGACCGGCTGGAGCAGGTGCGCCGCGAGCTCGCACACCGTCGTTCGGTGCCGCAGCGGCTGCTGACCTCGTGGTCCGCGCCGCGCCGTCGCACCACGATGCAATCGGCCGTCGCGATCCTCGGCACGATTCCGCCGGCGTTCGCGACGCAAAATGGCCGCTGGCGATACGCCGCGGGCGCGCTCGCGCTCGCCGCAAGCGCCGCGGTGTTCGCGTTTACCCGCGCTGGTAGTCCGCAGGCTGCCGCGGCTTCGATCAGTAGCGATCGAATGCCGGTGGCCGATCGCGAGCCGATGCCGGCATTCGATGGGGACGTACGCGGCACGACGCCGGCGTTCGATGCCGCGACGACCACCGCGACGTCGATCACGAACACACGCCAACCCACGGCCGCGCCGCGTAAGCGGGCGAGCGCCCGCATCGATCGGGCCGAACGCCCGATGAGCTCTCGTCGCGCGCCGGTTCGCAATCCTGCCATGTCGAAGGTCCCGGTCGTGCCGCACCGCGCCTCGGCTCTCGATCCCGACGGCTTGATCGATTCGTACCGATGAAGTTATCGCGCGTCACACTGTGCTGCGTGCTCGCCGTGGCGTCGGTGGCCTCGGCTGATCCGGTCCCCGATCAGGCGCGCGCACTCGCGGAGCGAGGCCGACAGCTTCACGAACAAGGCCACTACTCTGCTGCGATCGATGCGTTCGAGAAGGCGTATCTGCTCGCGCCCAGCACCGGGCTGTTGTTCAACCTCGGCCAGGCCCACCGCCTCGCCGGCAACTGCGACGACGCCGCGGCGATGTATCGGCGATACCTCGCCAACGAGCCGCGCGATCGCGCTCGCAAGGTTGCGCGATCCCAGCTCGCCTCTCTCGATCACTGCGCCGTCGCGAGCCATGGCAAGACCGCGGTGAGCCGGCGGGCAGCTCGCGATCGAGCGCCCACCCGCGCGCGGCCTCGACGTGGTGTGACGATGACGCGGATCGGGATCGGAACCACGGTGGGCGGCGCGATCGCGCTCGGTGCCGCGGCCTATTATGGATGGCAGGCCCACGATGCCAGTAACGAGGTCGCGCGCGGTTACGCCATGGGAACCACGTGGCCTGAATTGGTACCCGTCCACGAGCGAGGCGAGCGCGCTGCAAGTCGCGCTTGGTTGTTGGGTGTCTCGGGAGGAATCGCCGCGGTCACCGGCGTGAGCTTGTACGTCGCTGGGAAACGCAAAGCGCGCGAATTTCCGATCGTCGTATCAGGGAAGGACGGCGGCGCGCAGGTTGGAGTCAAGTGGAAGTTCTGAGTGCAGCCCGCGTGCTCGGTGTGCTCGCCGGCATGACCGCATGTTATTCGCCGGCGCTTCCGGAGTGCGTCGTGGCGTGCAGCAGCGACGATGATTGCGCACCGGACCAGCGCTGCGATTCGAGCCGACTGTGCGCGGCACTCGAACGCACCGCAGCATGCTCGGCCGCGCCGCCAGTCGACGCACAGCCGCTCGACGCTCGGCTCGAGGGTACTGTCGATGCAGCGCCTGACGCTACACCGGTCTTCGAGTTGAGGATCGCGATCGATGGTCTCGGCACGGTGGTGGTCGCCGACCATGGCACATGCACGCCGGCTGGGTCGGAGTGCGTATATGCCGTAGCGACCGGCGCGCAGATCATGCTGTTCGCCCAACCGCTGCCCGGGTGGGCGCTGATGCGTTGGCACGGTGGTGCGTGCGACCATCAAGGCGCGACCTGCACGGTGACAGCCTCACGGCCGCTCCGAATTACCGCGAAGTTCAAGCCCGGGTGACGCTGCGCACGTGCAGAGTCGTCACGAATGCGCGGTCGCGCGCACGGCTGTCAGCCCAGATCTGCCAATTCGTTAGCGCTGCGCGCCGTCGACGTGGGTCCGCTTCATGCACCGAGCCGCGTCCATGACCGCAGTCGCCGCGACGAGTCATCACCGGAGCGCCGATCGTTCAACCCGTGTGAGTGCGCCGCGAGCCATCGCGAAGGGGCGGCCCAAAGATCCGATCGCCGAGACGCTGCCTCCTGGTCACCGGGTCGGCGCGTGGAAGATCGTTGGAGAGCTGGGCCGCGGGGGCATGGGAGCCGTCTACGCGGTCACTCACAACGGATTTGGTAAGCGCGCAGCGCTCAAGGTCTGTCACGCGTCGGTGCTGCGCACCGAGCTGTCGGCAGAGACGTTTCTGCGGGAAGCTCGGGTCGTTCACCTGATCGACCATCCCGGCGTCTGCGACGTGTTCGCGACAGGTACGTTCAGCGGCCGGCCGTACCTCGCGATGGAGCGACTGTATGGCCAGACGCTCGGCCATCTGGCTCATCGCCGGCTGGTCGGTCGCGATCGCGCCCTCGAGTTGCTGATCGAGCTATGCGACATTCTCGGGGCTGCGCACCGCGCTGGCGTCGTCCATCGCGATCTCAAGCTCGACAACGTATTCGTGCTCGACCGTCCGGGCGCTGGTGGCTATCAGATCAAGCTGGTCGACTGGGGCGTCGCACACGTGATCGGCGAGCCCGATCCGTTGCAGGGGATGATCGTCGGGACGTTGACCTACGTCGCTCCCGAACAGGCGCGCGGAGATCAGATCACTCCGTCGGCCGACATCTACTCGCTCGGTGTTCTGGCGTACCAGCTGTTGTTTCGCCAACCACCGTTCAGCTCGACCGACGATGTCCAGCTGATCCAGAAACATCTGAGCGCCCCGCCGCCATCGCCCACCGAGCTATGGCCGGAGATTCCTGCCGAGCTCGCCGCACTACTTCTGAGCATGCTCGCCAAGTTTCCCGAGCAGCGCCCATCGCTCGCGGAAGTCGAATACGTGCTTCGACACGCGCGACTCCAGACGCGGCCGCGCCGCCCTACGCCGCCCGCGCCGCTGTGGCTCGAGCGGCTGACGACGGTCAAGCAGTTCGACGTCCTCGGGCGACCGGTACTGGGATTTGCGACCCGACCACGGCTGCTCGGCGCGACCGTCACGCTCGCGTGCGCGATCGCCTGCATCTTCTCGCTGTTCGGCGTCTAATCGCTCCTCGACAAGGCCGCGGCGGGCGCGGTATGAGCGCCGCCATGGACGTCTCCAAGCAGCTCCACGCGTTCGAGATCTCGGGTTTGGCCGGCGATGGTGACTTGATAGCTCGCACTCCGATCGATGGCTCGATCACGGCGCGGCTCGCGAGCCACGACCCAGCAGGCGTGACCGCCGCGATCGACCGCGCGCATCGCGGCTTTACTGCGTGGCGCAACGTTCCTCCACCGCGACGCGGTGAGTTGATCCGGCTGTTTGGCGAAGAGCTGCGCAGACACAAGGCGACGCTCGCGGAATTGGTGACGATCGAGGCTGGCAAGATCACCGCCGAGGCGCTTGGCGAAGTGCAGGAGATGATCGACATCTGCGACTTCGCGACTGGATTGTCGCGCCAGCTCTACGGCCTCACGATCGCCTCGGAGCGTCCGGGACATCGGATGAGCGAGACCTGGCACCCGCTCGGTGTCGTCGGGGTGATCAGCGCGTTCAACTTCCCGGTCGCGGTATGGGCTTGGAACTTCGCGCTGGCGATCGTGTGCGGCAACTCGGTCGTGTGGAAGCCATCGGAGAAGACGCCGCTGACCGCGCTGGCGTGTCAGGCCGTGTTCGGCCAAGCGCTCGCACGGTACGCCGAGGCTGGTTATGGAACCCACGACGGGTTGTCGGAGCTGGTGATCGGCACCTCGGTGGTCGGCGAGGCGCTCGTCGCTGATCCGCGGATCGGGTTGGTCAGCGCGACCGGCTCGACGCGAATGGGCCGTGCGGTCGCCCCGCGGGTTGCGGCGCGGTTCGGGCGATGCTTGCTCGAGCTCGGCGGCAACAACGCGATGATCGTCGCACCCACCGCCAATCTCGAGCTCGCGACGCGTGCGATCCTGTTCTCGGCGGCCGGAACGTGTGGCCAGCGTTGCACCACGTTGCGCCGACTGATCGTCCACGAATCGATCCGCGAGCAGGTCATCGGTCGCCTCGAAGCCGCGTATGCGCAGATCCGGATCGGAGATCCGCGGCACGCCTCGACCCTGGTCGGTCCGCTGATCGATGGCGCCGCATTCGAGACCATGCAAACCGCGCTCGGCCGTGCCCGTGGCGAAGGTGGCCGCGTGGTTGGCGGAGATCGGATCGCGGTGACCGGCTGTGATGGCGGGTTCTATGTTCGCCCAGCGATCGCCCACATGCCGGCGCAGAGCTCGGTGGTGCGCGACGAAACATTTGCACCGATCCTCTATGTGCTCGGCTATCGCAACCTCGACGACGCGATTGCCTGCCACAACGATGTTCCGCAGGGGCTGTCGTCGTCGATCTTTACCAATGACCTGTGCGAAGCCGAGCAGTTCATCTCGGCGAGCGGCAGTGATTGCGGGATCGCGAACGTGAACATCGGACCGAGCGGTGCCGAGATCGGCGGCGCGTTCGGCGGAGAGAAGGAGACCGGCGGCGGCCGAGAGTCGGGCTCCGACGCATGGAAGAGCTATATGCGTCGAGTGACCAACACCGTGAATTACTCGGCAGACCTGCCGCTCGCGCAGGGCATCACGTTCGGAACCTGAGCGGCCAGGCCACGACGGGAGTACTAGCTGGGCGAGCGCGCCCGCTCATCGACAGGGTGGCGGGGCGATTGCACAACCGATCCAGCGTCCTCGGTTACAACTGCGATCGGAGAGTTGATCGTGCGAGCCCTTCAACGCGCTACCCCCGACGAATTCCCTGGAGCCGAGCAGTTCTTGCCAGCCGACCGGTCATTGCCCGCGCTGCGTGTGGCGGCCGCGGCGTGTCACGGCTGCCCGTTGTATCGCGATGCCACGCAGGTGGTGTTCGGTGAGGGCAAGCCGTCATCGCGGCTGGTGCTCGTCGGCGAACAGCCGGGCGACTCCGAGGATCGAACCGGTCGACCGTTCGTCGGGCCGTCTGGCCATCTGCTCGACGAAGCCCTCGAGCGCGCCGGGATCGATCGCGACGACGTCTATGTGACCAATGCGGTCAAGCACTTCAAGTTCACGCGGCGCGGCAAGCGAAGGATCCACGACAAGCCAACTCGTTATGAGGTGGCCGCGTGTCATGCCTGGCTCGAGGCCGAGCTCGCGACGGTCGAGCCCGATGTCGTCGTCGTGCTTGGAGCGACCGCGGCGCAGGCGTTGCTCGGCAGTGAGTTCCGCGTGAGCAAGTCGCGCGGCGTCCGATTCGAGAGCGATCTCGCGGCTGCCACGTTCGCCACCGTGCACCCCGCCGCGGTGCTGCGCGCCCCGGACGAGGCTTCTCGGGCGGAGGCACGGGCAGCGTTTTTCGCCGACCTCGAAGCAGTCGGAAGCTGGTTGCGCGAGCCGGTTCCGGCGCGGCGAAAATCGTAAGCCATTCGGCGAATCGATCGCTTGCGACAATTTTTCTTCGCGGTCGCGCGCGTGCCAGTTGGTAAGCGCAGGCACTCGCAGCTGCGATCGAGTTGCAATTCTCCGTCGAGGAATTGCCCGCGCAAGCGTTGCGTGACGCGATGTGCCGAGGTGTCGGAGAAAGAACACAGCGACGAGCCACGCGCGAGTTGGTTACTGACTTCGCTCGCGAATGAAACAGCTCAACGAGATCATCACAGCGATCACAGTGGCAGCGTTCGGCGTGGGGATGGGTTGCACGGCAGGCAGCATCGACACGGTTTCGATGGGTGACGGCCCCGGGATTGGAGGTGCCCCGGACGGGGGCTCGGGCTCGGATGACCAAGGCGGGGAGGATCCCGCCGGCGGTGACCACCCAGGCGGTGGTGACCCCGAAGACAACGTGGACCCGTCGTTTCCAGCGCAGCATCCGCGGATCTATCTGACGGCGAATGCGGCGCGGCTCAAGGCAGCACTCACTGCTGGCCGGCCAGCGGCGACCCGGTTCAAGACGATCGCGGACAACTGGGTGAACGGTGCCGATGTCTACGAGTTCAAAGCATGGAACGCGGCGCTGCTCGGCCAACTCACCAGCGATCCCAAGTACTGCACCAAAGCAGTCTCGACGATCGAAGCGCAGGTCTCGGCCGCCGAGTCCGCGATCTCGAGCGGACAGCGGCCGGTCGTCGCGGCGGACAGCTATCTCTACGTCGGCGATATGATCGGCGATCTCGCGCTGGTCTACGACTGGTGCTTCTCGAACGTGACGTCGTCTCAGCGCCAGCGCTGGCTAGCCTACGCTAATCAGGCGGTGTGGAACGTCTGGCACCCGTCGGAAGCCAAGTGGGGCTCGACGACGCAGACCTGGTCCGGGTGGGCGACCAACGACCCATCGAACAACTACTACTATTCGTTCCTCCGCGCGACGATGCTGCTCGGGCTCGCGGCGCACGGCGAGTCACCGCAGGCCAGCGACTGGCTCGACCAGTTCCGCGAGACCAAGGTCCTCGGCCAGCTCGTTCCGACGTTCAACGACGAGCTCGTCGGTGGTGGCTCGCGGGAAGGCACCGGCTACGGCGTTGCCATGCGCAGCCTGTGGCAGCTCTACGATTTCTGGGCGGCATCGACCGGCGAGAAGCTGGCGTCCAAGACCAGCCACACCAAGGCATCGATGCTCGCATTCATGCACCAGATCGTCCCCACGCTCGATCGCGTGGCGCCAACCGGTGACCACGCACGCGACTCGAGCGCAGCCCTGTTCGACTATCACCGCAGCTACCTCCAGGAACTGGTCGCGATCTACCAAACCGATCCGGTGGCGAGCCGGGCGAAGACCGTGCTGGACACCTGCAGCGTGCCTCGAATGACCAGCTCGTTCATGGCGATCGACGACTTTCTGTACGACACCGATATGGCCGCACAGCCGATCGACCTCAACACCAACTATTACGCGAGCGGCATCGGCGAGCTGTACTCGCGCTCGGGCTGGGACACCGACGCGACCTGGGTGAACCTGATCGCCGGGCCGTACACCCAATCTCACGCGCATCAGGATCAAGGCTCGATCATGGTGTTCAAGGGCGATTGGCTGGCCCACGACGCGAACATCCATTCGCACTCGGGTCTTCGCCAGGAGACCACCGCCCATAGCTTGGTGCGGATCGATAGCGGCGGCTCGCCCGTTCGCCAGATCGCCAACACCGAATCGTCGCTGGCCGCGCTGCGCACCGGTAGCAACTGGCTGTACGCGGCCGCCGATGTGACGCCGGCGTACAACGGCAATCCCGCCGTCACCAAAGTTCACCGCGAGATCGTGTTTCTCAAGCCCAACGTCGTCGTCGTGTACGATCGCGTGACCAGCGCTGCAGGTACGCAGCAAGTCTGGCAGCTCGCGATGCCGTCACAACCGTCGATCTCGGGTGCCACGGCCACGATCAGCGGTGCTCATTCCATGACCGTGACGCGGCTCGCACCATCGGCCGCATGGTCGGTTCACAACATGAGCTCGGACTCGGACTTCAGCGGTGGCTATCGCCTCGACGCCCAGACCGGTGGCGGCGACCAGCGTTACCTGCACGTGCTCTCGATCGACGGTGCGGTGCAGTCGTCGACGGCCGCCAACGACTCGACCGTCACGGTGACCACGGCATCCGGCACCGCCACGGTCGCGTTCAATCGCGACACGATCGGCGCGACGCTCAGCTACGGCGGAGCCACCACGGTGCTGTCACCGGGCATCCAAGCGCAGAACCCGTAGGCGCTGCGCGGCGATCCCGCTATCATCGCTGCGTGGCCGAACCGCTCGTGACCGACGGTGGATCTCGAGCGCCGCCATCGCGGACGCTGGTGATGGGCGATCCTCAGGCGTCGTTCGATACCGTGATGGCGGTCCTCGCGCGACACGGCGCGCTCATCGATGGCCGGCTGGCAAGCGACGTCGACCTGATCACGATCGGCGATCACTTCGACTACGGCAGCGATGATCCGGTCGCTGCCGGCCGTGAAGGGCTGCGGGTCACGCGATGGTTGGCCGGCCACCCCAACGCCACGCTCGTGCTCGGCAACCATGACGCAGCTCGCGTCATGGAGCTGATCGCGATCGACGATGCGCGATTCGCAACCGCGCGCACGCTCGCGAGCGCGATCGCCGAGACCAAGCGCACCGCGGGCCCGGACGCCGCCGGCGTCCGTGAACGCGACGAGTTCGCCATCCAATTTCCTGAGCTCGCGGTGTCCGGGCTCGCCGGCCGCGACTACGCGACGTTCTGTGTCGAGCAACGCGAGCTCGTAATCGAGCTTCTGCTCGCCGGACGATTTCGCCTCGCCGTGGTGGGCGCGCTGATCGACGGTCGCGCCGCGCTGCTCACGCACGCAGGGATCACCCGACGAGAGCTCACCTTGCTCGGAATGCCCGACGAGCGCGATCCTCACGTGATCGCAGCGACGCTCAATCGCCATCTCGCCCGCGCGATCGATGCAGTGCGCCCTGACTGGAAGCGCGGCATCGCGACGGCCCTGTCGCTCGAGCCGATCCACGTGATGGGTCGTGCTGGACTCGAGGGCGGCGGCCTGCTCTACCACCGGCCGACCAACCCCGACCGGCCGAACGCAAAGCTCGCCGAGCTATCGAGCGCTCGACCACGGCGGTTCGACCCACGTGCGTTACCGGATGGACTGGTTCAGATCGCCGGTCACACCGGCCATCACAAATGTGTCGAGGAGCTCGGCGGTTGGGTTGGCGAGGCAGCGCGCCAGCGCGAGCGCGGCGGAATTCGCACGCTGCGTGTCGTCGATAACATCGTGAGCTACGACCTCGGCATCGCTGTGCCGCGGGTCGGCGCCGCGGATCTGATCATGATCGACGGCGAGATGCGTCGCGTCGATCCTTCGCAGGTAGATCTGCTGCCGCTCGCCGCGGTGATGTAGGTTAGCCTCGTCGACGGACTGCCTCACGATCTAGCGGGCGAACCGGCCCACCGTGCGCGTGCGCTCGACGATTCGGGCTCAGCGTGCCCGGTGATGGTGAGTGAGGGCAACCTTCGGACCGTCGACGCAGGCCTATCCCTCGTCGGGATGCCACGATGCGGAACGGTTGGCTGGCGTACGACATACGACGAGACCATCGTGCTCTGCGACCCAATTGACGATGTCCTTCGACGACACCACGCCAGCTAACGTCCGGCTTTCGGACACGATGAGCACGTGGTGCATGCCGTGATGCATCATTGCCGCGGCGGCTTCGCTGATCGTGGCGCGCTCGCCGAGCATGACCGGTGAGGACGTCATCACGTCGCCCGCAGTACACGAATGACAGAGCGCACTTCCGTCGCGAGGCATCACATCCAACTGCTTGACCAGATCGGATTTGGTGACCAAGCCAACGATACGAAGGTCTCGATCCACGATCGGCAGGCAACCGATCTCGTGCGTTACCATCAATTGCACGATGGTCTCGATCGCGAGGTCGGAGCGCCCGCACACCAGATTCTTGGACATGATGGCGCGTACCCATAGTCGATCTGGGACCGGCGCTCGATAGGGTGATGTCTGAATCGCTGGACTGACCTCGACGTACAGATCGCCGCGACCACCGTAGACCGTGCAGTGCATCATTCCGCCGTTGGTCGCTGCCATCAGTTCCTCCTCGGCGATAAACAGCAAGCCACGAGCCAAACGCCGCGCCGCGCAGGTGAGAGCAACCAGACGGAGTTTCGAACCAAGGTCGAGGTGGCATCGCCGATGCAAATGTTCCGTCCAGGAGGCTCTTATGGTGGAACCGGCACACGCGGTTCAGGTCGTCGTTGCGTACGACTTCTCGCCAAGCGCAGATCAAGCGCTCGCTCGAGCAGTCGAGGTCGCCGCGCGTGCACCACAGCATGTGCTCCACGTCGTCGCCGCCCTCGACGCGCGCGATCGAATCATCGTGAAAGGCGGGTTCGAGAGCATCACCTACGAGACCGCCGAGCACATCCAAGATGCGCTACGCGATCAAGTCACCGCGGCGTTCGCTGGCAGGCCGACCGCTTCCGAGGTCCAATTCTTCGTGCACGCCCGAATCGGTCGACCCGCCGAGGAGATCCTCGGGCTTGCCGCGGATGTTGGTGCGGATCTGATCTTCATCGGCTCGCACGGCAAGGTCGGGTTGGAGCGCCTCCTGCTCGGCTCGGTGTCCGAACGTGTGGTTCGCGAGGCACAGTGCCCGGTGATGATCTGTCGCGAGAAGACCTATGCAGATGTCGACCTGATGCGAGTGATTCGCTACGACCATCCGAGGTCGCCGCACCGCGAGCCCCACTTCTACAGTTACGTCGACAACCGCGTCATCCATCGCCCGCGCGATTGGCCGATCGGATAGCGCGCGGTCGGTAGGCCAGCCTTACCGATGCATCACCGACCGCTCGGCATCGAGCGCACATTCGAAACACGTCGCCGCTTCGGGCACGGCCGATAGCCGTCCTGGCTCGATCGCCATGCCACATTCGACGCACACGCCATAACGACCGTCGTCGAGCCGGCGCAGCGCAGCGGCAATGTCACGCAGCGCGCGGATGTCAACGTCGCTCAACTTAGACAATACATGGACGTCCCAGAGCTCCGTGGCGTTCTCGACGTCTTCGCTATCGCGTGTCGCCTGCTCTTCTTCCAACCGCTCGAGCTCGCCGTGATAACGCGACAGCAAATGATGCCGGCGCTGGAGCAGCCGCCGCCGTAGCCCTTGTGTCCTCATCATCGTGGGTTTTGCATCCCCCACGCCAGAACCGCACGGATCACGTCGGACACTGCGCCGACACGCCCGGCAAACCGCAAGCTATGCCGCGAACCCATCGAGGGATCGCTGCGTTCGCCGCTGGCACGAGGTTGGCTAATGTAGTTAGTCGTGAGCAGATCCGGGCGGATACTCCTCGTCGATGATGACAGCGCGCGGTCTGCGCTCGCTGACCAGCTCGCGCGTGAGGGTTACGAGGTCGAAGTTGCGGCCGGCGCTGTCGAAGCGCTCGACGCATACGAGACCACGCCACCCGACGCCGTTGTCATCGATATCGATCGATCGCGCGGCGACGCGCTCCAATTGATCAAGCAGATTCGCGGCAGCGCAGAACCTGCTGCGGTCATCGCGATTGCAGACACGGCTGGATCGTCCACCGAAGCTGCGATCCGCGCCGGCGCGAGTGAGTCGCTCGTCCATCCGATCCAGGGCGACGTGCTGATCACCGCGCTCGATCGCGTGTTGGAAGGGACTGGCGTGCACAAGCGCCTTGCCGACACCGGCCCCGAAGACATCGTCGGATCGAGTCCGGGGATGCGCCGGGTGTTCGATGTGCTCGACCAGGTCGCACGGAGCCGGTCCGCGGTGTTGATCACCGGGGAGTCGGGTACGGGCAAGGAGCTGATCGCCAAGGCGATCCATCGCCGCTCGACTCGCGCCGAGATGCCGTTGGTGAAGGTGCACTGTGCCGGTGTGTCCGAGACCGTGTTGGACAGCGAGCTGTTCGGGCACGAGCGCGGCGCAGTGCAAGGTGCACTCACCCAGCGCGATGGGAGGATCGCCCACGCAGAGGGCGGCACGCTGTTCCTCGACGAGGTGAGCGAGATCTCACCGGCGATCCAGATCAAGCTGCTGCGGTTGCTCCAAGATCACGAGCTCGAGCGGGTCGGAGGCACCGAGGTGTTTCGTGTAGACGTTCGTGTGATCGCCGCGACGAATCATGAGCTGGGCCAATTGGTCTCCCAGGATAAGTTTCGCGCAGACCTCTACTACGCATTGCGTGCTGTTTCGCTCGAGCTTCCGCCGTTGCGCGAGCGCCGCGCGGACATTCCGGTGCTCGCCAAGCACTTCGTCGACCGGTTCGCCCGCGACACCGGCAAGCCGGCACCGACGCTGGCCCAGCCGACGCTCGAGCACCTGATGTCATACGACTGGCCTGGCAACATCAGCGAGCTCGAGTCCGCTCTCGAGCACGCGGTAGCGGTTTGCAACGGCACCCAGATCGACCCGCATAACCTGCCGTCGAACGTACATCCCAACAAGTCGCGCAGCTTCCCGGCGATTCCGGGCGCGTCGATGGCCGAGCTCGAGCGCTACGCGATCCTCGAGACACTTCGCGCTGTAGGTGGATCGACGTCGAAGGCTGCCGAGATGCTCGGGATCAGCGTCCGCACCATCCAGTATCGGCTACACGAATACGACATGGTGCCGAGGTCCGAGGTCTACGCGCTGCGCAAGCAGAACCGCAACAACACCAACCACTAGCGTCGCGCTCTCCGCTCCAATCCTCGGCGCGCTCTGCGTGTTTTGGGCAACCCTGGGAATGGCAATGAACGCGAACACGCAAAGGCCGCCGAGACCACGTGACACGTGACACGCCACGTCGTTAAAGCGAACAAGCCGTCGCGGCGGCGCCCGTGAGGATCGCGAACGTGAACGACGCCGGTGGCACAAAGATCTCGCCGGCGTCGCGCGCTCGTGCCGCAGGAACCACGGGCACGTTGTCGCCGCCGACGACTGCTGGTTCGCCGTTGATCGTCACCGTGCGCGCGTCGCGACTCGCGGCTGTCACGATGTAGACTTCGGCTGCGCTCGTGACACCTGCTTCGATCGAAGCGATCGCGGGTTCGATCGGATCGAGGTTGATCGCGACCACCGTGACCGAGCCGGGTGCACCAGGCGTGCAGTGCGCATAGACCCGCAACGTCGGATCACTACTGGTCGCGGCGAGAACGTTAGGGCCCATCACCCGTCGCCACAGCAGTGTTGCCCAATAATCGGGGTTGGGCTCGAGCGTGGCTTCGTCGATCAACCCATAGCTCCCGCCCGAGAGCGTCTGGCGGATCACGATTGGCTGGCCGCGCCGCGCGATCAGGCCGAGTTGATCGACCCACCACGAGCTGGCCTCGAACGCATCCGACAGCCCAGGTTGACCACCGCACTGCGCATGACCGGTTTCACCGAGCCAGACTGGGATGTTCGGATCGCGTTGATCGCGTGAGGCTTCCACCTCCGTCGCCCACGTCCCAACCTCATCCAGGTTGGCTGGATCGAGCAACAGGCCGGGCTCTGCCTCGCGCGTCGCAAACGGACATCGACCCGATTGTTGCGGATAGTAATGCCACGTCACCAAGTCGATATTCGCGGACCCAGCGTTCATGAACGCGGGATAGAACGGCCGAAACTCGCCGGTCACTGGCCAGTACGCGCTCGACGGCGCCGCTAACAGCGCTCCGGGAGCGCGCTCGTCGAGCAGCGCGCGAGCCGTGACGGTATCCGCGGCGTAATCGACGGCCTCGAGGCTCAATCGATGGATGAACGGGTACAGATTGACTTCGTTGCCGAGCTCCCACACGGCGACTTGGTTACCGTTCGCGACGCTGTAGTCGATCAAGGTCTGGGCGTTGTCGCCGACCCAGCTGCCCGATTCGGTGCGGCGCGCGGGCCCTGCGTTGAGCGTGAACAGGATCGGGGACCCGATCAGCGCGGCGAACTCTCGGACGGCGTCCCACTGCGCGCGCGTCAGCACCCACTTATCGGGTGCAACAGGCGTCGTAACCGGCGTGTCGGATAGGTCGTAATACGTGAGATCGGCGTCGGTGCCGCCGATCCTGAGCACCGCCGGCGCGAGGGCCCGCGCGAGCTCGCGCAACCGCGGCCGCGAGAAGTCATACGGCGGGACCGGCACGTTTGGCGCCGACGGATCGGTGTTGGCCGGATCCCAAAATTCCCCGCCGACGACTTGTGCCGTGTCGATGGCCACCCCCACGAACCGATCGCTGACGCGAGCGGCCGAGGCGGAGACATCGACGGTAACAGCGACGCTTCGGCCCTCGGAGCCATGGCACGCGGCAAGGCTGCTAACCGCGAGGTACGCGAGTCGCGTTCGCCTGTTCATTCGTGTCCTTCAAAGTGCGTAACAGGCGGACGGAGCACGTCGCAACACTTGAGTGTGGCTCAGCCGTGCAGAGCCGTGCGACAAGGGACCGGCAACTTCGTATTGATCACAAAGACCAAGGAACGACATGCAGGAATACCAAATTCAGCAGTTCAGGATCTTTCGAGCGCTGGGCTTCGCATTCCGCGCGTGGTTTCGAAATTTCATTCCATTCACGTTACTAGGCGGGCTGCTGTATTCGCCGATGTTCATCTGGCTGTTCACGAGGCCGGCCGAGATGGGCACAGGGCCTGACCAGTTCGACAGCTATTTCAACACCGTCTTCGTCTACCCGATCTACATGCTCACTGCGGCCACGACGTTGATCGCGCCATTGCTGACGTACCGGATCGTTCAACAGCTAAATGGCACGCGCGTCTCGATGGGGACGAGCTTGGTATTCGGGTTGCGCGGCATTCCAACCGCGCTGTTGATTGCCGTGATCAACGCGGTCCTCGGGTTCGCTCCATTCGGTGGGATCGCGACGATGGTGCTCGGCTGCATCTGGTTCGTGGCAACGCCGGCTGCGGTCGCAGAAAAGCTCGGGCCGTTCCGGGCGATGTCCCGGAGCTCCGAGCTGACGTCGGGTAGGCGGTGGGGAATCTTCGGTCTGACGCTACTGATCGGCGTCATTGCGGTGATCGTGGGAGCAATCATTCTGTACCCGATGCTCTACGAGCTCGACGGCTTCGCCCTCGTCAGGCGCGCAGCGATGTGGGTGCTGATCGTGGTCTGCGTGCTGCAGATGTTCAGCGCAATGGTCGCGGCGGTCAGCTACGCACTCCTTCGCAAGGACAAAGAAGGCATGACCGACGATCAGCTCGCGCGGATCTTCGAATAGCCGATCGGTCTCATTCCGATCTCCGCGGCGTTGCGCCTGTCCGCTCATTCATTTCGACCGAACGCAGCGGCGCAGAGGCGCAGAGATCAGAGAAATCGCAGAACCGAAGGATTGGGCTAGCGGCGTTAGGTCTTCGAAGCGTGCTTGTCCTCGCGGCGCTGCCCGAACAGCATCTTCTGCTCCAGGTGTGCGCGCTGCGCCGCGTAGAACTCGCGTAGGAAGCGCGTGTCGTCGGTGACGGGCCCTTCGTACTTGATTTTGGTGCGGACCTTCTCGGACACGGTGCGCGTCACATCGTAGAACGACATGTCACTCGGGTTCATGCGCAGCACACCTTCCAACACCTGGAGCTCGTAGACGCCATAGATCGACAGCTGTGCTTCGGTGAAGCTGTGCGTCGTCGCAGCGGGCGCGCCAGCGAATGCGAACGTAGAGGCCTCGGCGGCCTGTTGAACCAGGTCGGGTACCAGCACCAGCTTGGGCCGCACGACCACGCGCGTGCCGGCGATCATGTCGCCGATCCGCAGTCGATCTCGGTTGAACAGCGGCATGAACATGAACACGAACGTCCAGCCGACGGCGAGCCAGGTTGCCCACGCCGGCGCGGTCGGCCACAACATGTCGCGCGCGAGCAGAAACCGCAGCGGTGCCCACACCTCGAGCTCGCGAACGAGATTGCGC
This sequence comes from Kofleriaceae bacterium, assembly GCA_050184455.1. Taxonomy (GTDB): domain Bacteria; phylum Myxococcota_A; class Polyangia; order Haliangiales; family Haliangiaceae; genus JABFXX01. The sequence goes on along the minus strand of JBFXAI010000051.1, from coordinate 14,240 downwards.
GCGAGCACCGCGCTGGTCTCGAGCTGCCCGCCCCGCGCATCGATCACACGAATGCCGATCGCGCGCTTTCCAATCGTAGCGCCCTGCCATCGCACTTCGAAGAACGGGAAATAGAACGTCGTGAACAAGAACGTCAGCAGCACGATGAACGCCGTCAGCCAGCCCTCGCCGGTTCCCACCGCCACGCGCAATCCGATCACCACGAACAGCGTCACCGCGATCTGCAGCGCGACGTCGATCAAAAATGCGCCGGCGCGATCGCCAGCGCGTGCGAGCACGAACCGCAGCGGAATTCCTTCCGGCGTCACGATCGATCGAACGAACGTGTTGTCCTCGCCGCCAAATGGCTTCATCGCGCCACCTCGAGATGTCCGCTGCGCTGCGCTGCGAGCTCCTCGCGTGCCGCGGTCGTCGCTTGTCGATCGCGGTGCCTGCCGACAAACCCGAAATAGAACAGCCACCACGCAGCGGTGGTGCCAGCCACGGTGTACCGGATCGGTACGCTGGTGACGGTCTGCCGGAAGATCCCCTCGATGAGGCCAGCGACGAACAGCATGATCACCGCGCCGATCACGATCACCGCGGCGGATCGGCCGTGGTCGCGCAAGCTATCCATCCTGGTCTTGCCTCCCGGAAACACCAGGCCATGCGCGAGCTGAAAGCCCGCCGCGCCGCACATCAACACCGCCGCGAGCTCGGTCACGCCATGCGGCAGTAGCCATCCCCACAGATCCACACCCAAACCGCGCGCGTGGTAGAGCGCCGCGAACGCACCGAGCACGAGCCCGTTGTAGAACAGCAGGAACAGTGTGGGTAACCCCGCGACGAACCCGGTGGCAAACGCCAGGATGCCGACGCGCGAGTTGTGCGAGAACAGGCTCGCCGCGAACGTCGCCAGTCCGCCTGCGTGATGCTCGGTATCGTACAGGCCATCGCGCAGCTCGGCCGTCGAAGATTCCGGCGTGCGACCCTGCGCCATGTCGCCGGTGAATACGTAGTAGTAGTCCATATCGCTCGAGGTCAGGCGAAACGCCGCGACACTCGCTGCCGCCATCACGAGCAACGCGATCGCGAAGTGCCACTTGGACTGCCGGACCGTCGCCGGCCACTTCCACCGGAAGAACTCCCAGATCTGGGTGACCAAGTGCTGGCGCGTGCCGTACACCACGAAGTACGCGCGACCGACGAGGCTCTCGAGATACTCGGTGAGCGCGGCGTCGAGCGAGATGCTACGCGCGACCGACAGCGACGACAGCGTCGCGCGATACAAATGCGGCAGCCGCGCCAGCTGTTCGGCGCTGAGCGATCGGACGCCGCTCTTATCGGCCGCCGCGATCAGCGCCTCGAGCTCGCGCCAGCTCGCCTCGCGCTCCTTGCGAAACTCGACGCTTCGCATCTGGCGTGGCGACAACGGCGGCGCCGACATCAGAACAGCTCCCGGCGCTTGATATCGAGATAGCGATTGACCACCGCCATCGAGAATTGGCCCGGTGGGCGATCGATGCAATGTGCTCCAGCGCGGCGCAGCCGTTCGAGTACGACGCTGCGCTCGCGTCCGAAATCGCCGGCGACCACTGCCTGATGCAACGCCGTGAGCGAGCTGGGACGGGCGAGCGCACGGGTCTCGAGCGAGGGATCGCTGATCGACACGAACAACACCAGGTGGCGGCGCGCCAGTCGGGTGACGTTGTCGATCATCAGCTCGGCGGTGACGGTGTCCAGGAAATCGGTGAACAACACGACCAGCGACCGGCGACGCAGGCGGGTCGACAACTCGGCGAGCGTCAACGTGTAGTTGGTTTCGACCTGGCGGTAGTCGATCTCTGCCGACATCGCTTGAAGCCGGTGAAACGTGTGCATGCCACCGGCCGGCTCGGACCACTGGCGGACACGCTCGTCGAAGCCGATCAAGCCAACCCGGTCACCGGTACGCAAACAGAACCAGCCGAGCAGGATCGCGGCGTTGATCGCATGGTCGAGCTTGGGTACGCCCGCGATCGGTTCGCTCATCAACTGGCCAGCATCGACCGCGAGCACGACCTGGTGATTACGCTCGGCGCGAAACTCCTGACACAGCAGCTTGCGGTGGCGCGCTGACGACTTCCAATCGATCGCTCGGTGATCGAGTCCCGGCACGTATTCGCGCAGCGACTCGAACTCGGAGCCGTCGCCGAGGAACTTCTCGACCTTGAGCCCGCTCATGAAGTTGTGGTCGGAGAACATGCGCAGCGCGACCGCGCGCACAGCGCCGAGATTGGGTACGACGCCGACTCGCTTGTCGATCGTGATCGCGACGCGCTTTTCGATCAACCCGAACGGCCCACGCCACCGGACGTGCACGCTGCGCAGCGCGTGATCGCCGCGCCTGCGAGGTTTCAGCGTTAGCTCGAAGGTCGCGCGGGCCGCTTCGCCGGCGGCCGTTGCACGCAACACGACCGTCGCCGCGGGTTGCGGTTCGAGATCGTCGTCGAGCTCGGCGAGCAGCTCCACCGCCGCGCCGCGACGACCAGCCGTCAGCTCGAGGGCCGCGATTCCTGCCTCACCGATGAACAGCTGCGCTGGTAGTCGCGCCTTGATCCGTAGCTTGCGCGCGGGCAACGCCAGCAGTGCGTCGAGGCCGCCGAGCAACACCGCGGCAGCGACATAGATGACCCAGGCCGTCCAAAGCCGCGGATGGATCATGACCGCGCCGAGAGATACCGGTATCCCAGCGAGCAAGATCACGAGGTAACGCAGCGTCGGACGCATGTCAGCGCGGGACCGGCACCTGCTCGAGGAGTTGGCGAACCACCGCTTCCGTGGTGAGCCCTTCGATCTCGGCGCCCGGCGCCAGCACCACGCGGTGCCGCAGTGCCGGCACTGCGAGCGCCTTGATGTCGTCCGGAAGCACGTAGTCGCGCCCCTGAAGCGCGGCGTACGCACGGCTCGCGTTGGTCAACATCGTCGACGCCCGCGGAGATGCGCCAAACGCGAGGCTCGGACGCTCGCGCGTCGACCGGACCAGCTCGACGATGTAGTCGAGGATCGCGTCGCTCGCGCGGACCTCGTGAATCGCCTGGCGCATCGCGACGAGCGTGGCGAGGTCTGCGACGGGACGGATGTCGAACTCGGACAGCTTGGGCATCGTCGTGCGGTGGCCATGGCGCCGTACGATCGCTCGCTCCTCGGCTTGGCTCGGATAACCGATCACGACCTTGAACAGAAACCGGTCGAGCTGGGCCTCGGGCAACAAGTATGTGCCCTCCTGCTCGATCGGATTCTGGGTCGCGATGACCATGAACCCGTCGCCCAGATCGTGTTGGATGCCGTCGACGGTGACCGAGCGCTCCTGCATCGCCTGGAGCAACGCTGCCTGGGTCTTCGGCGGCGTGCGGTTGATCTCGTCCGCCAGCAACAGCTGGGTGAAGATCGGCCCTTTGGTCAGCGTGAAGCTGTTGGTTTGGAAGTTGAAAAGATTCGTGCCGATGATGTCGCCAGGCATGAGATCTGGCGTGAACTGCACGCGACCGAACTGCAGCGACAGGCCACCGGCGAACGTTCGCGCGAGCAGGGTCTTCGCGGTTCCCGGGACGCCCTCGAACAGGATGTGGCCCTCGCACAACAGAGCGACCAACAACAGATCGATCGCCTGGTCTTGCCCGACGATGGTTCGGTGCACTTGCTCGCGCAAGCGCCCAGCGATTTCACGAACGACTGTTAGTTCCATGCGTCATCTCCGTCCGCCAACGAAACACTAGATCGGCGACCTCGACGACACGTTGCGGCGTATCGGCGGTGGCCACCCAAGTCTCCAGATCAACGAGCGAGATCGTGCCGCCACGAGTCTTGCGGACGCGCTCGAGCCATTCGGTCATTGCATTCGGCGCCAGCGATGGCGCGTGAAGCGTGTGGCGAACTTGTAGGGTCGCCGAGCTCAGATAACGATGAAGCGCGTGCGAGTGATGACCGCCGTAGTGCAGCAGGGCGGCGGTGTTACGCACCAAGAAGTCCTTGCCAGGCGCGATCGGCGGTGCGGACGGTTTGCGCGGACCGAATCGAACCATCGCGGCCCACACCGCAAACACCGCACAGATCAACACCTGCATGGTCGCGAGCACCAGCGGAAATCGCAACAGCGTACGCGCCAAGCTCGGCTGCTGGGCATAGCCGTGGATCGTCTCGTCGATCACGACCGGGCCTCCTTCGCGCAGCCGATCGATCAGCTCGACGGTGAACCGGACGTTCGCGGGATCGCGCAGGCCGTAGTTGTTGAGCACGTCGGGGTCGGACAGCACCCACAACTCCGAGATGAGCTGTTCGTCGTCGAATCGATCGGTGAGCGTGATGACCCCGACCAGCACGTTGGCATCGGGATCCTGAGCGTAGGACGACAACTGTTCCGCCGGCTTGAGCACCTGCGGTTCACGAATCTTCGGCGGCGCGCCGCCGGCCTCGACCGTCCATGCCACCGGGCGACCATGACGCACGAGCTCGGTGGTAAGCCCCACCGCAGCTAACACCGGCTCGACCTCGCCGACAGGAATGAAGTCTGCGTCTGCGATCCAGACGTTGCCGAGCTCGTTCTGTCCGTACCACTTCGGCAACACGAGCAAGGTTCGCGGTGCGGCTCGAACCAACGCGGCCAGCCGGTCGCGCGAGTCATCGTCGGTGACCGTTGGCTCGGCGACGATCAAAAGCCCGTTCTTGGCTTTTTGTCCGGAGTCAGCGCGGCTGAGTACGACGGGAACATCGAGTCTGGTCAGCAGCTCCGACAGCCCACGGTGGCCGATCGCCGAAACCGAGTAGCTGTCGACCCCCGCGGAGTCTTGCTCGACGAGGTCGTCACCGACGATCATCAAGATAACCGTGGCGATCAGCGAGATCGCCACGACCGCGACGACGATGATCAACGTCGTTCGCTTGAACGGGTTGGTCACGCAGCGACCTCTTGCCCAGCACTGCTCGGCTGCGGAAGCGCTCCGCGAAGGGTCGCGGCGAACACGTGAAACTGCCGCCGGCAGCGCTCGTAGTCAGCGGCGTTCGCGGGATCGTCACCGAAGTGGGTGAGCTCCACCGCCGTAATCAGGTCCGCGAATGCAGCGCGCGCATCGGCCAGCAGCGGCACCCGAGCGAGGATCTCTCGGCTCGTCATCGCCGGCGCAACCCGAACCGACGCGCTCTTCACGAGCTCCTGCAACGTGCGGAGTAGCAGCGTATGGATCGCCTCGGCGTATTCGCCGCGCCGCGCGAGCTCGTCGGCGTCGCCGAGCGGCCGGTCGAGGATCGCATCGACCGCGGCTTGTAGCTGGACCTGTGACTCGCTCGCAGCAGGCGCGTCCGGATCGCCGCCATATTTCGAGAGCTCGCTGGCGATCCAAAGGACGACGAGCAGCACGATGACGATCACCAACGCCCACATGACGATCGCCATGAAGGGAGAGCCTTGGCTGCTCTGGCGCTCGCGGGTGTCGATCATCTGGCGATCGCGCTCACCGACCCGGCCATTTGCGGCGCGGCGCGAGCGATTGGCTTGGCGCTGATTAGCGCTGGCATCGGAGCCCGAACCCTGAATCGCCCGGTCTTGCCCCGCTACGTCCTCGTAGCGAGGCAACTGCGCCTGGTACTCGCGATCGAGCACGGCATCGCGCGCCTGCTCGATGGTGTCCACGCTGCGTGGCTCGGCTGCATACCCGATCCTCGTCAGGCTCAGCACCACCACCACCACAACGGCAAGCGACCGCACCGCGCGGAACATCGCACAGCGCTGGGCCAGGTGCCCACACCGAAGTGGATTCGCCACCATGTTCCGGCGACCAGTAACGTGCTCCGTGTGCCAGTCCGACGCGATCGAACGCTGCGGTAGTTGCCAAGCTGACGTGGTTTCGCGCTCAGTCGCGTCGATGTTCGCGAGCGCACGCGACCGAACGCGCGGCATCGACGTTGCTAAGCGGTTCGCAATGCTCGGTGATCTCGACGAGGAATTCGTACGCGCTTGCGACGCGCTCGGCGCGACGACTGGCAGTTCTGACGGTGGTCGGTTTTCGATCGACCAGCTCGTGCGGTTTGTCACCAATGAGCCCAGGCCGATAACGAGCTTTCCGAGGTTGTCGCATCGATTGTTCTCGACGGTAGCGATCGCCGGAATCGCAACGTCGCTGCTCGCTCGCGGCTATCTCCATCGGCTGGGGCCCGAGCATTACGTTCTGACCGAGCGCGCACGCACGGCGCTGACCTCCGAACCAACCGTCCTCGCAGCTGCAGATCCAGAGATCACTCGAACCGACGTAGCGATCGTCGCGTAACTCGGATCCAGGCGCCGGTGACGGGTTACTGTTCGGCTCATGATTCGTCTATCGCCTTGTCTCCTGGTGGCGTTGGTCGCGTGCTCGTCGAAGCCAGAGCCGATGGCTCCGACTGTCGAGCCGCCGCCGCAGCAATCGACCGCCACGCCCGACCCGGGACCGATCGCTCCGGCGCGCCCCGTCGCCGAACAGATCGCGGTCGACACGCCGAAGGCGACCGTCGCGGGCAACACGTTCCTGGCGCCTGCGGGTTGGACGATGACGGTGGCTCCCCCCGCGACGATCATGGCGCCGCCGGAGCCGGGCTCGCAGATCGTGCTGGTCGATGTAAAGGCGGATACCGCGGAGGCAGCGGTCGAGCTGGCGTGGTCCGCGTACAACCCCAAAAAACCGTGGCCACTGAAGCTGACCACGATCAGCCCCGACAAAGATGGTTGGAGCCAGATCAAGAACTTCGACTATCAGACGTCGCCGAACGAGAAGCGCGACGTCGGCGCGAGCGCACGATTCGCGAACGGCATGTGGACGGTGATCATCTATGACATGGCACAAGCGGTCGGCGACAAGCGCGGCTCGCAGGTCGGGTTGATCTACGGCCAGCTGTTGCCCAAGGGCTACGAGCGCGAGTCGTTCGCCGGCAAGAAGGCGAACCCACTCGATGCCGCGCGGATCGCCGAGCTCGGCAAGTTCGTCGAAACCGCGCAGAAGGCCCTGGGCGTTCCCGGCGTGTCGGTGGGCATCATCCAGGATGGCAAGGTCGTGTTCGCCGGCGGGTTCGGCGTGCGTGCGCTCGGCAAACCGGCCAAGGTCGACGCCGACACCAAGTACATCATCGCGTCGAACACCAAAGGCCTGACCACGTTGATGCTCGCCAAGCTGGTCGACGAGAAAAAGCTCACCTGGGACACCACCGCCACCAGCCTGCTGCCATCGTTCAAGCTCGGCGATCCCGACACCACGAGCCGGGTGCTGGTGAAACATCTGATCTGCGCGTGCACCGGGCTGCCGCGCCAGGACATGGAATGGTTGCTGCAGTTCCAAGGGGTCACCCCCGAGGCCGTGATGGCGACCCTCGGCACGATGCAGCCGACGAGCAAGTTCGGTGAGCTGTTTCAGTATTCGAATCCGCTGGCGGCGGCCGCCGGGTTCATCGGTGGCCACGTCGCGTATCCCAAGCTCGAGCTCGGCAAAGCATACGACGAAGCGATGAAAACGCGCGTGTTCCGGCCGCTCGGCATGACCTCGACGACGTTCGACTTCAAGCGCGCGCAGACCGGTAACTTCGCAGCTGCGCACGCGCCGGACGTCGACGGCAAACCAGCGCCTGCGGTCATGGCGATCAACTACGCGATGATTCCGGTGCGCCCTGCCGGTGCCGGCTGGAGCAACGTGCGAGACGTGCTCAAGTACGTGCAGATGGAGCTCGCCGAGGGCAAGCTACCCAACGGCAAGCAGTACATCTCCAAGGAAGCGCTCGACGCACGACGCACGCCGCAGGTCGCTGTCAACAAGGACACGACCTACGGGATGGGTCTCATGGTCACCACCAAATACGGCGTCACCGTCGTCCATCACGGTGGCGACATGATCGGTTACCACAGCGACATGATGTGGCTGCCCGAGCACGGCGTGGGCGCGGTGATCCTCACCAATGCCGATCCGGGCTGGACGATCCGCACGCTGTTCCGCCGCAAGCTGCTCGAGGTGCTGTTCGATGGACGCCCCGAAGCCGACGCGGATGCCGCTGCTGCTGCCAAGACGTTCTTCGAGCAGCTCGCTGCCGATCGCAAGCTGATGACGATTCCCGCCGACCCCAACGAGAGCGCGAAGCTCGCCGATCACTACTCCAACACGGCGCTCGGCGACATCGCGGTGACTCGCACCGGCGGCAAGACCACGTTCGACTTCGGTGAGTGGAAGAGCGAGATGGCAACGCGCAAGAACCCCGACGGCACGACGTCATTTCTGACGATCGTCCCCGGGTTCAACGGGCTCGAGCTGGTCGCAGGCAGCGGTGATCGCAAGACGCTCGTGCTGCGCGACGCTCAACACGAATACGTGTTCGACGCCAAGTAGCTCCGGCTCATCACTCAGAGCACACAAAGGAGCAGAGGAGCTTCAGCCGAGCGCGTTGCGCCGCTCGCGCACGCCGTAGTGGGTGACCGCGGCGACGCCGAGCAGCCCGGCGATGATCGCCGCCGGCCACGCATAGTCGGAGCGCGTGAGCGCAAGCGCGATCGCGACGAACTGAGCGATCGTGGTTGCCTTGCCGAGTGGATCGGCGTGGACGTCGCGCGCTTCACCACCACGCGCGATGTACGCCGCGATCAATGGCAGCAGCAGGATCTCGCGGACGCCGATCACCGCGATCAACCCGACGTCGTGGGTGATGGTCCAAACCACGGCGAGCACGATCGCCACGAACGTCTTATCGACGAGCGGATCGAGCCAACCGCCGATGTCGGGGCCCGTGCTGCCGCGGCGCTGCATCCACCGCGCAACCTGGCCATCTGCGGTGTCGGTCAGCGCGGCGAGCACGAGCAGCGCGAGCGACCACGCTGGCCGATCGCGACATCCGACGATCGCGAGCGCGATCGGCAGCCGCGACAGCGTCAGCGCATGGGCCAGCCACACGGTCCAAGTGTAGGACGCGCATCCTCATGCGCTCGTCGCACGTGCCATTTCGGCAGGGCGGTGGTCCCTAGCCGTCAAACTGGCACGGGGCCGATCCTCGCGATGCCCGCAACCCAGCGAAGCCGCAACATATTCGCGAGGCATACCGGCTGCACAACCGGTCCGGATGGTCCCGGCGCTTCGTGACGCACCATGGCGAAGGCTCGCCGTGCTCGGGGCCGCCGGGTTCGTTGTCGCCGCGATCGTCGTCGATCGTGAGCTGCCACCACCTCCAAGCCCAACCGGTCCAGCCGCGCGCGCTCAGACCGCGTCCACCACGTCACGCGCGACCATCGCGTTGCCACCGCCGCGCGTCGGTCTCGATGTTCGCGTCACCGCGAATGGCGTGACGTTGCAAGGAGCGGAGGTCCAACTCAGCGATGGCTCGAGCCCGATGCTGGTGACCGCAATGACCGATGGTCACGGGATTGCTCGATTCGTCGATCTTCCACCTGGCCCCTACGAGATCTGGGCGCGCAACGGCGCTGCGATCTCTCCGATCGCGCGGATCGCGGATGCGGCCCCTGGCGAGCAGCCCGACGTCGAGCTGGAACTCGAGCCAGCCACGCGCGTACGTGGTCAGGTCGTGGCGACCGCCATGCCCTCGTCGTCGATCACCGTCGCGCTCGTCCCGATCGACGTCGATCATGTCGCGCGGACGACCACCGTCGACGAGCATGGGCGGTTTGCGATCGATGGCGTGCCCGCTGGACACTGGCGAATCGAAACGTCGGCCGTCGGATACGTGCAACCCGCCGACCAACATCTCGAGGTCACACCGGGTGCCGAGCAGCTGGATGGCGTGGTGATCGATTTGGTGCGCTCGGGAAGCGTCACCGGATCGGTCATCGATGCGGCTGGTGATCCGGTCGCCAACGCGACGATCGTGCTGCGCAGCCAAGGCATCGCAGGCAAGTTGGTTCGAGCGGCCGATCGCGAGTCGGCGACGACGACTCGTGTGCGCTGGATCCACCCACTGGCCGGTAAGCGCGAGCTACCGACGCACGATGGTGTCCGGTTCGGCGGGAGACGCGCAGGCTCGCGCCCCACCGAATGCGGCCAGGGCCACTGCGGCGTCGATCTCGGTTGGCAGCGTGGCGCGATCGTCCACGCCGCGGCCGATGGCCAGGTCGTTGCGGCGTACACCGAGATCCGCGGCGAAGCCGGCCGGTACATCGCGATCGACCACGGTCACGGGCTGCGTTCGTATTACATGCACCTCGACGAGCTTCGCCACGGGCTCGAGGTCGGCCACAAGATCTCGGCCGGCGAACCGCTCGGTACCGTTGGTTCCACCGGGTTCACACGCAGTCTGCCCCATCTCCACTTCGCGCTGACCCAAGAGCGCCGCGGCCGGACCTGGTACGTCGATCCCGAGCCGACGCTGCGCTACGCGGTGGTGCTACCGGCATCGCGGCCATTCGAGCCGTTCGAGCCCGCTGCCGATCAGCGAGCCATGTCAGCTGCGTTGGATTTAGGTGGTGCGGCGAGCGATCCGCCGGTCCTGCGGATCACCACCGACGCGCAGGGACGATTCCGGATCGGAGACGTCGAGCCCGGCAGCTACGTCGCAGCAGCGTTCGCCAGCGAGCTCGCGCCAGGTGCCAGCTCACCATTTTCAGTAGCTGCCGGCGAGGCGATCGATGGCGTGATAGTCGCGCTGCGCCCTGGAGCGACGATTCGCGGGCGTGTGCTCGGGGCTGGCGGTGCGATCGCCGGTGCGACGATCACCGTGGGTGCAGGGTTCGGTGAAACCGCCCACAAGATCGCCACGACGTTCAGCGATTCCTCAGGTGAGTTCGTCCTGCGCTCGCTGATCGGCGAGGTCTCGGTGGCGGTCTCCGCGGCTGGCTATGGCAGCGTCGAGCGCACGATCGCGATATCGGACGCCGATCGCGTGAGGTCGCGGCCGCGTGAACAGTTCGTGCTGACAATCGAAGACGCCGAGCTACGCGGCCAGGTGCTCGCACCCGACGGCGGATCGCCCGGCGTCGTAGCGCTGCGCGTGATCGATGGCCCGACGCGCAAGCGAATCGCCAGCGACGCCAGCGGACGGTTCTTATTCGACCACGTCGCCAACGGCAGCTATCTCGTCGAGGTCTCGTCGCCGGACTATCCGGCGATCCGGGTCAAGCTCCAGAGCGATCGCTGGAAAGACATTCGGCTCGAGCAAGGTGGTAGCGCTCGGATCGAGCTGCGCGACACCGCCAGCAACGCGCCGCTCCCAGGGATCCGGATCGACGCCGTCGGCCCTGGCAAGCAGACCATCGCGCGCACCAGCGATGGCCAAGGAACCGTCGAGCTGCGTGGGCTCGCGTCCGGAGCGTGGCGAATCACCGCGCGCGTCGCTGGCTACGCCCCCTCGGTGCAAACGGTCGACATTGCGCCATCGCGCGTCGCCACGACCACCAGATTGGTGCTCGCGCGAGGAGCGACGATCGCTGGCGTCGTCCGCGATCGCTACGGCCGTCGCGTTCCGGGGGCTCGCGTGTCGATCCGATCGTCATCGACGGTCGCCGACCGAGACGGCAACTTCCGGCTGGTCGATGTGCCCGCCGGCACCGTCGAGCTCGAAGCCGAGCGCGACGGCGCGCGCGGGGTGATCGCGCTCGAGCTCACCCCGGGCGCCGAGCGGTTAAGCCTGAATATCGAGCTGATCGAGTGAACGTTCGACGGCCTCTCGTTGCGAAGCTGCCTCGCTGCCACGCCGCGCTGGTTGCCAACGCAGCGTCGTTTGCGGTCATGGACATGCCACCTGCCACGTCCACGATCTGACTCGCCTCGACGAGTCGGCGTGGCGCTAGTGCTCCGACCGCGTGATTTTGATAGCGCCCGGCGTGCGAGGCGCGCCGAGCGCGAGGCGCGCGAGCGCAGCGCTACTAGCGGTAACGCCAGCGAGCACAACGAAGCGATCGGCGATGGATCGCGCGCCCGGTGCAGCGAAATCATGCGGTCGGAGCACTAGTTGCTTGCAGCCTTCGCGTCGGGCTGCGGTTCCGGCGAGCTCGCCGGACCGCTGTCGATCGCTGGCGCCGGCTGCGCTGCCGTGACCTCTGCGTTCGACCCAGCCTCAGGCTGCGGGTCCGTCGCCTTGGGCTTGGAGCGCCTGCGGGCCGGCGCGCGTACGGGGAGGCCAGGCGCTGCCACCGTGGGGCGTCCGGCGTCCTTGGTCTCGTTTGGGATCCACAGCGGCCAGATCGCAATCAGCGGCTCTGGATCGAGATAGCGCTCTCGCGCGCCGTTCGCCGGCTTCACCGAGATCGCGAAGTGCAAGTGCGGGCTCGAATGTTTGATCCCGGTGTCGCCGAGCAAACCGATCACTTGCCCGGCGCTGATCTTCACGCCCGGACGGATCCCCCGTGGCACCGCTGCGAGGTGGAAATACCAGCTGAACAGGGCCGCGTCGCGATGTGCGATCTTCACGAACACGCCACCGTTATCGTCATTGGGTCCGCGATTGACCCATTCGACGACACCGTCGTGCACCGCATGAATCGGCTCGCCCCAGACGTTTCCGAGATCGACGCCGCAGTGACCCGATACGCACTCTGGGGGGCGCTCTCCCGCGCGCGTTGCGCCAAACGCGCCGTTGTGGTTCACCGGCATCCGGCGGTTCGGTCCGGCGAGCGGATGAATCCACGCATCCTTCATCAGCTCGCCGAGCAGCGCCTTATCTTCTTCGTGTGTGCGCTCGGCCGTCTCGGCCGCTGGCGGCTCGACCGCGATCACCGGCGGCGATGCAGGAAGTGGAACCGAGATCGCCGCGAGCTCGGGCGCGACGGACTGATCGGTCGATTGAATCCAACGATACCCGCCTAGGCTCGCACCACCGACGACCATGGTCGCGAGCGCCCAGCGCAGCTTGCGTCGCCTCGGTGGCCTGGCAGTGACGGGTGCCGCGAGCTCGAGCGGAACATCGCGGGCGCGAAGGCAGTCTGCGGAGCAGTACACGCGCACCGTGGTCCCGGCGACCATCACGTGTCTGCTCTTGACGTCCACTGCGCGGTTGCAGCGAGGACATGCGAGCGCGCTCGCAACAATGTTCGCGTCGGCGATCATGGGAGACCCGCGGAACGGCAAGGTTGGAAGCGGACGCGCCGAAACGCAACTCCGTGTACGCGCCTCCTGGAGAGCGCAAATGTTCTCGCGAGTTCGAGCCACTCGATCCGTCGTGATCTTGCAGTGAGCACGTTTCAGATCGCGGGTCTCGACGGTTTTGCAAGGCGCGTGTTGGGCCCACGTCGTCGTACATCACCCACCACCGCCATCGTCACGCTGCGCGATCGCGACGATCGCGGGATCACCAAACAGGAACGGTTGTTTATCGTCGAGAAACGCGCGAGCTCGATGCTGTAGGTGACGCGCTCATCAGGAAATCCCCGAGTCCCCAATTAAGCAACACACCGCTTTTTTGTAGTGCCGTGCAATGTTCTACTGGGTGTTGGGGATCGTTCTGCAATGTTGGTGGGCACACCTGCCCGGCACGTGCAGACAACAGTCACGAACGAATTAGGGAGGAAACCGTGGCTAGCATTCTAGTTGTGGATGATGCGGCAACATCTCGCGACATCATGGGCCGAGTGCTTTCATCTCTCGGTCACATGGTCAACTTCGCCACGGACGGCATCGAAGCCCTCCCGAAGGCGAAGGAAGTAAAACCCGACATCGTGCTGATGGACATCGTGATGCCGCGCATGGACGGCTTCAAGGCGATGCGCACGCTGAAGGATGACCCGGCGACGTCGGGAATTCCGGTCGTGCTGGTGAGCACCAAGAACAACGACAGCGACATCTTCTGGGGCAAGAAGCAAGGTGCCGCTGAGTACCTGCCGAAGCCGTTCACCGAGCAGTCGCTGGTGGCCGTGGTCCACAAGATCCTCGGTCTGTCGACACCAGCCATGGCGGCGCCAGCACCGGCGGCTTCGTCGCCGTCGCTTCCTGTCCCATCGGCGGGCGGCGGCAAATCGCAGGCGACGATCGACGCGATCTCCGCCGCGTACATGAAGGCGGTGGGGCCGTTCGGCAAGGTCGCTTTCAAGAAAGAGTTCGGCAACCTCGGCGTTCCCGTCGAGCTATTCAACAAGTCACACGCCCACGCGCTGGTATCTGCGCTGTCGGCGTCGATCCCGGACGCGACCGCGCGACGGGACTTCGACGCCGCCTGCCGCCAGGACACCTGAGCGGGTAGCTCGACTCCTCCCACCGGCGAGCTCGGAGTGCGCGACGTCGGGCGCAGCCGAGCAGCGCAGTGCGTGGGGGGCCGGCTGTGCGCGCACCCGCGGGCGC
>JBFXAI010000050.1:0-47731 GCA_050184455.1 Kofleriaceae bacterium | reverse complement strand
CTGGTGGGGTCGTTCGGCGGCATCGCAGCAGCGCAGCCGCCGCCCGAGCCCGCTCCAGAGCAACCGGCTCCCGAACCGCCAGCCCCAACCGGCGAAACCATCTCGGTCTCGGGGCGCGTGATCAACGCGATGGGTCGACCGATGCGTGGTGCAACGGTGACCATCGAGGGCACCGAGATCACAACGAAGACCGACCGCAGTGGACAATTCAAGATCGATGCGCCGCTCGGCGCGACGTTGATCGTCGAATCGCGTGGCCATGGCGTCGGCCTCGCCAACGTCACCGGGCGCTCACTCGACGATATCGTGCTGCTCACCGAGGCGCAGACCTCCGAGACGATCGAGATCGAGGGCAACGCCCCGGCGGCCTCGCCTGGTGCGGCGCAGCTCGATCGACAAGAGCTCCAGCGCGTGCCGGGTACCGGCGGTGACGTGGTGCGCGCGTTGACCGTGATGCCCGGCGTGGTGAATCTGCAGATTCCACTCGGCTACTCCGGCGTCGTGATCCGCGGGTCGTCGCCGCAGGACTCGAAGGTGTTGATCGACGACTTCGAAGTGCCGGTGTTGTTTCACAACATCGGGTTTCGCGCGATCGTGCCTGCCGAGACGATCGCTTCGCTCGATTACATTCCTGGTGGGTTCGACGTCGCGTACGGCCGTGCCTCGTCGGGAATCGTGCTGCTAACCACCCGTCCCGGCAGCGAGCAACGCACGACCCAAGCCGAGATCTCGGTGATCGACGGCGGGTTGCTCGCGCAGGGCATGATCGGCGACCGCACGCGCTACATGGTCGGGTTGCGGCGCTCGGTGATCGACTTCTTGTTGCCATCGATCATCCCCGACAGCGTCGACCTGTCGTTGACCACGGTGCCACGCTATTGGGACGAGCAGCTGCGGATCGACCACCAGCTGAGCTCGAAGTGGGATCTCACGCTGTCCAACGTCGGAACCGACGATATCTTCGAGCTGTATGCCACCAAGGACGACGACGCCGATACCAAGCGGTTCTTTAACCGCACGCGGTTCATGCGGCTCACCGGCGCGGCTCGCTACAAGGATGGCCCATGGCAGGCCAACCTCGCGCTCTCGGGGCTGCTCCAGGAGTTTCGATTCGACGCCGGCATCTACCAGCGCGTGAGGTTCGTGACCCCGGTGGTGACGCCTCGCGCCGAAGTGTCGAAGTCGATGCCCAAGGCAGCGGGACTCACCGACGTGGTGTGGCGCGCAGGCGCGGAGGCTCAGGTCGGGTATGCCGATATCGATCTCGCGCTACCCGTCGAACGGCGTGAAGGCGAGCCGTATCCACCGATCGATTTCAAGGACACGGCGGTCCAGTTCAACGGCAGCGTGTGGACGCCAAACTTCGCGACCTGGAGCGCGATCGCCGCCAATCTCGATCCGCGGATCCGGGTGACCACCGGCGTGCGGGCAGAGTATTTCGGCCGCGGCGAGGAGTTCTCGGTGCAGCCGCGCGGCGAGCTCTCGGTGAAGCTCACCAAGCCACTCACGCTTCGACTCGCCGCTGGCGCGTACCGCCGGCCGCCCGAGTACCAATCGGAGTACCTCGAGAAGCACCTCAAGGCAGAGCGCTCGAAGCAGACCATCCTGGGCCTGCAGTACGAGCCGCGCGAAGGGCTTCGGCTCCAGGGCTCGGTCTACTACACCGATCGTACGTCGCTGATCACCCACAACATGGACAACACGCTCGGCAACAACGGGTGGGGCACGACCACAGGCGCCGAGGCGCTTGCCACGTATCGCGGCGGACCGTGGTTCGCGTGGCTCAGCTATTCGTATTCGCATTCGACGCGCGTCGATCGTCCCGGTGCCAAGCGCCGATTGTTCGACTTCGATCAGCCTCACAGCCTGAACGCCGCGGCGAGCTGGAAGCGCGGGCGCTGGCAACTCGGCGGCCGCTATCAATTGTATTCGGGCCTGCCTTATACGCCGGTGCTCGGTTCGGTGTTCGATAGCGACCGCAACATCTACATTCCGGTCAGCGACGAGCCCAACTCCGAGCGCGCGCCGATCCACCACCAGCTCGACCTCCGCGTCGACTACTCGTGGAAGTGGGGACCGACGCTGATGACCGCGTTCCTCGATATCCAGAACGTCTACATGAACGAGAGCGTCGTGACCTACTTCTACAGCTACGACTACTCCGAGCGCAGCGCGTTCAAGTCGCTGCCGCTGATTCCTTCGATCGGTCTGCGAGGTGTTCTGTGAACGAGGCGAAAAGATCGCTCGCGGGGCCAGACTGGGGGTCCCGCGACACCCTGCGCCGAGCGAATCCCCGTGGGATGAATCGCGGGGCGTTGATCATGGCCGCTGCCGGCGCTGCCATCGCGGTCGGCTGCGTCGACGACGTCGATCAGCCGTGGGAGCTCGACCACGATCGGATCATCGCGGTGCGTGCAACGCCGCCGCGGATCATCACCGGCGAGCGCTCGGAGATCGATCTGCTGCTCGGCCGGGTCGACCGGCAACCGCCGATCGAGGTGATCCCCGAAGCAGCGATCGTCGTTTCACCGATGAGCCTGAGCGGTTCGCTCGCGCAGGACAGCGGCGAGTGGTTCGTCACCGCACCCACCGCCGAGCAGCTCGCGACGGCGCGCACCGAGCTCGCGCTGCCCGCCGATGCACCGGTGCCGATCCAGGTCGGCGTGAGCACCAACGCGGGTGGACTGTTCGGCCTCAAGACGGTGTGGATCGGCGAGCAGCGCCAGAATCCGACGCTCGATACGATCACGATGAACGCGGCCGATATCACCGCCGCGACCGAGCTCAGCGTCGGGATCGAGGTCGACGTGCCGCTCGCGGTGCCGTTCGACGACGAGAACTTCGACGTCAACTGGCTGACCTCGTGCGGCACCATGCACGACTACGATCTGCCGAGCGCTTATCTACGCGTCGAGAAGGACGACATGATGGCAGGCTCGTTCGCCCTGGTCGTCCGCGACTCGTTCGGCGGCGTCGCATGGCGGCTGTGGACGATCGTCGCGCAGTGATCGACGCCGCGCTGCGACAGTAGTCGAGGCATGCATCGACTCCGATGTTAGCGCTGCAGGTTCTTCGAACCGAGTGCGCTGCATACGCTCTGCCCGTGGCCTCGCCTTGTTCGTGCTCCTGTGTGCTGCAGCTGGCTGCGCGCATAAGCCCCCCCAGCGACATCGGCTCGCGACGTGGGCGTGCAAGGCATGGGGGCGATCACGCCAACCACCGACCAGCTCGAGCTGCTCCGGGATGAGCTGTTCGCGGCCGTGCCCAACGACGGCGGAGGCGTCACCCGCGACTGCCGCGGCGAGCTCGGCTTGATGGTGATGACCGGTCAATGGGGCCACGTCGATGCCATGATCGCCCACATCGGCGCTTGGCTGCGCGAGAAGGACCTCCGGCTCGGGGTCGGCATCCTAGTCGCGCGCGTCATACTGCTATGACGCGCGAGCGTTGCAGCCTCTCGCCACCCACGTTATCTAGGATCGATGACCACGCCAGACGCTATCTCGCGCGCGGTCGTCGAGCACTATGCCCAGGTCAAACGCGACCTGCCGTGGCGTCGCACCCGCGATCCGTACGCGATCTGGGTGTCCGAGATCATGCTGCAGCAAACGCGAGTCGCGACGGTGATCCCGTACTGGGAGCGCTGGATGGCAAAGTTCCCGACGGTGAGCGCGCTGGCCAGCGCTCCACTGGATGACGTGCTCGCCGCGTGGGCGGGGCTCGGTTACTACTCGCGTGCGCGCAATCTATGGTCGGGCGCGCGTGAGGTCGGCGAGCGCTGGAACGGCGCCTTGCCGCAGCGCGCCGACGAGCTTCGCAAGGTCAAAGGCATCGGCCCATACACGGCCGGTGCGATCGCTTCGATCGCGTTTGGCGAGCGCGCTCCGCTGGTCGACGGCAACGTCGCGCGTGTGCTCGCGCGCGTATTCGCGATTCCCGACGACATCAAGTCGACGTCGGGACAGCGCGCATTGTGGTCGCGCGCTGGCGAGCTGATGACCGCATTACCGACGAGCGCAGCACCGGGCGAGCTCAACCAGGGTTTGATGGAGCTCGGCGCGACGATCTGCTCACCGACCGAACCGCGGTGTTTGATCTGTCCGATCGGGAATCACTGCGAGGCGGCGCGAACAGGGCACCAAGCGATGTTCCCGGTCGTGGCTCCGCGCAAGAAGCAGCACGAGCTGCCGCTTCTCGCACGCACGTTGGTCTGGGCCGAATCGGCGGGAACGATCGTCTTGGTGCGGCGCCGCGCCGACGGACTGTTCGGGGGGCTATGGGAGCTGCCGCCGATCGAGCTGGTCGACGCACTCGGCGGAAACGTCATCGATCCCGCGCCGATCGCGCATCACGACCAGCTGTTGTCGCACCGGCGAATGACCGTCGCGGTGGTGCGCGGCAGGTTGCCGTCTCGGCTTGCCGAACCCCAGGATCCGGGATACGACGCGATCGCTCGCGTGCGGATCGTCGACGCGACACGCCTCGGAATCGCCGCGGCGACCACCGCGATCCTCACGAAGTATCGAGACACTCCATGGACCTCAATCCCAAGGCGCTCGCGCTCTTCACCGAAGGTTACGACAAGATCCTCGAAGGCATCCGGCTCCTCGGGTTCACCACGGAAGACGAAAACTTCCGGGACACGGCGGCTCGCGCCGCCAAAGGGATGCACGAGCTGATCCACGATCAGAAGCAGGTCCGCGTCCGCGTCGAGGAACTGCTCGCGAAGACGTTCCCTGCCAAATACACCGAGATGGTGATCTCGAAGCACAACACGTGCTTCGGTGTGTGCCCGCACCACTTGCTGCCGGTGATCTATCGGATCTCGATGGCGTACATCCCGACCGAGAAGGTGCTCGGACTGTCGAAGTTGTCGCGACTCGCTCGGTTGATCGCACGCGGTCCGCGACTACAAGAAGACCTCACCCACGAGCTCGCCGACATCCTTCACGAGAACCTCGCGAGCCAAGGATCTGCCGTCTACATCGAGGGCCTTCACATGTGCATGGCAGCCCGCGGCGTCGGTGCGCACGAGGCGCGGCTGGTCACCAGCGGCGTGCGCGGCGTGTTCCTCGAGCACCTCGCCACCCGAGAGGAATTTATCAAGCTCGTCGTGGCACCGCAGACCACCGTGCTCTGAGCGCAGCTCGGCCTTGCGGAATGAGACCGCCAGACTTCCCCAGGCTGGTCACGCGGAGTGACCGACGTTTCACAGGTCGGCGGTCGCGACCCGTACATTCGCTGGGTTGGCGCCCGCTGTGCTTGGTCCGGCCATTGCTCTGCGTGGGTCCATGTGGATGCTGGCAGCGGTTACCGGAATCGGCGTGGTCGTGGTCATCGCCGTGATGCTCGTACTCGGCCGCCACGTCCCCAGCTCGGATGTCCCCGAGATGCGAGTGGTGACCGATCGCAGCAGTCCGCTAACGGTGCATCACGAGCCAGCGCGGCGCGGCCCTCACTGGTTTTTTTGGCTGATCGGCGTCGCGGGATTCGCGATCTCGCTGTTCGCCACGCTCACGCACGAGGCGCCGGCCGAGCTGGGCAGCGGCGGCTGCATGGACGGACTGACATTTGGACTCGGTGGCGCCTGGGACTTCACGCCGGTACTCACGTTGTTCGGCACCGCGGCGTCGACCGTGTGGCTACTTGGTTGCGTACTCGCTAGCCTCGTGATGCGCCGGCGCGCGCCGTACTAGTGCCTCGACGAGGCGACGGTACTACGTCAACCCGTCGAGCGTGGTCATCGTCATGCTCTGCAGATGCGGATCCATGTCGCGGTAGATCGCGACGATCTCGGGAATGTTGTGGGCTTCGTCCATTGACCGCTGATCGCGCCACTTGAACGTCTCGATCAGGTACGGCTCTGGATCGCCTTCGCCCGGATCGTCGGTGGCGCGATACAGCCGCACACCTTCGCTGGTGATCAACCCCGCCGCCCGCAGCGCGGGTCCGTGGCGGCGCAGCACGTTGGCCAAGAACGCGTACGATCCGGGCTTTGGGCGATAGATGACCAACCGGCGCACCGGCGGCGATTGGCCGGCATCTGTGGACATAGACGATGAGGTCGACGACATTGGACGTCTCCAGCGTGCAGTAGCGTAGTCTTATCGCGAGGCTCGCTAAAACACACGATGCGCGTGGCTTACCTTCATGGGTTTCTTGGCGACGCAGCCAGCTGGGACGGCGTGGTTCCGCGAGACTCTGAACACCGGTCTATCGCCCTGCCCGGCCATGGCGGCGGGCCGGTCCAGAACAGTTGGGCCGCAAATCTCCGCGCGATCGCTGGCGCGATCGGAGCCAGCGAAGTCGTCGTCGGATATTCGCTGGGCGCTCGCGTCGCGGCTGGGCTCGTGGTCTCTGGACATGTGCCGCGAGCGATCCTCATCTCGGTCAATCCCGGGATCGACGACGCGGATCGTGCGGCCCGCCGTGCCTCCGACGCCGTCTGGGCTCAGCTGATCCGGAACCGCGGTGTCAGGGAATTCCTGACGGCATGGGAGGCGCAGCCGTTGTTCGCATCGCAGACGCGGGTCTCGGAAGCTCGGCTCGCCGCTCGGCACGCCCGGAGACTCCAGCACGATCCCGAGCAGCTGGCTCGTAGTCTCGAGGTGATGGGGCTCGCCGAGATGCCTGACTACCGCAACACGATCACGAGCGACCGGTTCGCGCTGATCGCCGGCGCCGACGATCCAAAGTACGTCGCGATCGCGCGCACCCTGCGAGCACCGCTCGAGATCATCGCCGGTTCCGGCCACGATCCGACGCTCGAGCAACCGGACGCGCTGGCAGCAGCCATCGATCGGCTACTCGGCAGCTGACGCGGCAGCTACCGGATCGAACGTCGCCCGCAGATTCGGCGGGATTCGCTGCGGTCGACCCGAAACCAGCGCGATCAGCGCCCACGTCGTCGCAGCCTTCGCGACAACCTTGCCATCACGCAACAGCTCGGTGTTGCGGGTGCACGACGCACTCTTCCAATCACTCACCCAGGTCTCGGCGGTGATCGTCTGGCCTATCGTTACCGGGGCGATGTAATCGATCTCGTGGCGCCGCACCACGAACACAGCGCCCAACTGTTGGTACTGCGGAATGTCCCAGCCCACCGAGCGTGAATGCGCGAGCGCGGTATCGAGCACCCAACGCAGGTACACGAGGTTGGAAACGTGCCCGAGCTCGTCGATGTCTGCCGCGACGGCAGTGATCGGCATGGAGAACCGCGTCTGCACGCGCGGACTCTACACGGAACGCACGACCGCGGACTACTCGGCGATGTCGAACGCGTTTTTGAGGCGATTACGCACGTCATCGAGCTGCGGGCCGGCCACCAGCTCGCGGACATTGTTCTGGACCGGCACGGTGTCCCAGTCGACGTTCTTCACCACGTCGGCGAGGTCGACCTTGACGCGAACCACCTTGGTACCACCGGGGGGCAACGTGACATCGAAGCTCTCATCGATATCCACGCGCTGGGTATCTCGGATCACGAACGGCTCGTCGGTACCCATGATCTTCGCCGTTCCGGTGAGCTCGTAGACCCAGTCGCCACCGGTCGCGTTCATCGTCAACGATAGCTTCGAGTACCGCCCCGGAGGTGCGAATGGGAAGAACCTCGGATCCGCAGACCCGATCGTCGTCCATCCGATGACGAAGTTGGTCGCGGTCGTCCGCTCGTCGCCGGACGTCGAATCGCCGATCAGCTCGCAACGCGCCAGCTTGAACATCGCGCTGGCGATCTCGCCGCCACCTTCGATCGGGATCGGAGCCAGCGTCGGGGTGGTCTCCCACGTCACGATCAAGCCAGAGGACGCCTGGGCATCGCCGTGAGACCCAACTGGTGCGTCGGACGGTACGGTCGCGGAAGCATCCGGATCGGTGGGCATGGTCGTGCCCGACCCGGAGCATCCGGCGACGAGAGCGAGCCATCCCATCAGCGATTTCATGGCACGGTTCGTGGTGCACACACGGTACCAGTCATCGTGACACCACAACACTGCGAATTATGTGACCTACCGCTGCGCACGAAGCGGCAGTTGTGCAGGATCCGTACAGCGTAATGGGGACGGAGTCTCAGACCCTAGCGGGTGTAACGGCGCTTGCGGCGCCGACCGAACCTCGAGCATTTCTCGTGGTCCACGTGGAAGGCGGATCACGCGTCTACGAGCTGCCTGATGGCGTCGACTTCACGTTCGGTCGCTCGCGCACCGCCACCGTGATGGTCGACCACGACAAGGTCTCGCGGATGCACGCGCGCGTGAAGCGCACCGGCGATGCCATCGAAGTCGAAGACCTCGGCAGCCGCAACGGCACCCGCGTCAACGGTGACAGGATCGAACGCATTCACCGGTTGGTGAGTGGCGATGAGATCTCGGTTGGCCCGATCGTCGCGATCGTCGGACACGTCACGCCGCTTCGGCGCTCGACTGCGATCGCGGACGCCACTGCCGGTGAACAGCGGCTGGCGGCCGAAGTCGATCGATCCGTGCGCTATCACCGACCCGTCACGATCGCGCTGGTACGCGTCGCTAGCGATGAGGTGATGGACTCGGTGGCGCGCACGCTGCGGCCGATGGACCTGATCGCCGAGGACGCCGGCGACGACTACTTGGTGATCTTGCCGGAGCTCGGACGCAGCGATGGCGAAGCGGCGATCGCGCGGTTGCTCGAGCTGTCGCGCGCGAGCAACGTATCGGCGAAGGCGGTCAGCGTTACGTGTCCCGATGATGGCACCAAGGTCGACACCTTGGTCGGCTTGTTGCGCAGCGGTCTGCGCACAGGCGCGGCTCCGCGCCCTGACCTGCCGCCCGCGCACGACGTGGTGATTCGCGACCCGGCGATGCGGCGGCTGCATATCCTGGTGGAGCGCGTGGCCGATACCTCGATGACCGTGTTGATCCTCGGCGAGACCGGCGTCGGCAAAGAGCTGGTGTGCGAAGCGATCCACGCCAAGTCGTCGCGCCGCGATCGGCCACTGATCAAGCTCAACTGCGCTGCGCTTCCCGAGAATCTGCTCGAGAGCGAGCTGTTCGGTCACGAACGCGGAGCGTTCACCGGCGCCGATCGTCGCAAGACCGGGTTCTTCGAAGCCGCCGACGGCGGCACGCTGTTTCTCGACGAGATCGGTGAGCTCTCGCTGCCGCTGCAGGCCAAGCTATTGCGTGTGCTCGAGCGCAAAGTGATCACCAGGGTCGGTGGCACCGTCGAAGTCGCCACCGATGCACGCGTTGTCGCCGCGACCCATCGCGATCTCGACGCCGATGTCCGCGCCGGCCGGTTCCGCCAAGATCTGCTGTTCCGGATCAGCGGTTTCACGCTCGTCGTTCCACCGCTGCGCGACCGCGCCGGTGAGATCGCGCCGCTCGCCGAATACTTCGCGCGCACGACCGCGCACACCCAGGGCCGGATCACGCCGGTGATCTCCGACGAAGCGAAGGACGCCTTGACCAGCTACTCGTGGCCCGGAAACATTCGCGAGCTGCGCAACGCGATCGAACGCGCGCTCGTGTTGTGCAACGACACGATCACGTTGGCCGATCTCCCCGAGAAGCTCCACGACGCCGGCAATCGCATGCGGCCCACCACCGTGTCGGCCGATGTCCGCGGCCATCTCGCCGACGTCGAGCGCTCCGCGATCGTCAACGCGCTCGACGCCGAGGGGCAGAATCAGACCCGCGCCGCGCGCCGGCTCGGGCTGTCGCGCCGCGCGCTGATCTACAAGATGGAGAAGTACGGGTTGAAACCCCCGCCGGCCCGCGGCGACGCCGGCGGTAACTGAGCGACCTTCCGGCTGTCCTACCTCCGAGTCTGGCTGCTCGACACAATCGGAGCGATTGTTGCGAACGATCCAGCTTGCGGCGGCAGATACAGGTAAGGCAGATGGAGCACGCCACGGTCACCAGCGAGCAACTGCTCGCCGAGATCCATTGGATCCGAGGGCTCGCGCGCGCCCTGGTACGCGATGCGTCGACTGCCGATGACGTAGCGCAGGAGACCTGGCTGGTCGCGACCGAGCAGCAGCCAGCGATCGATCGACCGCTGCGACCATGGCTGGGGCGTGTCGTGGTGAACCTCGTGCGCACGCGACGTCGCGGAGACACCCGGCGCGCTGAGCGAGATACCGCGTTCGATGCACAGCGTTCGGTTCCGACGCCAGCGGAGCTGGTCGAGCGCGTCGAGCTTCAACGAGTGCTCAGCGACGAGGTACTCGCGCTCGCCGAACCGTATCGCTCGACCATCCTGCTGCACTTCTACGAAGGCCTGAGCAGCGCCGAGATCGCCCGCCGCCTCGGTATTCCCGACGGTACCGTCCGTCGTCGCTTGAAGGTCGCGCTCGACGAGTTGCGTCGCGCACTCCACGAGCGAACCGATTCACCCGCGCGCGGTTGGGTCGTGGCGCTGGGGAGCTTCACCGGCTCGCCCGCTTCGACGCCTGCTGCCGCCACCCTAGGAGCTATTGCGATGAAGAAGCTGATCGCCGTTGCGGTCGTGATCTTACTGCTGCTCGTGATCGGTGGCGCCGTATGGCGCAGCCGCCACTCTGCCGACCAGCGCTCTGCAGATGGGACGAGCGTGACCGGCTCGGGTGGTTTGCACGCAACGCAAAGCTCGACGCTCGCGGTCGCCAACGCACTCCCACGATGGGTGACCGCCTCCGCCGCAGCACCGCGTCGGATCGCCGGCCGCGTGGTGTTCCGAGGCACGCCGGTCGCCGGCGCGCGGGTCGTGCTCGGTATCGAGGTCGCCTCGGAACCGGACACACCGTTGGTGCTTCCCGAGTCGGCGCCCAAGCTGCTCACCCCGCTCGCCGCCGTCACGTCGGCACCCGACGGCTCGTTCGACTTCGGCGAACGTGCGAGGGCGGTGTTCGTGGTCAGCGCGTCAACTAGCGAGCGCGCCGCAGCGTCGATCTCTGTCGCCAATGTCGATCCGCGCGTTCGTACCGATCAGCTCGTCGTCGCGCTCGGCGCTTGCGCGACTCGGTTGTCGGGCGTGATCGCTGACGCGTCGGGCGGTCCGATCGCCAACGCACGGATCTCGAGCGGCGGTCTGCTCGGCAGCGAGTCGAATGCATCCGGCGAGTACTCACTATGTGTGACGTCGCGGCGGGCGATCGGTCCGACCACCGCGCAGATCCGCGTCGAAGCCGACGGCTATGGATCGATCAAGCGCGATGTGATCGTCGCCGGTGATCTACGCCTCGACATCCAACTCGTTCCAGAAGCCGTGCTCGTCGGACGAGTCACGACGAGCAGCGGCACGCCCGTCGCAGACGCTCGCGTCGTCGCGATCGCGGATCCGACAAACCTCCAGCTCGCAAGCGGCTGGGACACCTCCGATCGCGAGGGCCGGTTCCGGATCCGTGCGCTAGCTCCCGGCGCATTCGACGTTGCTGCGCAAGGGCCGGGATTCATGATGGCCACGCCGGTTGCCGCGGTTGCACAGCCAGCGAGCACGTCACGCGAGCTGAAGCTCGTCGTCTCGCAGACTGCTCGCGTGCGTGGCCACGTGATGATGAACGACGCACCCGTCGTGGACGCACAGGTCGTTGCGGTTCACACCGGACACCCGATAGGCACTGCCACGACGCAGGGCGATGGCAGCTTTACGCTCGAGACGCCGTACGGCACGGCGACGCTCGCGGTGATGGCACATCGCATCGAGTCATCAACCGCAGTCCACATCGATCGCCCAGTCGTCGATGGCATACGCGTGGACGTCGCCCCGCTCGCTCGGATCCATGGACGGGTCACACGCGGCGGCAAGCCAGTTCCCGAAACAGATGTGATGTACGTGGCACCACCGCAGGCGCTGATCATCGGCGGCCCGACGACTGCACGCACCGATGCCAACGGTGACTTCACGATCGCTGGCCTACCAGCGGGTCCCGGGCGAGTGCTCGCGTGGGACAACGCAGGCAAGGCGCTGTCCGACTGGCAACCCGTCGCGTTGCGCGATGCCGAGGACAAGACCGTTGATCTCGCCCTGAATCGCTCCGGTGAAGTGAAAGGCACGGTGGTCGATGACCAGGGCAACGCGGTGAGCGGTGTCTACGTGCGTATGGATCTGATCGATGGCGACGACATGTGCGAAGCGATGACCGATGCGCGCGGACAGTTCGATTGCGCGATGCTGACCGGAGGGAGCTATCGCCCTACCGTGGTTCCTTCGCCGGGCGGACGCATAGGATTTGCAGCGGCGAGCAGCGATGGACTCCAACCGATCCGCGTCCCGCCAGACGGCGTCGTCACCGGCGTCACGCTCGCGGTGATGCCCGCGCGCGTCACCATTCGAGGCAAGGTGATCGACGATGTGGGTGCGGCGGTGCCCGACGTGCACGTTGCTGCGATCGGGCCGGGCTATGCGTCGATGGCGTTTCCGTCGGCAATGACCGACGTCCAGGGCCGGTTCGCGATCGAAGACCTCGCACGCGGGACATACATCGTCCACGCTCGCGCCGCGGATGGCAGCGACACCCAGGTTGCGGGAATCTCCGCGGGGGGCGACGAGCTTGTCGTGACGCTAGCGCGTGCCGGTGCGATCGAAGGCACGCTGATCGGATTCTCCACGACACCCAACGTGTTGCTCACCAAGATCGGTGGCGAGCTATCGATCGCTGGTCGCGCGGCCGTCGGAGATGCGACGTTTTCGCGGATCGGCCTATCGCCGGGCCGGTACCTCGTGTACGCGAACGCCGGGGGTGATGTAGATGCAAAGTCGATCGACGTGAAGCCCGGCGCAACCTCGCGTGTGGCCCTGAGCGCGCGCGCCGCCGGGCGTATCGAAGGAACCGTTGTCGACTCCGCGAGCCGGACTCCGATCGCCGGCATGCGCTGCGACGCGAACGTGATCGTCGATGGACTGGCTCCGCCCGTCCCGCCCGACCCATCCCATCAGGCATTCAGCGATGACGCGGGACAGTTCTCGGTAGCAGCGCCGCTCGGCCGCGTACGGATCCACTGCTTCTCGAGTCTTGTTCCACGGCCATCTGCGATCGGCGAGGTCGAGGTGACGAGCATGACCGTCCCCGCAAAGCTCACGGTGCTTGCACCCCCAGAGCGACCGTCCGGTCGGTGATCAGCGACCAGATGGCGAATTGCGGCGACGCGCTTGCGACGCTGGCGCGGTTCGCCGGGGGCGCGGCGCATTCGCGGTCCTCGCATCAGCAGGTGCTCGCGCGCGAAACCACTCGGCGATGCTCGGCATCTGCGGCTCGAACTCCCCGGGCACCGAGACGTTCAGCATCCCGGCGCGCTCGGCGGTGCGGTTTTCGAAGTCATGCGGCGTTCCACCGGGCGCGATCACGAGCGAGCCCTTCGGTGCGTCGAGCCATTTGCCAGCGACGAAGAAACTGATCGTGCCTTCGAGCACGTAGAACACGTCATCCTCGTCGTGGTGATGGGCGCCCGGACCGCGGGTGTATGGCTCGAGCCACCACTCCGAGATCGAGTACTTGTTGCGCGTCTCATCACCATCGGCTTTGAACACTGCGTTCAACGGCCCCATCGCATACGACCGACCTTTGCCGGGTCGCAACACCACGGGAGCTCGTTTGTTCGCGCGCTGCTTGGCGGCCATCGGCGACATGTTACTTCAAGCGGGATCCGCCGATGTCGTAGGGAGCGTTGATGGTCTCGTCGGCGCCGGGATTGGGTCGCCAGCCACCCGAGAAGGTGTTGCCGTCGGCTGCGAACTTGCCGGTGAACGTCGAGTCGAGCTCGCCGTACTTGACCGAAATGGTCAGCACGTCGTCTCGGAGATCCCACTCGTAAGGCCACGGCTCGGCGGCCATGTTCGAGTACACGTACGACGAGAACGCGCGGGTCTTGGGGTTGTATCCGATCAACTCGTGGCTCTTGATCAGCTGGCCGCCGTAGTCCATCTCCATGTCCTGCTGGAGATAGAACCCGGTCGGCGCGCCCTCAGGCTGGTGCAGCCACTTGAACGAGGTCGTTCCGGTGATCTCGACGTTGTTCGGACCAAGCGTGTGACCTTTCATGCTCCAAGTCCCGACCAAGCGGTTCAGCCGTTTGAGCGCAAGCTCGGGTGTAGGCGGGCCCTGCGGTTTGTTGTCGTTCGCCATGACACTGTCCTCCGGTATGGATGCGCATCGTTTGCCGCGAGCGCCTGCGCTCGACGTGTGGCCTGCGCCGCGCGCGACGAGCGCATCCGCTACAGCCAACACCATCGAACGCCAGCTCTCACCGCGGTGCTCGTGCGCATGCGGTCATACTTGAGGACCTCGCAACCCGCGTGCCTAGTGAGTCGCAACCCGCTTCGCAGCGATGTCACGACGTCGTGTGCTTGCTGATCGCATCGAGGTCCTCCGGCGACAGCTCGATCCGGCGGACATCCCAGTTCTGCTCGAGGTGCTCGATCGAGCTCGTGCCTGGGATCGGCAAGATCACCGGCGAGCGGGCGAGCAACCACGCCAGCGCGATCTGTGCCGACGATGCCGCGTGGCGCTCCGCGATCGTCGCGAGTGCGCGGTTGTCCTTGGCGACGTTGCCGACGGCCAGAGGAAAGAACGGTAGGAACGCGATGCCACGCCGCTCGCACAGCTCGAGCACGGCCTCGGGCGCATCGACCTCGGAGTGGGTGAACTTCGCGAGTGGGCCACTCGCACCAGCGGCGCTGAACATGTTCTGCACTGAAACGATCTGCGCTCGCGCGGCTCCAGCCTCGACCTGTTGAACATTGACGTTGCTCAGGCCGAGATGGCGGATCTTGCCCTCGGCTTGCATCGCGACGAGTGCATCGAGCGACTCCAACAGCGGTACTCCCGAGGTGGCCATGAACCGCAGGTGCACGACATCGATCCGCTCCAAGCGGAGCGTGCGCAGATCGTCGTCCAGTCCAGCCTTCAGCTGCTCAGGGCGCGCGGCGGGCGCCCACCGCTTGTCGGGGAGCCGAGAGCCGCCGAGCTTGGTGGCGATCACGAGATCGCGCGGATACGGATGAAGCGCTTCGCAGATCAGGCGATTTGCGACCAGCGGACCGTAGTACCAGGCGGTATCGATGAAGTTGATGCCGAGCTCGATCGCCCGCCGCAGCACGGCTCGGGCGCGATCAGGATTCTCTGGCTCGCCCCAGACGTCTTTGCCAGGGAGCCGCATCGCGCCGTAGCCAAGCCGCCGGACCTCGAGATCGCCGACGCGGATGGTCGCAGGACCATGCGCGAACCCGTCACTGCGGATCGATTGGTTCATGGCGCGAGTCTGGACCGATCCGCCGCGCTCGGCTTGGGCGATGTTGGTGAAAGCTCTTCGAGAACTGTCCCGGCGTGATGCCGACGATGCGTCGAAAATGCCGATGGAGTTGGCTCTCGTCGTAGAAGCCAACCGCCTGCGCCGCATCGGCGACCCGTGCGCCGCGCTGGAGTAATGCCCTCGCCTTCGCGACGCGAGCGTGGGTCAGGTACTCGTAGGGTGGCAGTCCGACCTCGGCCCGAAACGCACGCACCAAGTGAAACTTATCGAGGCCTGCATGACTCGCGAGCTGATCGAGCGTGATCTTGTCGGCGAGCGCATCGTGGAGAAACGCGCGCGCGCGGCGAACAGCGCGCGGCGCGCGAGGGTGTGACGGCGAACCGCCGCCTAGTACTTCCGCGAGGGTCTCGGAGACCAGGGTTGCCCGTTCGAGCTCCGACGCGTCCGGCGCAACCAGCGCGGTGTGCATCGCGAACGCGAGCCGCGTGGCCCGCTCATCGGGCCCGAAGCCGGATGAGCGAAACTGAACGGGCCCGCGCAATCCGAGTGCATCTGCCGCGATGGCAATCGTGCCTGGTGACAGCGTCACGCCTTGGAGCGTGAACGGCGCATACACGCGCAGATCGCGATGGACCTCGCCAGGCTCTTTGAGCTTGATCGCACCCGCCACATGGGTGCGCACGGCGCCGCGGTACCAGCCGTCGAACGCACCCTGACAAATCACGACGATCACGAACTGATCCGAGTAGGTGGTGCGCGCTCGATCTTCTCGCTCGACCCGCAGCATGCCGGTCACCGACGATGAATCGGGCCGCCAGAATCGAATCCGGCGGTGGACGTCGGTCGACACCATTCGTATCGCCAGTTTATGCCTGCGGACGCCTCGCGACTTGGGCGATGTTGGCGCGCTCGAGCTCCCGGCGCGGCACTGCGCATACGTTCCAGCGAGTTGCTCGCGCCTCCCGGTGTCCTACCTACAGCGCCAATTGTTAAGAACTACGCTGGGTGGCTGCCAACGCCAGCCCTGCAGCTAGACAGCAACGAGCAACCGGGCACACTGGTGGGGGTTAGCGATGTGGTTGATTCGCACCGCCTTGCGCCGGCCATACACGTTTGTCGTGATGGCGATGCTGATCGCCTTCGGCGGTATCTATTCGATCAAGAAGACGCCGACCGACATCTTCCCGACCATCGACATCCCGGTGCTCTCGGTGATCTGGAACTACGGCGGCCTCACGCCGGAGGAGATGGAGAAGCGAATCGTCAACAACTTCGAACGATTCGTCACCACGATCGTCGCCGACATCGATCACATGGAGAGTCAGACTCTGACCGGCAAGGCGGTGATCAAGATCTACCTCCAGCCCGATGCAAACGTCGAACAGGCGATCGCGCAGGTCACCGCGGTCAGTCAAAGCGCCGTGCGGCAGATGCCACCGGGCGCGTCGCCGCCGCTGATCATGCGGTACAGCGCCACCAGCGTTCCGATCATGCAGATCGCGCTCGAGACCGATTCGCTGTCGGAGCAGCAGCTGTTCGATTACGGCATCAACTTCATTCGGTCCGAGCTGGTCACGGTTCCGGGTACGCAGATCCCGTATCCGTACGGCGGCAAGCAGCGTCAGATCATGGTGGACATCGATCCCCAGCGGTTGCATGCGTCGGGGCTGTCCCCGCGCGACGTCCAAACCGCGCTCGCCGAGCAGAACGTGATCTTGCCGGCAGGCACGGTGAAGCTGGGCACCAACGAATACCCGGTCGTATTGAGCGCATCGCCGGAGACGCTCGACGAGCTCGCCGCGCTGCCGATCAAGACGGTCAACGGCACCACGGTCTACATCCGCGATGTCGCCAACGTGCGCGACGGCAGCATGCCGCAGACCAACATGGTGCACGTCGAAGGCAAGCGCTCGCTGCTGATGACGATCCTGAAGAACGGTGACGCGTCGACGCTCGACGTCACCGATGCGATTCGCAAAGCGTTACCCCGCGCGCTCGACCGATTGCCGAAGGAGGCGCAGGGCAAGGTGCGCGTGAAGGTTCTGTTCGATCAGTCGGTGTTCGTGCGCGCATCGATCGATGGCGTGGTTCACGAAGCGATCGTCGCGGCCGTACTCACCGGTCTGATGATCCTGATGTTCCTCGGCAGCTGGCGCTCGACGCTGACCGTCGTGATCAGCATCCCGCTGTCGATCCTGTTCTCGATCACCGTGCTTCACGCGCTGGGATACACGTTGAACGTGATGACGCTCGGTGGCCTCGCGCTCGCGGTCGGCATCCTCGTCGACGACGCCACCGTCGCGATCGAGAACATTCACCGCAACATCGGCCAACGCAAGCCATTCGTCCAGGCGATCATCGACGGCGCGCAGCAGATCGCGCTGCCGGCGTTCGTGTCGACGCTGTGCATCTGCATCGTGTTCGCGCCGATCGCGATGATCACCGGCGCGGCGAAGTCGCTGTTCGTGCCGATGGCGCTCGCGGTGGTGTTCGCGATGCTGATGTCGTACCTGCTATCGCGAACCCTCGTTCCGACCATGGTGCACTATCTGCTCGCGCGCGAGGCGATGAGCCATCACGCGCCGAATCGGTTCAGCGCCGCGTTCGAACGAGCCTTCGAGCGGCTACGCGTCAGCTACGGTCGCTGGCTCGCATGGGCGTTGCAACACCGTCCATTCGTCGTGGTGACGTTCCTGGCATTCGTGGCGGGTTCGCTCGCGTTGTTTCCGATCGTCGGTCGAGATTTCTTTCCAACCGTCGACGCCGGTCTGATCAAGCTGCACGTACGTGGTGTGCCGGGCACTCGGATCGAGGAGACCGAGAACCGGATCGCCGAGATCCAGCGAACCATCCGCAAGGTGATCCCTGCCAGTGAGACCGAGACGATGATCGACGTGCTCGGCACTCCGTATTCGGGCATCAACCTGTCGCTCAGCGAGGGCGCGCTGGTGTCGTCCGCAGACAGCCAGATCTTGATCGCGCTCAAGCCAGGACACCGCCCGACCGCCGAATACATGCGCGAGCTGCGCACCGCGCTGCACCGCCACCATCCCGAGACTACGTTCTTCTTCCTCGCACCCGACATCTCGACCCAGGTGCTCAACTTCGGGCTCGCGGCACCGATCAACATCCAGGTCGTCGGGCCGATCGGTAGCGAGGACAAGACGCTCGCGCTCGCCGAACAGCTGATGGCCGAGGTCCGCAAGGTCCCGGGAGCCGTCGACGTCCACCTCGCGCAGGTCGAGCGCGTTCCGCAGCTTCAGATCGCCGTGGATCGCACCCAGGCGCAGCGCGCGGGGCTGAACGAGCGAGAGGTGGCGAGTGATCTGCTGGTCTCGCTGTCGTCGAGCGGACAAGTCGCGCCGTCGTATTGGATCGACAAACGCGGCGTTCAATACGTGGTGTCGGTGCAAACGCCGCAATACGAGCTCGACTCGCTCGACGCGGTACGTGCAACGCCGATCTCGACTCCCGACGGTCGCACGCAGACGCTCGGCAATCTGTCGACGATCAAGCGCGACTCTGGACCGGCGAACATCACGCACTTCAACATCGCACGCACGTTCGACGTCCAGGCCAACATCGACGGGACCGACCTCGGCTCGGTCGCCGATGCGGTTAACGAGGTCGTCGCGGCGGCCCGGGCAAAGGCGCCTAAGGGCGTGCGAATCACCGTGAAGGGTCAAGCCGAGAGCATGGACAGCTCGTTCAGCGGCCTCAGCCAGGGACTGATCTTCGCGATCCTGCTGGTCTACCTGCTCCTGGTCGTGAACTTTCAGTCGTGGCTGGATCCGTTCATCATTCTGATGGCGCTACCCGGCGCGCTCGCCGGCATCCTGTGGATGTTGTTCATGACCGGAACCACCGTCTCGGTGCCCGTGTTGATCGGTTCGATCATGTGTGTCGGCGTCGCGACCGCGAACAGTGTGCTCGTGGTGTCGTTTGCCAACGAGCAGCGAGCGATCCGCGATTCACAAGGCGCCGCGCTTGCGGCCGGTATGACTCGACTGCGTCCGGTGATGATGACCGCGCTCGCGATGATCATCGGCATGGTGCCGATGGCGCTCGGTCTGGGCGAAGGTGGCGAGCAGAACGCGCCACTCGGCCGCTCGGTAATCGGCGGTCTCGCGATCGCGACGGTGACAACCCTATGGTTCGTGCCCGTGATGTACAGCCTGCTCCGGCGCAAGCAGCCACGCAGGATGGAGGCTCTGCTGCCGTGAGTACCCCGACCCCTGAACAAGACGATCTCGGCTTCGCGCTGCCCGCGCCGGCGAAAGCGTCGCGCGTGCGTGTGCTGGTGGCGATCGCGATCGTGGTGGGTGGCGGGTTTGCGTTCGGGTACCTCCAGCACCATAGCGAGTCCGATCCCAGCGTACCCGTCGGTGCCGATTCTCGAGCGGTCCGCGTCGAGGTCATCAAGGCGAAGGTGCTGAGCAGCGATCGCGCGCTCGCGTTGCCCGGTGTCGTAAAGCCGTACGAGGAGACCAAGATCTACGCGCGGACCACCGGGTTCGTTCGCACGTGGACCGTCGATATTGGCGACAAGGTCAAGGCTGGCCAGTTGCTCGCCGAGATCGATACGCCGGAGCTCGCAGCCCAGCTATCGCAAGCCCGCGCCCAGCTCGCACAGGCGAGAGCTGCGGTGAAGCAAGCTTCGGTACAGCGCGACTACTCCAAGTCGAATACGTCTCGGTTCGAGACGCTCGCCGATCAGGATCTCGTGGCGCGTTCGCAGGTCGAGCAAACCCAAGCGCAGGCGGCCAACGATCAGGCGGCAGTATCGTCCGCGCAGTCCAATGTCGCGGCGCAAGAGGCCAACGTTCGCCGACTGGTCGAGCTGCAATCGTTTGCACGAGTGGTCGCGCCGTTCGCCGGCACCGTAACAACGCGTTCGATCGATCGAGGCGCGCTGGTCCGCGAAGGTGATCCGACGCCGCTGTTTACGTTGGTCGCGATCGATCCCGTCCGCGTATTCATCGACGTGCCGCAATCGATCGCTCCGAGCGTACGGCCAGAGACGCCAGCGACGATCACCGTGCGCGAATACGGCAGCCGGAAGTTCACCGGCAAAGTGACAAGATCCGCCGGTGCGCTCGACCCCGAGCTTCACACGATGACCACCGAGATCCAGATTCCAAATCCCGACAGCACGCTGTTGCCGGGGATGTATGTCAATGCATCGCTCACCTTGCCGGTTCCGCATCGCACGCTCGAGATCCCATCGACCGCGCTCTACAACGACTCCCAGGGCCTGCGCGTCGCCACGGTAGACGCCGCCGGCAAGGTGAAGTTCGCGCCGATCACGATCGAGCGGGACACCGGCTCCGCGCTACAGATCGCCACCGGCCTCACGGGCGAGGAATCGATCGTCAAGATCGCGGTTCCGACGCTCGCCGACGGCGACGTCGTCGACGTCGCGAAGTAACGTCTGCGCGGGTGCGACGCCGCGGTCGGGATTGTAGCGCTCGGCGAGCGATGGCTCGTCGGTGCCACCGCTGATCAGCACGGTTCCGTCGCACAGCAGCACCGCTTGATGATCCGCGCGCGCGACCGCAAGTCCCTCCGCGCCCACGAAGTCGACGTTGCCCGAGCTAGCGTTCACGTTGACCAGCCACGCTGTGGTCACCACAGTGCCCGTGGCGTCGAGCCCGCCGGCGAGCAAGATCCGGTCGTCGGCGAGCCGCGTCGCGGAGAATCCGACGACGCCACCAAACACCGGCCAGCTGTCACCGACCTCGTCCGCCGACAGCACCGTCATCGTGCCGTCGGGCATATAGCGCTCCACCGTGGCGACAAGGCCCGAGGTGTTGCGCCCGCCGATGATTAGCACGCTGCCGTCGCGGAGCTGGACCGCCTGGTGTCCCCATCTCGGCGTCGTGAGTGATGGTCGTGCGCTCGAGTCGCCGGTGAACGGCTGAAACAACTCCACCGAGTCGAGCGCGTTGCCAGCGTCATCCATCCCACCGACGATCAAGATCGGCGCACCCAGGTCACTCCCTAGCCTGGTCGCGGTGTGCCACGCGCGACCGACCATGATGCTACCGCTCGGCTCGACGATCTGCTTGCTGCCTCGGAACACGTACGCGCGCGCATCAAACGCGGTGGTCGCGGGCGGCGGCTCGACGAGCTTTCCGCCGATCACCACGATGTCACCCGATGGCAGCGCGAGCGCGGTCGCGCCAACACGCTCGAGCTCGGGTGCGGCGATCGTCTGGATACCCGCGATTCCGGCGCGATACATCTCGATGCTCCCTGCGCCTGCGCCCTCGCCGCCGATCACGGCAACTCGCGAGAACGCATCCTGCGCGACGACAACTCCTCCGGTGCGCTCCGCAAACGGTCCGATCGGCTCGACCGCGCCAGTGCGAGGGTTAAACAGCTCGCCCATCGCAACCGGCCCGCTGCCATCGACTCCACCGATCATCACTCCGCTGCCGCCGAGGCCCACCGCCGTGCCTCGGCGCCGCGCGAGCGTCTGCATCTGATCGGCGAACGGACGCGTCCTCGAGAAATACAGATGAGGTGCGGTGTCCGCGTCCGCATCTGATCGCAAGTCGAATGCGCAGGTCCTGCCGTACGCAACGACGGAGTCGTCGGCGTCGAAGAACCCGGTCATGTGGACGACGAGGTCCTCGCCGAACTCGAACGGAAGTACGAGCTGTTCACCGCGGCTGAACCTGCGGGTGATCGCATTGGGTCCATTGACCACCGCGAGCTCGACTTGCGAGATCAGCGACAGTGGATTGGCATCTTCATCCACGGGA
Source organism: Kofleriaceae bacterium (assembly GCA_050184455.1). Lineage (GTDB taxonomy): Bacteria > Myxococcota_A > Polyangia > Haliangiales > Haliangiaceae > JABFXX01. Next base: position 25,761 of record JBFXAI010000050.1, on the reverse strand, counting down.
ATGTCGATCACCGGGCGGAACGTCAACACGTCGTCGCTGCACGCTGCGAGCGTCGGGCACGCGCACGCGAGCCACACGATGCGTCCGGTCACCACGAAAACCCCTGAGGGCGCAGCGTTGCCGACGTGGGCCGATCATCGTCCATGACCGCAGCGGTGATCGGGATCGCGATCGCCGCTGCGATGACCGCCGCACTCGCGGCCCATACCCAACGCGATCGGTACCACCGGCGCTCGGCCTCGGGAGCCAACATCGTCTTGATCGTAGCGGCAAGCGGCTTGAGGTCATCGACCACGGTCACCGTGCGGCGATCGCGCTCGCGGCCATCGATCCCGATGAGCCGAACCGTTCCGATCCGGCCGGTGACCTCGGCGACCACGAATGCTTGCGCACCCATCGTGCGCGCTTGGATCAATAGCTCGTCGAGCGCTGGCGGCACGAGCGGCAGATTGGCCGCGGTGATCGTCGCATCGGAGGCGAGCTCGACCCGCGCCCCCCACGGCGCGCGATCGATGCAGGTGACGTTCACCCAGTGCGGACCGAGCGGCCGCGGAATGCCGGCGCCCGGTAGCGCACTCGCTGATGGCAGCGTCGACAGCGTGATTCCATCGATCGCCGCGGTGCAACCGATCGGAACGGCGATCACCAACGTCGCCTTGGGTCGCTCGAGCACCGCCGCTCGCGCTCGCGTCAGCTGATCGACGGCGGTGGGAGAAAACTGCGCGGCATTGAGCACGCGGGTCGGCGCCACCGTCACCGCGTTGACAAACTCGTCCCACGACGTCGCGTCCTGCTTGGCGAGCTTGGCGAGGCCGCGATACAGGAACAGATCCGATAGCTCGGTCTGCGACAGGTCCGCCGCGCCGGTCTTATCCGCGGTCGCCCGCGCCTCATCGAGCAGCTCGAGCGCGCGATCGAAATTGGTGTTCTGATATTCGGTGATCCCGCGCTGGATCAGCGCCGCCGTTTCCCGCTTGACGTGGATCACCGGTGAGCGATCGATCACGGCGGCGCCCGCGTTGCGCCCCGCCGCTTCGACCGGTTTGATGTCGGCGCCCGGCGCCCACACGACCACCACGTCGGCGGTGGGTCGCGCATTGGCGGCGGATGGGTAGGCGGCGATGACGGCGAGGAATGGCAGCAGCCAGCGCACTTGTGACGAGTCTCGACTGACGGGGTGCCGCGGTCAACTCGGCTTTTCGAACCCTGGCCGTTACGTGTCCGGTCACAGCTATACTCGTCCAGATGAGCCGCGAGCTCGGCCGCTATGAGCTGCTACGCCCGCTCGCTCGAGGCGGGATGGCTGAGGTGTTCCTCGCGCGTCGCCGCGCTGCGGGCGTCGAGAAGTGGCTCGTGGTCAAGCGGATCCGGGCGGAGTGGTCGAAGGATCCACGGTTACTCGATCTGTTCGTACGCGAAGCGCGGCTGTCGATGAGCTTGGTCCACCAGAACATCGTTCCGGTGTTCGACTTCGGCCGAATCGATGACCAGGTGTTCTTGGCGATGGAGCGCGTGGAAGGCAAAGACCTCGGGTCGTGTCTCGCGCGAGCGCACGATCGGCCATTGCCACCACTGCTCGCCGCGTTCATCGCCGCCGAGTGTTGTCAGGCGCTCGACTATGCGCACCGCCGCAAGGCACCCGATGGCGCGGCGCTCGGTATCGTTCACCGCGATGTCACACCACGCAATGTGCTGTTGTCATGGGCCGGCGAGGTCAAGCTCACCGACTTCGGAATCGCAGCGCTCGCAGGAGATGCACGCGGAATCATGCTCGGCACGCCGGCGTACATGGCGCCCGAACAGGCGCGCAACCAACCGGTCGATCCGCGAGCCGATATCTATGCGATTGGCCTCGTGCTGCGCGAGGCGCTCACCGGCGAACGAGCGCGTCCCGGTGAAGGCCGTGACGGGCTCGTCGAGATGGCGAAGGCGGGTCGGCTGAAGCCTTGGCCAGCGTCGGCGACCGGTCCGCTGTTGACGATCGTCGACCACGCGACCGCGCTGCGTCCCGACGATCGCTATCGCGACGCGCGCACGATGCTCGCCGATCTCGATGCCTTCATCGTTTCGGAGCGAGCGGCGACCCGCAGCGCGACGCCATCGCAGATGCTCGCCAGCTGGCTGGCCGAGCGATGGGGCGATCACCGCGACGAAGCGGAGGGCGCATCGAGTGACCGTGACGACAGCGTCGAGGGCTCGCAGCTGGTGAGCTTTCTCGATGACGGCCTTGATGTGATTGGAACCGGTACGGTGCGGTCGCAACAGGTCACCGCCGCGGATTCGGCGATCGAGGATCCGCCAGGTCGCGAGCCGCAGGTTGCACCGCAACCCGATCCTCCTCGCGCTCCCGGCAATCTACCCACGCCGATCCATGCCCGGCGCGTCGCTACCGCCGTCATCGTTACGGCGCTCAGCGGGTTGCTGGTCGTCGCCGTGATCATGGCAAGCCGGCCACCCCTGCAGATTCCCGATAAGCGAGCACAGCCAGCCGTCACCCGCGTCGACGCGCTTGCCGCGCCGCCACCGCCACGACAGACCGAGCTCGCTGGGCCAACGCCACCGCTGGCGGCGGCACCCGACGCTGGTACGGCGATCACCGAGCCACGAGATGGTGGGCTGCTGGCGATCGCGCCCGACGCTGGCCGCCGCCCGGGGGCGAGCGCGCCAACCCACGGTCGCCCGACGCGTCCCGCCGCTGCGACGGCCCCCGAGGGATCCGCCGGTTCGGCGACACCGGCGACATTGCGCGCGGTCACCATCAACGCGGTGCCATGGGCGCACTTCACGATAGACGGCTCCAGCGTGACCTATGAAACTCCCAAGACCGTCCAGCTAGCGCCGGGACATCACCAGGTTCGATTCACCAACCCGATCCTCGACGTCCAGCGCGACGTCACGATCGAGGTCCCCCACGACCGCGACATCTCGTGGATCGAACGGTTCTAGTCGATCGTACTAGCGAGGCTGTGTCCGCTGATCAGCGTCGCGCGGCTCGCCGTCGAGCGCGACGTTCGCCGCTGCCCGTGGCAACACGACCTCGCCGTCGGCGCCGATCGTGCTCACCGGCGGCAGCGCGCCCGTCGTTCCGGTGATCAGCCGCGCGCCGCGCTTGAACGTGAACCACGACCACGCCCAGTTGAACATCACCAACAAGCGGTTGCGGTAGCCGATCAAGAACATGATGTGCACCGCCCACCACAGCAGCCACGCTGCCAATCCTGATCGCGCGAATCGCTTGGTGGCGATCACCGCGTCGGCGCGACCGATCGTCGCCATGTTGCCTTTGTCGCGGTAGCGAAACGGCTGGCGGTCGCCGACCGTGCCGAGCTCCGACCTGATGATCTTGGCGACGTATTGTCCGCCTTGCAGCGCGCCCTGGGCGACGCCAGGAACCACGATCCCCGTCGACGCCATGTTGGCGAGATCGCCGATCACGAATACCTCGGGATGCCCCGGGATCGACAGATCCGGCCGAACTTCGACCCGACCGGCGCGATCGAGCGGAGCGCCCACGTCCTTCGCGATCGATGATGCCTGCACGCCGGCGGCCCACAGCACCGTTCGGGTCGCGATCCGCTCCTCGCGGTCGCCGCATTGCACCGTGACACCGCGGTCGTCGATCGCGGTCACCTTGGTGCCGACGCGAACCTCGACCTGCCGACCTTCGAGTGAGCGTCGCGCAGCCTCCGAGAGCTTGGGTGGATACGCGCCGAGCACTCGATCGCCTGCCTCGAATAGCAGCACGCGAACCTGGGTGGGATCGATGCTGCGAAAGTCACGCGCCAGCGTGTGCAGCCCGATCTCGCTGAGCGCACCCGCGAGCTCGACCCCGGTCGGCCCTGCGCCGACCACCGCGAACGTCAACCACTCGCGTTGTTCGCGAGGATCGGAGTCGCGCTCCGCGGCCTCGTACGCGAGAAAGATCCGGCGGCGAATCTCGAGTGCATCCTCGACGGACTTCAGCCCCGGCGCGAGCGCTGCCCATGGCTTGCCGAAGTACGAGTGCGTCGCTCCGGTCGCGACGATCAGATAGTCGTAGGTGAGCGTGCCATCGTCGATGACCACCGTGCGAGCCGCGACGTTGATCGAGGTCGCCTCGGCGAGCAGCACCCGAATATTCGGATCGTCGGCGAATACCCCGCGGATCGGATAGGCAATGTCGCTCGGATTGAGTGCTGCGGTCGCCACCTGATAGAGCAGCGGCTGAAACAGATGATGGTTGCGCCGATCGATCAGCGTCACGTTCACGTCGGCACGCCGGAGCCCGCGCGCGACCGCCAGCCCGCCAAATCCGCCACCGATGATCACTACGTGCGGCCGCCGCGACATGCTCGTTCGATGCCTCCGGGTGGTCGCCGGGTTCAGCTCACCACCAGCATCTTGCGACCGTAGCACGAGGGTTCCGGAGTCCGACCGTCATGCACACCGCGACGCTAGCGCTCACCGCGCCGCCACAGCGTCATCGACCGGCGCACCGGCTCGGCGTGTACAATGACTGCGCGCGTGGCGGACGTCTCCACTATCGGGTCGCGAGTGCGTTCGATCGCTCGCTGGCTGGCGCCGAGCATCGTCGCCGCCGCGATCGGCGCGCTCGGCTGTGGGGTGATCGAGGGGTTCGACGCAGGACCGTTGCCGCTGGCGCTCACCGCGGGCTACGTGGCGCTGATCGTCGTTCCGCTGCTGTTCGCAATGAGCGTGCTTGCGCGAGCGCTGGCCGCGGCGTGGCGCGTGGGAGGATCGTGGCAGATCGACGACCCCGCGGAGCTCGCCGGTTGGGTGGCCACGCTGTGCATGAGCGTGATCGCGCTGGCGTGGACCGGGAATGCGGCGACGTGGTGGCTCGCGTCGGTGACCGAGTTCAAGGCCGCGCCGATCGGGTTCGGCCAGGCCGGGATCGCAGTCGCAGTCACGTTACTGCTGGTCGCCGCGTCGCGTCCGAGCGCTCGCCTGTTCGCTGCGATCGCCCGCCGGATCGACGCTCGCTGGCGGCGCTCCGGCCGCGCGACGCTGCTGCGCCCGACGCCGATCTTCGTCGCGGCGGGCGTGGTGATGACCGTGATCGGTTATGTCACCTGGCTCGTCGCAGTGCGCCCGCGGCTCGGGCCGATCGATACCAGTGCTCTGAATGCGCCCGCGATCGGCGTCGCGATCGCGCTGGTCGTCCACGCAGCATGGTCCAAGCTGAGACACGTCGCGATCGCCGCGGGCGCGATTGCGATCGTGCTCGCTACGACGGCCACCGCTCTGATCACCAAAGCGTACTCACCTGCGGTCACGCTCGAGGTCTGGGGCGATCGACCGATCGCTGGCCTCGCGATCGACGCGCTGTACGACCTCGACGCGATCCGCTCTGCGGTGTCGCTCGAACGGTTCCGGCCGGCCCCGCGCCCTGGCGCGCCGCATCCCGACATCATCTTGATCACGATCGACACGATGCGTGCGGATCGGCTCGTTGCTTATGGCGGCACCGCACCGATGCCGACGCTCGAGTCACTCGCGAACCGCGGCACGGTGTTCGAGTTCGCGTATGCGCCGAGCAACGTGACGCGGCGGTCGATTCCATCGATGGTGATCGGCTTCGCTCCGACGCGGATCAAAGGCCGCGTCGTCAACTGGGCGCTGCGCGTCGATCCGCGCTACGTGCTGCTCGCCGAGCGGCTGCGCGCCGGCGGCTATGACACGGCAGGGTTCATGTGCTGTGACAGGTTGTGGGGGCCCGAGGTGCGCAGCGGATGGGAGCGCGGGCTCGATCATGTGGTGTTCGAGTCCAACGGCGCCAAGCTGGCTCGGATGGCTGGTGATTGGCTCGCTGCGCGCGAGCGACTTCCGAATCGGCGGCCGGTATTTCTGTGGATGCACGTCCTCGAGCCCCACAATTGGACGGTCGGGATCTCGGCGACTGCGCGCGCCGAAACGCCCGGACGGTTCTACGACGCCGCGCTCAGCAAATGCGATCCGATGCTTGCCGAGATCTTGAAGCCGTTCGAGGTCCGCGAGCCAGCCAACGCGCCGATCGTGATCGTGACCGCCGATCACGGCGAGGGACTCGGCGACCACGGCAACCCGAATCACGCGACCGATCTGTATAACTCGCAGTTGCGGGTCCCGCTGATCGTACAGGGCCCTGGCATCGGTCAGCAGCGCGTGCCCGAGACCGTCAGCCTCATCGACCTGACGCCGACGATCGTCGAGCTCGCGGGCTTCATCCCGCCGGTACCGCCCGACGTCGACGGTACGTCGTTTGCCGCCCTCGCGACCGGCGCAAAGCCTGCGGTCGCGGCGGCCGGTACGGCGTTCGCTGCAATGATCAAGGATCGCTCGAGCCCTCGCGAGATGTTCGCGATGATTCGCGGCAGGTGGAAGCTGATCCAGACCGGCGACGTGTTCGAGCTGTACGACGTGCAAGACGATCCCAACGAGCTGTCCAACCTGGCCGCGCGTCATCCCCAGATCGTGGGTGAGCTGCGCGCGTTGCTCGACGAGAAACGCGCCGCCGCGGCAGTGTCCCCACTCGACTGAGTGGTGGCAATCGCGGCGGCCACGCGGATTCCGTGGAATGATTCGGTATGCGGTTGGTCGTCGCGACCATAGGCCTGATGTGGCTGGCCGACCACGCGTCCGCACGACCGATTCGGGGCTTGGTCTACGAGGATCGCAATGGCGACGGCACTCCGTCGATCGGCGAACCCGGGGTTGCTGGCGCGGTCGTGGGACTCGGTATCGAGCAGTTCGTCACGACCAATCCGCGTGGTGAGTTCACGCTCGAGATCGTCGAGGGCGATCGTTCGATCGCATGGGTGCGGGTGCCCGACGGCTTCGTGCCCGGCCCGGTGTGGCTACGGGTCGATGGAAAATCGCGGATCGATCTGGGGCTCCGGCCACAATCCACCCCGCATCGCGGGCCGCTGAGCTTCGTCGTCGCGTCCGACACGCACTTGTCGCCCAAACATCCGTTCGGTCTCGATCTCGGCAGCGTGATCGACGACGCGATCGCCGTCGACCAACCACCGGCGTTCTTCACGATCCTCGGCGACATTACCCAGGGCAACGGCGACGATCAGTTCGATCTCGTCGACGCCGCAGTCGCTCAGCTCGACGTTCCATTCATTCCGGTACCTGGCAATCACGATTGGTACGACGGTGGCGAAGCGTGGTTCGCACGGTTCGGGCCCGACAACTACAGCTTCGACATCGGGACCGTGCACTTCGTGGTGTGGAACATGGCGATGCCCGCCGACGACATCGCGAGCTACCTCGGCGCCGAGCTCGAGCGGGTAGCGCCCGAAATGACGGTGGTCGCGATGACCCACGCCCCGCCCGAGCCAGACATCGTCAATGTGCTGCGCGAGCTCGGGGTCGATTACCTGCTCACCGGGCACACGCATTCCAACCGGGTAGTCGATCATGGTGGACTCGTCGAGCTTGGTACCGAGCCGTTGCTAATGGGCGGTCTCGACTTCACGCCCGCCGGCTATCGGGTCATCACGATCGATCGCGGCGGCCTCACGGCGTATCACCGAAGTGTCGTCGAGGAGCCATTCGTGTCGGTGATCGCACCTGCGACACGACAGTGCACCGCGACTGGCGAGCCGTTGATCGTCGCGGCCGAGCTCGATGCCGGCACCCTGTCGGTCACTGCTCAGCTCGATTGCGGAACGCCGATCGCATTGCGTTATTCCGGCGGCTGGAATTGGCGCACCGAGTTGCCGTTGCTGTCCGAAGGCGCTCACACGCTTGCGATCACTGCGCGCACGGCCAAAGCCGGGATCGCCACTCGCACGTTCACGATCGAAGCCTGCTCGACGACCGAGCCGCCACCAGCCGGCGATCCGTGGCCGCAGCTCGGCGGCAATGGTGGCCACACGGGTGCGACCGCCCGCGAGCTGGCACCTCCGCTCGACACTAGGTGGACCAACACCGTCGGCGGACACATCCTGCATTCCGCGCCGGTCATCGCGCACGGCGCGGTGTACGCCGTGGCGACCGATCTGGGTGACGGCGGCGGTGGTGGCGTCGTCGCGTTCGATCTCGCGACCGGCGCGCTGCGCTGGCGAGTCGCGACGCCACTGCCGGTACGGACCGGCCCCGTGGTCGCCGGCGAGCTCATCGTGGCCAGTCAAATCGATGGCACGGTGCTGGCGATCGACGCATCGCGCGGCGTTCTGCGCTGGCAGCACGAGCTCGGCGGCGGTGATGCGTCCGCCGGCGTTGTTACGTTCGCACCGCCGTCGACCGAGGCCGGGGAGATCTTGATCGGCAACGAGCGTCGCGTCGCGACGATCGAAGCAGCGAGTGGCGCCCCGGCATGGGCGGTCGAGCACGCATACCCGAGCGCTGGCTTTCCGACCCTGTCCTCGATCGCGGTCGCCGAGGGAATCAGCGTCGGTGTGTTCGACCGCGCTGCCGCAGGCGTCTTCGCGCGAGATCGAATGACCGGCAACCAGCTCTGGCGGCTCGAAGGCGAGCTGAGCTACGGCATTCATGCGTCACCGGTGATCGCCGGTGACACCGTGTACATCGCGAATGGCCTCAGCGAGGTGATCGCGCTCGACGCGATCACCGGCGTGCTGCGGTGGACGACCAAGCTCGATCCCAATGGCTTCGAGTGGGGCAATGCGACCATTGGCACGCCGGCGATCGCCAATGGAGTCCTCGTGGTTCCGACGCTGTATCGCGATCTCGTAGGCCTCGATGCAGCGACCGGCGCGGAGCTGTGGCGGGTATCAGGAACCCCGAGCCCACTGCGCACCACGCACTATCGCGGCGCGGGCGAAGCTGGGTTCGCAGCGTCACCCGTGATCACGGGCGACATCGTGTGGGCGGCCGATACTGCCGGCGTGCTGTCTGCGATCGAGCTGCGGTCGGGACGCGCGGCCTGGAGCACGGACCTCGGCGCACCGGTATTCGCCAGTCTTGCAACCTCTGGGGATTGGTTGATCGTCGGCTCTTACGACGGCACGGTGCGCGCGCTGACGCATGCGACGCGCGTGCGCGCGCCGGTGACCGCCGAAGGTTGCGAGGTCACCGCCCCGAGCGGGTGCTGCAATTCGTCGGTGCAGCCTGGATCCCTCGGACTCGCGCTCGGAGTTTACGCAGCGCTGACTCGCCGGCGCCGGCGGCATGCGAGGCCGATCAAACCCAACCCGATCGGCAGTGCACCACCTGGCCCTCCGCCGACGCTGCACGCATAATACGTCGTCCGATCGTTGCCACCGAGGTCAGCACCGAATCCAGTGCCGTCGAGGGTCACCGCCGACATGCCGGCCGAGTGCTCGACGACAAACGTCGCGGTCTTCGGTCCGTCGCTCTTGGGCAACATCGCGATCAAGTAGTTCTGCGACGTACCGGGTTGAATGACGGTTTCCGGGGCGATCACGATGAAGAACTCTGCGCCGGTGGCCGAGCTATCGCCGTTGGCACCCTCGAATCGAGCCGCGGTGATCGAGAGCTCGGACGTACTGCAGTTACTGATCGTGACCTCGCGTCCGGTGGTCGGGATGTCTACCGCGGCTGGACCGAAGTGAACGATCGCGGGCGTCGGGCTGACGCCGGAAGGCAACACGATCGCCGACATCGGCACCTCGTGTTCCATGTTGCCCGGCGCATTGGAGCTCAATACGAAATGATCAGCTACCGCTCCCTCGGTGGTGGCGGTGATCGACGCGGTTAACGTCACCCCCGGTCCATGGTTGCCGGCGAGCGGCTGGTTCATCACCGTGGTGATGTCGAACGGCGCACCCGGCTTGGTGACTGCGTCGAGCACGAGTGACCCAGCGGCGGCGGCGTACACCTCGACGGGCTTGTTCGCCGTCGCGCCCGCGCAGATCGGACCGAAGTCGACCGACGAGGGCGCTGTGCCGATCTCGCCGACCAGCGCTTCGCCGTTCACGATCACGTTTCGCATGTTTCCGTTGGTCTCCCGAATCACGACGGTGCCGAGCTGACCCGACGGGTGCGCCGTCGCAGCGTGATACCTGAGGCTAAAGTTGCCGCTGCCACCAAACGCGGCGAGCGGCATCGGCAACACGGGGGTGGCGACGAACTCGAGCTCGGCGCCGACCGATGAATTGATCTGGATCTCCTGGATCTGCGTGGTCGCGCTCCCTTGGTTCTGGATCACGATGGTCTTGGTTCCGGGCGGCGTACCGACGAGCGTGTTGTCGAACACGACGGGGCTCGGCGTGACGCGAACGTCAGACGTCACGCCGTTGCATTCGAAATTGGCCGTCCGCATCAGGCCGTTGTTGGCGGCGAACGTCAAAGCGCCGGTGTATGGGCCGGCAGCTGGTGGCTGGCACCGCACGAAACAGTCCTTGGACACTCCCGGAGCAAGCGAAAACGCCGAACCGACGGCACATTGCGACAGCGAGAATGCGCCACCGCTGGGCGGCGTCTGCGAGGGAGTGACCGTCAGCCCCAAGCCTCCCGAGTTGGTGACGCGAACCATCTGCTGATCGCTCAGGTCGGACACTGGAACGTCGCCGAACTGGATGGTCGAGGTCGGCACGATGTCCATCGCGTACTGCTGCGCGACGCCGAAGCCGGTCACCGAGACCTGTATGGGTGGTGGCAGGAACACGTTGCTGCCGTACATCGATTGGTAGTGGATCGTGACCGAGCAAGCGTGCTGTCCCTGCCCCTGCGGAGCGAACACCACGTCGAACTGATACGAGGTGCAGGTCTGAGCGAACGCGGAGCTGCCGCCCAGGCACGCGACCTGCGCGGGAAGGTTCTTGGGATTTACCGCAAACCCGGCGCACCCCTGCCCCGCCTCGATGTCGTAGATGATGTCGGCGTCGACGTCACCTTGCGACGTGACGGTGAACGTGAACATCTCGGAGACACCCACGTCGACGTTGCCGAAATCGTGGGACAGGTGATCGAGAATGATCGTCGATTGATCGTTCGACGATAGGTTCACGCCGATGCACGCCGCGATCGTGGCACCGAGCACCACCGTGCATCCCAACAACCGTCGCTTGTTTCGCACGGCGTAAGGATCGCGCCCGCTACCCTCGCCGTCAATTCAGCCGAGCGTACGAGTCGAGCCTACACCGCAAGTCTCCAGTCCGGATCCGAGACCTCCGCCTCAGACCTCGAACACCGCCGCTCCCCAGGTAAACCCGGATCCGAACACCGCCGACAGGATCCGATCTCCCTTTCGCACCTTGCCCTGCTGCCTCCAATAGTCGATCGTCAGCGGCACGGTCGCGGCGGTCGTGTTCCCAAACCGCTCGATCGTATTCAGTACCTTCTCGGCCGGAACCTGCGCGATCTCGACCACCTTCTCGTTGATCCGCAGATTCGCCTGGTGCGGCACGAACCACTGGATGTCGTCCCATGACAACCCAGTCGTCGACAATGCGCGTTGGGTCGCCATCACCATCCCGCGCACCGCGTTGAGATAGACCCGCTTGCCATCCATCTGCGGGTACATCATCTGATTCTGTTCGCGATCGCGCGCGTCGTAGTCGATGTACGGCAGCTTCGCGATGTCGAAGATCTTGAGATGGAGGTCCATCGCGCCGCGGCCGTCGGCGCCCACCGACGTGTACATGACACCCGCGCGCGGATCGTCGCTGTCGATCGGACCGAGCACGACCGCACCCGCGCCGTCGCCGAACAGCACCATCACGTCGCGGCCGCGCGTCGAGAAATCCAGCGCGTGGCTGTGGAGCTCTGCTCCGACCAGCAGGATGCGCTTGTAGGTTCCGGACCGAATGAACGCGTCGGCCATCTGCAGGCCGTAGACGAACGCCGAGCACTGCTGCCGGATGTCGAAGCAGGCGCAGTTGGTACGGTCGGCGATGCCGAGCTTGTTCTGTAGGATCACCGCGGTGCCGGGAAAATGCAGATCGGGTGACAGCGTTCCGAGGATGATGCAGTCGATGTCGGTCGGCTCGATGTTTGCGTCGAGCAGCGCGCGCTGAGCGGCTCGTAGCGCGAGATCGCTGGTCGCCATCGAGCCATCGTTGGGGACGAAGCGTCGCTCGACGATGCCAGTGCGTTTGCGGATCCACTCATCGTTGGTCTCCGTCTGCATGGTGTCGCGCCGAACGTGGCGGTCGTCGAGAAACGCCAGCTCGTCGTTGGCGACCACGCGATCGGGGACATAGCTGCCGATGCCGAGGACCTTGGTGCGAATCATGTCGTCCGGATATGTCATGCCGGCGGCCGGCGACCAAGGGTGCCGGTCATGACTGGCGCTGCCAGGCGGATTGCGGCAGGTTCCTGCGGTGCGTCTGGTCGTGCCCCTGCTTACGATCGCGATCGCCGCGATCGGGTGGCGCTCGACGGCGTCGACCGCACCACCAGCGCGCCCACCGAACACACTCCCGGGCTGGCCGGTCTACGACCGCTACTGCGGCCCATGCCACGGCGCAGCTGGCGACGGATCTGGTCCCGCGGCGCCGTACACGACACCACGCCCGCGTGCGTTCGATCGCGGCGACCTGGCGTGGCGCTCGACGCCGCTGGGTCAACCGCCGACCGACGATGATCTGCGCGTTACGATCCGCCACGGCGCGCCTGGCACCTCGATGCCGGGGTTTGGCGCAATCCTCGACGACGCGACGATCGATCAATTGATCGCAGTCGTGAAGGCGTTCGCACCGCATGGCTATCGCGCAAGGGCGGCTCCGGTCGTGCTGGGTGAGCCGCCGGCGCTCGCAGCGAGTCGTGGCGCCGTGCTGTGGACGCGGTTCGGCTGTGCCGCGTGTCACGATCGTGGTGCGACCGAGCCGCGGGCACCGGATCTCAGACAAACCCCGCTCCATCGCCCGCGCAGCGACGATCAGCCGACCACCAAGCGCCGCGCCGCCGCGCTCACGATCGCTACGGGTCTCGCGGGAACCACGATGCCGGGTTACAGCGGCACGCTGACCACCGCCGAGATCTGGGCACTCGCCGATCACGTGCTCGCGCTCGGTGCATCGGCCGAGCGCGCCGATGCAACCACGCTGGACCTCGGGGCGATCGCCGCTGATCGTCGAGCGCCGATCGACGTCGGCACGTGGCCGGGCCGCGGCGGTGACGGAGGCGCGGTGTTCGGACGCGCGTTGCAACCGCAAGGCCCACCACCGACGGCGCTGCCGCGCGACCAGGCGTCGCTCGACGCGCGCCGGTGCGGCGAATGCCACACCAAGCAGCTCGAGCGGTGGTCGGGGTCGATCCACAACATGGCGTCGTCGCCTGGGTTCCGCGCTCAGATCGCGGGCATGACGGCCGCCGAGACCGCATCGTGCCAACGCTGTCACGCGCCACTCGCCGAGCAGCGTACCGACGCCGCATTGCGCGACCAGGGCGTGCAATGCGCCGGCTGCCACGTCCGCTCATGGGTTCGCCACGGTCCCGAGCGATCCGCAGGCTCATTGCCGCCGCTCGCGGGATATCCGCGTTCGACGTTGTCGATCTACGAGCGCGGTGACTTCTGTTTGCCATGTCATCAACTGCCTCCGCGCAGCGCGGTCGCCGGAAAGCCGTTGCTCAACACCTACAAAGAATGGCTCGAGGGTCCCTACATGCGTCGAGGGGTCCAGTGCCAGCATTGTCACATGCCCGAGCGCGATCATCGGATCCGCGGCATCCACGATCCTGCGATGGTGCGCCGCGCGTTTTCCCTCGCTGCACGCGCTCACCGCAGCGGCTCGCAGATCACCGCGGCCGCCGAGCTCGCCAACGTCGGCGCCGGCCATTACCTCCCCACCACGCCCACCCCAGCGATCTGGCTGTCGATCGAGCTCATCGATCGCAACGGCACTACGATCCCCGGCGCATCCGCGATGCTGAGAATCGGCCGGGACATCGCATACGACGCCACGCGCGGCTGGCAAGAGCGGAGCGACACCCGAATCCCGCCCGGCGAGCGCCGCGTCGTCGCGCGTGCATGGTCCGGAGGCCGGACGCTCGAGGCAAGCGCGGCGCGGATCACCGTCGAGGTCCATCCCGACGCGTACTACGAGCACCTCTACACCGTTCGGCTTGCCGGCACGCTACCTGCGGCGCAGCGAGCGCTCTACGAGGCCGCGCTCGCTCGTGCCAGCGCCTCGCACTACGTTGCCGACCGGCGACTCGTCCCGATCGCGCCGCCGGGCTCGTAGGTCGGTGTAGGTCAGCGCCGCGGTGATTGGCGCGGCCCCGAGCCGTGGCATCATCTAGGAAATGATCCTCGCGTGCGCCGGCTGCAATAGCCGCTACGACGTCACCGGGCATGCCATTGGCCAGCAGTTTCGCTGTCGCTGTGGAGTGATCTCGACGCTGGAAGCTCCGTCGTCACAGGCCGGCTTGCTGTCGTGTCCGCGATGCGGCGCCGGCGTCGCCCCCACCGCCAAGAAGTGCGACTACTGCACCTCGGAGCTGCTGCTCAAGGCATGCCCGCGCTGCTTGTCGCGCGTGTTTCATGGCCATCATCACTGCCCGGAGTGCGGCACCGAGCTCGCGGTCGCTGCGATCGAGGCGAGCACGAGTGAACGGCCGTGCCCACGTTGCAGCGTTGCAATGCGGACGCGCCGCGTCGGAGATATCGCGATCGACGAGTGCGCTGACTGCCACGGAATCTTCCTCGACCAGAACGCGATCCAGCGCGTCGTCACCGACCGACAACAGGCCCGCGCCGACGCGTTGCTCGGATCGCTGCCTGCCGGCGAGCTCCACGCCAAACCGCCGGCCGGTAAGCTGTACGTGAAGTGTCCGGTATGCGCGACGATCATGAATCGCAAGCTGTTCGCCGCGGGTGCCGGCGTGATCATCGACGTCTGCCGGTCGCATGGCGCGTTCTTCGACGTCGGTGAGCTGCCGCGGGTGATCTCGTTCGTGATGAACGGCGGGCTCGAGCGCGCCGAGAAGAAAGAGATCGAGCGGATGCGTCAGGCTGCCAAGCGCGAGCAGGACAACGCGCAGTGGGCAGCAATGATGGATTCACGCGCCACGACGCGCAGCGACTTTGACTCGGTCACGTCGGGGACCGCGCTGATCGATCTGTTGGTCTCGCTGTGGCGGTAGCTCGCGGGTTCGCGTGCTCCGTCCCACGGTTCTGCTTATTCCTACAATCGCCATGTTCCCCTGATCGTGCTCGGCTCTGGCCGCACGTCACCTCCGCCGCGCCAACAACCCAGCGGCGAGCTCGTCGACATGCGCCGGATCAGCGGGGTGCTGGCAACGTGGCTCGGTGTGCCATCACCTCAGGCGATGCCGCGCTGATCGAGCATTGCAATCACAACTGCTCGGAGCTCGAGATCACCGTGCAGCTGGTTCCCTCGAGTCGCTCGCACTCGAACGATGGCGTTACTCGCATCGCTCCGCTACAAACCGATTCAGTATCTCGGTGGTGACGGCCTTCGAGGACCTCGGCCTGAATGATCGAGACTTCGCAACCGCCGGTGGCTGATTCCACGATGCGGAGACTCGTCTCAGCGTCGTAGTCTTCGTAGCCCTCTGCGATCACCAGCTTTGCGAGCTCGCACTGCGCCAGCGCTTGCTCGAAGCAGCCGAGCACGGCCTCGTTCCCGGCATCACACTCTGATTCGCCAAATCCGAGCCGCACGACGCCGCAGTCGAGCTCGCCTTGGCGCGGCGTTGGAATGGCTTCCGAACTAGCGCACGCGGACATCACCAGCAAAACGATCGAACCATGTCGGACCTTCATGACGGAGGACTATTGCAGCCGAGATGCCACGCCAAGCACGCAAGACCACGACGGCCGACACCAGAGATCCACGAGACACCATCGCTCGGCTCGTCGGAAATTCGTCGGAGCTTTCGCGCCGTTGCTCTGCCCTCACGCCACGCATGGCGGCCATCTCGCTGCTACTGCACGATCTCTAGGCTCCACCGGTTCAGCGTGCCGACGTCGCCCGTGCCCTCGTCGACAACCTTCAGGACCCAGTCTCCCGCTCTCGTGCCCGAGAACCCGGACACCATGAACGTTCCCTGAAGGTTTGCGCTCGAGCCGCCGACCCGGCGCGCAACGTCCTGCGTGACGCCATCCTTGGTCAGCGTCACGATCGGGTCGGCCGAGATGTCGAGAGTGCCGGCGATCGCCCATCCAGCGACCCGGCATCATCGACAGGATGATGTTGGTCACGCCAGTTAGGTGTGTCGCTGGCGTGTATTGCCTTCAATCGACGTTTCTTGATCGATTGTTGCGACTTTCGGCGAGGCTGCGAGCGTCTAGTAGTCGGAGCCGCCAATGAGTACCTCGAAAGCCTCCTGGGAGACGTTATTCGAGCTGCTCGGCCCGATCCACGACGACGTGCAACTGTTCGCACGCCGCATCGCGAGGTCGAATGCCGAGGGCGACGATGTTTTCCAGGAAGCCGTGCTGCGGGCGATGGTCAAGCTGCCGACGCTCAAGGATCGAGAACGGTTCAGGCCGTGGATCCAGAGCGTCGTCGTGTCGGTCCATCGCACGCATTGTCGCCGCGCGTTTTGGCGACGGCTGATCTCGAAAGATGACGTTTCGCTTCCCGAGCCCGTTGGTGACGATGGCGCTCGATGGGCCGATGACCGCGCGAGCGCGAGCCGTGCGACCGCCGCGCTCGGCGCGCTGCGACCCGCGGAGCGTGAAGCGATCGTGTTGTTCGAGTTGCACGGCTACTCGATCGAGGAGATCGCCGAGATTCAGCGCACGTCGCTGTCCTCGGTGAAGTCGCGACTGACCCGCGGACGAGACCGGCTCCGGCGCTACTACGCCGGGCTAAGCGAGCTCGCCCCCCGACCCTCACCCCCTGACCCTCAATCTCTTTCCGAGGAGGTGTGCCGTGGCTAATCCATGGAGCAACGACCTCGCCGCCCTCGGCGAGCAAACCAAGGCCGACCTGTCATCGCCCGCGATGACGCGCGCGTCGGCTGTCCACTCTGTTCACTCTCACGCAAAGGAATCCAAGATGCGTCTGCTCAAACATCACCCAGTTCTCGCCACGCTCGTCGTGACGGCCATTCTCGGCCTGTTCGCTCCGCTCACCTACGCGTTCGTGAATCACGTGCTCCTTTCCGTCGATCCTGAAAAGCCGGCGGACGAGATCGAGACCGACATCCAGAATCAACTCGAAGCTGCCGGCATAGTCCCCGATCAAGTCACCGCCGAGAAGACACCAGATGGACAGATCAAGATCACGATCCACGGGAACGAAGGACTGGACCCTGACAAACTCAAGGTCACCGTACCCGCCGCGGTCCACGAGCTCCCCGACGGGGCGTTGATGCTTAAGCTCGACGTCCGGTGCACGCTCACCGATGGTCAGCGAGCGCGGTTGGAGACGGCAGTGACCGCGGCGATGAGCAGCCCGGAAGTGCCCGCACTTCCCGAGCGAATCACCCAGCAACAGCTTGCCGAGATCATTACGCATACGCTGGCCGATCACGGATTCCGTGATGCCCAGGTGACCATCGGAGACGGCAAGCTCGGCATTCAGGTCAACGCCCCGCCGGTCTGATCGCGAGCTCAGCGAAGTGTCGCCTCCAGAGCGTCAAAGCGCTACGCACTCCGACGGCTCGATTAGCTCGCAGCCTCCAAACTCACTCGTTCGCATCGCGCCCCACGCACAGGTTGTGCCGGTCAGAATGCTCGCTGCTACTGCACGATCTCCAGGCTCCACCGGTTCAGCGTGCCGACGTCGCCCGTGCCTTCGTCGACAACCTTCAGGACCCAGTCTCCCGCTCTCGTGCCCGAGAACCCGGACAACATGAACGTTCCCTGAAGGTTTGAGCTCGAGCCGCCGACCCGGCGCGCGACGTCCTGCGTGACGCCATCCTTGGACAGCGTCACGATCAAATCCGCGGAGTATGGATGCGTGATATCGAGCGTGACGTTGACCGAACCTGCAAGCGATCCTGCATCATCGACATGAATAACGCTGGTTACGCCCTCGGGGTTTGCGTCGGGAATCGCCAGCTGCGGCGTCGCTTCGTAGATCTGTGATCCGGTCGCCATGCACGCACGGTTGGTCGCGCAGCTGGTCTCCGCGCAATCGACGACCTGATCGCCGTTGTTGTCCTGACCGTCGCTGCACACCTCGATCGAGTTGTCGGCGATCAGCTTCTCGATCGCGGCGCGAATGTTGGGGCGCGGACCGATCGGTCCATTCTGCGGATCGGGCTGCGGTGTGCCCGTCGATTTCAGCAGATCGCGCAACTCCCTCGGCTGTAGCGGGTGACCGAGATACTCGAGCGCGAAGCTCTGGATCGCAACGCACGCCGAGGCGACGATCGGTGACGCCGAGCTCGTGCCCATGAACAGCCGCGCATAGTACTGGTTGAGATCTCCGCCAAGCTTGATCAGATTGCCGTAGCCGAGCGTGGCCACGACCTGCCCTTGGCCCTGAAGATCGACGCGCGAACCGTAGGTGCTGAAGTCGAGAACCTCGCCGTTCGCGCTGCCAGCACCGACGATGATCGCGCCGCTGTCGCCGCGCGCCAGGTAGTCCGCGTACAGCGGATCGTCGAGATTTTGCTCGCCGTTGCCCGCCGCGGCGACCACGACGACACCCGCGTCGGTCGCCGTCTTGACCATCTGCCAGATCGTCGGATCGTATTCGGCCGGGATGTAGTCGTCTCCCGGACCGATGGTCTGCATCTCGAGTAGCACCACGTCTCCCGGGCGCGAACCGGCGAGCGCGGCAGCAACCGCGCCTGCGCTTCGCATGCCCTCCTCCATCGTCCACTCGGGGTACGTGTAGACCTCGGCATCGGGCACCAGGCCGGTCATGCCGTACTCGTTGTCCACCGCCGACGTCACGCCGATCACCGCCGTCCCATGATGCGGGTACTCGCGCGCGATCACATCGGGGTGCATCGTCTGCCCGGGCTCGGGATGCAGATCTCGGTCGATGAGATCTTCATGCTCGTAGTACCAGCCATACTCGACATCGGCGAGCCGAATGCCGGCGCCACGGATGCCGATCGAGTGCGCGTACGCCGCGTCGATGCCGCTCGGCCCGCCATAGGTCTGGCGATCGGTGTACAGCTCGGTCATCGGCGCGATGTCTCCCGGCGGCGGAACCGCGAGCGGTTCGAGGTACACGTAGTCCACCGAGGCAAGCGTCGATAGCTCGAGCGCCGCTGAAATCGTCGCCGCTTGATCATCACTGGGAGCCGCGGCGAAGATGCCGCGCAGATCCGCCGGCTCGGCCGACGACAGATCGCGAGCTCGGTTCTCGAACTCGTCGACCTTCTTGTCCGTCAACGACACGACGGATTTCATCGTGAGGTCATGCGATGCGAGGATGGACGCGAGCTCGTTGGCATCGCTCGACGACGGCAGATCAAACTTGCCCTCGCCGAGGCGCGCCTTCTGGCCGTCTGCGAACTTGATGACGATCCGATGCTGGTAGCCGTCGTGCCAGCGCGGCATCGCCTTGGGCTCCGATGGTGGGGGAGCACACGCCGCGATCGTCGCAAGCGCGACGACGACAGCGACGTCCGAAACTCGCGTCGAGGTCATGCGGCGGGCGAGGAGCAGGACACGTGCCAATCAGCCGCGACGCAGATCTCCCGTTACATCCGCAGAATCGCATGCGCTCAAGCGTCGATCGCTGGGACGACTCGCTCGCTACTGGCTCCCTGGGAATCCATCGCGATCCCGAGGTGTTGCTCGACAATCGACAGCGACCCTCGGCGACTGCAACCTCTAGATCTCGTGCGGCATCGGCCGGCGCGGCGCACGGAAGTAGCGCAGCGGCGAATACGGCACGAAGTTCGAGACTCGCGACGTATACAGATCGGCGTAGTCGTTGACCTGCTCGCCGAATCGCGAGTTCTCGTTGCCCTCGCGCAGGCACGAGCCCCAATACGGGTTGTACGTTCGATCGATCCGCGCCTCGAGCGATTCGACCTCGGTCTCCATCAGCGCCGCGCGATCACGCAGCGACTCGACGCTCGCACGCACCGTGCGGCGCTCCTCTTCGAGCCGCGACCGCATCGACGCCGACGTGGTCTCGTCGTCGATCAAGCGCTGGATCTTCTTGATCCGCAGCGTCTGATAGTCGATCTCGGACTCCAAGTTGCGATGCCGGCGATCGAGCAACTCGAGATCGCTGAGCGGCCCCTCGAGCCGATCGCTGACCGAGACCTCGCGCTCGAGCTCTTGCAGCACCATCGCGGTGCGCCACATGTGCTGCTTGCGCAGCCGCAAGATGTCGCCGTAGATGTGATCGCCGATGTAGAGTACTTGCTCGCCCTTGATCCCGGTCATCTGCTCGAACGCGATGACGTTGCCGCCCTGATAGATCTTGTCGCGCGTCAGGTGCTTGATGGTCTCGCCGTTGGTGCCGTTGTGAACCGGTGCGCCGGTGACCGGATCGATCTGGACGAACGGGCGGACCTCATTGAAGAACGCCGGTTTGGCGCCACCGACGATCACGATATCGAAGTAATTGCGCCACGACGGATACGCCTTGCGCTCGCCATCGAGCAAATAGCTCATCACGACCGAGGTGTAGTCGTAGAGCGAGTTGGTCAGCAGGAACAGCTTCTTGCCGGAGCTGCGAAACTTGTGGAGCGTCTCGCCGAGCAGCGGGTCCTTCATGATGAACGACGGCAGGTCCGCCTTGATCACGCTCTTCAGCGTGTCGTCGCGATGCGCTTCGTCGATCGCCATCCGGATATCGCCGAACAGCTTGTCGTAGTCGACCGCTCCGGGGCGGCGATCGAACCACTCGACGAGCGTCGTGTACATCACGGCTTCGGGTAGACCGAACAGCGTGTCGATCCACTCGTAGCGATCGCTCGACAGATTGACCTTCTCGTTGCGATAGGTCGCCTTGCGCTCGTCGTGGTTGAGCTCGCGAAACCCGTGATAGCAGCGACCGACATGACTGTGGCGGTCGAGCTTGAACACGTTGCCGAGCTGG
This sequence comes from Kofleriaceae bacterium, assembly GCA_050184455.1. Taxonomy (GTDB): domain Bacteria; phylum Myxococcota_A; class Polyangia; order Haliangiales; family Haliangiaceae; genus JABFXX01. The sequence goes on along the minus strand of JBFXAI010000050.1, from coordinate 4,915 downwards.
CGATCGACCATCACGCCGCGGATCGCCCAGCGCGGGTCATAACGCAGCGTGCGGATCTGTTCCGGATAGCCGTGCTTGTCGATCAGCTTGGTCATCGTCAGCTCGATCGACAGCTGCTCGAGCTTCTCCTGGTGGTACAGCGCCAGGGTGTAGTCCATGTCGAACCCGATCATCTCGATCGTGTCCATGCGAAGGTTCCGGTTGCAGAACACCCGGTTCTTGCGCGCGACATCGATCTCAGTGGTGCTCTCGCCCAGCAGCGCTCCGAGCTGCGAGTCGAGGTCCGGGCCGGCAGCGACCATTGGAAATCAATTGTACCGTGAACCGTTAGCGCCGCCTGCTGATCCGAGGCATGTCGACGTCGAATCGTCACGATTGCAGCAAGGCTCGAAATCTCCTTGCGACGGGCTTGGGATACAGTCGGGGTATGCCTGCGCCGCCTGCCTGGAACCGTAGCCCTTCCCCGTTCTTGGAGCTGATCTCGGCCGATGCAATTGCGGCGCGCGTTGGCGAGCTTGGTGCGCAGATCACGGCGGATTACGCCTCCCTGAGGACATCTGGCAACCCAAGCGGCGATGTCGTCGTGATCGGCGTGCTCAAGGGCTCGGTGCTGTTCCTCGCCGACCTGATCCGCCAGATCGCGGCCCCCGTGCTAGTCGATTTCATCGGCATCTCTTCGTACGGCGATGCGACGGTGTCGTCGGGAATCGTGCAGATCACGCAAGACCTCTCGCGCCCGATCGAGGGCAAACACGTGATCGTGGTTGAGGACATCGTCGACACCGGACACACAGTGCACTACCTGCTCGAGAACCTCAGCACCCGGCGGCCGGCGAGCATCAAGCTGTGCTCGCTATTGCACAAGCCGGAGCGCGCAGAGCGTAAGGTGAACATCGACTACCTCGGGTTTACGATTCCCAACAAGTTCGTCGTCGGATACGGCTTGGACGTCAGCCAGCTATACCGAAACCTTCCGTTTATCGGTTACGTCCAAGAGCCGTGAGATCCACTCGATGAATCCAACAGTCCTGAACAAGCTCCCCGGGGCGCTGTTCGAGCTCGGGAAGCTCGTCGGCTCTGATCTCGATCCGGGCATCCTGCTCTCTCGCATCGCGGAGCTGCTGTGTCAGCTGATCGACGCCAAGGCGTGCTCGGTCATGCTGCTCGACGCCGACCGGCGAAGGCTGCTCGCCAAGGCGGCCTATGGCCTGCGCACCGAGCGCGTTCATACGCTGTCGTTCGGCGTTGGCGAAGGCGTGGCCGGCTGGGTCGTCGAGCACGGAGAACCAGCATTGATCGACGATGTCGCGAAGGATCCGCGGTTCGTGACGCTACCGATGAATCAGACCCCGATCGCATCGATGTTGTGCGTACCGCTGATCGCGCGCGGCGAGCGCGTTGGCGTAGTGACCGCCACCAGCGAACGAGCCGCGGCATTCGACGCCAACCATATGGAGCTCGTGCGATTCATCGCGATGACGATCGCACTCGATATCGAAAACGTCCGGCTGCATCGCGTCGCGGTTACCGATCCGTTGACCGGCGCCTACAACCGCGAGTTCTTGACCGCGCGCCTGCCGCAGGAGATCGAGGCCGCGATCGACCGCGATCGACCGCTATCGGTTGCGATGGTGGACGTCGACCATTTCAAAGCCGTGAACGATCAGCATGGCCACGGCGTCGGCGACGTCGTGCTCGCGGAAGTCGCTCGCCGGTTGCGCGCCGCGATTCGCGTCGGCGATCTGTTGGTGCGTTACGGCGGCGAGGAATTCCTCGTCGTCCTGCCCAAGGCCGACGCTGGCCGCGCATGGGAGGTCGGTGAGCGCATGCGACAGCGGGTCTGCGAGCGTGCGTTCGATGTCGGCGATGGGTTGGCGCTGTTGCTTCGCGTCTCTGTGGGCGTCGCGCAATGGCACACCAGCGAGGACACCGCCGATCTGATCGATCGCGCAGATACTGCGATGTACTCGGCCAAGCAGCGAGGACGTAACCGCGTCGAGGTCGCTCCGTGACCGACCGACCGGGGAACGGGGACGGCGACGACGACGCACCCGCAGCCTCCCCGGTCTCTGCCAACGCGCCGGGGTCGCCGACAGCACCGCCGGACGAGCCAGACGCGCTGCTGCTCCCGGTGCGCTCGCGTGCTGACCGTGCAGCGGTCGAATCGTCTGCGAGCGTCTCGTCGCCGCCGCCGGTGATCGTGGAATCTACGGCGGAGGCTGCAGCCGCTGCGCCCGCAGATCCTGCAGCCAGCCCCGAGGCCGGGGAGGTCGCGGCACCCACCGCGACATCACCATCATCGCCCGAGCTCTCGAGCGCCCGCCACGCGCCGACCCCGATCCCTAGTCTTCGCGACGAGGAGGATGACGACGACGGCGAAGGCGAACCGCCACGCCCCCGCAATCGCAAGACCGCGGTGATCTCCGCGGTCGCCATCGCCGTCGGGCTCACGGCCGCGGTGGTGTTCTTCATCGGACGCGCGAACAGCGAGCGCTATGCGATCGCGTGTGAAGCCGACCGCGCCGTCGTCGAGCACGGCCGAGCATTTCCGCCGTGGGGCACACGTAGGCTCGCTGGCGCCGAGTGGGCACCGCTCAAGATCCCACCCGAAGCGGAATGTACGAGTCTCGAGACCACCGATCTCGGAGAGCTCGCGCGAAATTACCTCGGGATGATCTTGAAACAAGCCTCCACGCTACTGACCGCGCGCGAGGTCACCAAGATCGACGACGCCGAGGCCCAGCTGCAACAAGCGCTGCTGGTCACGCGGTCGTTGACCAACGATGGTGCTCGCGGCGAGCAGCGCAAAGAGATCGAGCGCCTGCTCGGCGATGTCGCGTATTGGCGCGCATCGGCGAAGCTACGACTCGCCGCGGATTCGCTGAGTGACGCGGCACGACAGTTCGATGCCGCCGCCGTCCAGCGTCCTCGCCATGTCACCGACGCCGCGGAGTGGGCCGCCCACGTACGCAAGATCGTCGAACGACTGCGCGGCGGGCCGGGTGGCGATCAGCCGAGCGCGTTTCCGCCCTCGCCGCCGGATGCAAAGCCATCGGCACCACCCGGGATCGCGTTGCCAGTGCAACCGCCTGGCGACGCCGGCGTTGCGCCGGTCGAATCGATCGACGCCGGGCTTCCCGCCGGCGGCGTGTTGCTGTGACGTAGCCGGTCGGGGCTACGGACCTGACGCGACCGGGAACACGATCTGCGTTAACCCGGCCTGCTTGGCGCGCTCGATCAAATTGATCACGCGGCCGTGATGAACGTTCTTGTCCGCCTTGAGCACGACCTGGGTCTTCTTGTCACGCGCGAAGGCGGCCCGAAACAGGTTGTCGAGCTCGGCGTCGGTCACCCGCCGATTGGGCTCGAGCACGATGTCGCCCTCGATCGGCACAACCAGCTTGAGCGCGGTCTTCGACGGGTCGAACTCCTGCGAGGCGCCGGTCGGTAGGTTGATCTTGATCCCGGCGCGCTGCGAAATCTCGGCGTCCTGTTGTTCCTTCTGCTTCTCTTCGTTGCGCTCGGCCTGAACCGCCAGGGCGCTGATCATGAAGATGATCACCATCACCAGGAACACGTCGGTCAGCGGCGTGATGTTGATCTCGGCGAAGATCGGTTCGCCGTCATCGACACCATCCTCGGAGTAATCAGGCAGCTTCCCGATCGCCATCGCCGTCACCTTTGGTGCGTTTATCGGACGAGATCGACTCAGTGACGGTATCGCGCTTGGCTTTACCGGGCTGTGAATCACCCGGCGCCTCGAGCAACAGCTCGAGAAACTCGTCGGTGAGGAGCTTCAGCTCGGTCGCGATCCGGTTCGCGCGCTGGCTGAAGAAGTTGTAGAGGATGACCTCCTTCACCGCGACCAAGATGCCGGCAGCGGTCACGATCAACGCGGCGGAGATCGGTCCCGAGACCTCACCCAGCTTCACCGTCGACTGGGGATCGAGATCGTCCATCGCCGTCATGATGCCGACGACGGTGCCGAACAATCCGACAAATGGTGCCGTCGCACCGACCGTACCGAGCACCCACAGCCGCGCCTTGAGATCTTGGGTCACCCGCAACCGCTCGCGATGCACCGCGGTCACGACATGTTCTGGCTTGGCGCGCCCCAACCGCTCGTATCCCACGAGGAATACGTCAGCGACCGGCGACGGCGAGCGCTCGCATGCGGACCGCCCGTCCTCCAGCGCACCGCGCGATAGGCAGCGATTCACGGTCTCACCAAGTAGCCGCGCGCGAGTCACGAACTTCCACTGCGCGATCACGCGCTCGATGGCCACCGCCAAGGCGATCACCGAGAACACGACGACGACCCACATGGCTCCGCCACCGTGGCTCATCAGCTCCCAGACTGATTGTTTCATGAGATGCCTGGGTCCTTTGATAGCACGGTACACGGGGGATGCGGAGCACCCCTGAAGCCGGGCAACCCGATCCGCTCCGTCGCAGTCACTATCTGTCACGCGCTGTTGTGTGCGCCGGCGACCGTTCGAACTGTGCTCGTCTGCGCGAAACCGAGCTCGACGCTTGCCGATCTTGGTGAAACTTGCTCGAATCGGCCGCGATGAGCCGAATGGTCAAGTGCGCAAAGCTCGGGGAAACGCTCCCCGGTCTACCCTACAAACCGTTTAATGACGCCTTGGGTCAGCGCATCTACGACACCGTGTCGGCGCAAGCCTGGACGTTGTGGATCGAGCACAGCAAGAAGCTGGTCAACGAGTATCGGCTCGACCTCACGCAGAAGAAGGCGCACGAGGTGTTGAAGGAACAATGCGAAGCGTTCCTGTTCGGCGATGGCGGCTCGCTGCCGCCCGAGTACGTCCCCGAGAAGGCGTAGCCTACTTCTTCGACGAAGAGTCGGTCGCGCGCTTCGCGCTACGATATCGCTCTTCGTTGATGTACGTGAGGC
>JBFXAI010000049.1:0-48816 GCA_050184455.1 Kofleriaceae bacterium | reverse complement strand
CGCCTTGACGCCAATGCTGCCGTAGGTGGTGTGAGCCTCGGTGAACCCGTACTCGATGTCCGCGCGCAGCGTGTGCAGCGGAACGCGGCCTTCCGTGTACCATTCACGCCGGCACATCTCGGCGCCGCCGAGCCGGCCGCTCGACGCGACCTTGATGCCCTTGGCGCCGAACTTCATGGCGGTCTGGGTGGCCTTCTTCATCGCGCGACGGAACGCGATCCGGCGCTCGAGCTGGGTCGCGATGTTCTCGGCGACCAGCTGCGCGTTGGTCTCGGCCTTCCGGACCTCGATGATGTTCAAGAACACTTCGTTCTCGGTGAGCGCCTGGACGTCCTTCTTGAGGGTCTCGACGCCAGCGCCGCGCTTGCCGATCACGATCCCCGGACGAGCCGTGTGGATATTGATCTTGGCCTTGTTCGCGGCGCGCTCGATCTCGATGTAGCTGACACCGGCGTGGTTCAGCTTCTTCTTGATGAACTCACGCAGCTTGAGGTCTTCGTGGAGCCACTTCGCGTAGTTCTTGTCCTCGTACCATCGCGACGACCAGGTCTTGATGATGCCGAGGCGGAAGCCCGTGGGATGTGTTTTCTGACCCATGTGATCTCTCTTCCGACTCTCTACGCTTCGTCCGTGACGACGACCGTCAGGTGACTCGTGCGGTGGTTGATGCGGTTGGCGCGGCCCATCGAGCGCGGCATCCAACGCTTGTTGATCGTGCCGCCGTCGACCGCGATCGTGTGGATCCGCAGATCCTCGACCGACGCATCGCCACCGGACTTGTCCTCGGCATTGGCCGCCGCCGACTTGATCGCCTTCGAGATGATGCCCGCGGCGCGCTTCGGCATGAGGTCGAGCAAACCGACGGCTTCCTCGACCGACTTGTGACGGACGAGAGCCGCAACGACCCGCATCTTGCGGGGCGACATCGTGATGCCTCTAACGAGTGCTCGTGCCTGCATGATCAAACCTTCTTGCGCTCGCCGGTGTGGCCGTGGAACGTGCGGGTCGGCGAGAACTCGCCGAGCTTGTGGCCGACCATCTGCTCGGTGATGAACACCGGCACGAACTTGCGGCCGTTGTGGATCGCGAACGTCAGCCCGACCATGTCGGGGATCACCGTCGACCGACGCGAGTAGGTCGTGATCACCCGCTTGTTCGGGTTGGTCTCCTTCGAGGCGGCCTGGATCTTCTTCGCGAGATACTTCTCGACGAACGGGCCCTTCTTTACGCTACGCGGCATGATTCGTTCCTCTTCTCACTCTCGGGTCACTTGCTCGGGCGGCGGCGGATGATGAACTGATCGGTCCGCTTGTTGTGACGGGTCTTGAGACCCTTGGTCTTCTGGCCCCACGGGGTGCACGGATGGCGGCCACCGGACGACCTGCCTTCGCCACCACCCATCGGGTGATCGACGGGGTTCATCGAGACACCGCGGTTGTGGGGGCGAATGCCGCGCCAGCGCATGCGGCCGGCCTTGCCCCACTCGATGTTGGCGTGCTCGAAGTTGCCGACGGAGCCGATGGTCGCGCGGCAGTCGATGTGGACGCGCCGCATCTCTCCCGAGGGCATGCGGAGCGTGGCCCAATCGCCTTCCTTCGCCATCAGCGTGACGCGGGTCCCGGCCGAACGGCCGATCTGCGCGCCGCGGCCCTGCTTGAGCTCGACGGCGTGGATCTCGGTGCCGATCGGGATGTACCGGAGCGGCAGCGCGTTGCCCGGCTTGATATCGCCGGTGTTCGCCGAGATCACGGTGTCGCCAACGGCCAGCCGCTGCGGCGCGAGGATGTAGGCCTTCTCGCCGTCGGCGTACTGGAGCAGCGCGATGCGAGCCGAACGGTTCGGATCGTATTCGATCGCGACGACCGTCGCCGGCACGCCGGTCTTCTTGCGCTTGAAGTCGACGATCCGGTAGCGCTGCTTGTGACCACCACCGCGGAACCGCGAGGTCACGCGACCGTAGTTGTTGCGGCCAGCGCTCGCAGGCTTGTGCGCGAGCAGGCTCTTCTCCGGCTCACTCTTGGTGATCTCGGTGAAGTCCTGGCTCGACATTCCGCGCCGACCCGGGGAGGTCGGTTTGTATTTCTTGACTGGCATCTTAGACCCCCTCGAAGAACTCGATGTTGTCGCCGGGCTTGAGCGTCACGTACGCCTTCTTCCACGACGGACGTCGACCGCTGAACCGACCCACGCGCTTCTCCTTGCCGCGAACGATCAGGGTGCGGACGTCGGTGACCGAGACCTTGAATAGGTTTTGGATCGCGGTCTTGATCTCGATCTTGTTGGCGTCGCGAGCGACTTCGAACACGACCTGCTTGGCGTATTCCTCGCCCTCGGCGTGTGCCGACGAGGCGCCGCCGGTGGACAGCAGGCGCGCCGACTTCTCGTTGAGCAGCGGGCGCTTGATGATGGATTGAGCGTCGCGCATGGTTACTTGGCCTCCGACGCGTTCTTGGCCGACGTCTTGTCGCTGCCCTTGATCGTGTCTTCGATCTTCTTGGCGGCCGCCTGGGTCAGCACCAGCGTCTGGTGACGCATGATGTCGTAGACGTTGACGCCCTCGGGTGCGATCCACTGCGACGACGCGAGGTTCTTCGCACCGCGGGTGAGCAGCGCGTTGTCCTTGACGTCGACGATCAGGACCTTGTTCGCCGGCTGAGCGATGCCCAGCGTGGCTAGCGTGGTCGCGACCGACTTGGTCTTGCCGTCGGTGTCGAACTTGTCGAGCACGATCAGCTTGCTCTCCGACACGCGGAGCGACAGCGCCGAGCACAGCGCCATCTTCTTCGCCTTGCGCGGGAACTTGTAGTCGTAGCTGCGCGGCTTGGGGCCCTTGGCCGAGCCACCGCCGACCCAGTGCGGAGCCTGACGGCTACCCTGGCGCGCTTGGCCCGTACCCTTCTGCTTCCACACCTTCTTCGACGACCCGCGAACCTCTCCGAGGCGCTTGGTCGACGCGGTTCCGGCGCGGCGCTTGGCGAGCTGCCACTTGACCGCTTCCCACAACAGATGCTCGTGAATCTCGGCACCCCACACCGAGTCGTCCAATTGGATCGACCCGACGCTCTTACCGGTCACGTTCTTGACGTCTAGCTTCGGCATGGCTGTTCTCGTTAGGTCTTGATCTCGACGTCGACGCCAGCCGAGAGGTCCAGCTTCATCAACGCGTCGAGCGTTTGCTGAGTCGGTTGCAGGATGTCGAGCAGCCGCTTGTGCGTGCGGATCTCGAATTGCTCGCGCGACTTCTTGTCGGTATGCGGCGACCGCAACACGCAATACTTGTTGATCTTGGTCGGCAACGGGATCGGACCCGCGATCTTCGCGCCCGTGCGCTTGGCGGTCTCGACGATCTCGCCAGCGGACTGGTCGAGCAGCTTGTGATCGTAGGCTTTGAGCCGGATGCGAATGCGTGAAGTGGTCATGGTCGTTCCTTACCTTTGGCCTTACTTCTTGGCCGGAGCAGGAGCCGCGGCCGCCTTGTCAGCGGGCTTCTTGACGGCTTCGGCGAGGATCTTGGTCACCACGCCGGCGCCGACGGTCTTGCCACCCTCGCGAATCGCGAACCGGAGGCCTTCCTCGCACGCGATCGACGAAACCAGCTCGACGTCGACCTTGATGTTGTCGCCCGGCATCACCATCTCGGTGCCGGCCGGCAGCGTGACGGTTCCGGTCACGTCCGTCGTGCGGAAGTAGAACTGCGGGCGGTAGCCGTTGAAGAACGGCGTGTGACGTCCACCCTCTTCCTTCTTCAGCACGTACACCTCGGCGGTGAAGTGGTTGTGCGGGGCGATCGAGCCCTTCTTGCACAACACCATGCCGCGCTCGATCTCTTCGCGCTTCGTGCCGCGCAGCAGCACGCCGACGTTGTCACCAGCCTGGCCCTGATCGAGCAGCTTTCGGAACATCTCGACGCCCGTGCACGTGGTCAGCCGGGTGTCACCCAGGCCGACGATCTCGAGCTCGTCGCCAACCTTGACGATGCCGCGCTCGATTCGGCCGGTCACCACAGTGCCGCGGCCGGTGATCGTGAACACGTCCTCGACCGGCATCAGGTACGGCTTGTCGAGCTCGCGAACCGGCTCGGGGATGAACGAGTCGCACGCGTCCATCAGCTTCTGGATCGACGGTGCGCCGTAGTCGCTGGTGTCTCCCTCGAGCGCCTTGAGCGCCGAGCCTCGGATGATCGGGGTGTCATCGCCCGGGTAGCCATACTTGGTGAGCAGCTCGCGCAGCTCCATCTCGACCAGGTCGAGCAGCTCTTCGTCGCCCTTGCCGATCATGTCGCACTTGTTCAGATAGACCACGATCGCCGGCACGTTCACCTGGCGGCCGAGCAGCACGTGCTCGCGGGTCTGCGGCATCGCGCCGTCCGGTGCGCTCACCACGAGGATCGCGCCGTCCATCTGCGCCGCGCCCGTGATCATGTTCTTGATGTAGTCCGCGTGGCCCGGGCAATCGACGTGCGCATAGTGCCGCTTGTCGCTCTCGTACTCGACGTGCGCCGTCGAGATCGTGATGCCGCGTGCCTTCTCTTCCGGCGCCTTGTCGATCTGATCGAACGCCGTGAACTTCGCGTAGCCCTTGGTCGACTGGACCTTGGTGATCGCGGCGGTCAACGTCGTCTTGCCGTGGTCGACGTGACCGATCGTTCCGATGTTGACGTGGGGCTTGTTGCGGACGAACTTTTCTTTCGACACGGATCGTTCTCCTAAAAACCAAAAAGATCAGATGCGAGCACGTCGGGCGACGAGGTCGTCGCGGAGTTGTGCGGGGACTTCAGCGTAGTGATCGAGCTCCATTGCGTGTGTCGCGCGGCCTCGGGTTCGCGACCTAAGGTCGGTCGTGTAACCGAACATCGTTGCCATCGGGACAAAACAGGCGACGGTCTGTACACCAGGCCGTGCCGTAATTCCAGCGACTTTTCCCCGTCTAGCATGCAAATCGCCAAGCACATCGCCGACGTGCTCATCGGGAGTTACGACCTCGAGCGCCATCACCGGTTCAAGCATGATTGGACCAGCTTGATTCGCGGCTGCGACGAACGCCTTGCCGCCAGCGACTTTGAACGCGTAATTATTTGAATCCACTGGGTGATAGCTGCCGCCGACGACCTGAACTCGGAGATCGGTCATCGGATGGCCGGCCAATACGCCGCGCTCGACGGCCTCTGTCACCCCTGCTTCGACCGCGGGCGCATGCTCGTGGGGGATGTCGCTTGCCGACGCGCGATTCTCGTAGACGTAGCCGCCACCGCGGTCGGTCGGCTCGACCACGAGTCGAACATGACCGTATTCGCCGCGCGGTCCGCCTGGACCCGCGGCGACGCGAACGAACTTGTTCTCGCCCTCGGCGCGCCGGGTGATCGTCTCGCGATAGGCCACCTGGGGGTTACCGACCCGAGCGCGAACTCCGAACTCGCGTCGCAGCCTGTCGACGACGATCTCGAGGTGAAGCTCGCCCATCCCCGAGATCACGATCTGTCCGGAATCCGGATCGGTCTTGACCCGGAACGACGGATCCTCGATCGACAGCCGATCGAGTGCATGCGCAAGCTTTGCGTGATCCTCGTCGGTCTCCGGCTCGAGCGCGACGCCCATCACCGGGTTCGGGACGGTCATCGCGTCGAGCAAGATCGGGTGACGGGGGTCGCACAGCGTATCGCCCGTCGCGAGCTTGCCGCCACCAGGATTCCCGGATTGCAACATCGCGCCGATCATTCCGGCCTCGAGTTGCCGAATGTCTTCACGGTGGTTCGCGAACAGCCGGACCAGGCGGCCGATCTGCTCGAGGTGCCCCTTGGTCGCGTCGAGCACCGCGTCGCCCACGCGCAAACAACCGGCGTACACCCGCACGAACGTAAGCTGGCCGCCGTGGTCGTCGCTCTGGACCTTGAACGCCAGCGCGGCGAGCGGCTGATCGTCACCGATCGCGCGTACGATCGTCGGCGCGCCCGTCGGATCTTGCGGATCGCGACCTCGGATCTCGGGGAAGTCTGCCGGCGACGGCAGATATTCGATCACCGCGTCGAGCAGGTTGTGAATGCCTTGGTTCTTGAACGCCGCGCCGACCATCGTCGGAATCCCGCGGCCCGCTAGCGTCACTCGGCGCATCGCAGCGCGCAGCGCCTCGGCGGGAAGCTCGCGTCCGCCGACCCACAGCGCCATCAGCTCGTCGTCGAGCTCGGCGATCGCTTCGATCATTGCTTCGCGCGCGCGGCTCGCTTCGGGAACTCGTGCGTGTGGAATCGGTCCGTCGGAGAATTTGGCGCCGAAGCTGCCCGGATCCCACGTCCGAGCTCGCATCGTAATCAGATCGATGACACCGGCAAACTCGTGGGTGTTGTCCTCGCCGCCGTTCGAGAACAGCGGCAATTGGATCGCGATCGGATGCGCACCGAGCCGCGTCTTCATCTCTTCGATCACGCGCGCGGGATCGGCGCCCTCGCGATCGCACTTATTGATGAACGCGAGCCGCGGCACGCGATAGCGATCCGCCTGCCGCCACACCGTCTCGCTCTGCGGCTCGACGCCAGCGACCGCACAGAACACGGCGATCGCACCGTCGAGCACGCGCAGCGAGCGCTCGACCTCCATCGTGAAGTCGACGTGCCCTGGCGTGTCGATCAAATTGACGACGTGCCCGCGCCAGCCAAACGTCGTCGCAGCGGCGGTGATCGAGATCCCGCGCTCCTGCTCCTGTTGCATCCAATCGGTGACTGCGGAGCCGTCATCGACCTCGCCGATCCGCGACGTCATCCCGGTGTAATAGAGGATACGCTCGGTAGTCGTGGTCTTGCCCGCGTCGACGTGCGCCATGATCCCGATGTTCCGGGTCTTGGTCAACGGCACGCTGCGAGCATCCCAGTGAGGAGAGCGACTCATGCGGGTTCGAGCCAGAACTGGCGAACGCCGCGGAGCAAGGACGAGAGAGCAAGGTCTGCAGCGATCCGCAGCGGTTACTCTTCGACGAGCTCGGTGGTTTGGTTGCCCACCTTCCAAGCCCCGCGCTGTTTGCGTCTCAGTTCGTACTCGCCTCCAGGATCGGTCTGACCGTGATCGTTACCAGCGGTAGTGCGCGAACGCCTTATTGGCGTCAGCCATCTTGTGCACGTCTTCGCGTTTCTTCACCGCGTTGCCGCGGTTCTGCGCTGCGTCGACGATCTCGTTCGCGAGCCGATCCATCATCGTGTTCTCGTTGCGCTCGCGGGCGTACTCGACCAACCAGCGCATGCCCAGCGCCAGCGACCGGTCCGGGCGAACGTCGACGGGAACTTGGTACGTCGAACCACCGACGCGGCGGCTCTTGACCTCGACACGGGGGCGCACGTTCGACAGCGCGCGTTCCCAAACCTTCAGCGGATCGTCCTTGGCGCGCTCGGCGACCATATCGAACGCCTTGTAGACGATGCCCTCGGCAACGGCCTTCTTGCCGTCGCGCATCACGACGTTGACGAACTTGGTCAGCCGGCGGCGGACGTCGTCGTGCGCATCCGTGTACTTCGGATCGGGGAGGACCTTGCGCTTGGGAACTTCACCTTTACGTGGCATCGCTTGTTATCCTCTGGCGTCTTACTTCGGGCGCTTGGCGCCGTACTTCGAACGGCTCTGCTTGCGGTTCTGAACGCCCGTGGTGTCGAGCGTGCCGCGGATGATGTGATAGCGAACGCCGGGGAGATCCTTGACGCGTCCGCCGCGGATCAGCACGACCGAGTGCTCCTGCAGGTTGTGGCCCTCGCCGGGAATGTACGAGGTGACCTCCATCGCGTTGGTGAGCCGGACGCGCGCAACCTTACGGAGCGCCGAGTTCGGCTTCTTCGGCGTGGTCGTGTAAACGCGGGTACAAACACCGCGCTTCTGCGGGCACTGCTTGAGGGCCGGCGACGCACTCTTCGTGCGAACCTTCTCGCGACCCTTGCGAACGAGCTGATTAATCGTGGGCATCTAGAATCCTGACCGGTCGAAACGGAGGGTGGACTCTGTTGGATCAGGCCCTCGGTGTCAAGGGGTTAGAAGCGTCCCAAACGAGCCTCGATCGAGGCCGGGAGTTCTACTCGTTGCCGCGGCAGGTTGCTCGGCGATTTCGCACGGAACTAACGTTGCGGCGTATGAAGCTCTCGATCCTGCTTCTGTTTTTGGCGGTCGCCGGTTGTGCCCACGCGACCGAGTTCGAAGGCCACCCCAAGGTTCCGGGTGGACCGAGTGGCTGCCAGGCGGTCTGCCAGAGCTGGAACATGGACCTGGTCGGGATGATCGCCATGGGCGAATACTCCGATGGCTGCATTTGCCAGGTCCGCGGCGCACCGCCGAACGCCGCAGTCAACGCGGTCAGCGCCGCGGGCCCTGCGATCGCTGGCGTTGCCATGCAGGTCCAGCGACGGCAGCAGCAAGAGCGCCAGGCAGCGGCCGCAGCGGCGACGACGACGTCACACTAGAGTAGGTTCTCGAGCCGATACGTCCGCCACGTCATCGACAACCCGTGACAGGTTGAGCCAAATCCGCTCGAAGCGACAAGCTCGTGGCGACCTTGCGTGGACTTCGTGTCGCCGGCATCTGCGCATGTATTCTGCGTATTGACCGTGCGGGGCAATTCATCGTTGGCGCAGTCGCCTGCGCCGCCTCGATCGTGACGAGTCAGCGGATCTGCTTGGCGAGACTGGCAGCGCGCTTGCGAACGTTCGAGCTCGGGGCGTGCTGCGCGGCGTACCTTAGATACGGCAACGCGGGGCGGCCGACCGTGACGCGAAGAAAGTAGACCGCCTTGCCATAGGTCTTCTTGCTCGCGAGCATCTTGATGACGTTTCGGTTGATCACGCTGTTGTTGCGGTACGCCTTGCTCTTGCCGATCGCGGTCCGATAGAAGTCCATCGCGACCGACCACCACAACTTGTCGTTGTAGAGGTTGCCGAGGAGGAACGGGATGTAACCGCTCTTGGGGTTCTTCTTCTGCAGCGCCCGTAGGCTGGCGATCGCGGTGTCGCGCTTGCCGGCCTTGATCAGTGCGACCGCGTCTTTGACGGTCTTGGCAAGCACGATCGGCGCAGGAGCGGGAACTCGCTTCTCGGCGTCCGCCTCGGTGGCCGGCGCATCCTCGGCCTCGTCCTCGGCTTCCGGAACGTGCTCGGCGGTGGGATCGGGGTTCTCGGCGGTCTCCGGATCCATCTCGATCTCTTCGTCCGCAGATCCGGCCCCAGAACCGCTACCTACGCCGGCATCGAGATCGATCGTTCCCAGGTCAGCGATCGCGCTGCCGCTACCACTGCCGGCGCTGCCGCTGCCCGCGAGGTCGCCGGAACCTGCCATCGTCGGATCGATCGCAGCGTCGATCATCCCGACGTCGCTATCGGCAGGCACCGCGCTATCCGCAATCGCCGCGACGGCCGATCCGGATCCGAGCGACACGGTCGCCGCATCGACGTTCGCGCCGGCCGCGATCGGTTTGCTCGCTGGCGGAACCGGGGTGTTCCCCGGACGAACCTTGAAGTACCAGACGCCCGCGGCAGCCATTCCGGCGAGCAGCACGAGCACCATCCAGCCTCGCGAGCTCTTGGGTGCGACGGCCTGGCGAACTTTGCTGGTGTTGATCTGGAGAACCGTCGACGCCACCGCTGCGTCCTCGCTCGTCTTGGTCGGCACCGACCGATTGCCATCTGCTCGACCTCCCGCGACCTCGTCGATCGCATCGGCGAACTCGATCGCGGTTTGATAGCGATCGCCGGGCGACTTCGCCATCGCGGTCTCGAGCACCTTCTGGATCCCGTCGGGCATCACGGTGCCATCGCTGATCTTGTCGGCGAGCTTCGGGATCGGCGCACCGCGGTGCATGCCGAGCAGCGCGAGGGTGTCCTCGGCGTGGAACGGCCGCTCGCCTGCGAGCATCTCGAACAACACCACGCCAACCGCGTAGACGTCGGTTCGCGCGTCGATCACGCCACCGCCGACCGTCTGCTCCGGCGCCATGTAATTCGGCGTTCCGACGACGACGTTGGATTGCGTCGCATCGCGGCCGACCGCGCCGCGCAGCCGGGCCAATCCAAAATCGAGGATCCGGACGTGATCGCCGGTCCCGATCTCCTCGGTGATCATGATGTTCGCCGGCTTGATGTCGCGGTGAATGACATCCTGTTTGTGGGCGTGCGCGAGGCCGGCAAGGATTTGCCGCGCGAGCCCCAGCGCGCGATGCGGCGGTAGCGCGCCCTTGTCATCGAGCAACGTACGCAGCGTCGTGCCACCCACGAAGTCCATCACCAGATACGGCGAGTCCTTCCACACCCCGAAGTCGAGCACCGAAACGCAATTGGGATGAGCGAGCCGGCTCATCACCCGGGTCTCGCGTTCGAACCGCGCGAGGAACTCGCTGTCCTTCGCGAACGACTTGTGCAGGAACTTCAGCGCGACGAGCTTGCCGACCGGGACGCGCTCGGCCTTGTAGACCATTCCCATCGAGCCCGACGCCATCGAGCCGATGATCCTGTACCGACCGTCGACGAGGCTCCCGACCCTGGTGTCATCCGGGTCCGCCTCGTCCTCTGACTCGATCACGTGGTCGTTCAGTGGGTCCACTTCTCTTCGCGCCGATGCTCGCCGTCCTCATACTCGTGCGCCATCACGAAATGATACGCGACCTCGCGCGCCTTCTCGGATTCGACGACACACTCGAACAGCCATTCACCTTCGGTTTCGGTCGGTTCGACCTGGACGTAGGCAATTTCTGCGGGAAACACCAGCAGCTCGCCGACCAGCTCCTTGGCACGCGCCAGCTGCACCACCAGAGTGTGCTCGTCCTCGGAGATCAGCGTCCAATGAAAATCCTCGTGATCGAGCAGCACCACCTCGGGAGTCCCTGCTCGCAAAATGCAGTTCGCATGACCGGCAAGCCAGCTCCAGAACTTGTCGAAGCTAACCGTGGTTGCCACCGCTGCCAGTCTCTTGCCCGTCGAGCTCATTCGCTTGTCTCCATACCGCGACGAGAGCCAGTAATCACGCGGCTCTACAGCGGCGGAGCATAGCCAGCACGAGCCTTTGTGCAAGCGTGAACCCGAGGAAGTCCTCGGCCGCGGATCTTTGGACGAAACCTAACATCGTCGCGGGATTATCTCGTGATCGGGCCCACGGACGACTGCGATGAAACGCAAGCCCGCGATCGGAAGAGGTCGTCCCGGGCCCTGGGAGCGTCCGATACGCTCGTCTGGGGCTTTGACGGTCTCAGCTGTTTCTTGGTTCCGCGCCGGTCAGAACGTGCCGCTGACGGTCACCGCGCCGCCCGAGCTGACCGGGGCGATCTGGATGTTCTCCGCGGACGGCATGTCGAACGCGTACAGCAACACGCCGACCGCTGCGGTGACGACGGCGGCACCACCGAGAATCCAGGTTCCGGTGACGAGCTGATCGCGACGATCGACCTCGCGGTCATAGCGATCGCCGACGCTCGGTGCGGCGTTGCCGGCTTCGATCTCGTCGAGCAGATCCTCGGCGCGACCATCGTGAACCCCCGCGAGAATGCCCGTGGTGGCGGCGCCGAGCGCGAGTGCGCCCGCACCGGCAAGCACCCAGGGTACTGCCCGCCGCCGCGCCGTCTTCGCCAGCGGCGCGGTCACGGTCACGGCTTCTCCGCGGGCCACGACCAGCTCGCGACCGAACGGCTCGCGACCGCGCCGAACGATCGTGATCAGGTGCTTGCCGACGCCGAGCTCGAGCGGTGCGCTCGGCGCGGTTGCGACCGCCCGGCCGTCCACCGAGATCCGCGCGCCGTCGTCGGTTTGCACCGTGACGTTCGCCGGTCGCGGCTTGAGCTCGACGTCGATGAACGACGACTGACCTTCGACAGCGACCGCCTTCTTCTCGACCGGGAAGTAGCCGTCCGCGCTGACCGAGATCACGTGCTCCTTGGCGTCGACATCGACCAGCGAGAAGGCTTGCACGGGCTTGCCGTCGATCGCTGCGGTCAATCCGCGCGTGAGCTCGCCGGTGGCATCGCCGATCTCGCGCATCGCCGCGGTGTCGTTGACCTGTTGATCAGCGAGCGTCACGCTGACACCGAGTCGCGTATGCATCACGTCCGCGACGCCCGTCACCGCCACGCCCGATGCCTTCAAGCGGCGTAGCTCGGCTTCCATCTCGGCGAGGTTGTCGGCGGCATCACCGACACGACCGCCGGTCTTCACCTGATCGAGGTACGCGCGATACAGCTCCACGGCGCGCTGCACATGCGACGGCTTGGGCTCGATGCGATACAGCCGGCGATACGCTTGCGCTGCCGAGAACGCGATCTCGGGCAGCGGCGCCGCCCGGAACGCCTCGTCGAAGTTAGTCGCTGCCGCGCCAAAGTTTTGTGCCGCGTAGGCCTTGGCGCCGGCACGGAAGTAGCGCTCGGCGAGCTTGCGATCATCGGCGTACCCCGCGGCAGTGGCGGCCAGGATCGCGATCACGATCAGTCGCTTCATCATGGCGCCTCCTCCGGGGTACGCGTGCTGGTGCCCAGCCGACACGCATCGGCCGTACGCGACGAACATTGCGGATAGATCATCATCGACTGGGCGCCGGCTTCACCCTCGATCGCGACGATGTCGTCGACGCCATCGCCGGTGACGTCGCCGACTCTGACCGCGGTCAGGTGTGTCGTCGTGTGCGCCAGCGTTTCGATCGTCGGCCCCGGCGCGGTGTGTTGGATTCGAAACAGCGTCGAACCTTCGCCCTGACATGCCACGACGAGCTCGCGCGCAGCACCCGGGGTGGTCGTCGGGTCGCGAAATGCGATCCTGCCGGGAGCCGCATCGACGCAGCGCTTGATCCCCGGAGATGCCGCGACGATCGCCGGCACCAGATCGACGCAGCTGCCGGGAACGCCGCCGCTCACCGCGCACACCAGCAACGCGCCCGGCGCCATCGAGCCCTTGTTCGGCGCGAACATCGCGACGAGATCGAGCGCGCCATCGCCTTCGAAGTCCGCCGCGTGGAGCGACCGAACGCTCGCTTCGCCCGGCGCCATCGCGGTGATCGCCGGGATGTCGGTCGCGGTGACTGCAGAGCCCGCTGCCGACCACGGATCCATGACCATCGCGTGCACCGGGCTCGCGCGATCGACGCCGATCACGACGTCCCGATCTGCGGTGATCGGCCATGCCAGGTAGGCGACGTCGTGAACACACAGCCCGCTCGCGTCTGCGTTCGAACAATCGGCGAACCCCGCCACCGTCACGCCGGTATTGGGGGTTCCATCGAGACCATCCGACGTCCCCGGGACCCGCCACGCGTGCACGCCGTCGGTGACCGGGTTGTTGCCGCCTGGAGGTGCGAGCCCGATGATGTCGGGGAACTCGGTCGCCTCGTTGCTCGTCGCGAATGCGCCGATCACCGCGCCGCGGAACAGCGTCTGCTCGCGCATCGCGGTTTCACGCGGATCGAAGTACGGCAACATCGTGCGCTGCGGGCTGCCGTGCAGCATCGTCATCGTCGGCAACTCGGCACCTGCCGCCGGTTGGAGCACCACGAGATCGTCGGCCAACGACAGCCGATCGACCGAGTCGGCGAACGCGAGCCGGGTAAGCGACACGACGCTGCCGACCGCGCCCTCCATGATCGGCGCGAGCACCTGATCGACGGTGCCATATGCGATCATCAGGCGCTGAAACGCGGTGAGCTGTTCGGTGTACGCCACGTCCGCTGAGCCGTTGCCATCGTAGTCACCGATCGTGATCGAAGACACCGGCGACGCGGTGTCGAGCCGGAGCAGTTGAAAGCCCGAGGGCGATCGATACAACAGATCGAGATCGTCCTCGCCGTCCGGACCTAGCACGCAGTCCGTTCTGCCGTCGCCGTTGAGGTCGCCGTGGGCGACGCGCGCAAGGCGGCGCGTGGTCTTGTACATGATCCCGAACGTGCCGAATCCAGGCGCGTAGCCGTACACGCCATCGCTCGTCACCAGTGCGTCGTTCGCGAGCAACGCGATCGTAGGATCCAGCGGCGTACGACCGATCAGCTGGGCACCTGGAGTGGCATCGGTGATGGCGGGCAGCGCGGTTCCGTTCGGGTTGATCACGGCGGTTAACGAGCAATGTCCGCCCGACATCGCGCCGTCCCAATGGCGCAGCCCCGCCGCGCCACCATCGGTGTTGATGAGGTTCGGGCAGCGATCCGCATCGGTATCGAGCTTCGCGAGCACCGGCTTGCGTGACGGTTTGCCCGCGTTCGCCGGCGTGATATCGGTGATCGTCCCTGCGCCGATCAGCGGCTTGTGGATCGCCATCACGCACAGCTTGGCGTTGTCGCCAGCGCCAACAACCATCGACACCACGAGGTCCGCGGCAAGATCCGATTCCTGATTTGCTTGATAGATATCGACCGAGGCGACCGCGAAGTCAGTGGCGTGCAGGGGGCCGATCCGCGAGACACATGGCGACTCGAACACGCCGTCCTCCGGCGTCAACATGTCCAGCACGAGCAAGAACATCCGGCCATCCTCGTCGGCGATGAACCCACCGAGCGTCAACGGCGCGACGCGAAACAGCATGCGCAGATCGAGCGGATTGCCCGACGGATCGACGACCTGACTGCGCACCGCCAACGGCGCCATCGCCCCGAACGCGGAGGTGTAGGAAACCAGGCCGTCGGGCGTGGTGATCGTGACGTCGATCGACTCGTCGTTATCGAGATCACCGAACGCAGCCGGGCCGGTTTGCGACGGCGTGATCAACGAATGACTGGCTGCGAGCGACGCGGTCTGATCACCGTGGCGTACCACGATCGACGTGCGTGAGACTCCGAGGACATCGCCGATGCCGTCGTGGTCGACATCGGTGACGCGAAACTCGCTGGCCTGGAATGGGCCCGCCGAGACCGGCGGGGCGAGGGCACCGCTCGGGGCAGCGCACACGCCGTCGACTCCGCAGGTGTAGTCCTCGGTCGGGCAGTCCGCGTTGGTGGTACAGCTGACCGCGCACCGGACGCAGCTCGGATCATTCGAGTCGCAATCTTCGCCGGCCTCGAGCAGACCGTTGCCGCATAGCCCGCGGTCGATCGATTCGAAGCTCGTGCATGCGGCAATCAATGTCAGGAAGGCCAGGCGGACATAGCTCATCGCTTCGCTCCAAATGGATCGAGGATGTCGTTCTTGGTGTTGCGCTTGCTGCGCGAACCCGACTTTTTCTTGAGCTCGACCGCGATCGATCGATCGCGATCGGGAATTACCGACTTCGAAACTGCCAGGTAGCCGTCGGCCTTGAACGTCAGCACGGTCGACTCGGCTGCGCGTGGCAGCTGAACCGGACCGGGCGCCGCGCCCACGGTCATGCCACCGGCGAAGACCTCGGTGCCGTCGGGGACACCGGTGATCGTGATGATGACGGTCTGCGGCTGCTCGACGATGGGCGGGGCGGCCACCGGTGCTGGCGGAGGTGCAGCGACGGGGCGGATCGGATCCGGTGGTGATGGCGGCTCCGGCAGCGCTTGCGGCGTCGGCGTCGAAGTAGCCGCGGGCCATGCGACCAGCGCGACCACCGCAACGATCACACCCATGGCCACGATCGCTCCAACGATCAGCAGCAGGCGCGAGCGCCGTGGCGGAACGAGCAGCGGATCCGCCGGCGGAACGCTGGTGCTGGAGGAGAACCGCGGCACCGCGATCGCACCTTGTGACGAGCTCGGCGCCCCGCTCTGGGCGTCCATGCTCGACGTCGGTAGCGGCCCGATCAATCCAGCCGACGACGCTGCCTGGTCGAGCGCGCGCATCGCGGTTCGAAGATCAGGCGGCCGTTGCGCCGGCTCCTTGGCCATCAGCCAACCGATCACGTCATCGATCTGCGATGGCAGCTCAGCCGCCAACGTCGACGGCGCCGCCGGCTGATCGCTGATCTGCTTCATCAGGATCGACATGTAGCTGTCGGCATCGAACGGATACGTGCCGGTCAGCATCAGGTATGCGAGCACGCCGAACGCATACAGATCGGTGCGGTGATCGACGTCGCGACCGCGGCACTGCTCTGGTGACATGTAATACGGCGTTCCGATCGGAGCGCCGGTTCGTGTCTTGTGCTTCAGCGTATCCTCGGGGCCGAGCAGCTTCGCGATCCCGAAATCGAGCAGCTTGGGAAACACGCCGCCGTCGGTATCGCGCGCGAGGAAGATGTTCTCCGCTTTCAGATCGCGGTGGGCGATGCCCTTGGCGTGTGCCGCGTCGAGCGCCTTGGCGATCGCGCGCAGGATCGTGAGCGCCTCGCCGATCGGCACCCGACCGCGCCCGAGCAGCGCGTCGAGCGTTTCGCCGTCGAGGTACTCCATCACGTAGTACTGGCGACCGTCGTCGAGCTTGCCGAACGAGAAGATGTCGATGATGTGGCGGTGCTGGATCTGATTGACGGCGCGCGCCTCCGCGACGAACCGCGAGACCATCTCGGGATCGACCGAGAACCGGTGCGATAGCACCTTGACCGCGACGTTCTTGCCGATCAGCGGATGAGTGGCCTTGAACACCGTGCCGAACGCACCTTGTCCGAGCTTGCCTTCCACCACGTACTCGCCCACCTGCTGACCATTCTCGAGATCAACGTCGATCGTATCGGGGATGTCCGTGGTTGGTATCGACATCGCTGTCGCCCTCCTGCCTGTGCAAGATTGTCGCCTCACGAGGCTGTAGAGCAACTCTACGAGCGTCGTGTTCTACATCGGGTGTGAACAGATCGCTGTGCCTGCCGCGCGACGGCCACATGTAGGTGCCACCCGCAGAGCTCTACAGCGCGCCGGACAGCAGCTCTGCGTCGATCCAGCGGATCAACAGCTCGATCGCACGCGCGGCGGGATCTGCTGCTCCGGCGAGTGCCTCGCAGATCTCGGCGAACCGAGTGCCCGCCGCGAGCATGGCGATGCACGCGGCTTCGTCGACGTCGACGGTCCGATGCACCACCGTGACCGTGCCGCGTCGCCAAACCACGACCGTCCGCGCGCCTGCCGCCGGCGGTGGCGGTGGCTGACCGTCCTCGATCGCGCTCCAGCGCGCGTCGGCATTCGACGCGAGCGTCACGATCGCGTGAGCTGGCACCATCACGAGCCGCACGGTTGGGAACTCCGCGGGATCGAGCGCGGCCAACCGTTCGCGTGCCAGCGGTGTTGCGTCGGGACCATAGAACACGTCGGCGCGCGCCCATTCGAGCCGCGCGAGCTCTGCCTCGTACCTACGACCGTCGTTCGCGAGATACTCACCGAGCCGACGACCCGCTTCGCGGATATCGGGATGCGCCGGCGGACAGGCGCGCAGGTACGCTGTAGCGACCTCGGGCCACACCTCGCCGAGCACGCTGACCAACTTTGGATAATCGGCGGCGATCGCGTCGATCAAGCGATCGCGATACATCGAGCGGTAGATCTCGATGCGTGCTGGGTCGCCGGCGAGCAGCTCGGTGGCATCGGCGGCCGGAGCGGCACCCGTCGCGATCGCGTAGAACCGGCGCTGGAGATCGCCGAGATCAGCCACGCCGCACCGCTTGGGCTTCGCGTCGCGCACGATTCGCTTCGGCCACCACGTCGTCGAGCGCTGGGATCTGATCGTCCCACTCGACGAGCACCGACGCCGAGCCAAATCGCCGCACCGCGCTTTGGTACAGCTGCCAAACCGCGTCAGGCACCGCGTGGTCGTGAGTGTCTAGGATGTAGTCACCGTGGTCGGTGTGCCCGGCGAGGTGCATGTAGCCCACGCGGTCGGCCGGGATCGCCGCGAGATACGCGTCAGGATCGAAGCCGTGGTTTCGCGCGCTCACATAGACGTTGTTGACGTCGAGCACGATGCCGCAATCGGCTCGATTGGCTACCTCGGCGAGGAATGCTGGCTCGGCGAGCTCGTTCGCGCGAAACTCGACGTAGCTCGATGGATTCTCGAGCAAGATCCGGCGCCCGAGTCGGTCCTGAACTCGCGCGACGCGCTCGACCACATGATCGAGCGCGGCCTCGGTGTACGGGATCGGCCAAAGGTCGTGCGCGGTGTGGCCGCCGAAGCTCGACCAGCACAGGTGGTCCGAGACCATCGCTGGATCGATCGCTGCGACCAACCGCGCGAGCGCATCGAGGTAGCGCTCATCGAGCGGATCGACCGCACCGATCGACAGCGAGACGCCATGGAGCACGACCGGAGATCGCTCGCGCACCGCTCGCAAGACGTGGAGCGGATTGCCGCCGGCGCCGAAGAAGTTCTCGGTGATGACCTCGAACCAGTCGACGGCGCCGCGGCCATCGAGCACGGCTTGAAAATGCGGCGGACGAAGTCCGATGCCGTATCCAAGCCGCGGGAACATCACATGCCGGCGCCGACGGCGACCTGGCCGCCCTTCGCCGCGCAGTCGTCCTGCGTCATCTCGAGCACGCCCTTGCCCTTGCAAGCGTTCTGACCCGCGCAGCCGTTCGTCGCGGTCTTGCAGCCGCTCTTGCCCTTGCACTCGTTGATGCCACTGCACCAGATCTTGGCGACCTTCTCGCCCTCCGCCGCAGCGGGGTCCGCTGGCGCCGTCGCGGCGGCTGGATCCGCCGGTGCTTCCGACGCGGTCGGCATGGTCTCGGCGGCGGGGCTATCCGACTTCGCGCACGCGGTTGCGAACAGCGAACCAGCGGCGATCGCGATCAAGGTTCCTTGCTTCAGATTGAACATGGGTCTTCCTCGGAAAATGGTCCGGGGCGGACGGTACACGAATCTATGCGAGTCGTGTTCTAGCGGTGCTTCGGAGTCGACGCCACCGTCAACACGCGGTCGTCACCATCGGTCAACCGGATATCGATGGGAAACTCAGGGAATACCCGCACGCCGACCGTCTCGGCGTGCTCGATCAACGCTGCATGGAACCGCCGGTCCTCGAACCCGTGATCGTTGACCAGGAACTGCAACGCGATCCGATCATCGGCGCGGATGATCTCGACATGCCAGCCAACGCCATCGGAGTCGAGGAATGGCTGGAGGATGGCAGCAGTGGCTTCCGCTTCTGATCTCGAAACGCCCCGCGGATAAAACTCCTGCCCAGCGGCTGTCACCACGGGATCCTCGGGTCGGCGTTCCCAAACCACGCGATCGGTGCGGCGGTCGGCGTCCTGCATCCGTAGGTCGACGAGCGCGCCGTCGAACGCATCGCGAGAGAACCAGAACGCGAGCTCCGCGTAGTCCGTTTGGAGCTTCGGGTCGTCCCATACCGACGCCGCGACATCGAGCGTCACGAGGTACCGGTTGCCGTCGCGCTCGACGATGGCACTCGCAGCGGTTCCAGGGCGGAACACGCGCCGCTCCAATACCTCACCGAGCTTGCGTGCCGTGTCCTCGGTCACCGGCGCGCGATACTCGAGGACATGCTCGGAGCTCACCTGCAGCACGCGCGGCCGATCCTCCCAGCGCAGCTTGTGGTGCGGGTCGAGCATCTCGTCGATCATCCACACATCGATCGCTGCGCCGCTGAATGCTTGTTGTGATAGCTGCGCGGCCATCTTATGGACGTGGAAACGCATATCTTCGTCATCGAGGGCCGAATCGAGCATCACGAACCCCACCGCGATGCGACCATTCACGCGCTGCACCGTCACCGTTGCGGGACGGCTCGCGAAGTAGCCCATGGCCTCGAGAGTGTTCCCTAGGCGCTGCGCGTCGGCCTTGGTAGCTCCGCGTTCGTAGACCACGTTGCTGTCGTTGGGCATGTCGATCGATGGTGGCTGTGCCACAACGAGGATCGCGGCGAACCCGGCGGTCGCTACCGCGAGCGTGATGGCGAGTGACGCGATCCCCAAGCCGAACGCCACCCAGCTCGACGATTGCCGCCCGCCACGCCGGAGATGATCTTCGAACGCTTCACCGTGGATGACGCGCGCCACTTGCTTGGCCGCGAACACTCCGCTGATCGCGAGCAGAATGCCGGGCACCCCAACCACCGATAGCCCCGCCAGCGCGGCCGTCGCGACGAGCGCTCCGACCACCAGCTGCCAGGTCCGGCCGGCCTGGCCGAGCCGCTTGGCATTGCGAGCGATCAACCAGGCGCCACCCAATGGACCGCCGAAGAACGTCGCCAACCCGACCTGCCCGGGGGAATGCAGCTTGTACGTTGGGACAACCACCACATCCGAGGGCAACTCTCCCGATGCAGATGCCTGCGGCGGAGGGAACTCCGGCAGCGAACCCCGCACGATGGCACTTGGCACCGAGTGGTCGGTCATGGCCAGCCAAGTACCACAACATGGCGTCACGACGGGAAAACACCCCGTCGAGAAACGGATGGTTGCGTACCGAACCGGTTCCGACTAGGGTGCGCGACCCTTGACGTTCTCCTCTGCCCATCCCGCACTCCAGGCCGCGCTGTCGCGCCGCGGCTACACCGAGCCGACGGCCGTGCAGGCCGCCGTGCTCGCGGCGGAGGACCGCGACCTGTTGGTCTCCGCGCAGACCGGATCGGGCAAGACCGTCGCGTTCGGCATGCTGCTCGCCCGGCCGCTGCTGGGTAGCGCGACGCGGCTGAGCGCGGCAGGCGCTCCGCTCGCATTGGTGATCACGCCAACCCGCGAGCTCGCGATCCAAGTCCATCGCGAGCTCAGCTGGTTGTTCGCAGACACCGGCGCGACGATGACGACCTGCGTCGGCGGGATGGATCCGCGACGCGAGCGCTGGGCGCTCGATAAAGGTGTCCACATCGTCGTAGGAACACCGGGCCGACTCTGCGATCACCTCGAACGCGGATCGCTGATGCTCGATCGGCTTCAGGCCGTCGTGCTCGACGAAGCGGACGAGATGCTCGACATGGGCTTCCGCGAAGATCTCGAGCGGATCCTCGACGCGGCGCCGCCAACTCGGCGCACGTTGATGTTCTCGGCGACGATCCCCAAAGACATCGCGACGCTCGCGAAGCGCTACCAACAGTCGGCGCAGCGGATCGCGGCGACAACCGAGACCGCGCGTCACGTCGATATCGAATACCACGCGATTCCGATCGTCCCGCGCGAGCGCGATCTGACCGTCGTCAATCTGTTGCGCTATCACGAGGCCGCCGGAGCGCTGGTGTTCTGCCAAACCCGCGACGGGGTCACGCACCTCGCGGCGAATCTCAACGAGCGCGGGTTTTCGGTGGTCGCGCTCTCGGGCGAGCTGAGCCAACGCGAGCGCAACTTGGCGCTCCAGGCGCTACGCGATGGACGCGCACGCGTGTGCGTGGCAACCGATGTTGCGGCGCGCGGTCTCGACCTCCCTGATCTCGGCCTGGTCATCCACGCCGACTTGCCACAGAGCAAGCAGACGCTCGTGCACCGTAGCGGCCGCACCGGACGCGCCGGCAAACATGGTGTTGCGATCCTGCTGGTCCCGGATGCAGCTCGGCGATACGTCGAACGCACGCTGCACGCGGCGAATATCACCGCGATCTGGCAACTCGGCCCATCGGCGGAGCAGATCCTCGCGCGCGATGGTGTCCAGCTGGTTGCCGAGATCGCCGCGCTGGTCAGCGATCCGAGCGAAGACGAGCGCGAGGTCGCGCGCAAGCTGCTGGCTGAGCGCAGCGCCGAAGATCTGGTCGCTTCACTCGTGCGGTTGCGTCGCCAAGCGCGCCCGGCGCCCGAGGAGCTGACCGTTCCGCCGTCGATGCGGCCTCGTCCACCGCAAGCTGCAAGACACGACGCGCCACGCCATCCACGCGGTCGTCACGACGAGCCGCCACGTCATCTGCGTGGCAGTCACGACGAACCGCGCCGTCCCAACGGGCGAACCGACGAACCACGCCCCGATCACAAGCCGCGCACACGGTTTGTCGCCGCAGCCAGCAGCGACGCGTCGCCCACCGATCACAGGCCTCGCAAGCCGTTCGTGTCCGCGGCCGGCAACGATCGGAGCGTGTGGTTCACGATCAACGTCGGGCGATCCAAAAACGCCGATCCCAAGTGGCTGGTGCCCCTGTTGTGCCGGCGCGGACAGATCGGCAAGCGTGACATCGGCAAGATCCAGATCCTCGCGCGCGAGACTCGCGTCGAGATCGCGTCGACCGTCAGCGATCGATTTGCGGAGGCCATTCGGCAACCCGATCCGAAGGACCGCAACATCCACATCGAGTTGTTCGACGGCCAGGTCTGACGCCGCTCAAGGCGTCGCTGGTTGCGCCGGCGTCGCGACCTGGGCCGCAGCGTTAGACGCGGGCACCGCCGGCTGCGCGGGCACCGCCGACTGCGCGGGCACCGCCGGCTGCGCGGGCACCGCCGGCTGCGCGGGCACCGCCGGCTGCGCGGGCGCGGGTGCTGGTTCGGCCGTGTACACGATGCACGTCGCGAACAGTCCTTGGTGGGTGTCTCGCTTGTCGATGCTCCAAGACGACGGCGATCCAGACACCACGACGCCATCGCAACCCATCTCGGCTCCGCGGATCCTCAGCTGCTCGAGCATCTCGGGCGTATCGTCGTAGGAGTATTGCTCCTGCTCGGCCTCCAGCACCGCGACATCCACGTGTGGTCGCTGCGGAGGCCCGCTCGTGAACAACTCGACCGACGCAGGGGACCGAGACATCATCGGGCGTGGGGCCGGATTGATTGGCGTGGTCCGAACGGCGGTGCCACAGCCCGCGGCGATCACGATCAAACACAGCGACTTCATCATGGCGATCGCCAGAGCAAGCCGGCTGCCAAGTCGCAACCATTCGCACATCCTCAGCTCTGGGGAGCGTTGGGCGTGAATCGGCCGACCTATTGTGGTGACACCGCCACGGTGGCACGTCGCTGTCAGTGGTCGGTCAGTGACAGTTCTCCCAGCTGATCGAGCCCTTGATCTTGTGGCCGCCAGCTTCGCAGTCGAGCTTGGCGGTCCCCTTCACATTACGAACGTTGTTGATGGTTGAGCTTTGCGGCTCGTTCTGGATCGGACCGCACTTGCCGAGATCGGCGAACGTCGGCCCGCCGATCGCCACGAGCGCGTTCGCGGTGCTGTCGGGGTTGCCGACGAGCCGTAGCTTCGCTCCGGTCGTGGTGACCAGCTCGACGCCGGCGAATCCGTAGATCTGGCCCGAGCGACACGATTCGAGCGTCACGGCGGTGCCGTCGATCGTGAGGTCGCCCCCGAGCTTGTTCGAACACCCAGCCACCACGACGACGATCAATCCAAGTATCCAGCGCATGGACCGAGTGTCGTGCATGGCTCGAGCACGGTCAACGCGGGCCCCGGGGTCAACCTGGTCAGCCCTGGTCGGGCTCGGCGCGTTCTACAGTGGAGCGCGCCGGCAGTAGCCAGCGCGGCCGGCGCTGCAGCAGCGTGCGCATCGCGAACCCGACGATGCTGCCGCCGGCAAACGCGGCCAGCGAGTCGCCCAGCGCGCGCCATCGCCAGGTCGGCGCGCACAGATAGACCGGCTCCCACGCGTGAGGCCGCAGCTTGCGCTTGAACGTGCCGAGGCCACGAAAATCGTAGAGCGGAGTCGAGATCACGCGTGCGAATCGGAGCAGCGCCGGAACCGCGCCCGCGAGCGGTGCGAGCCCGAGCGTGACGGTGTCGTGTTGCGCGATCTGCGGCTCGCGCATCGCGGCATCGATCAACAGCTCGGCGGTGCCATTCGGAGCGTCACTCGTACGAAGCACATCCTCGATGAACCACCGCCCGCGCGAATACACCGGGATCGCCGATAGGAACCCGACGACGCGCGCACCTTGGCTGGCAACGATCATCACTCGCTCGTCGGGGAAGCTGATCGGTTCGAGCTGAACCAGAAATCCCATCGGTGCCATCTTGCGTGCGGCGAGCCATTCGGCGGCGAGGTTGTGAATCGCGACGCGATGCTGGTCGAGCTCACCCGTCGAGATCCTCCGCGCGGTAACGCCTTTGGCCGTCGCGCGCCGAACTTGATAGCGGAGCGACGACGCTCCGCGCATCACCGATTCCCACTGCCCTGCCTGCCACACCGGCTGTTCGCCGATCGCCAAGGTGGACCAGCCGACGGCGCTGGCGAACCGCTGTTCGCACGCGAAGAAACACGCGCGCCGGCGATGATCGCGAGCCGCGGCGACGAACCCGTTCGCTACGTCAGCGAGTCGATCCTGCGACGCGACTGGTGCGCCACCGGCAACCCACGCCGCGCCGGTGTCGACGTATGCCACGAACGCATCATCATCGTAGAACCAGTAGCGAAACGCCGGCTCGAGCAGCTGGAACGAGACCGTGGTCCACCCGTGACGGCGCAGGATCGCGAGCGCACGATCACGTGCGCGAGCTGGATCCTGATCGCCGGTCTCGTCAAACATATCGTAATGCGATATATATCGTACCCCGTGACATCCCGCGAGCTAAGTGACCACGACTATCGGGTGCTAGCTGGGTTCCGCCATCAGCTGCGCTGTTTCACCGCATTCTCCGAAACCTCGGCTCGTGCCGTCGGGATCGAGCCTCGCCAGCACCAGCTGCTGCTCGCGCTTCGCGGCCTGCCCGAGAACACCGAGCCGAGCGTGCAGATTCTCGCCGACCAGATGGTGTTGCGTCATCACACCGTGGTCGAGTTGCTCGATCGGCTCGAGACCGCCGGGTTGATCCGCCGCGAACGTGCCGTCGATGATCGCCGGCGCTCCCACATCAAGCTGACCGCGCGCGGTGCGGCCCTGCTCCGCAAGCTCGCCGACGTACATCTCGACGAGCTGCGCTCGCTCGCGCCTGCGCTCCTCGAGTCTCTCCAAGCAGTGCTTCGCACATCGACAGGTAAAGCAGCATGAAAGAACTAGGTGATTTCACAGCCACCCGCCGGCTGATTCCGATCGCGATGGTGGCAGCCGGTATCGGTGTCGTCGCGTCGTTCGTGGCGCTCGCGCTGCTCAAGCTGATCGGCCTGTGCACGAATCTATTCTTCTTTCAGCGCTGGGAGACCGACCTGAGCTCGCCGGCGCATCACCAGCTGGGGGTTGCGGTCGTGCTCGTCCCGATCGTCGGCGGCGCACTGATCGGTCTGATGGCGAAATTTGGCTCCGAGAAGATTCGCGGCCACGGCATCCCGGAGGCGCTCGAGTCGATCCTGATGCGAGGGAGTCGGATCGAAGCCAAGGTCGCGGTGCTCAAGCCGTTGTCGTCGGCGATCTCGATCGGTTCGGGCGGTCCGTTCGGCGCCGAGGGTCCGATCATCATGACCGGCGGTGCGTTCGGTTCACTGATCGCTCAGCGGTTTCACCTGACCGCCGCCGAGCGCAAGACGCTGCTGGTCGCCGGCTCGGCTGCCGGCATGGCCGCGACGTTCGGCACGCCGCTCGCGGCGACGCTCCTCGCCGTCGAGCTGCTGCTGTTCGAATGGAAGCCTCGCAGCTTGATCCCGGTGGCGCTCGCCTGCGCGAGCGCGATGGCGACGCGCCACTTCCTGTTCGACGCGATCCCGCTGTTCCCGGTCACCGGAGTGGTGGCGGGTGACGACGTCAACGTGCTGTTCGGCTGCGTCATCGCCGGGCTCGGCGCCGGCCTGCTGTCTGCCGCGATGACCAAGAGCGTCTACGTGTTCGAGGATCTATTTCCCAAGCTACGCATCCATTGGATGTGGTGGCCTGCGCTCGGTGGTTTGGTGATCGGGCTCGGCGGGTTGATCGAGCCACGCGCGCTCGGCGTTGGCTACGACGTGATCGCCGATCTGCTCAACGGCCGGCTGGCGATCGCCGCGATCATCGTGCTCGTGCTCACCAAGTGGGCGATCTGGGCGGTCTCGCTTGGTTCCGGCACCTCTGGTGGCGTGCTCGCACCGTTGTTGATGCTCGGCGCGTCACTCGGTGCGCTGCTCGCTCCGCTGCTCCCGGGAGCCCCCATCGGGTTTTGGCCGCTGATCGCGATGGGCGCGATCCTCGGCGGAACCATGCGGTCGCCACTCACCGGCATCCTGTTCGCCGCCGAGGTCAGCGGTGATTTCAACGCGCTGCTGCCGCTCTCGGTCGCTGTGATCATCTCGCACGGCTTCACCGTGCTCGTGCTGAAGCGGTCCGTGCTGACCGAAAAGGTCGCGCGCCGCGGCTACCACGTGACCCGCGAATACGAGATCGATCCACTCGAGGTGCTTTTCGTTCGCGAGGTCATGCGCCCGGACGTCACCGCCGGCGCGACGGTCGCTGCCGCCGCGTTCGCCGACGAGACCCTGCGCACCGTCACGCTCCGCATGGCCAACTTGCGGATCACCACGCTGCGCGTGGTCGACAACAGCGGCGCTATCGTCGGCGTGATCGAGCTCGAGGACGTGCTCGTCGCGCGCCGCCGCCACCTCGAAGAGGAGACTCGCCGCGAACGCGTCGCGCCCCTGCCCGCCTGGATGCCGTTGCCCAGCTGGGTCCCGCTGGTTGGCCCGCGCGAGGGCTCATAGCCGCGCGAGCCCTCAATTCGCACGATCACCGCAGCAAGTGGGGTTACTGAATCGAATTGCGTGCTCGTAACATCGTCGCAGCCGACATGACGACGTTCAGGTTTGCGACCGCTGGTGCTGCATCACGCGCTGCTCGCTTGTTACGTGAGCTCGGGGAGCGTCACGAAACGTTTTTGCGTAGTGACGAAGGCGAGCCATGGCTGTCGAGGGAGGCCAAGAGCGCGACACCGCCGCTTGTGCAATTTGCGCGACGCCATCACTTCAGATGGCCGCGAGATATCTGGTGCTCCTTTCATGACGTGACCATGTCACCCGCTCAGACGGTCGGAGAAGTCGGGCGTGCTGTCGTCTACCCGCAGCAACCGCATCTGAAGCTAGGCCTTGGAGACCTCTGCAATCTGTTTTCGAAGTTAGGTGCGAATAGGATCGGATGGGACGAACGCGTTCGAGTCACCGCAACAGGCCGCAACAGCTCGGCGATCGACGAGCTTCGTGACTACCTTGCTCAGCTCACGCCCGACGCGGACCCTCGAACCTACGTTCCAGAGCCACCATGGGGTGAACAGGCAGAGGACCCGCGACTCGCAGGCGATGAAGACGACTGCAACGCGCGCCTGCTCACAGACCACGATGCCGACACGCTGGACCAATGGGGCGAAGCCGGCCCGAACACGATGAACCACGCCGGGGGAGAGCTGGAATTGGTTCTTATGTTCGAGAACACGTTCGGTGGGGCAGTCGCGATCGAGAACTGGCTGCGGTCGTCAGGATTTCGAAGCATCAAGCTCGAAATCGAAGCTGGCTGGGACCCGCTGCGTGCAAGCAAACCTCGACGAAAGTCGCGTCGTTCCCAGCCTTCGGCGGCCGCGCGCCCGCTGCGTCGGCCTAAGACAAAGTCTCGAGCGACGAAGAAACGAAATCGCCGAGCCGGCCGCGATTGATCCTCCCACCACCGAAACGACAACAGGCAGGCCTTTCGACCTGCCTATTGCTTCACTCACGATGAGCGCAGCTTACTCAGCTGTCGCGTCGGCCACGTCCGCCATGTCGCCCACGTCATCGCGGGTCGGCATCGCGCTGCTGTAGCGCTCGACGTCCATGTCGTCGTCGTCCTCGTCCTCGTCGGGGGCGACATCGACCGTCAGGCGCTTGTAGGCGCCGAGAC
Source organism: Kofleriaceae bacterium (assembly GCA_050184455.1). Classification (GTDB taxonomy): domain Bacteria; phylum Myxococcota_A; class Polyangia; order Haliangiales; family Haliangiaceae; genus JABFXX01. Next base: position 21,370 of record JBFXAI010000049.1, on the reverse strand, counting down.
CGGTACCGGCTGGGATCAGCCGGCCCATGATGACGTTCTCCTTGAGACCGCGGAGGTAGTCGACGCGTCCGTTGATCGACGCCTCGGTGAGCACCTTGGTGGTCTCCTGGAACGACGACGCCGAGATGAACGACTCGGTCGACAGCGACGCCTTCGTGATTCCGAGCAGCAACGCGTCGCCCTTGGCCGGCTGGCCGCCTGCGACGATCACGCGCTCGTTCTCCTCCTCGAAGATGTGCTTCTCGACATGCTCCTCGATCAGGAAGTTCGTGTCGCCCGGATCCGAGACGCTCACGCGACGCAACATCTGGCGAACGATCACCTCGATGTGCTTGTCGTTGATGCGAACGCCCTGGAGTCGGTAGACCTCCTGGATCTCGTCGACCAGGTACTTGGCCAGCGCGCGCTCGCCGAGCACCTTGAGGATGTCGTGCGGGTTCGCCGGGCCGTCCATCAGCGCCTCGCCAGCGCGGACGCGATCGCCCTCGCGGACCGACAGGTGCTTGCCCTTCGGGATCAAGTACTCGCTCGGATCGCCGACCTCGGGAACCACGAGCACCTTGCGCTTGCCCTTGGTGTCCTTGCCGAAGTGCACCGTACCGTCGATCTCGCAGATGACCGCGTGATCCTTTGGCTTGCGCGCTTCGAACAGCTCGGCAACACGCGGCAGACCGCCGGTGATGTCCTTCGTCTTCGTGGTCTCGCGCGAGATCTTGGCGATCACGTCGCCGGCCTCGATCGAGTCGTCCTCGTTGACGTAGATGTTCGCACCGACCGGGAGGTAGTAGCGTGCCTCGCCATCGCCGCTCGGCAGCTTGACGGTGTTGCCGTCCGCGTCCTTCAGCGTGATCCGTGGCCGGACGTCCGCATCCTTCGACTCCGAGTCGATGATCGTCTTACGCGACAGACCGGTCACCTCGTCGACCGCCTCCTGCATCGTGACGTCGACGACGATGTCGCCGTACTTCACGATACCCGAGACTTCGCTGACGATCGGCATCGCGAACGGATCCCACTCGGCCAGCAGCTGTCCGGCCTTGACGCGTGCGCCGTCCGGAATCATCAGCCGGGCGCCGTACTGCAGACCGTACTTCTCGCGCTCGCGGCCGATGTCATCGACCAGGTGAAGCTCGCCCTGGCGGTTCATCACCACCCAGTGGTCCTTCTTCTTGACCAGCTGGACGTTGTTGAGCTTGACGGTGCCTTCGTTGCGCGCTTCGAGAGCGCTCTGGACCGTACCGATCTGCCCGACGCCGCCGATGTGGAACGTCCGCATCGTCAGCTGGGTACCGGGCTCACCGATCGATTGGGCCGCGATCACGCCGACCGCCTCACCGATGTTGACCATGTGTCCGCGCGCCAGATCGCGTCCGTAGCACAGCGAGCAGATGCCGCGCCGGGTCTCGCACGCGAGCACCGAGCGGATCTTCACGCGGTCGATACCGGCGTTGTCGATGATCTTGACGTGATCCTCGGTGATCTCCGCGTTCGCCGGGCACAGCACTTCGCCGGTGTACGGGTCGACGATGTCCTCGAGCACGACGCGACCGAGGATGCGGTCGCCGAGGCGCTCGATGATCTCGCCACCTTCGATCAGCGGCATCATCTCCATGCCCTGGCGGGTGCCACAGTCGAACTCGGAGATGATCGTGTCCTGCGAAACGTCGACGAGGCGGCGGGTCAGATAACCCGAGTTCGCCGTCTTGAGCGCCGTATCCGCGAGACCCTTACGGGCGCCGTGGGTCGAGATGAAGTACTGGAGCACCGATAGACCTTCCCGGAAGTTGGTCGTGATCGGCGTCTCGATGATCTCGCCCGAGGGCTTGGCCATCAGGCCGCGCATACCGGCCAGCTGGCGCATCTGCTGCTGCGAGCCGCGGGCGCCCGAGTCAGCCATGATGTAAATCGAGTTGAACGACGGCGCCTTCTTCATCGATCCGGTCTCTGGATCTTTGAACTCGTCCGTCGAGATCTCCTTCATCATGTCCTTGGCGATCGCCTCGGCGACTTGCGCCCAGATGTCGACCACCTTGTTGTAGCGCTCACCGTCGGTGATGAGACCCTCGGTGTACTGCTCCTCGATCTCGGAGACTTCCTTCTTCGCCTCGTCGAGCAGCGTCTCCTTGGACGGCGGGATGACCATGTCGTCGAGACAGATCGAGATACCCGCGCGCGTCGCGAACGTGTACCCGGTGGTACGCAGCGCGTCGGCCAAGAGCACCGTGGCCTTCTGGCCAGCCTCGCGATAGACGAGGTCGATCAGCTCGGCGAGCTGCTTCTTGCCCATCACGCGGTTGATCGCGTCGAACGGAATCTCCTTGGGGCAGATGTCCTTGAGCAGCGCACGGCCGACGGTGGTCGTGACGAGCTCGCGGCCGCCTTCCTTCTTGTCCATCCGCAGCTTGATCGCTGCCTGGAGGTGCACCTCGCCGTGATCGTGCGCCATCCGCACTTCGTCGATCGACGCGAACACGCCCTGGGTCGGACGACCCTTCTTGTCCTCCTTGTACTCACCCTTCGCGAACGGACGCTCGCGGGTGAGGTGGTAGAGGCCGAGCACGATGTCCTGCGACGGAACGATGATCGGCTTGCCGTTGGCGGGGGACAGGATGTTGTTCGTGCTCATCATGAGCACGCGCGCTTCCATCTGCGCTTCGATAGACAGCGGCACGTGGACGGCCATCTGATCGCCGTCGAAGTCGGCGTTGAACGCCGCGCACACCAACGGGTGGAGCTGGATCGCCTTACCCTCGGTAAGCACGGGCTCGAACGCCTGGATGCCGAGGCGGTGCAAGGTCGGCGCGCGGTTGAGCAGCACCGGGTGCTCCTTGATCACCTCTTCGAGGATGTCCCACACCTCGGGACGCTCCTTCTCGACGAGCTTCTTCGCGCTCTTGATCGTGGTGACCAAGTGGCGCTCTTCGAGCTTGTTGTAGATGAACGGCGTGAACAGCTCGAGCGCCATCTTCTTGGGCAGGCCGCACTGGTGCAGCTTGAGCTCGGGACCGATCACGATCACCGAACGACCCGAGTAGTCGACGCGCTTGCCAAGCAGGTTCTGGCGGAACCGACCCTGCTTGCCCTTCAGCATGTCGGACAGCGACTTCAGCGGCCGCTTGTTCGGGCCGGTGATCGTCTTGCCGCGGCGGCCGTTGTCGAATAGTGCGTCGACGGCCTCCTGCAGCATCCGCTTCTCGTTGCGGATGATGATCTCGGGCGCGTTGAGCTCCTGGAGCCGGCGGAGCCGGTTGTTCCGGTTGATCACGCGGCGGTACAGGTCGTTGAGATCCGAGGTCGCGAACCGGCCGCCGTCGAGCGGAACCAGCGGACGCAGATCCGGCGGGATCACCGGGATGATCGTCAGCATCATCCACTCGGGCTTGTTGCCGCTCTCGCGGAACGCCTCGACCACCTTGAGCCGCTTGGCGATCTTCTTGCGCTTGGCTTCCGAGGTGACCTCGCGCATCTCGGCGCGCAGCGTCTCGGCGAGCGAGACGATGTCGAGATCCTTGAGCAGCTGGAGGATCGCCTCGGCGCCCATGCCGGCGTCGAACGCGTCGAACCCGAGCTCCTCGTGGAGCTTGCCGTAGCGCTCTTCGGTGAGCAGCTCGGCCTTGGTCAGGTTCGACTGCTTCGGATCGATGACGATGTACGACTCGCAGTAGAGGACCTTCTCGAGATCCTTGAGCGGGATGTCGAGCAGGTTACCGATCCGCGACGGCAGGCTCTTCAAGAACCAGATGTGCGCGACCGGTGTGGCGAGCGAGATGTGCCCCATGCGCTCGCGGCGCACCTTGGCCTGGATCACCTCGACGCCGCACTTCTCGCAGACCACGCCGCGGTGCTTCATGCGCTTGTACTTGCCGCAGTTGCACTCGTAGTCTTTGACGGGTCCGAAGATCTTCGCGCAGAACAGACCATCGCGCTCCGGCTTGAACGTCCGGTAGTTGATGGTCTCGGGCTTCTTCACCTCGCCATGGCTCCACTCGCGGATCTTCTCCGGCGACGCGAGCATGATGCGGATCGCTGAAAACGAACGCGGATCTTTCGGCTTCTCGAAGAAGTTGAAGATGTCCTTCACGGGGTCTCCTTGAACAGTCGCAGGCGGTCTGAAAGCTAGATCTGGGGTGGGAACGTCGGTGGCGGCGGAGGGCTATCCTGCGCTCCCCATCTTGTCGGCGACTTCACGCGCGAGCGCGGCGAGGCCGGCTGGGATGCCCGGTGCCGTGTCCGTGCGACGCGGCACGGTGGCGTCCTCGATGAGCTCGACGTCGAGGCACAGCGCCTGGAGCTCCTTGAGCAACACGTTGAACGACTCCGGCAGGCCGGCTTCGAGCACGTGCTCGCCCTTGACGATCGACTCGTACATGCGAGTACGGCCGAGCACGTCGTCGGACTTGACGGTGAGGAATTCCTGCAGCGCGTACGCGGCGCCGTAGGCTTCCATCGCCCACACTTCCATCTCGCCGAGGCGCTGGCCACCGAACTGCGCCTTGCCACCCAGCGGCTGCTGAGTCACGAGCGAGTACGGTCCAATGCTGCGAGCGTGGATCTTGTCGTCGACCAGGTGGTGCAGCTTGAGCATGTACATCACGCCCACCGTCACCGCGTTGTCGAACGGCTCACCGGTCTTGCCGTCGATCAGGCGAGCCTGACCGGACACCGGAAGTCCTGCCATCTTGAGCGCGCTCTTGATCTCGTGCTCGTTGGCACCGTCGAACACCGGGGTCGCCAGGTGGACGCCGTGGGTCAGCGTCTTCGCGAACCGGCCGACGTCTTCCTGCGCGAGCTTGTCGATGATCGGCGTGTGATCGGGGAACAGCTTCTTGAGCTTCTCCTTGAGCACGTCGGCCGACCAGTTGGTCTGGAGGTACGCCTCGATCTGATTACCGAGCGACTTCGCGGCCCACCCGAGGTGAACCTCGAGGATCTGGCCGATGTTCATACGGCTCGGCACGCCGAGCGGGTTGAGCACGATGTCGACCGGCGTTCCGTCCTCGAGGTACGGCATATCCTCCTCGGGGAGCAGGCGCGACACCACGCCCTTGTTGCCGTGGCGTCCGGCCATCTTGTCGCCGACCGAGAGCTTCCTCTTGATCGCCAAGTAGACCTTGACCAGCTTGATCACGCCGGGCGGCAGCTCGTCGCCCTTGGTGAGCTTCGAGATCTTCTCCTGGTACTGGAGCTCGATGTTGTGGACGTCTTCCTCACGCTTGGCGGCGAGCTGCTCCAGCTGCTCCTCGACCTTGCCGTCGCCGGAGTCGAGCTGGATCTCGTGCCAGTAGCGATGCGGCGTCTCGGCCAGCATCTCGAGCGTGATCTTCTCGCCCTTGGGAACGAGGACCTTGCCCTTGTCGTCGACCAGGCGCGAGACCGTGGTCTTGCCGACGAGCAGCTCACGCATCTTGTTGTAGTACGCCTCCGAGATGATCTTGATCTCGTCGCGCTTGTTGAGGTTGAGCAGCTCCTTCTCGGCGTCTTCGATCGCCTGAGCGCGCTCGTCCTTCTCGGTACCCTTGCGTGCGAACACGCGGGCGCCGATCACCACGCCGGTGACACCGGGCGGCACGCGGAGCGACGTATCGCGAACATCGCCAGCGCGCTCACCGAAGATCGCGCGGAGCAGCTTCTCTTCGGGGGACAGCTGGGTCTCGCCCTTCGGCGTGATCTTGCCGACCAGGATGTCGCCAGCCTTGACCTCCGCGCCGATGCGCACGATGCCCGACTCATCGAGATCCTTGAGCGCTTCCTCGCCGACGTTCGGGATGTCGCGCGTGATCTCTTCCTTGCCGAGCTTGGTGTCGCGAGCGACGCACTCGAACTCCTCGATGTGGATCGAGGTGAACACATCGTTCTTGACCAGCTTCTCGTTGATCAAGATCGAGTCTTCGAAGTTGTAACCACCCCACGGCATGAACGCGACGACCACGTTCTGGCCGAGCGCGAGCTCGCCCGTCTCGGTCGCAGGACCGTCGGCGATCACGTCGCCGGCCTTCACGCGATCGCCCGGCTGGACGATCGGCTTCTGGTTCATGCAGGTGTTCTGGTTCGAGCGCTGGAACTTGACCAGCGTGTAGATGTCGGGTCGGACCGAGTTCGGATCCTTCGGATCGACCTTCGACGGACGAACGACGACGCGGTTCGCATCGACCCAGTCGACCGTGCCGTCGCGCTTGGCGACCACGGTGACGCCCGAGTCACGGGCGACGATGCCTTCCATCCCCGTACCAATCAATGGCGACGTGGTGCGGATCAGCGGCACCGCTTGGCGCTGCATGTTCGATCCCATGAGCGCGCGGTTGGCGTCGTCGTGCTCGAGGAACGGAATCAGCGATGCGGCCACGGAGACCAGCTGGTTTGGCGACACGTCCATCAACGTGACGTCGTCGGGCTTGGTCATGATCACGTCGGAGCCCTTACGGCACGACGTGTAATCGCCCGCGAGCTTGCCGCCCTTCACGTCGGCGTTAGCCTGCGCGATGATCTGACCTTCCTCCTGCAGCGCCGAGTAGAACTGGACCTCCTCGGAGATCTTGCCCTGCTCGACCGCGCGGTACGGCGTCTCGATGAAGCCGTACTCGTTGACGCGGGCGAACGTCGACAGCGACGCGATGAGGCCGATGTTCGGACCTTCCGGCGTCTCGATCGGACAGATCCGACCGTAATGGGTCGGGTGCACGTCGCGGACTTCGAAGCCGGCGCGCTCGCGCGTCAGGCCACCCGGTCCAAGGGCCGACAGCCGGCGCTTGTGAGTGACCTCCGACAGCGGGTTGGTCTGGTCCATGAACTGCGACAGCTGCGAGCTGCCGAAGTACTCCTTGACCACCGCGCTCACCGGCTTGGCGTTGATCAGATCGTGCGGCATGAGCGTCTCGATCTCTTGCGACATGCTCATGCGCTCTTTGATCGCGCGCTCCATGCGAACCAGACCGATGCGGTACTGGTTCTCCATCAGCTCGCCGACCGCGCGAACGCGACGGTTACCGAGGTGATCGATGTCATCGATCACGCCGCGGCCGTTGCGCAGCTCGATCAGGTAGCGAACCGTCTCGAGGATGTCGCGCTTGGTCAGGACCTGGGTCTCGATCGCCTCGTCGATCTTGAACTTGTAGTTCAGCTTGAGGCGGCCGACGCGCGACAGGTCGTAGCGCTCGGCATTGAAGAACAGATTTTGGAATAGGTTCTGTGCACCGTCGAGCTGGGGCTGATCGCCCGGGCGCAGCCGGCGGTAGATCTCCATGATCGCCTCGTCGGGACCCTGGAGCTTGTCGGTGAGCAGCGTGTTGCGCAGGTACGGTCCGACGTTGAGGTTGTCGATGAACAACACCTCGACCTTTTCGACGCCGCGATCGCGCAGCTCGTCGAGCTTGGCCTCCGAGAGCTCCTCGTTGCACTGGAGCAGCACTTCGCCGGTCGAGTCGTCGATCACGTCGCGCGCCGACACCTTGCCGGCGAGCTCGTCGAGATCGATCGGCAGAAGGTCGACGCCCGACTCCTGCAGCTTGCGGATCGCACCCTTGGTGAACTTCCGGTTCTTCTTGACCAAGATCTCCTTGGTCTTGGGGTGCTTGATGTCGCGCGTCGCGCGCTGGCCGACGAGCAGGTCGTAGTTGACCTGGCGGCTGTACTTCTTCTGCGGCTCGAAGTGGATCGTCTCGGTGTCGTAGAAGTAGTTGAGCAGCTCTTCCGTGGTGTAGCCGAGCGCGCGGAGCAGCACCGTCGCGTGCAGCTTGCGGCGGCGATCGATGCGGACGTAGAGGATGTCCTTGTGGTCGAACTCGAAGTCGAGCCACGAACCGCGGTACGGAATCACGCGCGCCGAGTAGAGCAACTTGCCCGACGAGTGGGTCTTGCCCTTGTCGTGATCGAAGAACACGCCAGGCGAGCGGTGCAGCTGGCTGACGATCACGCGCTCGGTGCCGTTGATGATGAACGTGCCGGAGTCGGTCATCAGCGGGATCTCGCCGAAGTAGACCTCTTGCTCCTTCACGTCGCGGATCGACTGGACGTTGGTCTCTTCGTTCACGTCCCAGACGACCAGGCGGATGATCACCTTGATCGGCGCCGCGAACGTCATGCCGCGTGCGCGGCACTCGTCGACGTCGTACTTGGGCTTCTCGAGGTTGTACGAGACGAACTCGAGCGAGCTGGTCTCCGAGAAGTCCTTGATCGGGAACACGCTCTTGAACACGCCCTGGAGGCCGATGTCCTCGCGCTTCTCGATCGGAATGTCGATCTGGAGAAACTTGTCGTAGCTACGCTTCTGGATATCGATCAGATTCGGGATCTCGATGACCTGCTTTAGCTTCGCGAAGGTCTTTCGTGCCCGGAAGTTCTTCTGAATCTGTGACGCCATGTGCGTGGTTCCCCTTGGTGTCTCGACCGAGACCTGCCGAAACCTGGTGGTGTGGTGCCGCCAACGTGAACGAACCGAAACGAAACTTCCGTCGATCCCACCGGCGATCCCTGCTCAGGAGATCGACGGTGAGCGACGGTCTTTTATGTGCTCGCGTAGCCCGACGAGTGCGCGCTTTCTCGTCGGTGACGCTTGGAACTGACTGCGCTGCGCAAACCGGGGCTGCGTATAGCACAGCCACGGAGAATGGAAGCGAAATCTGCAACGCAAGTGCCTGTGCCAAGATCTCTCCTGCCAGGGTGGGTGACCGATGGAGGCAGGACTTGCGGGACCTGCCCAACCGGTCCGAGCCAACCGGCTCGGGCCATCCATAGCGAAACCGGCCGGGCCGAGAGGGCGGCGGCCGAACAGGGATCAGGGATCACTAGACACAAACGCCGGGACCGCCCATCGCGATGATGGAACCGGCCCGGCGTCGAGGCACGCGGGTTACGCGAGCGACGAAACTACTTGAGCTCGACTTCGGCGCCGGCTTCCTTGAGCTTCTTGACGATGTCCTCGGCCTCGGTCTTGTTGACCCCAGCCTTGACGTCCTTCGGCGCGCCGTCGACCAAGTCCTTGGCATCCTTGAGACCCAGGCCGGTGACCTCGCGGACGACCTTGATGACCGAAATCTTGTTCGCTCCGCCGTTCTTGAGAACGACGGTGAACTCGGTCTTCTCCTCGGCCGCGGCCGCGCCGCCAGCCGCCGCGCCGCCAGCTGCCGGGGGCGCTGCAACCGCAACCGGCGCCGCCTTGACGCCCCACTTGTCCTCGAGCGACTTCGTCAGGTTGACGAGGTCGATGACCGAGAGGTTCGAGAGGTAGTTGATGACTTCATCCTGAGAGATCGACATGGTTCTTGTCCTTCTATGCCAACTGCGCGGTGTTACTGCGCAAACTGAAACGGGTGGAGTTGAAAAACGGGTGGAGAGGGAGCGTTACTTGGCCTCGAGCTGCCGCTTCCGGGCATCGAGGAGATAAGCGAAGTTCTGGGGACCCGCGGCGAGCTGCGCGACAAAGCTCTGCGGCGCGGCCATGAACGTCATGAGCATCGACGCACGAATTTCGTTCTTGCCCGGCATCTTCGCGAGCGCGTCGACGCCCGCGACGTCGAGGACCTGGCCCTCGTAGAACCCGCCCTTGATCTGGAACTTGGGCTCATCCTTGGCCCACTTCAGCGCGATCTGCGCGGGAGTCTGAGGGACCTCGGTGGACCAGATGACGGCCGTGGTGCCGACCATCAGGGCGGACATCGGCTCCATCTTGGAGCCCTTGACCGCGATCTTGACCAGCGAGTTCTTCAGCACGCGGTAGTGACAACCCGCCTTACGAAAGTCGTCGCGCATGGTGGTGACGACCGGAACCGTCACGCCGCGGTAATCGGCGATCACGACCGAAGCGACGTTCGCAAACGCCTCTTTGATCTCGCCGAGCATTTCTTGTTTTGCTGCTCTATCCATCGCTGGTCTCCTTCAAATGGCAACCCCCTCGATCTCGCAGAGAAGGAGGGGGTTCGCTCGACGGTCGCGAAACTTCGGCTCGTCGGGTGAAACCACTCGTCTCCGCAGGGCGCTTCGGACATCGCGATCACAGAGATCGAGACATCGCCGGCTTCTTCGACGGGGTGTCGTATGAGCTTACGTGCTGGGTGTTACGCCTCGGCCGCGGCCTGGAACGCGGTGGTGTCGACCTTGATGCCCGGACCGTGGGTGGTCGAGATCGTGACCGACTTCATGTACGTGCCCTTCGCCGTCGCCGGCTTGAGCTTCATCAGCATCTCGAGCAGCGCCGTCAGGTTGCCGGCGAGTGCTTCGGGCTTGAACGATGCCTTACCGATCGGGGTCTGGATGATGCCAGCCTTCTCGACGCGGAACTCGACGCGACCCGCCTTGAGCTCCTTGACCGCCTTCGCAACGTCCGCGGTGACCGTGCCGACCTTGGGGTTCGGCATCAAGCCGCGCGGACCGAGCACGCGGCCGATCTTTCCGACCGCGACCATCATGTCGGGGGTCGCGACCAGGGTGTCGAACTCGAACCAGTTCTCCTCGGCGATCTTCTTGATGTACTCGTCGCTACCCGCGTAGTCGGCGCCGGCTTCGAGTGCATCCTTGGCCTTGTCAGGCTTCGCGATCACGAGCACGCGCTTGGTCTTGCCGGTGCCGTTCGGCATCACGACCGAGCCGCGCACCATCTGATCGGCGTACTTCGGATTCACGCCGAGCCGCACCGAGACGTCCACGGTCTCGTCCCACTTCGACGAGATCTTGGTCTTGGGGAGCAGCGCGCACGCGTCGGTGACCGAGTACTTCTTCGCTCGGTCGTAGCCCTCGATCGCCTTGTCGTATTTCTTGCCTGCCATTGGTCTCTCCTGCGGGTCTGGTCAAACGCTGGCCAGTGAATGACGCCAGCTCCCAAGTAGCCCTGCGGGTTATGCGAAAATCAGTCGACGACGTCGAGCCCCATCGAGCGAGCGGTGCCCGCAACGGAGCGACACGCGGACTCGATGCTGGTGGTGTTGAGATCGGGGAGCTTGAGCTCGGCGATCTCGCGGACCTGCTTCGCCGTCACTTTGCCGACCTTGTTCTTGTTCGGCTCGCCCGAGCCCTTGTCGATCTTCGCTGCCTTCTTCAGCAGGATCGACGCGGGCGGCGTCTTGGTGATGAACGTGAAGCTGCGGTCGGCGTACGCCGTGATCAGCACCGGAATGATCAGGTCACCCTGGTTCTGTGTACGAGCATTGAACTCCTTGCAGAACTGCATGATGTTCAAGCCGTGCTGTCCGAGTGCCGGACCGACCGGAGGCGCGGGGTTGGCCTTACCGGCGGGGCATTGGAGCTTGATGAGTGCAGTGACCTTCTTCATAAACGAAACCTGCTGCGGGCCCCAATCGCTTCGTTGTCCCTGCGCTTCCGGTCCTCACGTACGGGAAGTACGCTCCGGTCCGGTTCTCGCTCCGCCTCGCGCTTAGGGCTCCTCGCGAGGTTTCGAAGGGCTGACATCAACATGCGGGCCCGGGGTTATGCTTTCTCGACCTGGGCGAAGTCAAGCGGTACCGACGTCGCACGGCCGAACATGGACAGCCGGACCTTTACCTTCTGCTTGTCTGCGTTCACTTCCTCGACGGTCGCCGAGAAGTTAGCGAACGCCCCGTCGATGACCCGGACGGTATCGCCGGGTTCGAACACGACGCGGGCCTTCGGCTTGGTCTTGGCCTCGGTCATGTTGGTCTGAACGCCGGTGATCTCGCGCTCGGGCACTGGAGTCGGCTTGGTGCCCCCGAGGAAGCCGGTGATCTTGGGCGTGTTCTTGACCAGGTGGAACGTCCGATCATCGAGGATCATCTGGACGAACATGTAGCCGGGGAAGAACTTGCGCGTGGTGGTGCGGCGCTGGCCCTTCACCATCTCCATCACGCTCTCGGTCGGAACCAGGACTTCGCCGAAGTACTCGGTGAGGTTCGCGTTGCGAACGCGCTCGAGCAGCGTCAGCTTGGCCTTGTTCTCGTGACCCGAATACGTGTGGACGATGTACCACTTCTTCTCGCCACCGGGCGGGGCCGGAATCGCAGCCTGCGATCCGGTCGTGGGCTCACCCTTGGACCCTACGTCCTCGGGGAGGTCGGGCTCGTTTGGCTCGTTGCCGGCCACGTTATCCGCCATAGACCAACTCCGTGAGTTGCGAAAACACCGTGTCGAACACGACGCCGAGAATGAACGCCGAGATCAACGACATCACGATCACGACGACCGTCGCGGCGCGAACTTCTTTGCCCGTAGGCCAGGTAACCTTCTTGAGCTCGCTGGCCACTTCGTTGGCCAAGCCGTAGACCCGATCGTTGCGGTACAACACGACGCCCGCGACGATGGCGATCACTGCCGCGATCATCGTCATCCGGAACTCGCTCGGCGGTGTTCCGAAGTATCCCCAAACCCAGTCCACGGACCACTGGACCATGTAGAACAGCAGGACCGCCCCACACAGGTACATGAGGTGGACTGGCTTATTGGGTGCGTTCTCTTGTTGGGCCATGACTGAAGGCTTCTGATCCTGTGATGGCAGGGGAGACAGGACTTGAACCTGCAGCCCTCCGCTTTGGAGACGGATGCTCTACCAATTGAGCTACTCCCCTAAGGAACTCGACAACTTAGCTACGCGGATCTGAGGATACTCCTCGGCTGTTTGAAGGAAGCGGACGTGTACCCCATTGCGTGGAAGGTGGCAAGAGTGTTCCGCAAAAACCACGATCGCGGGCTCCGCGGTTCACCGTCGCGCGCAGTAGTCTGACCTGGTGCGAAGCTCGCTCGCCGCGATCCTGCTCGCAGGCTGCTGGACCTCTCCTCCCTTGCGCTCCAGGGCCCCGGCTCCCGCGCCCGTTCCGGCCGGACCACGCGTCGCGCAGATCACCGAGTTCGGAGTGTTCGAGGACACGGGCGTGCTCCGCGTGACCCGACGTGTGCCGGTACAGGATGGGATCGTGTTCGGTTGGCGGATCGAGCTCCCGTGTGTCGATCCGGTTGCCTATCGCGAGCAGCTCACGCTGGCCGGACCAGCGGAATGGATCCAAGACGCCGACACGACGATCAGTGCAGATCGCAGCACCGCGACCATCGATTCGGTTGCGGACTGCAACGACGGTTGGATCGAAAAGCACTGGGCGGTCTCGCCGAACGATCCACTCGGCCCGATCCACCTCCGCGTCGCGGTGGAGGGGTTTGCGCCGATCGTGTTTCGGGCGGCGTTCGTGCCATGGCTGCCGACGCTATAGCGCCACTACCGGGGCGCCGGAACGCGAGCGACTGCGATACCCCGTGTGGTGTAGCCCACCACGTCGATCTGGGATCCGTCGGTCATCGCGTACAGCGGGCGAAATTGCTCGGTGGTGGTGACGAACTGCGTACCATCGGGCCGTTTGACGGCGAGCACGTTGCCCCGCGCATCAAACGCGACCCAATTGTCGTTGGGCAATGCCACCGGCGCAAACCCTCGATCGGTGACGATGTCGACACATCGATCGGAGCACACCTGATGAAGCGGTGGCTGACCGGGTCGGACCGGGCGGGTGACCACCGCACCTGCGCTGGAACAGCCCGCCAGCTCGTACGACCTTCGTGGTTCGATCGTGCGGAGTCCGCTGTCGTCGAAGCGGTACAGCACGGCCGGGTCTTGGATCCATAGCGACCGGCGATCGAGACAGGCCGCGAGCGCGACACCCGTGTCGCCGATGCGCACCGGTTTTTCATCGAGCGTTCCGGGAGCCAAGCGCAATGCCACGAGCTCGAGCGCGGCATCGGTCCACACGATCGCGATCTCCCCGCTGGCTGGGTCGACTGCAACGGTGTGACTCGCCGCGTAGACCGGCTTGCTCGTGGTGACCTTGCCGCCCGTGACGCGCGCGATGGCCAGGCCATCCTCGACCAGATAGACCACAGCCCCATCGTCCAACGAGCCAGAGGCCGCAAGCACGACCGAGCGCCCGGTCACTTTGATCAGCTTCGGAGTCGTAACCTCACCGCCCGCATCGACGGTCCCGATCTCGATCGCACCGTGGACGCTACGTGCTCCCCAGCTCGGGTCTGGCACCGCGCGTCGCGTCGCGGGCTCGATCGCCCCGACGATCGGCGGACGCCCCGCGACCAGGTGAAGCTGCACCGGGCCAGACGCCGCCGAGCCAACGACGACCATGCCATCGCGACTGGTCACCCGCGGAGCCTCGATCGAGACCACGGGCTTGCCGTCATGCATCACCGCGATCATCGTCGCCGCGGGCAGCGGCGGAATTGTCGCGGCGGTTCGGGGCGAGAGCCCGGCGGCGCTCCGCAACGCGTTGCGGCCAGCCTCGAGTGCGTCGAGCGTGCCGGGGAGCGGATCTTCGGCGCGGCGATCGAGCTCGCCGTCGGGATCTACATGCGTCGCGAACGCTTTCGCGAGCGCGAGCGCGGCCTTGTCGAGATCCAGCCACGCCGCTTCGACAGAAGCGAGCCCGGTGTCCTCGGCGTCCCCGCGATTGATCGCGCCGATCAGCTTGGTGCACGTCGTACGCTCCCAGCGGTCCGGCGACATCTCACGAATCGCGAGCGCTTCGCTGATCGTTCCCGACGCCGGCTTGCTGCCGAGCATGCATTCGCGGGCCCGGTCCCAGCGGTTCTCCCAGCTCGTGATCTCGGCTTGGGCTGCACGCAGCCGTCGAGCCGGCTGATGAACACCCAACAGGTAACCGCTGCCACCTGCCAACGTCAGCGCGACGGCCCCAAAGATCACCGCGAGCTTCGTCTTGCTGGGCGGCCCCGCCGTCGCACTTGGATTCTGCATGGCAGTCCTAGGACGAGCCTCGGCGACCGTCGCTAATCAAACACCCGTGCTAGCTCATCGGCCCCGATGCCATCTTTGCTGTGGCGGAGTCCGACATAGGCAGCCGCCGCCATCGCGGCGCCGAGCGCGCCGAACACCAGCGACGACAACACTTCATAGACCATGTACGTCCGCCAGCTCGTCGGGAGCTCGAGGTCGTCCGCGACTTCATACGTGTCGACGAATACGGTCTCGAGCAGGCCGTTGGCAGCACCGCTGATCAATCCGACGACGATGATGATGCCGAAGATCGGCCAGCGGTAGCCTCTGGTGAGCTCGCGGCTTCTACCGAGCGCGCCCAAAATTCCGGGACGCTCGACGACCGACGCTGGCACCGCGACGTACCACATGCACATCAGGATCAAGCCGGGGATCAGCAACGCGAGGAGCCCCAGCACCTGGCCGATCGCCGCGACGATGCTGACCGCGATCGTCGGCAATAACCGGGACAGGCCCATAGCCATCGAGTCCTTGAACGACGCGTGCTGTCCGCGCAGCTCGCGCACCGCCGCGTAGGTCACGGTCGAGACCAGCAGCTGCTGGCAGATCAGCGAGCCCAGCCCGACGAGGGCGGTGGTCTTGAGCGTCGCCCACGCCGCGTCTTCGATCGGTAAGCCCTCGATCGAAGGCGGCGGCGCGATCAGCGCATACAACAGCAGCGGCGCGTAGCACACCAACGCCATCACCAAGAACGGGATCAGGTTCTTGAAGAACACCGAGAACCCGGCGGAGAACACGCTCGAGAAGCTGAAGTAGATCCCGAGTTGCCGCTGGTCGCCGTAACCACCACTCGTGCCGCCGCTCATGCGGCTCGCATACCACGGGCCCCGACGAGCCAAGCAACAATGTGCGGCTCGCGCGGGCCTTACATCACGGTGAAAATTTTTTGGCCTGTGACACAGGACACGCCACGATCGCCGTATGGACAAGACCGAGCTCGTGTCCCAACTCGCGCGTCAGCTCGCTGGCTCCGCGCGCGCTGCCCTGTCTGCCCGCGATGCGGTGACCGCGGAGGCCCGTGACGGTGCCACGCCTGATGAGAAGCGCGACGACGCGCGCGCTGCTCACCAAGTTGCAAGCATCGGCAAGACTCAACAGCGGCGCGCCCAGCAGGCAATCGCACAGGTCGATCAATTGGCACAGTTCCGTCCGGGGCCGCTGCCGCCAACGGCCGCGATCGGGCTCGGCGCGATCGTCGAGATCGAAGACGCGGATAGCGGCGAGGGCCGAACGTTCTTCTTGGCTCCCGTTGGCGCAGGGGTGACGCTGACCGGGCCCGGCGGCGATGGTCACCTGTCGGTCGTCACGCCGGCGTCGCCCGTGGGCCGCGCCGTGCTCGGCCGGCGCTCGGGTGACGTCGTGGATGTCACCGTGGACGGCGAGATCCGCGAATGGTCGATCACGTTCGTGGCGTGACCACCGGGCGGCGACATCCAGCCGATTTCGCGGAGTTTGTGATCTTCTGCTTTCCTGGGAACGAATTTCCAGGTAGGGCAAGGCGTGGCTGAACCCGAGACTAGTACCGACACTCCCGAATCGGATTCCCCGCCCGCGGCAGCCGAACCGACGCCCGGAATGACGGGCCCGGCGATTCCGCGCAAGACGCTGATCTGGGTGGGCGTGATCGCGGCGCTCGCGTGGGCTTTCGCGATCCAAACCGGCAGCAACGTGCTGATGATCATCGTCGGCTGCCTGACGTTGGCGGTCGCCGTGCTGTTGCTGTGGGCCTGGCGAATGGTGCGCCGTCAGCGCGGGATGGTTCAGCTGCTGCAAGGCGCCACGACCTCGCCCGAAGCGCGGCGCGACGCGCTCGCCAAGCTCACCGACGCCAAAGACGTCGGCTCGCCGACCAACACGTTCGCGCGCGCGCAGCTGCTCGTGCAGGACGATCCGAAGGCCGCGCTCGCGTTGCTCGACACGATCGAGCTGCAGAAGTACCCGGCGGCGATGCAGGACGATGTCGCGCTGCTCAAGACCCAGCTCTACCTCGGGCTCGGCCGCACCGCAGATGCGCGCAAGACCGCCGATACGATGAACCTCGACAATCCCGCGCGCAAAGAGATTCGCCCGGTTGCCGCGGCGATCGTTGCGGAGGCGTTCGCGCGCACCGGCAAGTACAAGGAAGCGCTCGCGCTGGTCGATACGATCGAGATCCCGAAGAAGGATGGCGAGCAGCTCACGATCCAGATCCGGATCGTGCGGATCTTCGCGCGGTTCGCCAGCAACCAGCGCGGCGTCGCGCGCACCGAGCTGCTCGCGCTCGCCGACGAGAACCCCGACTACCTCGGCAAGTTCTTGAACCCGCAGTTCCGGGTTCACCCCGAGCTGCAAAAGCTCGCCCGCAGCGTGCTGCAACAGCAGCCCCAGGCGCGCAAAGCGATGCGGCCTCAGATGATCAAGCGCTGATCACGCCTGCGCCTTTGTCGTGGATCACGATTGCTCCGACGCGAAGTAGCTCCGCACGCGGTTACTGGAGCACGCAGTTGCCAGTCATGACGAACTCGCCAACTGCGTGACCGTAGCCAAGCACGTCACATTGAACTGTGATCGCCGCGCCCTGCCCCAACCCCTTGGCCTTCGCCGCCGCGCCCTTGTCGGCGAACACCACTTTGATCGAACGATCCGGACCCGCATCGAGATCGATCTCATAACCGTCAGGGCGATCTGCGACCGACTTCACCGAGCCGGTAACCACCGCCTTCTTACCGTTCTGCGCGTCCTTCTGAGCGAACAGATCTTGGGCCGACAGCTTGGTGGCCCCTTCGGAGCTCTCGCCGCTCGTGCAGCCAATCGCGACAACAGTGACAACGACCGAGATCAAGGCATAACGCATGGTTGAGCTCATGTGATTTCTCCTTCGCTCCATCAGAACGAACACGGGCGGTCCGTGTAGCTATCTGTCGCGCGGCGCTTAATCGCGCTCATCGCACTCGCCGTGGCAGGAGGTCGCCTCCAGGATGAACAGCATCGGAACGACAGCAAGGAAGCTGAGCACGAGCATGGCGTCGTTGAGGTCGGATCGGCAAAAACCGGCTTGGGATATTTGTCAGGTTCGTTGATCCACGGCGCGGTGGGACCGCAGTTCGCATTGATGAGCATGGCAGCCACGAAAGCGCTTCGCATAACTGGCGCGCAGCAAGCGGTGTGCCTCGCAACTGACTGGGTTTCGCGGAACAGTCCGGCAAACCCTGGTGGACATGTGAACGTCGCGCCCAGGCTCAGCCATGACGATCGTCAGTCCGGACACGAAATCGGCATCGCCTGGTCGCCGAGCAACAGCTTTTCGCCGAGCGCGATCACCAAGCTCGGTCGGCGGTGGAGAACCGAGCCATCGACGCACAGATCATCGTCAGGCGACACCGGATCAGCGCCGCGCGAGGTGACCGTGTACGTGCTCAACGCGCGCGTGTTGACCACGCGGTACTCGACCGGGCGGCCAAAGCCGTCGAGGCGCTCCTGCAGCTCGGCCGGCAATCGGCGATGTTGTAGCCCCGCCGCGTCGATTTCGTATTTGAGATCGGCGAGCAACTCCTCGGTTCGCGCGCGCGCCTCGCGCATCGGACGATCGCGCACGTAAACGATCGCACCGAGGATCGCGAGGGCGACGACGAGTCCTGCGGGAATTCCCCAGAACACTGGGTTTCGCCGGCGGGCGATCCAGCCGAAGTAACCTCCGACCACCGACGGCGCGACGCCCTCGACGATCGTCCCGCCCGGAACATCGACGTCATTGTCGGTCAGCGCCGCCCCGAGCAAGAACGGCAGGAACGGCAACACGATGAGGATCGCCAGCACGATGACCACCGCGAATGGAAACGCGATCGCCGCGAACAGCGTGCTCACTCCGGCATGGAGCACGCGATCGAGCCCGGAGATCACCGCGGCCCCGACAATCGCCGCGCACGTGATCGCGCTGGTCACGACAAATCGCCGACGATGCGCACGCCACCAGCTCCTGAACGCTGCGAACGCCTTCACCGATTCTCCTTCATCACCACCCTCTGTGCGACCGCTATGCCGGCTCGGTGGTGCACACTATCAGGACGTTGCACCTGGCCGTGTCGTGCGGTTCACATCCTGTCGCGAACGGGTCGCCACAGAACCCGGAATTTTTGCGACGGCCCGAAGTCGGGGCGTTTGCCCGGCGTTGCTGACAAACGACCCAGCGCTGCATGCAGGTCCCTGCATTGCAAGTGGTACCGTTCGACCGTGCGACTCGTCCTCGTCGCGGTGCTCGGTGCGATCGCAGCGTGCGCGTCGTCGGATCGACCATTCACGTCGAAGGCGGGCGTTGCATCAACGTCGGTCCCCTCGCCGCGCGAAGTCACGCCGCTCGCGCCTGGATCGCGGAACGCTCGCATCGCGATCGACGAGCTACTGTGGACGGATATCGCGGTCTCGGGTCCCGAGCCGCAGAGCCAGCGGGTGTGCGAGCTGATCGTCGAAGACCAGCTACAGATTCGTCGCCAGATCGCCGAGGCCCGCCGCAACCGACCGGAGAAGGCCGCGGCGCGGGTGGTCCAGCCGTGCGGGCCCGACCCGTTGGCACCGGTTCGCATTACCGCAAGCGGGGTCATCTTGCGACTGACCGACACCGAGCAGGGGCTCGTCCTGCTGTTGTTCCGCGGCGAACAACTACAAGGCGATTGGCAGACCAACCCCGTGATCGGAACCATCGTGGAGCACAGCGTCCTGCCTCGCGAGCGTTGCATCCAGATCCGCGACCAGATCGTTCGGGAGGACGCTGCCCTCGTGATCGAGCGCAATGCCGAAGTGCGCCAGGTCGTGGAGCGAGAGCTCGAGCAAGCTCGCACCGATGTCCCGAGCTACTGCGTACAGCCCGATAAGCGTCGCAGTGAATGCGCGAAGGACCGAGCCGAGGTTGAGCGCGAGGTGTGCGTCGACCTGCTCGAGCGGCACTGTGAGACCTTCCAGCGGAGGTTGAGCTCACTTGAAAGACAGGCTCGTCAATCCGCTGCCGCCTGACACGGACCCGCCGCCCCGGTGCGATCCGAATTGACGCGGCTTTCATCGATCACCGGTTTCCGAAACGACCAAAGGCGACCGCCTGAGCGATCGCCTTTGTGGGCGTAAACGTAGCGAGCTGTTACTTCTTGGCCGGGGCCGGAGCCGCGGCTGCCTTGTCAGCGGGCTTCTTGACGGCTTCGGCGAGGATCTTGGTCACCACGCCGGCGCCGACGGTCTTGCCACCCTCGCGAATCGCGAACCGGAGGCCTTCCTCGCACGCGATCGACGAAACCAGCTCGACGTCGACCTTGATGTTGTCGCCCGGCATCACCATCTCGGTGCCGGCCGGCAGCGTGACGGTTCCGGTCACGTCCGTCGTGCGGAAGTAGAACTGCGGGCGGTAGCCGTTGAAGAACGGCGTGTGACGTCCACCCTCTTCCTTCTTCAGCACGTACACCTCGGCGGTGAAGTGGTTGTGCGGGGCGATCGAGCCCTTCTTGCACAACACCATGCCGCGCTCGATCTCTTCGCGCTTCGTGCCGCGCAGCAGCACGCCGACGTTGTCACCAGCCTGGCCCTGATCGAGCAGCTTTCGGAACATCTCGACGCCCGTGCACGTGGTCAGCCGGGTGTCACCCAGGCCGACGATCTCGAGCTCGTCGCCAACCTTGACGATGCCGCGCTCGATTCGGCCGGTCACCACAGTGCCGCGGCCGGTGATCGTGAACACGTCCTCGACCGGCATCAGGTACGGCTTGTCGAGCTCGCGAACCGGCTCGGGGATGAACGAGTCGCACGCGTCCATCAGCTTCTGGATCGACGGTGCGCCGTAGTCGCTGGTGTCTCCCTCGAGCGCCTTGAGCGCCGAGCCTCGGATGATCGGGGTGTCATCGCCCGGGTAGCCATACTTGGTGAGCAGCTCGCGCAGCTCCATCTCGACCAGGTCGAGCAGCTCTTCGTCGCCCTTGCCGATCATGTCGCACTTGTTCAGATAGACCACGATCGCCGGCACGTTCACCTGGCGGCCGAGCAGCACGTGCTCGCGGGTCTGCGGCATCGCGCCGTCCGGTGCGCTCACCACGAGGATCGCGCCGTCCATCTGCGCCGCGCCCGTGATCATGTTCTTGATGTAGTCCGCGTGGCCCGGGCAATCGACGTGCGCATAGTGCCGCTTGTCGCTCTCGTACTCGACGTGCGCCGTCGAGATCGTGATGCCGCGTGCCTTCTCTTCCGGCGCCTTGTCGATCTGATCGAACGCCGTGAACTTCGCGTAGCCCTTGGTCGACTGGACCTTGGTGATCGCGGCGGTCAACGTCGTCTTGCCGTGGTCGACGTGACCGATCGTTCCGATGTTGACGTGGGGCTTGTTGCGGACGAACTTTTCTTTCGACACGGATCGTTCTCCTAAAAACCAAAAAGATCAGATGCGAGCACGTCGGGCGACGAGGTCGTCGCGGAGTTGTGCGGGGACTTCAGCGTAGTGATCGAGCTCCATTGCGTGTGTCGCGCGGCCTCGGGTTCGCGACCTAAGGTCGGTCGTGTAACCGAACATCGTTGCCATCGGGACAAAACAGGCGACGGTCTGTACACCAGGCCGTGCCGTAATTCCAGCGACTTTTCCCCGTCTAGCATGCAAATCGCCAAGCACATCGCCGA
>JBFXAI010000048.1:0-49847 GCA_050184455.1 Kofleriaceae bacterium | reverse complement strand
GCTGTTCCTCGGCAGTCTGCGCTCGACCGTGATCGCGGCGATCTCGATCCCGATATCGATCATCTCGACGTTCGGGCTGATGATGCTCGCCGGGTTCACGCTAAATCTCATGACCCTGCTCGCGCTCGCGCTCGCCGTCGGTATCGTGATCGACGACGCGATCGTAGTGCTCGAGAATATCTATCGGTTCATCGACGAGAAGCACATGAAGCCGTTCCCGGCCGCGATCCACGCGACCAAGGAGGTCGGGCTCGCGGTGCTCGCCACCACGCTGTCGCTGATGGCGGTGTTCTTGCCGGTGGCGTTCATGAGCGGCATCGTCGGGCGGTTCCTCTACAGCTTCGGGCTCACGATGGCGTTTGCGATCGCGGTGTCGATGATCGTCGCGTTCACGTTGACCCCGTTGATGGCGTCACGGCTGTTGCCGCCGCCACCCCCGCCCGGGGAGCACCGCCGCAAGTCGTGGCTCGAGCGGGGCAGCGACTTCGTGTACCGGCCGATCGCGCGGGTGTATTCGGGGGTGCTGGCGTTCTGCTTGCGCCGCCGTTGGGTGGTCGGGCTGGCGATCATCGGCTCGTGTGCGACGATGGGGCCCGTCGGTAAGAAGATCGGTGGCGACTTCCTGCCGCCGAACGACGAGGCTCAGTTCGAGGTCTACTTGCAGGCGCCCGAGGGCACGACGCTCGAAGCGACCACGCTCGTCGGCGAGCGGCTCGCGCGCAAGATCCGCGACTATCCCGAGGTCGACAGCACGCTCGTCACGGTTGCAGACAGCGACCAGCGTCAGTCCAACGTCGGCCGGATCTATGTCCGATTGGTCGATCCCCAGCTTCGCTCGCTGCACCAGAACGACGTGATGGAGCTCGTGCGCAAGGAAGTGCTGACGCCCGACAACGTGCCGAAGGGTATGCGGGTGGCCGCGCAGCTGGTCAACGACTTCTCGATCGGCGGACAGAACGCCGCCGTGATGTACGTGATCAGCGGTCCCGATCTCGACAAGCTCGAGATGTTCGGGAAGGCCGTCATGGACGAGATGCGGCCGGTTCCCGGCGTCGTGGACCTCGATTCGAGTCTGCTCGATCCGATCAAGGAGACCAAGGTCGTCCCCGACCTCGACCGCGCGGCGATCCTGGGCGTCGATCCGGCGGACATCACCGCGACGCTCGGCGTGTTGGTCGGTGGCGTCGCGGCCTCGACGTTCGAAGATCGCGGCGACCAATATCCGGTGTTCCTGCGCGCAGCCGAGCGATTCCGTGACGACCCGGCGGCTTTGACCTTGATCGGGGTCCCGTCGCGAGCGCTCGTGATGGTCCCGCTGTCCGACGTCATCAGAATTGAAGGTGGTGTCGCGACCTCGAAGATCACTCGGCTAAGCCGCGAGCGCGCCGTCACGATCACGATGAACGTGTCGCCAGGATTTTCGCAGCAGGCGATCGTCGACAAGCTCCAGCAGGCGATCGGCAAGCTCGATATGCCACCGGGCTACGTGTCCGAGCCGTTCGGTCAGAGCAAGGAGATGGCAAAGATGCAGATGGCGTTCATGCTCGCCATCGGTCTCGCGGTGGTGTTCATGTACCTGGTGCTAGCGGCGCAGTTCGAGTCGTGGCTGTACCCGTTCATCATCATGCTGTCGCTGCCGCTGACCGTGCCGTTTGCGTTGATGTCACTCGCGCTCACCGGCGGCTCGCTCAACATCTTCTCGATGCTCGGCCTCATCGTGTTGTTCGCGATGGTCAAGAAGAATGCGATTCTGCAGGTCGATCACGCCAACGGGCTCCGCCGGCAAGGTCTGCCGCGGACCGAGGCGGTGCTTGCTGCGAGTCGCGATCGGTTGCGCCCGATCTTGATGACGACGTTCGCGTTTGTCGCCGGCATGTTGCCGCTGGTCACCAGCCAGGGCATCGGCGCCGGATTTTCGAAGGCGATGGCAAGCATCGTCGTCGGCGGACAGACGCTGTCATTGCTGCTCACGCTGGTCGCGATTCCTGTCATCTACACTTGGTTCGACGACTTGGGCCGGTTCGGCACGCGCGTCTGGCGCAAAGTGTTCGGTCAGCCCACGGATCGCGGCGGCGCTGAGATCGGGATCGTGAACGTGGAGTGAGGTCGCGCTTACAGTCGTTGCGGGCGCGCGCGACAAATCATCCGGAGCTTCGGCAGGGCTTCGGCTGCGGTTTCGCGCAGCTTTCGCGAGCTAACCGACATTTGATCAGAAACGGGTTCCGATCGCGATGGCGCTTTGATATGACGCCAGTCCCTCAAATCTGTCGCGCTCGTGAACATGCCCAAACTGACACGATCCAATGGTGGTCCGAGGACAAATGCTGGCCGCGACCTGCGCGCGTTGCTCAACGTGCCCCAGCATGACCTCCAGGCCCAACTATCGAGCCGACTGGAGCGACTGGGGTTTCCAACCCTGCGCCCGGCGCAGATTCAGTTGCTATCCGCGCTGAGCGCGTTCGATGTCGAGACTGGAATCCGGTTGTCGGATGTGGTGTCGGCGCTGTCGCTGCCCAAGCAGACGGTCGGCGATCTGTTGGACGAGCTCGAAGAGATGCGGATGGTGGAGCGGTTCCCGGATCCGGACCACGGCGTGATCAAGCGCGTGCGACTCGGACCGAAGGGCAGGGCGTGGGCGGTCGAGGTCAAGAAGGTTTCGGCGGCCACCGAGGCGCGCTGGGCGACGCGCCTCGGCTCGAAGAAGATGCGGTCGCTGCGCGCACTGCTGGAAGAGCTCGCGGCGTCGGTCGAGTCGACCGGCGCCGGGCGCGCCGGCAACGGCGTTCGCGCTCACAAGCGCGGCTAGGGCCACGAGCCGCGGCGAGCGGCCCGGCCGGTCAGGACGCCGAGCGTGGAATCGCGCGCAGGCGATAGCCGAAGCGATGGCGCGATTCGATCAGGTCGCCGATTTCAGATTTGATCAGCGCGCGACGCACGCGCCGGATCAGCTGCTTGACGTGGTTCTCGCTCGGCTCGCGGGTATCCCACGACAGATCCGCGATCAACTCCGATGACCGAACGAACCCGCGCACGATCTCCGGCTGATGAGCCTCGGTCGCCATCCGCTTGATCATGAGTGACATCAGCTCGAACTGGGTCGTCGTGAGCTGGACTTGCTTGCCATCGACTTCGATCAGACCGCCGCCGCCACCCGTGGGCTCGTGCAGCTTGAACTCGAGGGTGGGCAGTCCGACCAGGGTCGACTCGATCGCGTCGTCGACATCGGCGATGACCTCGACCTTCTTGGTATGGAAGCGGGCATCGGAGCGAATCGTCGCGGTCCGGCCGAGCAACGGTTGCGGCAGGCTTGCGACGTCGGCGCTGAAGTAGAACGCGATCTGTCCGAACCGGATCCGATCTCCGTCCTTGATCGCGAGCGGCGCGTCGATCACACGATCTGCGGCGTACGTACCGTTTGCGGATCCGAGATCGCGCACGGTCCACGCGGTGCCGTCGAACGTGAGCTCGGCGTGGTGGCGCGACACCGATGATTCGAGGATCGCGAGCCCCTGGCCATCGACTTGTCGTCCGATGAGCGTGCGTTGACTCAACCGATGGGGTCGTCCCCATGGATCGATCAACGCCGCGGGCGTCGTCGACGAGCCGTGCAGTTGGATCTGCTCGGGCATGACTTTGATCGGACCCGAGAGCTCTTCGGCGCACTCCTCGCACAGGACACCGAGGAGTGGTGGGCGTTGCCGGCAGACCGGACACATGCGAGAGAGCTTATCACTTCCAGCGATCGCGTCGCCCAAACCGGGTGACCACACCGACCTGCAATTCAAGACAGTGCGCGTAGCCTGCATCCTGGGCCACGGTGATCACGTGAAGTGCTCCGAGCCGGATGGATACACGCGGGCGGGTCTCGATCGTAAACGCTGCTCCATAGTGAACGCTGCCGGTGCTGCTGCGCTGCGACGTCCCAGCTTCGGTCAGCACGCTGAGCAAGCCGGCGCCGCCGACGACGCGTAGCCCGAACCGCCGGTCGTCGACGAGTCTCACCGCGAGCTGGCCGCGGTTGACCCAAAATGCAGCAATGCCGTCGCGGCCCATGTAGCTAGATGTGACGATCGAGGTCTCGAGCTCGAAGCCCACGCGGCGCGTTGGGAACAATCCAGCGCGCAATCCGCCAAACGGTCCCGACCCGAGCGTGTCGCTGGGCTGCATGGGCTTGCCGAGGAACGTCGCGCCGCTGCCTTCCTGCGGTGTGATGAACGCGCCAACCTGCGCGCCGATGTCGAGCGCAAACCATGCGGGCCCGCGGACGGTCTTGATGGGCTTGGGAGCGGCGGGCTCGAGCGCCACGCGACCGAGCTCGACGGTGCCTGCCCGGATGATCAGGGCCGAGACTTCGGAGCTAGGGAGCACGGTGACCGGCAAGTCGATGCCGGTGTCGGTGCGCTGGGCCTCGCCGAGGTCGAGATCTCCGACGGCCTCGACGTCGAGCCGATCTCCGATCGGCGCGACGGATGCGACCGTGATCGACACGGTCGTGGGCTCACCGCGGGGAATCGCGGCCGTGCGCACCGCGACCACGACGGGCGCGACCACGACGGGCACGCTGACGCGAGGTTGGCCGGGTGCACCGCCGCAGCTGAGTGTGTGGGCACCTGCGGTCTTTGCGACGACTTCTTGCGCGGGCTCGGCATCTCCGAGCCGGCACTCGAGACCGGGCGATGTAAACCGTGTGCCGACGGCGAACGCGGTCGATGCGCTGGGGGCTTCGTCGCCGGGAGCGATCGCGCGGACCTCGACGAGATCGATCGAGATCGATGCGGGGGTGCCGGCCTGGCCGGCGGCATCGATCGGCGTGACCGCGAGCTCGTGCTGGCCAGCGGTCGCAGAGGTGTGCTCGAACACGGGCGAGGTCAGCTCGACGTCGGACGGAGCTCCAGCGTCTGTCCAGCGCGCGCGATAGCGGGCGGCGCCGGGCACCGGCTCCCAGCTCACCCGAATCGCGGCGGGCTTGGTCCCGAAGATCACGAACGTCTGGGTACCCGCGAGGAACTTTGGCGCTGGCAGTCGAGCAGGCTGCGCTGCTGCGGGCGGTGCTGAGGCCGGCTTCGGCTGCGCAGCTGCGGGTGCAGCGACGCCCAGGGCGAACAGCGATAGCCAAGCGCGAGCCCCGTGCCTCACGATTTCGGAGTATCGCACGAGGAGCGGGGGAGTCTCAGTCTTTGGGCGAACAGCCTAAAGCTGGGTTCGCGTGGTTCGGTACCGGACCATGGTTCCCGACCAGCGGTCCCAGGGGGCGCGCTTCCCGGGGACCCGAAGCGCTGCGTAGAGCAAGCCCGCGGCCCATCCGATGAACCACACGACGACACCGATCTCGATGATTCCTCGCGAGCTCACGTTGTCGCGCATCGCCCTGAGCCATGCCTCGCTGATCGCCAGCAGCAACGGAACCCCGAGGATTCCTAGCGTACGAATGAACGCCGATCGCCAACGTGGTCGTTGCCCGGTCCTCACCTCGACCACCTCCAGCTCGAACAGCGCCTTGCCAGGTGACCGCCCCCATCGCACGGCAGTTACGGTCAAGTACGCGATCATGATCGTCGCAAGGATCGCATTGTCATAAATACCCAAGCTTCGGCCGACGAGCAGCCCGACTCCCGTGACCGCGAGCTCGACCAGCAGCGAGATCAGGATGAAGTCGAAGCCGATCGCGATCGTGCGCGCCCAGAACCCAGCGGGCCGGGTATACGAGGCCGACGCGGTCTCGAGGGCCTGAAGAAGCTCGTCGTAGCTGGTGAATCGATCGGCCGGGTTCGGCGCCATCATCTTCGCGCACAGCGTGTCGATTGCGACGGCAGACGAACGCGACTTGCCCTTGCGCGGCAGCGACGGGCGCACCGCGGTGGCGTGCAACGACAGCAGCTGTTCGACGCTGTCGGCCGAGAACGGCGGTTTGCCGGAGACCAGGTGATACAGCGTTGCGCCGAGCGCGTAGATGTCGGCGCGAAAATCGACCGGTTCACCGCGCGCTTGCTCGGGTGCCATGTACAGCGGAGTGCCGGCGAGCGAGGTCTGAGCGACGGGACCATCGACGAGGGCTTCGGGCGCGCTCGCGGCGAGCCCGAAGTCGAGGACTTTGACGATGCCGTTGCCGTCGACCATCAGGTTCGATGGCTTGATGTCCCGATGCGTGATGCCGTTGCGTTGCGCTTCACGCAGCCCCATCACCGCGCTGCGAATCACATCGAGCGCAGCTTCGATCGACAGCGGTCCTTCGTCGATCCGCTCCGCGAGCGTCTTGCCGGCGACGTACTCCATCGCGAAGTACAACCGCCCCGCGTCCTCACCGATGAAGTAGATGTGCCCGACGTGAGGGTGGGTGAGTCGCGCCTGCGCGCGAGCCTCACGGACCATGCGATCGCGGCGCCCGCGATCCGTCGCTAATTCGCTCGGCAACACCTTGATCGCCACCGGCCGATCCAGCGCCAGGTCCGTCGCCAGATACACCTCGCCCATGCCTCCCGCGCCCAGCATCCGTTCGATCTTGAAGTGACCCAGCTGCTGGCCAACCGTCAACCCGATCGAAGCCCTCGGCGTCTTGCGACCCGCTGCCGTTTTGGTGAGCGCCGGATCCGCCTTCGCCGCCGTCGCAACCGCCAGCATGGTGTCGTCGAGCTCACTCACGCGGCGCCAGTATAGCTCAGCGGCTGCGGGGCTCGATTGCTTCGTCGCCGCTCCGCCTCCACGTCCGCCGGACGAGCGCAGTGCCTCGCGCTACCGCGGTTCGAGAGTCAGTTGATCTGCACCGACGACGCGGCGACTTCCGAAAGCTTGTCGCGATCGCTGTCCAGCGAGAACGACGACGTATCCAAGCCGGCTGCGCCGATCGCGCTGATCTTTCCGATCAGCAAGCCGGCAGGCAACGCCACCAGCTCCGGCACCGCCACGCCGCTACTACCATCGAACACCGTGATGTTCAGCAGCTTCGCCGTGCCCTGCGAGTACTCCACCGAATGCACCGTCGCGCCCATGCTAGGTGTCCACGATGCGCCCGTACGCGTCACCGCCGGGTTGCCCGGCGGCGCGATCCATGTTCCCGCCGACAGGGCAGTACCCGTGAACCCGCGCCTCAGCACGATGCTCTCCGGCTTCGGCATCTTGCTGTCGTCCGTGGCAATCGCGGTCAGCCGATATCCCGTGCCGCTCACCGACGCCAGCGAAGGCACCATGATCGATGGCTCCTCCGGGGTGCGGAACAGCGGCATCTGAAATACGCCGTCCTGGCCCAGGTCGATCCCGACGATCGCCGCGCGATCCGGCAAGCTCGCCGGCGGCGTGGCGAAGTCCACCGTCTCGGTCACCGTCGAGTCTCCCGGGATCATCGTCAGATCCTTGCCGCTCTGATCGACGCCCGCCGCAACCGTGATGCCTCCCGCTGACGCCCAGCCGATCAGCGTCTGCGTATCATCCTCGAGCACCGACGGCGTGCCCATCAGGTTGCGATCGAAGATCGCCGCGATCAGCGCGACGTTGCCGGTGCGCGTCTTGACCGAGAACGCACAGCCGTCCGCACCCATGCCGATGCAGAAGTTCGCGTTGTTGGCGGTGGCGATCTCGTTCTCTGGATCGCCGATGTCGTCCGTGTTCGAGTACCAGATCAAGGCCTGCTTCGCGTGACCGTCGTCGACGGAGATCCCGGAGAACCCCGTGATCTGACCCGTCAGCGTCGCCGCCGGTGGCGTCGGGGCCGCCGATGCCTCCAGGTTGAACGTCATGTTCGCGCCGTTCGCGCCGACCCACATCTCCGACCGGTAATTCGTGGCTTTGACGACGACCGTTTGGGCACCGACCAGCTGTTCGGCGACGAACAACCCCTGGGTGTCCGTCGTCCCTTCGAGCTCACCGATCTGCACCGTCGCACCCGCCACCGGTTCGCGCGTCGTGTCATCGATGACGTAGACATTCACGACGCCATCGATCGCACCGTCGTCGATTCCACCACCTGGAATCACGCGCGGTG
Source organism: Kofleriaceae bacterium (assembly GCA_050184455.1). Lineage (GTDB taxonomy): Bacteria > Myxococcota_A > Polyangia > Haliangiales > Haliangiaceae > JABFXX01. Next base: position 41,872 of record JBFXAI010000048.1, on the reverse strand, counting down.
GTGGGCGATTACCCGACGGATCATCGCAGCCACAGCCAGAAAACGCGGCGCTCACAGAGAAAATCAAGACAGTGGTACGCATAGCGTCCCTCCTCCGAAGCTATGAATGCGAGCCGCGCGCCAGCGAGGGGGGCGCGGCTTGACTCCTCGATAGGTTCGCATACCTTCGAGCCCGATGTCGGCGACGGATCGCACCTGGAGTGTTGCGCCGACGGTTTTGTGGTTTGTCGGCCTACTTGTGACCGGGCTGTGTGTGTTCGACGGCGGCGTGGGCGCACTCGCTGATCGGCTGACCGTGAAACGTGCCGAACCGCCGCCCGCACCTGCGATGGCGAGCGCGCCGCAGCTCGCGATGGCAAAGGACGCAGACGACGTCACGGTCCCACCGCGCGCCGCTCCCGCGATCTCCAGCGATGGCGCGCGCGGCGGTTGGATCGAGGATGTGTGCGTGGATGGCGCGGTTCCATCATGCAAGCAGTGGGCGATGGATCCGTTCTATGCCGCGGTCGCCAGCGAGACCGCGGGCAAGCTCGGCCGCGCCGTTCGCGTGTCGTGGTACGGCGACTCGGTGATCGCTACCGATGCGATTCCGGCGCGGCTGCGATCGCAGCTGCAGACCGAGCTCGGCGACGGCGGTCCCGGCTTCATCTACGCGTCCGCGCCACACCGGTTCTGCGATCACGAAGTCGTGACGCGCACGACCCACGGCGACTGGAGGACCTATGCAATTTCGACAACCCCGGTCTCCGATCACATCTACGGCGCCGGCGGCAGCACCGCGGAGACCATCGCCGGTACAGCAGATCTCAAGCTGACGTCGGGCAAGGCCACGCAGGTCGCGCTGTATTACCTGGGTCAGCCGCGCGGCGGCACTGCGATCGTGAGCGCCGACGGCGCCGAGGTCCTTCGCGCCGACACCAAGGCTGATCCCAAGCAATCGCGGCGAGCCGCTGCGACGGTCGCGAGCGGGGCGAGCCGATTCAAGCTCGAGACCAAGGGCCGGGTCCGGCTGTTCGGCATCGGCCTCGAGAACAGCTCCGGAATCACCGTCGACAACTTTGGGATCGTCAGTGTCAACGTGAAGAGCTTTCTCAACCACGACACGGCACACCTTCAGACCGAGCTCGTCGACCGAGGAGCGGATCTGATCATGATGATGATCGGCGCCAACGAAGCCCATTGGCTCGGCGACAGCGATCGTTCGGCGGCGCAGTATCAAACCAACTTCGAAAAGGTACTGACCCCGATCCGCAGCGCCCGCCCTGACGCCGCCTGTCTCGTGATCTCACCGACTGATCAAGCGGAAGCCGGCGAACACGGCTTCGTGTCGCGCGCGGTGATGCCGAAGCTGGTGAACGCGCAGCGCGCGGCGGCACGAGCGGCTGGCTGCGCGTTCTTTTCGCTCTACGATTGGATGGGCGGCAAGGGCTCGGCGGTGAAGTGGTACAAGAAGGGCTTGATCGGCAGCGACTTCACTCATCCGTCGCGCAAGGGCGCCAACAAGATGGCTGATGCGCTGTTCGATGCGTTGATCGCTGGTTATCGCGACCATGCGCCGCGTTGAGGTTCGCGCGCGTCATCGCGCGTTGATCGCGGCGGCGCTGGTCATCGGTGAGATCAGCTGCGACGGCGATCGCGGGCGGGTCGAGCAACCGCGCGATCCGAGCAGCACCGCGGGGGCCGCCGGCGATCACGTGACCGAGCCCGCGCCATCAGCGGCGTTCCTCGACGCGCCCGCTGGGACGCTCGATCGGCTATTCGCCGGGTTCGCGGCCGCCGAGCGCGGCGACCCGAACGGCCGCGCGTTGCTCGTGTTCTTTGGCGATTCGCACACCGCCGGCGATGCGATGACGTCGCGACTTCGCGTCACGCTGCAGACCAAGTTCGGTGACGCCGGGCGCGGACTCGTCGCCGCAGGCAAGCCGCGCGCGCGTCATTACTACCAACGCGATGTCCGCTACGGCGCGAGCGGCCAGTGGCGATCTGCGATTGGTGGCTCGCGAACCGATCGCGAGCCATTCGGGCTCGTCGGGATTCGCGTGTGGGGGCAGCAAAAGGGCGCGCAACTGTGGGTAGCGACGTGCGACGACTGCTCGGCAGGGGCTCGTACTGGCCAGTTCGAGGTGCTGTATCAAGCCGGTCCCGATCATGGACTGCTGCGCTATCGCGTCGACGACCAGCCGTGGCAACAGCTCGATACCAAGACCGCAGAGATCGAACCGCCGCACCCGGGCCGCCACGTCATCCCGGTCGCCGACGGCAGTCACAAGCTCACGTTGGAGCATGGCGGCAACGGCATGCTCGAGCTTTATGGGGTGGTGCTCGAGCGATTGCGGCCTGGGGTGATCGTCGATTCGCTCGGGATCGTGGGGCGCCGGCTGGTCCAGCTGCGATCGTGGGATTGGTCGATCATCGGCGAGCAGCTCGCGACGCGCGATCCTCGGCTGGTGGTGCTGCAATACGGCACCAACGAGGCGGACGATCGGCTGCTCGATCTTCAGGAGCTCGCGCGTAGCCTCGATGACACGATCTTGCGAATTCGCGCCGCTGCGCCGGCGGCGTCGATCCTGATCCTCGGGCCACCCGACATGGGCGTGCGAGCAGCGGGCAAAGCGTGCGATCGCCGCAAGCCACCAGCCAAGCCGAGCAACGCCGCGGTCGATGCTCCGGCAGCTGTCGATGCTGGCGTGGCCCCCGAGTGCACGTGGCGAACGCCTGCCGTGCTCGAGCAGATCATCGCGGTGCAGCGCGCCGCGGCGGTTCGTAATCGTGTCGCGTTCTTCGATACGTTTGCAGCGCTGGGCGGCCCCGATCGAATGGATGGCTGGGTCAATGCCGATCCGCGGCTAGCGTTCAAGGACCACGTTCACTTCACTGGAGCGGGTTATCGGATGTGGGCCGACGCATTGTCGTCGGCGCTGCTCGACGGCTACGACCAGTGGCGACGCGCCCACAACGTGACGCAGTCACCAGCCGGCGAGCCACCACGCAACGCCGCTGCGAGCCGGTGACGGATGCTGTTCTCGAGTCCTGACTACCCGCTGTTTCTGATCGCGCTGTTCTTCTTATACGCGCTCGCGCGATGGGGCGGCTCGTCGCTGGCGTGGGCACGGATCGCACTGATGGTCCTGCTCGGCGACCTGCTGTTCATGCTGGTCGCCAAGGATCCCGACACGCTGTGGGATCCGATCGGCGGCATCGTATGTCGAGTGATCGCCGGCGATCAGGGTGAGGGCTGGCCGGCCTGGCTGATCGCGCGTTGGTGTTTCGGTACGGCGTTGCTTGGCGGCGCGTTATGGACGGGCAGGCGATGGGCCGAATGGATCGGCTCACATCGTGGTCAGCGCGCGATCGCCGTCGGGTTCGTGGCCGCGCTCGCGGCGATCGGATCGACCGTCGCGATCGGGGCATCCAACGGTGCGCTCGACGCGATCACCGAACAGCTGGTCTCGTGTGGTCACCTGTTGGTGCTCGCGATCCTCGGGATCGGAGTCGGCGCGTCGCGGAGCGATCGCTCGGCCCTTGGCCGCGTGATCATCCTGTTCGTCGCGTCGTCGCTGTTCTACCACGCGTGGGCGGCGTCGATGACCGGCGCGTATCGCTACCTGCTCGCGCTGCTGCTAGCGACCATCGTGCTCGATTACTACCTAGGGCTTTGGATCGATCGCGCGGAGGATCCGTGGCGGCGCAAGGCGCTGTTGGTGGTCAGCTTGTGCTCGAACCTCGGCATCTTGGTGTTCTTCAAGTACGCCGACTTTTTCACCCAGGACGTGCTCCGGCTCGACGTTCCACGGCTCGAGCTGATCCTGCCCGCCGGGATTTCGTTCCACACGTTCCAGTCGCTCTCCTACACGATCGACGTCTATCGCCGGGAGCTCAAGCCGACCCACTCGGTGGTGCAATTCGCCACGTTCGTGTTGTTCTTTCCGCAGCTCGTCGCGGGGCCGATCGTCCGTGCGCAGGATCTGCTTCCGCAGCTCGATCGACTGCCGCCGCTCGAGCTGCAACGCGCCACCGACGGGTTGTTCCGGATCGTCACCGGGCTGTTCAAGAAGATCGCGCTCGCCGATACGCTCGCATATTCGATCGTCGACCGGGTGTTCGAGGCGCCCGAGCGGTTCAGCTCCGTGGAGGTGGCGGCCGGTGTGTATGGCTACGCGCTACAGATCTATCTCGACTTCTCCGCATACTCCGACATCGCGATCGGCTCGGCACAGCTGCTCGGGTTCACGTTGCCCGAGAACTTCCGCACGCCGTACCGTTCGGCGAATCTGCAGGAGTTCTGGCGGCGCTGGCACATCTCGCTGTCGACGTGGCTGCGCGATTACCTGTACATCACGCTCGGTGGCAGCAAGGGCACGGCGTGGCGGACGTACGTGAATTTGATCGCCACCATGCTGCTCGGCGGGCTGTGGCACGGCGCGAGTTGGCGATTCATCGTGTGGGGCGCGCTGCATGGCTTCGGCCTCGCCGTGACGCGATATTTCCAGCGAGCCACGGCCGACGATGCGCGACGCGCGTGGCGCTTGCTTGCTCTGTGCGCGGTGCTCGCGGTGGCCGGGTTTGTCGTTCAGCGCAGCGCGCTCACCGGTGCGGGCACCTGGACGCAGCTGGTCGTCGCGCTGCTGTGGCTGACGCCGCTGTGGGCCGTGCTGACCGCGTGGCTTGGCGCGGAGCAGCCTGCACGACCGCAGCCGGCACGCGCGGTGGCGTCGTACTTCGAGCTGTGGCGAGGCACGGTGGTGGGACGCAACCCCGAGCTGTTGCGGTTGGCGATGTGCGCCAGCGGGATCTGCTTTGTCATCGCGCTCCGCTACGCCGAACCGTGGACGTGGATCCCCTTGATCGCCACGACCTGGGCACTCGGCATCGCGGCCGATCTCGTCGAGGCTCCACCCAAACAACTGGCGACCGCCGCGCTCGCGACGGTTCGCCGCGGCATCGCGACGGTGTTGGTGTTTCACTACGTGTGTCTGGCATGGGTGTTCTTTCGCGCGAGCTCGTTCGACAACGCGCTCGCGGTGCTTCGCCAGCTCGCGCTGCTAGAGACCGACCACCCCAACGTCGTGCCGATGGTGACCGCGGCGCTGGTCGCCGGATTGCTGTTTCATCTGTTCGCCGACGGTAGCTTTCGCTGGCTGCGCGAACGCTTCGTGGCGATGCCCGCATGGGGCCAGGGGCTCGTGCTCGCTTGTGCGGCGCTGGTGCTCCGCGAGCTGGAGCATCCAGCCCTGGTGCCGTTCATCTACTTTCAGTTCTGACCCCAGCTTCTAGCTGACGGGGCGGTCATCTTCGTGCAACATCGACGGCCGGGGAATTGCTCTAGGCTGTCCCTACGCATGGCTCGCTCGCACAACTCGTTGATCCTGGCCACGCTCGCCATCGCGGGGTGGGGTGGCGTGTCCCGAGCCGACGAACCGCCCGCGCAGACCAACCCGCCATCGACCACACATCCGGTCGCACCCGCGCCGGCGAAGCCAGCCAGCGATGCCAGCGTGACGACCGCGACGCCACCGCTCGAGGGCCTCACCGACGAACAGATCGTTCAGCTCGCTGGCGCCGAGGTCGTCGAGATCGTCGCCGAACGTCCAGACAAGCCGTTCGACCGCGACACCACGGTTCGATTGACCGGGGAGGAGCTCGCGCAGCGCGGCGCCGTCGATCTCGGAACGGCGCTCGCGCTGTTGCCCGACGTCACGGTTCGCGACGCCGGCCGCGGCGGCTTCAACATCGATATTCGTGGTGCGCGCAAGGGCTCCGTCGCGATCATGATCGACGGCGTCAACGTCACCGATCCGTACTACGGCACGTTCGACGTCTCGACGATTCCGATCACCGACATCGTTCAGATCCGAGTGTCGACGACGCCGCAGTCACCGATCGATGGGCCGGGCGGGCCGGGTGGAGTGATCGAAGTGCTCACCCGCGATGCGATCGGCGACCAGCTCGTGATCGCGCGAATGACCGGTGATTCGGCGCCGAGCTTCGGGCTCACCGGAACCGCGCGGGTTGCGCTATCGAGACGGTGGGCGCTGCGGCTCTCGGGTTCGGGTCTGATGGGGACTCGCGATCTGGAGCTGCCATTCAGCGCGTCGATCGACGAAGGCCGCCGTGCTGCGACCGGAGCTGCGCGGCTCCAGTACCGCAACGGCGATCGGATCATCGTGGCAGACGGCTTCCTCGATGACCGCAGCTATCTCGCGCCGCCGAGCGACACGATGCGTGGCAGCATCCTGATGATCGATCGCGAGACCTCCGCGCGCGCGAGCATCGCGGCGGACGCCAAGCTCGGTGGGGTCCAAGCGCAAGCGCAATACTGGGCCCACTATCTTCATCGCGTCACTCGCACGTTTGCGGATCCTGCGCTCGAGAACCTCGCGGCGATCGAGGACCTGTCGGCTCTGCGCAGCGGGGCGCGCGCGCTGGTGACCAAGTCGTTCAAGAAGGACTTTCGGTGGATCTTTTCGACGACCGTCGGTCACGAAAAGGCCATCGTTTCGAATCAGCTCGGTCAATACGTGCGTGGTGATGCAACCCTGATCGAGCTCGCCGCGGGCGCGCAATACGAGCGGAAGAAGCTGCGGCTCGATAGCGCCGTCGGCCTTGCGATGCCGTTCGGGATCAGCGCCGATCCGTGGCCGGAGGCCAAGGGCAGCGCGAGATACCGCGTGCACCAGCACGTCGAGCTGATCGCCACTACCGGATACAAGGGACGCGTTCCCAGCCTGCGCGAGCGCTATGACTCGCTCAACGGCAATCCCACGCTCGATCCCGAGAAGGCGCTGCATGGCGAGCTGCGGACCGTGGTCGAAGCCGAGCGGCTGCGGATCGAAGCCGCTCCGTTCTATCGGCGGGCTTCTGGAATCATCCGCGCGTCGCCGATCGAGGACGATATGGGCCGACTGATCAACCTCGGCACGCTGAACATCTACGGTGCGGATCTACAGGGCCGGATCAAGCTTCACTCGATGGTCGAGGTGGGCAGCTCGTACAACTACATTCGCGCGCGCACGGGAACGGCCAACGACGAGCCGCTCGATCGCCTGCCGCATCATCGGTTCGATGCGTGGACGCGGGTGTTTCCGCACGCGCGGCTGTCAGCGCTCGTTCGCGTGAAGTACTTCGGCCGCAGCATCGACAAAGGGGCCTCGGTGTCTGGCTACGCGACGATGGACGGCAACCTGACGGCGCAGCTCGGCAAGGACTACCTGGCCGTGATCCGCGTGGATGACGCGCTCGACGAGCAGCCCGAAACCCGCATGGGCTTTCATGGCCCCGGCCGGGTCTATTCGGTGATCTTGCAAGGCACTTGGCAGTAAACGGGGTGGGGTGACGCCGCCTGGGTGGGGTGGCGCCTCCAGGCATTCGCGGGCGCGTTTACCGAGCTGTAACGCGTCCTTGTCATGATTCTCGGGTGTTCGGCTCGACGATGATCAGGCACATGAGTTGCTGTTGTGAGCGGCCATGATGAGAGTCCGGTTGACCATGCTGGTTGTTGGCATCGTGCTGGGGGCAGGTTGCACGAGCGGTGGATCGGGGGATGACGACGACACGGGTGCGGGCGAATGCCCCCTACCGGAGTCGAGCCCAGACGGCGGTTCCGTCGCCGCTCTTAAGGCCCAGCGCTGTAACGTGTCGGGCTCGATGGGCCAACGCAAGTGGTACCGGCTGGTGGCCACGCTGCCGAACACCTCGCACGTGGTTCAGCTCGAGCTGTGGCCCAACGCCGGCGCGTTCAGCGATGGCGCGGTTCACACGGGTACGTTCCCTGTCGATTCCGACCCAGGATCCTGCGGCGTGTGTCTGCGTGCACTTGGCGACAAGGGTGGAGCGAACGAGACCGAGTATTTCGCGACCGGCGGAATGGTCACGATCAACGCTGCGGGAGCTGGAGGCGAGCCGCTATCGGCCACCATCAACAACGTGACGTTCAGCGAAGTCGATAGCGATGGTCTGGTCGACGCCGGATGTTCGGGAGGGATGATCGGTCTCGAGATCGATGGCATCACGATGGACATGGGCGGGATGGGCGGCGGCGGTGGTGGTGGCGGCGGGATGGGGGCAGGCGGTTGCCCGACGACGATCGGCGACTGAGCGCGTTGCGTCACTGAGGGCGCGGTCTCTTCGAGGGGATCGCGCTCTTGTCGTTTCGGCAGAGTGCAGGCGCGGTACCCAGCCGTGGGGAACCAAGACTCCGTGGGCATTTGTAGGTGTCATCGCGGTGTCATCGGAACCGACGAAGTTGGCGACGCGCGGTGCAGGCACATGACTTGCTCGAGCGTCTCGCATGCGAAACCTGATGGCCGTTGTGATTCTCCTCGGTGGTTGTGTGGTTGGTGAAGCGGGCGGTGGAGGAGACGGAGAGGGGACCGGGACTGGCAACGGCAATGGGACCGGCAACGGCAACGGCAACGGCAACGGGACCGGGAATGGCGAAGGCGGTGATGACGACGGAGATGGTAGCGGCGGTATGAACGCGACGTGCCCATTGCCTGACGCGATGCCTGACGCGGGGACCCTCGCCGCGACCCAGGCGCAGCGTTGCAACGTACCCGGGTCGCAGGGAGCGAAGAAATGGTATCGCCTCGCTGCTGCGATTCCGGGCTCGACCGACGTCGTCCAGCTCGAGCTATGGGACGACTCGGGTCCGTTCGCTGGCGGTGCGGTCCAGGCCGGGACGTACACGATCAGTGGCGTCGACGCGGACTACAACACCTGCGGAGTCTGCGTTCGCGCGCTCGGTAACAAGGGCGAAGCAGGCCAGAAGGAATTCTTTGGCACCGCCGGCACCGTCGAGATCACGGCGATCGGCGCGGGCGGTGAGCCGATCTCGGCGATCCTCACCAACGTGACGCTGACCGAGATCGACACCGTGATGCACAAGCCGGTGACCGACGGATGCGAAGCATCGCTCGCCAAGGTCCAGGTCGACGGTACGGTGACGGATGTCGTCGGCGGAGGCGGTGGCGGTGGCGGGATGTGTCCGCAGGGCGTCGGCGACTAGCGCCGCTGCTTACTCGAGGATGGGTGCGCTGGTCGGCTGGAGCGAGAAGAAGAACAGCGCCGGCTCGCCGACGGCGGTGTGGAGGAACGCCTTGCCGAGGTACACGCCGTCACCGACCTGCCGAACCTCGTCGCGGATCGCGTTCACGCCGATCGGGTTTTGCTCGACGTTGTAGTCGAGGTGCAGCGAGCCGTTGCCATCGCGGCCGGCGCCAAGCGCCGCGTTGAAGTACGCGATCTGGAGCTCGGTGCCGATCTGGACGCGGTTGAAGCCGGTGGCCGTGGTCGTGGTGGTTGGCGTGAGCGTCTTGCCCAGCCACGTCTTGTTTGCGATGAGGTTGATCGCGTCTTGGATCGGGCCGGGCAGCGGAACGACTGCGTTGGCGAGCGAGCTTCCGGCCAGCTCGCCCGCGAGGTCGGCGACCACGGGCAGCGCGCCACGCGCGAACAGCTCGTCGAGCTCGGTCGCGTTCATCGTCGACAGCTCGGCGGCGGTCGCCGGCTCACACGTGAGCAATTGGTCCGAGCAGCAGTCGCCATACATCACGCAGTCGACATCGCAGTAGCAGTTGCCGCCCGGAGCTTGTCCAGCGCAGTCGCTGTTGGCGCAGCTGCCAGAGGCGTCGGCTTTGCCGAGGGGGCCGCGATCGGCTGGTTGATCGTTAGAAGTGTTGTTCGTCGCACACGCGGCGAACAGGAGCATCGAGGCAATCCAAGGGCGGCGCATAGGCCCCGCGCCCTGTGCAATGACAAGGCCGAGACCGAGGCAAATGAGGTCGGTAACATGGCCGGGGCCGCTCGGCGGTATTCGCGCGAGGTCCAGCGTGGTCGCCGGCCAGCCAAGTGACCAGCGTGGATCGCCACGCGTGACCGCTTACATTCGTTACGTGGCCCCGGCGGCGGGGTGCCGGGTCACCACAGCGAATCGCGTAACAGCTGGACATCTAGATGGAATCGCGCGGCACGGCGGTTGCTCGGTAGGACGGGTGGTGGCGGTTGACACAGCGCTCGCAGGCGTTTTGGTGTTCGGTGCGATGGCCGGCTGCGGGACGTCGCTCGACGAGGCACCGCCGGATGCCGCCCCGCCGATCTCCGTCGAGCATCGCTGTGACGGACCGCGCGTCCGCGTCGTCTACGTGGTCCCGGCCGATCGGTCGCCAGTGTCCGACTACGAGGTCGCGCTCGAGCGAGCGTTCACCCAGCTCCGCGCGTTCGTGCAGGATCAAGTCGGCACCGGAGAGACGTTTTGCTTCGACGGCGTCGAGACGATTCGGACGCAGCACACGGCGAGCTGGTACATGGCGAATGCCAGCCCGCGCGGTCCGGAGCTTACGTTCTGGGATAACGCGCTCGCCGACGCTTTCGCGCTCACGGGCGGAACGTTCTATGACGAGAACAACATCTGGAACTACTTCTTCGACGTCGACTACGTCGAAGGCCAGCGACTGGGCTCGACATACAGCGTGAACGTCCACCCAGCCAACGTACTGCGTGGGCTCACCGGCGAGCTCGACAACAAGCGTTGTGAAAATGTCGGCCTCACCGGATTTCATCTCGGCTATTCGCTCGGCACACCGCCGCCGCCGGGGTGTGCGGAGGGTGCGGCGACCTGCGCGAGCGACTCGCTGATGTGGCAGGGCTATACGGTGTTTCCGACGACGTACCTGACGTCGGAGCAGAAAACGTTTCTCGCGTTCAGTCCATTCATGCTGGCGAGCGATCCGATCGAAGGCGTCACCGCGTGCGCGCAGTGACGTTCGTTCGCGTCGAGCGATAGGGCTTCCGCACAGGCCGGCCCTGCCGCCCGTTCAGCCCTCCGAGTCGCGTGTCGCGCGGTCGATCAAGACGTGCGACGTGCGACGTCGCGGCCGGCGCAACTGCGCGCGTCATCGTGCGATCTGTGTCACGCGCGCAAACGAGTCCGGGATCGTGTCCTACCGGCGATCTAGATCGTGCAGTAGGGTGCCCGCCGTGCGTCGTCGAATCGTCTTCGGTGTTGGTCTCGTTGTAGCGGTTCTCATCATCGTACTCGTCGCTGTGAGGCTGCGAGAGCCGTCGTCGTCGGCCAGCTCGAACGCGATCGCCGGCTCGAGCGCCGGCTCGACAGCGGCGGCGACCTCGCGCGCGCGGACCCCCTCGAAGCCTGCGTCAGTGTCGGGTCGAGTGACGCGCGTTGCAGATGGCGCTGCGATTCCGGGGGCGGTCATCGCGGTTGCGCGGGCGGACCTAGGCCGCGAGCTCGTGCCCACCGAACATCCGACGTTGCTGGCAACCAGCGACGCCACCGGCGCCTGGACGCTGCCGGCCGTGCCACCCGGCGACTATACGATCGGCGTCAGCGCCGTTGGCTTCGTTCCGGCGGAGCGCGACAAGCTCGCGATCGCCTCTGGCGAGCAGCGCTCCGGGATCGACTTCGCGCTGGTGGCTGGCGGGACCGAGGTTCGCGGCACCGTCTCCGACGTCGGCGGCGGACCGATCGCAGCCGCTCGCATCACCGCGACACGCCAGCGCATGAGCATGCGCTCCGAGACCGAGATCGTGGCGATGACCGGCGTCGATGGGACCTATCGCCTCACGCTCGCCGACGGCTCGTATTCGATCTCCGCCGAGCATGACGACTATACCGATGCGGAAAAGTCCGTCGAAATCGCGGGGCAACCCGAGACCATCGACTTCGTCCTCACCCCAGGCGCAGTGATTCGCGGCCGCGTGATCGCGCGCGATACCAGACAGCCGGTGCCCAGAGCGATGGTAGACGCTTCGATCGGTGGCGCGCAGAAGGGAAGGGAACGCCGCGATTCCTCGGCGTTTACCGACGACAACGGAGCGTTTCAGCTGCGCGGTCTAAGCTCGGGTGCGGTCTCGATCTCGGCCGCGGGACGTGGATACGCGAGCTCGGCACCCACCGTCGTCGAGGTGTCGATCGCGGAGACCGTCGACAACGTCGAGGTCCTGGTCGATCGCGCGTACTCGATCACCGGACGCGTCGTGAATCAAGCCGATCCTAAACAGGGCGTGCCAGGCGTTCAGGTGGGTGCGTTCTCGTTTGCCGGCGATGGTGATGGCAATCGAGCGGCGGCCCCCGATCCCACCGACGAGCACGGCGCGTTCGAGATCGTCGGTGTTCGGCCGGGCACGTACATGCTGTTTGCCGGCATTGAAGGGATGATTCCCGAGATCGGGCAGCGCGTGACGGTGGTCGATCGCGATGTCACGGATGTCGAGATCAAGCTCGCCGCGGGCGTCACATTGTCGGGCCGGGTCGATCCGCGGGCGGTGGCGACGATCACGCTCGAGCTGGCTGGCGCGGTGGGGCTCGCCAACATGTTCGATGCGTTCAAGGTGATGTTGGTACGCGCGGACAGCGATGCAACCGGCACGTTCCAGCTGCGTAACGCGCCCGCTGGAGCGTTTCGAATCGTCGCACGCACCAAGGATGGCACTACCGGCAAGCTCGACCTCACCGTGGGCACCACCGACCAGTCCGGACTCATCGTCCCGATCTCGCCACGTGCGTCGATCGCTGGAACCGTCATCGACAAGCGCGGATCGCCGGTGCCAGGCATGAAGGTGACCGCTCGGTCGAAGAACGAACGTTCGGGGCCGTTCAACATCTCGATGTCCTCGATGAGAGACGGCGTGATCACGAAGTCCGATGGGGCGTTCAAGTTGGTCGGCCTCGAACCGGGCACCTACGAGGTCCGTGCGGACGATCCGAACGACTTCACCCGGTTCTCGGGAAACGCGGAGGGGACGGACAAGCCGGTGGAGGTCGAGCTCGCGGAAGCCGCCGTGCGCACGGGGGTCACGATCACCGTCGAGCCGCGCGATGGCGTGATCCGCGGAGTCGTGCTCGGGGCCGATCGAAAACCGGCGCCCGATGCATGGGTCACAGCGCGGCGCACGTACACGGCCCCGAGAGGCGATGGCGACCAGGACTGGTCGTTCGAATTGTCGGCGAGCGATCCGGTGTTGACCGCCGCCGATGGCCGGTTCTCGATCGAGCGGCTGCGCAAAGGCGAGTACACGCTCGTGGTCGACGGCCCGCGCGGTAGCTCGCGTGCCGAGAAAACTGGCGTGAAACCCGGAGACACCGTGACGATCACGCTCGCTCCGCTGGGAACGCTGGCGATCCGAGCGACCGTCGGTGGTGCGCCGGTGGCTTCGTACGACCTGTCGTGCGACGGCCCCTCCGACGTTCGGCGTCAGGTGACGTCCGCCGACGGCAGCTATAAGCTCGAACGGCTCGCTCCGGGGGACTACCGCTGCAGCGCGAGCGCAGACGCGGGCACCGCGCATGGCAAGGTCACGGTGCCTGCCGGTGCTGTACAGCTCGAGCTCGCGTTTACACGCTGGGCGTCGTTGACCGGCGTGGTCGTGAACGCGGTGTCCGGTGCGCCGGTTCAAGGTGCTCTCGTGTTCGCGTCCACCGATGACCGAGGCAACTCGTTCGGCGGCGACGTACTCGATGTGATCTCGGGCAAGGGACCTAGCACGGACGCAACCGGGCGGTTCGTGCTCGAGCGCGTGCCCCCGGGATCCGGCTCGGTGGCGATCATGGCCAAGCAAGCGATGGGCGCTCCGCTTGGCGCTCACCAGTACACTGCCAGCCCCGGACAGCGCGTGGACCTCGGGACGATCAAGGTCGTTCCTCCGGTCGACGGCGACGCGGGCACGTTTGGACTCGCCACCGAGCCCGACGGCAATGCCGCGCTCAAGGTGACGATGGTGTCGGACGGCGGCCCGGCGGCCACGGCAGGACTCAAGGTCGGCGATCTGATCGTATCGATCGATGGTCGAGCGGTATCGGAGATCGGCGCTGCCCCGGCGACGCAGATGCTGTCGTCGGGAAGCGTCGGTGTTGGTCAGTCGTTCCGCCTCGGCCTCAAATCGGGTGCGACGATCGTCATGACGTCGGCCAAGTGGGACTAAGCCGCCCGCAGCATGCGGTAACGCGCCAATCGACGAGCGCGCTGCCGAGCGCGCGGCGTGTTGACCTAGCCTCGAGTCATGCCTCGAGGCCCACGTGACTTCGCGATCATGGCGGCGGTGGCGATCGGCGGCTGCATGTTCGAACAACCGCCGAAGCTCGACGACCCGAAACCCGACGCAGCCGTGCAAGGCGATGCCGCTGGTGGTGCTAGCGGAGTAGGCACGTTTCCGTGCAGGCAGACCTGCAGCGACGACAAGAAGTGCACATGGGTGAAAGATTACGATCAGCCCGCGCTCGGTCATCTCGCGTGCGTCCCCGACGGTGTGCTTGCCGTTGGTGACGGCTGCATCGAAGCCACCGCGGGCCCGATGGGCTGGGATCAATGCGTCGGTGGTTCGATCTGCGTGATGGGCATTTGCTCCGAGATCTGCAGCGTCAACGCCGAGCCGAGCTGCGACATCAACTACGCCTGCGAGCAGAAGCCCGGGCTGTTCACCTCGGGAACCAGCGAGCCCATCGGCGTGTGCATCGTCGTCTATGATCCGCTGGTGGAGTAGTTGTCGGTCTCCACGTTTCCGCGGAAACGTCCGGGTGTAGGGACCAGACGACGTCGCTGCGGACAGCGCATAATGTCCGCGCGTGTGGTTCATCCTGCTGGCGATTGGGTTTGCGCTGCTGATCGCGACGGGATTGTACGCTCGCCGCCGGATCACGGGCGCGCTGCAGAGCTTTGGTGTCGCGAGCCGCACGATCCGGATCGTGCGATGGCTGATCGCCTGGCTGCTGTTTGGCTATCCGCTGCTGGTGTTCGCATCGATCGTGACCAGTCGAATCCGCGGACAGTCGACGCTGCCGAGGTTCGACGGGCTCGTCGCATCATGGCTGCTTGGATTTCCGTTCGCGTGGGCATTGCTCGTCGTCTTGCAATCGGCGCTGTGGCTGCTCGCGATCGACCTGGTCTATGTCGTGCTGCGGCGGCGGCGCGGACCTGGGTTGTTGCGAGCCCGGTCGATCGCCGTGGTCGTGGTGATCGGCGCGTTTGCGGTCTACACGCCGCTGCGGATCATCATCGAGCGTGGTGACGTACGGGTGCGCCACCATCACCTCGCGGTGACACGACCGACAACGGCCGTGCCGTTTCGGATCGCGTTCATCGCTGACGTTCAGCAGGACGATCACACCGATGGTGGCCGCGCGCGAGAGGTCTATCAACTCGTCAATACGAGCCAGTCCGATGTCGTGCTGTCTGGCGGCGACTGGATCAACACCGGGCCCGATCATGTCGAAGCTGCCGCCGAAGCTGCCGAGACGCTTCGCAGCCGGCTCGGCACCTTCTCGGTGCGCGGAGATCACGAACACTTCGCGTACATCGATCGCGAGCGCAGCGTCGCCGAGATCGAGCAGGCGATGACCCGCCATGGCGTCGCGATGCTCGACAACGAGGTTCGCTGGTTCGAGCACCATGGCAAGCGCATCGGAGTGGTGTTCCTGAACTACAACTACATCTATCGCAGCGGCCGCAGGATCGTCGAGGAGCTGATCTCGAGTGTCGCCGGTGCCGACTACTCGATCGTCGTCACTCACCAGCTCGACCGCACGCTCGCGGCGCAGCTCGAGAACCACGTCGACCTCGTGCTGGCGGCGCACACCCATGGCGGCCAGGTGAATCCGGTCGTCGGCCTCGTGCATGTCAACCTAGCTCGCCTCGAGACCACGATGGTCGATGGTCGTTATCAGCTCGGCACCACGACGGTGATCGTCACAGCTGGGGTCGGCTATTCGATCATTCCGATTCGCTACGCAGCCCCCGGATCGATCGAGCTGATCGAGCTGACGCTTTGAGTCCCCGAAACTGCGAGAGGGATGACGAAGGTCGGTCCTTCATCATCCCTCGTCGCGTTGGAGGCGCGTTCTGCTAGCTGTCCGATTAGAGGATCGGGGGCTCCGAGACGTCGCCACCACCGCCACCCGGCTCGGGACAGCCGTCGCCGCCGTTGCAATCGCCACCGCCGTCGCCGCCGCCATCACCACCGCCGTCGCCGCCGCCGTCACCCGGTTCTGGGCATCCGTCGCCGCCGTTGCAGTCGTTGTTGGGGTCAGACGGGTCGGGCGTGGGCTCGCCCGGGACTGGCCCATTGCACGGCTTACCAGTCGTCAGATCCGGGTCATCCAAATCGATCGTATCGGCTGCGAGGATCGACCGGATGCGGTCTGCGACGAGGATTGGCTGGTTCTTGTTGAGGCCGCCGGCGAGCGGGTCGTTGGCATTGAAGCCCATGCGCGCCAGGATGCCGAGCTGGATCTCGTAGTGGAGCTTCACCGGCGGCAGCCCTTCGACCGCCGCGATCTGGTCGTACGTCGCTTGGGTACGGGCCAGCAGGTCGGCTTTCTTCTGCTCGTCGGTTCCTAGACCGACGCCGAGTTGGTGCGAGGCGTTGGTGATGCTCTCGAGGTTCGCGAACATGAACCCGCCGTCTTCGGACGTGCTCGTGTCCGGGCGCAACGTCATCAGCGTGGCGTCTTGCATCTCGCGGTTGTCCGCGACCCAGATGCGAACGCGCTGATCGCGCGCGGCCGTCAGGTGGCTGTGATGCTGGATCCGGTAGTAACCCTCGGGGTGACCGAACGGGTTCTTGCCTTCGGGCAGGTTCGCCATCGTTGCACCGGTGATGCTCGCCTTGCCGTACTGGACGTCTTCCTTCGCGATGACGACGAACAGCTTGCTGCCGTCGGCCTTCTGCGTCGGCACGAGCCAGCCACCATGCACGTTGACGATCTTCACGTCCTTCGTATCGACCGATCCTTGATGGTCCGGATCCGGTCCGGTGCCGTCACCGCCGGTGTCCGAGCCGGGGGCGCCAGCGCACCCGACGAGAAGCCAACCGAGGGTTAGGGCGACGCTGACATTCTTCAAAGTGCGCATGGTCTGTGTGCCTCCTGTGGAAACCACGTTGAACCACGTGGTGCCCGATCTCCGACATCGGCCTGATATCATCTAGAAACTCAATTGTTTCATCTGGATACGGACGACACTCAGCAACGATTCAGGACCGAGTGACATCGCGGGACGCACTAGTCCAACACCCGTGCCAACGCAGATCTCCGCGGTTTTCTAGGAGTTGTCCTTGGTTAGCGTAGATGAGCCAAGGTCATAACGGACTGTGGTCACCAGGAAGGCCGTGCGGCCCCCAGTGCGATCCCGCGCCTCGAGCGGGCTGGACCCCGTCCGATTCGGACTTGTGATCTTCTCGCGTCGTCGTCGGGCGAACCGAAAAAATCTCGACGCCCATCGCGCGTGGACGAAATCGCCAAGGTCTTGACGAACGAGCGGCTACCGTTTACCAACTGCATCCCACTCGGGGATCGTCTAACGGCAGGACGTGAGACTCTGACTCTCACTATCTAGGTTCGAATCCTAGTCCCCGAACCACCACCTGCACTCGAAGGCTTGACCGTTCGCATCCCGCATGGGAGAACGTCGCTCCTTCAACCGGCCCCATAGTCTAGCGGTTAGGACGTCGGCCTCTCACGCCGAAAACTTGGGTTCAAGTCCCAATGGGGTCACGAAAAACCAAAGGCCTACCGGCCATTTTCAGGCCTGTAACGAACGATGTAACGGGACCGGCCGGTTCTCTCGGCGTTGCAAACGCTCGCAGCGACACATGTCCGCGACGTCCGTGATGTCAGCCACCAGGCAATAGCTGACTGATTCAGTGGCCACTGGCTGGTTCGGTTGACGCGAATCAGAAGGAGGACCGGCGGTTAGGCTGTAGCGCGCGCGGCATCAGGTTTGCTGATGGGAGTGGCGAACGGAGAAGTTGCCATGAAGCGTACGTCGTCTCTGGTTGCCACTATCGCTCTCGCCACGACCGTCGTGCCGGCGTGCACCGACGACTCGTTCGATCCGTACGACGATCAGGCGACCAAATCCGAGGACGGCAAAGCCGATGCGAGCGCATTGGCGGTGTTCCTCGACTTCGAGTTCTCGGGCCGGCTGACCACCACGGCCGCGTTCAACAACGAGCAGTTGATCGAAGATCAGCTGCTGTTCACGGTGGGCCAGCTCAACGGCGTCACTGCCGTCGGACGCGTCGACAAGGTCGAGCTCACCGACGTGCAACGTACATTCGCCAACGGGCTGTTCGAGATCACCTACAAAGCCAAGCTGCCAGTTGCGTGGGGCCGCCGCGCGTCGATTCCGGAGACCTTCGACTTCAAGCTTCCGCTCAACGTGTCGATCAATGGCCAGGCGTCGTTCCTTCAGAAGTACAAGGACAAGTGCATCGACTTCAACGCGCACGATCTCGACGCAGGTAACTTGTTCTACTACTACCGACCTGACAACGCAGGCTGCACTCTCAATCCGGCCGACATCTTGGCAACGACGGCAACGGTGTCGCCGAGTCCGGTCCAGACCAACGGGAAGTTTCCCGAGTACGACAAGATCTACGAGGACGGTGTGTTCAACGTCGTCGCGATCTTCGGCAAGTACACCGATGGTGCCACCGGCGCCAACGATGCCGGGATCAAGGCGTACAACGAGTTCGTTCGGTTGATGAAGATCGAGCTCGCCGGGCTCCCGACCACCACGATTCCAGCGACGGTCCCCACCGATCCAGGGGTCGCAGCTCCCGATCTCGAGTTCAACGTCACGCTTCCCGACGGCAAGAAGGTCCATATCGTCGCGCTGCTCACCGACAACGTGACCGACGGCTTGATGCAGCCGGCGTTTCGTACGCGCTACAACACGCTGTCGAGTCGCGCCGATCTGATCACGTACAACGGTCACGCTGGTCTCGGCAAACACGTGCGAGCGCTCGCCAATGCAGGTGCGTGGGTCGCCGGCCAATACGTGATCGTCTACATCAACGGCTGCGATACGTTCGCGTACATCGACGATGCCCTGCAGAAGGCGCACAAGCGCATCAACCCCGATGACACGACCGGCTACAAGTACGTCGACATCGTCAACAACGCGATGCCGGCCGATTTCGCATCGATGCCACAAGCGACGATGGCGATGTTCCGTGGCCTCCTCGAGTACAACGCGCCGAGGACGTTCGAACAGTTGTTCTACAACATCGATCGCACGCAGATCGCGCTCGTGGTCGGCGAGCAGGACAACACGTACACGCCTGGTCCGAGCGGACCGGTCGAGGCGTGGGAAGGCCTCAAGGTCACGTTCCCAGTCGCGCAGTACGAAATGAAGCAATTCTCGACGCCGATCATCGAGGCGGGTCGCTATCTGTTTGCGATGAGCGGGACCAACGACGCGGATCTCTACGTGCGCGTCGGCAGCGAGCCGACGCTCTCGAAGTACGACTGCCGGCCCTACAAGGTCGGCTCGACCGAGACCTGCGAGATCACGATCGCCCGGCCTACGCAGATCTTTGTCGGCGTGCGCGGCTTCTCGCCGCTCGGCTCGAGGATCGATCTCGTCGGCAAGAAGCTGTAGTCCGGCTTCGACACTCGTAACGCAAAGCGTTCGAGCCCGCAGGCCGCGCCCTCACGTATGACATGCGTGCCGCAGTGCGTGACAGGCAGCTTCTGCAGCTCCGCATAGTTCGCCGGTTCTCGGCGATTTGAAGCGTGCTCGCGAAGCATCACGCCTCACGCTATCGCCGGCGGTGATGGGCTGTGAGGCCGAGCGCTCCGCTTGATCGCCGGCGTGGGCTAGCCTTCATCATGCTTTCAACTCACTTAGTTCGAGCATGCTGTGCTGCGGGTGTGATCGCGTTCGCCGCCGTCGGTTGTAGCGGCGATAACAAGACCATCCCAGACGCTCCTCCGGGTACGAACACGGTCACCGTCGAGGCACCTGCCGGCACCGATGCCGCGCCGTTCGACAAGCCGCGCATGGTTCAAGTCCCCGAGGGCTTCGGCCTTCGCGTGATTGCGAGGATTCCGAAAGCGCGGTTCCTCGCCGAGGCGCCGAACGGCGACTTGCTGGTCTCTCAACCGTCGGAAGGCAAGATTCAGCGAGTCTCGAACATCGGCAATGGCCCCGTGGTGAACGAGTTCGCGACCGGCCTCAACAAAGGCCACGACATGGTGTTCGCCGAGGTCGGCGGCCAGATGTATCTGTACGTGAGCGAGACCGATAAGGTCAGCCGCGCGACGTGGGCGCCAGGCGCGACCACGATCGGCACGCTCGCTCCGCTAGTCGCGAACCTGCCAGACTCGACGCTACCCGAGCTCATGGGCAATTACGGTCACGCGCTGAAGAACATCGCGATCGGCGGCGACACGCTCTACGTCTCGATCGCATCGGCGACCAACGCAGATGTCTCCGACATCCTCGCCGACCCGGTCCGCGCGTCGATCTACGCGTACGGGCTCGATGGCTCGAACGGCCGACTGTTCGCCAAGGGGATTCGCAATGCCGAGGGTCTCGCGATGCATCCCAAGACCGGCGAGCTGTGGGTCGCGGTCAACCATCGCGACAACCTCGGCTATCCGTTGCAGGATGGTCGCTATCCGTACAAGGCGATCGTCCAGGAGTACGTGAACGACAACCCACCCGAGCCGTTCACCAGCGTGCGCGATGGCGGCAACTACGGCTGGCCGTACTGCAATCCGACGGCAGACCAGGGCATCAACAACATGCCGTATCACCCGGACGTCCAGAACAACGAGAACCAGACCGAGCTCGATTGCTCGACGATCGATCGGATCAGCAAGGGCCTCGAGGCGCACTCGGCGCCGTTGGGAATGTCATTTTGGACCGGAGCCAACGCGCCGGCGGGATATCGCGATGGCGCGGTGATCGGCATGCACGGGTGCTGGAACTGCTCGGTGCCGCGCGGCTATCGGGTCGAGTACCTGGCGATGAACAGCGACAATTCGTTCGCGGACCCAACGCCGTTGGTGTCCGGGTTCCTCGCTGATCCGAATGCGACGATCAGCGCGTGGGGTCGCCCCGTCGATGTGATCGCGAACCAGGCGGGCAATCTGTACATCTCCGACGACTTCTCCGGGACGGTCTACGAGCTGTATCGCAAGTAGACCAGCCTAGGTCGCGCGCGGAACGAAGTAGATCAGGGTCTTGGCGTCGAGCCGCATGATGTGGATCGCCAACCACGTCGTCGATGGAGCTTCGCTGATGAATCGGGTGAGCTCGACGCCGCGCACGCGATAGGGACCGATCTGTCGTGCGGTAATCCCGGTGCGCGAGAGTTGTCTGGCGACGAAGTCGGTCGCCTCGCGCAGTCCTCGTCCTGAGACCAGCTGACCGTTCGCGTCCGTGCGGGTGCCGGGCGGCAGCTTGACCGGCGGATTGGCAGCTGCGACCGCGGTCGCGATCGCGACCCACAACAACGCAGCTAACACCGTGATCCGCACCGAAAAGACGGTAGCATACGCGCCGGAGGACTCGTCATGCGTACTGCGATCGCGTTGCTTGCTGTGCTTGGGTTGATCGGCGTTGCCGGCTGCAAGAAGAAGGCGCAAGAACCGGCTGGATCCGGATCGGCGTTGACCGGAAGTGCCGATACCGGATCGGCGATGGGCTCGGCCGCTGGATCGGCGGACGGTTCGGCGATGGCGGGCTCAGGTAGCGATGGGGCGGGGGCCGGCAGCGGAGACGCGCCGATGTCACAGAAAGGCGGCAATTGCCCGAGCCTGGTGTTCGGCGCGACGACCAAGGCGGACCTGCAGGGCAAGAACGTCATCGTCACGATCAGCGCGGAGGACAAGGACGCGATCGTCGCGGTCCAGAAGCGCGCCACCGAGCTACTCAAGGAGAAAGCGGACAAGGCACCGTCGACACCTGCGCACGATCAGAAGGGCACGCACGGCGGTAGCGTCGGGATGTGTCCGGTCTACGTTCCGGAAGGTGCGACCGCGATGGCGAAGCCTGACAAGAAGGGCGTTGCGGTCACGATCACCCCGAAGGACAAACCAGATGCGCTGAAGGCTGAGATCGACGCGCGGATCACCAAGGCGGTGGAGTGGGCGAAGTCGAACATCAAAGAGGGTGACAAGGGCACGAGCGGTGGGGTCGGGGGCGGTGCAGGCGAGCACGGATCGAACCACTCGGGCGAAGGCGACGGTAAGGGCCAGGACCGAGCAGCGGCGGGTGGCGCGGGGCCTGCGACCACCTGCACCAAGGATGCAGATTGCGCGCTCGTCGCGGACTGCTGCGGCTGCGGTGCCGGCGGCAAGAAGCTCGCGATCAGCGCGAGCGCGGTGAAGGACTACAACGCGTCGAGGGCCCAGCGGTGCGGCGACCTCGCGTGTGCGACGGTGATGAGTGACGACCCGTCGTGTGGAGCGAAGGCCAAGGCGGTTTGCGATTCGGGCAACTGCAAGGTCGGCGGCAATGGTGGCGGCGGCGGCAAGGGCACGGGCGGTGGCGGCGGCAAGGGCAGTGGCGGAGGCAGCGCCAAGGGTTCGGGCACCTGAGCGTGAGCTCGAGCACCACGCGCGCGGCCGGCCGCCGATCGCGAGCACGCTCGCGTAGAATTGCGACCATGCGGTTTGCGGCGATGTTTGCCCTGGTTACCGTCGGTGGAGCGGCGTGCGACAACAACAAGCAGCATCTTCACCCGGAGGCGGGAACCGATGCACCGGCGCCGTTGTGGTGGAGCCCGAAGCCGGGCGAAGCGAAGAACTGGGACATCCAGGTCGGCGAGCCGTTCGACATCGCCGAGTCGCGCGTGATGTACACGCTGGACCTGTGGGACGTCGTGCCCGCAGCGACGACGATGGAATACGGCGACGGCGATCCGGTGGCGGTTCCCGCCGGCTCCTTGGCTACAGCGATCGCCGAGCTGCACGCCCGCATGGTCGACGGCAAGCCGACGATCGTGATCTGTCGCGTATCGACGGGGGCAATCGACCTCGGCGAGCCCGATGCCCGGAAGTTCCCGGGGTTCGAAGCGAGCCCGCCCGATCGACCCGATCTACCGGCGCCCGGCAGCGTCATCGGATGGAGCACGTTCGACAGTGACGGGATGACGACCAACCCGAGCCAGCGCTACCTCGATATCAGCGCAACCAACCGCGATATGTGGAGCGCGCTGGTGTTCAAGCGACTCGATCTCGCCAAGCAGATCGGCTGCGACGGCGTCGCACCGACGTACAACGACGTGCCGCCCAATCCCAACGTCCCAACCGATCCCGGCGATGCAGGGTTCGCGTTCCCGATCCAAGACATGACCAGCTGGTACGCGAGCGTCGCGGAGCAGGCGCATGCGCGCGAGCTCTCGGTGGGGATGGTCGGTGGCTATCTCTATATCGGCCAGACCGACGAGCTCGACGACGATTTCGACTGGTTGATGATCGAGCGTTGCGGAGAATTCGAGTTCTGCGACAACGCGCGGCCGTTCATTACCAGCATGAAGCCGGTGTTCGCGATCGATTACCCGACCGACGAGTTCGGTGATCCGCAGAGCACCGAGACCGTGTGCGGCCGCCAAGGTCTGGCGCTGCTCAACGACGGGCTGATCAAAGACCTCGCGCTTAGCAGCGCGCTGCGCGCGCCGTGCGTGCCGTAGACCGAAGCCGTCAGGGCGGCAAGCTCGCCACGAACGATGCCGTCTTGGTCACGACTTGCCCGCGCAGATCGTCGCGGAGCTCCTTGGCGATCACAGGATCGATCGTCGCCCTGTCGCTCTTGGTCATCGCGCGATCGCTGACCGCGCGATCGTTCTGCACGGTGAACACGGTGACGCACGTCGCGTTACCCATCTTGTCGTATCCGATCGCGCGCATCCCGACGGCGCCACGCTTAAGCTCCTTGACCCCGATCGCCATCGGCGCGTTGACCATCGTCACCTGATAGACCAGATAGCCAGGCGCCGCGAGGAGCTCGGCGGCGGCTTGGCGCCGCGCCGTGGTTGTCGCGGCAGCGTCAGCTAGCACGCGCGCGGCCGGAGCATCGACTTCGGCAGGCTGGATCCACTCGGCGTATTCATGATCGGTCGATAACGTTCGCCCCGCCATCAGCATCGCGGTTCGTTGCATCATCGGAACCGCCCCGGCGAGCTTGGCCTGGGTGCACTGCGGAACCGCCGCGGGCGCAGGCGTCTCACGGATCATCCGATCGACGAGCTGCTTGACCTTCGCAGGATCGGCCTCGGGCTTCGCGGGCGTGCGCGAACAACTCGCCGCAGCGAACACGACGGCGCAGGCCGCAACGCTATGCGCGAATGATCGTTCCGACATCGTCTCCTTTGAGCGCGGCTAACACTTGGCCGGGCTTGAGCCCGTTGACGATCTGGAGCTCCTTACACCACTGTGCACGCGGCAAATATTCCACGACCACGCGCTCGACCACGACGTCGGGCAGCATGCGGTCGGTAAGCTCGCGTGCAGTGATCCGCGGGATATGCGTGGCGCTGGGATTCTTCTTCGGATCGTCCGTATAGAGCCCATCTTCGTCCTTGATGAAGATCGCGCGCTTCGACCCGAGGAACTCTGCAGACAAGAACACACCGGCATCTGTCCGATGCGGTGGGATCCGGCTGCCTTCTTCGCGCTTCTCCCAATATCCGAATGGTGGCATGCCGCTCATGATCGGAATGCAACCCATTTGCAGATATAGCGGGAGCTTCTCGAAGTCGTCGGGCAGGATGTACAGCCCGCCATGCTTGGCGAGCAGCATCTGCAACATCCGCGCGTTTTGCATCGGGATGTACTTGCCGAGCGTGGCGATCACTCCGGTCGGCACCTCGAGCTCCGAGGCGATCGAATAGATATGACGCGCGCGCGTGCCGCCGCCTGCGAGCACCACGACCTGGATGCCGAGCTTTCGCGCGGCGACGATCTCGTCGAGGATCGGGAACAGCGCCGCGCGCCCGCGATCGAGCACGCTCTGGCCGCCGATCTTGACCACCTTGACGTCGGGCATCACCGCCGTCGGGCGGTAGGTGAGGTTGTCGCCGGGGCCCGTCATCGTCGATCCGGCGAGGGCAGACTCGATGGTGCGTCGCTCAGCCACGGGCGTCCTCCTTCACGATCACCGTACCCACGTCTTCGCCGCGCAGCGCCTTGGTGAGCTCGCCGCGCTTGAGGCCGTTGACGATCACGACGCGCTTCAGGTTCTTGGCGGCCGACCAGGCGTGGAACAGCTCCTGATCGAGGATGTTGTCCGCCGGCAGGCGCTGCATCAGCTCGCTCAGCGTGATCTTCGAGAACTTGGTCGCGTCCTGGTGCTTCTTCGGATCTTTGTCGTACAGCCCGTCCTCGTCTTTGACGTAGATGACCTGCTTCATCCCGAGGACCTCCGCGAGCTGAAACAACCCGAAGTCCGATCCGTGCATCGGCAAGTGTCCCTCGTCGGGTGGCGGCTCCCAGAAGTGATAGGGCGGCACCGAGATCGCGATCGGCGTGATGCCGGCGTCGAAGTACAACGGCAGGTCCCAGAAGTGATCGCGCTGCATCGGCATCGAGCCGTGAGGGGCGAGCAGGGTGTTGAGCAGGATCGCGTTGAGCTCCTCCATCGCACCTACCAGTTGCGCCATTCCGCCGACCGGCAATCCGAGATCGACCGCGATCGAGATCGTATGGCGAACGCGCGTTCCACCGCCGACCCCGATGACCATGCGCTGGGTCTTGTCGCGCTTGATCGCCACGATCTCGTCAACCAGCGGCAGGATCGCGTCCTTCCCGCGATCGAAAATGCTCTGGCCTCCGATCGAGACCAACGAGACGTCGGGGAAGATTTGCAGGTCGCGCTCGCTATCGGTCTTCGACAGCACGCTCTTGTTCTGCAGAGATTCGCGCATCAGCCGCGAGTTGATGTGGGTACGGCCATCGCCGCCAACGAGCTCACTCATGAGCGAGAACCATAGCTCCGAAAACGCCGAAAGGCGCCACCAGTGGCAGCGCCTTTCGACGGGGGAACAACGTGAGCTAGTTCTCGAGTGCCCGGGGTGCGCAGCCACCGGCGGTCTTCGCTGCCATCGTCAGGTCGTAGAACTCCTGGAGGGCGGTCATGCCGTCGTTGGTGCAGCCGTCATTCGGGCTGCAGTCGAACCGCGGGTGCTCGCGGTGCGGGTCCTGAGCGTTCGCGACGCCCATGAACGACGACTTGTTGACGATCACCTTCGCAGCCGCAGCGCCGCCGGTCAGATCGACCGTCACGTACTGGAGGAGGAAGTACTTCTTCGTCGAGAAGTAGGTGTAGAAGAAGTTCTCGTCGCGGCTCGCGAGGAAGCCGTTGCCACCGGTCGCGTGGCAGTTGTCGCACTCGGTGTTGTTCTGCGCTTCGAGATCGCCCCAGGCCTGAGCCATGTTGGCGGTCTGGAAGTTCTGCAGCGACATGCAGCCCGCGAATTCCGACAGTACGCGCTCGCTGGCTTGGGCGAGCGTCTCGCCGCCGCCACCACCGCTACCGGTGCCAGGATCCGTGCCGCCACCGGTCTGCCGGAGCTCGAGCTCCTTGTTCAGCCACTCGGTGATCTTGTCGACCTCGCCTTGGGTGTACGTCATGCCTTGGTGGCCGGGAGCCATCTTGGTCAAGATCGGAGCGGCGGTGTACGAGAAGTTACCGACCAGTGCTTGGTAACCCGTCGCGACCTCCCATCCCTTGGTTGCGTCGATGGCGACGAACCGGGTGATGGTCGCACCTTGCGAGGTCTCCGCATGGCAGGCCGCGCCCGTGCACTTCGCATTCAGGATGCCGTAGACGTTGTCGTCGAACAGCTTGCGAGCGGCCGTGAGGTCTGAACCGCTCGGGTTCTGGCTGTCGGGTCCCGTGTCGGGCGTATCGGTATCGTCTTTGCCGTCGTCGTCGCCCGATTGACCGGGCCCTTGAATTCCACCGACGCAGCCGACGAGGCCAATGGCCGCGACCGTTGCTAGGAGTGTTTTGATCATCGTGTGATCTCCGAGGTTCGGGGGAGGTCGAAGGGGTTAGCGACGGCGGCGGCGAATCAGCGCCGCGAGGCCGAGGACGAGGAATGAAGCGAGGCCGGTGCTGGTGTTGGTCGTCGCGCAGCCACCGACCGAGGCGCCAGCATCACCGCCGCCCGTGCCGTTGCCATCACCGCCGCCCGTGCCGTTGCCGTTGCCGCCGCCCGTACCCGGATCGTCCTGTCCACCCGGATCCTGGCCGCCTGGATCCTGACCGCCTGGATCCTGACCGCCTGGATCCTGACCACCGGGGTTCTGGGTGTCCATCTGAGCGATCGGCAGGACCGAGATGTACGCCGAGAGCTTGATCTCCGGCTTCATCATGTCCGCCGGGTCCTTACCGCTGGTCGCGAACACCATCAGGTACGAATCGGTGTTGCCGGCCGTGCCCATATAGGGGTTCTTGATCATCGTGCCGTTGGCGTAGTTACGGCCTTGGTTACCCGGGTTGTTACCGAGGTAGTTCGGGTAGAGGTGCCGGTCATACGGGGCGATGTTGAACATACCGCCGTCGGCGAACTTGCTCGCGGTCTGGTCCCACGTGAGGGTGCGGACCTGCGCGCCGTAGCCGCCACCGGTGTGGCTACCGCTGAGGAACGTGACGCCCGGGGTCAGCGCTGCCGACTTACCGAACATCGCGAACTGCATACCAAGGTGCGTACCGTCGAGGCCGAGCAGCTCACCCGCGACGTTGGTCAGCGGGGTCACGTAGCTCATGCCGTCCTTGTTCGCCTTGATGACGGCCATCTGGCTGCGGTAGTAGGTGCCGCCCTTGCCGTTGGTGTTGTTGTTGCCGCGGAGGTCACCCGAGCGCCAGATGATCATGTCGCTGTTGACCAGATTGCCGTTGGCATCGGGAACCTGGACGCGGCTCTGCATCGCGCGCATCGAGTAGGTGCGAATGCCGTCGATGTCCTTGCGGCCTTCGATCTGCTCTTTCCACAGGATGTCGGCGTTGGTGCCCGACACGTCGATGGCGGCCATCCAGGTGCCATCGCGCTGCGGCTGGTTGTTACCTTCGGTCCAGGTCGCGATGACCGTGTTCGGGTCATCGGACGCGAAGCTCACCGCGCCGTGCGACCGCTCTTCGCGCGGGCACACGGAGACGTCGGCGAGGGCTTGGAACGAGCACGACGTGGCGGCTTCGCCGTCGCAGTTGATCGCGAAGCTCTGCACCCAGCCGTCGTCGCGGCCGTTGCCGTTGCAGCCGCGCCATGCAGCGAGGCGGTTCTTTCCGTCGGCGCTCGACAGCAACGTGGTCGACTTGTCGTCCTCGTTCATCGAGCAGTCGTCGTTGTTCTTGGCGTAGATCTGGGTCTGGCCAAGCAGCGACTTGCCGGTCGCATCGAACACCTGCACGTAGCGCTTGGTGTCGTTGCTGTTGTCCGGCTGGTAGTTGTACTCCACCGCGATCGCGTTGCCGTTGTTGATCGGGTACGCGGTCGGGTGGTTGGCGTTACGGTACTCGTTACCGTCGTTGTCGGTAACGTACTTGGCCTTGGTCAGGTCAGCCTTCGCGCTGACCGCGCCGGTGGTCGGATCCTGTTCGAGGGTGAACGGAACCAGGGCGAGCTGCATACGGTGGTTCGCCTGCTGGCCGTTCAGCTCGGTGTTCATGCTGAAGAAGAGCCCGCTCTTGCCGTCCTTGAAGAACGCGAGCGTCGGCATTTCGTTACCGGGTTGTTCTTCGTTGGTGCGGCGTAGCCGCTGCGGAGTACCGGAGACGGGTGCCTTATCGTTGAGCGGCGCCGGAATGACCTTCGTGGTCGTAGCCGTGCGGACGTCAGCGTTGGCATCGCCCTGGAAGGCGGTGGGGAGAACCCCAGCCACAGCGAGCATCAGGAGCTTCTTCATGTTGGTCATTTGTTGTCGTCCGATTGGTTGAGGGTGATGGCGTTTCCATCAGCAATGCCTGTGCCTGGACGACACGCGTGTAACCTCCCGGAACTGAAGCATGTGACCTCCCTGAAACATGGGGGGCTACCTCCCAAGCCGGGGGTCGGGTCCCGCCTAAGCCCTTGCGATCCCGGGATCTAGTTGTGACATCCGGACCGAAACTCGAAATCGCTAGCTGATCGAGTTGCCTGGAGAGCGACCCCCCGGGCGGTGGGAGTGAACGCCTCATCTGCGCACTGAAATGTGTGGACCAGATCACTCGTATCATCGCGAAACAGATAGCCAAATTATCACGTTACAAACGTGAGACACATCACCGCTGCTACGTGGTTGCAGCCGCTACTCATCATCCGGCGTCACGACCGGAATCTCGTCGTCTTTGAGCGGCCGTGTGTGGAGCGCGATCGCGTTCGCGCGAATCTTCTTATCGGACAGCAGCACGCCGCCCTTGGCTTGTGCGCTCGCGGTGAACGTCAGTGTCGCGAGCTCGCTGCCAGCAATCACGTCCTGACGAATCCGAACGTCGTCGCGGATGACCCACAGCTCGGACACCTTGTTCAGCTTCGCACCGAGCTTCTCGCATGCCTTCGGCTCGGGGGACACGCACATGGCCTTGATCACGTCGACGAGCTTCCACGCGAGGCTACCGTCGGCGCGCTTGGTTGCCTCGGTCGGTTTGAGCTCCTGTCGCTTGATGATCGCCGCGAGCTTGTCGTCGAGATAGACGCGGATCCCACCGCGAATCGGATCACCGTAATAGGGCACGCCCTCCTGCATCTTGCCGTCGAGCTCGAGCCCCTCGTTCTTCACCATCGTGGGCGGCTTCTTCTTGATGTAGATCATGACGCCCGCGATCTTGTCGGGAGTCTTCCCGTTGCCGAAGCCCTCGGGGACCTGCGGAATCGGTTTGCCGCCGGTGTTGGTGCCGAACCGGAACATGAAGCCGTCGCCGAGCTTCGAGGTCAGATCGCGTCCGGTGGCGATGATGGTCTGCGATAGCTTCGGACCGTAGACGTGGATCTCGCGGACGCTACCCGGCGAAACACCGAGCGCGCGGAGATAATCGTTGAACTTGTAGAACCGCTGCTTCGCCCACCGCCATCCTGGATCGTCGGTGTGCGGGCGCTTGCGGGCTGACACCTTGTCCTTGACCCAGGTCGGCTTGAGCGCGATCGGAAGCTCGCCCCAGGTCAGAAACGCGATCGGCTGACCGTCGAGATACACCCCGACATCCTTCCAGCGCGCCATCCCTTGTTTGAACTCGGCGGGCACCCAGTCGTTGTCGTTCTTGTCTCCCTTGGTCTGATCCTTCGCGGCTTCATCCATCTCACGCGCGAGCTCCATCTTGTCGTGCGTGGTCTCGATAGGTTGCGGATGCGAAGGGTCTGGCGTCGCCGCGCTTCCGACGGGAACCGCCGATCCTGCAGCGCCGATCGGCGCCGCGGGTTCGGGCTTCGCCTTCGATTCACCTTTGCACGAGATCACCCAAATCAGCGTGAGAGTGGCGAGGAGGATCCGCATGCTGCGGTTGACCGAGCTGCCCAGCGTTGTCATTCCCGTGCAACATTACTCGACCTTGCTGGTCGCGACAGCGGCGTGAGCTCATCGCGATCGGTGGTGCGCATTCGCGAGCTCGCTAGGCCGAGGTCTGTGATGCCGCGCTGGGTCTCGACTCACCACGCGAGGACGCGAGTCCTCGACGCGATGGACGGAAAAACAACTAGTTCGCTGCTGGCATCACTGTTGCGTAGACCACACGCCATGGTGCTCAAACCCGCCGGACTATGTTTGCTTGTCGGAGTAGGTCTGGGTGCGTGCGTTGGCGAAGCCCCGCTGCCGGACACCAACATGAACCCCGAAGACGTGGTGCTGTGTCGTGCGGTGTTCAAGGTCACGGGTGCAGTGACCGAAGCGCCACCTCGCCCGATTGACGAGGAGAGCGGACAACCGATCACCGGGTGTTGGGGCAAAGGCGTGTGGACGTTCACGGCAGAGCTCAACGCAGAAGAGACCGCCGCGGAGGATCCGGCGTGCACCGGATCGGATCTGCCCGAGCAGCTCGCTGCCGAATACAAGTTCCGCGTGACCGAGGTCGACGCCGACGACGGATCCGGAAAGGCCGAGACCTACGAATGGCTCGGCGATCAAGCGATGCTATATCGCTTGAAGGTCAGTGAAGGTGGCGGTGGCGAATGCGAAGGCGGCGTTCAGCTGTACCGCGACGACAACCGCGGCTACTACAACTTCAAGCCGGCGCTCACCGGCGCGACGATCGATGGCTTCGGTGAATACGCGCTCTACGAGATCCCGCAGATGCGCGAGTGCGATGGCTGCTAGCTAACGATCAACCAACCTACCGAGGAGCGGCGCTTCATGGGGAAATGGCTCGCGATCGCAGCGGCAGTGCTGTTGGTGCTGCTCGTCGTGCTGTGGCGCGAGCTCGATCTCGGCGAGTCCACGGCTGCGCCGATGGGCGCGGCCGTGACGCCAGCGCCGGCGTCGATCACGCCGACGCCATTGCCGGCTGCACCGGCCGCCGCGGCGCCGCTAGCAGCCGAATCGGCGCCAGTGCCGGCCGCAGCGCCGCCCGAAAAGATCTCCGTCGAGAGCGACACGTTCTTCTACAAGTTTCAGGAGATGGTGCCGGTGCGGCTGAGCCGCGAGGCAGCCACGTGCTACGAGGGCGTCGCGAAGCGGCTGCACCGGAACCAGAAGATCGTGCTCGGGTACAAGGTCAGCATCAACGATGGCACCGTCACGATGAAGGACGTCTTCATCAAGGACAACACGCTCAACAATCCGGCGCTCGAGACCTGCTTCATCCAGCAGGTTCAGCGCTCCAGCTGGCACGACGACTCGCTTCCCGATTGGGAAGCCGAGGACGAGCTCGTGATCCGGCCCGAGCGCGGGCTCAAGAAGTACATGCGCGAGAACGTCGACTACGTCGGCGACGAAGCGCCGCGC
This sequence comes from Kofleriaceae bacterium, assembly GCA_050184455.1. Taxonomy (GTDB): domain Bacteria; phylum Myxococcota_A; class Polyangia; order Haliangiales; family Haliangiaceae; genus JABFXX01. Next base: position 10,218 of record JBFXAI010000048.1, on the reverse strand, counting down.
AAGTAACGATCGATCAGCGCGGAATCAACGCGCTGAACAGCTCGACCGCCCAATCGAGATCTTCGAGCGCGACCCACTCGTCTGCTGCGTGCGCCTGGTGAATATCTCCGGGGCCGATCACGAGCGCGTCTGCACCATGAGCAGACCACATCGCGGCTTCGGTCCAGAAATCCAGCGGACCGATCCGATTCGCGAACGGCGCCGCTCGTGTTGCGAGCGCAGAGCCGTCCTTCGATGCAAACGGATGGTGATCGATCGTGGTGGCGAGTGCGATCGCCGGATCGACGCTCGCCGCGAGCGCCGCAACCTCGCGATCCCAGCCGGCGCGATCGAATCCCGGGTAAGGACGCACCGACCATTCGAGCTCGCCGCGCGCGGGGATCACGTTGAACGCGAGCCCGCCGGTCAGCTGCGCGATGTTGAGGCACGTGCCCTTCATGCCTTCCGGTCCGTCGCCGAGCCGTCGCTTGCCGGCATCGTCGAGCGCGACCGCGAGCCGCGCCAGCTGTGCGAGCGGCTTGGGCAGATGATCAGCTTTGGACGAATGCCCACCGGGTCCGAGCAGCGTTGCGGTCTGACACAACACGCCGCGGTGCGCGATGCCAGCAGCGCGTGCGGTTGGCTCGCACACCACGACCTCGCGGATCGCGGTGGCGTGCGATGTCGACAAGAACGCCGCGAGGACGCCGCTGCCGGCCTCCTCGTCGCCCGAGAACAACACGCCGAAGTCGCGCGGCTTGACCCGATCGAGGGCGATCAGCGTCGCCGCGATCGCACCTTTGGTATCGGCGGCGCCGAGGCCATACAGCCGGCCTTCGGCGACGTGCGGTTGCCACGGGTCGCGCGACCAGCCTGCGTTGGCCGGCACGGTGTCGACGTGTGCGTTGATGATCCGCCGTGGCGTGCCCCAGTGCGCGAACACGTATGCGCCCGGACTTCCATCGGCCCGGCGCGCGGCTTCGACCACGACACGATCGGCGCCGCGAGCCGTTAGCAGCGGCGCGAGGTGATCGCACAGCTTGCGCTCGTCGCCAGCGCCACGTTCGGGGCCGGCTTGCTGGGTGGGAAACCGGACGAGCTCGGACAATAGATCTGCAGCGTTCATGGTGTAGCGCTCGCGGGCCCGGTAAGCGCATCGCCATGGGGCGCGGCGTCGACGATCGAGCGCCAGGCCTCATGCCGTCCGATCATGCCGAGCGCCTTGGCGAGCAAGGTCTTGCCGGGCTCGACGCGATGCCACGTCGAGGCGCCGGACGGATGCGGCAACGCGATCATGTCGACGTCGATCCCCGCAAGCGTTGCCGTGCGCTTGGTGCCGACGATGTCCTTGAGCTGCAGCTGCTTGGCTGCTTCGGGTCCGATCAGTTGCGCGATCGCGAGCTTGCCGACGGGGATCACGAGCTTGGGCCGGAGGATCCGTACCTCGGTCGCCAAGTGGCGGTGGCAACGTTCGATCTCCTCGGGCGAAGGCACGCGGTCGCCGCCACCGGTGGCCTTTCCCGGAAAACACCGGCACACCGCCGCCATGTACACCCGCGAGCGAAACTCGTCCTCCGACATCCCTAGACTGGCAAACCACCCGAACATGGTCTTGCCGGCGGTCCACGCGAACGGCTTGCCGGCGGGGCCCTCTTTGACGCCGGGTGCCTGACCGATCAACATCACCGGCGACAACACGGGTTGACCGGTGACCACAGGTCCGATCATGTCGGGGCACGCAGCGCAGCTGCGGAGCTGGGTGACGTGGCGCCTGAGCTGGACCAGGGAAGACACGGCCGACACTATGCCCGAGGGATGTGACGCGCGCAGCGGGTCCGGAGTCTCGAAGGTTTACGGATCGTGAGATCTCGCTGCGACGGGCGACAACCACGCTATTCTACGTCCGTGGCACATCCCCCCGGAGAGCAGCTGATCAGACGTGTTCTTGGTTCGAACTTCCTCGAGCTGAGCCTCACCAAGATCCATCTCGAAGAGCTCGATAGCGAGAGCGTCGTGCGGATCACGGTGCGCGAGGGCGAGACCCCGGTCGAGGTCGAGGGACGCGGCGTCGGTATGGTCGACGCGATCTACGGAGGTCTCCTCGATCGGTATGCCCGCGAGTATCAGTCGCTCAAGACGATTCAGCTCACCGGATTCAAGGTCGCCGCGGACATCGAGACCAAGAAGGCGCAGGCCGGTGTCGACGCGGTCGGTCGCGTGACGCTCGACGTCACCAATAGTGAGGGCAGGCCGTTCTCGTTCACCGATGCGTCGCGCTCGGTGACGTCGTCGTCGGCGCGGGCGGTGCTCGCGATGGTGCAATACTTCGTCAACGCCGAGCGCGCATTCCTCACGCTTCACAATGCCCGTCGCGATGCGCTGTCGCGCGGCCGCGAGGACTTGGTCGCGCGATACACCGCGGAGATGGCCGAGGTCGTTCAGAGTACGAGCTACGCCGAGGTGATCGCGAACATTCGAAAAGAGATCAGCTGATCCGCGTCGCCGCGTGGACGAACGGTTGCGCGGCCTCGAGCTGAGCGGATACCCGGAACAGCAGATCTTCGCGGCCGTGCGCGGCGACCAGCTGGGTCCCGATCGGCAGTCCGCTAGCGTCGCGGTACAGCGGCAGCGATACCGCGGGCTGACCGGTGGCGTTGAACGGCGCCGTGAACGGAGCGAACTCGGCGGCGCGCATGATCCCGATCAGCGGATCGTCGGGTGGCGAGGCGAATTTGCCGAGCGCCACCGGCGGCTCGGTGACGGTAGGCGTGAGCCACAAGTCGTAACGCTCCCAGTACTCCGCGATTCGCCGGGTCGAGCGGTGAAGCCAGCGCCACGCTTCGGCGTACCCGGTTCCAGAGATCAGCCGGCCGAGCTCGCCGAGCGCAGCGGTCAGTGGTTGGAGCTCGTGCGATTCGATCGGTCGCCGCAGCACGCGCGACACCTCGTTGAGCTTGGTCGCCACACCCACCGCCCAGACCGCGATGAACCGTGGAGCCCACTCGGGATCGTGAAGCGCCGCGATCTCGACGGGCTCGACGTGATGGCCGTGATCCGCCAACAGCTTCGCGGTGTGCGCGACCGCAGCGGCGCACGTGGGATGCGATTCGGCCAGCGTTCCGGCGGGTGTCGGGTATCGCGTCGCAAAGCCGATCCGTAGCGGCTTGCTCGGTGGCACGAGCTCGTCGATGTAGCGCGCGCTCTGCGGTGGTGCGCAATACGGATCACCGAGCCGCATCCCCGCGATCAGGTCGAGCACCGCGGCCGAGTCCCGCACCGACCGCGCGACGACGTGCTCGTTGACCAGGCCGCCGTTGATGTCACCTGCGTCGGGACCGAGCGACGAGCGTGCACGGGTTGGCTTCAGGCCGAACAGGCCACAGCAGCTCGCCGGGATGCGGATCGATCCGCCGCCATCGCTGGCATGCGCGATCGGGACCAGGCCCGCCGCGACGGCGCATGCCGAACCGCCGCTCGATCCGCCTGGCGACCGGGTCAAGTCGTACGGATTCTTCGTCGCTGGCCACCCGAGCGGTTCGGCGGCCGGCAGGATGCCGAGCTCCGAGGTGTTGGTTCGCGCGATGATGATGAACCCCGCCGCACGCAGGCGTTCGATCAGATAGCTGTCGTGATCGTCGCGAATACCCGCGGAGCGGAGCGGTCGCAAGCCGCCGGTCTGAACGGCACCGCGCATCGGTGCGCCGAGATCTTTGACGACGATCGGCACGCCGCGAAACGGCCCGGGTGGCGGGTTCTCGGCCGCAGCGCGCGCCTCGTCGAACAGCGGCACGGTGATCGCGCCCAGCTCGGCATTGGTTCGCTCGATCCGGGCGATCGCCTGCTCGACGAGCTCGCGCGGCGACACGGCCTTGCTGCGTACCAACGCGGCCGTGGCGGTCGCGTCGAGGCTAGCCAATGAGTGTGCGTCGGAGACAACCGCGCGCATGCAGGGACAATGTACCCCGGCCACTAGTCCGTCGGTTGTCGTGCACGGGCGTCGCATTCGGGCTTGGATCCCGCCTGGTATCGAGCCGCCGTCTCGGTATAACCCTGCCCATGGATAGGTTCCTCGCGGGCAAGCGAGCGTTGGTCACCGGTGGCGGTCGCGGCATTGGCGCTGCGATCGCGCGACGGCTCGCACAGGCAGGCGCGCACGTGACGGTGTGGGGGCGCACCCGCGGGGATCTGGATGTGATCGCTGGCGAGCTCGGCGGCGTCGCGGCCACCGTGGACTTGCTCGATCGTGCGAACACGGATCGCGCGCTCGCCGATGTCGGCCAGATCGACATTCTGGTCAACAACGCAGGAGCTGCCGAGAGTGCTTCGCTCGACAAGACCACGGACGCGATCTGGGATCGGATCATGGAGCTCGACGCGACGGCGCCGTTTCGAATCACCCGCGCGCTGGTGCCCGGTATGGTCAAGGCGGGGTGGGGGCGCGTGGTGAACATCGCGTCGAACGCGGGGGTCTCCGGCTATGGCTACACGTCGGCGTATTGCGCAGCGAAACATGCGATGGTCGGGATGACCCGCGCGCTCGCCGTCGATATCGCGCGCACCGGCGTGACGATCAACGCGCTGTGCCCGGGCTGGGTGGAAACGCAGATGGTCGAACAGGCGATCGCGCGAATCGCGCAGAAGACCGGACGGAGCGAGGACGAAGCACGAGCGTCGCTCGCCGCGATGAGCCCGCAGCGCCGGATGATCGAGCCCGACGAGGTGGCGCATGCGGCGCTGATGTTGTGTGGTAACGCCGCGCGCGGCATTCACGGCCAAACCATCGTGATCGACGGCGGCGCGGTGCTGAAATGAGCGCGAGCGAGGTCGTCGTGGCCGACTGGCCAGCGCCCAAGGGCTACTCGAATGGCCGGGTCGGCGACGGGCGGGCGGTTCACATTGGCGGACAGATCGGCTGGAACCCAAGCGGCGTGTTTCCATCTGCGAGCTCATCGAACGAAGCGTTCCTCGCGCAGTTCGCCCAGGCGCTCGACAACGTGATCGCCGTGGTGCGCGCTGCCGGCGGCGAGCCGACCGACGTGGCGTCGATGACGGTGTTCGTTACCGATATGGCGGTGTACCGCGCCACTCGCAAGCAGCTCGCGGCGATTTGGAAGCCCCGCCTCGGCAAACACTACCCAGCGATGGCGCTGGTCGCGGTGACCGCGCTGTTCGAGCCTGAAGCGGTGGTCGAGATCCAAGCGATCGCACACCTCGGAGGTACGCCATGACGTTGCCTGCACCCACCTCGTTCTCGATGGCCGTCGAGCGCACGGTCGCCACGATCACCCTCGACCGTCCGAATCGACTCAACGCGCTGACCTTCGAGGTCTATCGCGAGCTGGCCGAGACCTTCGAGCGGCTCGATCAGTTCGACGAGATTCGCGCGATCGTGATCACCGGACGGGGGCGCGGCTTTTGCTCGGGCGGCGATCAGGAGGACATCATCAAGCACCTGCTCGGTCGCGACACGCCGGCGCTGCTTGCGTTCACGCGTGCGACCGGACGGCTGATCGCGGCGATGCGCACGTGTCGCCGGCCGATCGTGGCCGCGATCAACGGCGTCGCGGTCGGCGCAGGCGCGGTGATCGCATGCGCATCGGATCTGCGCATCGCCGCCGCCAACGCGCGGTTCGGGTTCATCTTCCCGCAGGTCGGGCTGTGCGGTGCCGACATGGGCGCGACGTATCTGCTGCCGCGGATCGTCGGGCTGGGCCACGCCACCGAGCTGATGATGTTCGGCGACATCATCGACAGCGAGACCGCGCTACGGATCGGATTGGTCAATCGCGTGGTGGCCGACGGCGATGCTGCCGTGACGCTCGCCCGCGAATGGGCAACGCGGCTCGCGGCGGGGCCGGCGTTCGCGCACGCGATGACCAAACAGATGATCGAGAGCGAACACACGATGGGGCTGGCCGAGGCGATCGAAGCCGAGGCCCAAGCACAGGCGCTGTGCATGCAGCACCCTGATTTTGCCGAGGCGCATGCCGCGTTCGGTGCGAAGCGGTCGCCGAAATTCCGCGGAGCACCCGAGTGAAGCTGTCGAGCGACGATCTTCCGATGTTCTTCGGTGAGTCGCACGCCGCGCTCGCCGAGCGGTTGCGCGGGGTCCGCAGTCAGTTCGAGGCGATCGAGCAGCCGGGCGCGCACCCCGACGAGCATGCGCGCGATCGCGCCGCCGCCGCAGCCCTCGGATCGACCGGTCTGCTCGAGCTCGCCGTGCCGGCCACCGCGATCGACACGCGCGGGTTGTGCCTCGCGCGCGAGCTGCTCGGCTACGTCTCGCCGAGAGCCGATTCGATCTTCGCGGTGCAGGGCCTTGGCACCCACGCGATCGTGCTGGCCGGTAGCGCGGCGCAGCGCGCGCAGCTCACCGGATTTGCCAGCGGTGCACGGATCGCCGCGTTTGCGCTGACCGAGCCCGACGCCGGCTCGGACGTCGCGGCGATCGCGACGCGTGCGGTACCGGCGGGTGGTGGCTATCGGCTCGATGGCGAGAAGCTGTTCATCTCGAACCTCGGCATCGCCGATCACGCGACGGTCATCGCCTCGACGGCGCCGGACCGCGGCGCATCGGGACTGACCGCGTTCTGGATTCCACTCGATGCACCGGGCGTGACGATCACGCCGATGACCGCGATCGCGGCCCACCCGATCGGAGCGCTGTCACTTCGCGGGTTGACCGTCGACGAATCGGCGCGGATCGGCGCGGAGGGGCAGGGCATGAAGCTCGCGATGCAGACTCTCGACGCGTTTCGGGTCTCGGTCGGCGCCGCGGCGGTGGGGATGGCACGCCGCGCGCTCGACGAAGCGACCGCGTTCGTATGCGGCCGGCGCCAGTTCGGCAAGCCGCTCGCCGATCAGCCGATGGTGCAAGGCCACCTCGCCGACATGGCGGTCGATCTCGATGCGGCCCGCCTGCTCGTGCTTCGCGCGGCGTATCGCAAGGACACCATCGGCGGCAAGGTGACCACCGAGGTCTCGATCGCCAAGCTCGGCGCGACCGAGGCCGCGAGCCGCGTGATCGACCGCGCAGTCCAGCTGTTCGGTGGACGTGGCGTGATGGCGGGTGCGGTGGTCGAACAGCTCTACCGTGCGATCCGCCCGTTGCGGATCTACGAAGGCACCAGCGAGATCCAGCGAACCATCATCGGTAGAGCCATCGTGCAAGGCGCGACGTCATGACTCACATCGAGCTTCCCGAGACCTTCAACCTCGCTGACTACTTTCTGTTCGATCGCGAGCGCGAAGGTCTCGGCGGCAAGACCGCGGTGCGGTGGGGCGAGCGCAGCTGGAGCTACGCGCACGTCGCCGATCGGTCGCGCGCGCTGGCGCGCTGGTTCGTCGATCGCAAGATGGTTCCCGGCGAGCGCGTCTATATCGTGCTGCCCGATACGCCGGCGTTTGCATGGAGCATCTTCGGAACGCTCGCCGCTGGTGGCGTCGTCACGATGGGTAATCCGGTCGCGCCGCCCGATGATCTGCTGTACGTGCTCGACTATGTCCGCGCGACCGCGCTGGTCACCACGCCGGCGGTCGCCGCCGCGCTCGCGCCGAGGCTCGGCGAGTTGCCGCAGCTTCGTGACATCGTGCTGTCGCCCGACGCGCCTACCGGAGCCGAGGTCGAAGTCCTGATCGATCCGCCCGCGGAGCTTGCGCCGGTGGGACCGCGAGTCACGTCGCTTCACGCCGCGATCGTGCAGGGTCGCGAGCTGACCGCGGCGCTTCCGGTGATCAAGCGCGACGACCATGCGATCTGGCTGTTCACCTCGGGCTCCACGGGTCGCGCGAAGGCGGCGATGCATAGTCATCGCGACTTCGCGTTCAACACCGAGGTCTATGCCAAGCGGACGGTTGGCTATCGCACCGACGACATCACCGTCAGCGTGCCGCGGCTGTTCTTCGGCTACGCGACCGGAACGAATCTGTGGTTTCCGTTTGCGGTCGGCGCGACGGTCGGGTTGTTCAGCGAGCGGCCCACGGCCGAGAGCGTCGCGGCTGCGATCGCGCGCTACCGCCCGACCGTGGTGACCAACGTGCCGACGATGCTGGGCAAGCTGCTCGATCTCGACGACGAACGACGCGCGGCAGCAGCGCCGGGGCTGGATCTGTCGTCGGTGCGATTTCATCTGTCGGCGGGCGAAGCACTCCCCGAGCCGCTGCTCCGCCGATTCATCGAGCGGTTCGGCGGCGAGGTCTACGACGGCATCGGCAGCGCCGAGATGTTTCACATCTATTGCTCGAATCGCCCCGGAGACGTGGTGGCCGGATCGCTCGGTCGCGTGGTCGAGGGCTACACGCTCGCGATCCTGCCGGAGGAGGCAGAAGACCCTGGATGCGCGCAGGTCTCGCCCGGCGAGATCGGCGTTCTGTGGGTCAAGGGCGACAGCGTCGCGCACGGCTACTTCCTCGATCGCGAGAAGAGTTGGAAGACGTTCCACGGCCACTGGTGCCGCACCGGCGATCTATTCCGGATCGACGAGCGCGGCTATCTGTGGTTCTCGGGGCGTGCAGATGATCTGTTCAAGGTCGGTGGCATCTTCGTCGCGCCGCGCGAGGTCGAGGATTGTTTGCTCGCTCATCCCGCGATCTCGCAAGCCGCGGTGATTCCGGGTGACGATGGTGGCCTTACAAAACCGAAGGCGCTCGTGGTCGTGCGGCCGGATGCGCGCGGCCGGATCGAGACGGCGATCGCGAAGCGCGCGCTGTCGGACGAGCTCAAGCGGCACGTTCAACATCGCTTGTCGAAACACAAGTATCCGCGCTGGGTGCTGTTCGTCGACGAGCTACCCAAGAACGATCGGGGCAAGGTCGACAAGAAGCTGTTGATCGAACGCGAGAGCCGCGGTGAGCTGGGAGGCGAACCGTGAGCCACGGCCGCGAGAAGTTCCTCGCGCGCCACACCACCGCGACGCTGCGCGCGTTGCTCGATGGCAAGGCGCCGGTGGTCGCGCTGATTCCCGTCGGGTCTACCGAGCCACACGGTCCGCACCTCGGGCTCGGCACCGACGTCGTGATCTCCGCGGCAGCCTGCGTGCGGGCCGCCGAGCTGTTCGATGCCAAGGGCCCGCTCGTCGCGGTGATCGCACCGGCGCTGTCGTACGGTGTGACCGATTGCGCCAGTGGATTCGCAGGTGCCGTGTCGGTGCCCAGTGAGGTATTGACCAGCTATGCGGGCGCGGTCTGTGACGGCCTGCTCGCCCAGGGCATTCGCCACGTGTGCTTGGTCAACAATCATCTCGAGCCTGCGCACGACACGGCGATCCGTGCGGTGCTGATCGGTCGCGAGCGCAAAGTGAGCGTGGCGTGTCCGCTGACCAGGAAGTGGGCGCGTACGCTATCCGCTGAGTTCAAGAGCGGCGCGTGTCACGCCGGGCAATACGAGACGTCGATCATGATGGCTGCTGCGCCCGAGATGGTCGACGAGGCGATGCGCAGCGTGCTGACCGCGGTGCCGATCAGCTTGTCCGAGAAGCTCAAGGCTGGTGTGACGACGTTTGCGACGATGGGCATGGAGCTCGCGTACGCCGGCGATCCTGCCGCGGCGAGCGTTGCGGAAGGCGAGCAGCTGATCCAGCGACTCGCCGAGATGGTCGTCGGCGAAGTGCGCGAAGCATTCGGTCTGCCCGTCTAGCTCGATCGACCTGGCGGCAACAGCCGAGCAGCTGGCAGGCCGCCGGCGCGCTCGCGGAGAAAGAATGCCCGCGCGCTGCGATCGAACAATCGACATGCGCCGGCGCCAGCGCCGACCGCGGTGCCACAGGCGATCGCGCTCATCACGGTCGCTCCAACCAGGCCGCCGAGCGATACCGGCAACAACAAACCGAACAGGATGCCGCCAGCGAGCACGGCGATCGGTGGCGCGAACATGACCTTCGCGGCGCGCCGCGTCGGAGCTTCCTGCTCCCAGTCGAGCTCGCACAGCTCGCATCGCATGCCTGGTTCGAGCGCGTGCGCGCGGCATTGGGTGCTCGTGCAGCGCCCGCACCGGGTGACGGGGTCACGAGAACACTCTTCGCAGCGACGAACCCCCATTGTCTTAATGTTCCCGCACATCGCGATTCTCGCAAGCACGATCCCAGGGTGTGTCCTGCGGACACATCGAAGAACCCCTGAACCGCCCCGGGATCTCCGGAGGCTTGTTGTCGTGAGTCATGCCGCCACGGCGTGACTCTGTTGGCTTCGATAGTACGCCGCTTCGAACTCGACCGGTGGCACGTAGCCGAGTAGCTCGAGCAG
>JBFXAI010000047.1:0-52400 GCA_050184455.1 Kofleriaceae bacterium | reverse complement strand
CATATCTCACCGACGTCATCCCACGCGTACAGGACCATCCGAAGCGCCGGCTCGACGAGCTGTTGCCCGGCCCGTGGTCACGGGCTCGCGCCGCGGACTAGCCAACATCGCTGGTCGGACGGTTACGATTCGTCGATTGTTTCAGGATTGAAGCGATCGTTGCCGAGCTTTTTGCGCATGGCGAGTCCTTGTTTGATGAGGAAGCACGAATCGTCAGTGCAGCGCTCGTGCCGATCGCTGCGCTGAGTGCCAATGCGCGATTAGCGAGATCGCAGACTAATCGAATGCGCCTACGATGAACAGATCTGGTGTTTGTCGATCCACGACGAGGATCTTCGTCGCATCGGTGCCTCAGATCGGTTTCTACGACGAGCGTAGAGCGCATCCGACGACGAACTTGTCACACACGTCACGCAGCGAATTGCCAAGATCCGACGACGGACTTGGCACACAACGTCACGCAGTGAATTGCCAAGATCCGGCGACGAACTTGTCACACAACGTCGTTGTGTCGTTCGCACTACGCGCATCGCCGACAGGATCCGCAACATGATCGCGCCCCCATGCTGAACCAAGATGGATTGTGACTACCACCACCCGCGACGTGCTCGGAATTCACCTCCTCGCGGGGATGACGTCGGCGTCGTGGTAGCGTCGAGCGATGGGTGATTTGGTTACGAGTGCGCCGTGCTACGGGTGTGGTTCAACAAATGCCAACAAGGTTGGCTTCTCGTGGTGGGGCGGCTTGCTCGGACCAAAGATGTTCAACCACGTGGTGTGTGCTCAGTGCGGCAAGACGTTCGACTCGAACACCGGCCGCTCGAACGACACCAAGATCGCGATCTATCTGCTGGTCGGCCTGGCGATCGGCATCGCCCTCGCTGTCGCGATGGCGCGCAGTTAGACGCCCGGATCACGCGCGATCGCAGCCCCGAGCTCGCGGTTTCGAGGCTCGTCGCGCACGCGGTACTGCTACGCGAACAGTCGGCGCTTGTCCGTCAGCCAGCCGTTCTCGCGCATCCAGGCGATCGTGTCCTTGAGGCCTTCGCGGACCTCTGGATAGCGATACTGGTAGCCGGTGGTCAGCGACTTGCGGTTGCTGAGCCAGTAGCTCGAGCTGACGTAGTTCGCCGATTGCGGCTCGAACACGCGGACGCGCTTGATGCCGAACCGATTGGTGACCCAGTTCATCGCCTTCGCCGCGGGGATCATCACGTGACGGGCCCGGCGCAGATTGATGAACGGCAGGTCGACGAGCTTGCGGCCGGTGAGCAGCGCGATGTAGTGCACGAACTCGTAGTACGAGACCACGCTGTTATCGACGATGTTGTAGTCCTGGCCGAGCGAGTCCTTCTTGTTCGCGATGTACACGGCGAACCCGGCGATGTCGGACACGTGGACGCTCGCGCTGATGTAGTTCTTCGCGTCCGTCGGGATCGCGGGCACGATGCCGTTCGCGATCGCCATGATGATGCCGCCGTGGCCGTACGTGCTGCCCGGTCCGTAGATCGGCGCGGGGCGGACCACGGTGAGCGGGAGCCCGTTGTCGCGGTGCTCCTTCCACATGATCTGCTCTTGTTGCCACTTCGCGATCGAGTAGTCGTTGACCAGCTCGCTGCCGCTCGGCTGCTCGGTGCCGAACGCCTCGGTCTTCGGCGACGGCGAGTCCTCGGTGAACGGCACGTTGGTCTTGCCACGATCCGCTGCGGTGTACGGCTTGCCGAACACACCGCAGGTCGACCAGTGCACGAACCGATCGAGCTTGCCGTAGCGATCCGGTCCGAGCGCCTTGAGCAGATTGGTCGTTCCGTTGACGTTGACGTTGATCAGCTTCTCGAGCGGAGCGCTGTAATCGTAGAGCGACGCGGTGTGATAGACGCGCGTCACGCCGTTCGAGAACAGCGGCTTGAGCGACTCGGGCTCGAGTAGATCGGCCGGCTGGACCTTCAGGTTGGGATGCTCGAGCGACATGCCCGTCGCGGCGAGCGTCTCGCGCACGCGCGGATTGGCCAGCGCGTCGGCGCGATCGGTGGCGAGCACGCGCTCGCCTTTGGCGAGGAGCTCGCGGACAACGTACGAACCGCTGAATCCAGCGGCACCGGTGACAAGGTTTACATGCGAGCTCATCGTTTCGTTCCTACGTGGTTCCTACGGGGTCTTCAGAGTCCGAGGCAGGGCGTAACATCGCCTGCCGCTGGATAGTAGTAGCCGAACATCATGCACATCTCATCGTTCGCCGTCTCGCCGTACTTGATGGGAGCTGCAGTCTCGTTGAACCACGTGCACGAGAACTCCAGCCAATCGTAGTTAGCAAGGGCGAGGGCGGGTGCGTACTGCTCGACGTTGGGTTCGGACCAGCTGTCGTTGTGATAGACGTCGCCCATCTTACCTTTGACGTCGAACGCCAGCGTCCGGGCATGGCTGTGCGAGGTGAGCGCGAACAGGTTCATCGCGCTAGGCACGTAACAACGCTGGGTTTCGGTGTGCATCATGTTCGCTGGGATCTCGAAGTCGAAGTCCGAGCCGCCGACCACACCGGCCTTCTGGTAGTCCGCGACGGCACCCGGGCCGGCGTGGAGGTTGATCCGGAGCTCCTCGACCACCGGCTCGTCGGTCGCGTTGAGCAGGTGGACCTGCAGGATCATCGTCTGGTGCTGCTTGACCGGAATCGCGACGCCCTGGGGCATCTCGAACGGTCCTTGATCGCGGGTGCCCGGATAGATCGGCGGGTGCTGCGTGAATAGCCCATCAGGACACTCGCTGACGACCGCGGCCATCGGTTCGCTGGCCTTGAACAGGATGTAGTGATGGGTGTAGCCCGCGTTGTGAGACTCGAGCTTCACCACGGGAATCTCGGCGTCGATCGACAGATCCGCGATCACGCAGATCGTCTTTTCTTCGGTCGGACCGAGCGGGAGCTCACCGGTGCGGAACTGAGCTCCTGCCTCGGGCGGAGGGAACGGATCGTCGATCGGATCGTCGTCGCCGGAGCTGCCGGTGTCGTCGCCGCACGCTCCGAGGGCAGCGGCGAATCCGAGCGAGCACAACGCCAACGCAACGCGAATCGACGTCTCCGTTCCAGTCATCGCCGCTCCTCTAGATCGGTTTGAACTGGTGCACGACCAGCTCGGGGCCGACCTCCACGAAATCGAGTTGAACCGTTTGGCCGATCGACAGCTCGTCGATCTTGCCGGCGAGCTTGGTCAGTACGAGTCCGTTCACTCCCTCAAGTGACACTAGGCCCAGCACGTCTGGCTTCGAGAACCGCCAGCTGCGTTGCTGGTACGAGAACGCGTGGACGGTACCTTTTGTCGGAAGATCGATCCACTCGATTTTCTGGCAGTGGCACTTCACGCAGAACTCGCGAGGCGGAAATGGGACGTGTCCGCACGCCGTACACTTCGTGCCGCGGAACCGACGCTCCTTCAAGCCGTCGTAGAACGTCTTGGTCGCAGCATCGGCATTGTACTGAATCGCCCGCACCGAGGCGGCGGTGATCTTGGTGTTCATGGCTCGCTCCTCTCCCAGATCGCGATCGCGCTGCCGTTGAGCATGCCGTGCTCGGCGTGGACCAGACCCAGCTTCGCGTTCTTGACCTGCCGCTCGCCCGCGCTCCCGCGAAGCTGCATCAGGATCTCGAACGTCGACAGCAGCGGGGTCGCGCACGCCGGGTGGCCGAGCGACAGTCGCCCGCCACTTGGGTCGATCACGATGTCGCCGCCGAACGTAGTTCGTCCAGCCTTGAACGCCGCGGCGGCTTCACCGCGCGAGAAGAACCCGATGTCTTCGGACAGCATCAGCTCGGTCGACGAGAACACGCCGTAGATCTCGGCCACGTCGATGTCCTTGGCCGTGACCTTGGCCTGCTCGAACGCTTCAGCGGCAGCCCGGCGCACCGCCGGGAACGTGGTGATGCTGTCGGCCGACGTCGCGAACGTCGACGGATGGTGCGATTGGCCCCAGCCGCGCAGGATCGCGTAAGGCTTGCCCAGCGACTTCGCTAGATCTGCGTCCATGATCACTGCGGCGCCAGCGCCCGCGACGAACTGGCTGCAATCGGCGAGGTGAAGCGGCGGCGACAGATAGCCCGACGACATCACCTCTTCGACGGTAAGCTTCTTGTCGAAGAACATCGCCTTGGGGTTCTTGTTGGCGTGCTCGCGCAGCCGGACAGATACCCACGCGAGATCCTCGGCGGTCGCGCCGGTCTCGTGCATGTAGCGCTGGGCGCTCATCGCGTAGACCGGAATCGGCGCCGCGAGCCCGTAGGCGCAGTCGTACGCGCCGTAGACCGACGCCGACGGGAACACGTTGCGATCGAGGAACGCATCGATGGTCTCGCCGGGCGCCGGCATCTCGGGCAACCGCTGATCGATGCCGAGTGCGACGGCCACGCGAACGCGGCCGGACTGCACCTCGTGGATCGCCGCGCGCAACGCGAGCATCGCGCTGCAGCCGCCGTTTTCGACGCCGACCAGCGATTTGAGCGGCATGCCGAGGTGCTCGCTGAGCCGCGCCACGAACATGCAGGTCTGGTGGTAGGCGAGGCTCGGCGGCGTCGTCATCAGGCCTTCGATCATCGTGCGATCGACACCCGAGTCCACGATCGCGGCCTCGATGGTGTCCCGCGCCATCTGCATGGCAGGGACCTTGTTGTATTTGTCGAGGTCGCTCATCGCGGCCCCGACGAGGGCAACTTGCTTGGTCATGGATTACTCGAGGCTCACGAGGACGTTTTTGACCTGGGTGTAGCCGAACAGCGGATCGCGTCCGCCCTCACGACCCCAACCCGACTTCTTGAACCCACCGAACGGCGCGGTGGTCGGCAGCGTGCCGTACGCGTTGACCCACACAGTGCCGGCGCGGAGCTGGCCGGCAACCTTGTGCGCGCGCGTGACGTCGGCGGTCCACAGCGCGGCGGCGAGGCCGTACTGCGAATCGTTGGCGAGCGCGATCGCTTCGTCGTCCGAGTCGAACGGCGTGATCGCGAGCACCGGGCCGAACACTTCTTCCTTCCACAGCTCGCTGGTCTTCGGCACGTCGGCGAAGATGTGCGGTCCGAGGAACGAGCCGGTCTCGACGCCGGGCGGCGGATCGATCGCGCGGACCAACCGGCACGTGCTCTGCGCGCGGTCGATGTAGCCCTTGACGCGATCGCGATGGTCCTTCGAGACCAGCGGTCCGATCAACGTCATCGGCGACAGCGGGTCACCGATGATCATGTTGAACGCCGAGGCACTGACGCGCTCGATCATCTTGTCGTAGACCGAGCGGTGCACGATCCAGCGCGAGCCCGCGGCGCACGCTTGGCCCGACAGGCCGAAGATGCCGAACGACGACATCATCGTGGCTTTGTCGAGGTTGGCGTCGCCGAAGATGATGTTCGCGCTCTTGCCGCCGAGCTCCATCATCGTCGGGGTCAGCCGCTTGGCCGCGCCCGCGAGGACGTGGTTGGCGACCGAGCCACCGCCGGTGAAGCTGATCAGATCGATGCCTTCGTGCTCGCACAGTAGGCGTCCGGTCTCGCCGTCACCGCTGATCACTTGCACGGCGCCCGGCGGGAAGCCCGCCTCGGCGACCAGCTCGGCGACGCGCAGTGCTGCGAGCGAACCGCGCTCGGACGGCTTCAGGATCACCACGTTGCCGGTGGCGAGCGCGGGACCGAGCTTCGAGCCGACGAACAACAGCGGCGTGTTCCACGAGATCAGCGACGCGACCACGCCGTACGGCTCGCGGGTGGCGTAGTCGAGCATGCCGCTCGCTCCCGGAATCACCTCGCCGTACTGCTTGTCGGTCCAGCTCGCGTAGTACTCGAGGTTCTTCGACAGCGCCTTGGTCGAGAACTTCGACGTGAACGTGCGGGGCACGCCGATGTCGAGCGACTCGATCGTCGCCAGATCTTTCGCGTGCGTTTCGCACAGCTCGGCGAGCTTGACCATCGCCTTGGCGCGCTTGTACGGCGCCATCTTGCCGTACGCACCTTCGAACGCTGCGCGTGCAGCGCCGACCGCGCGATCGATATCGGCGGAGCGCGCCACCGGGATCGTGCCGAGCGAGCCGCCGGTCGACGGGTCGGTGACCTGCATGGTCTCGCCGCCGGCCGCGCCGCACATCTCGCCCGCGATCAGCATCCGGGCGTCCTTGTTGAGGCCGACCTTCTCGACGGCTTCCTTGTGATCGATCTTGATTGCTGGCCTGGTCATGCCGATGCCTCCGGGAAAACGATCGACGCGCGCGTGACCTTGCTGCCGCCTTCCTTGTGCGGATCCGCCTCTTGGAACGCTTCGGTGATCTTGTTGAGCGGGAAGTCGTGCGAGATCAGATTGCCGACCGGGTACTTGTCCTTGGTGCGCGACAGGAAGTCGAGCGCGCGGGCGAGCACCTCGGGTGGATACAGCGACACGCCGATGATCGAGCGGTTGAAACCGGTCCACAGCGACGGGTCGGCTTCGAACGTCTTCTTCGCGCTGATGTTGCCGAGCTCGAGGTACCGGCCACCACGGCCGGTCATTCGAATGCCTTCGTTGCACGCCTCGGGAACACCGGCGACCTCGACGACGACGTCGGCGCCCCAGTTGTCGGTCATCCGGGTCACCGCGGTGACGCGAGCGCGACCGTCGGTGACTTGCGACATGTCGATCACTTCATCGGCGCCGAACTTGCGAGCCATCTCGAGGCGACCCGGGTTGCCGTCGATGCAGATCACCTTGTGCGCGCCCATCTCCTTGGCGACCGCGCATGCGTAGAGGCCAAGACCACCCGCGCCCTGAACGACGACCGTCTCGCCCATCTTGAGCTTGGCTTCGTCGAGGCCATGGATGACCTGCGACAGCGCGCAGTTGGCGCCGGCGGCCATCGCGTCGGTGACCTTGTCCGGGATCTTGAACACCCGCTGCTTCTCGCCGAGGTAGTAGTACTCGCCGAACCCGCCGACGAAGTGCGGCGCCTGATCGCACGAGCGAACCGGCGACGCGAGCGACATCATGCAGGCGTGGACCTGCATCCGCATGCAGGCCTTGCAGCCGCCGCAGTTCGCGTAATAGGTGAACGCGATCCGATCGCCCTCCTTGAGCGGCTTGCCCATCGAGTCGCTGCGCACGCCCGAGCCGAGCTTGGCAACGCGACCGACCAGCTCGTGGCCGAGGATGATGCCGTAGCGAACGCCCATCGCACGGAGATCCATGTCGCCGCGCCAGATGTGCATATCGGAGCCGCAGATGTTCGCGCGGGTGACGCGAACGACGATGTCCTTCTCTTTGGGCTCGGGGATCGGGTACTCGCGAATGTCGAACGGTTCGCGAATCTTGGTAAATACGGCGGCGGCAGCGGTGTTACTCATGAGGGGCTCCGTGGCTGATTAGTTGACGCGCCATGACCAGGCGCTGGATCTGTCCGGTGCCCTCGACGATGTCGAGGACCTTTACGTCACGATAGAGTTTCTCGATCAGGTAATCGGTAGCAGCGCCGGCTTCGGCGAGGATGTCCATGCCGAGCGATGCAGCTTCGAGCGCGACCGGCGGGCCGTAGGCCTTCGACATCGACGCTTCCGCGGCGTTGGGCTTCTTGTGATCGGCGAGCCACGCGGCATGCCACGCGAGCAGGCGGCCCGCTTCGAGCTTGCGGCGGATCGAGCCGAGGCGCTCGCGTGCGCGATACATCCGGTGCGCGGACACACCCGTGAAGTTGTCGCGGGCGAACCGGCGAGCTTCGTCGTACGCGGCGCGGCCGATCCCGATCGCCATCGCGCCGACGATCGGCCGGGTGATGTTGAACGTCGCCATCGCGCCCTTGAAGCCTTCCTTGCCGGCGGTGTGCTCGCCGCCGAGCAAGTTCTCCGCGGGGATCCGGCAGTTCTCGAACGTCAGCGACGCGGTCTCGCTCGCGGTCAGGCCCATCTTCTTGTCGACGCGCGCGACCTTGAAGCCCGGCGTGCCACGCTCGACGATGAACGCGCGGTGACCGGCACGGCCTTGGGTCGGATCGATGGTCGCCCACACGACGACCCACGACGCGCGGTTGCCATTGGAGATGAACATCTTCTCGCCGTCGATCACCCAGTGATCGCCGTCCTTGCGAGCGCGCGTGCGGATCGCCGCGACGTCGGAGCCGGCGCCGGGCTCGCTCATCGCGAACGCTGCCCAGCACGGCTCCTTCGCACCTTCGAAGATGCCGAGGTACTTCTGCTTCTGTTCGGGCGTGCCCATTAGATACACCGGCGGGCCACCGAGGCTCGGGCCGGGCATCGAGGTCGCCATGCCGCGATCCCAATATGCCGCTTCCTCGGCGAGGATCACCGCGCGGCGCGCTGCCGAGCGTGGGCGGTTCGGATCGCGCTCCTTGTCGGGCTGATCGAGCGGGCCGGTGAACCCGCCGGTCATGCCGAAGCCGAGCGCCTCGCGAAAGAATGGATGGTCGGAGGGCAGGGCGTGACCGCTGCGATCGGCTTCGATGCCGAGCGGGCGCAGCCGCGTCTTGCCGAGCATGCGCAGCATGCCGCGCACTTTCTCGACGGATTCGGGGATTGTCAGGTCCATAGAGGCCTCCGGAGGAGCGGAGAAGATTTGCCGCCAAGGTCTAGAGGAACGCGTGATGGAGAGCTCGCGATCGCACACGAGCTTGGTGCGCGCACGGATCCGACACGTGGCATGCCACCGCCGGGCTTTTCCGCGCCCAAGTGATGCGACGGTCTGGTTGTTGGGATGCTCACACCCATCGCGTCTCCCAGGCGTTGTGCTCGGAGTCTTCCGCAGCGATATCGCGGCCGCCGGCGTAGAGCGCCAGCGCGCGGGCATCGCGCATGAACTTCTCGACAGGGTGATCTTTGAGATAGCCGTGACCGCCGAGCATCTGGACGCCGCGCTCGACGGCGAACAGGGCAGCAGCGTGGGCCTCGACGAACGCGTGAGCCGCGCCACTGGGGTCGCCACTCGCGAGTGCGATCGCACCGCGCTGGACCATCATGCGGGCCGCGTGGGTCGCCATCGCGACGTCGGCGACGATGAACGCGACGCCCTGGTGATCGGCGAGTCGCTTGCCGAACGTAGTGCGCTCCTGGACGTAGTTCGAGACGTATTCGAGCGACGCGCGCGCAGTGCCGACCAGCATCGACGCCACGGCGATCCGCGCTTCCGCGATCGCCAGCGGGCCGCGGTCACCAGCTTCACCCGCAGCGACGGTATCGATCACCGTGCACTTGGCGCCGCCGGCGGCGTGCAGTCCGATCGCTTGGATCGGTTCTGCCTTGACGATCACTACGCGCCACTGACTCTCGCGGTTGAGCTGGAGGATCTTGGCCTGCGGCTCGGTTTCGCTGCCATTGCCTCGGATCGGCAACCACGCGATCGCGTTCGGTGCCGCGCCCTCGTGGACGTGGAGCGCATCGACGTCCTTGGCGTCGATACCGAGTCGCCCGACGACCGCGGATGCGAGCGCCGGTCCGATCAACACCAGTGCCGCGCCGGCATCACCAAACGCGAGCTCTTCCGCCGCGACGCAGCGGGTGATCAGATCGGTATCGGATTCGGTCCACAACTCGGCGAGCCCGGCGGACTTCGCCGTCGTGCGCACCGCGCTCGAGACGCCATGATCCTCGTGGATCCGGATGTTTGGCCGTAGCTCGCGAGTGGCGAAGTTCTTGGCCATCTCGACGACCAGGGTTTGTTCTTCCGTCAGCGCAAACTCGATCATGCGGACCTCGCGGGATTCGAGAACTTCGACGTGGTCACCGCGTCATCGTCCAACGTTTGTTGTTCCGTCAGCGCAAGCTCGATCATGCGGACCTCGCGGGATTCGAGAACTTCGACGTGGTCACCGCGTCATCGTCCAACGTTTGTTGTTCCGTCAGCGCAAACTCGATCATGCGGACCTCGACGAAGTCGGAGTGGTTGATGAAGCCGCCGCGTCATCGCGCGAGCACGCCGGACAGTCGCAATCGTGAACACCCCAGGCCCGACGACCGAACCCGGCTTGCCAAAGCTGGCCGGTGATGCGCGTGCACGCGAGGTGTTCGAATGGAGCAGCGTGGGTCGGTGGATTGGTGGTGCTGCGCATTATTTCCCCTGGAATTGCGGTTCGCGCCGCTGAACGGAAGCCATCACACCCTCGCGAGCGTCCTCGGTCTGAGCGAGCATTGCCTGCGCCATCGCTTCGAGGTCGCGAATATCGTCGAGACCGCGGCGGCCGATGCCTTGGAGCGTACGCTTGATCGCGCGCACGGCAAGCGGAGCGCACGCGGCGATCTCCTGGGCGAGTGCCATGGCGGTGGTGACAACGTCAGCGGCTGGCACTGCCCGCCGGGCGAGACCGAGCGCGACCGCCTCCGCTCCGCGGATCGTCTTGCCGGTGTAGAGCAGCTCGGCGGCGGCTTCGAGCCCGATCGTGCGCGCCAACATCTCCGAGATCCCGAGGCCGGGATGAATGCCGAGCTTGGCGAAGTTCACCGCGAGCTTGGCATCCTCGGCGACGATCCGGATGTCGGCCAGTAGCGCGAGCCCGAGGCCCCCGCCGATCGCCGCGCCGTTGATCGCCGCGATCACCGGTTGTGGTAGCCGCTCGACCGAGAGCAACGCGCCGTACAGCGCCTTGATCGCGCCGTGGCTCGCCATCGCACCCGTCGCACCGGTGGCCGCTTGCGCCGCGGCCGTCGTGGCGAAATCGGCGCCCGAGCAGAAGCCTTGCCCGGCGCCAGTGAGCACAACACAGCGAACGTCGCGGTTGTCGGCGAGCTCATGGCACGTCGCGACCAGCCCATCGAGCAGATCGCGGGTCAGCGCATTGCGCTTCTCGGGAACGTTGAGCGTGACCACCGCGACTGCGCCAGTGCGCTCGAGCTTGACCGCGTCGTTCGCTCCGGTCACTTGGCAGCTCCCAGGTGCTGATCGAAGTGATCGGCGAGCAGCTTGGTCACCTTGCCGGCCTGCTCGACCGCGCTCATGTGACCACCCTCGAGGATCTCGAACTTCGAGCCTGCGATCGCAGCGGCGATCTTCTCGCCGTGCGGTGACGGGGGCAGCGCGTTATCGCCCTTCGACGAGATCACCAGGGTCGGGATCTTGATCGCCGAGATCTGCGGCAGCACGTCGCTGCGCGATAGCACTGCCTTGCCACCGAAGTAGCGGCCGTCGTCGGCGGGGCGCTCGAGCAGCTTCGCCTGGTACTTGGCGGCGACGCTCGGGTTCGCGCCGAGGAACGCCTGGCTGAACATGATGCCCATGACCATCGCGGTCGATTGCGCATCGCCCTGTTTGCCACGCGCATGCTCGTTGAACATCTCGTACATCGTGCGCTTCGCCGGCTCCTCAGCCTCGGCGCTGGTGTTCATCAGCACGAGCGCGGCGATCCGCTGCGGATACTTGAGCGCGAGCCGCATGCCGGTCATCCCGCCCATCGACAGCCCGCAATAACCCGCGCGCTCGACGCCGAGCGCGGTCATCACCTTCGCGACGTCCTCGGCACAATCCTCGAGCGTGAAGTTCGGGGTGAATTCCGACCGGCCGTGGCCGCGGAAGTCGATGGTGATCGTGCGGTAGCGCGACGACAGTGCATCGACCTGCGCTTCCCACATGTCACCGTCGAAGCTCAGGCTGTGGCCGAACACGATCGCCGGCCCGCTGCCGTGCTCACGGACGTGGACCTTGCAGCCGCCAACATCGATATCGTGCTGCTTCATGACTTCGCTCCGTCGCGCAGATCGCGCTTGAGCACCTTGCCGAGCGCGTTGCGCGGCAGTGCGGTAATGAATTCGTAGTTGCGTGGGACCTTGTAATCGGCGAGCCGCTCGCGGCAGAACGTCTCGAGCTCGGCGGGCGAGACCTGCTCGCCGCTCGCGATCACCACGAACGCCTTGGTGTCCTCGCCGAGGACCTTGTGCGGCACGCCGATCACCGCGGCCTCGCGGACCTTGGGATGTTCGAGCAGTGCGTTCTCGACCTCGGCGGCCGTGATGTTGAACCCGCCGCGGATGATCAGGTCCTTCTTGCGATCGACCAGGAATAGATAGCCGTCGGCGTCGACGTAGCCGATGTCGCCGGTACGCAGCCAACCGTCGTTGGTCCACGTCGCCTGGGTCGCGGCTTCATCCTTGTAGTAGCTGCGCTGCTTGACGGGAGAGCGCAGGAAGATCTCACCAGGCTCGCCGGCGGGCATCTGCGTGCCGTCTTCGCCGACGATCTTGATCTCGGCGGGCGGCACTGGCTTGCCAACCGAGGTCGGGCGCTTTTGCGCTTCGTGCGGCGGCAGCGAGCACACCATCGTGCCGCCCTCGGTGAGCCCGTACATGTTGACGAGCATCGCGCTCGGGAACAGCTCGGGAAGCTGCTTGATCGCCATCTCCGGCATCGGCGCAGTTCCGTAGAGCAATAGCTTCAGCGAGGTCAGCCCGCGCTTGGCCTGCTCGAGCATGAGCAGCACCATGCTCGGAACGGTGAACGCCATCGCGACCTTGTGCTGCTCGACGAGCTCGAGGTAGCGCGCGGCATCGAACTTCGGCTGGATCACCGTGGTCATCCCGCCACGCAGCGGGATCAGCATCATCGCGTGTGCACCGGCGAACGTGAACACCGGCACCGCGTGCAGCATGGTCAGTCCTTTGAAGAACTGGCTGACGCTCTGCGACGTCATGAACGTGATGTTGCCGTGCTCGCACGCGACGCCCTTGGGCTGACCCGTGGTGCCGGAGGTGTAGAGGATGTCGGCGAGGTCGTTGTCGCTGCGCTCGACCTGGAACGTCGAGCTGTCCTGGCTCGCCATCACGTCGTCTTGCGCGCGGACGCCCATCACCAGCTTCGGTGTGCTCGTCGGCGCAGCGGCGGCGCGAACAGCGTCGAGGCCATCGTTGTCGCTGCCGTAGAGCAGCACGCCCATCTCGCTGTGCTCGGCGATGTATTTGAGCTCGTTCGGCGCGAGCCGGATGTTGAGCGGCACACCGACGCCACCGGCCTTGTGCACGGCCATGTACGCGATCGAGAACCGATGCGCGTCGTTGTTGGTGAACATCAAGCCGACGCGGGTACCCGGCGTCACGCCGCGGGCAACCAGCGCGCGGGCCAGGCGATTCGACGCGGCCTCCCATTCGCCGTAGGTCATCTGCGCGATGCCGTCGACGATGATCGCGGTCTTGTCGGGGACCTTCGCGGCTTGTTCTCGAAGCAGATCAGGAACCAGCATGGTCATCTTTCCTTCGCATGGCGCGTTATACGAATCGACATCGCTATTCCTGCTTGCGGCGAGGCGATTTGCCTTCCATCGCTCGCAGCGACTGCCGTGCGTCGCCGAGCACCTTGAGGAACAGCTTGCGCCGGAGGTTGAGGATCAACGTGTTGGTTCCTTCGAACCCGCGCTGCGCCATCTCGACGATCTCCTCACGCGTGTGGTTATCGACGATCCGCGCGAACAGCATCATCTCCTTCGAGATCAGCTCCCGCATCGCGACGACATACATCTTCAGCTCGTCGAGCGTGAACCCGTTGGTCTCGTTGAGTCCGGCACGCTGCATCGACGCGCACGCGTGAACGATCGCGGCGTCGACCGGATCGTAGGTCACCGCCGTGCCCTTGCGCTTGGACTGGATGAACCCGCGCTCTTCGAGCCGATCGAGCGCGTCGCCGGTGAGTCCGCTCTCGTCGATAAGCTTGCCGCGGGTGATCGGCTTGGCGTGGACGAGATCGAGCGGCGCGGGCGCCGAATACAGATATTCACGGATCTGTTCGATGCCGCGCTCATCGGCGAGATGCTCGTCGGCGAGCACTTCGCGAATCTTGGACAGCGGGAAGTTGCGCCGCTGTTGGAGGTCTTTGATCAGCTTGATCCGCTCGACCAGATCCGCCCGGTAGTAGTGCATGTTGCGATGCGGGCGGTTCTCCGGCTGAGGGATCAGGCCTTCACGGATGTAGTGCTGGATCGTCGATTTCTCGACGCCGGCGCGCGAAGCGAGCTCGCTTATCTTGATCAGCTCCGCCATATCCGTTGGTCAGCACTCCGTTCAGATCGACGGGAAGTCGAGCATGCGGCGCGCCAGCACGATTCGCTGGACCTCGCCCGTGCCCTCGAAGATGTCGAAGATCTTCACATCGCGATAGCACTTCTCGACGAGCGCGTCGGTGGTGATGCCCGCGAGGCCCATCACGTCGATCGCGATCGAGCACGCCTCCATCGCCGCGCGCGGTGCGTAGATCTTGGCCATCGAGGCCTCGATCGTGTTGGGCTCGCCCACGTCGATCTTGTACGCGGCCTTCCAGCACATCAGGCGCGCAGCGTCGAGCTTCCGGCGCGCATGCGCGAGCCGGTCGAGCAGGATGATCTCCTTGGTCGAACGCGGCTTCTTGCCGAACGCGTCCTTCGCGAGATCGCGAGCGCGTTCCCACGCACAGCGACCGATACCGACCGCCATGCCGGCGACCATCGGACGGGTGAGATCGAACGTCGCCATCGCGACCTTGAAGCCACCCTCGCCCTCTTTGGTGTCGTGACCGCCGAGCATCTGCGAGTTGTGGACCCGAACGTCCTCACACACCAAGCCCGCCGTCTCCGACGAGGTCAGGCCCATCTTCTTCTCGATCCGGGTCGGCCGATAACCCGGCGTGCCCTTCTCGATGATGAACGCGCGGTGACCCGCACGGCCCTTGCTCGGATCGATCGTAGCGAACCACACCACCCACTCGGCGCGAGCGCCGTTGGTGATGAACATCTTCTCGCCGTTGATGATCCAGTGGTCGCCGTCTTGTTTCGCCGTCGAGCGAATGCGCGCGACGTCGCTACCTGCCGCTGGCTCGGTCAGCGCATATGCGCCCCACGCCGGCTTGTCGGGATCCTTGAACGCTTCCTTCAGGTACTTTTTCTTCTGGTCGGGCGTTGCGAGCAGCGCCATCGGGCCACCGCCGAGGCCGGGACCTGGCAGCGACATGCACGAGCCCTGATCCCAATACGCGAGCTCTTCGGCCGCGAGGATGCCCATGCGCGCGCCGCGCTTCTCGACCTTCGGACCGCCCTTGTCGGCGGACTTGCTACCGCCGCCTTCCATCATGCCGAATCGAAAACCGAGCCGGCCGAACACCGAGAACAGCGGGTGATCGACGGGTAGCGGTTCGCCGGTGCGCTCGGCATCCATGCCGGCGGGGCGGAGGTGGCGCTGTCCGAACGCGCGCAGCATCTGGAGCACGTTGTTGAGACCAGCATCGAGTGTGGCGTCGATCATTTGGACACCTCCATGGCGTTCGGGATCGTCAGAACCGCGTCGGTAGCGTCGCGAGCCGACGCTGCAGCGCCGCCGTACAGCGAGGCGAGCGCACGGATGTCTCGCATCCGCTTCTCGACGGGATGGTCGAACAAGTAGCCGTGACCGCCGAGTGCCTGGACCGAACGGTCGGCGACTTGTAATGCGGTCTCGGTGACGAGGACATGCGCGTTGGCGATCTCGATCGGGTCGAGGTTCACCGTCGCAGCGGCGAGCGCCAGGCTCGCGATGTCGAGATCGGTCGCCGCGTCGACGAGCGCGAACGCGAGGCCTTGGTGATGCGCGATCGGCTTACCGAACGCGATCCGCTCCATGCAGTACTTGCGGGCATAGCTCGCAGCGTCGCGCGCTGCGCCCAGCATGCACGCGGCGGCGAACACGCGGAGCTCGACCAACCACTTCGCAGCCTCGGCTGCGTCGGCGATCGGCTCGCGCTTGGTGTCTTTGACCGTGACCTTCGACGCGCCGGCTGCGCGCAGACCGCACGGCGAACCGACGATCGCGGTCGCCGTGACGTCGGTCGCCAGCTCGACACCATCGGGATACACGATCGCGATCCACTCGGGGTTCGCGCACGGCACCCACGGGATCTCGAACGTGCCTGGCTTGCGCTCGTCGGCGACGATGATCGCGCCGGGCTTCCGCGCCTTCGCGATCTCGGCACCCGCGCGGCTGCGGGATAGCGCCGTGATTCCTGGGATGGTCATCGCGATCGCCGCAGACGGATCTGCAGCGGCGAGCTTTTCCCAGGCGCGCGCGACGACAGCGAGCGGAAGGTCTGCACCTCCCATCGCTTCGGGCAGCGACATCGCGCCAAAGCCCATTTCGGCGAACTCGGCGCGAATCGCGGACGGATAGCCGCGGTCGTGCTCGTGGTCGCGTTCCGGCCCACGGAGGCGGTCATCCCCGAATCGCCGGGCCGACTCTTCGAGGAGCTGTTCTTCTTCGGTCACACCAAAGGCGATCACGCCCGCATCCTGGCCCTATGCTCGCCTGGGTGGCAAGCGCAAAGTGACACTTTACACTCTGACAGCCAGCATTTAGCGGACTTCCGCGCGGGTCCGCGGGATCGGCGGGGTGGGCTGGAGCACGGGCTGAGTCCGGACCGAAGGTAGTTGGTGGGAGTCCGGGCTGAGCCCGGACCGAAGGTGGTTGGTAGGAGTCCCGGCGGTAGAAGCTCGTGGGTCCGGACCGAAGGTAGTTAGTTAGAAGCCCGGACCGGGGGTATTTATCCGTGGAGTCCGGACCGATCAGGAGTCCAGGAGTCCGGACCGAAGGTAGTTGGTTTGTGAGTGCGAGGAGAGAGAGCCAAGAGCCCGGACCGAGGAGCCCCGGACCGAGGGTAATCGTGGCGATTCCGGTCGGAGGAGTTCTGACCGAAGGCGATCGGTCTCGAAAGCCCGGACCGGGGGGTAATTGTGGCGATTCCGATCAGAGGGAGGCCCGACCGGAGGCGATCGGTCTCCCGTTTTGGATTCGCGGCGGCGGCATCGGGGAACGTCGGACGGCTTTCGTTTCTCGATCAAAAAGACCGCCTGCGTCCGACTCAACGGGACGCACGTCGACGACGCCGCCGGCGTGGACGCATCGGG
This sequence comes from Kofleriaceae bacterium, assembly GCA_050184455.1. Lineage (GTDB taxonomy): Bacteria > Myxococcota_A > Polyangia > Haliangiales > Haliangiaceae > JABFXX01. The sequence continues at coordinate 35,579 of JBFXAI010000047.1, read as the reverse complement.
GTCGCACACAACATTGTCGAACTGCGAGCGAACGACCGAGCCTGTTAGCCCGTCCCGACTTCGATCGCAGCGCACCAGCGCATTCGCCAGGTACCGAGAGGAAACACAGCAGGCAAGCCGTTGCGGAATGCCTCGAAGGCCTTGCGGTACAGCGTTCGAAATGCGCGATTCACCAGTAGGCATTCCATGCGTCGCCACTTGTCACGGCACGCCACGGTCGGGCTTAGATTCCGTCGGGGCTCCGCATCGCGAGGCCGCTCGCTCCAGTGTTGCTTAAGCACCGCCTTTGGCCCCAGCACGCGACTGCGAGTCTCGGCTCGCTTCGACGCAGCCTTGCCTTCTTCTTCCGCGACGCGTTTTCGCACGAGCTCTGCGTACGCGTCGCGCTTCATGGCGGCGAACGCAGGCGGTGGCTCGAATACGAGCGTCACAGCGTCGGGCATGCTGCCGCCGCCCAGGTCTTCTCTGAAGAACAGTGGTGGACGCGCGACCACCAACGTCGTTTTGTTCGTGGTTTCTATGATCGACGTGGCTCCGGGCCACTGATGTGCTTTCTCGACGAGTCCCACTGGATTCGCCAGTGTGTAGACGAGTTTCTCGAGCTGCGCGGAGCTGTCTTCGAGGAGAACGACCGACGTCTGAGCGGAATCCCAGAAATGTTCCCATCGACCATGATGCGCGTTGACGGAGCGTGCAAGGAGCGCATGAAAGTCGCGGAGGAAGTTCGGGTACGTGCCGTTGGGATCGGTTGCGACGATGTGCGAGTGGTTCGACATCGCTACCGCCGCGTGCAACACGATGTTGTGCCTCTGTGCCGCCCAACCTAGGCAGTACCAGTACAGCTGATTGACCGTTGGCTCAGGTCGGAGGAGGAACCGCCGCTCCGAGCACCGGCGGGTGAACATATAAGTACGCCCCGGGAGGACTGGCCGAGCTTTCACGCCCAGGTCATCGGCCACCCAGTTTGGCGGTTGCGGAGAAAATTACCTTTGGTCAGAGCCGGGAGCCGGCGGGGGCCGGGAAATTACCTTTGGTCCGGAGCCGCCCCGCGGGCTCGAAGGGCGGGGCCGGGGGGCAAATCAGCTGAGATCGAGCGGCGTGGTCGAGCGCAGCCCCTCGAACACGTAGAGCTTTGCGCCTTCGGTCGAGACGTCGAGGGTGCAGTGCTCCTCCTTGAGAAGTCGCTCGAGCTCCTTCTTCGCTTCGCGCAGCGGCATCCCGGTCTTGACCGCGACCATCTCGACCGTCACCGCGCCATCGTTCTCGCTCGCAATGCGCAGCACCTGCTGCTCGGGCGTGAGCTCGGATTTGGGCAGCGCGGGCGAAGGCAGCGCTAGCGGCGCCGTTGCTCCAAGCTGTCCGAGACGGTGCAACGGAGGACCAGGATAGAGCAGTCGACGATTTTCATCGTCGACCATGCGTGGCAGCGTCATCAGGTCGATGATCGTTCCGATCCCGAAAAAGCCCCAGGTGAGGAGGTAGAAGATCCCGCTCACGGGGCGGCCTAAGTAGAAGCGGTGGATTCCGGCCACCGGGCTCAACAGCCCGAGCGCCGCCAAGGCATACGCGACACCGGTGCTCTTCATCTCGAAAGTGTAGCCGAGCCGTGGTCAGTGAACGATGATGCCCCGCGGCAGCGCTAAATCGTCGCGTCGCTGAGCTTCGCTGAGCTTGAGCAGCACGAGATTGCCGAGCGCTACGTCGTCGATCATCGCCCCACGCTCCGGTACGGTGATCGCACCGCCCGAGAGTTCTGGCACAAACAACAGCGGTTTTCCCGCACCGTTGTAGCCGAGCTGCACGAGCTGATCAGTCTGGTATTTCACGCATTGCTTCGCGCAACAGAAGAACTCGGACGTCACTCGATAGAACCCCTCGGCAGGCAATGCATGCAGCGCGCTGGCATCGAAGTCTGATGCCAGGGTTACGCCTTTGGACGCGAAGTGCGCGCGGTTGTGGTTCCAGCCGTCGGGGAAATAGCAGCCGGGGCCAGGGTCGCCGTGATTGTGAAAGTAGACGAGGCGCCCCGACTCGATCGATCCGATCGGCTTGACGGTCCGGTACAGGCCACAGGGCGGCAGTTTGATCATCCTCGGAATGATAGCCGGGTCAGGTTGTTCCAGCTCGAGGTGAACGCAGGATCGAACGGCGATCCGACCGCGCGAAGTGACATTCGTCTCCGCGTCGCCGGGAATCCAACAACCCTGCGCTATCCTGCGTCGCGGATGACTCGGTTGCGCACGGTTCGAGCGAAGCTGGTCGCGCTGGCGAGCATCTCGGCCGTGGTCACGCTGATGATGCTGGTCGTGCTCGGCTGGCTGCTGCGCACCAAGCTGATCGACGAAGCCGCCAGCCGCGTGCGCAGCGCGCGCCGCACGTACGTTGGCGATCTCGACGACCGTATCACCACGCTGAAGCTCGCGGCCACCCTGCTCGCGAAAAACCAAGACGTCCAGCAGGCGATCCGGACCGGCGACCGCGCCGCAGGCGCCGCAGAGGCGATGGCATTTCTGAGCCTCTACCCGGATTCCGACATCGTGTTGCTTCGCAGGGACGGCACTGCGGTCGCGCAGGTCGGCTGTGATCGCGACGGCGATGGCATCGCGGGGCTGCGCCTGGTCACCGAGGCCCTGGCGGGCAAACCAGGGGATGGTCTATCGGGCCGTGGCTGCGGCAACACGCGTGCGCCGACGTATCTCGCGGCGCGGTCCACCGACGCAGGCGCGGTGGTCGTCGGGTTTCGGTTCACCCCGGAGCGCCTCGCGATGACGGGCAAGAAGGCCGGGCTGGAGCTCGCGATGGTCCGCTCCAACGGCGAGGTGGTGCACGCGACGCCAGGCTTTCCCACGGGTGGCGAGTCGATCTCGCTCGACGAGCGTCGGATGATCGACGTCGGCGACAAGACGTTCGTCGTCGACGCATTCACCGATGACCGGCTCGTGTCCGGGCGAGGCAACGCGTTTCGGCTGGTCGCGGCGCGTGACGTGACGCGCCTCAAGTCCAGGCTCTACGGCAATCTGGCCATCGGGCTCGCGATCGTGGTCATCGCCGGGCTCGTGGCGATCGGCTGGGGGCTTCGCTCGGCGCGCATCATGTCGGGTGCGCTCGGACGCGTCAGCAACGCGCTCTCGCGGCTCAAGCAGCAGGAGTACGTGAAGGTCGACGGTGTGCGCACGGGCGACGAGCTCGAGGATCTGGCGACCGGATTCAACGAGATGGTCGACGGCTTAGCGGAGCGCGACAAGCTGAAGACGACGTTCGGCAAGTACATGACCGAGGCCGTGTTCGAGCACGTGATGGCCGGCAGGGTCCAACTCGGCGGCGAGACGTTCACCGCGACGATCCTGTTCTCGGACATCCGGAGCTTCACGGCGATCAGCGAGAAGATGGATGCCAAGCAGCTGGTCGGGCTGCTCAATGAGTACTTCACCGAGATGGTCGACGTGGTGATGCAGGAGGACGGCGTCGTCGACAAGTACATCGGCGACGCGATCATGGCCGTGTTTGGTGCGCCGGTCCCCAGGCCGGGGTCCGCGGCTTCAGCCGTGCGCGCGGCCGTCGGGATGCGCGAGGCACTGGTCGCGCTGAACGCGAAGCTCGTCGAGCGCGGCGACAAGCCGATCGAGACTGGCATCGGCATCCACACCGGCGAGGTCGTCGCCGGCAACATCGGCAGCGAGAAGCGGATGGAATACACCGTGATCGGCGATACCGTGAACCTCGCCTCGCGTCTCGAGAGCGCTACCAAGGAGCTTGGCGTCTCGGTGCTGATCAGCCAGGACACCTACGATCTCGTCAACGATCAGTTCGAGCTGCGGCCGGTGAAGGAGATCACCGTGAAAGGCCGCGAGCAGCCCGTGATGACGTACGAGGTCCTCGGCCGCAAGCACTGAGGTCTCCTTCGCCTGTTCCGGGGCGCGAAACGGAGTGAAGCGTATCGGCCGCTCGGCTCCACGGTTGCGACAAAAATTACCCTTGGTGCGGGGAAACTGCGGGGAATCTGGCCGGCCGCAAGCACTGACGCGTCGTTCGTCTGTTCCGAATTGCCAACGGAGCAAGGGCATTGACCGCTCGGTTCCGCGGTTGCGGCAAAAATTACCCTTGGTGCGGGAACAGCCCGGGAAGCAAACGGGAAACCGGGAAACCAACCGCGACGCCTCGCTCATTCGCTGGGGAGGATCGCGCCGTTCGACACGGGCGCCTTCTTCCAGACGCCGTCGCCGGACGAATCCGTGAGACAGCTCCAGCTCTTGCACGGCGCCTTCTTCGTCGACTTCGTCGGTGTCGCCGGTCGACCGGTGATGCCACCGCTCACGTCCGAGAGTGTCGCGGAATCGATGGTCTGCAATTGGGTCGCTTGTTTGGTCATGGTCGTGCTCCTCAAGTTGGGTTAACGCTAGTGGTCGAGCACGATGCAGCTGACGAGCCACCGGCCGAGGCACGCTGTTTCGCGATCATGGGCTGCCAGTACCGTCGCTCGTGATAGTAGACAACGGTGGTCCGAGAACGTCCGGTCGCCACACCGCTTGAGCGGCGCACGTCGATCGCCGTTGGACGGCCACCGGCGCGACCTGTGATGGCGCCCACGCGAAGTGATCTCCGCCGTGGCGGGCGCCGTGGAACCCGGCCAACCGTCATCGGCAAGAGTTAGGAGGTCGACCCGCACCGCTGAACATCGCCTTGAAGTGCGACCCTCGACCATCGAGAACGTCTTGATCGACCGGTCTGCGCGTCGACGAGCAAAGGAGTCGTGAGATGATGGGATGTCCAGACCGAAGGTAGTTTGCTGCCACGAAAATGTAGCAAGGCCCGAAGAGCTCTCTGGCGTCCCGCGGATCGAGTACAAGCTTGTCGTCAGACCACGTCGAAGACCGTTCCGACGCGCTGACCCACCACACCATGCGCGATCGCACGTAGCAACCTCACAATCGGGCTCAGATCCTCAGCTGGAGGGGAGCGTCCCCACCTGTGGCGACCATCCGAACGTGCTTCCGTGCAACAGCCCACACGGTTTGACCGCGCACTTGATGGCATGAATCCTGATGACGGTCGGCGACAAACCATGGACCCGTCATGCGAATGAACGATCACAACTACGTACTGGTGTCGGCCTTGGCGCTGTTGCTCGGGTGTCACGGCGGCAAAGATTCCGCGGGCCAGCCCAGTGACGGCAACAGCGATGGCAAGTCCGATGGTGAGTCCGATGCCGGCACAGACGGTGGGATCGACGACGAGATTCCGCCGGCGCTTCGACAGATCTCGGTCGCGAGCCTATCGGAGCTCGACGATGCGATCGACGATGCGATGCCTGGCGATCACATCACGCTGCAGGATGGCATCTACGAAACGAGCGGACCGATCATGGTTCCGTCGAAGGGCACGGCCGAGGCTCCGATCGTGATCCGATCGCAGACGATCGGAGGCGCGGAGATCCAAGGCGACAGCGGGTTTCGACTCGCGAAGGCGTCGTACGTCATCGTTCAGGGATTCAAGCTCACGCACGCGATCGATGACGGCAAGGGCATGGCGCTCGATGGCTGCGATCACGTACGGATCACGCGCAACGTGTTCAAGCTAAACGACACCACGTCGAACTCGCACTGGCTGTACGTCGATGGTAGCGGCAGCGGCTTCAATCGGTTCGATCACAACCGGTTCGAGAACAAACCGAGCGCGAACAACTTCCTCGTGATCTACGGCAGAGCTGACGACGGCGGATACGCGATGTCTCAGCAGGACCGCATCGACCACAATTACTTCTACAAACAGGTGTACCCGGACGAGGGCGGCGAGGCGCTTCGGATCGGCGACAGCAATCGCGGGCCACTCAGTGCGCACGCGGTGGTCGAGTCCAACCTGTTCGAGGAGTGCACCGGAGATCCCGAGGTCATCTCCAACAAGTCGTCGGAGAATCTGTTTCGTGGCAACACGTTCCGCAACAACGCCGGATCGCTCGTACTGAGGCACGGCAACGGCAGCACCGTGGTGGGCAACTTCTTCGTCGAGAACGCAGGTGGCATCCGGATGTACGGCGACCACCACCGGATCGTGAATAACTACTTCGAGGCCGACACCGGGACGGGCGCGCAGTCCACGATCATGCTGAGTGGCGGCTGCACCGAAGACGACACCGGCAGTGGCAGTGACTGCAACCGGCCCGACGGGGTGATCATCGCGTTCAACACGCTCGTCGGCAACCATCCGACCCACCTCGTCATCGGCAGTCGCACGCTGCCGCCGAAGAACTGCGTCATCGCCAACAACATCATCCAGGGCGAGATCGGGACGCTCGTAAAGTTCGCGCTCACCCCGCAGAACCTGAGCTCCGTTGGAAACATCTTGTGGGGTGCGGGAAGCGATGGAGACGCGCCCGCCGCAGGCTTCGAGCGAATCGATCCGAAGCTGGTGAAGGATGCCGACGGGCTGTATCGACTTGCGGCCGACAGCCCCGCGATCGACAGCGCGGAAATCGTCATGGGACTCGGCGACATCATGACCGACATCGACGGGCAACCCCGCATTGCGCCCTTCGACAAGGGCGCCGACGAACATGCCCCCGGTGGCGCGATCATCACCGCCCGCTCGTGCCGGAGGACGTTGGGCCGATGGCGCCGTAGTCAGACGCAGCGTCGATCTCGGTGTCGCCGCCAGCTTCGATCAAGCGCGCGCAGCCCGGGACTGACGCTGCTGTTCCGCGGCGTCGCCCGATCAGAGGATCACGCCGACACACGCTTGCAGATCGAACAGCAGGAACACCATCGCCTTTTCGTCATCGGTGAGCCCTGAGCCGCAGCCTCCGGGAAACGTTGCATCGACCGTGCTGTCGTGAGCGACGTGCATGCCGGCGACCACCACGCGGCCACATTGCTGCTGGGGCTCCACGCCGACAGGTGTGTCGAACGATAGATAGTGAGTTGTCACCGGGCTCTGCGAGTACAACCAGCGCGACGTTGGTGGGACCACGTCGCCAGCAACCGGCTTGGTCTCGGCAAGGTAGACCTTGCCGAACGTCGTCGAGGCCCCCGTTGCGACCAACCACTGTGCGAGCGCCATGCCCTTGGGAAATGACGTATCGACGAGATGCGGGCCGCTATAGGTTCCGGGTTCCCAGCTGGCAGTGGTCTTCCACTCGGGGATCAAGTTCTTGGTCCACGTGAAATGGAAATGCGAGCCGAACACCCGACCGCCCATGTCGGCGTACTTCCGCATCGCATCGGGTGCAGTCTTGTCGGAGAGGTAGTAGTTCCCCTCGCAGGAGTTGATCACCATGTCGAACTTCTTGAGCTCGTCGAGATTCGGCCACAGCTCGGTGAGGGCGCTCGCCGGGTCGCCGGGGACCGCACCGTTGTGGCCGCGATAGAACACGATCCGCTCCGGGTCCGACGACCGATCGCCGAACTCGGTGCTGTCGATCCCCAGTTTTGGCAGAATGCACCCCAGCGAATCGAACGACCCGGAGACCAATGCGATGCGCGGAATGTCGCCTTCCGCGCGGTTTCTTGGGAGTCGCAGGATCGGGTCCGCGATCGCGGTGTCCTGACACGCCGTGACTCGCGGGATGGTGACGGTGCGCCGCCACTTTCCGGTAGTAACGACTACCGGGAAGTCGCGGTCGGTGGGCACCCCCTCCAGCCGGAAACCGCCGTTCGTGTCGGTCGTCGTACTTGTGAGCGCACCACCAGAGAGCTCGGTCGCGCATTGGTTGCAGCTGACGCCTTCGGTAAATGGTAATGGCGTACTTAGCGGTACGTAGAGCGTCACGTTGTAAAGCGGCAGCGTTCCGTTGGGCGCGAACACCTTGCCCGTGATCGCCGTCGCGCATGGCGGTTCACCAGCGGCATCGGGCGCGACGTCACCGACTGCGTCGGTTCGATTGGGACGCTGTGATGGATTGCAGGCTGCGAGCAAGATCGCGATCCAAAGCGTGGAACCGATCGTCATTGTCGTCCTCATGGTGCGTCCCGGCGGTGGGCGCGGACCCTAGCGCGGGCTCGCGCTCGACTCAATGCCGCAGACTGGCAGGCGCTAACACAGGGATGCGCGGCCAACCGTGCGTGCCTGCTGGCGAGCTGAGACCGATGGCACGACTCGGCCCACGCTCACGGTCCGCTAGCAACCATTCCGTCTAGAGCGGCGTGATGCAGACGTTGTCGAACTCGACCTCGGCATCCTCACCGTAGAATCCGAGCTTGCCGCCTCGCCACGACAGCGCGAGCTTTCCGTCGGAACCATCGTTGGTGTAGTCGACCGTGCTCACTCCATTGACCCAAATCTGGAAGCGGTCCTCCTCGATCTCGATCGCCAGATGTTGCCAGCTGCCGATCGTGTCGTGAACGCTCGCCCCCGTTCGCAAGAACACCTGCGCCTCGGCCATCGTCTCGTTGTCCTTCTTGCCGAGCTCGTAGCCGTTGGTGCCGAGATAGAAGTACACGTGGTGCCAGCGGTCGAGATAGTTGAAGAACACCCACGCGTGCTCCCAGGCGTTCGGCGGATCGTTCTGTAGATCGTACGTTCGCAACTGGGCGACCGTGCGCATGTCGAGCTCGATCCGCACGTTCCCAAACGATGCCGTCGAAAGCGTCTGCGTCGCGGCAGTGCCGACGGTGTCATTGCCTACAGTCCCGCTCGGCGAGGTCGGCGGCTTCGATCGGCCGAAATACACGCGTCGATCACCCGACTCGCGGGTGCCGACCGAACCCTCGCCGCGATAGATGACGCGCCAGTTGTCGTCCGGAGAGTCGAACGGCTCGGTCGTCGCGGTCCACACTGGACCCTCGAAGTCACCGGCGCACGGGGCAGCGGCATCGAGGGCAGCATCGAACGTCTTCACGCTGGCGTCGCTATCGAGTGATGTCCCCGGTGCGTTGCAGGCGGCGAGCCCCGCGCACACGACGACCATGCACTGTCCCGGCCCATCGAAGCCCATGAATGCATGCTAGCAACTGCCGTCTCGGCGGATCAACGGAGGTTTCTCCAGTCCGAGGGCTGAGTCGTCGCGACCACCTCGGGATTCATCGCTGCCTCGATGAAGTCCCCGGGGCCGACGAGGTCAACAATGGCAACTGTGCGAGGGAGGACGGGCTTGCGTCGTCGGAGCATGGGCGGCAGGATCGCCGGCGATGCTCGAGTTGTCCGCGATGTTCAGGACGCGAGCCGCGTGGTGGACTGCGATCGCGATCCTCGTAGTGGCCGCGCGCGCCGACGCCCAGATCGTTAACGTGCAGGGCGCGATCGCCAAACCGCCCGAGCAGGATGGGGTCACGGCTCAGATCGAGACCAAGCTCGACTGGCGCGAGGGCAACATGAGCCTGATCGACGTCGGCGCGACCGCGACCGTGCTCGTTCGCCACTGCCGGCTGCTCGGGCTCGCGATCGTGCGCGGCGAATACGGGCGCAGTAATGACCTAACGTTCAAGCGCAAGACGTTCGAGCATCTGCGCCTGCGCACTACGCTCGGCGGATGGTGGCGATGGGAGGCGTTTGGTCAGCACGAGCTGGACACGTTCCGCCGGCTCTCGGTCCGCGCGCTCGCGGGCACCGGCCCGGCAGTGCAGCTGCTGGATCGGCCGCACGCGTCGGTGCTTGCAGGCGCGGCGTATCTGCTGGAGTACGAGCGCCTCGACAGACGCATGGGCGCGCGTGACGCCGGCGCGCGCCGGTTCGGCCACCGCGCTTCGTTCTACGCGACCGGTAGCGAGCCGCTGAGCGACGCGGTCTCGATCGTACAAACGATCTACGTCCAGCCGCGACTCGACGATCTCGGCGACGTCCGCGCGCTCGGCGAGATCGCGGTGACGACCAAGCTGTCCGAGCATATCGCGCTGGTCGATGGCTTCACCGTCGCCTACGACCGCACGCCTCCCGACGGAGTCAGGCGTTACGACACGCAGCTCCGGATCGCGCTGCTGATCACGTTCTGACCGGCCGCTTGCCGCCGCCGCGCATCGCTGCCTGCGGTCCTGGTGGTGTGTGGCGCGAACCGGGGCGCCCCGATCGCGTCGCTTTACGTGGGATCCGGTCCGGGATGCAGCGTCCTGATCGATGAGCAGACAACCAGTTTCATCAGCCATCAGGAGAAGAGACATGTACTCATGGAGAATCGACCGAGCGTTGCTCATTACTGGAGCCATGGCGCTCGGAGCGCCGGCGTGCGCCGTCGACGATGACAACGACGCGCTGGACGTCGAGGCGATAGCCGACGACGCGCCGACCGCGAGGATCGCGAACGACATCGACAATGGGCTCGCGTCGATCGATCTCGATGCAGAGAACTCGCCAGCACAGGTCGAGTCGAGCGACGCCGTGACTGCGCTCGGCACAAATCCGGTCGACGCACGCACGGCCGAGTCGGCCACCACCGTGATCGCTGCGGTGGCTCCGAAGTCGCAAGGCTTCTATTCGATCCCGTACGAGACGGGCACCGAGGTGCGGGTCACCGGCGACCATCTGACTCACGCCAACGTACCGAATCGGATCGACATGAAAGGCGTGAGCGGCGGCCCCTACCGGATCGTTGCTGCGGCGAGTGGTCGGGTCCGCTTCGTCGAGGACTCGCACAACGTCAACGGCGGGTGCGCGAACAACAACTACGTCTGGATCGAGCACTCCAACGGCGAATGGACCAAGTACTCGCACATCGCCTATCACACGGCCAGCGTCAGCGCGGGCCTCAGCGCCGGCGAGTGGGTCACGGCAGGTCAGTTCCTCGGCATCGAGAGTGATATCGGCTGCGCGAGCGGCGATCACTTGCACTTCGAGGTCGGTGTTCCCACCGATCCCAGCGATCCGATCAATCCGGTCGGCGGTTACATCAAGGGCACCAACCGCGTCCCCAAGGTCTGCGGCATCGAGGGCCAGCTGTATGTCGACGGCCAGACCTACGTCGTTCCCGAGGTTCGCCCCGGCTTCGCCGAGTACGCGCGCCACGGGTTGTCCGATAGCGCGTTCCAGGATGTGTTCGACGCGGCTTCGAACTGCGGCTATCGCCTCGACTGGAATGACGGTTTCGAGGTCAGCGGCGACCCTTATTACAACGTGCTGTTTCACCCGAACACCGGACCATCGGTGAGCTGGTTGTCACATCGTCGCCTGACCGAAGCGCAGCTCGACGCCCGCATCGCGGACTACGTCGACGACCAGGGCTACTCGCTGGTTCACCTCGACGTCTACAACGTCGGCGACGCGATCCGCTACGCCGCGATCTTCAAGAAGGGAGCGTCGATCCCGGCGACCACCACGTACTACGGCGTGTCAGCGGCCAACCACCAGACGTTGTTCGATGCACTGACCGCGGGTGGCTGGCGACCGCGTGTGGTGTCGGCGACCTCCGTCGACGGAACCCGCACGTACGGAGCGGTCTACACGCTCGGCTCGATCGGCAGCTTCGTGCTCAAGTCAGCGCAGACCTCGGCGGAGTACCAGGCGAACTTCGACGCGAACGCCGCCGCGGGACGCCGCCTGATCTACTTGAACAGTTACGTGCACAACAACGCGCCGTACTACACCGCGATCTGGGCATCATCGGCGCCCAGCGTCTACGCGCGGCACGGTATGTCGTCAGCGACGTACCAGAGCGTCTGGCAAACGCGCGTCGACACCGGCTGGTCGACCGCCGCGGTCACCGGCTCGCAAGCCGGCGGTGTGACGCGATACGCAGCGTTCTGGACCAAGTAACGCGTACTCGCGAGAGTTCCTCGACGCCGCGGCCGAACGGTCGCGGCGTTTGTGCGTTCAGCGCACTGGACTCGCGGCGATCAATTCGGCGAGCTGGTCGACTCGGGCCTCGTAGCCAGCCCCGGCGGATTGATACCAGCGCTGTGCGAGCTCGAGCAGCCCACGTGCCTGCTCGCGCCGTCTCGGCCCACCGAGCGCGAGTCGCGATCGAGCCGCGGTCACGCGCGCTCGAGCTGCGATGGTCTGCCACTGCAGCTGTGCGCTCAGGTCGATACTGCTCAGCGCGGCGATCGCTGCGTCGGCGACTCGTACCGCCTCGTGATGGTTGCCAGCACGCGCCGCGAGGTCAGCCGCCAAGGCATCGACTTCGGCGCGCAGAGCGATCTCCCAGGGATGCGCGGCGGCTGGCTCGAAATACCCGCGCGCCGCGGTGATCGCAGCCCTCGCTGATTCTTGTCGATCAGCGAGCTGCTCGGCGTGAGCGCGCGCGATCGCAGACAGCAGCGGTTGCTGAGCGCCTGCATACAGCGCCGCCGCTTGCGTGAACCTCGCGGACCCACCATCACGATGCCCGAGCTCCTGCTCGGCATCACCGAGGGTCTGTTCGCACAACGCACGATCGAGCACCGCGCTCGGGTGAAACCGCGCCCACGCGGTGCATACATGGGCGAGCTGATCGCGGCGATCCAGCGGTGACAGCGTGGCGGCAGCCTGCACGAGCCGCGATCGCAAGGTCTCCGGATGCTGCCCGCCGAGCGTGGTCTCCGCCTCGCGGACGGCACGCGCGTACAGCGCCGCGCGCTCGACCGGATCGTCGGTAACCGCGGCCAAATTCTCGACGATCACGCTCATCTCCATCTCAGGTCGCGCGACTGCGCCGCGGGCGTCGAGCGCTTGCCGCAACACATCGCGCGCGGCCTCGCGTTGGCCGAGCGAGCGATGGATCACGCCGACGTTGTTGAGCAGCAGCGCGTGGGCGAATCCACCATCGTGCGTGCGTTGCAGGAAATCCTCAGCCAGCGCGCGGAGCTCGGCGAGCCGCGTCTGGTCCAGTCCACCGGTCATTCCCGCGGCGTAGATCCGGCGTGCGATGGCCTCGACCGCGATCGCAGGCGCATCCGCCGCGATCGCGTGGCGAAGCGCCGCTCGCAGCGGTTGCTCGGCCTGTGCGAGGTCTCCGGCGAGCAGCCGAGCGCGACCGAGTTGAAGGTTCGCGGCCGCATCGAGCTGCTCGATGGCGAGCGGCTCGGCATCTCGGACGATCCTCGCCGCGACCTCGCTGGCACCTGCGTAGTCGCCATTGCGTTCGAGCGCAGCGGCGCGCTCGAGCGCTCCTTCGAGCGCGTGCGATTGGCCGTGTTGCGAACCATCAGCAGGGGACGTCGCCGCAAGCTCGTCGCGATTGGTGCACCGCTGCAACGATGGCAGGCCCAGCACCAGGCGGACCGGATCGCCGGGCGCGTCGGCGTGAACGAGCAGATCGACCGTCGACGACAGGGCCTGGCGATGCCGGTCGAGACAGTACATCTGGCGGTCGAGCAGGGCGGCTGATTGTTCGCCGCGACGATGCGACATGCACGCCGCGCGATGGGCTGCCGTCCACGCGTTCGCGTAGCTCGTCAGCGTCGCCACGACACGCGGCGCCACCTGTTCGCCGTAGGCGGATCCGCTCGCGATCAGCTGGCTCGTCACTGCGCCGGCGATCGAGTCGCTCCAGATCGGTGCGAGCTGCGCGGCGCCGCCGGAACACGGCTCCTCCTGCGGCACCGCGCTGGGCAGCGCGAACCAACCGATCGCGACTCCCGCGAGGCTGGTGCTCACCACGGCCGCAACGATCCAACGCCGCCGCGACGGCTCGACTAGCGCGCTGAGCTCGTCGAGCACCGTGTCGATCGTTGCGGGACGATCTTCGGGTCTTGCGCTCAATCCCTTGCGTAGCGCGATCCACACCGCGCGCGGGACGGATGTGGCAGTTGGCGGATCGTCGCCCTCGCCTTCGGCAAACCCCGGGCGACGTCCCGTGAACGGACGTATTCCGTAGAGCGCTTCGGTCAGCGAGATGCAAAACCCATAAACGTCGGTGCGTGGTCCGACATCCGCGCGCTCGAATTGCTCTGGCGCCATGTACGCGGGGGTTCCGAGCACCGTTCCCGTGCGCGTGAGTCGGTCCGATCCGTCGGCGCCGTCGATCGCCGGCGTGCCGCCGATCGGCGGCGGCTCGTCACCAGCTGTGGTCGTGAGCTCCTCTCGCACGAGCCCGAAGTCGATCACGCGCACGCGCGCGTCGGCGCCGATCAACGCGTTGCTCGGCTTGAAATCGCGATGGACGAACCCGGCCGCGTGAACCGCCGCGAGCCCACGCCCCGCCTGGATATATGCCCGCACGATCTCCCGCCACGGCGGCGATCCGGCGCGAACCCATTCTTGAAGCGTTTGACCCGGCACGTGCTCCATCACCAGCACGACCTCGCCGTCGAGCTCGGCCACTTCGTGAATCGGAACGACGTGCGGGTGGGCGATCCGCGCGAGCGCTTGGGCCTCGCGAAGCAGGCGGGCATGTCCCGCCGGTGACCGCGCGGTTGCGCCGCGCAGTACCTTCAGCGCGACCCGGCGGTCGAGCCGCGGGTCATAGGCGCTGAGCACCGTGCCCATTCCGCCCTCGCCGAGCACGTCGAGCACGATGAATCGACCGAGGCGATTAGTGGTCACCGGGTCGCGACCGGCGGGCAGCGATGGATCGACGGTATCCGAGAATGCGATCGCACCTTGGCGCGCGAGCTCGGCGACGATCGTGCGACATGGCGAACATGCAGCGAGGTGCTGTACGAGCGCTTGATGCTCCACCGCACCCACGGCCTTGGGAAAGGCCGCCCATGCTTCGTCCGAAGGACACGCCGACATCGGTTCCTGCTGTACCTTACGCCTCACCATGACGGACCCCAACGCACGGCCTGACCTGATCGCTCGGTTCGTTGCGGGCGCCGCGCTCGATGAAGTGCCGGCCTACCTCGGTCCAGCGCTCGCCAGCGCGTGCGCGGAAGGACGGCAGGCGTGGTCGGAGTTCTCGATCGACGACCAGGCATTCTGCGAATTTCTCGGCGCTCGGTTCGCCGCGGAGGAGCTCGCTCCCGAGGCCGAGCCGCTACGGATCGCTGATCTGTATCTCGCGTGCGCATGCAGTCTCGGTGTCGCGGGTGCGTCGGAGCAGTTCGTTCGTAGTTGTGACGAGGCGGTGCGCACGGGGCTCGCGCGGATCGTCGATGCCGCTGACCGCCAAGAGGTCATGCAGCAAGTCTGGGAGAATCTCCTCGTCGCCGGCGCGGAGCAGCCACCGCGGATCGCGCTCTACAAAGGACGTGGGCCGCTCCATGCGTTCGTGCGGGTTGCGGCGGTCCGCCTGGCGATCACGCTGCGGCGCAAGCTGCGTCCAGAGGCCGCCGACGATTCCGAGATCCAGCGCATCGCCGATGCTTCGGACGACCCGGAGATTCAGTACCTCAAGCAGCTCTACAAGACCGAGTTCCGGCGCTCGTTCGCCACGGCATTCGCGGCATTACCGCCCGAACATCAGCTGTTGCTCCGGCTCGATGTAGTGGATCATCTGACCATCGATGAGGCCGCTGCCGCCTACGGGCGCTCCCGGACTACAACCGGGCGACATTTGCTGGAGGCGCGCCAGGCACTGGCTCGCGCGACGCTCTCCGATCTGCAAACCCGGCTCTCGCTCGACGATTCCGACGTGCACAGCGTGGCGCGCCTGGTCCGGAGCCAAATCGATATCAGCGTGCAGCGGCTGCTCGCCGAGTCGTCCTGAGCCCAAGTCACCAAAAAACTTCTGGTCGGCGTGGGATCCGCGCGGGGCCGCCTCGTCATGCTGCTGATGAACCGAACATTCCTGGCGGCGGTCGTGAGCGCAGCGGTTGGTAGCAGCGCAGCATGTATCGATCCCGATGAGCCGATAACCGAGACCACCGTGCAACCGCTGAACGGCGGCAGCTGCAACTACATCACGTGCGGCCGAAACACCAAAGACGTCGGCAACGGCTTCGTCGATCAGGTGTTCTTCGATGGAACCCCGAATGACCAAGGTCAGCGGTTCGTGAGCTGGGAGACCGCGGGCGGCGCGTCGATCACGCCTCGCTTGAGCGCGCGCTCGCTGTGGGGCGAAGTTGGCGGCCAGTGGCGAACCGGCGCGGCGCTGGTGGGCAGCACGATGACAATCGAGGATTCGGATCGCGAGCTGTTGCAGCTTCGGTTCACGGACGCCGCGCAACACGAATTGCCCAACGGTGTAACGGTGTGGACCTACCGCATCGACAAGAAGCGACCGCGTTCGGTGTCCCGGCCGCTGTGCTCGTTGTTCACTCATACCGACGATGAGATCGCGCGGTTCGCGCTCATCGGCACTCGCGAGCTCGTGCACGAGGACGGCAAATACGTCACGCCTCATGCCACGACCGAGGGCAAGCTCACGATCGGCTGTCCGAACTCAGCGACCGGCAAGTTGCTCAGCCTCGGCGCGTTCTCGACGACAGCGGCCCACGGCGAGGCTCCGACGGTTCCGGAGATGACCTCGGTGCTGCGGGCACTCACCCTAAGCCCGCTCGGCGAACAGTCGTACACCAAGAGCGGCATCGGCGTGATGTTCAATGTGACGCGAACCGGTGTGAACAATCACGGCGAGTCGTGGGCCGGCGGGGTCGAAGGCCGATGGGACGAAGCTGGCGCGATCTGCTTCGAACATCTGCGCATCAATGACGACGACGACATCGCCCAGTTGTGGAGTGACACACATGTTCCTGCGTGCAGCGACGTAGATCCGGAGCAACACGAGCAGCTCGTCTCGACCTACCTGTTCTTCGGTGTGTATCCCTCGTATCCACCACCACCACCGCCGCCGATCGGTGGTTACGTCCTGCACTAGGAATCGGGGCGTGTCACCGGGGCAACGGCTCGCGGCTTGCGAACCACTCGCCGGGGATCCCGTCGAGGCCCACGGCGCCGACGATGATTCCACCCACCATCGCGCACGTCGTATCGATGTCACCCCCGACCTCGGCGCATGCCCAGCACGCCGCCGCGAAATCCGTTAGGTAAGACGCGGCACACCAGATCGCGAACGGGACGGTGTCGGCCGCGAGCACGCGGCTGCCATTGCCGAGCACGGCTGCTACCGCGCTCGGTGGCGCACCGACGAGGCGGAGCGAAGCGCATAGTCCGGCGCGCGTTGCCCCGTCGGGAGTGCGTGCGATGACGCCGTCGATGATCGCGCCCGGATCGCGCTCACCCGCGAACACGACCGCCGTTGCCACTGCGATCGCGATCGCGCCAGCGATGCCGTCGGGATGTGCGTGGGTTGGCGCCGCGGAGAGCGCTGCGTGTGGCGCAACGTCATCGAGCCGGTCCGCGAAGTAGGCTCCGATCGGCGCGGCGCGCATCGCTCCGCCGTTTCCGCACGATCCCTGACCATCGAACAGCGAGCTCGCCGCCGTGTCGAATGGAACGCCGCTGCTCAACATCTCGAGCACGCGGCGCGCACCTCCTGCGTACCCACGGTCGGGCTCGGCGGCATAGCGACGCGCGAACGCGTTCGCGAGCGCCTCGGGATCGATGCCGCCGTGACCGTCCAATACTTCGACGATCGAGATCGCCATCGCGGTATCGTCGCTCCATCGCCATCGTCGTCCGATCGGAGCAGCGTGGTGTTCCAGCGCGATCGCACGTGACGCCAGGCCGGCGTGCAGAAGCTGTTCTCCGAACGCGTCACCGACCGATAGGCCGTCTAGCGAAACTCGAGCGCGCTCGATTCGAGCCATGATCGTGTATGTAACACACTAACTGGTTCGGAGCAACGCACCCGGGGGACCGGACCGATGGTAGTTCTGCTACGAGCCCGCGGAGATCGGCGAACCCTCGGTGTTCAAACGTTTCAGCCTCGCGGGTCAGCGACGGAGCGTTTTATGCCGGTTCGGCGCAAGACGCACGTCGACGATTCCACCGATGTTGACACACCGGGGCTAGCGACGACTTGTTGAGCGTGCGCGAACGGACGAGAACGTAGTCAGGCGGCTCCCACTTCAATCACCGCGAACCAGCGCATTCGCCACGTGCCCGGCGGGAAGACCGCGGGAAGGCCGCGTCGAAATGCTTCGAACGCTTTACGGTAGAGCACTCGAAACGCACGGTTCACGAGTAAGAGCTCGATGCGTCGCCACTTGTCGCGGCATGCGACTGTCGGGCTCATGTTGCGGCGTGGCTCCGCGTCGCGAGGGCGATCGTTCCAGCGTTGTTCCCGCACGGCCTTTCGCCCCAGCACGCGCGTCCGGTTCTCGGCGCGCTCGGCGGCAGCGTAGCTCTCTCTTGCCGCAATCCGCTCGCGCACGAGGATGGCATATGCTGCGGGCTCCATGCCGGTGAATGCCGGCGGTGGCACGAATGCGAGCGTAATCGTTTCGGGCATGATCCCGCCGAACATTGGGTCTCGGAAAAACTGCGGTGGACGTGCGACGATCATGGTCGTTCCATTGACGGTTTCATTGATCGACGTAGCGCCGGGCCAGTGATGCGCTTTCTCGACTAATCCCAATGGGTTGGTAAGCACGTAGACAAGCTTTTCGATCTGCTCGGCGCCCTCTTCCAGCAACACGACGGAAGTCTGCGCGGAATCCCAGAAGTGCTCCCATCGCCCACGATGCGCATTGACTGCCCGCGCGAGCATGGCGTGGAAGTCGCGAAGAAAGTTCGGGTAGGCGCCTTTGGAATCGGTGGCGACGATGTGCGAGTGGTTCGACATGGCCACTGCAGCGTGCAGCACGATGTCATGCTTCTGTGCCGCCCAACCGAGACAGTACCAGTACAGCTGATTGACCATCGGCTCGGGCCGGAGCAGGAACCGTCGCTCCGAACACCGCCGGGTAAGCATGTACGTACGCGCCGGGAGGACGGGCCGAGCTTTCACGCCGAAGTCATCGGCCGCTCGGTGCTGCGGTGCGAAAAAGTTCCCTTGGTCCGGGGCGTGGGCGTGCGGGCCGAGCGCGGGCGCGGGTCGGGGACGCAGGGGCGCAGGTCCGGGGCGCAGGTCCGGGCGCAGAAAGTTACCCTTGGTCCGGGGCGCGGTCGGGCGCGGTGGTCCGGGGGCGGGGCGCGGAAAGTTACCCTTGGTCCGGGGCCCGTCCGAGCCCTGGAGTCGTGGCATGGCTTTGAGCGGCCGATACGCGATGTGAAATTGCCGAGCGCGCCAGTCATTAACAAACGACATGCAACGTTGCAAAAAACGCTGTGACGAACGCGCTCGCTCGGCCCACGTCGCGAGATAGCTTGGCGATTTGCGGATCGTTGCAAGCACCGAAATAGCGCGTGCGAATCGTTAACATGGACCACGCACGAAATGCGCTGTTATCGCCTCCGCTAGGAGGATTGCAATGCACTCGAAATGGATCGGAGTCGCCACCGCATGCTTGGCGACCGTCTCATGCTCCGAGGACGTCAACGAGGACGTCCTGTCCGAAGAGCTTCATCAAGCGGCGGCGTTGGGTCGCGAGATCGGACTCGCGCGTCACCTCGAAGACGGCGACGAGTACCAAGTCTCGATCTCAGCGCTCATTCGACACGGCGAGCGAGTGTTCAACGCGTTCTGGACACCGCAAGAGGGCGGGGGTCGCCCGCTGACCAAGGGCACGGGCGAGCCATTATCGGATCCCTCCTCGCCACTCGTGTTTCCTCGCAGGTTCAATCGGCTATCTGCGATGGACTCGAATTCATGCGCTAGCTGCCACAACTCGCCTCGACCGGGTGGAGGTGGTCACTTCACCACCGCCGCATTTCTCCCCGCGCATCGGTTCGATTTTCTCACGATCGATCCGGCCGACCCGCTCCGGTTGCGTGGAGCGCGGGATGAGCTTGGCCGGGTCGTCACCCTTCCGTCCGTGGCCGATGCGCGCTCGACGATCGGGATGTTCGGTTCGGGCTTCATCGAAATGCTTGCCCGTCAGATGACCGCCGAGCTTCAGCAGCAACGTGACGATCTCGCGCCCGGACAATCGGTCGATCTAGAAGCCAAGGGTGTGCAGTTCGGTCGGCTGTCCCGACGACCAGATGGCTCGTGGGACACCAGCTCCGTTGAAGGACTGCCGGCGGTCAGCATCGCCTCCGCAGCTGCATCGGAGCCGCCAAGCTTAGTCATTCAACCGTTCCATCAATCCGGCAACGTGGTCTCCTTGCGTCAGTTCACCAATAACGCGTTCAACCATCATCACGGCATGCAGAGCGCAGAGCGGTTTGGAGCCGGCACCGATCCCGACGGTGATGGCGTCACCGACGAGCTATCGCGCGCAGACATCACCGCGACCACGCTGTTTCAGGCGACGCTTCCCGTGCCTGGCCGGGTGATCCCCGATGATCCGGTCATCGAGGCTGCAGTCCTCAAAGGCGAACAGCGCTTCGAATCGATTCGTTGCACGTCCTGCCATGTCGCCAGCCTTCCGCTAGACGACAACGGTTGGAAGTTCGTCGAACCGAACCCGTACAACCCAGCCGGAAACCTGCGGCCTGGCGATGCACCTGAGGTCAGAGTTGATCTCACTCGCTCGAACTTGCCGAGGCCTCGGTTGTCCGTGGACCACGGTGTAGTCAATGTTCCGGCGTATACCGATCTTAAGCTCCACGATATTACGAGCGGTCCCGATGACCCGAGTCGTGCGCCGATCGATCTAGGGGCCGCCCCGGGATCACCAGAGTTCTTCGCCGGAAATTCGCGATTCTTGACCAAGAAACTGTGGGGCGTCGCCAACGAACCTCCGTACTTCCATCATGGTCAGTTCACCACGTTGCGCGAAGCAATCCTCGCGCACGCCGGCGAGGCGCAGGCGCAAGCGGATGCATTCCGCGCGCTGAGCACCTACGATCAGAACGCAATCATCGAGTTCCTCAAAACGTTACAGGTCTTGCCACCAGGCACGTCGCACCGAATTGTCGATGAGGATGGTCACGCCAAGCAGTGGCCGCCTCACTAAGTTGCCGCAACCGAACAGCGCGCGTTGCGAACGCCGCTGTCGACGCGCGAAATCGTGCGCTTTGGTGTTGATCGCGCTAGCGACCGAGCTCGAAGCACGAGCGTAGCGGTCACCGCGCGGGCAGACGACCTCAGGTCGCCGGCAATTCGTCGGTCGTCGCAGCCGACTCCGCACCAACCGCGCGCCACCACGGCAGCGGCGCGTCGATGTTCGCCGGCTCGAACGGTCGTCCGAGCATCGGTGTCAGCACACGCGCGTTCGACGTAGCCGCAAATGTCAACAATGTCTCGGCAGGCTCGGCCCACGGATGAAGCCCGAGGCCAAACATCGCCTATCCCACGGCGAGCGTCAGCGCTGGCGACTCGGTCACCGCGGGACACTTCCTGGGCATCGAGAGCGATATCGGTTGCGCGAGCGGCGATCACTTGCACTTCGAGGTCGGCGTGCCGACCGATCCCAGCGATCCGATCTGCTTGAGCATCTACGCATCAGCGACGAAGACGTCAGGTGGGAGTCGTGGAACGAGACGCAGTTACCTCTGTGCAGCGAGGTCGATCTGACCCAGCACCAGCGCCTCGTCTCGAGCTACCTGTACTTCGGCGTGCATCCTGCGTATCCGCCGCCGCCGTTCGGCGGATATGTCACGCCGTAGGCTTCCCGACGTAGATCAGCTCTCGATCCGATCCAAAGGCGTGCGGATCGACGGACTCGATGCCACCGAGCTGATGCAGATTATCTACTCCGAAGGCGGCTCGATCTCACGCACCGACAAGTACTTCCACTGCCACGTCGTACCGTCGGAGCGCCACGCCGCCAGGTTCGCGGTCGAGGTGCCGCCGGGCTTTGACAAGATCGCGTCGCGCGGCCATCCACAGCTGGACTCGTAGTCGTCGCCGCTGGTGCTCCATCCACCCCGATCCTCGACTGTCGACGCGAGCTTCCAGTTGTTCTTCGGCACCAGGTTGCCGTTCGCGTCGGTCACGTCAGTGTCGATGTAGTTCTGCATGCGTACGTAGGTCTTGCCGTTCTCGGTGAAGTTGTAAATGACGGCCTTGTGACCGATCCACTTGTTCATGTGCGAGCGGCCCCCGTCGGCCGATACCACGCCTCGGTTGAAGGTGTACGCCGGGTGATTGATCTCCTTGACCCATCCCATCTTGCCGTCGATGTACATCCGGGATTTGATTGCCGAGCCCTCGCACGGGCGATTCGAGCTGTGATGGCCACCGCGCGAGTACATCTGCAGCAACCCGCCCCCGCTTGTCACCTTGGCGTACGAGGTGATCTCGACGTTGAGCCACTTCTTGTTCTCTGGTGACCATGCTTCCATGCGGACCTGGTTCGCGCTCACGCGCCACGAGCCGTCCGGCTGCTTGGTCATTGTCGGCAGGTTCTTGAACCGCGGCGAGCTGCGGGCGTCGTTCATGTTGACGTACCACTCCTCGCCTCCGGGCTTGGTGGGAAACAGTTTCTTGACCCCGAACGGATCGACGCCGGTGGGCGGCGGCGTGGTTGGCGCACCACCGTATGCCGCGAGCTCGGTGATCGATGCCCAGTTCACGTTCTGGCTGTTGCCGGTCACCACCACGCGCACGTAGCGCGCCTGGGTATTTGCGATGTCGTAGCTCTGGAGGTCCGCTGTCGTTCGACTGCTCGATCCGGAGAACACGGTCGTGAACGTCGTCCCGGTCAACGAGGTCTGGATCTGAAATGTGTTGGAGCGCTCGGTCGCGCGATACCAGGCGATCGATACGTTGCAGACGGTTCGTTGCCCGCCGAGATCGAGCTCGATATAGGCACCGGGGAGCGGACCGGACCACCGGGTTGCTAGCGAGCCGTCGATCGCATTGTCGCCGATGTTTCCGCTCGAATCGGTGCCGCTCACCGACACGGCAGTGGGCACGAGCTCCACGCAACCCATCTCGACGATCGGCTGGGGGTCGAGCTCTTCGAGATGGTCGAACTCCTCTTCGTCGTCGTGCTCACATCCGCTGTGGATGACCGCGAGGCTCATGATGAACACAATGGCTGATTTTCCGCTCATGGGACGACCACCTCTGCGTGCCCCATGCCACGCTGGAGACCCCTTCGCCCAGCAGTCAAGCCTCGAACATCTGAAGCGAAACCTGAGGCCTCACTCGACCGGCGCTGGAGAGCCTACATGCCGCCCCGCAACCTGCGAGTTGTCGCTGCAGCCGCTCGCTTGGTCGTCCGACCTTGGTTGGATACGATACCTCCGTGCAACGGGGCTTCGGGCGCGTCTCACGAGCCAGCGTCGGCTGCCGCTGGCGCGATTCCCAAGACGAGCTTCGCGGGCGAGGGAGGCGGGGAGCCCCTGGCTCGCGCGAGATCGATCATTTTCGGTCCTCGTGCGGCTCGGGACCCGCTTCCAGGCCGCGCTCGATTCGCGGAGCAATCGCTCTCGGGTTGATCCTAGGCACGGCATCACCTGCGTTCGCTCAGGGTACGTCCGAACCGGGTGTTGCCGCGCAGGCCGAGCAGCGCTTCATCACCGGCAAGCGCCTGCACGATGCCGGGGACTTCGACGGCGCGATCCGCGAATTTCTCGCGGCATACGCGCTGACCCCGCATTCGGGTCTGCTGTTCAATATCGGTCGCTCGTACGAGAAGAAGGGCGACCTTGCCCATGCGCTGGACTACTACCAGAAGGTGTTGCTCATCGAAGACGACGGCGATCTCGCGCGGTGGTCGCGCGAACGGATCGCAGGGGTGCTCCAGCGCCAGGTGGCCGAACGCAATGCGGCCCTGACGACTCCCAAGCGCGACGACAGCAAGCCACATCCGCCGCCGCTACGTCCCGCACCGCACCGCGCCGAACGAACATGGACGATCGCCGGCCTGACCGTGGGCGCGGCCGGCCTCGTCGCCGGTGGGCTCGGGATCAAGTTCGCCCTCGACGCACGCGATCACTCCGATGCACTTCGTCGCGCTACGCCACGCACGACCGACGAGTACAACGAGATCGTCGCTGACGGCAGACGAGCGGAACGCGCGATGTACGTGCTGTACGGGGTCGGCGGCGCGCTGGCAATCACCGGAGCGATCATGCTGTATCGCGGGCTCACCATCGAGCCGGAAGTCAGCCGACAGGGTGGGAGCGTGGCCGTGCGAGGAACATTCTGATGCCGTCGCGGGGCCTGGCTGTGATCGGCTGCGCCATCGTCGTCGCATGTAGCGCATGTTTCGAGCAGAGCGTGCCCGAGACCTTGCTCTGTGGTCCCGCTCTCGATCCATGTCCGCAGGGATCGATCTGCAACGAACGCGGAACCTGTGCTGATCCCGCGACCCTGCCGCGGACCTGCGCAATGACCGGTACCAAGCTGCTCGCGGACAACTTCCAGAGCTACCCGATCGGGACGTGGAACGTGACGGCGCCGTGGCACCGAGTGTTCAGCGTGCGGCCCGAAGAGATCGCGATCATCGATGATCCGGACCAACCGGGGAATCAGGCGGTGGGATTGCGCGGCGTGGAATCGAACGCGATCTCCTCGATGCTTACGTTCCAGGACGTCGACTTCACGGTGCGGGTCCGGCTGCTGCGCGTAGACACCCTCGTTGCGATCGACTTCGACCATCAGGATCCGCCATCCCCGGTCACTACCAATCGCGTTGCGATTCGCACGACCGGCTGGAACTTCGAGCACAAGCCCGCTAACCAGACCGCCGTGCAGCTGTCGCCGCCAGCGGCGCCGGTGTTCGCGCTCAACGAATGGCACCTGGTCCGGATCCAGCAGGTCGGAACTGATCTGACGTTCTACCGGTGTGACGAAACCAGCGCGATGTGGCAGCTGCTCGGCACCGCAATCGATTCGATGTTTCCAGGGCCCGGGTTCGTGGGCTTCGCGACGGTCAACGCCGATGCCGACTTCGACGAGCTGGCTGCGTACGTCCCATGATCTCACGCGACAAGACCCTCACGATTCGCGGCTACGAGGGGACCTCCAAGACCCTGCAACTCGAGTGCGCCGAGATCGTGGTCAAGGACGGTCCCGACAAGGGCGAAAAGCGGGCGCTGGGTGCCGAGACGCTAAGCATTGGTTCGGGCGGCGACGCCGATCTGGTGCTCCATGACCAGAAAGTCTCCAAACGGCACGCCGAGATCAGGGCCACGCCCACGGGCTACATCTATCACGACCTCCACAGCACCAACGGGACCTGGCTGGACCGCTACCGGATCTCCGACGTCTATCTGTCAGACGGGATGGCGCTCCTGCTCGGCGACAGTAAGCTGGTGGTTCGGGCTCGAGGGGAACGCCAGTCGATTCCGCTCTTGTCGCACGATCGGTTTGGTGGGTTGGTTACGCGCTCTCCCAGGATGCGCGCCGTGGCAGCGACGCTCGCAACATTGGCGCCCAGCGACGCGACGATCCTGATCGAGGGTGAAACCGGGAGCGGCAAGGAAGTCGCTGCGCAGGCAGTACACGAGGCCAGCGCGCGGGCTAACGGGCCGTTCGTCGTGTTCGATTGCGGGATGGTCACACCTTCGCTGGCAGCGGCGGAGTTGTTCGGTCACGAGCGAGGGGCATACACCGGCGCCAACGAGTCGCGTCCGGGGTTGCTCGAACAGACCAGCGGCGGCACGCTGTTTCTTGACGAGGTGGGTGAGCTACCGCTCGACCAGCAGCCGCTGTTGCTGCGCCTGCTCGAGACCAGGAGTGGCCGCCGCGTCGGTGGTACTACCGACCTGAAGTACGACGTGCGGATCATCGCCGCGACCAACCGCAATCTGAGCGAGGAGGTCAAGCAGGGGCGGTTTCGCCAGGATCTGTACTACCGACTCGCTGTGGTTCGCGTCCGGATCCCGCCGCTGCGCGAGCGGCCCGAGGACCTCGAGATCCTGGCCCAGCTGTTCGCGCACGAGACGGGCAAGCAAATGACGCCAGAGCTGTTGGCGATGTTTGCGCTCCATCAATGGCCGGGAAACATCCGCGAGTTGCGCAACATCGTCCAGCGGATCGGATCGACCGATCGGGCCGCGTTGATCACCAAACGGCATCACAAGCCGCGTTGGGCTCCGATCTGGAATGGTGACGAGCTGCGCGCGATCAGCGAGGGCCGCCGCATGGCGGTCGAGGAGTTTGAAGCCCGCTATCTGGAGGACGCCAGTGCTGTCACCGGTGGCAACATGGCACGCGCGGCGAAGCTGGCAGGGGTCAGCCCGCAGTTCTTGAACCGCCTCGCCGCCAAGTACGGGGTCGCCGGGCGCAAGAAGCCGAAGGGGTCTTGAGGTTTGAAGATCTATCGGCTCGGTCGCTTGAACGGATCGACGAGCTCCGGCGCTGCCGAGCCGGAGGCTGACCCCTCGGTAGCTTCCGTGCGCCTGGGGATCCGCCGCGAAGACGAGTTGCCCGATCGCGCCGGCTTCTTGCCTCGGCGTGCCGGTTCAGCTTGCGGCGCATCGGGTGCGGTGGAAGCCCTCCTATTCTCCGGAGGCGCGACCGCGGGCGATGGAGCGGTTGCTGGCGGCACGGTCGTGGGGTTCGGGCTCGGCGGTGCGATCGAAGATGGCACCGCCGGTGCGAGCGGGGTTGCCACGTCGTCGGGATCGCTGGCAACGAACAGCGCTGCCCCTGCGCTCGCGACCAGCACGCCACCGGCGGCCATCGCGACCCGCCATCGCGAGCGGCGGCGTGTTATTGGCGGCGGAGCGTGCGCGGTTGCCGTACGCACGTTCCACTCGTTGACCTCGGATTGCTCTCGGCTGGGAGCTGCCGACGCAAGCGTGCGCTCGATGATCAGGCTCTCCTCCGGTCGGAACACGTCTTCGATCGGTCCCGCCACCTCGTAGCCTTTTACGTAGTCGGAGACCGCGAGAGTCGAGATCGGCAACCGCGCTTCGAACGCGAACCTCTCGAGCTCGCGTTGCATTGCCTCGGCAGTGGCGTAGCGCCGGTCTCGATCTTGCTCGAGTGCGCGCATCACGATGCGCTCCAGCTCCGTGGGGTAGTCGCGGACGCGGGACGAGGGGGGCGGGATCCGCCCGTTGATCACCTGTTGCATCACGTCGAAGTCGTTCGCACCGGAGAACAAGTACGAACCTGTCGTCAGCTCGTACAGCAAGATCCCGAGAGCAAACACGTCGCTCCGTCGATCCACCGGGTCACCGCGGCACTGCTCCGGCGACATGTACGAGAGCTTGCCCTTCACCGATCCGGGACGTGTCGCATGGCGCTCGAGTGTCGCCTTGGCAATGCCGAAGTCGACCAGCTTCGTGATCCCATCTTCACCCACAAGCAGATTGGACGGGGAGACGTCGCGGTGCACGATCCCCAGCGGCTCACCGTTCGGCTGGTGCTGCTCGTGAGCGTAGTGGAGCCCGGCCGCCGCACCCAGGATTACAGAGATCGAGATCTTGAGCGGGATCGGCTCGTGTTCGAGGTGTGCGCGGTTGAGCATTCGCTGGACGTCGATGCCGCGGACGTACTCCATCGTGAAGAAGTACGTTCCCTCGACCTTGCCGATGTCATGGACTTGGACGACGTTTGCATGGTGCAGGGTCGCCGCGATCCGCGCCTCCTGGAGGAACATACGAATGAACTCGGAGTCTGCCGCCAGGTGCGGCAGGATCCGCTTGACCACGACCATCCGCTCGAACCCGTTGATCCCGGTGGCCTTGGCAAGGAATAGCTCTGCCATGCCGCCGATCGCGAGCCTGCGTACGAGCTCGTAGCGCCCGAGCTGCGCAGGCGACGACGCGGTGCTGGGGTACGTGGAGCCGGCGAGCATGAGCGAGCAGCGCCCTGATCGTATCACGCAGTGCTCGTCGAGCATTTGGCTTGTCATGTACCTGGCCGCGGGTCGCGGGTCCGACCCGGTCGTCAAGGGTGTAGGCGCCGATCGCTCCCCTCGCCCGCGAACCCACCGAGGTCCGTCGGTGGCTTAGTTCTCAGGTTCGATCTTCCGCGCTGACCAGTAGGCGAGCCGGAACACCGTGTCGCCGTCGATTCTGAGCACGACCGCATTGGCATCCTCGATGGCGATGTCGTGCGCACCTGGGTGAGACACCGAATACGGCTCGAGCCTGAGCATCCCGTTCACGATCGGTTTGCCATCCCGGCTTTCCGCGACGCAGTTACCACACGACCCGAACGAACCGGTGGTCCAATCGCCCACCGGCATGCCGTCCGACTCGCCGGTCTTCACGTCGTCATACCTGGCAAGCAGCCGCCACCGTGCTTCGTTGCCGGCAACCTCGAGCCTACCCGTGCCATCGTCGGCGCCCTCATCGATCCACACCTCCTGCCGGTTTCTGTCGGGCAGGTGAAGCTCGACCTGTTTGAACCCCCACCACCGACCCAGCATGCCATCCTGCATGTTCATAATCGGACCGTTCCACACCGCGGTTCCGTGCGACTTGCCAGCCCAGTTGTTGTAGCTCCCCCGGTCTTCCGCGTAGGCCGGGTGACAAATCTCCTTCCGGATCGCGATGTCTCCACCTCCAAACAAGCACACCTTCATCGAGTTACCTTCGCAGCAACGGTCCGCAGCCGTGTGATGGCTTCCTCCACCGACGTACGGCTGGAATAGCCTGGCCGCATCGTTATGGCTTCCGTTGCCGTTGGGCCCCGAGATGAACTTGACGTAGAACGTGTGCTCGACGCTGCCGAACGGGTTTCCGTTGCTGGAGTACAGCGCGAGCCTAGATGTCCCGCCCACCTCGACTGCGTTTCGGCCGCCGCCGATGTCTTCGGAGGCGATCTCGTACGTGTCTGGGATGTTGTCGATCCGGCCCCCGGTGGGGTCATTCTCGTCGAGATATTGCTGCTCGGGAACGGTCATGGCATCGGGGTAGATCTTCTGGATGCCGTGGAGATCAAGGCCGAGGCTGACGCTGCCATCGTCGCCTTCTGCATCGGTGAGCGCGTCCGCGCTCGTGCCCGCACGGCCAGCATCATCCGAGACACTGGGCGCCGAGCCACATGAGACTGAGCTGACGACGAGAACTGCGAGTGCTGTCTTGACCATGATGGCGTCGCTGGCAGCATGTCGCGTGCCAACGGATTCGGCCGCCAGGTCGATGCCTCGCTCGAAGGAAAACAGATCGACTGGGAGGTGGCGCCACACGGATCAACCGCGCGGTTGATCGGCGACCCTGCCGCTGGAGGCGCGACCCAGCCGGTCCGGGCTACGCACCGACGGATTCGCCCAATCGCGCCCCGTTGGACAACAACCATCAATCGCCTCGCATGCTCGGTGCTGCCGAGCGAAGGCAGCGTGTTCAGCGATTCAGTTCGTCAACGAGCCCGACGTTGGTCGACTCATGTCGCGTGGCATCGTAGCGACGCGCAAACGCGAGCCCGTCGGGCCGGATGTCGCCGTGACGCCGGTCCGGCATACAGGAGCTACTCGCGACCTCGTCCGACGGACAGGTCCTCGAGCGCGAGTCGAGTGTGCTCGATGCGCAACATGATCGTGTTCGTATACACTAGCAAGCGAATCGCAACGAACGCGTCGCCAGTCGGAGGCTTGCTACGTCGCCGGTAGCTCGTCCGTCGTCGCAGCCGACTCCGCACCAACCGCGCGCCACCATGGCACCGGCGCTTCGACGTGGGCCGGTTCGAAGGGGCGGCCCAACATCGGCGTCAGCACGCGTGCGTTCGACGCAGCCGCCAATGTCAACAAGGTCTCGGCAGGCTCGGCCCACGGATGAAGCCCGAGCCCGAACGTGCCCCAGTGGATCGGCAACAGCGTGCCACCGCCGAGCATGTTAAAGGCGCGCAGCGCATTCTCGGGACCGAGGTGAATCGTGCCCCACGACGCATGCCACGCGCCGATCTCGAGCATCGTGACGTCGAACGGACCGAACCGATCGCGAATAGCCTCGAACTCCGAGGTCAGTCCGGTGTCGCCGGAGAAGAACAGCTTGCGGTTCGCGGTCTCGATCACCCACGACGACCACAACGTCGCGTTACGACCGCCGACGCGACCCGAGAAATGTTGCGACGGCGTGGCCGTGAACGCGAGCGAGCCACCGGGCAACGTGTGGCGCTCCCACCAATCGAGCTCGGTGATCAGCGCCGGTTCGACGCCGTAGTCTTCGAGGTGCGCGCCGACGCCGAGCGACGTGATCACCGGAACGCGCAGCGCCGCGAGCTCGCGGATCGTTGGCTTGCACAAGTGATCGAAGTGATCGTGCGAGACCAGCACGGCGTCGAGCTTTGGCAGTTGCTTCACTGTCGCCGGCACCGGATGGAATCGCTTTGGCCCGGCGAACGACACGGGACCGACCCGATCACCAAACACCGGATCCGTCAGCACGCGCAGACCATCAGCTTCGATCAATAGCGAACTGTGACCGAGCCAGGTGATCCGTAGGCCCGACGATGACACCGGCTTGGTCCACGGTTCGAGCGGGCTCTCGACGGGGATCAGCCCTGGCGGTCTACGCGTTGCGCCCTTGAATAGGAAGTCGCGCATGATCGGCCAACGATCACCGTCGAGGCCCATCACCACGTTGTGGGTGTTATGGAAGGTTCCGTCGCGAAACTGCTTCGAAGCGCGAGCGCGTTCGAGTCTCAACCCTTCCAACCGCATTGCACCAGCTTGGCATCCAACACGTCGTGCGCCAACTCAGCGGCGAGTGTCTAACGCAGCTTGCGCGCTTCTTCGATGAACGCGGCGCGCCCCTTGCCGTCGCCGGTCGCAATACTGAGCGACAACCGCTGCAGCACCGCATTTAGGTCCGCGCCCGAAAGTCCGTCGAACGAACCGACCTTGCGCAGCTCGGGCCCGACGAACAGCTTCATCGCCACGTCGGCGGGTTGGCCGAGCTGGCGACCCAACGCTTGGGCGATTCGCTGTGCGAGGTCGCCACCGCCCGGACTACTCGCCATCGGCTCCGGCGCGCGCATCGCAGGCATCGCGGGCATCGAACCGCGCGCGAGCGGTTGCAACACTTGCATGACCGTCTGGTCCTGAAGCGGCTTGGTGAGGAAGTCGGTCACGCCCTGCTTGCCACCCCAACCTTTGGTCATCGCGAGCTGATCTTCCGGCGAGACCAGCACGATGTGAATGTTCCGAGTCTCCGGCGAGCCACGAAGCGTCGCGCTGATCCGAATCCCACCGACCTCGGTCCCGACGACCATGACGCGCGGCAGCGACCGTCGAGCGATCTCGAGCGCGTCCTTACCGTTGGTCGCCAGCTCGCATTGCATTCCGAGCTTTCCTGCGCGATTTGCAATGAACTGGCGGTCAGCATCACTCTCATCGGCGATCAAGACGGTGCTCATGTCACTCCGTTCTCGTTGGCGTCCCCACGCCAACAGTTTGGGTTGAGCTCCCAATCTAGACACTCCGAGTGAAAGATTCCGTTAAGGCTGTTACCGACACGCTTTTTCTGGCGACGCCATCGCACCCAAACGGAGCTGTGTGCAGCTGTGTTCTCAGCGGAGCTTGGCGATCTGATCTCTGATCGTTGCGAGATCAGGGTCGCGCAACGCGTGCTCGCGTTTGATCCCGGCAGCCAACGCCTTTTTCACAGCTGCAAGCGCTTCGGTCTTGTTGCCTTCGAGCGCGTGCACGCAGCCGAGGTTGTAGATCGCTTCCTTGTATGAGTGCGAGCTGGAGGGCACCTTGGCGTATGCCGTGAGCGCCGCCTTGCGATTGCCCGCGGCAACCTGCGCGTTAGCGAGCGCGAGCCACGCTCCGCCGCTCGAGTCGTGGGCGGCCAGCTGTTCGAGCGACTTGATCGCCTCGTCGAATCGTTTCTCGTCGATCGCGAGCTGCGCCGCTTGGAGCGCACGGCCGGCATCGTCGGTGCTTGGATTCCAATACGAGTACTTCGCCGCGAGATACGGTTCGGGCGTCCAGTGATACTCCATGTAGCGAGCGGTCTGATCGGCGACGCGGCGACCGAACATCCGCGCGGTCAGGTGCAGCGCGCCGTCGATGCCCGCGGACACGCCCGCGGTGGTGATGTAGCGGCCGTTATCGATGAATCGCCGGCCGTGTTTGGCGTGTGCCTTGGGAGCGATCGACTGCAGATTGTCCACGGCGCCGTACCAGGTGGTGATCTCCATGCCGTCGAACGCGCCTGACTTCGCGAGCGGGAACGCACCCGTGCACACCGTCAAGGTGACCTCGCTCGCCGCGGTGACCGACGAGAGCCACTTCATCATCGCGGGGTCGTTCGACAGGTTGTCGCTGTTGCCGCCGGGGATCACGACGAAGTCGGGCTTCGGCGCGTTGTTGATCGAATACTGTGGCGTGACGGTGATGAACCCCTGTGCGTGGAGCGGTGCACGTGTGCGCGCGACCAGATAGATGTTGAGTGCGCTCTTGCCACCGCTGCCGGCGAAATTGCCGGCGGCAGACAGGACCTCCGCAGGCCCTGCGAAGTCGAGGATCTCGGCGTTGTCGTAGACGACGATCGCGACGTTGCGCTGAGGCTTGGCCGGCCCGGCGAGTGCCGTGACCGGCAAGGCGGCGCTGATCATGGCAAGGCTTACAAGAGCTGATCTCATGGCCTCACGATGCCCGGCAGAGCGCAGCTCGTCAGCGAGGTTTCGGCGAGTGGTGCCGTGCGTGCGGCGAGTCGGTCAATCGTCGCTCGAATTCGGACCTGCGACTGCGGCTGCACCGAAACGAGGTCCCGCCGGCCAGCACGACCAAGGCATCGCCGCGAATCAACGGTTGGATCTCGCGCACGCGATCGACGTTTACGATCGCCGATCGATGGATCCGAACAAACCGCGCAGGATCGAGTCGGGTCTCGAGATCTGAGAGTCGCTCGCGGAGCATATGAGTGACATCGCCGACGTGAAGCTCGACGTAGTCGTCAGCGGCTTCGATGCAGTCGACATCGTCGGCATTGACGAGCACGGTCTTGTCGCGCCCGCGCACGATGAATCGCTGCAGGTGCGTTCGCGAGCGCTCGCGATCGTCGAGTAGCTCCACGAGTTGACTCGCGAGGGGTTCGACGGTGGCGAGCCGCTGTTTGGCGCGAGCGACAGCTGCCAGCAACCGCCGATCGTCGAATGGCTTGAGCACGTAATCGAGTGCGTGAACCTCGAACGCGCGAACCGCGTAGTGGTCGTAGGCAGTGACGAAGATGATCGCGGGCACGGCATCGACGCCGATCGCGGCAACGACATCGAAGCCATCGACGACTGGCATTTGCACATCGAGCAGCATCAGTTCAGGGCGCTGGGCTGCGATCGTTGCCGCGGCGTCGATGCCCGAGCACTGGCCGATGATTTGAACATCAGGATCGCTGGCGAGTACGAGTCGCAGCGATTCGCGTGCGATCGGCTCATCGTCGACGATCAGCGTTCGGATCACGCGGCAGCCTCGAATGGTAACTGGAGCGCAGCGACGACCCGGTCGCCATCGCGGCGCAGCTCGAACGTATGACGATCACCGAACAACTGAGCGAGCCGGGCGCGCGTGTTGGTGATCCCGATGCCTTCGGTTGCAGGACTCGCCGTACCGCATGGGTTTTCGACCGCGAGCACGAGGCGATCACCGTCGCGACAGGCTCGTACCACGATCGTCCGGCGGTCACTCGACGGCTCGATACCGTGACGCACCGCATTCTCGACGAGCGGTTGCAACATCAGTGCAGGCACCATCCCATGGCGCGCATCCGAGGAGATTTCGAACGCCACGTCGAGTCGATCAGGAAACCGCGTTCGTTGAATCTCGAGATAGCGCGCGACGATCGCGAGCTCTTGATCGAGCGTGACCAGGTGCTTGCCGGCGTGATCGAGCGAATAGCGCAGCAGATCAGACAGCCCAGCGATCATCTCGATCGCCTCGGGCCCGCGGTTCTGGCGGACGAGCCCCCCGATCGCGTGGAGCGTGTTGAACAAGAAGTGCGGTTGAAGCTGCAGCTCGAGCGCGGCGAGCTGTGCTCTGGACAGCGATGCTTCGAGCTGCGCGGCGCGCACCTCACGCTCGCGGAGCTTGCGCTGGTAGTCGACCGCGTAGGTCACGCCGAGCACGGCGAAGTACACCGTAACCTCGAGGAACAAGCGATCGCGCAGATCGGTGCCGAGCAGGGACAGATCCGGCGCGCCCATGTCGTCGAACGGACGCATCCACACCGCGAGCGCTTTCCACCACAGATGATGCGCGAGCCCGAGCCCGAGCCCCGCGCTCACATGGATTGCGGTTGTCCGCCACCGGAACGGCAGCATCGGCTGGCGGTGGCCGAGCCAGACGATCAGCGGAGTCCACGCCGCCCATGCGCACCAGACGAGCAATTCGTAGCTGAAGATCTTGATCACCGAGTGTCCGTGCGTGCGCACGCCCCAGTACACCGATGCTGCGCAAACCAAGCCGAACAGCGACCACACGGCGATCGACACCCACAAGAGCGAGCCCAGCTCGCTGCGAATGCGAGTCGGTGGCGCGGCGCGTTCCATCGGGGTGAGGGTATCTCGTCACCACTGTGCCGTAGGTCTCAACGCGGCGAGTCGTGCTTACGACGCGGTGAGTTGCCACCGCGGTCACCGCTGACTACCGGACCTCCGCCGGCTCGGATCGCCCGTCGAGATCTCTGCCGATACCACCACCGATCGGACGCATCGCAGCGCAGGTCTTCATCAGGCTCAGCGGTGATTTCAAGCTGTGTAAAAGCTACGCGGCAGGTCGTTCGGAGGAGCAGTCGCGTTTTGTTTGCGATTGGGGTGCGGCGAGCGGAGCGCGGAGACGCCGACACCGGCGCCAAGATGACCGGTTTTGTCTACGCGGATGGCACGTACCAATTCGTGACCGTGATCGACGATGACTCGACGGAACAGGTCACAGTGCACCGACCCGACGCTCCTACCTCGCCTTACCTGAAAACATTGCGCTTCAATCGAGTCGCGCGCTGTGGCTGACTGTTCCGAATGCCCAGTGTGTCTCGGCTCGCGATTCTGATGGTCCTGGTGGTTGGTTGCGGTGGAGGAGGCGGCGTCTCGACATCGAAACCGGTAGCTCCGCGACCCGTTGCGACGCACGTCAGCCTGCAGCCGAAGGCGTCGTCGAGCTCGGCTTGCCTCGCGGATCGGATCGCTAAGCTCGCAGCAGCGCCGATGAGCGCGAAGTCGTGCGAGAACCGAGAAGCGGAGTGCGAGCGCGCCTGCGGGGCAGGCGACGGCGGCTCGTGCACTTCGTTGGGGCTTCTCATGGAGACCAGCGGCGGCGGTGGCGAGCTGAAGTACTACGAGCGAGGCTGCGAGCTGGGCGATGCGATCTCGTGCACCAACTTCGGTGCACGGCTCGCGCGCGTCGCTTCGCGAGCAGAACAGGCGACGTGCGCGGCGCGACTATGGCGAGCAGCTTGTAGTGCGGATGAGCCATGGGGCTGCGGCATGCTGGGAATGGCGATGCTGCGCGGCTTCGGTGTGACGGCGAATGCAGCGGGCGCGGTGAGAATGCTCGATGATCGCTGCAAGGTTGTGGGCAGCTTTCCGTGCACGGCGCTTGGGAAGTTGATCGAGAACGGGTTGATCGGAGCGCGCGATGCGGCAAAGGCCGCAGCGCTGTACGCGAGGGCATGCTCGACGGGCGACGGCGGCGCGTGCGCAGAAGCGAAGCGGCTCGGCGTTGCTGTTCAGCCGCAGATGTCCACGACGAAGACACCGATGCAGTGACCGGTGGCTCGCGTAGGACAGGTGACGAGCGATGAGGGTGGATGCTCAGCTCACCCGGGCCATACGACAGGATGCGGGACCGCGGCGAGGCGGAAGCGAGTGGCTCACGTGGGCCGGACAACCGGACGCGAGTCGCGCCGAACGGCAAGCTGACGATCGCGCGGCGGTGAAGCGAGTGGCTCACGTGGGCCGGACAACCGGACGCGAGTCGCGCCGAACGGCAAGCTGACGATCGCGCGGCGGTGAAGCGAGTGGCTCACGTGGGCCGGACAACCGGACGCGAGTCGCGCCGAAC
>JBFXAI010000046.1:0-53127 GCA_050184455.1 Kofleriaceae bacterium | reverse complement strand
GCATATCTCACCGACGTCATCCCACGCGTACAGGACCATCCGAAGCGCCGGCTCGACGAGCTGTTGCCCGGCCCGTGGTCACGGGCTCGCGCCGCGGACTAGCCAACATCGCTGGTCGGACGGTTACTGCCCGAGACGCGTCGATTCCATCGCCATGACGCGTAGCGCTCAATTCGAGGGGCGATGTGGGTTGTCGAACGAACGACCGTGGTGGCTCGCCTCGGAACACCCTTCGATGACGGACTGTGCGGCTCCTCGCAAACAAGCTTCGTGCGACAGATACCAGGTCTCGCGTCCAACAAGAACTGCGTCCGGATCTTGCGGATGCGCCGAAATTTCTAGCTCCAAAGTGCAATTGCGGGCACTACCGATGACTCCGACTCCATTCTTCGGCGAATCACTTGCGGTGTTTGGTGGCGATGATCGCGTGTCTCTGCCCACGATCCCCATACGAAGCCGGCCGTGATCGCGTACCAGGAAGTACGAGAATCCTCGGACGGGTCCTGCAGCGTCGGGCATATGACCTTCAATGCGCCCGCGGAGAAGCCAGCCTAGATCGCGAGCTTCCTCCTCGGCAATTTCGCTGGAATTATCGTTTTCGCCCGAGCCATCTTCCCCATCTCTGCCGTCGTCGCGGACGTTCTCCTCAGTGAGGTAGATATATGGCTCCCCAGGCCTGGAGTGCCATTCTCCGCATCCTGGGCCTAACCCATATAGCGATGTCCCATTCTTTAGCGCAGTTAACAAGCGCTCGTCCGAAGTACTTTGATGCGCCTGTTTAGAGGGCCGTGCGGTGCCCCCACAAGAGACGCAGAACGCAACACAAGCCACATACTTCGAACAATTCACGAGCAGGCCACCGCGCTTCATTGGATGCTCCGCATCCACTCGGACTCTTCCTGTGCTGATACCTGCCCATTGCCATCCGCGTCCGCGGGGGCGCGACTCTGTTCCTGCTGGGGAACATTATGACTTGTCTCTGATTCTGGGTTCGCAGGATTGAGCACTGCCTTGTCCTTATTAAATTTTCCTTTCTTGTCCTGAGGCCCGTCCGCCTTGACTTCTAAGTCGCCAGCATACCCATGGACGGTGATTCCCGGTAGAAGCCTTGCCAATTCCTGCGCGAAGCCGGTGCCCTCTGTATTGCACCCGTAAAGGTAGATGTCCGTCGGTGCTTCCGCCATCCCCGCAACCGCATCAGCCAATTGTTGTGCGGTTACCGTCTCCCTCCCCTGGCCGTTGGGAGTGATCGCCTGCGTATTGACACTACTGTGTCCGAAGTAGGCAACCTTGTCATCTCTCCTGCCCCTCAGAGCGGCCCTAATGTTGGCTGCAGTGCCTACAAGTCTAGTGGCCTTTGTTTCGGACGACATAGTGGTGAACGATCCGGATCTCCTTACGGCCTTCATGATCTGTTTCGGAGAGAGACGCAGGTTAGAATCTTGAACTCGTCCGACGAGCACGACGTCGTAGCCGTCGGGATCAAGGTATCTCATCGGATTTTGTAGATTTGCCGCGTAGAGCATCGACCTCCGCGGCCGTTTCCAAGCCGCATCCGGCGCGAACCGATACAACGGATCACCCTGCGTCCACCCAATCAGCGTCTTGTCGTAGTACCTCGCTCCGTAATACGCGAGCGCGGAAACATCATCCTGGTACTTGTCGTTCATCCGCCGCTTGTGCGCTGCGGTACCCGCGCCCGAGCCACCAGCATTGGTTGTCTCGATGACCTCGCCGAATGGTGCGTAGCTGAAGCTCGCATTGATCGTTCCGCCATGGTCGACCGCGGCGATAGTGTTGCTCGCCAGTCCGTGGAACTGGTATTCGATGGCGGTTATTGTATTCGCGGTCCGGTCCACGCGCGCGACGGGCGTTCCCAGCGACAGGTGTGAATACACGTGCGTCACCGCACCGGTGCTGTCGTAGTGAGCTTGCGTGTCGCCGTTAAACCAAATCATCTCGGTTTTGTTGCCGAGGTTGTCGCGCTTGACGATTGCCATGCGCTGGCCGGCGCCGTCGTACCAGTACTCCTCGCTGCCTTGAACGACGCCGTTCAGCTTCTTCGTGGCGCGTCGTAGTTGGTCCTTTCCGTCGTAGACATACTCAGTCAATTCCCCCGCGCAGGTTGGTGTTGTAACCGTTCCGTAGCAGCGTGACGTCTGATTGCCGGCGGCGTCGTACGTGTAGCTCGCGTAAGGCAGTCCAGTATCAACCGGTCCGGTATTGATAAGTGCAGTTACCTGTTCTGGATCTGCGCCGCCGTACTGGTACTCGACATCGCGCGGTTTGACCTCGCTTCCCGAGGGCGGGCTGGTTTGATCGATCGTCGCGGCAGTCAATCGGCCAGCATCGCCGTAGTCATAGTCGGATTCGAAGTACCCAGTGGTCGTGGTCTCATTTGCACTCGTGAGCTGGTGCCGGCGATCGTAGCCAAATGCGAAGGTCTTCGCGCTCGCACCGAGGTAATGAGTCAGCGTGCTGGGATCGTCGTTGCCGAAGTAGGCCAAGTCCTGACGCACGACCTGGGTTGGCCCCGGCCCTTTCTGGACGACCTGGCTGGCCACGCGGCCGAGCTTGTCGTAGGTCCAGTTCGACTCGACGAACGTCATGGCGCCGGATGTTGTGGTCTTCCGGTTGATGACGAGACCAGCGACGTTGCGCGTTTGCACAGCGATAGTCGCATTCGGCTCACCGGTTCGCGTGACGAAGACAGAATTTGGCCGACCGGCGGCATCGAGGCGAACCTCACTCGCGGTGCGGTTGTTACCGCCAACCTGATCGAGGTACGCGGTCGAGAACAGCTGGCCATCGACGTAGTAGCGCTGCTGGAACTGGCGTGTGATCGACGGATAGCCGGCAATCGAACCGGTCTGCGTCGTCGTCGTCCGTTGCCCCTGGCTATTGTTGGCCAGGTTGACGTAGATCATTTCGGTACCAGCACCAGGCGCGAACGTGCGCCAATATCGCAGTCGACCAACGCGGTTGTCTCCGTAGTCCCAGGTAAACGACTCGGTTCCCGCCCCGAATAGCGCCTGGTCCGCTGCCGAGAGGTTTCGTTGCCCGATGGACCTGGACGTCGACCGATCGAGGTCATCGTACGAGGTCGTCGTCGTGAAGTTCGGCTGATCGAGGGGGCTGGTCCATCCTGGCACGAGCTCAGCGATCACGTTGCCGTTCTTGTCATACGTGTAGCTCCACGTTCGTGATCCGCGAGTGATCGCCGTGCGATGACCAGCGAAGTCATGAGTCAACGTCGTTTCGTTCAACTCGGGATCCGTGATCTGTTGAACGTTATTGTCCGGTCCGTAGCTGTACAGCGTTGTCGCCCACGATGCGGGGCTAGCTTCGAGCTGTTCGTCTACTTGGATCAATCGGCCAAAGTCGTCGTTGATCGTCCGTGTGACGGCCGGGAGGCCGGCGGCACCTCCAACGTATTCGCTCGTCGTCGTGGTGACGCCATCGTAGGCGATATTGACCCCGCTCTGATTCGATCCAGGTGCGGCATCTGGGCGACGAACTCCGATCGGGCGGCCAAGACTGTCAAACGTGTACGTGTACGAGACCGTGCTGGCATTGTTCGCCGAAGGGTCGGGAACTGTCACGCTGCCGAGTGTTCCTGCATTTGTGTACTGGAACGTCGTAATCGCATCGAGTGGAGCCGAGCCATTGGCGTACACCGTCGTCTTGATCGGCCGACCGTGACCATCCATCTCGGACTTATCCATGCGCCACAGCATCGTGCCGCTACTCGTGAGCTTGTACGCCTGCTCGTGCGTTACCGAGGTGGGCGTTGATGAGGTAGCAAAACTCGTGTCGTTGTACGAGTTCTTCTCCACCAAGTAGAACTTGAAGGTCGTGCCCTCTTCGCTGAACGTGTCCCAGCGCTCGATCATACGACCGAGTCCGTCGACGCGAATCATCCCCTTCTGTTTCGGCTCGGTGCCGCTCGCACAGTTGGGCGGAATATTCAGCGAGCACGGCGCCGCATTGGGCCCAGCCGTAAACAGCTTCGTGCCGGTTCCATACTCGTAGCCATAATCGAATTCGTGTCCGACCTCGTTGGTCTCCTTGACGACGAACAACTCGCGAGAGTCATATGCATAGGTCGTCTTCGTCGTGTTGGCTGCGTTCTGCTTGGGCTTCCAACGCTCCAAGACATTCCCTGTATCCATATCGAACACCCGGCGAGTGATCGAGCGGTTCGCGTCGACAGTGTCTACCCAGACCTCATCCGTCAACGGCACGAGATAGTCGGCGTCCCAAGTCGTGGCCGTCTTCGCGAATGTCGTCATCACGCCGCTGACGCGATGCTGGCTGGTCGTTGTCAGAGGGCGCAATCTGTACGTGTCGTCGCCCGCATGAAGTGCAGACGTCGTCACCGTCTGTCGATCGCCATCCGCTGCGACGGTGCCAGACTGCAGCAGCGAGCTGGTTTCCTGCCAGAGTAACGTCGTGCTCGCAGCGCCCGGCATCGTGCTCGCCAGCGCTGTCAACGTGGAACTTGTGCGCGTATACGCGGCGGCGGCCGATGGCGTGCATGTCGTCTCGTCCTGACCGTTCGCACACACGAAGCGCTCGGTGAGGATGGGATGAAATGTCTTGAGCAGCCCACCGAATAACGTCCGCTCCTCCCAACTGGTCTTGTCGATCGAGCGCACGTCGGTCGGCGCCTCCGCGGGAATAACGAGCGTCGTGGTCAGTCGACCACTCCAGTCGGGGTCGTAGCCGTAACGCTGCACTGTCTTGGCGCCGCTCTGCGCAGTTGTCGTCACTTCCTCAAAGCCGCGGAACGCGTAATGGCCTTCGTCATCGGCGCCATGGCGTGGATTGTTGTACGAATAGCTCGTCGTGGAGGTCGTGCTGGAGAGCGCATCGACGACCGACAGCGACTTGACCACCCACTGCGTGCGCGGCGTGGCCTTCGGGCGCCCGTCGCTCCAAGTCGACGAGGGATCCTGAACTACTGTGGAATCTTTGTCATGCATCGCAGCGTAGGTAATGTTGGTCTGCGCACCCCGCGCGTTCGCGACGCTGATCATCAGGCGCGAAGGGTCCGCGGCCGAACGCTCCGCGCGGACGAACCCGGACGAGCCCCAATAGGCACCCTCGGCGAGGCCATCGCCGTCGAGGTCGATGAGATCCGAGGACAGCTCCCACATCAGCGCGTCTGGGCCGGTTTCTCCGCTCGGCAAGGCTGTCGCGGTACGCGAGATGCCCGCGTTGTCGGCGAAGGGATCGAAAGCCACCCCTGGCGCGTTGAAGTTGCCGCCGAGATTGAAGAACGCGATCGGCGATCCCGTCGGTGGGAGCTGAACGACGTCAGGCCGGCCATCGAGATCGATGTCCACCAGCCGAGTCTTCGCCTTCGAGGTGCCCTCCTCGATCGGTTGATTGGGCGCAACCCCAACGGGATTGGTCACGTTGAGCGTCGCGTCGTTGCCGGGCTTGACCGCGTATGTGCTGGACAGGTACGGCGTTAGAAAGCCTCCTGCCAGGAAGTCGTAGTTCGACGTGGCGTTCAGATTGATGTTGGCATTGCCTTGGCTTTCGAGCTTCCAGTGATCGGGAAGCCCATCGCCGTTGAGATCGAACAGCCCTTGGGTGCTCTCCGACGCGAGCCCCCATGTTCCGCCGACCTCGCTGATCTTGTTGTCGGGCGCGGGTCGGGTAACGAACGTGTATCGCTTGGTGCCGAATCCGCCGGTGCCATCTCCGAGCCAAACGTAGTAGGCCTGCGCGGTGGTTCCCGCGCGAACGACAGCGTCGAGAATTCCGTCACCGTCGAAGTCGGTCACGGCGTGATGGGTCGAGGAGATTCCGCGACCTCCAAATCCCGAATCGCCGGTGTCAGATTCGAGCGGGACGGGCGAATACTTGATCGTCGGAGCCGACGCCAACACACCATTGCCTTGGTTCTTGTAGATGAACCAGGGGAACATCCCCTCGCAGCGGGTGTAGGGCTGCCTGGGGCCGCTCTGTTGGATCAATGCGTTGCAGCCGACAGTTGGCGCGGAGGCCAGGCAGCTGCTCACCGTGTTCCAGTTGATGAAGCACGGAAAGCCCGAGCAGTCGATCGCGGTGCTGATGCAGGTTCCGACGTCCTTGCAGCGATCGACTGGGCTCGGACATGCAGGCCAATCAGCGGGCGACGATCCCCAGAAATGCGGCTCTGGCAGCAGCGGGTTCCCGAATTCATCGAGCCCGTAGCCATGGTCGATGTCGTAGCGCTGAATGTTTCCGTGCACGGCGGCCACGAGATCCACCAAGCCGTCGCCATCCATGTCGAGCCAGCGATAGGCCAGCGACGTACGAACCTTGTCCGTCTGAAACCCGGGACACTCCTGCCCGGCGGGGCAATAGGTCGCGGGATCGGTCGGATCACCTCCGACACTGCATGCGGGGTTCCCCGCCGTATGACAGAAGCCGAACGGTCCGCCCGTCGCGCCTCCACTCCCTAGAGGCATGTTGCGGAACGCCGTCACTTGTCCGTTGAGCGAGCAACCCTCGTAATTCGGAGAGCCGCGATCGGCGTACACCGCGCCGGCAGCCGTATACGTCGGACCACCCCACTTCAGGCGCGGCAACGTGATCGTTTGGTAGCCCGAAAACCGGGGATGGCCCGTTGTCGGATCCGGTCCGATGTTGCGCTGCCACTGTGCCTGGCACGAGGCGATGTCTCCGTTTGCGTCTATCGAATAGTTGACCATGCGGTCGAGCAGACCGTCGCCATCGAGGTCGAGCATCATCGCCTCGACGCTCGGTCCGCGATCGTCGTTGCGTCGGTACCCCCAGCCGAGGTTATCCGGGTGGGCGAACCGATGCGGACCAGATGTATCCAGCCACGGAGTTCCGTAGAGATGTCCCGGTCCCGGCGAGACGAGCGTGTTGGTCGCGGGCCCATAGTTGAACGTCGTGGCAGGAAGATCAACCCGTGGCGAGTCGTTGCCCCATGCGCTCTCCTGGATCGACGTCAGGAGGCGCAGCGGTGCATGGAAAACGTTGCACGCCTCATCGGTCGCCGAATAGGCAAGCGTGATCAGTCGTGTGTGTTCGGCCGATCCTCCGAGCGGGAACGCGGTCACGGTCACGGTTGCAAGCTTGCTCGCCCCGGTCACCAGCTTTTTTCCCGTTGAGTAGCCGATCTGCGAACCTGAATACTGACCATTGCAGGTACTCGTGGTCCATCCGAACTCCACCTTCGCAAATGACTGGCTGATGCCAGCTGCTGGGTTCTGTCCCCACGTGATGTTGGCGATCCGGCACTCGTTGTCGACTGTCTGCTCATAGCTGTAGAGAACTTGGTTTCCAAATGCGTCGGTGACACTCGTCAGTGGTGCATAACCGTCGCTAACGAGGTTCGAGCACGGCGCGAGCGGCGTCGATTCACCAAACAGGAGGGTCGTGCCATTCGTGGTGTAGACCCGCCACCGCGGGTCCGATCCTGAATTCAGCCGTTCATAGCGCGCGAAGCTGGCATCGTTCTGCGCGCGGTACGTCTTGTAGACGTCCGTGCCCTTCGGCTCGCTCACCTCGATCAGCGGACGTCCACCGGCGAGCGAGCTGACAAACCGATCGTCAGCGGGCGCGTTTGTGCCCTGTGCGATCTCGTCGATCGGATAGTGGGTTCGCAAGCGACCTTGCGACGTGTCCTCGCGGATCTCAGGAATCGAGAGGCTCCAGCCGGCGGCGATTCCGCCATAGATCGGCGCTTGCGACGAGTACGAGAGCGCCAGGCTTGGGACCATGCCGTTACGACCCGGCGGCACCGCGATGGGATAGCTAAACTGAAACGCTCCCGTCTGCGTCGACACCGAGGAGTCTCCCTCCTTTAGATCGGCGGCCTTCGGCGGATCAGCCCCGATGACCGGGGCGGGGCTCTGAAACATGTCAGCCGGCGACGCGTGTGCTGGCCGAATCTGGACGACTGATATGACGGCCAGCAACGCCGCCGTCCCTCGCGTGAGCGCCGAACGAAAAGTAGCCGAAGATGCGCACCTGGATCTCATGTAGTCCTCCAATGGACGCGTCTAATCCGCGATCCAAGAGTTTCGGAATCAGCGATTCGAAGTGCTGCAGGCTGCAGCAGCGGCTGCATCGGTTGCTTTGAAGGCACAGTCGCGCTCGCGCTGACTCAGCGCTTCGCAGCTGGAAGCGAACGATTCCCCCAACGCTTTGGTCATCGCCTCCCGATGAGCGGCTCCGTCGACGTTTGCCTGAGCGACCCTGAGGTCGACGAGATGATCACGGAGTCGTTCGCATTCGCGCTTGCGGCTATCGCCGTCGTTGGAAGTGCAGCTTGCGAGCAACACACAGAAGACAGCGAACGCGGCGGCTCTTGTCATGAGACCTCCCCAAACGGGTTCACATCTTGGAGGATCAGGAAGCAGTGCCGCCTGCTGTTTGTTGCATCACCCTCTGGCCCACGATTTGCTCGATCCCTAGAGTGGATGGCGATGGGTGATGGCGTCGCTAAGGACCGTGTGTTTCACAAAGTCCTCGCAGTGGACGATAACGAGGTCTACCTGAACTTGCTCGTGCGAGCGCTAGGTTACGAGAGACGGTTCCCCGTGTTCACAGCACTCGACTCCACGACCGCATACGAGATCGCACTTCGAGAGCGCCCGGACTTCGGGATCGTCGATCTGCAGCTGAAGGACGAGTCTGGAATCGATCTCATCCGAGCGCTCAAACTGGCGCTTCCGTCGATGTTCATCACCTTATGCTCGGCATACGTGTCGAGCGAGGTTGCGATCGCGGCGATTCGAGCTGGCGCCGACGATGTCGTTCACAAGGCCGCCTCGGCACATGAGATCCTGCTCCGTGCTGAGGGTACCGTGCTGAGTGTTCGCGACTTGGAGACCCCTAGCCTCGAGCTCGTGGAGTGGGAGCACATCACGCGAGTGGTCGCAGAGTGCGGCGGCAATATTTCGGAAGCCGCAAGACGACTCCGCATCAATCGGACCTCCGTGCAACGGCGGCTCAAGCGTCCGGCGCCGACTTCGTAGTCCGCTCGCGAAGCTAACCACAGCCCCGCTTTCCCAGCGTGTTAGCTTCCCGCCGATGCTTCGGCTTCGAGGGTTGCTCGTGCTGCTGGCGCTTGCCGCTAGCCCACTCGCCGCACACGCCGATACCCGTTGGCATGCGGGGCTCAACGTGCGTCCCGATCTGGGCACGCATCCGATCCGTGCGGGCGGCGGCGTCGAGCTCGGGCCCGTCGACACGATGCTGGTGCTCGATCCGATGTTCTGGACCGACGGGCAGCATGACATCGACGCGTTCGCGTTTTGGGCGCGCTGCCCGGAAGCCTGGGGCATCCTCGCCGGCTG
The DNA here is from genome assembly GCA_050184455.1 of Kofleriaceae bacterium. Classification (GTDB taxonomy): domain Bacteria; phylum Myxococcota_A; class Polyangia; order Haliangiales; family Haliangiaceae; genus JABFXX01. The sequence goes on along the minus strand of JBFXAI010000046.1, from coordinate 43,801 downwards.
GCGCACGAGCGCGATCGGAATTCTCGGCGGCACGCAGTATCAGCAGAAGCTGGTGCTCGGCGTCGGTGCGCCGCTACCGCGACTCGGCAAGTACATCCGCACACGATTCGTGTTCGAGCTCGCGACCGTCGTGGCGAAGCACGGCGCGGACCTACCCACCGAGTGGATCTCGTTCGCGAGCGGTCGCGACTTCATCGATCTGGTCAACTTCGGCGCGTTCATCACGATCGAATATGCGAGCTACTAGCCTCCTCGCCATGCTCGCACTCGGCGCGTGTGACCGGCCGACGCCGCGACTGCTCTGCCACAACGCAAACTGCGTCGAGCCGACCGATCCTGCGCAGGACGATTCGCTGCCGACGCTGCGCGAATCGCTGGCGCTGATGATCGCCGGCAAACCCGCGATCGACGGGATAGAGATCGACATCTTCTGGCGCGGCGTCGATGCGACGTGCCTGTTCGCGCACGATCTCGACGATGAGCGCTCGACGCTGGCGACCGAGGTCGCCGATGAGCTCGCCGCTCACATCGCGGCGCACGATGTCCTGACTGCGTCGCCAGGGCCGTTTCGCGTGAACATCGAGCTCAAGCCGCACGTTGCGCCGTCGAAGACAGCCCGCCATTCACCGGAGCAGCGCACGATGCACGCCGACTGCGTGTGGGACGTCTACAACCGGATCGCCACGGCCGCGGTCGCCAACGGCCGCGACGTCGAGATCGTGTTCGGCTCGTTCGAGCCCGCGCTGCTACGCGCGATGATGGAGCGCGCGCCCGCATCGACGCCGCTCCGTTACCTCTACAGCGCATTCTACGGAATCCCCAGACCGCTCGATCCGCAGACCCGTCACCCGATCAGCGACTACACCGGCATTCCGATCACCCTCGTCGAGGCGCATCCGCAGTGGATCAACGATGCGCAACACGAGGGTCTGCTCAGCCAGGACGTCGAGGTCCTATTCTGGATGTTCTCCGCGACCGTCGAAACGTTTCAGGCGATCGAGCAGTACGAGCCCGACTGGGTCGGAACCAGCGAGGCGACGTTGATGCGTCGCTGGCTCGAGTACTGACGAACGTCTAGAAAATCACAGTACCCGGGTTCGCCAAGTCTACCGACCACTGGAACCCGTCGATCACCGCGAGCGAATCGAGGATGTGATCGCTGGTGTCCCACACCGCGATCCGCAGCGTGATGATCTCACCGGGCGTCACGTTGCCGCTGGTCACCAACCAACCGGTGGCGCCACCGAGGAGGCTGCCGCCATCGCAGGTGCCGGGCGCCGGCGTGTCGAAGCCGGTGTTGGTCAGGTGGTCGGTTCCGACGCAGGTCGAGATCGAGCCGCTGAGCCCGGAGCACCCCGTCGAGCCGTTGACGCATTGGGTGAACAAGCCGGTGTTGCCGTGGCCGAGGTTCACGCCGACGGGCACCTTATCCATCGAACCCATCGGCTGATAGAACGCGAGGTTCTTGTCCGTAGGATTCGCGGGCATGCCGTTGTACGTCGAATCGAGCAGCACGACGAAGAAGTCGTTGTAGGCGCTGCAGGTGTACTCGGGGAACTCGGCGCTGAAGAAGTTCGCGGAGAGCTTGAACGACTTCGCGTTGGTGGGAACGCGGATCCGCATCGTCAACATCACCGGATCGTTCGCGGTGTTGCCGTCGGGTTCGGCGCAGCCAGGCGCGTTTGGCAACGCGTTGCCATTGGCCATCCAGAAGTCCTGCGGGAACGGCGACTCGTTGGTGCCGCTATGTTCGAAGTTATTGAACGGGTGATAGGCGGGGTTGGTATCGTTCGGGGCCGCGGCGCCACCGGTCGATAAGATCGCGAGCTTCACGCCGCCTTGGGGCAAGAGCCCGGTACCAAACTGTGGGCGCACCGCGTGACCTTCCGGATCCGGCACGCCGTTGCCGTCGGCCAACGTCAGCGCCGCGCTGATCACGCCCCACTTCGTATCGTCCTCGGTCGAGGTCTGGCAGATGTCGATCGCCTTTGCGAAGTCGAGCCCGTTGGCCGTGTTCGACGCGATGTTCTGGTCGCACAGCAGCACCGTGTCATCGACCATGCCGTTACAGTCGTCATCGAAGTTGTTGCCGGGCGCATCGAACGATCCGTAATTCACCAGTCCGGGCTTGTCGCACTCGGTCGAATCGCAACAGTCGCCGCCACACGTCGTGAGACCGTCGCCATCGGCGTCGACGTTCTCGTCCACCGTTCCGTTGCAGTTGTTGTCGACGCCGTCCATGCACTTCGCACCGTCTTCACCGACCGGAATCACCTCGCCTTGGCAGCTCGACCACACGCCGGTGTCATCGCAGGTCCGCGTTCCACCGACGCACGGCCCGACGCCTTCGGTTCCGTCCTGGCCGGTGTAGCAGTCCTCGACTTCACCCGGCTCGCACTCGCCTGCGAGGCAGCGGCTATCGTTGCACGCATAACCGTCCGCGCACACCGTGCCGCACGATCCGCAGTTCAACGGGTCGACCGTGGTGTCGGTCTCCGTGTCACCGCATCGGCGATTCCCGCCCGGCCCGCACGCCACGATGGAAGAAGTCACCGAACCAACGAACAACAAGATCCAGAATGAGCGAGCCAGCATGGCGTCGCGGACAATGCTGCCAACCCCGGGCGACGCGCAAGCCAAATCCGAGGCTGCAATTGCCGGAGATTACAGCGTTCTGAATCGCCGCCTCGTCGAGCGACGTATCGTCTGAGATCTGGCTTACAGCGATCGCACCGAAGCGGCAGGCGACGCGTCAGCCCGTGCGCACCGAGAAGTCGCGAACCGAGATGATCTGCTTGGTATCGAGATCGGCCAGAAAGCTCCGGCCGGTGCCCACGCGACCATCGAACGCGAGTAAGTACCAAACATCGAGCGTCCACCGCACGTGCTCGGTCTCGCACGGCGGCGTCCATGACACAGCCTCGAGATCGCCGAGATAGGTCGGACGTGACGGCGATCCGGCGACGAGCTTTCGGTACTCCTCCGAAGCCTGCACCAATCCAACGGCCGACGATGCATCGCGCGTCGACACCGTGCGCCGCCATGCCGAGGTCAGGCGGCAGCGCCCGATCTGACCCTCGGTCGAGAGCTCGATCTCGTACGCCTCGTCGGCGGCGAGCCCGTCGAAGTCGGGGACGTCGAACTCCGGATACTTGTCCTTCTCGGCGATCTGCTCGAGCCGGTCATCGAATGCCTCGAGCCCCGCATCGAGCGTATCGTCGCCGTAGTAGCCGTAGACGCGCAGCACGAGATTGTTCGAGGGCAGCCGATGATCCCAATCGACGATCGCGATCGCACCGACGTAGTCGTGCCGAAACCGTGAAAGCGGCGGCAGCGCCGCGGCGACACGGGTGGCGGCGCCTTCTTCAGAAAGCAGACCTTGGTAGGCGACCCGGGGATGTAACCGGATCTCCTCGGCGACGAACGGGCGCAGATCGGAAGACACCTCGCGGTCGATAGTACACGGAACTGGCCTCGACGGTTTGGGCGGAGCGGGGTTCTACGCTGCCGCTGCTGTCCAACGCGTGCCGCGAGGCATCGTCACTGCTTCGCGCGCTTGATCTTCGCGCCGACCGCTCGGAGCTTCTTTTCGATCGTCTCGTAGCCCCGATCGAGGTGGTAGACGCGCAGCACCTCGGTCTTGCCCTCCGCGACGAGCCCCGCGAGCACCAAGCTCGCCGAGGCGCGCAGATCGGTGGCCATCACCGATGCCCCGTTGAGCTTGGAGCCGCCGCGAACCACCGCGACGCGACCGCTGATCTGAATGTCCGCGCCCATCCGCCCGAGCTCCGGAACGTGCATGTAACGGTTCTCGAAGATCATCTCTTTGATCACCGATTGGCCTTTGGCGAGGCATGCCAGCACCATGAACTGCGCCTGCATGTCGGTCGGGAACCCGGGGTGTGGCTGGGTGACGATGTCGACCGCGCGGATCTCGCCGCCGCCGCGAACTCGCATGCCGCCAGCCTCCGCCGCGACGGTCACACCGGATCCGCGCAGCTTGGCCACCACCGCATCGAGATGCTCGGGACGCGCGCCCTCGAGCAGGACATCGCCGCGCGTCATCGCCGCCGCGACCGCGAAGGTTCCGGCTTCGATCCGATCCGGCATGATCGCGTGCTCGATCGGGAACAGCTCGTCGACGCCTTCGATCGTGATGATCGGCGTCCCCGCGCCCTGAATCTTCGCGCCCATCTTATTGAGCACGAGCGCGAGCTCTTCCACCTCGGGTTCGCGCGCCGCATTCTCGATCACGGTGCGGCCCTTGGCGAGCGCCGCAGCCATCAGCAGATTTTCGCAGCCGGTGACCGTCGGCACGTCGAGCACGATGGTAGCGCCGCGCAGCCGCTTCGCTTCGACGTCGACGTAGCCGTGGTCGAGCGTGACCTTCGCGCCCATCGCCTGCAGCCCCTTGAGGTGCTGGTCGATCGGACGCGCGCCGATCGCACAGCCACCAGGCAGCGAGACCCGCGCGCGCCCGTACCGCGCGACCAACGGGCCGAGCACCAGCACGCTCGCGCGCATCGTCTTGACGAGATCGTACGGCGCCTCGAGCTTGGGCTTCTTCTTGCCGGTCGGCGGCGCGATCGTGATCGTCTTCGTCCCCTCCACGTCCCAGCCGAGCATGCGCAGCAGCTTCGCCATCGTCCGAACGTCGGCGAGCTGCGGAACGTTCTTGAACGTCGATGCGCCGGTCGGCAACAGCGCGGCCGCGAGCAACGGCAGCGCCGCATTCTTGGCGCCGCTGATCGGAATCTTGCCTACGAGACGCTGGCCACCCTCGACGACGATCTTGTCCATACGACTCCGGGCACGTTACACGAACGCGTACGAGGAGAGAACGCGCCGGGATCGCTCGCTATTGCAACCACGGTTCGAGCCGCGGCTCGCGTCCGCTAGGTGCTAGCCGGCGCGGCCGGTCACGTCGCGATGTCGAGATGCGTCTTGACAGCGTCCGCCACGCGATGTGGCCACTGCTCGTAGACGCCGCGATTCTCGTCGGAGAACACCGCGCGGACGTTGTATGACGTGATGAGCGAGACCTGATCGCCACCTTTGAGCCGTGCACGCACGCGGGTCATCGCGTGGAACAGCCCGGTCTCGCCGCGAACCTCCGCGATCGCATCGCGAGGGATTCGGCGAATCCCAGCGCCCGGCCGCTGAACCTCGACTCGATCGGCATACACCTTCGTTCGAACGCCGCGCGGCGAATAGATCGACAGATACTCGGGTGATGCAGCCCATGCGACTCGCCAAGGGGTCGCGTACATGAAGTCGAACCCGCCGCTCAGCACCTGGCCCTTGGCCGCGAGCATCGCACGCAGCGCGATCGCCTCGAACTCGGTCAGATACCCGTTCCACAACATGTGCGGCCGACCTGGGGTCAGCGGCAGAAACCCGAACCGGACCTTCTCGGCGTCGCCTCCCTGGCCGTTGGCCAACAGCGCGGGCGTTCGATCCCATCCCGGGTTGATGATGTGGAATGCCTCCTGGGCCGACCACTCGCGCGCGCTCCCACGATCCGACTCCAAGCTCACTCCCTCGACCATAACGCGACCGAGGTGTCACACGCGAGACCTCCGGTGGATCTCGTGCGGCCTCGGAGCTCGTTCCCGTCAGTCGTCGTCGTCGTCGTCGTCGTCGTAGCCTCCGCGATCATCGTCGGGAGCGCGCAACGCAACGAATCGCAGCGTCGCGCTGTCATTGCCGATGCGAACGGGAACTGCGTATTCGTACCAAGACGGGAGAGGATCTCCAGCCTCGAGCAGAATGGCGACCTCGATGCCCGATGCACCGGGCGCGATCGTGACCGCGTAGCCGTCGACCGTGTAGTCGCCGGCGATCACGGCTGGATCGGTACACCGGTTGGAGACCATCAGCGTCGGATGTTGGCATCCGCCGGCGGCAGCATCGTTGGCGTTCACGGCGGTGGCGGTCAAACACGACCCCGACGGCACGACCGCCACGGCATTGGTGCTCACGATCTGGCACTCCTCGCGCTCGAGACACCCGCAGAACACGGCGCTGGTTACTGCGAGGATCATGGCGAATAGTCGTCGGTATGGCGTAGGCATGGTTGCTCCTCGAGTGAACGGCGAGCTCGGTATGTGCAGCGCCCATACCGAGCGCGCCTTGCTCGCGTCTCCGGCCACTTGCGCCGTCTCGCGCCACGCGGTCGTTGCCACCAATTCACAACGACTGTGGCGCGGAGCTAGATGAACCGGCGATCTGTCCGCACCCGATACATGAGCGGACACCGTCGAGAGACATCGATCGTCACCTTGAAGACTCGAAATCGCGCCGCTCGACACACCGAGTCAACCGCACCAGCGCGATCGGATGGACGCAAGCCAGTGACCCACACGCGTTCCTGCACCGGCCGCGAATCGGCACGGCGCGAGGCGGCTCGGCACCGGAGCTGCAATAACGCCGCATCACCATGCGCAGTCCCAACGCTTCCGCGCGCCCAGCGCTCGAGCCTAGCGACCTGTCCACCGTTCGCGGTGGTCTCCGAGCCGCGACGCCCTCGAAAGCAGAGCTCGAAAAGTCCGAGCGCCTCGTCCACGATGTGACCGCGAAAGCCATCGTCGGCATGAAGTGGGTCGGGGACAAGCTCGCGAACGGCAAGTCAGGTCCGGGCGGTGTGACAGGGATGGCTCCCGGCGTCATGACCTCGATCCTGCAGACACGCGAGCACAGCGGCGCCGGCAACGCCTAGCGTCGAGGACCATTGCGCCTCCAACGATCGAGCACTACGTGAGCTTTGTGTCACGTGGTGATCGCCGCTCCGCCCGCGCCAGCGTTCACGCTGCGCGCCTACGGATCGAGGGGCTCGAAGCCGAGATCGCCCTGACGCACACCGAGCTTGCTCGGGTACGTGCACGGCTGGTGGATGCCCAGCGCCGGCTCGCGCAACGCAAACAGGTTGCCGCGAAGCGCCCGCGCGATCCCGTGACCACGATTGCGGGCGCGGTTGTGAGGCTGATCTGGAACGGCGTCACTTCGCTCGCAAGCCTTTGACACACGTCGTGACGTCCGCTCACGGCGCGGGCACCAATTCGGTGTTGCCGGCGATGCGTCCGAGCACTACATCGAGCGAGTGCCGTTTCGCGACGATGCGACCGCCGCTCTCGCTCGCGCCATGCGCTGCAGCGCGAGCTCGATGAAACACGACGGCAACGCGACGACGCGTACGACGCGCTGGCGCGGACCCAACAGGAGCTCGAGGCGGTTGAACGAGGTGACGATGCGCCATCGCCACCTCGCTCGACGTTCGACGACCGATTCGATCGCCCACCAGGCGCGCCACAATCGATGGCGACGCCGATGGGACGCACCATCGCGCGCGCGGTTGGCGGTGTCGTGCTGCTCAACGCAGCCGTGATCGTCGGGCTGTACTTGCTCTCGGATACCAGGCAGCGCGTCATGTGCTCGATCGAGTCCGAGCCAGCTGGCCTCCACGTCTACGCGGGCAGCTCGCTCGAGCACGGCACGACCAAGCTTGGTGTCACTCCCTTTGAGCTCGATCGCAACGCGCTACCCGCTAGCTGGCGCGCTAGCCTCGAGGACGGCCTGCTGATCGATGTTGCTGTCGCCGACGTTTCCACCGCCGGGCACTGCCGGCTCGTCGTGCGCTGGCGCTAGCAACACCGTCTACGCGTCGATGCGGGCGTGGAGCCAATCCGCGAGCTTTGTCAGATCGTGCGGCGCCTCGTCGTCCGCTGGCTCGAGCTCGAGCTCTTCCTCGAGATTCTCGACGAGCGCATCGAACTTCATGCGGTCGTTGTCGTCTCGAATCCCAACGACCACACCTTCGATGGTCTTGGCTTTCAAGTCGATCATGGCTTGGTATTGGTCGAGGACCATGGCGCGAACTTCTTCACGGGATGTACTCATCGCCATTACGACATCACCCGCGATTGGCGCGATCAAGCAGACATCCCGGCCATTGCGCAGCGTCGCGTCGGTCGTCACACAGAGGGAAGCAATGCTCGGTTCACACCGTAGCCGGCGTCGCTACTCGACTTCGACGGCGATGTCGCCACCGCGCAGGCGGACCCGAACGTTGCCCGCCTGATCGTTGCCGAACGCACCGAACGCCACATCCTCGAGCTCGCGGGTGAGCGTCGACGCGAGGCCGCGCGCGCCGGTCTCGCGTCGCAAAGCATCCGACACGACATGGTCGAGCACTTCTTCCTCGATCGTGAGCTCGAAGCCCTCGAGCTTGAACTCGCGATTCATCCGCTGCACGACATCGCTGCGCAAGATGTCCTTGAGCGTCGTCGCATCGAGCGCGCGGAACGGCACCACGCGCGTGAACCGCGCGACGAGCTCGGGCAGAAACCCGTACGACTGAAAGTTCGCGACGTTCTCGACCTGCTCGGCCGAGAAGTCGACGGCGATCGCGTCGGGGTCCGCGCCCGCACCGGCTTGGTCGCGCCCGAATCCGATCTGATCGCGCATCGCTCGGCGGTGAGCGATCTGCTGAAACCCTGAAAACGCGCCCGCCGCGATGAACGCGATGTCGGCGGTCGACATCACCACATGATCGGCGTACGAGCTGTGCGTCAGATCGAGCGGAACCACCACCTCGGAGGCTTCGAGCATCTTGAGGAGCTCGCGCTGGACGCCCATACCGGTGACATCCTTGGTGGTCCCTGCCCCGGCGAAGATCGCGTTGTTCTGCCCGGACGCGATCTTGTCGAACTCGTCGAGGCAAACGATCCCGATCGACGCGAGCATCGGGTTCTCGTCGGCGGCATGAAGCAACCGAGTCAGGATCGTCGACGGATCCTGCCCGACGTAACCGGTCTCCGAATACGTGGTGATATCGACCAGCGCGGTCGGCAGCTTCAAGATCTTGCCGAACAAGGTCTCGACGAGGAAGGTCTTCCCGGAACCGGTCGGCCCCACGCATAGAAAGTTCGATTTGCGCGGCAGCTCGGTCCGGTCAACACCGTCGACGTAGATCCGTTTGATCCGCCGGACGTGGCGATACGCCATCAGGCATAACGCGCGGCGCGCAGAATCCTGCCCGCGGTAGCCCATCTCGTGCAGCGTCTGAAACATCGCGCTCGGCGATGGCGACGGCAGCTCGCGGACGAACTTGATGAAGTGCTCGAGACCCTGTTTTCGAACCTTGCGGTTGGGCTCCATCCGCTACTCCAGAGGGCGCCAGGACGGTTCGCGCGCGCTCATTGGAACGATCGTAGCCGATGGAAGATCGTTTGACCAATTGGCGTTCGGATCACGCCGCGGTCGTCCGCCGCCATGCCCGACCGTCGCGGGTCGGGAGGCAGTGCCCAGATCGGCTGCGAACCGCTTGGTCTCGCTCGACATTGGGTTCGGACCTGGGCTCTAATCGGCGACGGTGAGCACGCCGAGCCTGGTGGGTCCGTTTCTCGATGCTGCTCCCGCCGCGGTACGAGCTGCGCTCGGAGCCATTCCCGATCTCGATCGCCGGCTGTGGACGATCGTAGCCGAGGGTCGCGCAGCGTGGCCGTCGCTGCCACTCGACGCCAAGGATGTCGTGACGTTCGTCGCACGCCAAGCCACCGGCGAGCTCGCCGAGGCCGCGCTCGAAGGTCTCCGCCCGGCAGACATCTACCTCGCATGTGCGTGCGCGAAGCTGCTTCCCGCCGCGCTCCAAGCCTTCGATCGCGAGTACATGCGCGAGGTCGACATCGCGCTGGCAAGGATGCGGATCGGCGAGCCCCGGTTGGGGGATGTCAAACAGCTGGTCCGCCAGCGGCTGTTCGTCGGGGGAGGAACCTCGGGGGAACCAACCAGCGTGGGCAAGATCGCCGAATATGGCGGGCGAGGTGACCTCCGGCGCTGGGTGCGCTCGGTAGCCGTTCGCACGTGCTTGAACGACATGCGCAAGGGCAAGCGCGAGGTGCTCGTCGACGACGATCATCTGATCGCACAGCACGCCGTGGCCGCTGACGATCCCGAGATCGAGTACATGAAGCGGACGTACGCGAGCGAGTTCAAGGCCGCGTTCGCCGAAGCGCTCGGACAGCTCGGTGCGCGTGAACAGACCCTGCTCCGCTACCATCACGTCGATGGCCTCAACATCGATGAGATCGGCGCGATCTATCGCGTTCATCGCGTCACCGCGTTCCGCTGGCTCGAGAAGGCCAAGGAGCTGCTGGTCAAGTCCACGCTCGAGCTGCTCCGCGCACGGCTCAAGCTCCCGGCGAGCGAGCTCGATAGCGTGCTCCGGATGATCAGGAGCCAGATCCATCTCTCGGTGATCCGTCACCTCGGCGGCCCGAGCGACAAAGTCGAAGACGACGTGACCGAGCTCGATCCGAGTGAGCTCGAAGAGATCGAGTCGACGTGACCGAGCGGTTGCGCGTGCGTCCTGCCGAGCTCGCGATCGCAGCGCTGGTGATCGCGGTCGTCGCGATGCTGATCGTTCCGCTGCCCCGGCCGCTGCTCGACGGTCTGCTGACGCTCAACATCGGGATCGGCGTCGCCCTGTTGATGGCAGCGGTGTTCTCGCCGCGTCCCGCCAGCTTCACGTCGTTTCCGGTGCTGCTCGTGGTGACCACACTATTTCGCGTCGGACTCGAGGTCTCGACGACGCGGCTGATCCTCGCCGACGCCGATGCTGGCGAGGTCGTTCACGCGTTTGGCTCGTCGGTGGTCGCCGAGAGCTTGGTGGTCGGCGTGGTGGTATTCGCGGTGATCACCGTGGTGCAATTGATCGTCGTTTCGCGTGGCGCGGAACGCGTCGCCGAGGTCTCGGCGCGGTTCGCGCTCGATGCGATGCCCGGCAAGCAGATGGCGATCGACGCCGAACAGCGGTCGGGTGCGATCGATGGCGAGACCGCACGCCGCCGGCGCACCGAGCTCGAGCGCGAGTCGCAGCTCTATGGCGCGATGGATGGCGCCATGCGATTCGTCAAGGGCGACGCGATCGCGGCGATCGTGATCGTCGCGATCAACCTGGTCGGGGGCCTCGCGATCGGGATCGGTACACGCGGCATGTCGGCGGCCGAGGCGATCCGGACCTATTCGATGTTGTCGATCGGCAGCGGGTTGGTCGCGCAGATCCCGTCGCTGCTGGTTGCGGTGGGGTCTGGCCTGTTGGTGACCCGCGTCGCGAGCACGGGCGATCGTCGAATCGGAGATGACCTCGGCGTTCAGCTCGGAGCTCAACCCCACGCGCTCGCCGCGGCGGCCGCGTTACTCATCGGGCTTGGCCTGGTCCCCGGACTTCCGCTGCTGCCGTTCGCGGTGCTCGGAATGATCGCTGGGACGCTGGCTCTGATCGCCGCGCGGCGTCGCGAACACCCAATCGCTTCGCTCGACGAGCCGAACGCCGATCGCGTGCGTGGTGCGCGGCTGGGTCTGCGGTTGTCCGCGTCGCTATACACCGCGTTCACACCCCGGAGCACCGAGCTCCACGCGATCACCTCGGCGGCACGCGCGGCGATCGAGGCACGCACCGGCATGCCGCTGCCAGCGTTGGCAATTCAGCGAGACCCCGAGCTCGCCGATCGCGAAGCAGCGATCGCCGTCGATGGCACGCCGATCATCTGGCTGCGTGTCGACGATCTCGCCGGCCTCGGCGACAAGCTCACGGACGCGCTCGCCACGACAACTCCCGAGCTGATCTCGATCGATCGCGTAGCCGGGCTGGTCGAACGAACCGCGTCGACCGCACCGGTGTTGGTGCGAGAAGTCGTGCCGCGCATCATCTCACTTGCCGTGCTCACCGACGTCGTGCGCAACCTGGTTCGCGAGCAAGTGCCGGTCGCTGACTTCGCCGCCGTGCTCGAGGCGATCGCGATCTCGCCCGCGGCGAGCACTGGCCTCAAGCCATCCGATACTCCCGAGCTCGTCGAATTCTTGCGCGGGCAACTGCGCCGCCAGATCAGCGCTCGCTGGGCCAAGCGCGGCCAGCTCGCGGTCTATACGATCGACTCGATGATCGAAGACGCGCTGCGCACATCGATCGATCGCCGCGGCGGCGCGCAGGTGCTCGCGCTCGAACCTGCGATCGCCGCCGACATCGTGGCCGCGGTGCGCACCAACTTGGGCACCGGCCCTGCGGTGATCCTCACCAGCGGCGACGTTCGCCGCCATCTGCGATCGCTACTCGAGCCCGAGCTGCCCGACGTCGCGGTGCTCGCCGCCCACGAGCTGCAGCCTGGAACCGAGATCCGCGCGGCGGGTCGAATCACCGTATAACGTCGTCGATGCGCTCCGCTGTTCTGTGCCTCGTAACGCTCGCGCTCACCAGCGCCGCGTCGAATGCACACGCCGACGCCGAAGCCCAAGCTGACCCGAACGCCGACGTCGATGCCGAGCGTGGCTGGCACGGCAGCGTCGGCGCAGGCGGTTCGTTCTTGCTGACCGGCTCCCAAGGCGATCGCTGGCGGTTCGACGCGCAAGTCACCATCAAACCGCAGAGCCGTTTTGGTGTGATCGCGGGCTGGCACGGCTTCGACCCCGATCACGACGGCATGATCCGAGCCGGCCTGGTCTACGAGGCCGGCTCCGCCCGCCCCTTACTCACGCTCGATCTCCATGCCGATGTCGGCTTCGATCTCGATCAGCGCGCACCGCTGGCCGGTGGCGGCATACGCACCACGCTCATCCTGTTCGGTCCGATCGGCATCGCGCTCGACACCGGCGTCTACGTGGTCATCGACGGCGTCGACGATTCGCGGCTCGTGCTGGCAAGCGGCACGTACATCGTGGCCGGCTGGTAGCCGAACGGCTCCGGCGTATTCCGGCCTGCACTCTCGCTAAGCTCCGCGGTCGTTTCGGCATTGCGTTCCAGTTCAACCCAGACGCGCTTCAATGATGCGCAGGTTCCGTCTGTGCGCGCGTGCCGTCCTCCCGGGGCGGATAGAAGAAATCGAACGGGCGTCGCAGGAACCGGCGAAGCACCGCGAGCGGCAGCGTTCGGCGCTCGCCACGGGGAACATCGCGAGCGCGTAACGCGACGATCAGCGCGAGTGCGAAGCTCACGCCGAAGTTGAGCATCCCGATGATCGCGATGCCCACGCAAGCCGAAATGAACAAGCTCCAACCGACGCCTTCGACACCTACCGACGAGATCGCGAGCGTCAATGATCCGGTCGACAACGTGATGTGGCGAACGTCGAGCGGCATGCCGGTGAACTTCGCGAACACCGGGATCATGCCGAGCAACACGCCGAGCGAGATCGAACCGCCGAAACCCGCGGCCTCGTGCTCGAGGAACCGCGCGAGCTTGGCCATGCGCTCGCGACCGACGCGCTTGCCGATGCGGTGATGTTCGATCGCTTCGGGCAGCCGGCGATAAACCACCCAGTTCTCGAACCAACCCGCGAACAGGCTCGACACCCACAACAACACGCCGGTGAACGCACCAAAAAAGACCGTTCCCGATCCCAACGGGTCGAACGACTTGGTCACCTTGAGCGATTCGGCCGCGCCGAGGAACGATTCGCCGAACGCACTCCGCCATACGACGTCGAACACCGTGGCCGTGACGATCACCCCCGAAACGTTGCCCACCGCAGCGGCGAACTGCGAACGCGCGATCCGCGCGATCAACCGCACGAGGTCATCGAGCCGGCCGGGCCCATCCTGATCGCGAATCGTGCCGGCGAGCGCTGCCGCGGTCATCGATGGCTGCTTGGTCGCGAGCGTGAAACCGAGCAGCTGCATCACCAGGAAGCTGCCGGCGTAGATGATCGATGACAGCACGCCATCGATGAACAACGGCCACTGGCCCCACTTGACGAAGAACTTGGCCGCGGCGGTTCCGAGCGTCAGCACGCCACCGCCGGCCGCGGAGCCGAGCATCTTCCAATACTCGCGCTTCGACGACGTCACGTAGTGCTCGCCGGTACGACCGGCGCGTTCGATCACCTTGCGCGCGAGCAATCGCAGGTTGTCGCTGAGCAGCTGAACGAAGCTGCGACCGCCGACGAGTCCACGCCCTACCGCAGCGATCACCGCGCGGATCTCGTTCGACGGCCCGGCTGGTCGGCGGTTGGGATCGGCGAACGGCAGGAGGATCTCGAGCCGCGCCAGACCCCGCTCGATCGAATCGAGCGAATACACGACGTCGATCGAGACGCCGTGATCTTCGAGGGCAACGCGGACTTGATCCAGGTGCTCGCGCGCCGCGTCGATCAGCTCGGGCATCGCCGCGGGCTGCACGCGGGTCAGGTGATACAGCGGCGACTCACGGATCTCGCCGGCGGTAGTTCGCGTTCGGAACGCCTCGGCCATCCCGAGCGCCGCGATTCGCGTCGTCACCAAGCTGATCGCGTCCAGCACCGACGTGCGCAGGGGATCCCATGCGGTGCCAGCAGACTGCGCCAAGCGATGCAGCAACGGATCCGCGGCGGGCCCCACCCAGCTGAGATCTTCGAGGTTGCGCACGATGTGACTCGCCAGTCGCCACAGCTCGTTGATCTGCGGCGCCTCGGGCAAGAACCGGCGCGCGAGTCGATCGGTGGTCTCGGCGAGCAGGCCGCGCTCGTTGGGAAGACCGATCTCGCCGAGCAGCTTGACCGCTCGCGTTTGGGTCAGCACATCATGCACGGTCCCCTGGAACCGCTGCGCCGCAGCAGGAATCCGCTCGAGCGCGAGCACGAGCAACTCGAGTCGCGCGAGCGCCCCGCCATCCGACATCCCTGGAACCTTAGGTCCGGCGACGATAAATCGGCCGAGCTGCTCGACCGCCACCAGCTGTTCGGTCAGCGGCGCACCAGGCACGCATCGCGCGAGCAGCACTCGCAACAGTCCCGCGGCGCGACCATCGACGACGCCCATCGCTCCGAGAAACGCGTCGCGCGACGGAAGATCGTCGGCGACCCCAATCGCGCGCTCCGGATCGTCGATCAGGACTTCCACGCCGCACGATGCTAGCCGATCTTTTGGACCACCGAGCAGTCATCGCGGTCGCGGATGTCTTCGAAGGTGGTGACACCTCCGATATCGCGCGTCGCGCTTGCATTCGTGATCGAATCAAGCGAGAGGCGTGATCGCGACTCCGATCCAGTTGCAACACGATTGCGTCGACGATCTCGGTGCACCAGCCGACTCGTGTGCGCGAGCCGCGCCGGAGTCAGCCGTGATCGCCGTCGCGCTGATGCGACCAGGGCGCTACGCCGATCCATTCGGCGTTGCTGCGGCGTGACGAACGTCGCGTGTCGCGTTCGAGGCGACGTGGATCAGAACAACCGATTGCACCTGAAGTGCATCGACGCCTGTTCACCCGCTGGACACTGTCACTGAGCGTTGGTGCCACAGCGATTCCGACGAGAAAATCACAAGAACTGGTTCTGCGTGAGACGACAGTGAGTGACACGGCGGAGACATCTCGTCCGATCTGAAACACCGGCCGTCGACTGTGCAGTGCACATTACTCGAGGCGTTTTCGATGTTTCCGTAGCAATGAAGATTTGCACATTGCAGTCGCTTTATAGGACTTTCTAGTTGAGCGCTCGCCTCGCGAATGGGCAAAACAGGTGCGTGGCGACGGGTGAAGGTGTCGGTTGGAACAAGTTGTCGAGGAGGCAGTAAACATGGCGCTCGGTACCGTGAAGTGGTTCAACGATGCCAAGGGCTACGGCTTCATCAGCCGTGCAGATGATGGCAAGGATGTCTTCGTGCACTACTCGTCGATCTCTGGTGATGGGTTTCGCACCCTCAACCAGGGCCAGACCGTCGAGTACGAAGAGCAGCAAGGGCCCAAGGGCCTGTTCGCTGCCCGGGTCCTCAAGGTTCAGCAGTAGCTCGAATTGAAATTTTGACGTCCCCGGTCGGGGCTCATCGCGCGAGCTGGGTAGCGCGGTATTCGCCCGACTTGGTTCGGGTGAGGACTACCGCGAACGCTGTCTTGGCAGTCCTAACTTGAAGCACGACGTTGCCTTCGGGAAGATCGCCGCCGTACTCCGACGGCTTCAATAACTTCCAGTCCTTCATCGGGCCCGACTCGACCACCAGTCCGCTGTACATCTCCTTGAGATCGGTGCCGGTCTGCGCGGCCACTTGGCCGCCCGCATAGAACGGCACGGTAGAGCGCTCCACCAACTTGTCGACGGCCGCGGTCGCGAACGCAGACACCCACTTGTTGGCCGCGAACAGTGCTTCCTTGTCGGTTACGGTCGACGATGGCGACACCGGTCCGGTGGGCTTGCCGTCATCTGGCGTCACCGGCTTGGTCCCGAGCTGTGGCTTGGCCCTCCCAGGCAGCTTCGCCGTGTTCCTCACCATCGCACCGTCATCGAGCACGTTGTCGCCGCTGTCGTTGGGCACCGAGCTCAAGATGTACGGTTCGACGTTGAACGTGCCGCACTGGCGCCAATTGCGATAAAAGCCCCAGCGCAAGTACACACGGCCATCGACCGACCGGATCGCTTCAGGTGGTTCTTCGTACGGCGCCGATGACAACACCGTGTCGACAGCGGCCACGTCGAACTCGGTGCTCCCCGAGGTCTTCACGATCGTGACCTTGTGCACGGAGCCATCGGAGTTGACCGAGACTTCGAGGTTGGTCCACAGATCGGGGTTGTTGAGCGGATCGGTGGCCGATCGATCATCGAGGTGCTCGAGGTAATCGAAGCCCCACAGCTCGTGGATCCGGCGATGCATCCGGTTCACGTAGATCGCGAATGGATGCGCCCGGGTCTTGAGCGCGGTCTGGTTGCCAGGCCGCACATCGGGAACGAAGTTCTCGAGCGCGCTCTTCACCGCGGCGAGCTTGCGTTCGTACCTGCCCTTCTTGCTCGACATCTTGCGCGCCGCCACCTGGCGTTCTTCGTCGACGCGCTCCTTGCCCATGATCCGTTCGTAGTCCTGAAACGCCAGCGGTCGATTGATGCCCGGGGTTCCTTTGCGGCCGATCTTGCGGCCGTCGCCCTGATCGACGATCGAACCGCGGCCTTCGATCCCGCGCATCGACATCACGCCCGACGAGGTCTGCCCCGTCCCCGCCTCGCCGCTGTCGCCCTCCTGTCCGATCACGACGCCAGTCGCCTCCTCGCGCGAGCCCGAATGATCGGTCTCTTTCACACGCTCGTCGGTGGTCGCTTCGGTCTGTTCGAGCTGGCGGATCTTGTCGTCGGGACCGCCGACCTCGGTGCTGTTGATATCGCTCTCCCTCGACGCGGCCACCTTGCCCTCGGATTCGCGCTCGAGGTTGGTCTCGGTCGCGCGGGTTTCCTCCGCGACATCGCGATTCTTGTCGGATAGCTTGGTCGCGTCGTCAGGAGCCTTATCGACGACGCTCTTGTCGTCCTTGACCTCGACCATCACCATGTTCGGCGGTGGCGGTTGGACCGGCTTGGGCTTGTCCTGCTCGGGCGGGGGTGGCGGTGGTGGCTTGAGCGTCGGCGGGGGGGGCGGCGGTGGTGGCGGCGCGATCGCCACCGCAGGCGTCTCGAGCTTTTCGGCGTCGATCGGCGGGGGTGGCGGAGGTTTGGGCTTGTCGGGCTCGAGCTGATCGGTCGGCTCGTTGTTGAACACGGTCTCGATCACGTCGGGCGGAACCCCGAACTCGACTGCAATCTGGGTATCCGCGATGATCGAGACGCTGCAATCGAGCACATCTCCCCCTGCAAGGAGATCTCGATCGATGCACGCGGCGAGCGGATCGCCGAGATACGGGACCAGAGCCGCTGGAGGCCGCATCGGCAGCTGCACGTAGCCGCCAAACGTCGCGCGATTACCGAGCACAGACGTCAATCGAACTTGCTGGCCGGGCGCGACCGCGATTCTGCAGCGATCCGTACACCGCGCAACCGGCGAGCTTTCGCCGGAGCGGGTGATCAGAACGTGGCCATCACCCTTTCCCCAAACTTGAACCGTCAGAAAGGGTTGCGGGGTCGGCCGCGTTACTTGATAGGTCGCGATCACCGCGGTTTGTGCAGTGATCGACGCAAACACAGCCGGCCACAGCAGCCATCGGTTGCGGTATGCGCGTTGCCGACGGGCCACCGGAAGCTCAGTTTGACATACGAGCCATCCGTTGGTTGGCCAGAAATGTCACAGGGATGGAGCCCTTTGGAGCTCCCCGGGGTGCTCGAAACTGACCTGACTTTACCCGCCGCGCCCGGGCCTGATCTACGACAGCTTGCGGTACACGCCGACGACGATCCCCAGGATGTCCACGGACTTGAAGTCGGAGCGGCGGACGATGATCGGGTGCATGTTCGAGTTGGCCGGCTGGAACCGGATCCGGTCGCCCTCCGGGAAGTACCGCTTCACGGTGGCTTCGCCCTCGATCATCGCGACCACGATGTCTCCGGTGGCTGCCGTGGGGGTCTTCTTCACGAACACGTAGTCGCCATCGAAGATGCCGTCTTCGATCATCGACTCGCCCACGATTCGGAGTCCGAACACTTCGCGTCCCGCGGCGGGGCCGAGCAGCATTCGATCGATCTTCACCGTGTCGCTCGCGTTCTCGACCGCGAGGATCGGTTGACCCGCAGCCACGCGACCCAGGATCGGGATCTCGGCCATGTCATCCAGCGGGATCAGTCCGGTCGATGTCCCCGTTGCGGCGCGGCGCAGCGGAATGATCTCGCCGGTGCCATCGGGGCCAGGAAGCACCGGTCGCATCGCGCGTGACTTGAGATCCTCGCGACGAAGGTGCCCCTTCTTCTCGAGTGCTTTGAGATGGTCGTTCACTCCATTCGTCGAGCGAATGTTGAAGTGTTCGCCAATCTCGCGAAGCGTCGGCGGGAATCCGCGCTCAACGATAGACGCCGAAATGAAGTCGAGAATTTCTCGCTGCCGGAGGGTGAGCGCGTCGGCCATATGCCCCTTTGAAGGAAAAGAGAATTCAATCTACTGAACGGAATGACGGTACTGAACGCATCATCCGGGTGTCAATTTTTTGGCCAAGATTCTTCGGGACATCGCACGAGTACCGGCAAGATCTCGGATGTGTCGTGGGCTCACATCGCACTCGCCGCCGCCGGGATCGCGAGCATGCGCGCGGCGGTCGATCGAGGCGATCTCGACGAGGCGGGTCGTCAAGGCGTGATCGCGGGAGCGCGGGTCGTCGAGCAGGCGCTTGGTTCGAACGACCGGAGCGTGCGACTTGCAGGTGCGGTCGCAACGCCCGCAGTCGAAGGACGGATCGCGCTGCTCGATTCGCTCGCCGACGCCGCAAGCGGACCTGATCGACGCACCGCGATCCCTGCGGCTCATGCGGCGCGCACGATTGCGCGTCAGCTCGCGTGCTCGCAAGGACGCGCGTGTGTTGGCGGCGATCCGCAGGATCTCGGTGGCGACGACATCGCGGACGACGACATCGAGCGTTGGCGCGCGATGTGGTTCTCGATCGCGCTGCGCGCGGACCGATGGATCGAGCTACGAGTCATGGCGCTCGACGTGACGGCGACGTTGAGCCCGAACGGCATCGAGCTGCCTCGCGCGCTCGGCGACGCAGATCCCGCGTTTCGTCGCGCGGCGATCGTGGTGACGCCCGCGCCCGTTCCGGCGGCGATCCAGCCGGTGCTGGGTGGCATCATCGCGAACGATCGCGATGTCGCCGTGGCGCTGGCGGCGGCGGAGGTGCTGTGCAGCGACCTTGCGGCGGATCCGTCGGGTCCGATCGTGAAAGCGCTGGGCCCCGCGGGTCTCACTCGGCTTCGCAAATTGGTCGTGACCCCCGGAGTCTCGCAGCACGCGCTCCGCCAGGC
Source organism: Kofleriaceae bacterium (assembly GCA_050184455.1). Classification (GTDB taxonomy): domain Bacteria; phylum Myxococcota_A; class Polyangia; order Haliangiales; family Haliangiaceae; genus JABFXX01. The sequence continues at coordinate 24,134 of JBFXAI010000046.1, read as the reverse complement.
GCGTCGCTGCCTCACCGCCGCGGCGACGGCGAAATAGAGCTACCCCAAGACCGCGAGCCCGAGTGCGTTCGCGAGATTTGTATACGTCGCGCGGCGCAGCTCGACGAGCTCACCGGCTTCGGTGAGCTGCGCGAGCGTGTAGTCCTCACCCGCGGGCACGAACAGCCGGTCCCACCCCAAGAGGTGAGGCCCGGCTGGTTTGTCGGCGATCCTGCCCTCACCGATCGTGGTGAACAGCTCGATGTCTGCGTCGGGTGCGCGGCGCAGCGCGAGCACGACGTGCATCTTGGCCGGGGTCTCGCGCCACCACTTGCAGAACCGGTTCTCGTTCTCCGAGTCGAGCTCGAGCCGAAGGCTCTTGCCGTCCATCGTCGTCAGATCTACCGCCTCGGCAAAACAGCCCGCCGTGACCGGGTGCGCGAGCACCTTGTCGCGTGCGCGCTGGCTGGGCTCCGGCGCGCTCGTCGAGAATCCAGTCTGGAGCGCCTCCACGGTTACCGCGAGACTCGGCACGGCACGAGTGAGCTCGCCTGCGCGCAACGGGTTGCCGTCGATGTAGACCAGGCTTGCCACGCGGCGACCCTACTACGAATCGATCGTCGTCACTCGACGATCACGCGATCGCTCGCACCTCGGCCGAACGTCTCGGGCATGTACATCTCTTCGGCCTTGGGCGGCGGCACGACAAAGTTACCCGGCGTGGTCGCGCGCGCGACGTATTCGTAGCTGTGAACGCCCGCCCACAGCAGCGACGCAAAAGCCTCGACGCGCTCGTCACGGATGTTCTGGTGCTCGTACCACGGGCCGTACCACCACCAGTATGCGCCCTTCGCCTTCTGCTGGTTCGGGTCCTGCGGAATCGGACCGGTGACCGCGAGCGCTGGGTTCATGGTCTCGAGACCCGCCGGCAGCGGATCGACGAGCGCGACGTGATAGCGCCGGTTCTCGTTGACCATCGTCAGCTTCACGCGCACGCGCGCGCCAGCCTTGATGTGCCAGGTGCCGCTCGCGTCTCGCGTGACGTCCTTCGGATCGTCGGCGCCTTCGTAGATCCGCTCGACGACAAATCCGTAGTCCGCGGGCTCGAGCTTGAGCGAGGCCGGCGCGTAGGTCATGCCGACGCGGTAGTACAACCGGCCCTTGCCATCTTTCTGGATCGTCAGGTCCTGCTTGTCGTGGGTCGCGACGTCCTTCATCGCGATCGAGATCGCGTGGTACTCGGTCGTGCGGCCCTTGAACCGATGGTCACCGCCGTAGTCGTTTCCGAGCCATACGCGCGCGACGAAGTCCGGCGTGACCTTCTCGTAGGTCTGGAAGTACTTGTCGAGCGCGAGCAGCGCGAACGTATTCTCTTGCGTGTTGAGCCAGCGCCCCGCCTTGCGATGCGCCAGCAGTCCGGTGACCACCTTGGGGATCAGATCGAGATCCTTCTGCTCTTGGATCAACGACTCGAGCATCACTGCGTCGACGCGGCGATCGCTCGCGAGGATCAAGTAGGCACCGTCGCCGTACGATGTCGTAAAGTTCGCGGCGCCTGCGGTCTCCGACACCTTGTTGAGCGCGTGGCGAACGATGTCCTTGCGCTCGGTCGCTGCGGCTGCGCTGCCGGCGAACGTGCCGAGCAGCCAACCATTGGCTTCCATCGACAGCTTCGCGACGCCGCCCGCCTCCGCGATGATCTTCTGCCCCTTCGCGATATCGAGATCGTTCATCTGCTTGCGCGTGTAGAGCGCGTAGCTCGAGATCGTGCGGCGAATGTCCGGGCCGTAGTAGTGCGGGTAGTAGTTCTCGATCTGCCGCAGGTACTGCTTCGCGCGGTCGAGCATGCCAGCGGGCACCGTGTAGCCCTTGGCTTGCGCGCGCACCAACGCATTGGTCACGTAGACCGTCAGATACGGCTCCGACGGATAGCCGCGATCCCAGAACGCGAAGCCGCCGTCGTAGTTCTGCATCTGCGACAACCGCTCGACGTCGGCTTTGACGCGGGTCTCCATCTCGGCGACCGATGGCATGTCCTTGGTCTTGAACGCAGTGAGCACATCGCGCAGCGCGGCGATCGCCATGATCCGCGACGCGCGCTGCTCGGCGCACTCGAACGGATAGGTGACCAGATACAACATCGCGTCGGTGAGCGCCTGGAGATTGGTCGACGCGGTCTGGACCTCGAGGCCGCCGAACTGGGTGACCACCTTGCCGGGCAACGCGACCGGCTGCTTGATCGCGCCTTCATCGATCACGCCGTAGGTCGCGAACGCTTCGGTGGTCGCGGGCGTCCATACCGGCAGCGCGAGCTCGGAGGCATCGCTGTACGAGCCCGATGCTCCGACGATCTGAAACCGCGCCGTGCCTGCCATCTCAGCGGCGGCGGGGAATTGGACCTCGACGCGATCGTTCGGCGGAACCGTGACCTGACGACCGGCACCGTCGGTGATCGCAGCGTTGGTCGCGCGCACCGCGACCTTCACGATCATCGGCGCATCGGTCTGGTTTTGAACGACGACGGGCAACCGGAACGTGTCGCCGAAGTTCAAGAACCGCGGCGGGCTCGGGCGCACCATCAACGGAAGCCGTGCCGTGACCGCGTTCTCGCCCTTGCCGAACTGCTTGTCGCCGGCGGTCGCGATCGCGACCACGCGGTAACGCGTGAGGTTGTCGGGGACTTTGACCTCGACGATCGCCTTGCCATTACCGTCGGTCTTCACCGCGGGCGCGAACGCCGCGAGCGGGTTGAAGTTCGAGCGGATCGCGATCGCCTGGTTGGCCGCGGCATTGCCGTCGTCCGCCGGTTGATCGGCCGCTTGCCGGCGCATCCGCGGTGCGCTCTCGGACTCGGACCGCTCGGCCTTTTTCATCATGTCCGCCTCCATCGCAGGAGCCGGCCTCACGGGTGCAGCCGACGGCGAAGCGGGCGGCGCACCTGCCATCGCACCTTCTTCCAACGCCATCGCCCCGGTCGCTGCGCCACCGGGCGCTCCGTTTGCCGCAAGCGCACCGAGGTCCGGCTTCGCGAGCTTGACGTACGAGCGCAGATAGAAGTCGCGCGCGTCTTCGCCGCGTCCGCTGTAGAACGTGTCCACTGGATTTGGGAACTGATAGCCGGTGAGCGCGAGGATCGCTTCATCGACGACGATCACCGCCGCCTCGGCGTTCGGCACTGGACGACCGGCGGCGTCTTTGACGATCACCGACAGCTGGGTGCTCTCGCCGGGTCCGAGCTTGGGTGCGGCAGGGGTGACCTGGACGTTCAAGGTGCGTTGCTTGGGCGGCACCGGCAGATTGATCTCGCCGACCGCGTACGCAGGCCGCTTCGGCAACTTCGGATCTGGATCGCCCTTGTCGTCGGTGCGCGCCGCAGCTCCGACCAGATCGACCTGGACGTACATGTTCGGCACCATCGCGTCGGTCACCGGGACCTTGATCACCGCCGTCGGCCCGGTAAGCGTGATGCGCTCCGACTTCACGATGCCCGAGCGCCGCCAGCTGACGATGCCCTCCGCCGGATAAAACGGCGCTTGAACGAGCAGCTCGGCGGTGCTGCCGGCTTGGTACTCCTTCTTGTCAGGGATCAGATTCACGACCTCCTGCGCGACCTCGCGCGCGGGCGGTTGATCTCCACCGGACACCCAGAACGTCAGCTTGGTCTGGTTCGGTCGCTGCTTGGCGTCGAAGATCGTCGCGGTCACTTGATACGTGCCGCCCTGGGTCGTGGTGAATTTGCATGGCACAGGATCGGCAGCCGCGACAACCCCACAGACCTGTGCGTCGACCTCTTTGGTCGTGTATTTGCCGCGCTTGAGCTCCCAATCGAGCCGCACCGCCTTGACCTCGATCTTCGCGCCAGGCGCGGCCTTGCCGTCGAGGTCCACGCCGATCACGTCGATGTCGAACGGCGTACCCTTCTCGACGAATGGCTTCTTGGTCTTGAGCCCGACGTAAAGCGACGATGGATGGACGATCATCGCCGACGACGCCGACCAGGTCTGACGATTGACGTCGGTCACCGACGCGTTCGCCGTCACCGACATCGGGAGCGCCGGGTTGACCGACAAGAAGTCGAGATGAAGCGTGTGCGCTCCGGTCGCGTCGGTCTTGCCTTGGAAGTTCCAGCTCTTCGGCGCGCGAAAGCTGCCGTTGCCACCGTCGTCTCCTTCGTCGCCGTAGTAGCGGTGATAGCCCCACCATGGCTCCCATTCGCCGAACACGTAATCGTCGCGGTTGGGCGGCGTGAAGGTGGTCCGGTTCGCGACGACGTTCCAATTCGCGGGGGCACCGGGGAGCGGACCGCCCGCGTAGTACTTGGCGTTCACCGTCACGTCTCCCGAACCTCCGACGAGGAACGGGCCCTGGCTCGCCTGGGTCGAGACCTCGAACTCCGGCCGGCGAAACTCTTCGATCTGAAAGCCGTGGCCGTAGCCGCCAGTCATCCTGCCTTGGGCTTGGAACTGGATGTACGCGTGGCCCAGGTTCGGCGTTTTGGGCAGCGTGAACTTGGCGTCGAATCCGCCGACCGCGTTGACCGGCGCCGAGCCCGTCGCGATCTGATTGCCGCGGGAATCGTTGACCTTGTACGTCACCTGGTTCACCGCCCCCGCGATGCCACCGACGTCGCCGTTCTTGCCCGAATCGATCGTGCGGAGCCAGCCCTTGAGCGAGACCTCCTCGCCCGGCTTGTACATCTTGCGATCGTCGATCACGTACCATGCGAGCTGGGTCGGCCGCGGCTGCTTGACCCACGAGCCGTTCTCGTTCCACCAACCACCGTTGTCGGCGACAAACGCGACATCGTCGCCGCGCGTCGCGATCAGAAAGCTCGAGCCTTTGACGCCGCCGCTCGGCAACGCGAGCGACGCCATGCCCTGCTCGTTGGTCGTCGCCTTGAGTCCCGACGGCCGCATCTCGAGTGAAACGCCCGACGCCGGCTTACCGGTGGTGAGCTCGGTGGCGAACGCGAACAGCGTATCGCTGTCGACGTACGCATCGACTGCGAGCTTGGTCGACTGCACCCATGCCACCATCCGCGGTGGCTCGTAGCGTTCCTTCCACGGCGATGGCTCGACGACCGCGATCACGTGACCGAGCCCGGAGCGATTGAGCGCGGACTTCAGATCGACCGCGGTCTCGATCAAGTCGTTCTGCCCGCTCGACGTCTTCACCAGCCTGTCGAACACCTTCTTGCCCGGCATCGGCGGCTTCTTGTCGTGGTTCCACTGGTTGCGCAGATAGAATCCGTACGCGTCGTAGTCGGCCGGCGACACCTGATAGAGCTGGACCTTGAGCTGGTCGTAGTTGGTGGTGAAGAAGTCGAGCGTCGGCTGCTTCGCGCCCGGATCGACCACCACCATCCCGTTCGGCCCGAAGAACGTCGGCGACGCATCACCGACCGTGAACGTCAGCGTGGTGTCTTTGCCGAGCTGCTGGCCGAACTCGTCGGTGAGCGCGGCGGCGACCACGACCTTGTAGGTGGTTCGCGCCTTGGTCAGGCCCTGAACCAACAGCGCAGTGCCGGACTGCACGATCTTCACCGCCGGAATCGCCGGCGAGATCGTCAGCTGCGCTTCATCGAACTTGTCATCGTCGAGTGGGTTGTTGAATCGGATCGCGAACGGCATCCCAGGACGACATTCGCGGCCCCACCCACACTCGGCCTCTTCGATCTTCAACGGCGGATAGGTGCGGAACGAAAATGACTGATCCGTCTTGGTGCGGTTCGGACCTTCGGCGGATGGCGTTCCCTTCGCAATCTCGACGGAGATCGTGGTGTCAGCGGGCAGCTTGTTGGTGGTGCGAAACGCGAGCCACCGGCCGTCCTGCTCGTCCTTCTTGACCGCTTCGACGGTCGACGCCAGCTGCTTGTGCTTCGCGAGCTCGGTCGCGTCGAGCATCTGGATCGCTTGGGTCTTGCCGTCGGCAACGACCTTGATTGAGCGCAGCACGGCTTGTGCGTCGATCTTCTGATCGAACAGCACGAACATCGGTACATCGAGGTGCTGCGGTTGGCTACTCCCCGGGAAATGCGAAACCATCGTTGGAGCGGGCGTCTCGAACGAGAACTTGGTGGCTTGCTTGAGCACGCCGCCGGTCGCGCTCTTGGTGCCGGCCGGAATCTCCACTTGGTAGGTCGTCGCTTGCGGGAACCGAATCGTCGGGTCGAACAGGATCGTCCGGGTCCCGATCCATCGCCAGTTGCCGGGCGGCGTTGGGGTCAGCTTCACCGGCGTCGTCGCAGCCGCGTCGCCCTGCGAGGTCACCGCGATCATCGCCTGCGAAAACGTCACCGACAGCTCGGGCGCGAGCGGCACCTCACCCTCGGGCATCCAGCGCGACACCCGCAGGTCTTGGCCTGCGTCGTTGGCCTTGGGCGGCAACAGCGACGACGCGGGTGCCGGAAAGCTCGACTTGATGGTCTGGCCGGTGCGCGGTGCCGGTTGCGATCCGGGACGAAGCGCGAAGTTCTGCTTGTCCTGTGGATCAGCCGCGAGCGGCTTGGTGCGGGCGAGCAGCGCATCGGATTCGGGCGCTCCGAGCTTGGTCGCCGGCGCGAGCTTCGCGCGATCAAACGCCGCGGGTCCCTCGGTTCCATTCGACAGCCGAAGGTCGAGTCCTGGCGGCAGATCCTTGATCTGCACCAGCACCTGATCGGACATCGAGCCACTACCGAGCTTGGCTTGGGTCTGACTGCCGCTGCCTCCGCACGAGGTCGTTACGAGCGACATCAGAGACACCACCGCGACAGTTCGAACAAAAAGCGGACGTTGGGCCTTCAAGGGGATCCTCCGGACTGCACGAGTACCATTGCATTGGCGATGAGAACGCCTGCGACGAACGCACACCGACTACCAACGCATCAACAATGAGAACGCCTGCGACGAACGCACACCGACTACCAACGCATCAGTCATAGGTTCGCGCTATGTGCGACGGTGCCGTGGGTCCGAATACACGTCAAGGCACCCGCGCTGGAACGCGCTCCCGGCGGCATCAAGATTTTCAGAATGACCACCATCGGTTGGCTCCATTTGCCACCGCGCCGGCTATACAGCGAGCGTGATCGGGCAGGCGCTGATCTTGGTCGTGCGGCTCGGCCGGCCGCTGTTCCTCGTTGGCGGTTTCGTGATGTATGGGCTGGGTAGCGCGATCGCCCTCGCCAGCGGGCACAGCTTCGAGCCATCGCGATACGCCGCGGGACAAGCGGCGGTCACGGCGTTACAGCTGATGACCCATTACGCGAATGAGTACTTCGACTACGAGGCGGACCGGGCAAATCTGACGCCCACCAGATGGTCGGGCGGCAGCCGCGTGTTGATCGAGGGTGCGCTGCCACGACGCGTCGCACTGACGGCAGCGATCGTGTTCTTGCTGCTCGGCGCGATCGCGACGCTTGCCGTGGCGATGTTCGGCGATCGACTGGCGGTGGTCACGCTGGTCAGCATCGGGGCGCTCGCTTGGACCTACAGCGCGCCACCGATTCGGTTATGCGCTCGCGGACTCGGCGAGCTCACCACGGCGGTGGTGGTCACGATGCTCGTCCCGCTGCTCGGGTTCCTGCTGCAATCACCGGATTTCGCCGGCATCACGCTGCTCGCTGGCTCGGTCGCGCCACTCGCACTGCTGCAATTCGCGATGCTGCTCGCCATCGAGCTGCCCGACGCGGCGGGCGACGCGGCCACCGGCAAGCGCACGCTGGTGGTCCAGCTCGGCGCGAAGCGAGCCGCGGCGCTCTATGCGGTGATCACCGCGATCGCGATGGTGCTACCGGGCTTCGCCGTCATCGCGCTCGGGACTCCGACCCGGGTCGCGATCGCCGCTGCCGTGGTCGCGCCCCTCGGGCTGTGGCGCGTGGCGAGCGCGCGGGATTGCGTAGACCCGCGTCGCTACGAGCGGCTCGCGATGTGTGCCGTCGCGCTGGTCATTGGAATGTCGGGCGCTCAGCTGGTTGCGTGGCTCGTGTAGCGCGATCGAGTTGGTGCGCCGCGCCACGCCGAGATAACCAAGCTGCGTCGAGCTCGTGAACGTGAACTCGAAGTCATCGCCGACGCGACCTGTCAGCAACATCCTCCACAACGGCCAGCGAAACCGCGGGCGAACTCCATGAACGGCGAGCGGCTCGAGCGCGTTGTGCCGGCACATCGCGGTCATTTCGTCGGGCGTGACGAACAACCGGAGCACGTGTAGATCCGGCGGCGTATTGGCGACGAACAGCTCGACGCCCTTGATCACGATCAGCTTGGCGAGCCACGTGCGGTTGAACGTGTGAAAGAACAACACGCCGGACGGCGCGAGCACGCGGGACAGCTCGGCGATTACTTGATCGGGACGTTCGACGTGCTCGAGCAGATCCATCGCGCACGCGACGTCGAAGCTGCCGTCGGGAAACGGCAACGCATACGCGTCTGCTTGGTGATAGCGGACGGTTCCCGTTCGATCGTTGGCGCGCGCGACCGCGAGCGCTTCGCCACACGCGTCGATCGCGTCGACGCGATGGCCGCATCGCGCCATGTAATTCGCCAATAGACCGCCGCCACATCCGACGTCGAGCACCCGACACGTCCGCGCTCCGATCAGGCTCGTGATCTGGCGTACCAGCCACGGGTTGCGGTGCCGTGCCTCTGCGCGTAACAGCGCGATCGGAGTATCACTCGCCTCGTACCAACGTGCGCCCACGTCGGCGTACCACTGATTGTCGATGCGCGGCGGCGCGCGCGGTACTCGAGGCCGTACCACGTTCCAGTAGACGACCTGATAGATCCCGAACGCTACGGTCAAGGCGAGCTGGCCATACAGGATCGTCCGTTCGCCGGACCACCACACGATCGCCGCGGCGGCCAGCACGATCGGATGCAACACGAACAGCACGGCATGTAACCATTGCTCTCCGCCGTCGCACAGCCGCGCGTGCACGCCCTCGTCCTTGGTCACGAACAGACACGAGCCGATCGCCAGGGCGACGTAGATCGGGATGGCGAGCTCCGCATCACTCGGCATCACGACAAGCCAGCCGAGACACACCGCGATCGTCAGGGTATCGAGCGGGTGGCCGATCCGCTCCCACCGCGGCAAGTCCCGCCGCCTGTGAAACCAGCCTTCGTCGCCGATCATCACGATCGCTTGCAGCGCCATTGCCACGACACATGCTGCGAGCATCGAATTACCGCTTCTCGAGGACCGCGCCGCTGACGGTCAGTCCTGGGCCAAATGCGAGGCTCACCACCGGCGTGCCGGAGCGAACCGCCGGATCGTCGAGCACACGCATCCAGATGTGCGGCAGCGTCGCCGACGACATGTTGCCGTGCTCGCGCAGCACCGCATTGCTAGCGGCGACCTGATCCGCCGACAGCTCGAGCACCTGGCGCACGCGGTCGACGATCTTCGGGCCGCCTGGATGCACCGCAAACACGCAATCGCCCAGCCGCCCGAGCGAAAGCTCGGCCGCAGCGAACAGCTCCTGGACGAACCCGCGAAGGGCATCGGCCACCCGGTTCGGCACGTCGCGATGCAGCGTCATCGCCATGCCGAAATCCGCGACGCTCCAGCCCATCATGTGACTCGAGCTCGGCAGAACGTGCTCGGTCTGTGCGAGCAGCCGCAGACCCGAGCGCTGCGGATCGCTGACCACCGAATACGCGATCAGACCATCCGCGAACAGACTCTGCACAACGAGCTGTTCCGCGCTGTGATCGGTCGGATCGAGGTGAAGCGAGCAGAGCTCGGTGTGCGCGATATCGACGCGATGCCCTGACTTGGCAGTCGCGAGGTAGCCGTTCGCGATCCGGATCGCCGGAAGCGCGGCATAGCAACCCATGTGATACGCGTGGGTGACGCGGGTCGTGCGTCCCCAGCCGCGCAATGCCACGAGCCGTTGGGCGCCGCTCGGTGCAACGTAGCCGGTGCACGTAACGTGGATCAGATCGTCGGGAGCGGCCGCTGCCTCGGGATATGCGATCGCAAAGTACGCGGTTACCTCTTCGGCAAACCGCCGGGTGCGGGCCGCCGTGCCTTGTCCATGGGGATGACTCGATAGGTCGTAGATGGAGTGCTCGTCCCAGTTCGTAGTCTGGACGTCGGGCAGCACGCTCGCGCGAGTGACGATTCGATCGGGCCCGCACGCGCAGCGGTGGACGCGATGATCGATCCGCGTCGCGATGGCGACGCAAGCGGCGTCGGAGAGCCCACCGCCGGCGATCTCGGCGGCCGCATGAGCACTCGCCAGCCAGGACAAGCTCTGCGCATGCGATACCTCGTAGCGTGGCCGCACAGCGTGAAAGTCAGTGAGGATCGGTTGCACGCGCGCACGGCGTGCAGGTTTCGATCCGGCGACCTACCGCGAAGATTCACCAGTTCGGCGGCCGGTATCGTGACCGGTGCGCTCGCGGTGCGGCTCTGCCACGTGGCTGCCAGCCGAACGGTCCGCGCTCCGCCGTGGTCCGGCGCGGGCCGGTGATACACCGCGAAATAGTCGGGCGCGTCACCCGACCGGGCCGATCGCTTGACCGGCGGCGCGCGCTAGCATGACAGTCCGCGGATGTCGGAGCCGACAGGACCGCAGATTCCGAGGGCGAGAATCGTCGCGGGCGAATCCGGGCCCAGCCTTGAGCCCAAAGCTGTCACCCCGTACATCCCCGCGAGCAAGAGCCTGCCCGAGCTCACGATCGGCGTGATCGTGCTGGGCTCGCTGCTCTCGATCATCCTCGCCGGCGCGAACGCATACCTCGGGATGTTCGCGGGCATGACGGTATCCGCTTCGGTACCAGCCGCGGTCGTCTCGATGGCCGTGCTGCGAATGTTACGCACCGGCAACATTCTGCAGAACAACGCGGTGCAAACCACCGCGGCATCGGGAGCCGGGCTCGCGTCTGGCGTGATCTTCACGATCCCAGCGCTGATCCTGCTCAAGGTGTGGACCGAGTTCAGCTACCTCGAGACCACGCTGATCGCTGCGTTTGGCGGTGTGCTCGGCGTCCTATTCACGATTCCGCTACGGCGCGCGCTGATCATCGATCAACCGCTGCAGTTTCCCGAGGGTGTCGCCACCGCCGAAGTCCTCAAGGTCGGCGCCGAGGGTGGTAGTGGCATCGGTGTTCTCGTGTTGACCAGCGTTCTGGGCGCGGTGATCAAGGTCGGCTCGACTGGGGTGAAGTTGTGGACCGAGATCGTGGAGCTCGGCGCTTGGATCGGCGGCGGCGCTGCCAAAGCAGGTGCTGCTGGAGCGGCGGCAACCAAGAGCGGCGTTCCTTGGTACTTCGGAATCAACGCTTCGCCCGCTCTGCTGTCGGTCGGGTTCATCGTCGGATTCAACGTTGCTGCGGTGATCTTCGCAGGCGCGGTGCTCAACCGCTGGATCGCGATTCCAGTGTTCTCGATGATCGGTGACGCGACCGCGATCCTCACCGACAAGTCGGCGCCCGACGGTACGCATCTCAACCTCGCGCAGGTGCTCGATGGCGCTAACGCGGTCGATGCGTCGGGGCTGATCCACAAGTACGTGACGCGGTTTCTCGGTGTGGGCGGCATGCTGATCGGTGGCCTGTGGTCGCTGTTCAAGCTCCGCAAGTCGCTGCTCGGCGGAATCAGCGCAGGGCTTCACGCGTACCGGCAACGCAAGCTGGGCGGCTCGAGCTCGATCGTCCGGACCGAGCACGACATGCCGATGAACATCATCCTGATGTTGATCGCAGCCTCGGTGATTCCGCTGTTCTTGATCTTCTGGCACTTCACCGATTCGTGGTGGGTGAGCGCGGTGATGGCGGTACTGATGATCATCGCTGGGTTCTTGTTCGCAGCAGTCGCTTCGTACATGGCCGGACTCGTCGGTTCGTCTAACAATCCGGTGTCGGGCATCACGATCTCGACGATCCTGGTTGCTGCGTTGCTGTTGCTCGCGCTCGGCTTGCCGAGTCCGATCGGTCCGATTTCGGCGGTACTGATCGGCGGCGTGGTGTGCTGCTCGGCCGCGATCGGCGGCGACAACATGCAGGACCTCAAGTGCGGGCAGCTCGTCGGCTCGACGCCGTGGAAGCAACAGACGATGCAGATCGTCGGCGTGCTGGTAGCCGCACCTATCATCGCGCCCGTGCTGAACTTACTGCATGGCGCGTACACGATCGGCAGCGAAAAACTCGGTGCGCCTCAGGCAAACCTGATGGGAACCGTTGCATTCGGTGTGTTCGACGGGGGTCTGCCGTGGAGATTGATCGGTATCGGCGCCGCGATCGCTGCCGCCGTGATCGCGCTCGACTCGCTACTTCAGGCTCGCAAGTCGCGTGTTCGCGTTCCGGTGATGGCGTTTGCGGTCGGCGTTTACCTTCCGTTCGATCTGAATTTTCCGATCTTCCTCGGTGGCATCGTCGCGTGGCTGGTGTCGCGCGCGCTCGATCGTTCGAACGCTAGCGCCGAGCGTCGCAACGAGGTCGAGCGAATGGGTCTGCTCGCCGCCGCCGGATTCATCACGGGCGAGTCGCTGCTGGGCATTGGACTGGCGGTGCCCGTCGCGATCGCCGAGGACAAGGACGTGCTCACGTTGTTCAGCGGCAACTACGCCACGCTGAGGTCGCCTGCGCTGGTGTTCGTCGCGCTATCGCTGGTCCTGCTGTATCGACTCGCGCTGCGCCGACCTCGGACCCGCTAGAGCGGCCTGGCCATCCGCAGCGCGCGCTGACCGCGGTCGTACGTCGAGGAGCCCTCGATCACGCGAAACCCAGCACGCGTGTACAAGCGCTGGGCTCCGGCATTGGTCTCTGCGACCGTGAGCCGCAGCGAGGCGATTTGGCTCGATGGCCCCACCCGCTGTGCGACATCGATGACGTGAGCCAACAGCCGTGCCCCGATGCCGCGGCGCTGCTGCGACGGCAACACCGCCAGCGCGAGCAGATCTGCGACGACCTGCGACGAACCGCCATCGCCACCGCCCTCGACGTAGAACCCCAACATCGCGAATCCGCGGCCACGCCCCTGCAAGTCTTCGTCGATCCACGACAACACACCCGGCTGCTCCAGCCACGATGGCAGGATCCGCGTGTAGTCCCCCAGGTCCCTGTACGCCTCCGCGCCCGTAGAAATGATCCACGGGTGGTCCGCTGCCTCGGAGCGCCGGATCATCAGCCTCGATTATGCACGCGATGCGTGCAACAGGGCCAAGAGCGCCTAGACCATTCGCTCGTCCGGTTCCCTCGTCCGTCCATGTCCCACGACCAACTAGCAGTCCCGAGGAGCTGTTAGCTGGCGAGACCGAGCGCTTAGCCGGAGACCGAGCAATGCGCGGCGGATCGAGGCGCACCCCCGGAAGCGCAGCGAGGGGCGTACTTCCCGTATGTCCCGAGCGAGAACCGGCGGTACGCCTCGAGGCGCCCGCAGTGCCGCGGTCTCACGCTCAACTAGCGAAGCCGCCGCCAGACGCCTCACTATCCGTCCGCGCGCGGCCGGTCGGCTGGCTCGTGGGCGGCGAGGATGCGGCGGGCTTGCGCTGCGGCAGGGCGCTCATCGACTGCGGTGCGGTCGACGTCACGGGGGCGGGCGCGGGCGTGACCGCGCCGGCCAGGGTACGCAGCGTGTAGCGACCTGGGGAGGTGCGGACGAACAGCGACATGTCGCCGTTGCGCTTGATGTCCATCGACAGGTCGCGGGCGACCACCGTGTCAGGAGTCTTTGACTTGCTCGGAAGACGAACGCCGGCGCGCTCTACGATTTCGCGAACCGACATCGGCTTACCGGTCTCTCGCAGGATCTCTTCCACCACAGCAAGCGTGCTCATGACCGATAGCCTCCCTCAAAAAGTGTCGATTCGAACCGTCGAGACGGAAGTCATCCTAGCGCCGTCCCTCGCGGGAACCAGTCTTGACACCATTTTTTTTTCGCCAAGACGCCGTCGCGCGAACGTCACACCTTCCGAGTTGAATTTTTCCGGTCCGGTGTTCCGATCATCCGTAGTTGCACGTGTCGAGCTGTTGAGAGAATGCTGTTTCGGTGCGCGCTGACGCCACGGAGGGGACATGTCTCTCGAGATCATCCAGGTCATCACACTGCTACTCAGCCTCGCGGGGTTCGGATTGCAGCCAAATCCGAAGGCACCGACAGCCGATCAGGCGTTGCACTACGCGTTGCCCGACGCCGATGTGATCGTTCAGCTCGACGCGGGGAGCATCATTCCCGCTAACTACAAAGTCCTCACGAATCTTCCGAACCAGCCGCAGATCAAAGCATCACCGGAGCTCTCGCGGATGGTTCGCAAGGCGATCGGAGAGGTCGAAGGCGCGCGCAGCCTCGCCAAGCTGGCCAGCGGCATCGACGTCGCGACGGACGTCAACGACGGGACCCTGTTCCTGCAATTCGTCCCGAATCGCGATCCGAACGTCGTCGCGGTCGCACACGGGAAGTTCTCGACGGCGATCATCGACAGGATCGCGGGAACCGCAAAGCTACCGGTTGCACGCGTCGGAACCGCGATGATGGTCGAGATCGAAGGCGGCGCGATCGCGGTCACCAAAGCCGGTACGCTGCTCGCCGGAAGACCCGCGCAGCTGGTCAAGGACCGGCTCGCCGATACCTGGAAGCCGCCGACGCGCGCGGCAGGAACCAACCTCGCGTTCGCCGCCGAAGCCATCAACGCCAAGCCCGTGTTCTCGATCATCGTTACTCCGTCGGCTGCGCTGCGCAAAGAGGCGAGCGCGGAGCTCGGCAAGACCGCCGTCAGCGACCTGATCGCACGCGGCAAACAAGCGGCGATTTCGCTCTATCACGACGGCATCGGGTGGACGTGGATCGACCGCACCAAGGCTGGCATCGAATCGGTCGCGTTGATGTCCGAAGGCATGATGGACCTGTTCAAGGCCTCGCAGGTGGCGCCACGTGGGTTTGCCAAGCTGCTCCTCGGCGGGCTGGAGTCGTACAAGGGTACCAACAAGCAGATCGACGAAGTCCTTCGGCGAAAAGCCGATGTGATGAAGCTGATCACGGCGTATACCGGCGACGGCAACTTCCGGGTTCAGATCGACAAGGATCCGAAAACCATGAAGGTAACCGCGCGCGCCACCGCCAGGTCGCTGTCGGAGGTTGTCCCGTTTGGTGTGGTCGTACCGTTCGCGGTGATTGGCTACTTCGTCGGAGCACAGAGCGGAGGCATGGCGATGCCGCCTCCACCACCAGCGCGCGCGGCTCCGGTGACCGCCCCCGCCGCCCGTCCCGGCCGCCGGCCGGCGGCGAAGCAGCCCTAGCAACGCTCGCTACGCGAACCGAAGTACGTTGCGAACAACCTCGCCCTTGGCGAGCGCGTCGAACGCTTCGTTGATCTTCGGTAGCTCGATCGCGCCGCTGAACAACTTCTCGACCGGCAACAGGCCCGCGCGGTACAGCGCGATGTACTTGAGCACGTCGCGCTTGGGCACGGCGCTGCCCATGTACGAGCCCTTGAGCGTGCGCTCCTCGGCGACCAAGCTGACCGCCTGGATCGCGAGCTGTTGCTCGGGGTGCGGCAAGCCGACGGTGACCGTCGTGCCACCGCGTGCGGTTGCGCCGTAGGCCTGTGCGAGCACCTTGGCGCTGCCAACCGCTTCGATCGTCACGTCGGCGCCACCGCTGGTGACGTCCTTGATCGCGCTGATCACGTCGGTCTTGGCGTTGACCACGTGCGTCGCGCCGCACGCCTTCGCCAGCTCGAGCTTGGCGTCGAGCAGGTCGACCGCAACGATCGGGTACGCTCCCGCGAGCTTGGCGCCCATCACGGCGGCGAGTCCGACGCCGCCCATCCCGAACACGGCGACCGACATTCCGGGCGTGACGTTCGCGGTGTTGAGCACGGCACCGACGCCGGTGATCACCGCGCAGCCAAACAGCGCCGCGGTCTCGAGCGGCAAATCGCTCGGGATCTTGATCAGCGACTCCTGCGCCGCAACCGTGTACTGCGAGAACGCCGACACCCCGAGATGGTGATGGAGCGCCTCGCCCTTGGCGTTGCAGAACCGCTTGGCACCGCCGAGCATGGTGCCCGCAGCGTTGGCCTTCGCGCCGTTGGTGCACATCACCGGACGGCCGGTCGCGCACGCGATGCAACGCCCGCACATCGGCAAGAACGAGAACACCACGTGATCGCCGACCGCGAGGTCGGTGACGTCGGGGCCGACTTGGTGCACGACGCCCGCCGCCTCGTGACCGAGCAACATCGGCATCGGCCGCGGCCGCGAGCCATCGATCACCGAGAGATCCGAGTGACACAGCCCGGCAGCGGCGACCTTGACGACGACCTCGCGCGGACCGGGCGCGCCGACCTCGACCTCTTCGATCGAGAGCGGCTTGGTTCCGCCGAACGGCGCCTTACGACCCATTTCATACAGAACGGCTGCTTGCGACTTCACGAGCGAGCTCCTCGGCGAATCGACACCATCTGGATGTTGGTCATCTCTTCGATCGCGAATCGAACACCTTCGCGACCCAGGCCGCTCTGACGGTTGCCACCGTACGGCATGTGATCGGCGCGGAATGTCGGCGCGTCGTTGATCACGATACCGCCGAAGTTGAGCTTATCGATCGCCTTGAACACGCGATCGATGTCGCGCGTGAACACCGCGGCCTGCAGCGCGTATTGGCTGTTGTCCGCCTGTTCGAGCGCATTCTCGAAGTCGTCGAACTCGATCACCGAGGCAACCGGACCGAACACTTCTTCGGCCACGACCTTCATCGAGTCCTTGACGTTGGTCAGCGCCGTCGGCCAATAGACCGGGCCCTGACGCTTGCCGCCAGTCAGCACGGTCGCGCCGCCCGATTGAGCTTCCTTGACCCAGCTCTCGACGCGAACCGCCTCGCGCTCGTCGATCATCGGACCGACGTCGACGGCATCTTCGAGCGGATTGCCGACCACCATCGCCTCGGTCGCTTTGAGAAAGCTGTGCAGGAACGGCTCGCGGATCTTCTTGTCGGCGTAGACGCGCTGGACCGAGATGCAGACCTGGCCCGAGTAGGCGTACGCGCCGATCGCACAGCGCTTGGCAGCCTGCTCGAGATCCGCGTCGGGCGCGATGATCACCGGCGCGGTGTTGCCGAGCTCGAGCGTCACCTTCTTGATGCCGGCCTCGGCGAGGATCCCGCGCCCCACTGCCCGGCTTCCGGTGAACGTGATCTTGGCGACCCGCGGATCCTTGACCAGCTGAGCGCCCACGGTGGCCCCTGGACCGTGGATCAAGTTGACACTGCCGGCGGGCATCCCTGCCTCCTGCAGGATCTGACACAGCAGCACCGACGTGACCGGTGTCGTGTTCGCCGGCTTGAGCACGATCGTATTACCTGCCGCGATCGCGGGCGCGACCTTGTGCGCGACCAGGTTCAGCGGAAAGTTGAACGGCGTGATCGCACCGACGACGCCGACCGGGCGTCGCGTCCAGAATCCAAAGTGCTCCTCGCCCGACGCGACCGCATCGAGCGGCACGGTCTCGCCGTGGATCCGGCGCGCTTCCTCGGCGGACGTGGCAAACGTATTGATCGCGCGATCGACCTCGCCGCGCGAGAACTTGATCGCCTTGCCGGCTTCCAGCGCGATCGTCTTCGCGATCTCGTCCTTGCGCTGCTGCAATAGCTGCGCGGCTTTCGCCAGGATCTCGGCACGCCGATGCGCGGGCATCTTCGCCATCACCGGCGCGGTGCGCGTCGCCGCCGCGATCGCGTGCTCGACATCCTCGGTACGCGCCTCGGGCAACGTGCCCATCGGCTCCTGGGTGTACTTGTTTACGATGGTCGTCGCCTTCCCACCGTCGACCCACTCTCCGTTGATGAACAGTTTGTGTTTCATGGCTGCACGCTTCCTCTGGCTTCGGGGGCTTCGTCGAGGTGGGCCTGCAACAGCTCGCAGAACAGGTCTCGATCCTCGAGAAACGGTAGATGACCAAACCCTTCGAGAGTATGGAGCTTGCAATTGGCAAGCCCGGTCACGAACAGATGCGCGTTTTCGTACGGCACGATGCCGTCCGCAGTGCCGTGGAGTACGAGCGTCCGATGCGGGATTCGCCGAAGATCGACGCCGAGCAGCAGATGGCGCGCCGCGGCATCGAATTGCGCGCACCAGTTCGCGCTGGGTGTCGGGAACTCGAGCCGCGCGCGAAGGTAGCGCTCGAAGGCCGCGACGTGGCCCACGGTCCACCCCGGGCGGAACGACAGCGGCATGGTTCGCCGCGCAAACTCCTCGGGCGTGTTACCGGCGGCGCTCTGCCACGCAGCGAGCACCGACGCCGGCACGTTGGTCGCGCGCGGCCCGCCGCAACTCGACGCGATCAACACGAGCGAGCTCACCTTGTCGGGATGGCGAATCGCGAGATGCTGAGCGATGTAGCCGCCCATCGAGTGCCCGACGACGTGGGCTCGCGCGATGCCAAGCTCGTCGAGGACGGCCTTGGTGTCGTCGGCCATCAGCTCCATCGAATACGGACCGAGCGGCTTATCCGAGCGACCCGAGCCGCGGTTGTCGACGGTAAATGCCTTCGCGGTTCGCGACATCCGCGTGATCACGTCCTGCCAGCACCATCCGGCGTAGCCGAGGCCCGACAGAAAGATCACCGGCGGACCGCTCCCGGCTCCCTGAACCCACAGAGAAATGTCACCGCCGCGAACCGGCTGTGCCCAAAACGGCTGAGTCACCCCCGTTGCGTGCCCTTTGCGACGAGCAATGTCAACGAGTTGAGTTGCGATCTGGTGAGCTAGAGATCGAGGGCGCGCGCGCCGCGGCACCAAACCGTGCGTGATTTGCTGCGGTTGCACACCGCATCGTCATCTGCGTTCATTTTGGCAACCGAGAATTCCGGCCCACCGGGGAGCTACGAAGCGCGCTGGGTCTCGATCGCCAGGTCGGAAGGGCGGAGATCCTGGACCAGGTCGCGGATCGCCGTGAGATCGTCGAAGTCGATCTCCTCGAACGCACCTGGGTCGGACGGAGTGCTCGACGATACCGGCGCCGGTGCCGTCTCGGCGGCACCATCGACAGGCATCGCGATGATCACATCGACATCCGGAGCAAGATCGGCGGTGAGTGCAGGCACCGGCATCCCGTCGTCGTCGATCGTGATCTCGATGATCATCTCGTCATCGATCGGCCGGATCACGTCGCGCGGCATCCGCCGCTCACCGACGCGGCGCTCGTAGCGAAACACCCGCGTGTCGGGCTTGCCGGCGCGGCGATCGACACGACGCCGCTCGCGCGAGATCGCGAGCGTCATCTCCTCGATCGTCTCGGGCACCGGGTTCAACGTCAGCAGCTGGCCGGCGCAGTTGAAGCACATCGGCCGCCACCGGCCGTGCAGCTCCACGCTGCGCAGCACGCGCCGGCGCTTTTCGGGGCAAGTCACGCAGCGGGCGCCGAGACCAACTGGACGCGTCTCGGCCCATCGGGCGTAGCAACCCCAGCATCTGCCGCGGCGAAGCTCCGCGACGTTGGCGTTACATACCTCGCACTGGTGCACCTTAGGGTCGTAGGCCACGGCGATCCGGGCGGCAAGTTTTCGGCTAGATTGTGCCGTGCCGTCGACACGCGCGCTCATCCACGCTCCGTGGTCAGCCTCGAAGGTGTCGACTGCCCTGCGCTGTCCGCGGCTGTTTCACTTCAAATATATCCAGAAGCTGAGCGAGCCCGAGGTGATGCCGGAGACCCGGATCGGCAAGGCGATCCACAAGGTCCTCGAGCAAGTGCTGATGGGAGCTCCGATCGGCGAGGCCACGAGCGCGGTGCGCGCCGAGCTGCCGTCCGAGATCGAGCAGATGCGATTCGACAACCTCACCAGCGGCGTTCCCGCGTTCTCGCACCGAATCGCGCAATTTCGTCGGCGCCGGCGAGTCGCTCGCCAACTGGTCGAGTATTCGCTCGCGGTGCGCGAGGACCTATCGACGACGCAGTTCTACAGCGGCGACGCGTACTACCGCGGGGTGCTCGACCTCGGCTATCTGTTCGAGGACGACTCGCTCGCGCTCGTCGATCACAAGACCGGCGCGCGAATTCCCGGAACCTCGATCACCGATCAGCTCGAAGGCTACGCGGTGCTCGCCGCCGCTGCGTTCCGCCATGTGAAGCGGTTCTGGTTCGGCGTGCACTGGATCGCAGAGCGCGCGGTGGAATGGTCGGCCCCGGTCGCGCCCGAGATGATCATCGACCGTTTGGTCCCTGATCTACTCGACAACATCGAGGCCGCCGCGCTCGCCGTCGACGACGGACCGCGGCCCAATCCGGGCTCGTGGTGCGATCGCTGCAGCTACCGCAGCGTGTGCCCGGCGAGCCGCGAGATCCGCTACGAGCCGGTCGAATACTACGAGGATGACGAGGACTGAGTCCGTCGACGGTTAGTTGAACACCGACATCGCGCCTTTGACGCGCTCGTTCGACTCACACTTCGCGGCCGCCTGCATCTGCGCCGTGGTCTTCTCCATCACCGGCTTCACCTTCGCCTCGCACTTCTCCTTGATCTCTTTGCCCTTCACGGGGTCGGCGTCGGCAGCGTTCATCCACTCGATGAACGCCTTGTGCTCGGCCGTCACCTTCTCGAGCGCCGCGCCCATCGCATCGCAGTTGTCCTTCGCGCCCTCGATCGCCGCGCCCATGGCGGTCATCAGCGTCACGACCTTGTCGCACGCTTGCTCCGCGGTCATGTCGCCGGCGGGCGCAGCTGCGGTTGGCGTCGGTGCCGCAGCCGCGGGCTCCTGACCGGAGGCCTTCGCCGCCATGTCACCGAGCTTTTGAGCCTCTGCGGAGGGTGGCTGCGCGGGCTTGTCGTCCTTCTTCTTGCAGCCGACTCCGAACGCGAGCACCAGGGCCAAGGACAGCGAACCAATTGCGAGCTTCATGTTGTTTACCTGTTCGTGATGCACGGCCGAGATGACCGCGAAGCGGAACTATCCTGGCTCAGGCTCACGACATCAAGATTCGCGCATCAGCGAATCATCAAACGTGCGGGTTGTCGTCCCACCGTGACAACTGCAACCGCCCGCTGCGGATTGCGCACCTGGCGTCATTGACCCACGAGCATGTTCAATGCCTTCAAGACCCGTGGATCATTGTTGCATCTGGTGGAGCTCCACACCTGAGGCTCCACGATCTTCCATGTCTCGTCCGCCTTCGGTTTGCATCTGAGTCGCAGCTCGGCGCTCACGGCGGGGTCGGAGCTCCGCTTCTTCATCCACTCGATCGCCGGTTTGTACCTGACGCGAAGTTTCTCGAGGGCCGCCGACTGGGCGTCGCAATCATCATTGTGCGTGGAAACGATGTTCCCTAGGGCCAGCATGGCTTGGTTGATCTCATTGCACGCCCTGTCGAGCGTCATCGGTCCCGACGGCGTGGCCGATTCGAACGGGGCACCTGGCGGCACGGAGGTGGTCGTTCCCAATGATGGAGCCGGCGCCGCTGGTGTGTCGTCAGCGACTAGTGTCGGCGCGGGTTCGACTCGCGTTTCGGCACGCGTCGCCACGGGCTGAGCCACCGGCGTGGTTTCGGTCGTTGCGCAGCCGATCGCAACGAAGAGCACTGCACCCAACGAGATCACGTGCATCATGGCCTGCTGTTCATCCAACTCGCAGCTACTTGCGCCACCGCAAGATCCGCGATGGCCACGCCGGCAATCCATCGGAAACACGCTTGGCTGCGTCGCGCGCGACGAGCTTCGCGATCGAGCGCATACGATCGTCGAGCTCCACAGGCGCGCCGGTCGCGACCAGCTCGACTCCGCCGCGATCGTCGAGCGTCACCGATCCGGTGAACACAGCATCGGACGTGTAGATCGAGCAGCGGTAGCGCGCGCTGGCGGAGGCGTCGCGCTCGAGCTCGAGCAGGAACCGAGCGCCCTCGGTGGGATGCAGATCGCGATCGCTCACTACTCGCCAAGGTCAGCAGCGAAGCGGCTCGACACCGCGGCGGCGTTGCCCCACTGCGCTTTCTTCCATTCGGCGTTCCACTGGCGAAGCGTCCACGCGGCATCGAGAAGCAGCCGGGTTCCAACGTGAGCCTTGCCCCACAGATCTTTGGTCTCGCCGCGATCGCTCGCGAGATCATAGATCCGCGCGTCGTTGGCTCCCGACAGGTGGATCTTCCAGTGGCCGATCCGCGCTGCGTGGCCGTTCTCGTAACGCGACGTGAACGCCATCAGCGGATAGGTGATCACACCGTTGGCGAGCGGAATCAGCGAGGTGCCCTGCCACTCTGGATCCGTGGGGATGCCGAGCGCGTCGGCCAGCGTCGGGACGATGTCGATGCCCTCGGTGCCAGCTTGGATCTTTGCGCCGGGGAACATCGGGGGATAGTGAATCAGCAGCGGGACGTGCACGAGCGTCTCGAGCGAGCTGCCGCCGTGGCCGACGCGGCCATCCTCCCACTGCTCGTCACCGTGGTCGGCCGTGATGATCAACATCGTCTCGTCCCACACGCCCCATTCTTGGAGCCGGGCGATCAGCTTGCCGAGCTGGTCGTCCTGGTAGCTGACGTTGGAGTCATAGAGCGCGCGGACGTGATCCTTTTCGCGATCGCTCAAGTCCTTGCCGCTCGAGCCACCGGTGCCGTCATCGCCGTACGCGATCTCGAACCGGCCCTTGTAACCCGGGTCGTATTTATCGAGCCACGGCTGCTTGGCGCGCCAGGTCACGTGAGTGTCGATCATGCCGAGGTAGAGGAACCACGGTTGATCCTTCTTGGGGGTGATGAAGCTCATCCCCTTCTCGATCACGTCGGAGCCCTTGAGGCCCATGCTCTTCTCGATGTGGTTGACGTACTTGTCCCAGCTGCTGCCGTATCCGCGCGCCGGCCGGATGTAGCCATTGGCCGAGACACCGGCGACGTACTTGCCGGCCTTCTTGGCGACCTCGTCGATCGTGGTCCATTTGTCGTCGAGGATGTCCTTCATCGCGATCGCCTTGTGCTTCGCGAGGTATGCCGAGGTCCACATCGCAGCGTGCGAGACCTGCGACTCATTGCCCTGCACGTAGTGCTGGGTGAACAGCGTCGAGGTCTCGGCGAGCTTGTCGAACACGGGCGCTTCGGGACGCGCCTTGGGATAGAACGCGCGCACGCGATCCGCACGTAGTGAGTCCATGATGATGAACAGCACGTACTTGGGCGGCGCACCGTGTTTGACGGTCGGCGCCGTGCCAGGAACCACGATCGCTGCGTTCGAGAGCGCGGACTGCGCGCAACCCGCGCCTTCGAGATCGATCCGGACCGCCTTGCCAGCGAGGGGGCCGAGGTCGACCGCGGAGCCAGTTCCGATCAACTTGCCCTCGGTCGTGGCGCCGTCCTCGGCGGTCGCGAGCACGCCGATCTGGCAGTTGCCGTCGGCCAGATCGCCCGTCAGCTTTCCGCCAGGCGGCACCATCGCGTACCAGCTGAGCATCGCGCCCTGCGGGATCATCAGCGCCTTGCTCGACGGGCTGTAGAACGAGACATCCGCGTCGTCGCGAGCGGGCGTCGTGGCGCCGACCTGGAGCCACGCCATCGCGGTGTTGCCCGGCTTGGTGAACAGGGCGATCGCGTTTTCACCTTCTTTCAGCTGCCCGGGCGGGACCGGAACTTCGACGGTCGACCAGCCATTAGCGAGCGCCGCATTGAGATCTTTGTTGCCGTTGACCCGAAGGCTGAGCGTGCCCTCGCCGCTCGAGAACAACCGCATCCGCACCGTGCTGCGCGCGACCTGCGCTGACGACAGCGGCACGAACACCGACGCGGTCTTTCCGTTCATCCGCGCGACCTTCACGCCGCCTTCGTTCTGGCGGAGCTCCCACGACTTCTTGCCGCCCTTCATCACGTTGCCAAACCGCACGTACTTGGCAAACGCCGCCGAGCCGGCTGGAACGAACAAGCCACCACCGTGCGTCATGTGCGACGACAACCGGTTGTCGACGAGCGAATACACCGCTCGCTCGGGACCGCGCGCTGCCGCCTTGGTAGGAGGCGCCGGCGGTTTGGCGGCGGCAGGTGCAGCAGGATCGGAGGTCCCCGCTGCCGGGGCGCCCGTCTCGGTGAGCTTGGCCTCGGCCGCCGGCGTCTGATCTTTGGTGCCATTCTTGCCGCACGCCGACGCGGCGAGCGCGACGGCGAGAACAAACTGCGCGCGGAAAATCATCGACGGGAAACTAGCACAGCCATCCCGCGGTGGGCGCACGCGACGTCGCTGCCGAGATCCCGAACGAGGTTATCG
>JBFXAI010000045.1:0-54742 GCA_050184455.1 Kofleriaceae bacterium | reverse complement strand
CGGCGATAGCGGCGACGGTGCCGCGTCCATGATCACCGAGAATGGTGTGTTGTTCGCCGGTGCGGGGAACGCGTACGAGAAGTAGTTGACGAACTCTTCGACGCGCACGCCCGCGGCGACCGGCATCGTGCCCTCGAGCAGCTTTCGCCGCGCGAGCGTGTACGACGCGGTGTCGACGTCGGCGGCGAACGTCGACAGGTGATCCTTGGCAGAATCGACCCAGCCGTTGCGGCCATAGTCGGTATAGCTCTCGGTGGTCACCGCATCGCCGCGCATGTCAGCCGCGCCGCGCATTCCCCGGCCCCGGCCACCACCGACGCCGTAGCCCAAGCCAGTTCCGGTCCCCGCCTTCGAGGGTGACGGCATCACAGACGTCATTGGAGGCGGCGCGGAGGACTTCGCCTTCTCGCTCGGCATCTCGCGGTTCTCGGCCGCTCGCCCTGGCGCGGCCCACGGATCGCTCGCAGCGCCGCCGGAGTCCGCCCCCGTGGCGCTCCCCTGTTCCTGGCTATAGACCCTGTGGGCCGAGTCCGTGGATTTCTGGTTACACGCCGAGAGCAGGGTGGTCGACAGCAGCAGGGACGCCAGGGTCTTACGCATTCCAGTTCCTCCTGGACCCCTGCCGACGCACCAGCTCGCCGGCTGGTCTGCGCGGTTTCGTGAAATCTTGTCGCCGGTTGCTGACAACAATACGGGCGCGGACTTGCGTCGGCCTACCCGAACCTACCGGTGATGTAGTTCTCGGTGCGCTCGTCCTGCGGATTGCTGAAGATCTTCGACGTCACGTCGTACTCGACCAGGATGCCCGTGCGCTGATCCGAGGTGCTGTCCAGCTCTGCAGTGAAGAACGCCGTGCGGTCGCTGACCCGCGCGGCTTGCTGCATGTTGTGGGTGACGATCACGATCGTGAACCGGTTCTTGAGCTCGCGCATCAGCTCTTCGATCCGCGCGGTCGCGATCGGATCGAGCGCGCTGCACGGCTCGTCCATCAGCACGACATCGGGCTCGACCGCGATGGTTCGCGCGATGCACAACCGCTGTTGCTGGCCACCCGACAGCGCGAGCGCCGAGCTGCGCAGCCGATCCTTCACCTCATCCCACAGCGCGGCAGAGCGCAATGACGTCTCGACGATCACGTCGAGCTCGGCCTTGCCGCGGATGCTGTTGACGCGCGGCCCGAAC
Organism: Kofleriaceae bacterium; assembly: GCA_050184455.1. GTDB lineage: Bacteria > Myxococcota_A > Polyangia > Haliangiales > Haliangiaceae > JABFXX01. The sequence continues at coordinate 53,560 of JBFXAI010000045.1, read as the reverse complement.
GCGATGTTGTCGTAGATGCTCTTGGGGAACGGGTTGGGCTTCTGAAACACCATGCCGATCCGGCGGCGGACCTCGGTCGCAGAGACCTCCGGCCCGTACAGATCGACGCCGTAATAGCGCAGCGAGCCTACGACTCGCGCACCCGGAATCACGTCGTGCATGCGATTGAATGCGCGCAGCATCGTGGTCTTGCCGCACCCGGAGGGCCCGATGAACGCGGTGATCTGCTTGCCGTGGATCTTCATGGTGACGCCACGGACCGCGCGGAATGCGTTGTAGAACACCTCGACGTTGCTGCAGTCGAACACCTCGGTAGAGGTCTCGAGCACTGGCGACGATCGTCGATCGACCTGAACCAGGCGCGGCGCTGAACGAGCGGTGTGCTCGGACTCCATCATCACTGCACGCATGGGTTGCTCCTTGGTCATGATTTGAGCGCGAACCGCCCGGTAAACAACCGGGCTACGAACGTGACCAGAAACGCGACCAACATCAGCGTGAGGGCGGCGCCCCACGCGCGGTCTTGGGCGGCGACGAACGACGATGTCGCATTGCCGAAGATCTGTACCGAGAGCGCCGTGTTGGCTTCGCTGAACAGATGCGGGTTGAGCGCAGTTGCCGCGCCGACCGCGAACAACAGCGGTGCGGTCTCACCGGCGGCACGTGCCACCGCGAGCAGCGATCCCGAGACGATGCCGGGGAGCGCCGCGGGCAGGACCACGGTCAAGATGGTCCGGCTCTTCGTCGTGCCGAGCGCATACGACGCTTCGCGCAGATGATTCGGGACCAGCCGCAACATCTGCTCGGCCGAGCCGATCACCACTGGCAACATCAGGCAAGCGAGCGCGAGCGCGCCGCCGAACGCCGAGTAACCGAATCGCATCGTCCACACCACGTAGACGAACAGGCCCATCACGATCGAAGGGACGCCGGTCATCACCGTCGACATGAACCGAACCAGCTTGGCGAACCGCGCGCTGCCGCCGTACTCGTGGAGATACACGGCACCGAGGATGCCGAGCGGGACCGCGATCAGCGTTGCGCCCCCGGTGACCAGCAGCGTGCCGACAATGGCGGGCCCCATGCCGGGGCCGGCGCGACGCGACACGATCGGAATGTCCTTGGTGAAGAACTCGGGGAATGCAGAGAACGCGATCCCGGAGCCGCGTTCGATCACCGACCACAACACCGCGACCAACGGGATCGCCACGATCAGGATCGAGGCGATCATCAGCCCGGTCATGATCTGACTCTTGACCGACCGCCAGCTCGGCTTGGCGCGGAGATCGAGCGGCGTCTCCGCGATCATGTGAGCCCCCGGCTCCGGCGCATCGAGCGTTGCACGATCGCCGTGGCGATCAGGTTCACGGCAATCGTGACGAGGAACAACATCACCGCCAGCGCGATCAGCGCCGATTTGTGTAGCTCGTCGGCCTCACCCCATTCGTTCGCGATCACCGCTGGCATCGAGTTGCCGGCGGCAAATGGATTGAGGCTGATCTGGCCGAGCGCCGACCCGATCACGAGGGCCGCAGCGATCGTTTCACCCATCGCCCGACCGAGCCCGAGCATCACCGCGCCGACCAGGCCGCCCTTGCTGTGCGGCAGCACGGCGGCACCGATCATCTCCCATCGCGTTGCACCCAGCGCGAGCGCTGCTTCGCGATCCGACGGCGGTGTCGTCTCGATCACCTCGCGTGCGAGCGACGTGATGATCGGCGTGATCATGATCGCCAGGATGATTCCTGCGGTCAGGAACGAGCGACCGAGACCGAAGTGGTTCGACAGCACCAACACACCCCACAGTCCGAACACCACCGATGGCACCACCGCGAGCAGGTCGAGCACGTACACCAGCGGCTTCTTTAGCCAGCGCGGCGCGACCTGGGTGACGAACAGCGCAACCCCGAGGCTGACCGGCACCGCCAGCGCGACCGCGATCGCCGCCGTGTACAGCGTGCCCCACAGAAATGGCAGCGCGCCGTACATCGAGTCCGGCGGCGACCATCGCGTGGAGCTGAAGAACGACAGCCCCATCTGGTCGAGCACCGGCGCTGCACGGCTGGTCATCGTCAGCGCGATCATGCCGAGGATCAGCAACACGAACCCGCCGGCTCCGATCGCGATCCATCGGAACGCACGGTCGGCGTACATGCTGCGGCCTCGGAGATCCAACATGGTCAGGGGGGCGCAATCTTGTCGATCTGAGCGACCGCTTTGTCCTGGAGGGATTTGGGAATCGGCGCGAAGTCGACCTCGGGCAGCAATGTCTGCGCGTCGGTGACGAGGTACTTGAGGTATGCCTTCACGGCCTCACCCTTGGCTCTGTCGGTCTGCTTCGCGTACGCCATGCACCAGCTCTGCGCGGTGATCGGATACGCCGCTTCGCCCTTGGCGTTGAGCGCCGAGAACGTCAGGTCATCTTTGATCTCGATGCCATCACCGGCCGCGGTCACCGACTCGGCGGTCGGCTCGACGTAGTTGCCGGCTTGGTTCTTCACCGCCGCGTAGGTCAGGCCGGACGCCTTGGCGTCGGATAGGTCGACGTAACCGATCGCGCCTTTCGTCGACTTGACGATCTGCGCGACGCCACCGTTGCCATTGCCGGCCTGGGTCTCGGCGGGCCACTCGACGGTGGAGCCACTCTTGAGCTTCCAGGCGCCGCCGGACGCGCCGTCGAGGAACTTGGTGAAGTTCTCGGTGGTGCCGGAGCCATCGGAGCGTCGCGCGACGACAATCGCCGTGGCCGGCAGCTTCGCGGCGGGATTGTCAGCGGCGATCGCCGCGTCGTTCCAGGTCTTGATCTCGCGCTGGAAGATCTTCGCGAGGGTCGCCGCAGACAGCTGGAGCTTCGCAACGCCGTCGAGGTTGTAGCTGACGGTGATCGCGCCGAGCACGTTGGGGATGTAGAAGAACTCGCCGCCCTTTACCTTGCCCAGGTCGGCTTGTTTGAACGGTGCATCGGTGCACGCGTACTCGACGACCTGATCGGCGAAGTCTTGCCGACCCTTGCCCGAGCCGCCCGCGCCGTAGTTGATCTTGATCGAGGGATTTGCCTTGGTGAAGCCTTCGATCGCGACTTCCTGCGCCGCCTTCTGAAACGTCGCTCCGCTCGCGTTGATCGTGACGGGGTCGTCGCTGAGCGCCCGCGCGGAGCCGGTTGCAGATCCAGTCGCCGACCCACCGGCGCCTTGACCTCCAGGATTGTCTTGCTTGCCCTTACAGCCAACGATCGACAGAGCAATCGCCAGCGCCGCGATTCGATTCATGCCGGCACCCTACCCAGCACAAGTGACGGGGACGCGTAGCGAATGTGACGGCCAGGTGACCGAGCCGGCAATGCTCGGCGAGGCGTTGCCAAGGCCGATCCCGGGCGCCTCACGAGCGAGAAAGCCGCGTCAGTTCGAGGGCTTGGGGATCGGTCGATGGCGGACGTCGGTGGCCCGCACCATGTACACGACTTCCTCCGCGAGGTTTTTCACGTGGTCACCGATGCGTTCCAAGTAACGGCACACCGAGGTCAGTGGTAACACGCGGGTCACGGTGGCCGGATCGGTCGCGACATGGGCGATCAGCTCGGCGAACAGGCTCGCGTTTAGTCGGTCGACCTCGACATCGGCGGTGATCACGGCGGTCGCGGCATCGGCATCTTTGTGGACGAAGGCCTCGAGGGCGGCGTGCAAGTTGCGTTGGACCAGCGATGCCAGACGCGCCAGATCGACATGGCCGTCGAGCGGGGTCAGCCGGTTGAGCTCGAGCGCGCGCTTGGCGATCCCCGCGGCGAGATCGCCGATCCGTTCGACGTCGACCACGAACTTGAGCGACATCGTGATGAAACGCAGGTCCGATGCCACCGGCTGGCGGGTGGCGAGGATCTGGAACGCGAGCTCGTCGATGTCATTCTCGTCGCGGTCGATCGCCGCGTCGTTCTTGATCACTTGCCGGGCGAGCTCGTCATCGCGATCCGCGAGCGCTTTCATCGCGAGCGAGATCTGTTCTTCGGCGCGGGTGCCCATCGTCGCGAGCCGCTCGCGCAGCGTGCGCAGCTCTTGCTCGAAGTCCTTGCTGGTGTGGGTGGCGATGGTCATGTCGATTCGATGCTCCTTGGTCGCGGTAACCGCAGCCAAAATATGCTGCCCTGCGGGTCGCGGGGGTCGACACCGACCTCGCCACCCATACTCTCGACGAGATGTTTCACGATGGAAAGTCCGAGCCCGGTGCCACCGGCCTCGCGCGATCGACTCGGGTCGGCGCGATAAAATCGCTCGAACACTCGCTCGCGATGTTTGGGTGCGATGCCTGGGCCATCGTCGCGGATCTCGATCCGAACGTGGTCAGCGTCGGGCTTGGCTTCGACCCAAACGTTGCCGCCCGCGCGCGTGTACTTCACCGCGTTGTCGATCAGATTGACCATGATCTGGTCGAGCGCCTTGGGATCCGCTCGGACCGTGAGCCGTTCCGGGATGAACACATCGACGACGACGTTGCGTGCGGCCGCTTGGGTCTCGATCGCGGTGAGTGACTGCTCGGTCACGGCCTTCACCGCCACCGAGCCGAGCTCGAGTCGGTACTGGCCTGCGTCGAGGCGTGACAGGTCGAGGAGGTCGGCGAGGATTCTCGCGAGTCGCTCGGCGTTGCGGTGCAGGCCGTCGATCAGCTTTGGCGCCATCACCGGATCGTCTTTGGCACCGGCGAGCAAGGTCTCGCTGTTCGCGCGGATCACCGCGACTGGTGTCCGGAGCTCGTGCGAGACATTGGCGACGAAGTCGCGCCGCACGGTCTCGAGCCGGCGCATCGCGGTGACGTCCTCCAGCAACAACACGCGGCCCTCGGCACCCCACTTGCGCGCGACGCGGATCAACGTGCGCGGGCCGTTGTTCGGGAGTTGTACTTCTGCGGTGGCGGCTTCCTCGGCGTCGATCAGCTCGAACACCTGAGGCACGCGGACGAATTCGATCAGCGGCTCGCCAACCGGCGTGCTGGCGACGCCGAGCATCTGGCGAGCCGCATCGTTGAGCAGCTCGATCCGATGCTCGCCATCGACCGCGATCACGCCCTGGGTCAGACCTTCGGCGACCGACGACAGCAACACGCGCTCGCGCGCCAACGCGTGGTGACTCTTCACCGTGTCATCGGCGAGGAAGTTGATCCATTCGGCGACCGCACGTAGCTCGTCGTCGGTATCACCGGTCAACGGAATGCGTCGATCTGGATCGCGAACCACGTCGCGTGCGCTGCGTGCGACGCTCGCGATCGCCCGGCGCATTGTCGTCATCACCGTCCAGCCCACCAGCCATAGCGCTGCGAACAGCACCGCGCCGAGCGCGACCAGGTCACGCGGGGCCGTCAGGTCGAGCGCGGTCGCTCCGGTGACGAGCGCGAGCCCGGCGACGATTGCGAGCGACACCGAACCGGCGATCACGATCAGCCGCGTCCGGACCGAACGGATCATGCAGCTTCTTCCGGTTGACCCTTGAAGCGATAACCGACGCCGCGAAGCGTCTCGATATACGCACCCGCGTCGCCGAGCTTTTCACGCAGCCGCTTCACGTGGGTGTCCACGGTTCGCGTGGTGACGTCGGCTTCGATGCCCCAGACATCGGACAGCAGTGTATCTCGAGTCTGGACTCGACCGCGCCGCGACACGAACGCGTGCAGCAACCGAAACTCGAGCGCGGTGAGCGCGATCTCGGCATCGTCGACCCACGCGCGATGGGCCTCGCGATCGATCTTGAGCCGGCCGAATCGAATCGGCGCGGAGTCGGCGTCTGGCGTCGTCGTGCGCTGGCCGCGGCGCAACAACGCGCGGACCCGAAGCACGAGCTCGCGGACACTGAACGGCTTCACAAGGTAATCATCGGCCCCGACCTCGAAGCCAACCACACGGTCGATCTCCTCACCCTTGGCCGTGCACATGATGACTGGAATGTCTCGTGTGCGCTCTTGCTCGCGTAGCCGCCGGCAGATCTCGGTTCCCGACAGGTCCGGGAGCATCAGATCGAGCACGATCAGGTCGGGCAGCGGATCGCCGATCGCGCTCGCGAGCCCATCGCGCCCGCTGTGTGCCAGCCGAACCTGAAACCCGTCCGAGCGCAGGTTGTACTCGACGGTGACCGCCAGATCGATCTCGTCCTCGATGACCAGTACGAGCATGGGCAACGCTTAGCACGGCGCATGTGACGGCGGTGTGACGACGTAGCGGAGCCCCGGCAACGGACGGTGAGATCGCCTCGCGTGATGTTGTGTCGCATCCGCGTCACGAATCCGTCACCTCGGATAGCTTAGGTGAAGTCTATGCGACGCTTTGTGATTTCGTCCGCGCTGGTGATCGCGACTGCGCAGGTAGCAGCTGCCCAGCCAGCGCCTCCCCCGCAGCCCACTCCGGCTCAACCCGCCGCACCTGCAGCGCCGGCCGAGCCGGCTCCGCCGGCAGCACCAGCTCCCGCCGCGGAGCCGGCGCCGGTCGCCGCCCCGGTAGAACCCACGCCGCTCCCGACCGACTCGACGCAGCCGGCTGCGCCAACCAAGAAGCTCACGGTGGGCAAGGGAGCCGAAGGCTTCGTCCAGCTCGGGATGTTGCTTCAAGGCTGGTTCGTGTTCGATCGCGCGGACGGTGCTTCGTCGCCGCCATCGACGTTCCGGCTGCGGCGCGCCGAGCTCCACGTCAAAGGTGAGATCCTGCCCAAGCGGGTCGGGTTCGGCATCATGATCGATCCTGCCAAGATCCTCGAGCTCACCAACTCGACGATCACGCTCGACAGCGGTGAACAGATCACGGTGCGCCAGCCACCGAGCGGCGGATCGATCGCCGCGATGCAGGACTTCTTCATCACGTTCATGTCGAGCTATGCCGACGTGTCGCTTGGTCAGTTCAAGATCCCGGTGAGCTGGGAAGGCGTGAATTCGTCTTCGAAGCTGATCCTTCCCGAGCGCGCCAACGCATCGCGTCAGTTCGGGGATAAGCGCGACCTCGGCATCCGAGTCATGAAGTCGTTCACCAAGTGGGGCTACCACGCGGGCATCTACAACGGCTCCGGCCTCAACAACCGGGACAACAACAATCAGAAGGATGTCGCGCTGCGGCTCGAGGCGTATCCGATCAAAGGTCTGACGCTCGCCGGCATGACCTACGACTCGATCGGATATCGCAACCGGGCAGGCACCAAAGACCGCTGGGAAGCCGACGTTCGTTACGAGACCGGTCCGTTCCTGGTGCAGGCCGAATATATTCGCGCGCGCGACATCACCGCCGACGGTGCCGATCCGATCAAGGGCCACGGCGTATACGGTGCCGTCGGCTATACGATCACGCATCCGAGCCTGCACGGCGAGCTCCAACCGGTGGTGCGGGTTGGCTACCTCGATACCAACACCGAGGCCGATCTGAATCCCGCGATGGGCGGCAGCGACGAGCTCGTGCACTACGACATCGGCGCGAACTACTATCTCGAGGCGCACGAGATGAAGATTCAGGCGAGCTACCAGCGCCAGCAATTCGATACCAAGACGCCGGTAAACGAGGTCATCGTCGCGGCGCAGGTTGCCTACTGATGTTTCGCTCGTTGCATCGAGCGATGTAGCATCGGAGCACAGCGCGCGCGAGCACGGCGCGAGCTAGCTGCGTGATTTTTAAAGCGGCGGCGATGGCCCCGCTCTTGCCTAGGTGTCCTGCATGCTATGGACACCGCAACGAGCAACGGCAGCGTTCCCGCTGCTCTCGATCCTGCTCGTGGTGGTTGCGTGTAATCGCCCGCCGCCGCGCAAACCAGGCGACGAATATCTCGCGGCGATCGAGTTCGAGGGCAACAAGGAGTTCTCGGATTCCGAGCTGCGAACCGGGCTCGCGAGTCGCCGTACCGAGAAGGCTGGGCGCGCTCCGGACCTCTATCAGGTGCAGGTCGATTCCGATCGGGTCAAGGGCCAATATCTCCGCGAAGGTTTTTTCGAGGCCGACGTTCAATCGCGGATCGACCGCAAGCAGGACGCCGCGACCGTTGTCTATTCGATCCAAGAGGGCAAGCGCAGCGTCACCCGGGTCACGATCGCGGGGCTGCCTGCTGATCCTGCGATCACGCCAGCGATGGTGCGCGAGCAGCTACCGATCGAGGACGGCGAGCCGTTCGACTACGAGACCTACGACCTCGCCAAGATTGGCATGCTGGCGGTCGTTCAGAATGCCGGCTACGCGCACGCCAAGCTCGATGCGCGGGTGGTGGGCGATATCGCGAACCACACCGCGCTGGTCGAGCTGGTGTTCACGCCGGGACCGAAATGTCGGTTCGGCACGGTGACCGTTCAGGGCGTCGAAGGGCCGCTGCGCGATTCGATCATGCGTCGGCTCGAGGTTCGCGAGGGCAAGCTGTACTCGCAGCATGCGATCACCGCGACCCAGCGTGCGATCTATGGCATGGGTCGGTTCTCGACGGTGCAGGTCGAGCCAGACGGCGATCAGGATGATGTCGTCAACGTGAAGGTCGCGGTCGTCGAGAGCGCGCGTCACGAAGTCGCCCTCGGCGGTGGTATCGGCATCGATCCGATCAATTACGAGGTGCGCGGCCGGGCCGGCTACGAAGTGCTCGGCTGGCCATTCCCGCTCGATACGTTCACGCTCGATCTCCGGCCGGCATACGCGTATCTGCGGGATGGTGGAGGTTACGAGCCGCGGGTCCGTGCGCTCGCGCGGCTGTCTCGTGCCGATCTTTGGTTGACCAACGCCACCGGTTCGATCGAAGGCGGCTATCGCTATCTCGCCTACGAGGCTTACACCCACTACGGACCGCAGGCGCAGGTCGGCTACGAAGCGAGGTTCGGCCGTGCGCTGCAGGTGCGTGCGGGCTACATGATCCACCGCTACGACTTTCGCACGCCGAGCCCATTGGTCGACGACGCGTTGCAGATGCAACTCGGGATCGATGACACCGAGCTGGTCGGTGCGTACACCCAATCGCTGATCGCCGATCTGCGCGATCATCCGATCGAGCCGACGCTCGGTGTGTACGGCGAGCTGAAGCTCACCGAGGGCACCAAATATGCCGGCGGCGAATTCAACTACGTACAGGTCGTCCCCGAGCTGCGCGGCTACGTACCGCTGGGACCCGTGGTGCTCGGCGCGCGCGCCCGCTACGGCGCGTTCTACGGTGATGTTCCGGCGACCGAGCGATTCTTCGCCGGCGGTTCGACGAGCCAACGCGGGTTCGCCGAGCGCCGGCTGTCGCCGTCCGTGACCGGTATGGTGGAAGACTCGACGATGACCGTGCCGTATGGCGGCGCCGGGCTGATCGACAGCAGCGTCGAGGCACGATTTCCGATCACGACGATCAAGAAGATGCCGCTCAACGGCGTGGTGTTCCTCGACGGAGCGGACGTCACCGAGAAGCCATCGGACCTCGACGTGATGAACCTGAACTGGGCGGCAGGCGCAGGGCTGCGGCTGCTCACCGTCGTCGGTCCGGTGCGCGCCGATCTTGGCTATCGCCTCAACCGCAAGGGGGCGACCGATCCGCAGCCTGGCTCGAGCTACGCGTTCCACATCAGCCTCGGGGAGGCATTCTAATGCTGGCGTCACCAACTCCGCGGCATCGCGCGCTGCGCTGGGTCAAGCGCGGTGCGCTCGCGGTCGTCGTCGTTATCGCCGTGCTGGTGATCTCCGCGCTGGTGTTCACTCACACCGATTACGGACGCGAGACGATCCGCGAGCGGGTCGAAGCGGAGCTCGACAAGACGTTCACCGGCGGCGCCACGATCGGTGAGCTCGACGGCAGTCCGCTCGGAGAGCTCACCGTGCGCGATGTGGTGATCAACGGTCCCGACGATCAGCCGGCGATCACGATCAAGACGTTACGACTCCACATCAAGTTGTTCGATCTGCTCAAGCGTGACGTGCAGCTGTCGAAGCTGAGCGCCGACGGCGTCGACGTGGAGCTCCGCCGAGATGCCAACGGGCAGCTTCAGGTCGCGCAGCTGATGCGGCCCAAGCCCGACCAGGACGCCGGCTCGAGCTGGAACATCGAGATGCCGTCGATCGAGGTGACCAGCGGGCACCTGTTGATCGATACCGGCACGGCCGATGCGCAGATCGTCAATCTGGATCACATCGCGGTGTCGGCCAGCGCGCATTTGCCGGCGCGCGGTACCCGGAGCGCAGGCGTTCGACTTACCGCGACCTGGCGCGAGCGCAACGCGCCGATCTCGGTCGTGGCGTCGATGCGCGACACCGGCGAAGCGGTGTCGTCACCGGCGCTCGATGTTCGCGTCGGGGACGTGGCCGTGACGGGTAGCGATCTGAACATCGTCCGGGGCACCGGTGCGCTGCCCAAGCTCAGCGGCGTGTTGAACGTGACGGCGTCGAAGCAAGCGGTGGCCGCATTGGTTCCGCGGATCGAGCTGCCGGGCGATGTCGTTCTCACCGTCGACGCGCGGCCGACACCGGTGGACGTCGCAGCGGTGCCGATGAAGATCACCGGGCGCATGGGACGGTCGGCGCTCACGATCAATGCGGCGCTGAACGTCAACACCAAACACGTCACCGGAACGATTGATAGCGGCGTGCTGGATGTGACCCAGCTAACGCGCGGCAAGACGGTCGCGACGGGGCAAGTTGCTGGTGTGTTCGACGTGATGCCGAGCGATGAGCCGGGCGTGCTTCCGACGGCGACGGTCCGGCTCAATGGCGAAGGCACGTGGGAACAGACGCCGCGCAGTCGAGTCGCGACCGTGATCACGACGCGCGGCACGCACGTATCGGCAGAGGTCACGGTGACCGGAGCGATCAATGCCAAGCTCGATGCCGACGTCGAGCGGCGCGGGGAGCGGGTCACGCTCGAGCGGGCGTCGTTGATCGCCTCGACGCAGAGCCCGGCGAAAGCGAGTGGCGGCAAGGCGCCGCTTCACGGCGCGATCAAGGTCGCTCTCGAAGCGAGAGGTCCGCTGTTGCCGGAGCCGGTGCTTGCGGTCGAGGGGACGATCAAGGGCTCGCGGTTGCGAATCAAGGATCTGCGGGCAGCGTCGCTCGATCTCGCAATCGACGCGAGCGGTCTCCCGGCGACGCCGCGCGGTCGGTTGAGCGTGACGGTCGACGATGTGGTGCGCGGCGACATGGAGCTCGGAGCGATCACCGCAAACGCGGCGAATCGCGCCGACGGCAAGATCCAGGTGTCGGTGACCTCGCATCCGAAGCAACGTCCGTGGCTGATCGAGCTCGCGGCGCTGGTAACGCCACCGGCACGCGGCAACGGGGACCTGATCGTCGATGTTCAGCGCCACCGAGTTCGCGCGGGCAACGGCGTCGATTGGGTCGGCGCGGGTGGCCGCGTCGTCGTCGGCGACCAGGTGGTCGACGTTCGAGGCATTCACACCAGGAGCGCCGATGGCGCGATCGCGGTCGATGGTCAGCTAACGCGCGCAGGCCGCCGCGCCGGCGACCTCGCGGCGACCGTGAAGCTCGACAATTTCGGCCTCGAGACGCTGCGCAAGGGCTACACCGGTGTCGTCGACGGCGACGTCGAGGTCTCGCGCCGCGGTGGCCGGTGGTGGGCCGATGCGAGCGTCATCGGCCGCAAGATCGCGCTGTCCGGAGAGACCTCGCCGGTCGACGTCGAAGCCAAGCTCACCGCACGCCCCGAGAACGTCAGCCTGACTGCGACCGCCGGCAACTCGGAGCTCGGCACGGCGAGCCTTTCGCTCGACGTAGTTCCGCCCGCGCAGCTCGAGAATGCAGCGGCGTGGCGGGCACGCGGCAAGGAAGCGATCCAGCGGATGGAGCTGCAGCTGCGTGGCCTCGACCTTGCGAAGCTGGCGGCGCTGGTCCCGAGCGGCGCGCCGCGGGACGAGCTGTCCGGCAAGATCGACGGCGCGATCACGATCGCTCGTGGTGAGGTGACCGGCGGGATCCAGCTACGCGATCTTCGCTCGCCGGCGCTACGCGGGGTCGAGTCGGCGGACCTCGACGTGAAGCTCGAGCGCAGCGCGGCGGGGGAGGTATCTCCGACGGTCACCGTAAAGCTCGCCGAGGTCGGGACGGCGGTCGCAACGGCACGGCTGACGATCCCCGAGCGCGTATTCGATCCGATGGCATGGCAGGACCCGTCGATCGTCCGCGGGGCGACGATCCGAACCGGAACGATCCAGGTCGATCCGGCGTTGCTCGCCCGGCTCCACATCAACAGCATGATGCGGGCGCGGGCGAGTCTCCGGATCGACATCGGTGAAGCGTTGCGGTCGGTGAAGATCACCGGGATCGCCGACGAGATGCGCGGAACGCCGATCGCCAAACCCGTGGCGGTGCGGTTCAACGCATCGATCGACGGCCGCGCGACGACGACCTCGCTCGCGATGACCACCGAGGGCCGACCGCTGACGTTGCTCAAGCTCGACGCGCGAATTCCGCTCTCGATCGACGAGCTGCTTACGTCACCCGAGCGCCTTCGCAACGAGCCGCTGACAGCCACGCTCGAGATTCCGCGGACCTCGGCACCCCAGCTGCTCAACGTGTTCGGCCGCAGCGAGGTCACGGACGGCACGATCGATGGCAAGATCACGGTCGGCGGCACGCTCGGTAAGCCAACTGTCGTCGCGCGCATCGTCGGGACCAACCTGACCGCGCACTCGGCAGCGCGGCGTCGTCAGCTGCGGGTGATCCGCGAGGTCGCGATCAACGCGCGGTGGGACGAGCGCGGTGGCTCGGTCACGGTGGATGGCATCGACGACCGCAATGGCAAGCTGACGATCAAGGCGGAGGCCGATCCCGATGCGTTGGCGTCAGCGAAGGCCACGGTGATCGCGACGTCGTTCGACGTTACGCCGTTGCTCGCGTTCGCGCCGGGGCCCGCCGGCGGATCGCGAGGCGTGATCGACGCGAATCTGAGGGTCGATGGCCTCGATCCCGAGGTGGCGAAGGTCCGCGGGGAGCTGCACATCCGCGAAGCCCGGATTCCGCTCGCGCCGACCGTCGGGACGCTGCGCCGCGCTAACATCGACATCGAGATCAACGAGCGAGCGATCAAGCTCGCCGCCAACGGCCGACTCGGCGCCGGCCGGTTGACGCTCGCCGGCACGATCGCGACCAATGGCGTGGCGCTCACCGGCGGTACCGCAAAGCTGAGCCTGCGCAAGGTGTCGCCGATCAGCGCGATCGAGCCCAGGGTCGACGCGGACATCGATGCCAAGTTTCGCCGGGAAGGCGATCGCTGGATCGCCGACGTCGTCGTCGACAAAGGCTTCGTTCAGGTTCCCGAGGGCTCGGGAGAGAAGCTCAAGCCGATCGGCGGGCCGTCGGATCTCGTGATCGCGACCGGCACACGAATCACCACGACCAAGGGCCAACAGGTCTCCGAGACGCCGGTCGATCCGTTCGTGATCGCGAACGTCACGCTGAAGCGCACCAAGGTCGAGTCGAAGGAGGTGCGGACGTCGATCACCGGCAAGCTCAAGATCACCGCCGATACCCAGGCGATCGGCATGACCGGCACGATCACCGCCGACACCGGCGACCTCGATCTGTTCGACCGCCGCTACCGGATCGATCGCGCGGTGGTCCAGTTCGACGGGACCATCGATCCACGGCTCGACATCCGGATCAGCCACACGTTCCCCGATGTCACGACGGTGACCGCGGTGCGCGGGCGGTTGAGCAAGCCAGAGCTCGAGTTGAGCTCCAGCCCGGGCAACTACAGCCAGAGCCAGTTGCTCGGGTTCCTGCTCGGGGGCGAGCCGGACGGCGCGCCATCGAGCGGCAGCGCGCGCGACAAGGCCGCAGCCATCGGCACGTCGTTGATCGCCAACCAGCTCGCCGGCTACGTTCGCAAGGCGCTGCCGTTCGACATCGACGTGATCAAGTACGAAGCGGCCACCGTCGGAAGCAGCGCTTCGATCACGGTAGGGACCTGGCTGACCCACACGCTGTTCTTCGCGTTCCGCCAGCACCTCGACGCGCGCCCCGACGAGAACACCGGCGAAGGCGTGCTGCAGTACTGGATCACCCGCCAGCTCGAGATCGAAGGCACGGCAGGCGACAAGAACTACGACGGCGTCGACGTGTTGTGGCGCAAGCGGTTCTAGCGCGATCGGCTACCAGCACTGCGGAACGGGGTACTGCAGCATGTCGGGTGTGACTTCCATGACGACGTCGGCGGTGACATAGCCATTGCCGGCGAACCCACTCAGATCGCTCGCGTCGCCACACTTTCCGTCACCATTGCCATCGATCAGCAGCGCGGCGCCCTCGTCCTCGGCTTCCCATAAATACTTGGGGATCGTGACCTCGAACTTACCGCCCACGACCGTGGCGGTGTCGAGCACGCTCGCGGGCGAACCGAACAGCACCGACTTGCCCTCTTGAGCATCGAAGCCCGCGCCGCGGATCGTCAGGTCGTATTCGCCGATCCCATCCGGGCCGTTGAACTTGTTGCAGTCGCGGAGGTCCTGCGCGGGGTCCGAGGTGCGTGGCAAGTTGGTCGGGGAGAACGCGAAGCTCAGCGGGCCGGTAACCGGGTCGGTAATCACCGCCGCGATGATGTCGTCCTCCGAGCAGCCGAGGATCCCGTCTTTCTCCAGGAACATGATCAGCTTCTCGCGATACCCATAGGTGAGCGCTTCGATCGCGTTAAAGCTGCTGATGCCGCCGCCGATACCAGATCCGCCGTCGGTGATCCGCGTGTACCCTGGATGCGGCAACGTCGAGACGCCCATCAGCCGGCCGTCGCTCTCGGGGAACCCGCTGATCGACACCTTGGCGTGATAACGCGGCGCGAACGCCTGATTGCAATCGAGTAGCTCCTGCGCGCTACTCTCGGCGAGAGGCAGCAGCTTCGGCGTCAGCTCGAGGACCGCGTCGTTGGAGTTCGCTGGCAAGTGCACCGAGGCCAGGTAGTCCGACGCCGAACAGCCTGGCACCCCGTCGGCGTCGATGAACGCGACGAGCTTGGCCTCCGACGAATGACCCACCCCGATGGTTCGCGAGAACGTTCCGTCGGCGGCGATCGTCACTTGCAGGGCGTCGTAATCCCACACCTGACGTGCCTTGCCAGCGCCGAGCGAATAGACTTGCCCGATCCTCACTTCGGCTCCCGCGAGCGCCGCGAACCCCGACCCCTTGATCTGGATTCCGGCGGCACCGTTGCCGTCAGCCTTGCCGTCGCCATCGCCGGTCTGATCGACGTCGTCAGCTTGGGTCACGCAGGCCGCGGGTGCGATGGCGAGCAGGGAAATGAATAGCTTGGATAACTTCATAGATCTTTCCATCGTCGAGAATGGTCGTTCAGTGACGTACTGGCGTTGCTCACCAGCAGTCGGGAAGCGGTGATTGCAGCGTGTCGGGGGTGACGTTGATGATGTGATCGGCAGTCACGTGACCGACCGACATCGTCCCGGATCGGTCGCTCGCATCTCCGCAGCGGCTGTCGCCATTGCCGTCGAGTAGAAGCACGACGCCTTCGTCCTCGGCTTCCCACAAATAGTTGGGCAACACGACTTCGAAGGCCCCGCTAGCGACCGTGGCGGTTTGCAGCGCGGCCTTGAACGATCCGAGCTTGGCTTGCTTGCCGTCGAGACTTTCGAATCCAGAACCGCGGACGACCAGATCGTAGTCGCCGGTGCCCGCGGGTCCCTTGAACTTGTTGCAGTCGTGGAGATCCTGCGCCGGATCCGCGGAGCGCGGGAGGTTGCTCTGTACCAGCGGGAACTGCTTCGGACCGGTTGCCGGGTCGACGGTAACGGCGGCGATGATGTCGTTGTCGGAGCAGCCTGGTTGGCCATCCTTTTCGATGTAGACGACGAGCTTCTCGCGGAACCCCGAGGTCAGCGTTTTCGCTGCGACGACGCTCGCTGCTCCGGCCTCGACCACCGCTCCGGTCTTGGTGACGTTCGAGTAGCCAGGGTGCGGAAGCGAGAACACGTTCATCCGCTGGCCGTCAGCGGCGGTCAGGCCGCTGATCGAGACGGTCGCGTCATAGCGCGGCGCAAACGCCTGATTGCAATCCAGCAGCTCCTGCGACTCATCCTCGATCTTCGGCAGCTGCGTCGGCGAGATCTCGAGAACCGCGTCTCCGCCACCCGCAGGCGCTTGAACCGACGCGAGGTAGTCTGCTGCCGAGCAACCTGCGACACCGTCGACATTGATGAACACCAGGAGCTTGAACGCCTTGGCGTTGGCGCGCGGGCGATCGATGGCGATCGCGCCGGTCGCGTCGACCTTGGGTATCTCGGACCGATAGCTGAACGTGTCGCGAGCCATGCCTGGTTGGTTCGAGTAGACAAACGCGAAATTGACGTCGGCGCCCGCTTGCGCCGCGAAACCGGTTCCGGTGATCCGCACGCTCCCGCTGGTGCCGTCGGCCTTGCCGTCCCCGTCGCCGGTATGATCGACGTCGTCCGGCTGCACTGCGCACGCGGGCGAGATCGCGAGGAGGGTCAATACAAGCTGCCGGAGCTTCATTCGGCCGGCGGTAATCCAACTCGCGTGCCACGACGGTCGCAGCAATTGCGGGAACCTACGAGCTGCCGTGGATAGCAGTCCAGCCGCAATCACTTGGTTGCAACCGACTGCCTCCCGGCCTAGCTGTACGAAATCACGGGCGCTTGGCGCGCATGTGTCGCCGACCGCCGAAACCCGAGTGGCGTTTACCGTAGCCGTGCGGGTTTTTCACGAGCTAATCGTCTACGGGGTTGGCGACGGGGAGGACGATCGTGGGCTCGTCGGGATGCGCCCGGTAAAGCAACACGGTGTTTCCCAGGATCTGGGCGACCTCGCTCCGAGTCTTACCGGCGATCTGGCTCGCGGCTTCGTCGCGATCGAGCGCAGCGGACTCTCCGACTTTGATCTTGATCAACTCGTGGTCGAGCAACGCCTGATCGATCGCGCCGAGCAGCCCGTCGTCGATGCCATCCTTGCCGACCAGAACCACTGGCTTGAGCTCGTGGCCGAGGGCTCGGAGATGTCGACGTTGCTTGCCGGTGAGCATCCGGCGCGTTCTACCTGAAACCGTTGGTGGGATCGATAAGTTCCGTCGCCGACCGGCCCTAGGCCCGTCGCCACCGGCGGAGCAGCGGGCCCAGCATGGCGAGAGCCCACAGGAATCCGCTGGTCTGCGGTCCGGCTGCACAGCCAGCCGTAACCGATGGAGGTTCGTCACCCTCGTCGCTGGGGTCGCTGCCGGTGCCGTTCCCACTCTCCGTACCACCGCCATTACCGCCGCTGCCGCTGGCGACGGTGACGCTCGAGGTCGAGCTCGAGGTCAGCGCGGCGAGGTCTCCGACGACCACGGTGAGATCATGCGGGCCATCGGACAGGCCGGTGACCTCGAAGTCGAACGGAGGCATTCCCTTGGTGCCGATCAACAGACCATCGACCGACAAGGTCACCGTGGTGAGGTTATCGTCGATGGCTTCGACGCTCACGATGAAGTCAGGCGGGACCTTCGCATGGTCTGCAGGCGACGTGATCACACCGCGGGGCGGGGTCGTGTCGATGAACGACGCGTTGAGCAGCAGGTTGGGGGATCCGGTCGGGTTGGTGATCTTGCCGGGGATCGCCTTCTGCTTGAGCAGCTCCTGCATCTGCGCCGGCGTCGTGGTCGGGTGCGTCGCGAGATAGGCCGCGACCACACCCGAGACATGGGGCGTTGCCATCGACGTTCCGCTGAGCAGCAGCGTCGCCTGGTTGCTCGCGATGCCGGCCGACATGATGTCGGTTCCGGGGGCGCTGAGATCTACGAGCGATCCGTAGTTGGAGAACGTCGAGCGAACGTCGTTTCGGTCGGTCGCGCCGACTGTGATCGCGAGTGGCTCGCTGGCGGGAGAGTTGAGCGAGGCGTCGCGATTTTCGTTGCCGGCGGCGATCACCATCGTGATGCCGGCCGCGATCGCGTTGCGCGCGGCCTGGTTGAGCGCCAGCGAGGCCGCGCCCGAGACGCTCATGTTGCCGACTGACATCGGGCCGTGGTTTTGGATCATCCAGTTGATGCCGGCGATGATGACGTCGTTCGCGCCGACGCCGGCGCAGTCGAGCACCCGGACGGGAACGATGCTGGCTTTCTTCGCGACGCCATAGGTGGCGCCGGCGGCGGTGCCGGCGACATGGGTTCCGTGGCCGTGGCAATCGCCGGTCAGCGCGCCGTCGTTGACGCCGGCATAGCCGGGCTTCATGCGACCCACGAACTCGTCGTGTGCGCCGCGGATGCCGGTGTCGATCACGTAGATCGTCGCGCCTTCACCTTGGCCGAGTTGGGTATAGCTGGCGTCGAGCGGAAGCGAGATCTGATCGATGCGATCGAGACCCCAGGTCGCGCCGGTCTGAGTCGTCGCACCGGCGCGATAGATCGAATTCTCCTCGACAAACGCGACGTCAGGATCGTCGGCGAGCGCGAGCGCGTCGACGTCGGTCATGGTCGCCGAGAACCCAAACAGCGCAGCGGAGTAGCGCCGCGCGATCGAGGCGCGATGAGTGGTCGCGAGGCGATCGATGATCGCATCGAGATCGGCGATGTGGTCGTGCGAGCTCCGCGCGTTGACCCGGTCCTTCATCACGACGATGTACTCGCCGGGGATCGATTCAGCATGCCGGATGAGCTTGCTGGGGCGCGCATCCTTAGCGGGCTCGAGCTCGTGATCTGGGATCACGTCGGGTTCCTGATCGGGACTCGAGATGTCAGCGCAGGCAAGCAAGCTCGTCGCGCACGATGCGAGCGCGAGGCGGCGAGTGAATCGCATGAGAGACTCCTTGGTGATGAACGTCGAGAGTCTCGAGATCACGGACCGTGCCATCGCGGTTGTGCGTCGACGAGGCTTCGCGAATCGCGAGCAAACGCATTTGGTTAGCTAGGCGTTTGCGCATCGAGTGCACGCGTGCACAAACCGTGAACGGATCGGTGGTTGACGGGGTTGGCCGGGGACGGCACGTGGGAACGCTGGTAGCGATGTCCCCACGATTCGCTTCATGTGCACGGGGCGACGGGGGAGCTCCCGGACCCGGCTGGAGCGACCCGTCGCTGGCGCTTCGGGCCGACGAGAACGCGAGGGACGCGCGCACTACGCGCTCTGCGCAACGCGCGCGGGGCGGGTAGGTCGCCTGCATCGACGGTCCAACGGCCCCCGAAGCCGTCGAGCTGGTCGTCAGCTGCGGCGGCGGCGCGTGAGCGAGCCAATCGCGAGTAGCGCGAGTCCGATCAGCGCGGCGCCGCTGTTCGAGGAGCCCGTCGCGCAGCCGCCGACGATCTCGTCGGTCCCGCCGGTCGCCGTGCTGTCGGTATCGGCGTTGCCATTGCCGTCGTCACTGCCGTCGCCATCATCGCCTCCGGGACCAGGGGTATCGCCGCCACCCGGATCGCCGCCACCCGGATCGCCGCCACCCGGATCGCCGCCGCCACCGACGCCGTCGTCGACCGTTACGTTGACGTCCTGCGACTGCGTATTGATACCGTCGGTGACCTCGATCGTGATCTTGTGAGTGCCCTCGCTGAGCGTCTCCGGCGTCGCGAACGTGTACGGTCCGGGTCCCATGATCGTGTCGACGAGCGCATCGTCGATCAGCAGGTTTGCAGCGGTGACGTTGACGTTGTCGGTCGCACCGGCGCTCACCTCGAAGCCGGGCGGCACCGTCGCGTTGTTCTGCGGCGCAGTGATGCCGATGCTCGGTGGAGTCATGTCCACGATCTTGGCGCCGAGCCGCTCGGTCAGCAGCGCGAACGAGTTCTGGTTCTGGCGACACGTCGAGCCGTTGATCCCACACGGCCGCGCCTGGCTCTCGCCGCACGACGCCGTTTGGTTCTTGAACGATCGATTGCCGTTGTAGTTGAGGTACGTCATCGGATCGGAGGCGAGCAGCTCGTGATCGAGTCCGTAGCTGTGCGCCACTTCCTGCGCCATGATCTCGCATGCGGTCCGTGCGTTCTGCTGGATCACTGCCGTGAACGTGAACACGATCGAGTTCTCGATCACGCGGCAGTCGGTCGTGAATGGCGAGACGCCGGCCACGTTCGACGGCAAGCCAACCGTCTGCGGTGAGCCACCGAACACCGCTTCGATGTGAGGGACGTTGCCGGGGTTGGTGTCGGTGATCGTCACGTCGAACGGCGCGAACAGCTCGCGCATGCACGAGACGGTGTCTGCCCACAGCGTCGCGCTCGCGTTCCACGCTGGAATCGCGACCTGCTGCTCGACGATGCTCGAGCGGTTCGTGCGCGAATCGTTGTTGCCGGGGAGCAGCGTGACGCCGTTCTTGTTGAGATAGATGATGCGGCTCTGCGCGACCGCAGCGGTGACGCCGCCGGTGTCGAGGTCGTGCGTCGGGATCGCCTGACGTGCGAGGGAAACGCCGTTTCGCTGCGTGGCGCTGATGACGATGTCGCGTGGCGCGATCGCCGTGTCCGCCTGGGCATGGTCTCCCGCGGTCCCGATGGTGGGACAAAGCAGGAGCGATGCGAGGAGCCAACCGCCAATTCGCATGCGGCTCACTAGTCCACATCGCGTGCCACGATCGCCCGGCAATTGGCCCTTGTGATCAGAGGAGTTAGGGCGCAACTGCGAGGTCGCGACAGCAACCATTAGGTGTCGATCGAGGACTGGTTCCCCGGTGCAGAATTCCCACTCTCACGGCTCGTGTGGGTTCACGGAGCACACGAGCGAGGATCACGCGGTTCGCCGAGCGATCGGCGCCGACGAGGTTGGCGTCAACGCGATCGGCGCCGACGACGAATCCCGGCGAGCGCGAGCGCGAGACCAAGTCCTGCGGAGCCGCCAGCATTGCAGCCGCCGACGACTTCATTGCCGGCCGTGTCGTCCGTCATCCCCGGAGCCGGGTTCTCGGATCCGGAGCCGGTGCCTTTCTCGACAGTCACGTTGATCGTCTCCTCGCCGCTCTGACCGATCGCATCGATCGCTTTGATCTTCAGCGTGTGCGCGCCGAGCGCTGCGTTGGCGACCTGGAATTGAAACGGCGGAGTCGACAGTGTTTCGTGAAGCACACCGTCGACGTAGAGCTCGCCCTTGATGAGATCCATGTCGACGAGCGAGGTCCGCACCATGAACGTCGGTGGCACGGTCGCGCCATTCGACGGCTCGGTGAGCTGCGCGATCGGCGCGGCGTTCTGCGCGGGCTGCCCATAGATCATGGCGATGCCCATTCGATCCATCGACGTGAACGCGAGGTCGCTCGACGTGCCGTTGCACTGTGGGTAGTGCATGACCGACGCCGAGTCATACGCCGTGATGGCGCGGTAGTTCTGATCCTCCGCGCATGGCTGGCCGGGCGCACGGATGTGCTCGTGCCGCAGGCCGAGCGTATGGCCGAGCTCGTGAGCGAGAACATTCTTGAGCGGGACGGGCAGGTCAGGCGCGAACGCGGTGACATCGATCAACACCGAGCGCTCGTTGCGCGGTGAGTTCGGGAAGAACGCGCGCGCGGTGTAGTCGCCGTTGGAGTTGACGCGATTGACGTCGAACACGACGTTGGTGTTCTGGTTAGTGCAATTGGCGCCGTCCTGAGCGGGAACATGAACGAACTTGACGTCGGCCATCAGCTCCCAGCCGTCCTGATGGGCGGCTTTGAGCGCAGTCTCCGCTGCCGTTCGCTGAGCCGCGGTGAACGTGTTGCCGAAGCAGTACGTGATGTTCTTCTTCTGCGTGGCGTTCCACACCACGTCTTGCCCGTTGACGTTGTAGATGGTGAGCGCGCCTTGCTGCGCTTGTTCCCAGTGCGCGTAGAGCTGCTCGTCGTTGTGAAGCACGAGGTCCCAGTCAACGATGTATCCGCCGCCGGGTTCGCGGTGCGCCTGAGCGAGCGCGCGGTACTCCTCGAACGACATCCCCGCGGTCGACCCGAGGTCGGGCTCGCCGGGCACGGCGCACGCGCCGGCGAAAATGATCACGATCCCCGCAAGCCGGTGTCGCTCCAGCATGTAGCCGTCATGTGCACATCCTGTGCGCAGGTGGATGACAGCAATGTCGGCTAGTTAACAGAGTCGAGGTGGGGGGTGAACCGCCCATCGGCGTGGGGACTCCCCGACCGACGCGAACCTCGTCACGACTGGCAGGCTGCTTCGATCTCCGCGATCTGTTTCGGGCATCCCGCCGTGAGTACTTCGTGGCTGGTGTCCGTGATCGCGATGTCGTCTTCGATCCGAACGCCGATCCCCCGCAGCTCCGCGGGAACGTCGGGGGCATCGATCGCGATGTAAAGACCAGGTTCGATCGTGATCACCATCCCGGGAGCGAGCGGTCGTGGCTTGCCATCGCGGGTGTACGCGCCGACATCGTGCACGTCGAGTCCGAGCCAGTGTGACGTGCCGTGCATGTAGAACTTCCGGAAGCTGAGATCGGCGATCCGTTCATCTACCGAGCCGGTCAACAGACCGAGCTCGATCATGCCTTCGGTCAGCGTTCGAACGCAGTGATCGTGAATGTCGGTGATCGTGATGCCGGGCTTGGTCATCTCGATCGCGCTGAGCTGTGTCGCCAACACCAGCTCATAGACCCGGCGCTGCGCCGGCGAGAACCGCCCGTTCGCCGGCCACGTTCGCGTGATGTCAGCCGTGTAGTGGTCGTATTCACAGCCGGCGTCGATCAATACGAGATCGCCGTCGGCGATCGCGCAGCGGTTTTCGATGTAATGGAGAATGGTCGCATTTTCGCCCGCGCCGACGATCGTGCTGTAGCCGGGTCCGGTGCCGCCGCGGCTGCGAAACGTGTAGTCGATCAGCGCTTCGAGCTCCCACTCGAACGCGCCGGGGCGTCCCTTCGCCATCGCGAGCCGATGCGCATCGCTGGTGATCGCAGCGGCCTTGCGCAGAGCGGTGAGCTCGTCAGCGTCCTTATGGAGCCGCAGCTCGTGGAGTGCGGCGCGTGGATCCACGACGGCACGCGGTGGTCGATGCCCACGTTTCTCGGCGCGTCGCAACCGCACCAGCGCCGCGCCGATCAGCTTGTCCATCTGGTCGTCGAGGCCGAGGCCGTAGTGGAGCTCGTCGGCGTTGGCGATCAGCTCCCATAGCCGTGCTGGCAACTCGCTCGCCGGGTACGCCGCGTCTGCGCCATAGCGCGCCTTCGCACCTTCGATGCCGGCGCGCCGGCCATCCCAGGTCTCCATTTCGGGATCTCGCGGCCGCACGAACATCACGATTCGATCGGTCTCGGCCCCGGGGCGAAGCACGAGCGTGGTGTCGGGCTCGACGAATCCGGTCAAGTAATAGACATCGGAGTGCTGGCGGAACCGATGCATCGCGTCGCCGTTGCGCAACCGTTCTGGCAAGGAGTGCACCACTGCTACGGCGCCTGGACCGATCGCCGTCATGTACGCCTCGCGTCGAGCAGCGAACACCGCAGGATCGAACATTGCGCGAGGTATAGCACTGGTCATCGCGGTTACGGCGGGTCGCGATGATGAGTCGCAGGCGCCGCAGCTGACGCAGCCCTCTGCGACGTTGCGTCGTCTGGCTCCTAGCGCGAGCGACGGCGGCGGCGAAGTCGCAGCGAGAGCAAACCGATCGCGAGCCAGCCGACGCTGTCCTTGCCCGCCGAGCAGCCGACGCGGTCGTATTGGTCGACGCCGCAGTAGTGCTCGCCGTATTCGGGCTCGTAGGGTTCTGCGACGAACGAGCATCCTGCGAGCTCGCGATCGACAGCGCCGCGTTCGCGCAGATTGCCGAGATACTGCTCGATCAACATCAGGTCCGCTGCGATATCGGGATCCTGGTGGGTCTCGTTCCAAGCGAGCGCGCGCTGTTGGGTCGCGACAAGCGCGGAGGCTGCGCAGTTGCGATCCGATGACACGGTCGCCGCTCGAATGCCAAGGTACAGGTTGTACATCGCGTAACGCTCGGCCATCTCGGGGCTCGATAGGAACGGATCATCGGGCGTGGCCGAGGGATCTGCGGAGTAGTCGAGCTCGACACGCTGGGTAATCCGCTCGGTCGAATTGGGCAGCCGATACGACAACCGGATATCCGCGACGTCTGGCGAAGCGTCGCTCGTATTGTGGAGGTGGATGAACAACGTGCTGCCACCGCCGCGCCGGCCACCCGTTGGCTCCTGGCTCGTCCTGCTCGCAAGGAACACCGCGGGGACATCCATGTCACCCCGGCTGCTCGTCGCGCTCCATCGGCGGGTCCCGACAACTTCGTCGAACTGCCAACCGGCTCCAGCGATCGCTTCGAGCTGCACGTCGAGCGCGAGCGGAGACATGAAGTAGTCGAGCTCCTGCTGGAACACTTCGGTCGCCGCGGTGCCGTCCTCGAGGAAGTAGAACGTACCGGCGCCGTTCTCGGCGAGCCCGCGCATCAGCTCGACGTCGAAGTTGTTGCCGACGCCGATCGTCGTCAGCCCGATGCCGGTGCGAATGTGCTCGGTGGCCATGTCCATGATCGCAGGGCTCGAGGTGATACCGACGGTGGCGAGCCCATCGGACAGGAAGATCACGCGATTTTGAGTCTCGCTGCTCGGTGCTTCGCCGATCAGCTCGAACCCTGCTTCGAGGCCATCGTAGAGGTTGGTGCCGCCATCGGGCTGCAATTGGTCGATGACTTCGTGAAGGTGCGAGACCTCGAGCGCGTCCGAGAACGGCGCGTTGTACGTGACGTCGTCATCGAACGAGATGATCGCGAGCCGATCCTCGGGCTGCAGATTGTCGACCAGCGCGTGCAGCCCGACCTTCACCTTCTCGAGCCGGCCATCGGATGACATCGAGCCCGAGTGGTCGACCACCACGACGAGTCGCATCGGCAGCCGCGGAAAGCTCGCGGGGTCGACCGAGGTGTTGAGCGAGATCTGGATCGTCGCCTGATGGTGCCCGGTCAACCAGTCGCGCCCGATCGATAGGCCTGGCGTGAGGCACAACACGGAGTCGCAGCCGCCCGAGGGCGGAGCGTTGAAGTGCTCGTTGAAGAACCCATTCGCATCGAGCGAGTTCGCCGCGGGAAGCTCACCGCGATCGAGGGCGCCGCGAAACTCGCCGATGTCCTGCGCGCCGCCGAAGCTGACGTTGCCGCCGGGCTCGCCAGAGTCCAAGCCGTCGGCGCCCTGGGCGCCGCACGCGGTAAGTGCGAATGCGAGTGCGGCTGCGATTCGTTGCATGACCGGCCATTCAGCAACCGCGATGCCATCTGCGGAATTGCCGAATCTCGCAATGTCGGGGCAGGGTTAGCCCCACTGGCGCGATCTAGGCAAATCGCAGTGAGTTCAACGCCACCCCATCGGGTCGCGACATCCGTGTCGTAGGATGCGCCGGTGAAGCTCGCCCGCCTTGCGCTCCTAGTGATCGTGGTCGCGTGTTCGCGCAGGCCGCCTCCTCCTCCACCGCCATCCGCGATCGGCGATGCAGGGGTCGCCGTGCGTGCGCCCGTCGCGGCCGATGCCGGCGTGCAACCGGCGTATCGCAGCGGCGCCACGACGATCCACAGCGATCAGACGGTGGTCGGCACCGGCAAGACGTTCATGGTGTCGTCGGAGGCCGGGCTTGCCACCGAGGTTGGACGCAAGGTGTTGGCCGATGGCGGCAACGCGGTCGACGCGGCGGTAGCGACCGCGTTCGCGCTCGCGGTGGTGCATCCGACCGCGGGAAATCTCGGCGGCGGCGGATTTGCCGTGGTTCGCCTCGGGCCCGGGAAAGCGACCGCACTCGACTTCCGCGAGGTCGCTCCGGCGGCGGCGACGCGCGACATGTACCTCGACGCGAGCGGAGCGCCGACCACGGATTCACTCGTCGGCTACCGAGCCTCGGGTGTTCCGGGCTCGGTCGCTGGGCTGTGGGCGCTGCACAAGAAGCACGGCAAGAAACCATGGAAGGAGCTCGTCGAGCCCGCAGTTGTGCTTGCGCGTGATGGGTTCGCAGTCGATGACGAGCTCGCCGAGTCGATCAAGCGGTCGCTCGATCGACTCCAGAAGTTTCCCAAGACGGCTGCGATCTGGGTACCCGCCGGTGCGCCTGTCGCGATGGGCGCGACCGTGAAGATCCCCGAGCTCGCCTCCGTGCTCGAGCGGATCCGCGATCGAGGAGCCGACGGCTTCTACAAAGGGGACACCGCCCGCGGAATCGAAGCCGAGATGAAAGCGGGCGGGGGCATCATCACTGCTTCGGACCTGGCGAGCTACGCGCCGGTGTGGCGCGACGGGCTGCGGTTCTCGTATCGCGGGCACTCGCTGGTCTCGATGCCTCCGCCGTCGTCGGGCGGTCTCGTGCTCGCGATGACCGCCGGGATGTTGCGCAAGGTCGAGATCGGTAAGCTGCCGTGGAACGGCGCCGAGCACATCCACTGGGTGACCGAGGCGTGGCGCCGCGGGTTCGCCGCGCGCAACGAGCTGCTGGGCGATCCGAAGTTTCGCAAGGACATGCCGATCGCCACGCTGATGTCGCAGTCGTATCTCGACAAGCTCGCGGCGACGATCGGGACCGGCGCGAGCAAGTCCTCGGAGGTCCCCGCGTTGCTCGAGGGCAATCACACGACGAATCTGTGCACGGTGGACAGTAAGGGGATGGCGGTGGCGCTAACGACGACGATCAATACGTCGTGGGGCAGTGGCGTCACCGTGCTCGGGTTTCTGATGAACAACGAGATGGACGACTTCTCGATCAAGCCTGGCTCCGCGAACGTGTTCGGATTGGTTCAGGGCGAGGCCAACAAGATCGAGCCCGGCAAGCGGATGTTGTCGTCGATGTCACCGACGATCGTCGAGAACGCCAAGGGCGAGCTGGTGATGCTCGCTGGTGCTGGCGGTGGACCGCGGATCATCACGGCGGTGTGGCAGACGATCTCGAATGTGATCGACTTCGGCAACCGCGCCGGAAACGCCGTGGCGCTGCAACGATTCCATCATCAGCACCTGCCGGATGCCGTGTTCATCGAGCCCGAGGCGATCGACGAGGAGACCGACGAGAAGCTGCACGCGCTCAACTACACGATCAAATGGGGCCAATCGCGTCGCGAGTTTGGTGCGGTCACCGCGATCGTGCGCACACCCGATGGCTGGGAAGGCACGTCGGATCCGCGCGGCGGTGGTGCGGCGCTCGGGGATTGACCTGTGGTTGAACTTCAGCGTTGGCTCGCAGTTGACCGATGTTAGGCTGAGGACGCAATGCCCGAGGAACGCGGACCGAGCGAGAGCGGAATGCTGGTGTATCCGCAGCTTCCGATTCCGAAGCGCGGAGAGACCGAAATCCGGCGGCCGAGTCGGCCGAGCCATCCGTCGATGGGTGCGCGGCCGCGTTATGGCGTGCTCGCGATCCTTGTCGTGATCGGCGCGGTGATCGGGTTCTTCGTGCGGCCGATGCTCAAGGCAGATCCGAAGGTGGCCGAGCTAGAGAACCAGTTGGCGAATCAGAAGAAGCTGACCGCGACGCAGAAGGCGCGCGCCGACGAGGCTGCGCGCCAGTCCACCGAGCTGACGAACGCAGCGACGGCGACCACGGCGCACGTCGCGGAGCTGGAGCAAGCCGTCGCTGCAGCCAAGGCCAAGGAAGCGGACGCTGCGACGATCGCGAAAGCGAACGAGGCGGTCCAGGCGAAGCTCGCGCCGGCGATCGAAAAGGGCGCCGGATCGATCACCAGCAAGGGTGACGAGGTCCATGTAACCATCCTCGACACGGCGCTGTTCAAGCCCGGGGAAGATGAGCTCAGCGACAAGGGCAAGGCGATGTTGGCGAAGCTCGCGGCCGTGCTCAAGCAGATGCCCGACAAGCTGATCTGGGTCGAGGGCCACACCGACAACTCGCCGCCACCGCGTCCACCCCCGCCGAAGAAACCCGCCAAAGGCGCGGCGCCAGCGCCGCCACCTGTGCGTCACGCGACCAACTGGGAGTTCTCGAGCGCACGCGCGACCGCGGTGGTTCGTTACTTCCAGGAGATCGCACGCCTCGAGCCCACGCGGATGGCCGCGCTCGCGTTCGGGCCGTATCAACCGGTATCGCGATCGAGCCGCTCCGCGAATCGCCGGATCGAGATCGTGCTGCTGCCGAAGCCGGCGAAGAAGTAGCGACGGACGGGGCTGCGAGTCAGCTCATGGGTTTCGGTGCGATCCGGTGCCGCGTGCCGGTGCCGCGAACCGCTGCCGTGTGCCGGTGCCGGTTCCGTGAACTGCTGCCGTATGCCGCTGCCGGTTCCGGCTCCGCGAACCGCTGCCGAATGCGCGCCGAGTGCAGCCGCCGCGAACGGCGGGACGCGCGCTGGCTGTCCGTTCCGAGACCAGATTCAGCGTCGAGTCAGCTGGTAGAGCATCGCGCGTACGCGATCGAGCAGCGGGTCCACATCAGCGAGGTCAGCCGCGCTCACGTACCGCTTGGCAACAGCGATTCGCAGCGCGACCGTGATCTCACTAGCGCTGCCCGCCGCCATCTCGAAATGGCGGCGCTTGTCGCCGTCGCGGCGCAGGCGACCCTCGCCGAGGTTGAGCGCGATGCTCTCCGAGGCTTCGGAGAGTTGCTTTGCGAGCGACGCGCTACGCTGACGAAGGCGTGCTTCGATCGGGACCAGGCGCTCCAGTAGCTCCAGTGACGTTTCAAGTGCATCGAACATTGGGTCCTCCTGTTTCGCCAACCACCTCGTGCGGTCGGCTCTCACCCGCCCGCGCCCGGGCGGTGCGCGGCCAGGGCGCAGGGTGAGCCGACCGCACGAGGGACGTGCGAGACGACTCACAAGTGCGGCTCACGGCAGCGGCTCACAGCATACGGCAGCGGCTCGCGGCATACGGCAGCGGCTCGCGGAAGCGGCATCGGCTCGCGGAAGCGGCAGCGGCTCACGGCACACGGCAGCGGGATCGCGGAAGCGGATCGCGGAAGCGGATCGCGGCACACGGCAGCGGCAGGCGGCAGCGGCAGGGGATCGCGGAAGCGGCAGCGGATCGCGGCATACGGCAGCGGATCGCGGCACACGGCAGGCGGCAGGCGGCAGCGGCATACGGCAGCGGCAGCGGATCGCGGCAGCGGATCGCGGCATACGGCAGCGGATCGCGGCACACGGCAGCGGCAGCGGATCGCGGCACACGGCAGCGGCAGCGGATCGCGGCACGCGGCATACGGCAGCGGATCGCGGCATACGGCAGCGGATCGCGGCACACGGCAGCGGCATACGGAAGCGGCAGCGGTTCGCGGCAGCGGTGGCGGCCGCGCCGCAGCCGGCTCACATCAACTACCTCTGCCGCTCGACAAACCCCACCAGCCCCAGATCCGTCGCCTGATCCAACGTCTCGATCGTCGGCGGAATCCCCGACACCAGCCCGCGCGAGAACACGAGCAGCGGAATCTCATCGAGATCCTTCGCAGCGCGCAGCTCGCGCATGACCTCATTGAAACCGTCCGATGCGAGATCGAGCAGCAGCGCACGCGGTTGCAGCGCACGTACCAGCCGCGAGAGCTGTCCCGGCGCGCGCGTCATCGACACCACCGTGTAGCCGCGCGCCGACAACAACATGTCGATCGTCTGCATCCGCGCACGATCGTGCTCGACCACCAGCACGACCCCGCGCTCCTGCTGCGGCTCCTGTGGCGGCGGCGGCGGTGGCGGTGCGATCGCGGGC
This sequence comes from Kofleriaceae bacterium, assembly GCA_050184455.1. GTDB lineage: Bacteria > Myxococcota_A > Polyangia > Haliangiales > Haliangiaceae > JABFXX01. The sequence goes on along the minus strand of JBFXAI010000045.1, from coordinate 24,070 downwards.
GTGGGTGCGGGGTTGGCATCGCGCGAACGGTGAACCAGCAATGCGACCTTATTGAGTAGCTCGTCGACATCGAATGGCTTCTCGACGACCTCCGTCGCACCGAGCGCGGCGAGGTTCACGTTGAGCCCATGCACCGCGGTCATGATCAGCACTGGCACGGTGTTGTACTCGGGGCTGTCGCGCAGTGATTGCAGGAACTGCCTGCCGTTCATGCCCGGCATCATCAGGTCGAGCAGGATCGTATCGGGGCGTGCCACGCGCAGGCGATCGAGCGCGGTCTCACCATCGATCGCAAGATCGACGACGTACCCTTCATCGCTGAGGACTTGGCCGAGAGTGTCGCGCACCATCGGTTCGTCGTCGACGACGAGCACGCGACCTCCCTTTTGTTCGGATGGCATTCGCGTCGCGCAGCGTACCACCTCACGGTCGGCGGGGTGTACCATCCACGGCGATGTCGTCGTCGGTTCCGGTGCTCGCGAACGCGTATCAAGAGCTCCGCCCCAAGATCCTGCAGCGACTGCTCGACATGCGATCGAGCCTCGATCCGTCGCTCGGTCGCGTCGACGAACGCACGGCGCGTGTCCCGCTCGATGCGGTCCTCGATCATCTAGGCAACTTCATCGCCACGGGTGACTTTGGCCTGCACCGCGCATTTCTTCATACGTTCCTCGCAATGCGCGCGGCGGCGGATCAGAGCCCGGCGCAAGTCCTGAACATGCTCGTGACGATCGGCGATACGGCGGCACAAGTTGCGCAACAAGAGGGGGCCGGCACCGCAGGGAGCGCCGAGCTAACGCTGTTGATGACGCGTGTAACCGCGAGCACCGCTCGGGCGGTCAACGATCTGATCGCCGAGGAAATCGCGAATCGACGCAGCCAATGGCATGATCTCAACAAGCGAGGTCGAACCGAGCGAGTTCCTTCGTGACCGCGACGATGCCGCCTGCCGGGATGCGGGTCGCCGGTGGCAGCAACGTCGGCAGGGTGCGTAGCACCAACGAAGACGCGTTCATCGTCGAGCCCGCGCGTGGTTTGTTCGTCGTGCTCGATGGCATGGGCGGCGCGAACGCGGGCGACATCGCCTCGCAGCTCGCGCGCGACACCATCCATAAGTTCGTCGCCGAGCGCTATGGAACCATGGGAGCACGCGCCTTGATCGGAGGCGCGCTGCTCGCAGCATCCGCAGCGGTCCACGCCGAAGCAAAAGCCAAGCGCGAGCGTCAAGGCATGGGCACCACCGTGGTCGCATGTTTGGTCGAGACCGCGAAGCGCGCAGTGATCGCCCATGTCGGTGACAGCCGTGCCTATCTGCTGCGCGAGGGCCGGCTGAAAGCACTGACCCGCGACCACACCGTGGTCGAAGAGCTCGTCGATCGCGGCATGCTCACGCCGGAAGAGGCCAAGCGCCACACCTACAAGAACGTGTTGTCGCGAAACCTCGGCGCGCGCGCGGAGCCTCGGATCGACTTCTTGGAGCTCGACCTCCGAGCGGGAGATCGAGTGCTGCTGTGCTCTGATGGGCTCTATGGCTACGCGTCGGCCGAAGCGATCCGGTACGTGCTCGGCTCCGGCGACGCTCCCGATACCGTGGCGCGCGAGCTGATCGAGCTCGCGTTGCGCGGCGGTGGTGGCGACAACGTCACCGCGATCGTGATCGAGACCGCGCAGGTGATCCCGACGACGACGCAAGTGGTGCGGACGAGCGGTGCGATCGCGTGGTGGCAACGCCGCGCACGGTTTCTATCGGCTGCGAGCGAGGCAGGACTCGCGCGAAATCCGATCGTTCGCGGCCTCGATCCCAACGAGGCGCTCGACGTCGTCGGGCTCAGCCTGTGCCAGGCGATCTTTCACGATCTCGAGAAGTCGACCGGCGTCAACGTCTGGACGTTCGCGCAAAACCTCGCAGGTGGCTGGTTCGAGCGCAACGGCGACTGGGAGCCGCTCCGGGCAATGATCGACATTCTGACGCTGAGCGCGCGCGCTGTGCTCGACGAGATTCGCGGCGCGGACGCCAACCTGGGGTTCCTGCTCGACGTCGCGGTCAGCCGTGCGTTGGTGGTTGCGGAGCTGGCGATCGGCGGGATGCTTGCCGACCAGCTGCGTCAAGTCGATGAAGACCTGGTCGCGCTGCAAGCGGCGCATGACACCCACGAGGGCGGAGACGCGTCGCGCGACTCGGCGCGGTTCCTCGAACGGCCGACGATTCCGTTGCTGCGCCACGATCGCGCTCCGACGAGCTCGACCGAACCGGTCGAGGTGGTCAATGCACTCGAAAAGACGCTCACCGTGGCTCGCGCCGCCACGGCGTCGAGTGACGACCTGGTAGCCCGCGTGTTGACCGCGATCGAAGCGATCTCCGCGGATCTCGACGGCCACTCCGCGATCGCCGTGCTGGCTGCTCGCGATCTCTACGGCGTGCGATCGGTCGACGACGCCGGCGTGACGCCGCTGTTCGAGGCGCTCGACCGCGCCCGCGTGTTGACCACCGCCGCTGCTCACCAGGTCAAGGCATCCGAGATCGCACGTGCGCGGGTGCTGCGGATGACCAGCACCGCACACCAGCGCTTGTGCTGGACGATGACCGGGCTGGTGCTCGAGGCCGCGGCGCCGTATCGCGACCGGCTGCGCGACGTGCAAGCGGTGACGACCGCGTTGCGCGAACAGGTCGCCGACGCCGAAGCGCGGCGGGCGTCGCTCGAACGCCGGTTTGCAAACAGCGTCGACCCGAGCCTGCCGTGGGGATCGCGCGGCGACACGGAGTGGTGATGAACACCCAGGAGATGATCGAAGCGTTGCAAGTCCTGCGCGACGAGGTGCTCGACACCGTCGAGCGCGGTGATCGGGATCCGCCGGGAACCGAGGTCTACGATGCGGTGATTCGATCGCTGGGCCACGTCGGCGAGTCGCTACCCGGAGCGGACGTCGCGCTCGACGATGCGGTGTCGCGCCGGCTGGCCTGGGGTGACCACGAACACCAGGTGCTCGCGGACGCCGAAGCGGTGTTCGATCGGTTGCTCGTTGCGGTGGAGCGAGCATTCCGCAGTCCCGAAGATCAAATGGTGGTGATCGAAGCGGTCACGTTGGTCTCGGTAACGGTCGGCCGCATCGTCGCGCTCGCGGCGGTCAACCGCGCCAGCCGGGATCGCGCCGCGCGACTGCGCGAAGAGCTGGCGCAGCGCCAACTCCGCAAGGTCCTCGACAAGCAACGCACCAACATCGAGCTGCTCGAACACCAGATCTCGGACGACACGCGCTGAGCTCAGCCCGGATCGAGATCTGCGCTCACCGCCTCGACCAGCGCCTCCAGGCCCGCATCGCGGTCGACGAACCGATGGATGAGCTGCGCACTTGGTTGGCCAGACCCACGCTGAATCCGGCGCGCTTTCGGTCGAATCCGGCGAACGACCTCCATGATCGTATCGACCCGAGGGTCACCTCCGTCGACCTCTGCGATCACGACGTCGAGGTCGATGTTGTTGACCGCATCGTGGACGCTGTCATCGTCGCTCGCGAACAGAACGTCCCAACCGCTCGTGACATAGAGAGCGAGCGCGCCGCGCGAGCGATGTTCGTCGCCGATCACCAACACACGTAGTCGCGGTCCGGGCTTCAACATCGTGACGTTCGATGCGCGGGCGGCTGCGGTCACCAACGCGCGCCACTCCTGCGGCGGCTGCACCATCGCAATGCCTAGCGTCCACCCGGGCGCCATCGCCTCGCGCACCACGTCGCCGATCACTTCGAACGCGGTTCCGCTGAATGGATCCGTCATGGTCAGCGCGAGCCGAGTACCCAGCGGAAACCACGCGGCGGTCGTCAGGCACGTGCCATCGAGCGACACGTCCTTGGTTCGACACACGGCCATCTCGCCCCCGAGCAGCGGCTGTGCCGTTGCGGTGATCTCGAGGCGATGTCGGACCGCGCGTCGGGTCAATAGCTCATCCTGCCATGGTGTCCGAGGTTTGGGTGGTTGCGACACCAGCGGCGCCTAGGCGGCGCCCTGCCAGCCCGGTTCAGGGTGACCGAATTGACCCGAGCCGGTCGCCGAGCGACCCTGCGGCATGACCAAGTTGTCGTGTTGTGGAGTCATCGCCGGCGTGCTGGCGAGCTTCACCCCTCATGCGTTCGCCGAGGAGCGAACGATCGTGGTCGAGACGCCCAGGGACCGAACGATGTCCAACAAGGTCATGGTCGGGAGCATGTTCGGAGCAGGCGTCCTACTCGGTGGGCTCGGGCTCAAATGGCATCTCGATTCGCGCTCCGCGGCGAACGAGGTTGCTAGCAATGTCCCCACCGGCCGTGCGTGGTCTCAGGCCGATGTCGCACAGGTCGAAAAGGCAGACGACGCGGGGACGAAGGCGATCGTGGCGTACGGCGTCGGTGGTGCGCTCCTGATCGCGGCGGTGGTGACGTTCATCGTGACCGATCCCGGATCGGAGACCACTGTGCTCAAGGGCAACACGATCACGCCAACGGTGGCACCGGCGCCGGGTGGTGCGGTGCTCGGCTCGAGCTGGAGCTTCTGATGTCCGCGCGACCATGGTTGTTGTCATGCGCGCTCGCGTTGATTGCGTGTGACCCCGAGATCGCCCCGGGATCGTACGCGTGCGGACCCGAGCAGTTGTGTCCCGAGGGGCAGACCTGTAACGGCCCGGATAACGTTTGCGTGCTCGACCGCGACGCGCAGCCGTTCGCATGTGGCAACACCAGCGAGGTCGAGCCGAATGGCATGCAGAGCGCGGCCCAGACGGTTTCAGAGTTTCAGTGCGTTTCGTTTCCCGTCGAGATCAAGGGGTGCGTGGATCAGGAAACCGACGAGGATTGGTATCGCATCGACGTACCGGCGAATTGCACGGCCGTCGAGGTCGATGCCGACATTCAGTTCCCGATCGCGTTCGCAGCAGTGCGACTCGAGCTCCGCGCGAGCGATGGCGCGGTGGTGACGACCGCGGGGCCATGCGACTCGACGCCCCCGTCGCTGAACGCGGGCGTCGAACGGCAGTGCCTGAACGCGGTGGTTACGCCGGGTGGAAGCTATGCGCTTCGCGCGGTGCAATCCGGCGACGGAACGTGCGGCGGAACCTGCGCGTTCAATCGCTACGTCGTAACCGCCCAGCTGGCAACTCCGTAACGACTCGCGACGGTTGCGAATCAGTGCGAATCAGGTAGCGTCGAGGCCGCTTGGGGGAACTGACGTGGAACTGGCTCTGCGTGCCGCACCTCGCGTGCGCTGCGGTCATGTTCGCGGTCGCTCTGATCGCGGCGCTGATCCGCGGCGATCGCGTCATGCGATTCGGCGTGATCGGAGCTGCCGTCGCGACGATGTCGTGGCAGGTGTGTGCCGGCCTCGCCGCGTGCACCGATGATCCCGAGACCGGCGTGCGGTTGCATCGCCTCGGCGCGGGTCCGATCGCGTTGGTTGGTCCGAACTTGCTGCTGGTGTTGCTCGGAGTGAGCGGCCAGCTCGAGCGCTATCGCTGGCTCGCGCGGCTCGCGGGTCTGGCGGGCGTGAGCTTTCTGGCGCTGTGTTGGGCCACCGATTGGGTGGTGCCGGCGGTCCATCCGCTCAGCTCGGGGATCATGTTCAGCTCGGCGGGGCCGCTCACGGCCATTCACGTCGGCCAGCTCGCGCTGTGGCTGAGCTGCGGGATCTTCATCGTCAATCGCGCGATCGCCGCGAGCGAGCGCGTGCGATTGGTGCGGATGATCGTGGCGTCGGTCGTGCTCGGCGCGCTGAGCGCGAGCGATCTGCTCGCGGTGTATCGAGTGTGGGATGGCTTCCCGGTGTCGTGGTTCGCGGCGCTGGTGGCCGGACTGTTGACGATCTATCTCGAGCTCTACACGCCGCTGTTGCGGCCGCAGGGCATCGACCGCGGAGTGATCATCGAGCTCACCAGCTTCGTGGTCGCGACCGCGATCATCGGGGTGCTCGCGATCTTGGTTAGCGGCACGAGTGTTCTGGGATTCACGGTGCTCGCGAGTGCGGCGTGGGTGATCGGGCTCGCGATCACCTGGTCGGCGATCGCTCAGCGTCCGCCGCGGATCGCTCGCGATCGCGCGCTCGAAGAGTTCGTCGCAAAACTGGCCGACGTCGACGACGAGCGCACCGTGGTCGAGCGACTCGCCGCGCTATGGACGCGCATTCCGATCGGAATCCGCGCGACCTGGCGGCTCGAAGATGGTCACTTCGTAGAAGTCACCGATGGTCGAACCTGGCAGCTCGATGGCGACGTCGCGACCTGGCTCGTCCATCACGGCGAATCGGTGGCGCCGGGTGACCTCGCGACCATGCGGCTCGGCGAGATTCGGCCGAAGCTGGAGCATGTCGTCTCTGGACGATCCGCGACGCTGCTGGTTCCGTTGCTCGATCGCGGGATGCTGGTCGGCATCGTCGAAGCCGACCATGTCGATGCGTTGCGCGAGGACGAGCGTGGATTCGTCGCCGAGTCAGCTCGTGCGGTAGCGCGCGCGTTGACCTACGCAGCGCTCGCGCGGACCGCCGCCGAGCAGCGCGGCACTGCGCGAGAAGTCGAGCTCGCCGAGGCGATGCGGGTGCACGCGACCGCGAGCCGTGCCGACGAGTTCGGACCGTGGAGCGTCGCGGCCGAATATCGAACCGCAAAACGCGCGACCGGCGCTGGCTGGTCGACCGTGTTGCTCCCCGATGGACGACTCGCCGTGCTGGTCACCGAAGCGCAAGCTCACGGTGTTGCCGCGGCACTCGCGATGGCGGCGGTGACCGGCGCATTCACGGCGGCGACCGCGGGGCCAGGCAAGGTCTCGCTCGAGGATCTGCTCGCAACGCTGCACGCGAGCGCCGAGGGGATCACACGGCGAAGCGAGCCGATCAATGCGTTCATCGCGCTGCTAGATCTGGACGCGAGCACGGTGACCTGGGCGTGCGCCGGTCATCCCGGTGCGTACGTCGTGGTTCCGAATCACCGCGCGATCGATGTGAGCTATTCGCTGGTCCAGCTCGGCGGCGGGACCGAGATGACCTCGAGCTTCGCGGCGGCGACCCGCGGTGAAGATGTTCTGCCAACCGACGCCGCCCTGGTGATCGCATCGACGTCGCTGCGGGGCGAGGACGAGGCACGCTGGCAGCAGACGCTGCGGCAACTATCGCGCTCGGGATCGCGGCTCGCTGCCGTGTTGGTCGAGACGGCGGTTCGCGATCGCGAGCTCAACGACGACTTCTTGGCTGTGGTCGTGCGCCAGCACGCGACCGAGGCGCTCTAGCTCGCATGTGCTGATAGCCACGACGAAATCTGCCGCACACCTCGCGCCTCAGCGGATCAGGTCGTGTGAGTGATTGGTGCTTGCTCGACGGCCCGCCAGCTCCGAAGCTGCACGAGATGTCGATGTCACGGTTCGCGGCGGTTGTGCTGTTGGTCACCGCCGGGTGCGGCGACTCGGCCGATTCGACGCCGGACTCGATGATGTCGGGGACCGACCCGCCGGAGCTCGTGGCCGAGTGTCACGAGCTCGATCGACCCGCGCATGGTTTTGGCGCGCCAGGCGACTTCGGCCCGGTGGTCGAAGGCAGCCTTGCTGACTGGGACGCCAACGGCCGCTGGTCGGTCACGGGAGTTCAGGTCTCCAGCATTTCGAGCATTCACTTCATGGTGAACGGCGGCGACGTCATCGTCGATCGGGACGATCGGCTGACCGGCACGATCGACGACAACGCGCTGTTCCAGCGCTACGCCGCATCGGATGGCGAAGGCGGCGAGATCGTATTCGCACAGCGAGTGGCGAATCTGCGCAGCGACGGCTCGCTGCGTTTCGATCGCGTCGTCTGCGACGGCATGTCGTGTAGGCTGTGCACCGCTCGGTTGATCCGCGCCGCGTGGAACGGGACCGAGACCGAGAGCGACGGGCTGACGCTCGTCGGCGAGCTCCGCGATCCGTCGTGGGACGGCGGGCTCACGCTCAACGTTCGCGTCGTCGGCACGCTTGCCTACGTGATCCGGTTCGATGGTCTGCACATCATCGAGACCGCCGATCCGGCGCATCCTGTGCAGGTCGGTCACTATCAGCGCAATGGTGATGGCTACAGCAACGATCTCAAGATCGTGCAAGCCGGTGACAAGCGCTACGCGTTGATCGCGGACTATCCGGTCGACGTTGTCGACGTCACCGATCCGACCAAGCCAATGCTCGCAGGCAACATCGCCGAGGAGGCTCACACGTTGTTCACCGAGGAGCGCGGCGGCAAGGTCTACGCATATTTTGGCAACTACGACGGAACCTGCCCGGTGTTCGACGTCACCGATCCGGCAGCGCCTGAACGGCTCGGTCGGTTCGATAGCGGCGGCGAGCTCGTTCACGACCTTTCGATCAAGGACGGCGTCGCGTATCTGAACGCATGGGACGCCGGTTTTCAGGTCGTCGACTTCACCGATCCAGAGCATCCGGCGCTCAAGGGCTCGTGGCAATCGCCCACCGACACGAGCCACTCGAACTGGACGACGACGGCCGGCGGACGCCACATCGCGGTGCATGGCGACGAGGCGTACGGCGCTCACCTCGATGTCGTCGATCTCGACCCGGAGTCGGCGACGTTCATGCAGTCGATCGGGAGCTACAAGACGCGCGATTGGGTGTCGATCCACAACATCATGGCGTTCGGCGATCGTGCGTACGTCGCCTACTATCAAGATGGGGTCCGCGTGTTCGACCTGTCGAACCCGACCCAGCCGACGCTGCTCGGTTACTTCAACACGTGGGATCCGCAGGGCGAGGCGGTGTCGAACCGGTTCTTCGAAGGCGCCGTCGGCATCGACGTCGACTTCGCGCGCAAGCTGATCTTCGTCGCCGATGCGCCGCGCGGGCTGCTGATCTTGAAGGACGAGACCTAGCGACGTCGCGACGAGTAGGCGTGGCTCTGCCGGCGTGATACAGCGTTGAGCCCATGCGACGCCTCTCGATCTTGATGGCCATGGTTCTAGCGAGTGGATGCAAACCGACCGAGAAGCTGGCAGCTCCGACGATCACGCCGGCTACCGCGGCACAAGTCGAAGAGTTCACTAAGCGATTTTCGGAGGCAGTTGTGAAGTGCACGCCCGAGATCGACGCGATGTTCGACATTGAATCGATGCTGCGGATCGGAATGACCGGCCGGGCGCTGCCGCGGGGGATGATGAACGGCATCGTCAGCGGCGCGAAGCGCGCGGCCTCGTTCAAGGAGCAGCTGTGCGGCAAGCTCGCGGGTGCCAATCCTCACCTCGATCTGCTGCGGATTCGAACCATCGATGGTGAACCGCGGCCGCTGTACCGATCGCGTAGCGACACCGGGATGAACTACTACGTGCTGCGGCTCGGACAGGTCGCCGGCGAGACGCGAATCGTCGATATGTACGCGTACCTCACCGGTGAAAACGCGAGCAAGACGCTCAGCGAGATCGTGGAAGGTGCGAAGCAGGCGATGGAGGGCGAGAACGCTCCGAGCGACCTACCGGTCCGCATGCAGCAGATCCGGACCGCGATGATGGACAGCGACTACAAGAAGGCGGCTGGGATCATCGAGAACCTGCCGGTCGAGATGAGGCGGACCAAAGGCGTGCGCACGCTCGATCTGCAGATTCGGATGAACCTCGATGACACCGGCTATGCCGCTGCGATCGAGCAGTACCGCAAGGATTATCCCGGCGACCCATCGATCGATCTGATCTCGATCGACGGATTCATCCTGCTCAAGAACTACGCCGCAGCGCGCGCGTCGGTCGATCGCCTCGACAAACGGCTCGACGGCGACCCCTATCTCAATCAGCTTCGCGCCGGGATCTCGGTTGCCGAAGGCAAACCCGAACAGGCGCTAACCGAGATCCAAGTCGTGACGTCGAAGCTGCCCGAGATCCGAGAGACCTGGTACGCGCAGGTCGATCTCGCTGCAGCCGCGAAGAACTATGCCGCCGCGGTGGTCGCTCTCGAGCAACTCGAGAAGCGATTCCAGGTCGAGATCCCGGCCGACGCGCTCAGCTCGAGCGCCGAGCTCGCGCCGATCGCCGCCAGCGCCGAATACAAGGCATGGCGGGCGAACCGCCCGAACTAGCCGCCTAGCTGGTCGGCTCGGCTGGCGAATCCTCGTCGATCACCAATCGGAGGCCAGCCGGCAACGTATCGCCGAGCGCAACGCGCTCTTCGCGCGCTTCGAGCGCGACGACCTGATCGACCAACACGGCTGCGCGATCGCCACCGGGCATCGCGCGTACCGCAGCCGACAGCTTGGCGCGCGTGGCGTCATCAAGATCCCGGCTGCGATCACCCGTCCGCCGGCCGAGCTGCGCGAACGCAAACGCGGTCTTGTCGGGCTCCGGCCAATCCCAGCCGAGCAGGGGCCCGAGCCAGTCCTTGATCTTCGACGGCGGCACCACCGCGTTGAGCGGGCCGTAGAGCGGGACGCGCGCGCCGACGCGAGACAGCGCCCACAGGTGAACGGGATCCTCGCGGCCCTTGCGCGGCTCGAGCCGACGCAGGAGCTCCTCGCCGAGCTTGATCTTGTGTTGTAGCGCCAGCCGCTCGAGGCTCGCGACCACGCGCCAGATCTCGGCGAGCTCTTGTTTGCTCGGCTTGGCCTCGGCGAGCTTCTTGGCCTGCAGCGCGCTCGGCAACAGCAGCTTGGCGAGCCGATCGTAAAACTGGTCTTGCTGGCCCTTGGCGAGACCGCCGGCGATCCGTCGCCACACGATCCACCACGCGAGCTTACCGGGCTCGCTCTTGGGAAACGCCAAGCCCTCGTTGAACACACCCCACATCACGCGGGCGCGCCATGCATCGAGTGGTGCGCCGGTGCCGGGACGCAAAAGGAAGCCTGCGAGGTTGAGCCAGCGTTGCTCGTGGTCTGCGGACTTCTTACGCTCGGCCGCAACTTCGATGAGCGCGTCAAACAGCGCGCGCGCGGTCATCATCGACCAGTCATCGCGCCGGGTCTCGAACAGGGTCTCGAGGTCCCGGGTCAGCGTCGCGAGTCCATCGCCAGTCTTGAACGCGTTCTGGATCCGCGTCTTGGCGACATCGGTGCCAGGATGCGGCGCCGCGGCTTCGGCGCCTTCCTCCGTCGGTGCGACGCCACCCGAGCGCATATCGAACGCGAGCTTCCAGGTCTCGTGGGGCGGTTCGCGATCGGCGCAGTACAGCTCGAGCGCACCGAGCTCGGTGATGTGCACCTCCATGCGCACGGTCACTTCGCTGCGGCCTCGCGCGCGCAGGACCGTCACGATCGGCGGCAGCTCGAGCAGATCGCTGCCGTCGTCGGTGGTGTCTGGCAGGCCATCGCCAACGGGGACCAGCGCTCCTGGTTGATCGTCACGCGTGGTGGACGAATACAACCGGAAGCTCACCGGTCGGTTGGTGACCAGCTTGAAGTCGCGCTCGAGCTGAACTCGCGCACCGTCTTCGAGTCCCGACGGCGCGAGGCACACCGCGAAGCGTGCAGGCTCGATCCCTCCGCCGGCCTCGGTGGTGGGAATCCGGCGCCGCGCCCCGGATGCATCGACACCGACGTAGAACGCGCGCGGTGTTCCGCCTTTGATCCGCGTCGCGAGCCCGCGCCGAACCAAGCCGTAATACGCGGCACCTTGGGCGACCGCCATCTCCGGCATCGCGGACGGCAGCTCGCGCGGACGGCTCGGGCTCCATTGGCCGATCTGATCGAGCACGCGATCGCGCAGCGAGCTCGGCGTCATCGCCCCGCCGTTGAACAGCACGGCGTGCACGGCGCTCGCTTCGTGGCGCTGCAAGAACGCCGCGAGGTGGCGCGTGATCGCCGGATCGCTCGCGTAGGGTAGGCCGAACTCTTGGAGACCACCGCGGCCGCGCTGGATCGGAGCGTTGTTTGCGACGAGCGGAAAGAACCCGTCGAACAGCACCGCGTGTAGCTCGGCGCGGGTGACCTCGTCACGCAGCGTGCCACCGATCAGCTTGGCACCACGGCTCTGGACCACGATCGGCGCCGACTCGGGTGGGTCGTCGCCGAGCAGCGTCTCCTTGGCGAGCCGGCACGCATGTACCAAGCCGTGCCACTGCAGCGCATCGAGCTTCTTGCCGGTCTTGGCGACGATGCGTTGCTCGACGATCTTGGCGAGCGTCAGATCGAGGTTGTCGCCACCGAGCAATAAGTGATCGCCGACCGCGGTGCGGGTGAACCCGTTGCCATCGGGATCGACCTCGATCAGCGTGAAGTCGGTCGTGCCGCCACCGACGTCGAACACGAGAATCCGTTCGCCCGGCGAGAGGCCCTTGTTGCCGCGCGCGTTGTCGATCCACGCGTAGAACGCAGCTTGCGGCTCTTCGAGCAGCACGACCGCGGGGAACCCAGCCTTCGCGGCGGCCTGTTGCGTCAGCTCGCGCGCGGCTTCGTCGAACGATGCCGGGACGGTGACCAGGACTTCTTGATCGACGAATCGCGCATCGGGATGCGCGTGATCCCAGGCGTCGCGAATGTGACCGAGCACGAGTGCCTGAGCGGCGACCGGCGACAGCTTCGGACCGTCGCTGTCGCCCCACGGCAAGATCGCCGCGTTGCGGTCCACCTTGGGATGGCACAGCCACGATTTCGCGGACGAGATCATGCGCGACGCCATCCGTGCGCCTTGGCTACGCGCGAGCTCGCCCACGACCGGGCGCAGCTCCGACGATGTCGCGGCCTGCGGATCTTTGGAGGCGGCGGTGACCGGCCGCCACGGCAGCGCGGTCTCGTGCGGCGCGAGATCGATCTCGCCGGCGAGGTACACGAACGATGGCAGCTGGCGGCGCGGCGCGACCTCGCCGGGCGCCACGAGCTGAGGCACCTCGAACACCCGCACGCGCGGATCGGCTGCGGCACTATCGACGTACGCGACCGCGGAATTCGTGGTTCCGAGGTCGATGCCGATCAGGTAGCGCGCAGGCACAGCGTAGCGTTCCTACCGCATCCGCCGAGCGGGTGCACTCGCTGGTGCCGGATCACGGGCGTCAGGCTGTCCAGACGTCGCAGTTCGGCAGCTCGCCGGCCAACGACTTCGTGCTGAGACCGCCGGCGCAATCGACGAGGCGATGGACGCGCTGCTCGTCGACCGCTCCCTCGAGCGAGTCGATCGTGCGCCAGTCACTCGCCGTGATCCCTTGTCCGTAAAGCACGTGCGAGAACCTCGCCTTCTTGTGCAGCTTTCCATCGTGGATGTGCACGGTCGGAAAGAACAGCCGGCGCGGATCACGCGTCGGAAATTCGAACGCCATCGGATGGATCTTGGTCTCGGCGTTGGGTTTCACGTCGAGCTGAAACACCGCGAAGCCCCAATCCGCATAGTCGGGTACGCGTTCGAGCGTGCCCGCCGGGATGCGAAATCGTGGATCGAGCCGCGTGAAGTCCGGCAGCGATGGCACGAACGACGCGACGAATGCCCCCACCGAGTGAACGGTGAGCGGTGGCGGCGCGAACCCCGACACCGGACCTCCGCCGCGCATTCGCACCTCCGGGAACACGCGCTGCAGGTCGTCGAACAGCTCCGGGTAGCGTTCGAGCGAGATGAACCGAACCGCATCGTCGGGCGAGCGCGCGGGGATCGGAATCGGCAGGATCATCGCGACCGGCGCGGTTGCATACAGCTTCATCTGATAGATCAGCGCCTGCCGGCCTGGCGCGATCATGCGCGCGAAGATCTTGGTCGAGTCGACGCTGGTGACCGGCCCAGAAAAGCAGCACATGCCGCGAGTGTAATTGCTGGCGCCGGTTCGCGAGACCCGGCGAGACGCGATTCAGCGACCTGGTCGTCGTCGCGGACGTTTCGCAGAACTGCGTGGCGTGTCACCCCAACTGCGCGCGAGCTGCTCGGCACGCGGCCCGAGACGCTGCCGGGTCGTGAAGTATTCCATCCATGGCTCATCCCGTAAGCGGCTCAGCCGGCGCGGGATCGAAGTGACCGTGAACCGGCTCGGCTGAAGGTCTGGTTTGAGCTCCTCCCATCGCATCGGCGTCGAGATCGGCGCGCCCGCGCGAGCCCGCGTCGAATACGCAGCCACCGAGGTGTTGGTTCGGTGATTGCGCAAGTAGTCGACGAGAATCTTGTCCTCGCGTCCGGCCTTCGTGACCTTCGTTGTATAGCGATCGGGTGCGCGCGCGACCAGCGCTTCTGCCAGCGCGAGCGCGACCGCGACGCAGCCGGCGACATCGCGATCGGCGACGATCGGCGCGACGACGTGCAGGCCAGCTCCGCCGGTCGTCTTCACAAAGCTCGTCAGGCCGATCGCTTCGAACGCGTCGCGGACTTCGTGGGCCGCGCCGACGACCGAAGCCCATGCGACGAGTGGCCCGGGATCGAGGTCGATCACGATCCGATCCGGTCGATCGACCTTCGCGTAGCGAGTGTTCCAGGTGTGGATCTCGAGGATGTTCATCTGCACGAGCGAGATCAACGCCGGCAGGTCATCGACGATCAGGTATTCGCCGAGCTTGGTGGCTTCTTGGATTCGCACCCGGCGGATCGAAGCGCCGCGCGTCCACACCTTCGAGTGCTTCATGTACTGGCACGCGCCCGAGAGCCCCTCGGGACACATCACCAGTGTGAGCGGCCGATCTTGAAGATGGGGAAGCATCTGCGCCGCGACCTGCTCGTAATAGCGGGCCACGTCGAGCTTGGTCAGCTGTTCGTCCGGATACACCACGCGGTCGGGATGGCTGATCGGCACACCAGCGATGGTTGGTCGATCCGGCGGTGGCTTCGACCGCCGCCGCGCCGGCTTCGCCGAGGTGGCAGGCGCTGACGCCACCGGCTGTTCGACCGGTTGCTCGAACACGACGTCGGTCGGGTTGCGATCCTCGCGCAGTCCTTGAAATGACGAGTGCCGGATCTTTCGATCCGCCGTCCACTCGAGGAACTGGATCTCGGCGACCAGCTCCGGCCGAACCCAATGCGCGGTTCTGCGTAACGCGCCGTTCGGCGGATTCGCGAACGGGCACCGATCCTGTGCGCGCTGCTCGAGCGTGCTTCGCAACTCGCGCGACACCGCGTGGCTCCATCCGGTGCCCACCTTGCCGCCGAACACCAATCCTCCGGCTTCGTAGAATCCAACGAGCAATGCGCCGATGCCGGGACCGCCGGCGTCGGGAAGCGTGAAACCGCCGATCACGAGCTCCTGGCGGCGGCTGCACTTGACCTTGAGCCAGTCTGTGTTGCGACCGGCGCGATACGGTCGATCACGGCGCTTGGACACGATGCCTTCGAGGCCGATCTTGCAGGCCTCACGAAGCACACGCGCTCCGTCGTTCTCGACGTGTGCGCTATAGCGAATCGCGGCGGGCGCATGCTCGAGCAGCCGAGCGAGCTCGATCTTGCGTTGTTCGAGCGGCAACTCGCGGAGATCTCGGCCTTCAAGCTCGAGCAGGTCGAACACGAAGTAGACGATCTGCGCGTTCGCGTCGCCGGTTCGCATGTTCTGCAGCAGCTGAAAGCTCGTCCGCCCGTCGGTCCCCATCGCAGCGACTTCGCCGTCGAGCAAGCCATCACGAACGCCCAACCGAGTCGCTGCTTCGCGCACCGCGGGGAAGCTCGCCGTCCAGTCGTTGCCGTTACGACTCCACAGGGTCGCGCGCCCACCGTGGATCTTGCAGCCGATCCGATAGCCGTCGAGCTTGATCTCGTGAATCCACTCGGCGCCCGCCGGCGCGTGCTTCACGAGTGTCGCGAGCTGCGGCCGATAGAACGCGGTACCAAGCGTAGCGCGGCGAGCCATCATCAAGGCTAGCTCCGAGGTGACCGATTCCCTACCTCCAGCGCGATCACGAATCGTCAGGGCGCAGGACTCCTAACCAATGCCTCGACGACCCTGAAGCCGTTCCTCGCCAAGAAGGGCACCAGCGCGGCGGATGTCGAGAAGA
Source organism: Kofleriaceae bacterium (assembly GCA_050184455.1). GTDB lineage: Bacteria > Myxococcota_A > Polyangia > Haliangiales > Haliangiaceae > JABFXX01. Next base: position 8,211 of record JBFXAI010000045.1, on the reverse strand, counting down.
TGCAAGCAGCGTGGGTGAAGTCAGTGCTGCTGCAATCGATGCTGTGGTCGCACCCATACATCAAGCCCGGTCAGTTCTAAGCGACCGCACACGCTTCGAGCGCACGTCGGAGCGCTCGTGCTCGTGGATCGCTACTCGCGTTCGCGGACCGAATACTCGAGCTTCCAACGACCCTGCCCATCACGCGCGACGCACCACAGCTCGAGCGTGCCGACCTCGGTGACGTGTGCCTCGAGCTTCACCGGCACGAGCTCGCCGGACTTGCGATCGCCCTCGGCGTCGACGAGCTTCTCCACCGGATCGAGCTCGGCGAGCCCGGGCGCATCGGCGTCGACTAATACGCCGGCACGATCGTCTTTGCGGTTGGCCGCGGCGAAGAACCGAAAGTTCGATAGCTCGCCGACCACCACTGCGAGCTCATCGTCGGGGAGCTCGACCTTCGAACCTTCCTCGAGTCCCTGCGGCGCCACGCACAACGCTTTCACCGGCGGCGCGAACCCAGGAATCGCCGGCATCGAGCTCTCGATGCCGATGTAATACGCGCGCGCCGTGCCGCCGCGGATCCGCACGCCTTTGCCGCGACGAACTTGTCCGTAGTGCGCCGCGCCGAGTGCGACACCGAGATCGAGATCCGCCCCCTCGAGGACACGAACCTCGCGCCCGCACCAGCTTCGCAACAGCTCGATGATGCGCGTCTGCAACTTGGCGGCTTTCATCACGCCGCCGTTGAACAACACGGCAGTCGGCATGCGACCGAACCGCGCGAGGAACTCCGCGAGGTGACGCGTGATCGCCGGATCGTGGGCGTAGGGCAGGCCCATCTCGCGCAGACCAGCGGCGCGGCGTTTCTGCGCGCGTGCGTCCGCGTCGACGACCGGAAAGAAGCCGTCGACCAGCATCGCTTCGGCTTGTTCGCGCGTGAGCTCGGTCTTGAGCGTGCCACCGATCAGCTTGCTGCCGCGGCCGAGCACCGAGATCGGCACCGACGCCGGCGGCGCTTCGCCGAGCAGTTGTTCCTTGGCGCGGCGGCAGGCGTGGGTGAGCGCGCGCTGCTGCATCCCGTCGAGCGTCTTGCCCGCATCGGTGAGCTGCTTACCGGCGATCGCGGCGAGCGCCAGATCCATATTGTCGCCGCCGAGCAGGATGTGATCGCCGACGGCAATGCGCTCGAGCGAGAGCTTGCCGTCCTGGTTGGCGACTTCGATCAGCGAGAAATCGGTCGTGCCGCCGCCGACGTCGCACACCAGCACGACATCCCCGGCGGCCAGATCCTTGCGCCACGCTTCGCCGCGCGCCGCGAGATACGCATAAAACGCAGCCTGCGGCTCTTCGAGCAGCGTGACCTTGTCGAATCCCGCTTCGCGCGCGGCGACCACCGTGAGCTCGCGCGCGACCGGATCGAACGACGCGGGTACGGTAACCAGCACGTCTTGTTCGTCGGCGGGATCGTCGGGGTTCGCGTCGTCCCACGCCGCGCGCAGATGCGCCAAGTACCGCGCGCTGGCGTTGACCGGCGACACGCGCTCGCCGCCTTCCATCTCGGACTCGAGCTCGCGCTGTGCGCCGCGGAATGGCAACACCTGCGCGGTGCGATCGATCGAAGGATTCGACAGCCACGACTTCGCCGACGACACCAGCCGATGTGGCAGCTCCGAGCCACGCTCGCGCGCGAAGCTGCCGACCGCGTAGCGCAGCGGCCCCGACCACGGGAGCTGTAGCTGTGCCGCGGGCACTTCGTGCTCGTTCGGCAACAACAAGAACGATGGCAGCGTCACGTGCCCTGCGACTTCACCCGGGCCTACGACCTGGGCGATCGGAAACGCCTGCGCGCGACCGTCGTCCCCGATCGAGGCAAGCGCCGAGTTGGTGGTTCCCAGATCGATACCGATGACTTTCACGCGCCGAGCTCCACTTCCGCCGGGGCGATCACCGTGCGATCGATGCCTTCGGCGAGCGAGGGTAGCTTGGCCTCGGTAACGCGCCAACCGTGATGGCGCAACGTCCCACGAAACGGCGGCTCGCCCTTGGCCTCACCGATCAACCGGATCTCCGCCGGATCGAAGCCCTTGGGCACCGATACCTTTGCCTCTTCTGCTCCCGGCATCACCGGCTCGAAGGCTAGATGCTGTTCGAGCACCTTGCGGCAACCACGATGAACATCGCGGGCAGCGGCGCCGATGTCCGAATCACTGAATCCATCGAGTGGTTCGCGCAGGAAGTCGACAAGCCGGCCTTCGCGCTGGAGCAGCGCCAACAGCGCGAGTGCGCCATCGCGATGGTGCTGCGTCGTCGAGATCTTTGGCTTGTCGTCCACTGGCCGTGGTTTTTCGACGGGCATCTCGGCGGGAGGCAGTGCTGGCTTGGCGCCTTCAGGCAAAAACTCGGCGGCTGCGGGCGGGAGCTTCATCCCGAACAGGAGCCGGAAGAAGCACGACAGCGCGAGGATCGGGTGCATCGCCGGGATCTAATGAAGGGCATGCCGATCGCACAAGCCGCCGATCGCGAAAACCACCTGGATCGTCAGGACGTTGCCTCGAAAAACTGAGGATGCATCGGCCAAGTCCGCAACCTTGTTGTGTCCGATCGTGGCGCACCAATTGCTCTGTGCTCCTACCCATGCAGCCAGTCCCGATGCACTCCGTCCTCGCGCTGTTCGTGCTCACGTCTGGTTGCAGCTTCTATTTCGACGACGGCGACGACGAACCTTCGCCACCCATCTGCGAAGGGCCGACGGTCCTCGGTGAGTATCGCGACCCCCAAACTGGGGTCTGCGAAACCCTCGGGTACGGGGGCTGTCATCCCGACTGCAGCCCCTGTGATCCGGTCGTCGACGTCGTCGACAAGCCATTTCCGAATTGGGCCGCCTGCTACGGGGAATGCGACGGGCTGGGTGAAGACATGTGCCAATGGCGGCCGGGCTGCCTCGCGGCATACACGATCGTCACCGCGGGCGGCGCCAACGATGCGAGGGTGCCCCAGTTTCGCGGTTGCTGGGGCGTGGCACCGAATTTCGGTCCGGTCCACGAGAGCTGCCCCGGCCTCGACGCCTACGACTGTTCGACCAACGACCACTGCTCGCCGCACTACGAGGACATTCCGGGGCAGGAGTCGCAGTTTCGATATTGCGCAGACGAGCCTCCTCCGATCGCTTGTGGTGCCAAGGACTGCGGTCCAGACGCGTACTGCGATCGTAGGTGCCACGACGACGGCTCGTGTGAGTTGGTCTGCATCTCGAACGCGACGTGCGAGCTGATCGATTGCGGTCCTGGCTATGAGTGTGCGGAGACCTGCACGAGCGCGATGGGCGATGTACCCGGCTACTGCGAAGCGCAATGTATGCCGACCACATCGTGCGAAGCGCAGCTCACCGAGATGGCGTGCGTCGCGCGCGATGGCTGTCGCCCGGTTTACGACGGTGACAACTGCATCTGTTATCCGAGCGGCTGCAGCTGCGAGATCCTGACCTACGAGCGCTGCGAGTCGCAGCCATGAAAGGAACGTCGATGCGCTACCTCCTCGCTGTGCTGGTCCTCAGCTCGGGCTGCAGCTTCTACTTCGATGACGATGACGACATCTGCGAGGGCCCGACGACCGGCGCCGGTGCTCAAGAAGCCACGCCGCAATATCGCGATCCACTAACCGGCGTTTGTCAAAACATCGGATGGAGCGGTTGCGATCCGCGATGTGGTGAGTGTCCCGACACCGCCGACCAAGCGTTCCCTGATTGGGCATCGTGTTACGGCACGTGTGAAGGCCGCGACGAGGGTACCTGCCTCGCGACCTCGGGCTGCCGCGCGATCTACAACGCAGGGGCGAACGGAAACGAGTTCTACGGATGCTGGGGCGTCGCTCCCTCGGGACCGGTGCAAGGTGGTGGCTGCACGGGGCTCGACGCGTACCAATGCTCGCGCCACGACGATTGCGCCGCGTACTACTATCCATCCGGAGATTGGCCATCCGGCGATTGGGGCAATGGCGACGGTCCCAGCGGCGGCGCGGGCGACGCCGTGAACACGCCGTTCCAGTACTGTGCGCCCGAGCCGATTTTCGACACGTGCAACGAGGCCGACCCCTGCCTCCCGGGGTCGCACTGCGAACAGCATTGCTACGGACCCAATGGCGATGATGGCCCCGGCAGCATGTGCATCCCGGTATGCGTGCCGGACGTCTCGTCATGCGCGATGATCGACTGCGGTCCAGGCTACGAGTGCGTGGATAGCTGCACTCCGAGCGGTGGGCTCGGCCCACCGGTTTGCGAGGGCATGTGTGTGGCAACCACCGCGTGCGAAGCGCTCGCCACCGAGATGGAGTGCACCGCGCTCGGCGAGTGCACGCCCGTGTACGAGGGCGAGGAGTGCACCTGCTATCCCAACGGCTGTAGCTGCGAGATCTTGACCTACGAGCGCTGCGAATCGCAGATGCCCGTCGCGCTACCGCCAGCAGGGTAAAAGCCGCGCCCATGAGTCCGCCTGCGAGCAGCAAGCCAGCACGACGAGACCTGATCCAGATGCGCAACCTGCTCCCCATCGTCGTGTTGCTATGCGGTTGCGACATCTACTTCGACCGCGACCATGACGCGCCCGACGTTCCGACGGATCCGCTCGACACCCCATGCCGGGAGCCCGGTCCCGGCGCCGGCCAGATGTTCCGAGATCCTCAGACCGGCGAATGCCACGTTCAACCTGCGACCACGAGCTGCACCGGCACGACCTCGAATCCGTTCCCGGACTGGGCCGAGTGTTACGGAGCTCGCGACTGCGAAGGACTCGACGAGCTGAGCTGTCGGGCGGAGCCTGGGTGTCGAGCCGCGTACACGAGGCCCGCGTTGCTCGAGGTCGGCCCTGATGGCCGGCCCACCGGCGGACCGTGGTTCGAAGGCTGTTGGGAGGTGGCTCCGTCGGGACCGGCGCAAGGAAGCTGCGCCGGCCTCGATGCTCACGAGTGCTCGCGTCACGACGATTGCCTCAGCTATTTCGCCGCGACGTCGACCCAGCCGTTCCGGATGTTCGCGTCCTGCGAGCCGGAATCGACGCCGTTGCCGAGCTGCGAGCTGCTCGCCACCGGAGCTCAGTGCACCCCGCGTAGCGATTGCAGGCCGGTATACGAAGGCGTCGACTGCACGTGTTACCCGGACGGTTGCGAATGCGCGGGGATGAACTTCGAACGCTGCGAGCCGCGACGCTAACGAGAATGCGCCCCCGATAGCTCGCCCGAGGCATCATCGAACACTCGGCCGCGGCGCCAGCCGCCGTAGCGCAGCCAGCCCCAGATCCGGTGCAGCAGGGAGGGCCGGTAGATCGAGATCTGCGCGAGCGCGTGGGTCGGCGCTTCCTCGTCGCGGGCGGTCGCGGCGCGGAGCTCGGCGAGTTGCTCGAGCACGGGCACGTCGTCGAGTGCGCCGAGCATGGCTTCCGCGTCGGGGAATCGCCGATCCGGATCTTTGGCGAGTGCCCGCATGATCACCGCGTCCAGCGAACGCGAAACGTCCTTGCGGATCGCACGGAGCGGACGGGCAGGGCGATCCGACAGCCGCGCCATGATCTCGCGCGGCGATTCGCCGGGGAATGGCTTCGCCCCGGCGAGCAGCTCGTAGAGGATGACGCCGACCGCGTAGATGTCAGCGCGTGCGTCGTAGTCGCGGCCGAGCAATCGCTCGGGCGCTAGATAGGACGGCGATCCCATGCACGTGCCGACCGCGGTGAGCGGGCCGTCGTCGCGCAGTCGTGCCAACCCGAAGTCGATCAGAACGCAGCGCGGTGCACCGGCGGTCACTAGCATCACGTTCGCCGGCTTGACGTCGCGATGCAGCACGCCGTTTTCGTGGGCGTGCGCCAACGCGGCGAGCAGGCTCTTGCCGACTCTCGCTGCGCGTGCGGTGGAGAACGGACCTTCGCGGCGCAGCACGGAGGCCAGGTTTTGGCCATCGACCAGCTCCATCGCGATGAACTGCAGGTGGTCCGCGCGCCCGTAGTCCAACACGCGTACGCAGCCCGGGTGGTTCAGCCGCGCGGTAGTCCGAGCTTCGCGCTCGAATCGTTCCTCGCGGGCGCCCTCGAGCTCCGGGCCCAGGATCTTCAACGCGACTTGGTTGCCCAAGGCGATGTGCTCGGCGCGGTAGACCTCACCCATGCCGCCGCGGCCGAGCAGCGCGAGGATCTTGTAGCGGCCCGCAAACGTGGTTCCGATCGACAGCTCTGCCATAGCAATGGTGATCTGAGGCAAACCACATACCGCCACCAGGTCTTCGGAATTGCGCCGGCAACGCCGTGAACGATCGTTCGCAACCGTGACCGTGCGTTCTCGGTTTGAATCAATTGCGTGAGCCACGCGTCTACTCCGCTTCCCGTCGACGATGCGCGCGATTTGCGCGACGCGGCACGAGCGGCCGCTGCGCAGTGTCATCTGACTCCACGAGGTGCGGTGACGATCGATCACGATCGCAGTCGCGATCGATCGCACTCGCAAGGGCGATCGCAGTCGCGATCGATCGCACGCGGCTCGGAATCAACCGTGGTGGTCGCGCGATCACCGGCGGCAATCGAGGCGATCGCTCCATCGCACGACATCATCGAGATCGTTCGACAAACTTCGAGCAGTCTGGTACCTGTGGATAAGTGGGTCGTTGTTGAATGCAGCGCGGTCGAATTCTGATCCTGTGGAACCAGATCGACGACGACGTGTACGCGCACTACCGTCGTGACGGCCGACGCGCCCCCGATTGGGACCCGACGCTCGAGGTCGAGCCGTGGGAGACCGTCGAAGAGGAGATGCAGCTGATCAAGCGGTCCGTCGAATCCGGCGGTCACCACACCGTGATGGTCAACGTCCGCGACGACCTACAAGTGATGCTCGACGCGATCAAGTCCGAGCGGCCCGACGTGATCATGAACCTCGTCGAGTTCTTCCGCGATGACGCCGAGCACGAGCATCACGTGCCGTCCTTGTTCGAGTTGCTCGGCATCGAGTACACCGGCAACCGTCCACTCTCGCTGTCGCTGTGTCAGAAGAAGCCCCAAGCCAAGGCGCTGCTCGCTGCGGCCGGGTTGCCAACACCGCGTGGCGTGTTGATCGAGAGCGCCGACGCGACCAAGAACCTCGGGCTCACGTTTCCGCTGATCGTCAAACCCGCGTTCGACGATGCCTCCGGCGGGATCGATTCCGGATCCGTCGTCAATGATCAGGCTGCGCTCGATGCTCGCGTCGCGAAGATGCTCGTCGAGCACAAGATGGCGGCGCTGGTCGAGGAATACATCGAAGGCCGCGAGATTCACTGCGCGATCCTCGGTGACACCGCGCTGCCGCTCTACGAGATGCAGTTCAAGGGCGGCCTCGACGAGCAGGGCAAGCCGCTGCCTAACATCATTACCTATCGCGCGAAGTGGGATCCTTATAGTCGCGACCATCACGCGGTTCAGGGCGTGTGCCCGGTGCCCGATCTCGATGACCAGACGACCGCGAGGATCCAGGACGTCGCGTTGCGCGCGTATCACGCGCTCGGCTGCCGCGACTACGCGCGCGTCGATATGCGGCTCGATGCCAAGAATCAGCCATACATCCTCGAGGTCAACCCCAACCCCGACCTCGCCGACAGCTGCGCGTTCACCGCGAGCGCGCGCGCCGGCAATCGGACGTACGAGCAGATGATCTGCGAGATCGTCGGGTTTGCGCTGAAGCGCAAGGTGTCGCCGCGGCGGCCGACCACCGGGGTGGATGCGTTGCTGAAAGAGTACAAGGCCAAGAAGGGCGGGTAGTCGACGTTGGTTCAGGCCATTCGCGACGATGCCATCAGGTTTCGCTCGCGCGATGCCAGCGATGACGATTCTCCGACCTCGAGCCATTTCGCGCCGCACGTGGCAACTCGCGGCTTGATTCGGTCTACACCGTCGGATTCTCGGTCGTGAGGGGCCTGGCAGTCCCCTCACCCGAAGTTTTCCCCAGCCGCACCGGCCGGTCGCCACACGACGCAGCCCCCGCCACCTTGACAGCCAAGCGGCTTCCACGTCATCTATTACCTCCCATTCCGGAGTAGCTCAGTGGTAGAGCAGGCGGCTGTTAACCGCCGGGTCGGGGGTTCGAACCCCTCCTCCGGAGCCATTTTTCTCTCGTCGCCAACAAGGGGCGAGGGTCGGTAAACAGAAGCCCCCAAGGAGCGATCCGAGGGGGCTTCGCCGTTTCTCCGCGGAAGTCCGAGCGTTTCGCGCGCGGCGCGTC
>JBFXAI010000044.1:0-60121 GCA_050184455.1 Kofleriaceae bacterium | reverse complement strand
AGTGTGGCTGATCATCCTCTCAGACCAGCTACGCGTCTTCGCCTTGGTAGGCCGTTACCCCACCAACTAGCTGATGCGACGCAGGCTCCTCTTCGAGTGCCGGATATTGCTACCTAGCTTTCCTCCCTAGGACCGGAGTCCCAGGGAACGTATGCGGTATTAGCGTCCCTTTCGGAACGTTGTCCCCCGCTCGAAGGAAGATTACCTACGTGTTACTCACCCGTCCGCCGCTTTACTAAGGGCCGAAGCCCTGTTCTCGCTCGACTTGCATGTGTTAAGCCCGCCGCTAACGTTCGCTCTGAGCCAGGATCAAACTCTCCGTAGAAAATTTGAACCAGCTCTACATCGCCCCCTTTACTAGCGGGTAGCCCAGCGATCCGGGGGGAACGCGGGCGCGATGTGGAATGGTTTCATTACAAACAAAAATCTCACATCATTCAAACAGCTTGCTATCCAGTTTTCAGAGACCGACCCCAAAGGAATGCCCGATTGCTCGGGGAAATCACTCTCTTTGGTTCTCTTCGGCAGGTGCCGTCGAGGGATGCTGCTTATAAGGGGTGACGATGTACCTGTCAACGGTGATCGAAAAGATTTCCGCTGCCCCTGTTCTTCCGCCACCAACCACCTGATCACATTGGATTTTTTCGCTTAATCCTCACGTGATTTTTTTGCGGACTGCGATTCGATCGCGGCCGCCCTCCCACTCACCAACCCATCGTTTACGCTGCTCTGGTTACCATGCTCGAACGCATCGGCAACTGCCGGATCGTCGAAGAAGTCGCTTCTGGGGGCATGGCGGTGGTCTATCGCGCTGTCCAAGATCCGCTCGGTCGCACGGTCGCGATCAAAGCGCTGAAATCGTCCGTCGCTTCCGAAGAAAACGTGACGACACGGTTCGAGCGCGAGGCCAAGAGTCTCGCGCTGCTCCAGCACGAGAACATCATCCACGTCTACGACTACTACCGAGAGCGCGGCGCGCTGTTCATCGTGATGGAGTACGTGCAGGGGATCGATCTCTACGATCTCCTCGAGAAATGCGGTCGATTGCCGTACGACGTCGCGGCGATCGTGGCGATGCAGGTCGCGCGCGCCCTCGACTACGTGCATTACCGCAGCATCGTCCATCGCGACATCAAGCCCGCGAACGTGATGCTGTCGCGCGCCGGCGGCGTGAAGGTGATGGACTTCGGCATCGCGCGCGATACGAGCTTTGGCGATCTCACCGAGGCTGGGACCGGGATCGGCACGCCCGCTTATATGTCACCGGAGCAGGTGCTCGGCGACAAGCTCGACGCGCGAAGCGACATCTTTTCGCTCGGTGTCGTGCTGTATCAGATGGTCACCGGCAAGAAGCCGTTCGTCGAGGACGAACGGCGCAGCGCGATGCACAAGATCCGGCTCGAAAAACACGTCGGCGCGCGCAAGCTCAACCCCGAGATCCCGCGCGAGCTCGAGCGGATCATCGACAAGTGCCTCGAGAAACAGCCGCGTGACCGCTGGCGTTCAGCGCAGCACATGGTGATGGCGCTCGAGCGGTTCCTCGCCAGCCACGTCGAGATGAACCATCACGCCCGCCTCGTCCTGTTTCTGCGCGCGCACAACGTGATCACCGAGCTCGAAGCCGAGGAGTACTTGAATCCGGCGGCGCTGGGCGGAACCAGCATGTTGAATCAACCCAACATGCAAGCGCGACACGTCGTGCGCGCCGGCGTCGTCGCACACGGCGTCACGTTCGGAGTGCTGGTGCTGATGCTCGGGCTGATCCACGTCGCGCCGCTTAATGCGACGAAGAAGACCACCGCCGAGGACCTCAACGGGAACGTACCCGGGCGAACGATGGTGCGCGTCCACGCCTATCCGTGGGCGAAGATCTCCATCGACGGCAAGCTCGAGGGCATCACGCCGCTCGCCCAGCCGCTCGGCATCCCCGACGGCGAGCATGATGTGCAATTCGAGCACGATTGGTACGAACCGGTGGTCAAGCACATCAAGGTTCCCGGCGAGCTCACCGAACTGTCGGTCGACTTCGAGAAGTCCAAAGTAAAGCTGCGACCTGGAAAACGCGTACCGCCGCAAGGGAACGGCTCGCGATGATTCGCCAGCTAGTACCTCGACACAGAGGAGATGATGGGTTGAGGGCGTCGAGGCGCGCCGAGGGCGAGGCGCGCGAGCGCAGCGCTACTAGCGGTAACGCCAGCGAGCGCAACGAAGCGATCGGCGATGGATCGGCGCGATCAACCCGTCAGATCCTCTGTGGCGAGGTACTCGTAGCCGCGGCGATCGCGATCGCCCTGAGCGTCCGGCCGGCCGCCGCACAGCCGGCGCAGAGCTCGACGAAAGACTACACGACGCACCGGGTTTCCAAGGGCGACACGCTCGAGGTGCTCGCCGCCGAGTTCTACAACGACCGCACGCGGATCATCTTCATCATGGCCGCCAATGGAATGGATCACCCGCGAGCGCTCAAGCCGGGTGAGAAGCTCCGGATCCCGGTCAGTCGCGAATACACGACGTCGCCGGGTGACACGTTCGAGAGCCTCGCCGAGACGTTCATGGGTGATCGCCGGCGCGGATCGTTCCTCGCGGAGTTCAACCGCATGGCGGGTGACGACTCGTTACCGGGCGGCACCGTGCTGTCGATTCCATTCGCAGTTCCGCATACCGCAAAGGGCAGCGAATCGCTCGCGAACATCGCCACTGCGTATTACGGCTCCGGCCACGCCAAGGAAGCCGATCTGATCCGCAACTACAACTTCCTCGACAAGACCTCGCTCGAATCGGGCGAGCGGTTGTTGGTGCCGATCTATGCGGTCCGGATCCCGACGTCGAAGATGCCGCCGAGCGATCCAGACTCGCGCGCGCGCAGCGAACGCAAGCGACTCGCCAAGGACAACGCAAATCGCGCACTCCCCGAGGCGCGACAGGCATGGCGCGCCGGCGAATACGCGCGCGTCGAGGGTGCGCTCGCCGAAGTCGAGCCCGATCTCGACTATCTCGACACTGCGCAGGCGGTCGAGATCGGGGTGATGCTCGGCGTCACACACGTAGCATTCGATCGTCCAAAGCAAGCTGCCGAAGCGTTCAGGCGCGTCCTTCAGCGCAAGGCCTCGCACAAGCTCGGCGGCTATCGCTACTCGCCCAAGGTGCTCCAAGCCTGGATGAGCGCCGGTGGGACCGTCGACGATGCGCCGTGACGAGCGCCGTGCGTCGGTGCTGTCCTCGGTGCTCGGGCTGATCTCAGCGCCGATCCGGCGTTACCAGGTGTGGAGCGGGATGATCATCGCGGTGGTGGGCGCGACCGCCGTGCTCGCGATCGTGACCGCCGTGATCGTCACCGTTGTGATCGGCTGTGGTGGCACGAGCAGTCCGCCGCCCTCGGGTTCTCGGATCGGACCCGCGCTGAGCGCTGCGATGACCGCTGCCGATAAGGCGCGCTCGCCGTGGCGGTGCGGTGCACGGTCGGGACCAACTGCCCCCGACGAGACCCTCGTTGTCGGCGCGAAGCGCTGGAAGGTCACGGGCCAGACCGCGAAGCTGGAAGGCACCGCGCCGATCACGATCGGCGCCATCGCCGATGCGGGAGCTGCAACGCCCGCGACGATCGCAGCGCTCGAGCGACTTCAGACCAAGCTGGCGCGCGCGGACGTGATCATCGCGCTCGGCGGGATGGGCTCGACCCAAGCGGACCTCGAAGCGACGCTCGGAGCGATCTCGAAACCGGGTCAGGCTCCGGTGATCGCGTTGCCCGGAGATCTCGAGGCGGTGACCGCGCAGGGCGCGGCGATTGCCGCGCTACGGAGTCGGAACCAGCTCGTGCTCGACGGACGCATCGTGCGGCAGCTCGACCTTCCGGAGGTAACGGTGGCGATCGTCGCGGGCGCGAGTCACTCGCAGCGATTGTCTGCGGGAGCTGACGGCTGCAGCTATCAACCCGAGGACATCGTCGCCGCGGGCGCCGCGCTGGTGTCGCTTCCTACGATGCGGGTGTTGGCGACCGCGGAGGCGCCCCGCGCGATTCACGGTGGCGAGCCAACTGGCGACCTCGTGGTGATGCCGGCCGCACGGACGATCGATATCGCGCTTCATGGCCCAGTCACCGTCGATGCGAGCTCCGCAGTGTCCGGCCGCAGAGCTGGAAACGCTGTCGCGATCACGCCCGGTACGTCGGACGCGATGATCCGATTCCCAGGTCCGCGTCATGTCCCGAGCGCTGGCCTGCTGACCGTGCGCGGCGGCGCGTGGACGTGGCAACCGGTCACGGCATCCGAATAGCGAGTGCTATGCTCGCGGTCTGATGTCGTCGACGCCGGCGCAGCGCTATGTCTGTCCGCGATGCCGCACGGCGTACGAACAGCCGAGCCACTACTGCCGAGAGTGCGGGGCCGACATGACTCGCGCGAGCGCGCTCGAAGCCGCGGTGCGCGATCCTGCACTCGCGGACACCACCGCGTCGGATAGCAGCAATGCCGTGGTCGACCGCCGAGTCTCGGACTCGAATCGCGCGTGGCTCGGGAAGATCGTCGACGGCAGGTACCGCGTCCTCGAGGTCATCGGCCGCGGCGGCATGGGTGTGGTGTATCGGGTCGAGCATCTGCGCATGGGCAAGATCGCCGCGATGAAGGTGTTGCATCGCGACCTCGCACAAGACACCGATACGGTGCGGCGGTTCGAGAGCGAAGCCGCGGCCGTGTCGAAGTTGTTCCATCCGCACACCGTGCAGGTGTTCGACTTCGGCAACGCGCAGGGTGCGCTGTATTTGATCATGGAGCTGGTGCGCGGGCTCGACCTCGGTCGGGTGCTCGCGCGCGACGGTGCGATGCCGTGGGCGCGCGCGGCGCCGCTGCTAGTGCAGATCTGCGGCGCGCTCCAGGAAGCCCACGAGCTCGGCATCGTGCACCGCGATCTGAAGCCGGAGAACGTCCTGATCACGCGCACCACCGGCGGTCGCGATTACGCGAAGGTGCTCGATTTCGGGCTCGCCAAACTCGATCAACGCGGGACGGTTCCCGATCGCACGGACAAGCAAGCGATCGTCGGTACGCCGTACTTCATGGCTCCCGAACAGATCCGCGGCGAAGACGTCGACGCGCGCACCGACATCTACGCGTTCGGTGCGTTGATGTTCGAGCTGCTCACCGCACAACACCTCTACACCAGCTCGACGGCGGTGGGGGTGCTGACCAAGCATCTGACCGCAGAGCCCGATGCGCCATCCGTGCGCTGTCCCAAGCTCGGGATTCCGCCGGGCGCCGACCAGATCTGCCGCAAGGCGCTCGCACGAGATCCCAACGATCGCTGGCGTAGCGCCTCCGAGCTCGCCGCGATGATCGAGGAGGTCTACGCGGAGACCGTGAGCGAGACCACCGGGATGAAGAGCGCGGCGTCGCGTGCGCTCGCGACGGTGCGGCACGCGGTCGATTCGGTCAGCGAGAGCAGCGATCTGCGCTTGCGACGATCCGACATCGACCAATTCGAGCGCGGGCTGCGCCGGCGCCGAGGCCTCGTCGCGCTGATCGCGACGCTATGTATCGCCGCCGCGGTCGCGGCGGTGGCCTGGCTGGTCACGCGTCCTCGGCCCTTGCTGAGCTCGGAGCTCGAGCCAAACGATGCGCCTTCGAAGGCGAACCAGATCGCCGCGGGGACACCGATCACCGGATACCTCGGCAAGCGGCTCGGCCAGACCGAAGGCGACAAGGACGTCTATGTCGTCAAATGGCCGGCGGGTCGCCGAATCGCGACGGTCACCGCCACGGCGCCGCCCAACATCGACATCAACCTCACGATCAACGACGCCGACGGCTCCCATGGCGCGACGGTTGATGAGGCGGGCACCGGCGGTACCGAACAGCTGCACCGCCGAACCGTGATCGGACCGATCGTGGTCACGGTGGCGCAGACGATGTCGAAGGATCAGAAGTTCCCGATCGAAAACGTCAGCGACGCGTATTCGATCACCGTGGTCGAGGAGACCTCGCCCGGGGAAGCAGAACCCAACAACGGCGCGGCCGATGCGACCCCGCTCGAGCTCAACCGCGAGCTTCGCGGATTTCTCGATACCCGGCTCGACGTCGACTTGGTGAAATGGACGGGTGACGACGGACCGATCAACGTGGTCGTTCGCGCGGACGGCCTTCCGCTGGTTTGGAAGATCGGTGATGGCAAGTCGCGAACGCCGGGCGCCGCGACCGTCGAGCTCAAGCGCGGAGACTTGATCCGGATCGAGCGCACTGATCGCGGCGGAACCGGGCCGTTGCCAGGCCGCGATCTCAGCTGGTCGATCGTCGCGACGAAATAGCACTCACTGCTCGGCGCTGGTTGTGCGCGATGCCACACGCTGCGTGCTTGACGCCGACGTTGTAGATCGCGATCGTGTGGCGTGCCTGTGGCGATGAGGAGCGCATTCGCGATCACCATGGCCATCGCCGCGTGTTATGGGCCGAAGCCACCGCAGGGCGTTCCGTGCGGTGCGGATGGTAGCTGTCCGGCGGGACAAGCATGCATCGCCGGCGTGTGTGGTGGCGACGGCCAACCCGACGACGCGGGACACGATGCCGCACCGCCCGACGACGCGATGATCGATGGCTCCCCGCTACTGCCGTCGCACGTCGCGCACCTATCGCAACTCGATGCGATGCGACTGACCGGCGCGAGCTCGCTCAACCTCAACGCGCCGCGAACCTTCAACACATCGACACTGATCGCGACGCCCGCGATGCCGGCGAACACGACTCTGTTCGTCGCCGAGCAGCTCGGCGGTGGCGAGGTGGTCGTGATCGATGTGAGCGACTTATTGATCAGCGCAGACTTCCGCGTCATCGGTTCTCGACCGCTGATCTTCGTAGCCACAGGCGACGCGACGATTGCGGGTGTGATCGACGCGGGCGGCCGCGGAGTGGAGCCCGGTGCCGGTGGGTACGGGGGATCGCTCGGTCCGGGTGCTGGCGAAGACGGTCCGCAAAACGCGGGCAAAAATGCCGGGGGTGGCGGCGGCGGCTACGCAACGAATGGCGCGGCGGGCGGTCCGAGCAGCACGACCACAGGCGGCGGCGCAGGCGTCGCCTATGGCGATGTGATGGTGACCAAGCTGGACGGCGGGTCCGGTGGTGGCCACGGCCTGGCCACCACGGTGGCGTGCGGGCTTGGCGGCGGCGGCGGTGGTGCTGTGCAGATCACGGCCGATGTCATCACGCTGAACGGAGGCATTCGCGTCGGTGGTGGGGGTGGCGGCGGCGGCCGGTCATGCAGTGGACTCTACGGAGCTGGTGGCGGTGCCGGCGCTGGCGGTGCGGTCTATTTACAGGCGACCAGCATCAATGGCAGCGGCGATCTGTCTGCGCTCGGCGGCGGTGGTGGCGAGGGTGGCGACCCGATCCAAGCGATCGCCGGCGACGACGGCGACGACGGCCCATTCACCGGGGGACCCGCGAGCGGCGGCACTGGCACCACGCTCGGCGGCAACGGTGGTAACGGTGGCGGGGTGGCCGCACCGACGGCAGGTGGTGCACCGACCGGCGGATTCGATAACGGCGGTGGTGGCGGCGGCGCGGCCGGTCGACTGTTTCTCAAGGTTCCTGATGCGGACTCGGTGACGCTGAGCTGCGTCCCCGCGTGCGAACGAGCGCCGTAGGTCGGGACCGTGTGATTGGTTGTCAGGACGCTGCACGCGGCCGGCATGCACTATCCGCGAGGCCACCGGCTCATCGTTCTATGAGGACAATCGCAACCCTTCCGATCGGCGTGGCGGTGGCGCTGATCACCGGCACGGGATGTATCGCGGCTCACCGTGACTATGGAGACGACGACGGAGAGCCGTCGCAACCAACATGGCAGTCGATCGTCCCATCCAATCACGAGGCGTTCGGCCGGCTCGCGTCGATCACGGGGAATGAGAATCGCGATCTCGCCGGGGGTACATTCGACACGAGCACCGATTGCGCGCCGGAAACGCAGCTCGGCCAGTGTTCGGTGGTTGCGCGCGCTGGTCTGCCCGACGCGTGTGTGTGTCGCAGCAATTCTCTCGAGATCATCAATCTGGATGTCATCGGCTCGCGGGCCTTGGTCCTGCTGGTTCGCGACTACGCGAGCATTCATCTGCTCGACGTCTCCGGCCGCCCCGGTATCCAGGGACCAGGCGCGAGCGCCGCCTACGACGACAGCCATGGGTTCGGAGGCGCCGGCGGTTCGTTCGGTGGTGAGGGAGCTCCGGGGTGGGCGGAGGACGCGCCACCGTCAGCGGCGTCCTATGGCAACCCGTCGTTGATTCCGCTGATCGGCGGCATGATGGGACAACAAGGTCATCTCGCGGGCCACAACGGCGGCGGTGGCGGCGGTGCGTTGCAGATCACCGCAGGCGGTTCGATCTATGTCCTCGGTGCGATCACCAGCGGCGGCGGTGGTGGTAATGGAGGTTTGTCGTCGTGGACAACCTCGGGCGCGGGCGGAGGCGGCTCGGGCGGAGGGATCCTGCTCGAAGCTCCGTCGGTGGTCATCTCCGGAACCGTGGCTGCGAACGGCGGAGGCGGCGGAGGCGGCGGAGGCGGCTCGCGAGATCCCGAAGCCGGTCAAAACGGCGTGCGCGGTGGGAGCAACGGCATCGAAGGTTGGGGCCGCGGCGGACGGGGGAATGGCGGCGGTGTTTGCGCAGATCTGCGCGAGGCCTATGGTGGTCCGGGCGGCGATGGAGCGATCGGGATGGACGATTCGGCGACGCCGGTCTCAACAGCGCCTACGCGCGGCTGGCCAGCCCGCTATCTGGACGGGTGCGATGGCGATCAATTTGGCGGTGCCGGCGGCTCGGGCGGAGGCGTCGGCCGGATTCGAATCAATACCGAGCTTGGCTGTCAGTGTCCCGGACGGATTTCGCCGGAACCAACGTATGGCGCGCTCGTCAGGGAGCGATGACGTCCGCGCTCGACGAATCCAGGATCGAGGACGCCCGGGCACGCGCGGCGGCCACGTGGCCTGGCGTCGAGGTCACCGCGCAGCGATTGTGCGAATTCCTCGGCGATCGAACCTCGCACGCTGATGACGTACGGCTGGATCTCGTGCTCGCGTGCGCGTGCTTGGATGGCCAGCCGGCAGCGCTCGCGGTGTTCGAGCATCAGCTGCTCGCACCGGTCGCCGCGCGGCTTCAGCGGATGGGTGGCGACGTCGCCGACGAAGTGGTCAGCCGGCTGCGTGAGACGTTGTTCGTGGCACCGGCGGGGACGAATCCCAAGCTGGCGTCGTATTCCGGTCGTGGCGATCTACGAGGATGGCTCGAGATCGTCGCGACCCGCGAAGCGTACAAGGTGGCTCGCCGCGATCGGCCGGCGCTGACCGATGAGCACATCCTTGCATCACTACCCGACGACGACGACCTCGAGCTCCGACACATCAAGGCACAGCATCGCAGCGAGCTATCGCGCGCCTTCGCGGATGCACTAGCGATGCTGGTACCGCGTGATCGCGTGTTACTGCGGCAACGCTACCTCGACGATCTGTCGTTCGACGACATGGCGGGGCTTCACGGCGCGCACCGGATCACGGTGATGCGATGGCTCGCAAAGATCGAAAACGCGTTGCTGCGAGACATCCGCGAACGGCTGATCGCTCGACTCGGCCTGCAAACTGCCGAGGTCGAGTCACTGGTCGATGACGCGCGAAGCCGTCTCGATATCAGCTTGCGCGGGTTGCTCGGCACAGGGAGCTTCCAATGAGGCGGGGCCTGGTGGTAGGGCTGGTCTGCGCAGCGACCGCGGCACGCGCGGATCAGCAGACGTCACTCGACCACTACGAGAGTGGCCGGCGTGCCTATGGTGCAGCGCAGTTCGAGACCGCGATCGCAGAGTTCGAGCGCGCCTACCAGGAGTTTCCTGCGCCAGAATACTTGCACGACCTCGGACAGGCTCACCGCCGGTTGAATCAGTGTCGGACGGCGATCGACTACTTCGAGCGCTACCTCCAGGCGATGCCGAAACCATCGAACCGTGCGCAGACCGAGGCGTTGATCGCCAGCCTCGAAGCGACGTGTCCCGCGGATCAACCTTCCAGCACGGAACCCTCGCCGGTCGATCCAGCTCCGCCCAACGAAACCGCAGCAGCGTCGAGCTCCGCGGATCCAGCTCCGCCCAACGAAACCGCAGCAGCGTCGAGCTCCGCGGATGACCCGCGCGCACCCGCCCTCACTCGTGTCGCATCGATCACCAAATCCCAGCCTCGATCTACGCCGACCGGCCCGACGATCTCGACGACAACGAACCGTCGCTCACCGTCGCCCTATTCGGTTTCGGTGGGCGCGGGGATCGTTCGACTTCGCGCGGGCAAGGTCATCATGCCCGCGGTCGGTCAGGTCGAAGCCGCAATTCGTCGGCGCATCGGCCATCACGGCGATCTCCATCTCGGCGGAGGACTCACACTGGCGCGGATTCCGTACGAAGACATGGCGAGTGGCACCGCGTGGCTTGGAGGACCGATCATCACTGCAGACGCGACCACGACGCTGTCGTCACACCTCGCGGTGATGATTGGTGTCGGCGTCGGCCTCGATCTATTCGGAGGACTGGATGGAGGCAATCCGTTCGTCATGAACAACCAGCCGAGTGGCGTGGTCGTGTTGCCGCGCGTGCGCGGGGAGCTTGGCGTGGTGTGGCGCTTCACCGACGACGTCGCGCTGCGCGTGACTCCCGTCGCCTATCAACGGAGTCACCGAAGCCGGACGCTGGCACCCGATATCGGCTCGCTGCACGGATTCTCGATGTCTGGAGCGTTGGTGGTCGGGATCTAGACGCATGTCGCTCGAACCGATCATCAGCTCCGCTCATCCGTCGCGCGACGGACGACCCATGATCTGTCCCGACGAGAACGTGCTTGCGGAGCTTGTGCAGGGCCTGCTCGACGAGGCCACCGCTGCCGAGCTCGAGTTGCACTTGGATCGCTGCACCGAGTGCCGGCGGATCGTGTCATCGGTGGGGCGCTCGTCGTACGTCGCGCATCGCGCCAAGGTCGAGCCGCTCGAGACCAGCTCGGCCGCATGGCGGCTCTCCGACGATGCCGAGGCAGAGCAACCAAGTGGGCGAGCGCCGGCGCTGACCATGCCTCGGCCCGGTACGATCGTCGCGGGCAAATATCGCGTTGAACGTCTCGTCGGCTACGGCGGGATGGGCGTGGTGATGGCAGCGACCCATCTGTCGTTGGGAAAGCTCGTCGCGTTGAAGCTGATGCGCCGTGGACTCGGCGTCGCAGGCGGCGCATCTGGACGGTTTGCACGTGAAGCGCGCGCGGCGAGTCTGTTGCGCAGCGAGCACATCGCTCGCGTGCTCGACCTCGACACACTCGAAGACGGCTCGCCGTACATCGCGATGGAGTATCTCGAAGGTGAAGACCTGGGCGCCGTGCTGGCCCGCGGCAGCGTGCCAAGTCATCTCGCGGCGACCTATATCGTCCAGGTTTGCGACGCTATCGGCGAGGCACACGCCGCCGGCATCGTGCATCGTGATCTCAAGCCGTCGAATCTGTTCCTCACCCATCGCGGCAATACGCCCTGCGTGAAGGTGCTGGATTTCGGCATCTCGAAGATCATCGCAGGTGGTCCGCTTACCGACGATGTCGCGACCACCGACACCGAGTCGCTGATGGGCTCACCGCGCTACATGGCGCCGGAGCAACTGATCTCGGCGAGGAAGGTAGATCCGCGCACCGATGTCTGGGCGCTCGGCTGCATTCTGTTCGAGCTGGTCTCGGGCAACCATCCGTTCGATGGCACGGCGCTCGCACAAGTCGTGGCGAGCATCCTTCGGGACGACGCACCGGCGCTCTCGACCTTGTGTCCCGAGCTGCCCGCTGGCATCGACGAGATCGTCGGGCGTTGTCTGGCGAAGGATCCGGCGCGACGGTTTCAGCGCGTCACCGAGATTGCCGACGCGCTCGCGCCGTTTACATCGGCGCCGGTCGCCATGGCGGCGGGCTCACCGGCGCCGGCGGATCGCAGGTCGCGGCTCCGCTCAAGATGGACGGCGATCGCAGTCGTTGCTGCGATTGTGCTTGCTGGTGTCAGCTACGCCGGCTACCGCCTCGTGCAAGATAACGATGAGCGGGGTGCGCCGATGATCGAACCCCTACCCGCGCCGTTGCCCACATTGAGGCCGCCGCAACAGCCCTCCGCTCCACGACACCCTATCACCGTACCTCAGGTCGCACCGGCTCCCGCTCATACGCCCTCGGTGATCCCACAACCACAACCGGCCCGAAACCATCGCTCGAACGCGAAGCGCACGCCGCGTCCACGATCGCCGCGGCTCGAAGACGATCTGATCGGTCCATCGTTCGCGAAGTAGCGACAGCGATGTCGCGAGACCTGGCGACGATTCGCCACCGGTGGTGGAACTGACACGACCAGCAGCTCAGCGGCACGCGGCTAGCGAACTTGCGCCGCGCCCGAGAGGTCCCGATCCGGGTCTGCGCATTGCACTCGGCTGCCGCCATGATCCAGTCGCTACCACGTGGCGCGTTTCCGACGATGCTGGCGTCGTTCGGCACATCCGGTGCCGCTAGCGACGCGTTCCTCTGGGTGGACGACGCGCTGTGACCGAGTCGCGAGCTGTCCGAAGTGTCGTTCTCGTTGCCGCGCTCGTCGCCATCACTTGCGTACACGCCACCGCAGATCCGCTGCCGCGTCGAACCACCAAGCGCGACGAAGCGCGCACCGAAATCCGGCCGCCGCGCGCCGCGCTCGCGGTCAACCTGCCGCTGCTCTGGTATCGCGGTGGTTCACTGAGCATGTCGGGATGGGTCGGGCTGACCGACCGGCACGCGATCCACGTAAATATCGCCCGCGCGAAGTACGCTCCGATCACGCCGGCGGCGCGGCTGGCGGTGCTGCTCGGAGATGGCTACTACAACGAAGTCGTCTACGAGGGGTATGTCGGCGATGTCAGCGCGACGTGGGCGTTCTTCCCGATGTCGCTGTGGAATGGCCCATATGTCGAGCTTGGTGCCCACGGACGACGAAACAACTACGACTCCGATCACGGCTTCGCGCTGGGGCAGCATCAAGAAACCCGCACCACCGTGATCTCCGGCATCGCCAGGCTCGGGTGGAGCCTGGCGTTCGGAACGTTCGGAACGCGCGTGTTCATCTCCGCTGGCGTGGGGTTCGGGTATGGATACGAATGGGGCTGGGAGCTGAACAGCATGTCGTCACTGGGACCGAGCCCGCCGCCCCCCGCGAGCTCGGGGCCAGTGTCTCGAGGGACGATGTTGAGCGAGCTCGATCTGCGGTTCGGCATCACGCTGTAGCTCTGCCAGCGGTCGTCGCGACGCCGGTGTCATGGACTGGGGGCTGCTCGCCACTGTGATGCTCGGGCTGACACGTGTGGTGGAGCGATCGCACATCGCCCACGCAGTTACGACCGGATGGCACGACGACACGATGGGTCCGTGCATTGCACTCGCCTGCCGCTATGAACCAGTCGCTGCCGCGTGGCGTGTTTCCGACGGTGCTGGCGCTGCTTGGACTGACTGCGGTCGCCGCCGCCGACCAACGCTCGATGGCTGCGTCCGAGCTCGGTCGGGCTCGTGCCGCCGCCGCGATGAACCGCTGTGACGAAGCACTCGAGCTTCGGGCCGCTGCGCGTGCGCATGGTTCAATGTGGGCGCCGCTCGCGAGCTGCTTCGCAAATGATGCAGAGCGTGAGGCGAGTCAGCTCGCGGCGGCGATCACCGAGGCGGGAAGAGCCGGTGATTGCATGCGCGTCGCAGCGCTGACGATGCAGCTATCGACGGTGCACGTCGACTATCACGCGTACGTCTCCAAGCAGGACGCGTCGGTCGGCGCATGCCGGCTACATCACCACGCGAACATTGCCGCGAGCGCCAAGCAGTGCACGCTGCTGCGCGAGCTCGTCACGCAGCTCGAGACCGACTATGCGGAGTACTACACGCGTCACGTCGCTCCCGACCAGCGTTTCGACTTCTGCATGGGTCGTCCCGTTCAGACTACCAGCACCGGCAACCATGACGCGCCCATCGACGGCTTCGCGGTGGGCACTAACTTCCCGCTGTGGTGGCAGGACAATGCGTCGGTCGGAGCCTCGCTGATGGTCGGGTTCGCGGACCGGCACGCGATTCGGGGCAATGTCATGAGCCATAAAGCGACCGGCGGTCTGTTCTCGGAGGCGTCATACCGGGGGCGCATCACGGACGTTGGGTTCGGCTGGATGTACTTTCCGCGGCGACTATGGAGCGGGTTTTCGTTCGAGGCAGGCGCTCTCGTGCGTAACCGCGACTATCTCAGAGACGACCTCAACGACTCGCCTCAGATTCTCGACACTCGGACCACCACGTACGCCGGGCGCGCGCAGATCGGCTGGAGCTGGCTGATCGGCTCCCATGTGTTCATCGCCACCGCGATCGGACTGTCCATCGGGTACGAGGTCGGATCTGAAACATCGGGGGACTACGACATGCTGTCCACCGCACATGTGGCGCGCGTGGCGGCGTCGATGGAGGGCTACTTTCGCTTCGGTTTCGCGATGTGATGCTAGCTCGACATCTTGGTCCTAAGACCCGCGTCGACGGCGTCGAGGAACTGCTCGGTGGTCAGCCATGGCTGGGTCGGCGAGATCAGGATCGCGAGATCCTTGGTCATCTTGCCGGACTCCACCGTCTGCACGCACACGGTCTCGAGCGCCTCGGCGAACTTCACGACGTCGGGCGTGTTGTCGAACTGACCGCGGTACTTGAGGCCCTGAGTCCACGCATAGATCGACGCGATCGGGTTGGTCGACGTCGGCTTACCCTTCTGGTGCTCGCGGTAGTGACGCGTCACCGTTCCGTGCGCAGCCTCGGCCTCGACGGTCTTGCCGTCGGGCGTGAGCAAGACCGAGGTCATGAGGCCGAGCGAGCCGAACCCCTGTGCGACGGAGTCGGACTGGACGTCGCCGTCGTAGTTCTTGCAGGCCCAGATGAACCCGCCATCCCATTTCATCGCCGCGGCGACCATGTCGTCGATCAAACGGTGCTCGTAGGTGATGCCCTTGGTCTTGAACTGCGCCGCGAACTCGTCGTCAAACACCTTCTGGAACAGATCCTTGAACCGACCGTCGTACTTCTTGAGGATCGTGTTCTTGGTCGATAGATAAACTGGCCAACCGCGGTTGAGACCGTAGTTGAAGCAGCTGCGCGCGAACCCGACGATCTGCTCGTCGAGGTTGTACATGCCGAGCGCGACGCCGCCGCCGGTGAACTCGAACACCTTGTGCGAGATCGGCGGAGAGGAGATCGACCCACCGTCCTTCGGTGTGAACGTCAGGGTCAACGTGCCGGCGCCGGGCACCACGAAGTCCGTCGCCTTGTATTGATCGCCGAACGCGTGACGGCCGACGACGATCGGCTTGGTCCACGTGTTGACCAGTCGTGGCACGTTCTTGCAGATGATCGGCTCGCGGAAGATCGTACCGCCGAGGATGTTGCGAATGGTGCCGTTGGGCGACTTCCACATCTCGGCGAGGTTGAACTCCTTCACGCGCGCTTCGTCGGGCGTGATCGTCGCGCACTTGACCGCCACCCCATGTTGTTTGGTGGCGTTCGCGGAATCGATCGTCACTTGATCGCGGGTCTTGTCGCGAGATTCGATCCCGAGGTCGAAGTACTTTAGATCCACTTCGAGATACGGGAGGATCAACTTGT
Source organism: Kofleriaceae bacterium (assembly GCA_050184455.1). Taxonomy (GTDB): domain Bacteria; phylum Myxococcota_A; class Polyangia; order Haliangiales; family Haliangiaceae; genus JABFXX01. The sequence goes on along the minus strand of JBFXAI010000044.1, from coordinate 44,455 downwards.
CCTTGATGAACTTCCAGATGATGCGGGTCATCTCGTCGCCGTCCATCTCGACGATCGGATTCTTCACCTTGATCTTGGCCATCGCTGCGAGTTGTATCATCGGAACGTGAGCGAAAGCGTTCAGCTGGACCACGCTTCGCTCGACCAGCTGGAGGCGCTGTATGCGAGCGCACCACCTGCTCCGCTACCGAGCGGAGTCTGGCTCGGCCGCTACCTGCAGGAGCATCCGATGACGCGAGGCGAACGAGCCACCGCGCGAGCGATGTTCAAGTGGACACGATTCGGGCTCGATCTCGACGAGCATTGCTGGTGGCTCGGTCGTCCATCGTTCCGCGTCGGCCGGTTTCAGCCGATCGCCGGACGCTCGCGCTGGCGAGACACCGACGTCATCCGCCTCGACTACCGGGACACCAAACCGCGACCGCTGCGGCGTGTGCTGTACGACGAGCTAAGACCGCTCGCTGACGGCTCGATCCTCGGGCTCGGTGGGATCAACCGCCCGGCGCCGTGGTTCTACTTCGCGCTGGAACGGCTATCACGATGAGCTCGCGACGATCGACGAGCTCGATGGCGGGCGCGTGATGGTCCCGCCAACCGCGCGAGCTCGCCGACCAGCCGCGTACACGACGGGCAGCGATCGAGGTGACGCTCGACCGCGGCGCGATCCGCGTCGCCGATGGCTCCCTCGGCAAGCATCCCGAGCGCGTTCTCGTCGGGGCAGTTCTCGACCGAGATCATTTCGCCTCGCGCACCGTCTTTAGCAGCGACGAGATCGAGACATCGAGCCGGCTGATCACCAACCCGAGGATCTCGTCGAGCTCGGCCTCCTCGATCTTGAGGCGCTCGGTGAGTAACCGCCGGGTGTGCTCGACCAGCTGGTCGCGAGCCTTGGCGATCCGACGCGCCGCGGTGGCGCGATGGATACCGAGCACACTGCCCAGCTGGTCGATCGACAGCCCGGCGACCAGGTGTTGGCGGAGCAGATGGCGATCGCCGGGCTCGAGCAGTCGAGCGGCATCGCGCATCGCCGTCGCGACCACCGTCCGGTACTCCGCCTTGACGACGTCGAGCGCGAGATCACCGGGCTCGGGGAGTGCCTGGACGTCGTCATCTTCTGCGAGCGCCTCGCGATGACGATCCTTGCGCTTGCCGAGATCGAGGAACACCCGCACGGCGGTGACGCGCAACCAGTTCTCGAGAAATCCCTGCCCCGCGTATTCGTGGATCTTGGGTTGCTTGCCCGGCTCGGCGACGAACAACCGCTCTCGCAGGATCTGCTTGAGGTCGTCGGCCGTGTGGCCGGGGCCCGCGAACCTCCGGCAAGTCGCTTCGATCGTGGCGCGAAACGCACGCTCGATCTCTGCGATCGCTTCGGCCGAGCCGCGTGCCGCCAGCTGCGCGACCGCGAGATCGGCAGCGCGACAGCGCTGGAGGTAGCCGTCGAGATCGGTCGCAGGAGCTCGTGCTGCGATCGCGGAGACCAGCTCGCAGTCATCGATCGACAGCGCGGGGTGCGCCGTTGTGGCATTCCGGCACAACTCCGCGAGCCGCTCCCCCACGCCACCTGGCACGCTCGCGCCAGGCGACGCCGTCCATCCCGCCGCAAACGCGACCGCCAACTCCTGGGCCGTAGCCATGGTGGCCAGCGTACCACCGACGCGCACCTGCCTTGGCTGCGGCGCCACCCACCAACGATGTTCCGACGGAATGGACCGGGCGAGGGCTACCACATCAGGCTCTGACGATAGTCGAAACGTTAGGTCGCGCCTTCGCAACCGATCCCGGCGCGATTCCCGAGCCGCAACCTGCGGTCCGCCAGAGTGATTCGCTGCCGAGGATTGCCGCTGGATGCACCGACGGTCGCGAACACGTACTTGTTAGCGTGTGAGCGATGTCGGTCGCGCGATCCTGCGCGATTGCATCGTCACACCGAATCCAACAGGTGACGACATGCGCTCGCATCCGCGAATCACTCGACTTGGTCTGTTCGTCCGTTGTACCGCCCTCTGCCTCAGCCTGGTCGCGTGCTCGCGCGAGCCCAGCGGTGCGCCGATCAGCGGAGGCACGTTGTTGGTGACCCGCGACGGCGGCCACGCGGTGATCGCCGACTCGGATCGCGATCGCATCTTGTCGGTCGACCTCGCGACCGAGCAGGTGGTGGCCGAGATTCCGCTCCTGGCAGGCGACGAGCCTGGCCGCGTGATCGAAGATGGCGCGGGTCGTATCCATGTCGTGCTCCGGCGAAGCGGCGCGTTGATGACCCTCGCGGATGCACGCACGGCGCTGTTCGTGTCACGCCGTGTGGTGTGCGCGGAGCCGCGCGGTTTGGCGTGGGACAGCGCGACCGACCTGATTCACATCGCGTGCGCGAGCGGTGAGCTCGCGAGCATTCCCGCAGCCGGAGGCGAGGTATCACGGCGGGTGATGCTCGGCCGCGACCTACGCGACGTGATCGTCCAGGGCGATCACCTGGTGGTCAGTCGGTTTCGTACGGCGGAGCTGCTGACGGTCGATGCCGCCGGCACCGTGATGAGCGCCGTGCGCCCGCCGGTGGTAAACCGCGCCGACTTCTCGTTCGATACACCGGAGCTGAAGACGACGGCGGAACCGGCCGTTGCATGGCGCACCATCGCGCTTCCCGACGGCAGCGTGGTGATGTCGCACCAACGGCAGATGAAGCGACCGATCCGACCGACGCCCGGTGGCTACGGATCACCCGAGAGCTGTAACCGCGGTGTCGTCCAGACCGCGATGACGCTCGTTGCTCCTGGCCAGGCTCCGATCGCCCTCGCTCCGTTCGCGCAGGGCGCGTTACCCGTCGACATTGCGTTCGATCCGGCCCATCAGCGACTCGCCATCGCGGTCGCCGGCGCACAGACCGTCACCTTGGTCGACAACACCGCGCTGCAATCGCGTGACGACGACCATTGCGGCGATCAGGTTGCGGCGCGCATGTCGTGGGCGTCGGACCTCGGACAGCCCACCGCGGTTGCGTTTACTCCGGCCGGTCAGCTGCTCGCGTTCTATCCCGACCGACCAGCGCTCGCCGTCCTCGCAGAGTCCGGATCCCGAGCGATCAAGTTGTCCGGCGACTCCAATCAAGATGAAGGCCGTGCGCTATTCCACGAGCAGACCGGCAGCGGTCTCGCCTGTGCCTCGTGCCATCCCGAAGCCGGTGACGATGGTCTGGTGTGGGACTTTGGCGACTTCGTCCGGCGCACGCAGAACGTATCGGGCGGCATCCTGTCGCGCGGGCCATACCACTGGCAGGGCGACATGACCGACCTCGACGTGTTGCTCGATGACGTGTTTGCGAATCGGATGTCGGGCACGGTCCCCACGAGCGACCAAAAGGAAGCGCTCGGAGCGTGGCTCGATCGGATCCCGGCACCTGCCCCGCCACCAGTGACCGACGTCGCGGCTGTCGACCGCGGCCGCGCGGTGTTCCAGCTAGCGGGCTGCACCGAGTGCCACTCCGGCGCGATGTTTACCAACAACACCCGCGTCGATGTTCATACCGGCGGGGTGTTCAAGGTCCCGAGCCTGCTCGGGGTGGGAGCGCGGGCGCCATTCCTTCACGACGGCTGCGCTCCAACGCTGCGCGATCGATTTGGCGCGTGCGGCGGCGGCGATTACCACGGCCGGACATCTGAGCTCGACGACACCCAGCTCGACGACCTGCTGGTGTTCCTCGAGTCGCTGTAAGCTCTCGGGGCGTGTCAGCGATCGTCCGATTGTCGATCATCCTCGGCGATCAGGGATGGTATTGGCTGGGAACCGTCCACGGCTCCGCGGCGTATCAGCGGTGGGGACGTTGGGGTAGCAAAGGCTCGAGTCACACCGAGCCATGTGCAAGCCCCGAAGCCGCGCACGCGCGGGTAGATGCCTGGGTGATCGAGCGCCGCCGGCTCGGCTACCAGGACGATCCGACGAACGACGGCGGCGCGTTGATCGACCACATCATGCTCGGCCCAAGTACCAAGCTGCCAGCCGGATCGTTCGCGCCACCGACCCCGCAGCGCGTCGAGATTCGTGGTGGGCGGATCATCGTTACCGTCACGGTGCACACCTCGATCACCGAGGTGATCGTGTGCGCTGTCGCCGAATCGCACGCTGTCATCGAGCTCGGAAGGATCGAGCTGCGATGGCTGGATGACCGCGTGCCTGGATTGGCCGTGCACGGCGACGAGGTCTACATCGGCGACGGGCGAATGGGCTACCCGGTGCTCAACATCGACGGAGCGTACGCGTTTGCGATCGACCCGCCCCCGCTCTACCCGCCATCCCTGCAGCCGGCGCGAGACCGGTGAGCTCTGGGGTTACAATGCGCCCGTGCAGCTCGCCACCACGATTCGCGGCGTCAGTTATCGATTCGCGTCGATGATCGAGCTGCTCGCGAAGGCGAACCCACCGAAGAGCGGCGATGACCTCGCGGGAATTTCGGCGCGCGACGCGGTCGAGCGGGTCGCTGCACGGGCAGTGCTCGCAAACGTCACGCTGCGCGAGCTGCGCGAACATCCGGCGGTGCCGTACGATCGCGACGAGCTGACGCGACTCGTCGAGGACGAGCTCGATGACCAGGCGTTTCGTGCGATCGCGCACCTGACCGTCGGCCAGCTCCGAGAGTGGCTGCTCGACATCCGCACCACCGGTGCGACGCTGCGCGCGGTTGCGCCCGGATTGACGCCCGAGATGGTCGCAGCCGTGTGCAAGCTGATGTCGAACTTCGATCTGATGACGGTCGGAGCGAAATGTGAGGTCGTGGTTCGAGCGAACTCGACGCTCGGCTTGCCGGGACGGTTGTCGTCGCGCTGTCAGCCGAACCATCCGACCGACGACGTCGAGGGCATCATCGCGTCGACGCGCGAAGGGCTCGCCTATGGCTGCGGCGATGCGGTGATCGGCGTCAACCCGGCGACCGACACCCCGGAGTCCACCGCCGAGATCCTGCGGGCGCTCGATGACCTGTTGAAGCGTAACGCGGTCCCCACGCAACACTGCGTGCTTTCCCACGTCACCGTGCAGATGAAAGCACTCGCGCTCGGCTGTCCGATGGACCTGATGTTCCAGTCGCTCGCCGGCACCGAAGCCGCAAACAAGGCCTTCGGGATCAGCGCGCGATTGCTCGACGAGGCCTGGGCGCTGATGAAGGAACGTGGCTCGACCAGAGGTCCAAACCGGATGTATTTCGAGACCGGTCAAGGATCGGCGCTGTCGTCCGCAGCGCATCACGGCGTCGACCAAGTCACGATCGAAGCGCGCGCGTACGGCTTGGCGCGCCGCTACAAGCCATTCCTGGTGAATACGGTGGTTGGGTTCATCGGCCCCGAATACCTCGAGGACGGACCGCAGATCTCGCGGGCCGCGCTCGAGGATCACTTCATGGGCAAGTTGCTCGGGCTCCCGATGGGCTGCGACGCTTGCTTCACGTACCACGCGAGCATGTCCCAGGACGAGCTCGAGAGCTTGAAGACCCTGCTCGGCGCCGCGGGATGCGCGTATCTGATGTCGTTGCCGGTCGGCGACGACATCATGCTGAACTATCAATCCACGAGCTATCACGACATTCCGACGCTGCGCCGGCTGCTCGGCAAACGCGCAACACCCGAGTTCGACGCCTGGCTCGATGCTCGCGGGATCTGGCAAGGCAACGATCCCGGACCGAGGTTCGGCGACGTCGAAGCGGTGCGCTAAGAAGCCCGCGCTACCAGCACAGATCGAGCGTGACGTCGTCGAAGAACGCCCACACGTAGCCGTTGAGGTTCTGCGCCCGCTTGAGGCGCAGCGCGATCGTGATCTCGGTATCGGCGAGCGGCGTCGCAGTCTGAGGCATGGTGAAGCGGCCCATCGTGTCGACCATCCCGGTCGGGGTGACCGTTTCGACGACGGTGCGGATCCCGCCGATCTCGTAGCTCAGCTCGTACTCCCAACCGAGCTCGAGCTGATCCGAGCCGCGCGAATAGCCAAGCCGCAAGCCCTGGATCGGCGCCGGTGCTTGAACGGTCTGACTCACCTCGAGCCACGCGCCGACCGGAGTATTGTTCCATCCCCACATTGCCAGGCATCCCGTACCCGAGTTGGGGAAACTTGGGAGCCGACTACTGTTGCAGCCAAAGTCGCTGAGCCCGCACCCAACGTTGTCGCTCGCCATCGGGCGGTTGACGTAGTAGGTCCAATTCGCGCTCTTGGTGACCGCCCAGCCGCTGACCGTTTGATTGACGCACTTTCCAGTCTCGAATCCGTTGTTCGCGAGCAGGTTGCTCTGGATCGTCAGGCCACTGCACCCGGTGCCTGGCACCAGTGCAGGCGGCGCATCGACACCAACCGCGCCGTCGGTGATCGTGGTGACCGATCCATCGCTCACCGACTCGACCGCGCTATCGGGAATCACGATCGCATCGTCGTCCATGATCGTGTCTGCGTCGTTGGCGAGCAGCGACACCTCATCGAACCCGAACCGGCCGCACGACCACAGCGCCAGTCCGACTCCTACCGCGCACATCGCGGACACACGCAGCCACCGCATTCGCACCTATGTACCATCGTACGCCACTCGAGTTTTTGATTGCCATGCGCGAGCCCACTCCGACATGTAGGTAGTTACTGATGACCGAGCGTTGCGTCGTGCGCTCGCTCGTGGTCACGTGCCGGTCATGAGCCGGACGCGGCAGCTGATGATCGGGTTGCGCGATGCGCTCGGCTCGTCGGATCCGCTGCCGCCGCCACCCTCGTTGCCACCGGTCGCCGCACCGCCGGTAAGGGTCTACACGCCTCGTCCGGAGCGCAGCCCGTTCGCGTCGCACGCTGCGCGCCACACCACCGCGCTCGTCGGGATCGGCCACGTCGGCACGCGTTACGCCACCGATGTGGTGTTGCAGTTTCAAGCCGAGCTCGCGGTCGCACACGCCGCCGTCGCAGCAGAGCTCCCGGACGGCTGGGCGGAGCAGCACGGCTTCGTCGGATTGCGCAGCCGCGTGCAATCACACCGCGAGTTTCTGTTGCGCCCCGATCTCGGGCGTCGACTCGATGAGCCTTCGCTGGACAAGCTGCGTACCAGCTGCACGCGTGGCGTCGACGTCCAATTGATCGTCGCTGACGGCTTGTCGGCGGTCGCGTGCATGCAGACCGGCAAGCAGCTCCACGACGAGGTCGTGCGTGCGTGCCAAGCGCGCGGGCTCACCGTCGGCACCCCGATCGCAGCGCGGTTCGCACGCGTGTGGCTCGAGGACGAGATCGGCCAGGAGGTCGGCGCGAAGGTCGCGATGATCTTGCTCGGTGAGCGCCCGGGGCTCGGCACCGGCGATGGCCTCAGCGCGTACGTCGTCTACGACCCCAAGATCGGAAACACCGACGGTGATCGAAACATGATCAGCAACATTCACTCACGCGGCATGCCGCCGGCTGAGGCGGCACAGCGACTCGCTGCGTTCGCAACCGCGATGATCGAGCAGCGCACGAGCGGCGTGACGCTCGACCTCGCACGACTCGGCCTGACCAACGAGCGCGCGCCGCGACCACCACAGGTCCGCCAGAAGCTGGTGGGCAGATGATTCTCGAGCCGATCGTTCCGACGGTGCTCTCGGTTCGAAGGTTGCCGCAGGCCGATCCGGCGCTGATCGCGGCGTACGGTGGCGACCCGGCACGCCATACGGCGCTCGGGTTGATCACGTGCGATCAAGACGACGCGATGTACGTCGCGCTCGACGAGGCGACCAAACATGCGCCGATCGATGTGGTGTTTGCCAAGAGCTTCTACGCCGGATCTGCGCATGCGAGCGGTCGATTGTCTGGCGAGATCCTCGGCGTGATCGCGGCGGCCGAACCCGAAGCGATCGAGCACGGACTCGAGGCGATCCAGCGCTGCCTCGCGCACGACGCGTGTTTCTACGATGCCGATGGCAAGCGAACGATCACGGTGTTCCCGCACGTGATCGCATCGCTCGGCGAGTACCTATCGCGCGAAGCCGGCCTGGCACCGGGGACCGCAATGGCATATCTGGTCGCACCGCCGATCGAAGCGACGATCGGCCTCGACGCCGCGCTCAAGGCTGCACCCGTGCGAGCGGTGAAATTGACGCCGCCACCGACGGAGACCAACTTCGCGTGCGCGTGGCTCACCGGCGAGCTCGATGCGTGCGAGGCCGCGGCCGTGGCGTTCGCGGCCGCAGTGGTCGACGTCGCGTCCACGCCGATGCGCTGAGTCACCCGACCGCTGTCCGGCGCGTCCAGCGACCGTACGCTGGACGGCTGCGGTTCGGACGCCATCGGCTCGCCACCGAGAAAGATCGCGACGTTCGCAGCCGGCATGACGCTCGCAATCGCGGTGCATCCGAGAGGTGGTGCGATGCTATGCTGCAAGCCATGTTCGATCCCGAGTTGCTCGCTCCGGAAGCGATTCGCCGATTGTCTCGTCGCGAATACGACAAGCTCGTGGCGTTGGGCGTGTTCGAGGACGAACGCGTCGAGCTGCTGCGCGGGATGTTGGTCACGATGAGCCCGCAAGGCGGGCCGCATGCCACGATTAGCTCGTGGTTGGTGCAGCGGCTAAGTGTGTCGCTCGGAATGGACTACGACGTGCGTGGCCATTGCCCGTACGCCGCGAGCGACGACTCCGAGCCGGAGCCCGATATTTCGGTGTCGCGACGAGCGCAAGGGTTGCTCGAACATCCGAGCAGCTCGCTGCTGGTCATCGAGGTCGCCGAGTCGTCGATCAAGAAAGATCGGCGGATCAAGTCATCGATCTACGGAGAGGCCAACGTCCCGGAGTATTGGATCGTCGATATTTCGAGCGACGAGCTATCGGTCGACGTTCATACCGCCCCGACTGCGCACGGATACCGACATGTCGAAACGCTACGCGATGGCGACATCCTGCGGCCAACACGGCTGAATGGGATCGAAATTCCCGTGAACGAGATCCCCTGGACACGCTGATCGACGAAGTTCACTGAGTCGCGTATGGTGCGCCGATGATCCGCAACCGGATCGCGGTGGTCTCGGTACTCACAGGGTTGAACCTGTTGAACTACCTCGATCGCGCGCTGGTCGCGGCAATGCTTCCGAGTATTCAGCGCGATCTGTCGCTGAATGGTCTCGAGGGCGGACTGCTCGCCACGATCTTCTTGCTGGGCTACTTCCTGACCGCTCCGTGGTTCGGCTCGCTCGGTGATCGCGTTCCACGCAAATACCTGCTCGCTATCGGCGTCGTAGTTTGGAGCGCGGCGACGGTGGCGTCTGGCCTGTCCGGCAGTCTGTGGACGCTACTGATTGCGCGGGCGATCGTTGGTGTCGGCGAAGCGAGCTACGCGACGCTGGCTCCGACGATCATCGACGACATCACGCCTGCGAAGTCCAAGGGCAAGATCCTGGCGATCTTCTATTTGGCCATCCCGATAGGAACTGCGGTTGGTTATGCGTTCGGCGGAACCATTGACGCTCACTGGGGTTGGCGCACCGCATTCTTCCTGGGCGGCGGTCCCGGTATCGCGCTCGCGGTGCTTTGCCTACTGATCGTCGAGCCAACGCGAAAGCTCGCGGCCGAGGCACCCAAGGCGATCGCAAGCGCGCGGACGCTTCTGCGCGTGCCACTCTACCGTCGTGCGGTGTTGGGCTATTGCGCACACACCGCTGCCGTTGGAGCGTTTCAACATTGGGCACCTGCCTTCTTGGTCGGCCATTTTGGAATCACGACCCAGGAAGCGGGTGTTCAGTTCGGAACGGTGGTTGTCGTGGCAGGAGCACTCGGGATCCTGATCGGAGGAAGACTCACCGACAAAGTGCTGTCGCAAGTCCCGCCAATTCCCCCGGACGCACCGCATGACCACAGCGCAAATCGGGCGGCTGCTAACGCCCAGCTCAAGATCTGCGCGGTTGGTGTCGCGATCGGATTTCCGCTCGCCGCGGTCGCATTTCTGATGCCCACCGCCACGCAGTTCTTCATCGTCGGGGGGCTATGCGTCATAGGCGTGTTCGCCTCGACCTCGCCGATCAACGCGATCCTGCTGAGGACTGCACCGGCTCACCTGCGCGCGAGCGCGATGGCCGTCGCGATCTTCGCGATTCACCTGTTCGGCGATCTGTGGTCCCCGACCCTAGTCGGAGCGCTCAAGGACGTCATGCCCGACGTGATCGCCATGATGGCGCTGCCGCTGGGGTTCTTGATCGCCGCCATCCTGTGGTGGCCGCGGCGCCGCGAAGCTGCTTAGAACTGCGGCGGGACGGCGCGAGTGAAGAACTGGTTCGCCATCCGGCCCTTGCCGTCGTTGCCGTAGTAGTAGCGATCACCAGCGATGATCACGCCGTCACGGGACAGCTGCATCCGTGCGATCAGGACCGCGGACTCATCGGCGCCGGTCTCGTCGAGGTCGATCGCCGTGATGTCGATGTTGCGAGCGGTGTTGAGCCGGGTCTCGGTGATGCTGGCGCACGGCTCGGTGATGCAACGGACGCCGTTGTCCTTCGCCAACACGAACACGCCTTCGGTGACGCCATCTTCGCTACCCGCGAGCCACACCTGGTTGATGTCGAACGTGATCTGCGGGTGACCTTCGTCGACGCCGACGATGTCGCCCTGAAGGATGAGCTGCTTGCCATCCTTGATCGACTGTTCGAACGCCGCGATATCCGAGTCTCCGAATCCTGAAGCAAACCACTCGAGCGCTTCGACGTCGCACTGAGCAGCCGTGGTGTCATCGCCGCAGATCGCGGAGGACCGGTTCACTCGCGCGACCGTGAAGCCGGTGCCCTTGGAGGCGATCGTCCAGTAGCCATATAGGCCCGTGCCATCCTGCTTGCCGGCGTCGTCGTTCGCCGACTCTCCGGCGAGCTCGTCTTCGCCGCCGGCGGAGGGGTTGGAGGCACAGCCAGCGAACATCGTCGACGCAAGCGCAACAGAGAGGAGGGTTCTGATCATGGTGAGCGGCCTTTTTGCACGCGGAGGGCCAGGCCGTCGGAATGTAGTTTCCGCGATCTAGGTCTCGTGATCTGGCTAACGGATCAGCCGGATCCGCCCGCGAGGCAACACGGGTGTCCGCTGCAAACAATAGTCTCGGATCTCGGCGAGCAGCGTCGCGAAATCGTCGACAGCCCAAGCAGCCTTGCTCACTCCCCCGTGAGCTCGAGACGATACAGCTTGGCCTTCTGATCGCTGGCAATAAACACCGTCGAGCCATCGAACGCGAGCCCCTCTGGCGTTTCGATCGGCAACCGCCAGCCGGTCTCGACGTTCCAATCGGCGTCGAGCCGAAACATCGCTTGGTCGATGTCGCTCAACACGTAGATCCGGCCGTCGAGCGGATTCCAGGCGATCGCCGAGAGGTCCGCGGCAAACTCGATCTTCGTGCGCCGAAGCTCGGTGCCAGACGCATCGAGCTCGTAGATCCGCGCCGGGTCTTTCTCCTTCACCACGAAGATGTGCCCGTTGTCGTCGACCGTGATGCCTTCGATACCGCTATTGCCGTCGTCGGCACCGTCGAGCTCGATCACCTGCTGCCGTGCGCCACTGGGATCGAGTCGCCAGATCTTGGCGCGACTCTCGTCAGCGAGCAGAAATTCGCCGGTGGTCGGATCCACGGCTAGCGCCTCGAGGTCATCGCCTTGCACGTCGATCTCTCGCTTGATGTTTCCCTTACGAGAGATGGCGTAGATCTTCGAATGGGCATCGCTGACCGCATAGAGCTGCCCTGCCGCAAACGCCAGGTCCGATGGCTCGTCGAGGTCCATGCCATGGTCTGACACCAACGCCAACGAGAGCCCTGCCCCGTCAGCCTTCCCGGAATCGACGAACGGATCGATTTTCCCTGCGCTCGGCTCCGCCGCACAACCAGCGGCAAAGGCGATAGCTACAAGCCAGCTCGACCGCATAACGGTGACGTCAGCAACTCTCGCGCCCACGAATTTTCCAATGAATCCGTATACTGGAAGCTGTGGTGGCCAGATCACGAGCGGCTCGCTGGCTAGATCACCAGCCGGATCCGGTGGGGATTCAGTCTGCCATGCTGCTTGCGAGCAGATTGTCGCCACCTGGCCAACGCCGTCGATCGAAGGCCGACATCGCGCTCGAGGTCCCGGCGGATCGCGACTGACCGCTCGGAACGCAGGTAAGCTGGGCTCGTGGCGCATCACGAGGGCTCGGCGTGACCAAACCGCCGGTCGATCCGATGGATGTCACCCACGCCGAATCGATTCGGCCTGGGAAGATGACCGCGGGTGCGCCGCTCGGCGGTTACGAATTGCTCGAGGTGTTGGGCGAAGGCGGGATGGGCGTGGTGTGGTCAGCGCACGATCCGAACCTCGATCGAATGCTCGCGATCAAGGTGCTCAAGCGGTCCGACGCACCACCGGCGTTGCGCAAGCGGCTGCTGCGCGAAGCGCGGGCGATGGCGCGACTCAAACACCCGAACGTGCTGACGGTCTACGAAGTCGGTACCGAAGGGGATCGCGACTTCATCGCGATGGAGGTCGTCGACGGCGGATCACTCGACGAGTGGTTAACGACCAAGCCGCCTCGCGGCGAGGTGATCGCGGCCTTGATCGCCGCCGGGCGCGGGCTCGCCGCCGCGCACGCAGCGGGCCTCGTGCACCGCGACTTCAAGCCGCACAACATCCTGCGGTCGCGCGAGGGCCGCGTGCTGGTCACCGACTTCGGCTTGGCGCGCGGCGTCAGCGACGATTCGCCGTCCGAGTCGCCAGCGCTGTCCCGAAACGTCGTTCCTGCCAGCGCTGCGCTCGACACGACTCTCGACGCAACGCCACCCCCCGCGCCCGGATCGGGACCACCGTTTCGTCCGAGCGACAGCGTGCTCGACTCGACGTTGACCCAGACCGGCGCGCTGCTTGGCACGCCGGCGTACATGGCGCCCGAACAGTTCGCGGGGGCTGTGCCAGATCCGCGCACCGATCAGTTCTCGTTCAGCGTGACTGCGTGGCAAGCGTTGACCGGGAGCCGCCCCTACTCCGGCTCTACGATCGACGAGCTGCGGCTCGCGGCTGCGAGTGGCTGCGGCCGCCTCGAGGTCGACCTGCCGCCGGCGGTGCGCGAGGTGCTAGCGCGCGGCCTCGATCCGGATCCGGACAACCGGTGGCCCAATCTCGACGCGCTGCTCGACGCACTCGATCAGACGTCGCGTACGCGCAGGTCGCCGTGGCGGATCGTCGGGATGGTTGCCGCCGTGGTGGTCGCCGCAACGGCGGTCGTGCTGCTACGCCCTAGCGACAAGGCGGCATCGCAAGCCGCGGCGGTTGGAGCATGCGAGCCCGCCGACGCCATGTTCGCGGAAGCGTGGTCGCCGACGCTGCGAAGCCAGCTCGAGCGCGAGCGCAAGGTGTCCGATACGGCGTTCGCGCGGGTCGCAGATGCGTTCGACGACTACCGGCGGCGGTGGACCGCGAGCTACGACGCCGCCTGCAGCGATCCGAAGGCATCGCTGTTTCATGCTCGGATCGGATGTTTGCGAGGCGTTCGTGATCACGTCAGCGCGCTTAGCCACGTGCTGCGTGGCGCGAACGAGCAGATGTATCAGGGCTTCGACGCCCACGGCATTCTTCCGAACCTGACGATCTGTAGTGGACCCTCGCCGGTCGCGGCACCGGCGGTCCCCGATGACCAACCGCGGCGCACGCAGATCTTGGACACGATGGCGGCGACGTTGGCGCTCCGCGCAGGCCCGATCGATCAGCTCGAGTCACGCGTCGCAAAGCTCGAAGCCGACGCGTCCGCGATCGGCTGGCAGCCGCTGCTGCCGCAGATCTTGGTCGCCGCCGCCAACGAATACCTCCGGATCGATGTGAGTCGCGCGCGAGCCCTGTTTCAACGCGCGGTCCCCGAAGCCACCGAGGCGCACGACACTCGGCTGGTCGCCGCCGCGCAGCTCGGTCTGCTCGACGCGTCGTTGCAGGAGCTCGAGCAGCCGTCACCCGCCCGCGCCGCGAGCTCGAAGCAGGCACTTCATCCCGAGCTCGAGGCCCGCCTCACGTACGCGAAATCGGCGATCCGCGCCGCCGGCAGCGATGAGCTGCTCATTGGTGCGGTCGCCGCACTCGAAGCGCGAGCCGTCATGGACTCCGGCGAGTGGCTCCGGCGACGAGCCGCCTATCAGGAAGCGCCGCCGCTCGCAGCGCAGGCTCGCAGCGCGTTCGAGGCGGCAGGCGATCTGCGTCGAGCCGCCATGGCATCGAGCATCGAAGCCGAGAGCTATCTGCGTCGTGGTGATGAGCGCGCTCTCGACGATGCGATGTTCGCCGTGCGCTCGGCGGAGGAGTCGCTCGCACGAGCTCGGCTGGCCAGCGTTCCAGCGCTCGCCGAGATCGGCGCGATCGTCGCATTCTCGCGCGGCGACTATGCCGAGGCGCACAGGCAGTTGGATCGAGGAGCTGGCGCGAAGTCACCCCGGGCAGCGCCTTCGATCACCGGTCGCGTCGTCGACGCCAGCGGAAAGCCGGTGGCGAGCGCCCGCGTAGTCGCGTGGCACGGTGAGCTTCATGGTGATCCGATCCGGGTCTACACCGATCCGCGTGCGGTCACTGGCGAGGTCGTCGAGTGCGACCTCGACGGCACGTTCACGATCCACGCCGCGCCTGGCGACGCGATCATCGCGGAGCGAGCCGGGCAGCGATCGACACCTACCGCGATCGACACCGGCGAGCTCACGCTGAAGCTCGGGCCAACCTCCGCAGTGCGCGGCGCGATCGACGCGCGGACGTTGGTAGGCGTCGATGCGGTGGCGCGGTTTACCGCCGGTGCAGCGACCTGGGTCGTTCACGCGCCGATCGACCGCAACAAGACATTTCACCTGGCTGGGTTGCCGCGCGGCGGGTACGCGCTCGGTGCGTTTGGTGATGCCGGTGATGCGATGCGGTGGGTCACCGCGCCCGCACCACAGGGGCTACATTGGCCGATCGGTACATCGATCGAGGTGATCGCTCGGCCACCCATCGCAGGAGCTCACCCGACCGTGTGGTTGTTCCGCGGAAAGCCGAGCCTCAAGACCCGCGGCGACGCAGACGCCTTGGCGCGCAAGAGCTCGGACGTGGCGATCGCTGCGTTGCGGCCGATCGGCTCGCGAAACACCGAACGCGGTCGCGAGCTCTACGAAGTTGGCGGTCGCCACGCAGTGATCACCGGCAACCCCGATGGACCGACGACGGCGTGTGCAGCATTCGCGGATGAACCCACCGCACCACTCGTGTGCAAGGTCATCGAAGTTCGCCGTGGTGCGACAACTGATCCAGCGACCGAGTACTCCGACGGTCGCTACGGCGGAGCTGTGGTGCCCGTGGTGCTCGACGCTGTGGTACACCCGCGACCGTGAAGATCCACGAGTACCAAGGCAAACAGCTGTTCCGAAAGTACGGCGTGCCGGTGCCGATCGGCATCCCGGCCACCTCGATCGATGACGCGCTCGCCGCGATCCCCAAGGTCCAGCAGCAAGGCGGAACCGACGTGGTCGTGGTGAAGGCGCAGATCCACGCAGGTGGTCGCGGCAAGGGTGGCGGCGTCAAGGTCGCCAAGACCCGCGCCGACGCCGAGGCCGCGGTCAAGGCGATCTTCGGAATGCAGCTGATCACGCCGCAGACCGGGCCCGAGGGCAAGAAGGTCCAGCGGCTGCTCGTCGAGCAAGGGCTCGCGATCGATCACGAGTATTACCTCGGCATGCTGCTCGACCGCGCCACCGGTCGCGTCACGGTGATGGCTTCGCGGGAAGGTGGCATGGACATCGAAGAGGTCGCGGCGAAGCACCCGGAGAAGATCATCCGCGAGGCGATCGATCCGGCGACCGGTTGGCAGGAGTATCAGTCGCGCACGCTCGCCAAGGCGCTCGGCATGACCGGTAAGGTCGCCGGCGAGCTCGCCACGTTCATGCGAGCGCTCACGCGTTGCTACGACGAGATGGATTGCTCGCTGCTCGAGATCAATCCGCTGATCACCACCAAAGACGGCAAGGTGCTCGCGCTCGACGCGAAGATCAACTTCGACGACAACGCGCTGTATCGGCACCCCGAGCTCGAGGAGTGGCGCGACCCCAACGAGGAGGATCCGGCCGAGCAAGAGGCCAAGAAATGGGACCTCTCGTACATCTCGCTCGAGGGCAACATCGGTTGCATGGTCAACGGCGCCGGCCTCGCGATGTCGACGATGGACATCATCAAGTTCTATGGTGGCGCCCCCGCGAACTTCCTCGACGTCGGCGGCGGCGCGACGGCGGAGAAGGTCACCGCAGCATTCAAGATCATCACGACCGACCCGGACGTGAAGGCGATCTTCGTCAACATCTTCGGCGGCATCATGAAGTGCGACACGATCGCGCAAGGCGTGATCACCGCGGTGAAAGAGGTCGGTCTCAAAGTCCCGCTCGTGGTCCGGCTCGAGGGCACCAACGTTGCCATGGGCAAGAAGATGCTCGCCGATAGCGGGCTGAACATCGTCGCCGCGGCCGACATGGCCGATGGCGCGCAGAAGGTGGTCAAGGCCGCCAAGGAGGCGCGGTAATGAGCGTCCTGGTCGGATTCGATACGCGACTCATCGTCCAAGGGATGTCTGGCTCGGCGGGCGCGTTCCACGCCAAGCAGATGGTCGAGTACGGCACGCGCGTCGTCGCGGGTGTCACCCCGGGCAAGGGCGGCAGCAAGGTCGCCGGGCTCGAACAAGTCCCGATGTACGACACCTGCGACGAAGCGGTGAAGCTCGCCGGTGCGAACGCGACGGTGATCTACGTACCGCCGCCGTTCGCTGCCGATGCGATTCTCGAGGCTGCCGCGGCAGGGATCACGACGATCATCGCGATCACCGAGGGCATTCCAGCGCGCGACATGATTCGCGTGAAGTACATGCTCGATCGCGAATACCCCGATGCCGTGCTCGTCGGCCCGAACTGCCCCGGTGTGATCACGCCCGGGCAGTGCAAGGTCGGCATCATGCCGGGCTACATCCACAAGGCTGGTGGCGTCGGCGTCGTATCGCGCTCCGGCACGTTGACCTACGAGGTCGTGCACCAGCTGACCGCGCTCGGGCTTGGCCAGTCGACAGCGGTAGGTATTGGCGGTGATCCCGTGAAGGGCACCGATTTTATCGATGTGCTCGAGTGGTTCGCCGAGGATCCCGGAACGTCGTCGATCTTCATGATCGGCGAGATCGGTGGTGACTCCGAAGAGCGCGCCGCGGCGTTCATCAAGGACAACGTCAAGAAACCGGTCGCCGCGTTCATCGGCGGCCAGACCGCACCGCCCGGCAAGCGCATGGGTCACGCCGGCGCGATCATCTCCGGTGGCAAAGGCGCCGCGGCAGACAAGATCGCCGCGCTCAAGGCTGCTGGGATCGCCGTCGCCGCGACGCCCGCAGAGATGGGCTCGACGCTGGCGAAGGTGTTGGGCTAGGAGCCGAAACGGCATCGATCCAGTGGCCCTCGCGTGCCACTGGATCGATATCTCGCTGGTGACTCTACGGAATCGCGCCGATCAGAGAATGATCGGGCCGCCGCAGCTGTCGGGACCGTCGCAGCCCATGACCGCGGAGCTCTGCTCAGAGCCCTCGGCTTCCTCGTCAGCCGTGTAGCTCGCCGCATCGAGGCCGCAGTCCGAGCTGACCGCAAGGTCTTCGCCGATCCGGAACTCGGTGGCGCTCTTGCAGCCGTGGAAGCTCGTCGGCTCGTGGACGCGGTAGCGCACGAGGTTCATCAGGTTGTCGGTGTCGCACTCGGGCGTGCTAGCGTTCCACGCGTAGCCGCACGCAAACGGTCCGCCCTGATCGCGGCTCTCGGTCACGACGCGAACGCCAGCCGGCGCCTTCACGGTCTGCTTGCCGTAACCGACCGCATAGATCGCTTCGATCTTCGCGCCCGGGGCGGCTTCGACCTTCCAGTTGGTGCCTTCGTGCGCCGACACCACGATGGCGTGCTTGCCCGGCCGGTCGACGCGAAGGATCACGTCGTTGGTGGGCGAGTCGAACACACCTACAACGTGGGTCTCGAGTGGACCGCATTCACCAACGGCAGCGGTCAGCTTCGAGGTTTCATCTTCTGTTGCGCAGCCAACGAGAGTTGCAAGGCCAATAGCGAGGACGATTTTCATGGCCGCTAGAGTCAGCAAGCGCTGGACCAAGGCGTGATCTTGAAAAGAGAATCCGACACGACTGCAACCACTCGTCATCACGCGGTGCGATCTCGCGTGTAGCGCTACACGCGCGGGGAGTGAATCCACCAGCACCCCGGGGAAAACACCCCATGTTCGCGAGCCCGCAACGGACGTGACCGGTCATGCAAGCGGCCAGCGTGATAAAAGCCTCGATCATGCGCTGGCTCGTTACAGGCGGCTCTGGATTCCTCGGCATCAACCTGATTCGGCACCTGCTCGCTCGAGGTGACTCGGTGGTCTCGCTCGATCGCGAACCGTTCGATTATCCGGAGCGCGACAAGATCAAAGAAGTCCGCGGCGACATCCGTGTTCGCGACGACGTCGAGCGCGCGGTCGAGGGCTGTGACGTGGTGGTTCACGCCGCCGCGGCGCTGCCGCTCTACACCCCCGAAGAGATCCACAGCACAGACATCGACGGTACAAAGATGGTGCTGGCGGCGACCGGCAACCGGCGCGTGATCCACGTCTCCTCGACCGCGGTGTATGGTGTGCCCGACCATCACCCGCTGGTCGAGACCGATCGTTTGCACGGTGTCGGCCCTTACGGAATCGCCAAGGTCGAAGCAGAGGCGGTCTGCGTCGCTGCCCGCGAGGGCGGCCGTGAGGTTCCGATCGTGCGGCCCAAGTCGTTCGTGGGACCGGAGCGGCTTGGCGTATTCGCGCTGATGTACGAGTGGGCGCGCGAGGGCCGCGACTTCCCGATCCTCGGTGCGGGCAACAACCGCTACCAGCTACTCGACGTCGACGATCTGTGTACGGCGATCGTGTTGTGCGGCACGCTGCCCGCCGCGCAGGCAAACGACACGTTCAACGTCGGCGCGGCGGAGTTCACGACGCTGCGCGAAGACTTTCAGGCGGTGCTGGACGCAGCAGGGTTTGGTCGCAAGATGCGCTCGCTCCCGATTGCACCGGCGCTGTGGGCACTGCGCGTCCTCGAAAAGGCGAAGCTGTCGCCGCTGTACCCGTGGATCTACGAGACCGTCAGCGAGGATTCGTTCGTGTCGATCGACCGCGCGAAGACCAAGCTCGGGTGGATGCCGCAGTACTCCAACAAGCAGGCGCTGATTCGCAACTATGATTGGTACTGCACGCACGCGGATTCGATCGGCGCCGCGGGCGTAACCCATCGAGTTCCGTGGAAGCAGGGTGCTCTGGCGCTCGCGAAGCTGGCGTTTCCTGCCCGCGCGGAGCGGCATGCACGGCGTTGACGCGCCCGTCGTAGTCGCATAGTTTCCGCCCTCACTTTTCAGGAGCTCTGTCATGGCCCTCGAGCGCACGTTTTCGATCATCAAGCCCGACGCTGTCGCCAAGAACGTCATCGGTGGCGTCACCGCAAAACTCGAGTCGGCCGGCCTCCGCATCATCGCATCCAAGATGATTCGGTTGACCGAAGCGCAGGCGAAGGCATTCTACGCCGTCCACAAGGATCGCCCGTTCTATGGCGACCTGGTGAAGTTCATGACCGAGGGTCCCGTGGTCGTCCAGGTCCTCGAGGGCGAGAATGCGGTCGCGAAGAACCGCCAGGTGATGGGCGCGACCAACCCGGAGAAGGCGGACGTCGGCACGATTCGCAAAGAGTTCGCGACCAACATCGAGCGCAACGCCGTGCACGGCTCGGATGCGCCGGAGACCGCGAAGGAAGAGATTGCGTTCTTCTTCTCGACGGCCGACCTCGCCGCGCTCGCGCGCTAGCAGGGCTCGGTCGTTCAGCTCAACCGCCGCGCTCGCGCGCTAGCCGCTCTGACCTGATCTGACCTTTGCGGTCTCTGCGCCTTGCGTTCGTCTTCGTTTCGTCTTCGCCTCGCTGGCTGACGGCAGCGCGGTCACGACGACGAAGCCGAGACCGGCGTTATCCGTTGTGCAGACGTCCCGAGCCAGCGCAAAGGCGCAAAGGCCACGAAGCTCGGCGAAGCTGCCTACGTAATCGGCCCGCCGGTCGACCACTGAAGCTGTACGATCCGCCAACCGCTGGGCTGACGAATCAGCACGGCGAGCACGCGCACCGGCTGGGTCACTAGCTTGCCGCGCCGTGGCTTGTCGACGTCGACAATCAGCGCGGCGACTCCGACGGCAGGATTGGCGCGCTGCGCTGGATCCCACGCGCTGCCGTCGACGACGATCGCGCCCGGCTGCATGCGCAGCGAGCTGCCCATTGCCTGGATCGCCTTCTGAATCGCCGCCGTACCCGCGATCCGCTCTCCCGGCGTGCTACCGAAGTTGAACGCGTCGGGATGCTCCGCCAGCGCAGCAACCAGCGTCTCGCGCGACGAGAACGCCGCGCGCACCGCCGCGTCGAGCTCGTTCGAACCTACCATCCTCGATGGAACCGGCGACGGAATCGGCAGCGAACCCTTCGACGCCTTGCGCATCGCGACGAAGCCCGGCACCGGGTGCGCCCAATGCACGGCGACGACGTTCCACATCCCCTCGACCTGTGCCGCGAGCTGCGTGATCGCGAACCGCCGCGGCTCGACACCTGATCCCGAGATCGCGAGCTCCTGTGCGATCCACGCATGGCCAGGAACCTCGCCGATCGCGATGAACTTTGACTCGATGATGAACCCGCCCGTGGGCGGAGCACCGAGCGCGCGAACGATCTGGGCGGCGATCGCATCGCGTCCCTCGGCGAGCTCGTTGGCATCGATCCCGAAACCAAAAGCCGATGCCGCGAACCGAGCGGCGATCGCCGTCGCATCCGCGCGCATGATCGCGACTCGTTGAGCATCGAGCAGCATCTCGATCGGCTCCGGATCGCGTGCCACTGACTTCACCGCCGGCGACGTCTGCGAGGTTGTCGGAAGCGGAGCGATCGGTTCGACAGGGCTCGCAGGCAGCGCGCCGACCGCAGCGGCCATTGCCGTGGTCGTCGCCTCGTCGTGTTCAGCGGGTACGTGCCATGCGTTGAACAGCACACCGACTGCCACACCGATCGCGGTCGCGATCCCGGTGAGCGCGAGGTACAGCCGCCAGCGGATCTTCATCTCGCGCACGATCACGGTGGGAACTTCGAGCGGCCCGAGCAACGGTCCGGGCCGACGCCCCCTGCGCCACCATCGCCCGTAGCGAATCGCCTGCGGAATCGCCACGACCGTCGTGACCGCGGCCGCCGCCATGACCGCAGCACCGATCACCGACCCGCGCGAGATCGTATGGACGCGCGTCTCGTCGACAGCGCCAAGCACGCGCTGCAGCCAAGCCTGATCCATCACGACATGAGCGATGGCGAACCCTGCCGACAGCACGGCCGCAGCGATCACGCTGATCAGACCGCCGCGGTGCATCGCGGTGCCGAATGCCAGGCACGCCATCGCGGCGAGCGCCCAGGCGATCGACGCAACGAGCGCTCCGTCAGCGCGATACAGCAACACGAATGCGATCGTTCCGAGCAGCAGGTTTGCTGCCCCGGTGAGCTGCGTGAGCACTCCCGCGACCTGGAGGGTCCGGTGCGCTGGTGGCTCATCACCCGTCGCTGGCACGGCGGCGAGCCTACCTCAGTATGACGGCCCAGACGCGGCCTGCGCCGCTCGATCACACGAGCTCAATCGACCTGCGGCAACGGAACGCGAGCGTCCTTCCGCACGCGCAGCGGGACCACGGTGGCGCCATTGCTGCGATTCGCGAGCTGACCGCATGCAGCATCGATGTCGTCGCCGCGGGGCATCCGAAGATAGGTCGACATGCCGAGCCGCTTGCACTCGTTTTGAAACGCATCGATCGCGCTCGCCGATGGCCGCGCGTACGGCGCCTCGGGGTGCGGGTTCCACGGGATGATGTTCACCTTGCACTTGATTCCGTGGAGCAACTTCGCGAGCTGCGCGGCATGGCCGAGCGAATCGTTGACGCCGGCGAGCAGGACGTACTCGAACGTGATCCGGCGCCGCTGCTCGAGTGGATACGCCTTGAGCGCTGCAAGCAGCTTGGCGATGTTCCACTTGCGATTGATCGGCATGATCTCGTCACGGATCTCGTCGTTGGGCGCGTTCAGCGACACGGCGAGGTTGGGCCGAACGGTCTCGCCCCCAAGCCGCTCGAGCTTCGGCACGAGCCCTGCGGTCGACACCGTGATCTTGCGCTGCGATAGCTTGGCGCCCTTGTCGTTGGTCAGGATGCGAAGCGAGCGAACCAGGTTGTCGTAGTTGTGGAGCGGCTCGCCCATGCCCATGTAGACGAGGTTGGTGATCCGCCGCGACGGTTCAACCTCGGCGAGTAGCCGGCGCCCGAGGTAGACCTGATCGACGATCTCGCCCGCGTCGAGGTTGCGCTTGAGCCCGAGCTTGGCGGTCGCGCAGAACTGGCAGTCGACCGCGCAGCCCACCTGCGAGGAGATGCACTGCGTGACCTTGTCACCGCTCGGAATCAACACGCTCTCGATCGACTGGCCGTCGCGCGTGGTGAGCCGGAGCTTGCGCGTGCCGTCGTGCGAGGTCTGAACTTCGGCAACCGTGAGGCAGCCGATCGTGGCGGTTTTCGCGAGCTCGTCACGCACCTCGCGCGACAGGTTCGTCATCTCGTCGAAGCTGCGCACGCCTTTGTCGTGAACCCAGCGCCAGATCTGCTCGCCGCGAAACCGCGCCCAACCGCGCTCGACCGCGAACGCCTGGGCGTCCTCGAGCGTCATCGTGCGTAGGTCGGGGAGCTCCACGGGACACCGTAGCTACCACGGACGCCGAATTCCGCCTACTTGATCGTGATGGTCAGCTTGGTCGCGAAGGCTTCAGCCAGCTTGGCCGCTTTGAGGGTGGGCTCGACGATGCCGGCCACGCAGGCTTCGGCCGCTGCTTCCGGGGTGGCCCCGGCAGCCGGCGCCGGGTCGAGCTTGAACGAAAACGTGCCAGCTTCGTCCTCGTATTCGGACGCCCGGTACGAATTCTTGATGCCGATCGTGACCGCGAGCGCGTCCTTGTTCGCCGCGGTTCGGTAGGCCTCCCAACACGCGAGCATGGCTGGTCGCGCTTCGACGCTGGTTAGCTTGTCGACGATCGTTTGAAAGCTTCGGGTCGGCTTGGGTAACGCGGTCACGGTCACCGCGAGCTTGTCGGTCGCGGGTTTCACCGGGCCCTTGAGATACAAGTCGGCCGGCTTGGGCGCGCCGAGTAACAGCGGATCGAGGCCGTACGGCTCGAGCGCCGTCAGCGACGCGAGCGCGCGGTCGCGCAGGGCGCTCGCTGCTGGGACCGCGAGGATGCAGCGGTGCAGCACGCGCGCGCCGAGCTCCAAGGTCTCCGCTTTCGCCGATCCGGACACCAGCGCAGCGCCGTACGCGCAGTCGACGTCGGGGGGTACTGGAATCTTCTCCGAGTCGTAATGACCGATCGCCTTTTCGTACGCGGCGACCGCCGCATCGGTGTCGCCCTTCGCGCGAGCCGCCGCACCGGAGGCTGCGAAGTAATCGCCGACGGCGGATCGTGCGATTCGCCGGCACGTGTTGTCAAAGCAGCGCAGCTCGTCGGCGCAATGCGCGCTCGCCGCGCAGCTCTCGTATTCGCGCGACTTCTGCTCGACGCGCGGTGCGCCTTGAGGATCAGACGCGGTGGCCTTGGTGTCACAGCCGAAGGCGAACAGCACGACGGCGAGCGCGATTCTCATGCGCGCGAGGATACCTCATTCGTCGTGGGCGCCGGTGGCCTCGCGGCTACATCACCACCGACGATCACGACTCAATCGAAGTCTTGCTCGACCGCGTGCGGGTAATGCGCTGGCGCCTCACGCACTGATTCTCGATGAGCATGCCGCGCCGGTATCGGTTCGGGCCCGCTACCTACTGCCGGCGCAACAGTACGCCGATGCTCTCGCGGACCTGCGGATTGGTCTCGATCTCGTGGTGCTGGCGCAGGATCGGCAGCACGTCGGCGTTGTCCATCTGCGCGAGCGCTGAATGGGCGGCCTCGCGAAGCCCGCCGGTCTCCTGGCGCAGCACCATGACGAGGAACTCGCCGGCCTCTACCGTCTGGATCTTGCCGATCGACTGAAGCGCGGTGATCCGCACCCGCGGATCGTTGCTCTCGCGATAGATCCGGGCGAGCGGGTTGAATGCATGCGGGAAGTGCAACCCGCCGATCGCGACGAGCGCGGCCTCTCGAACCTGCGCGTCGGGATCGACCAGCGCCTTGCGCACGATCACGAACGAGCGCTTGAAATAGAGGAAACGCAATGCTCGAACGGCAGCGCGCCGAACCACCGCGTCGCCGGTCGTGAACAGCTTCTCGAGCGGCGACAGCGCAGCGTACGACTGGAGCTCGCCGAGCAGCTCGGAGACATGGACGAGGGTTTCGGTGTCATTGGCTTGGTTGCGCGCTTGCGCATCGGCGAGCGTCAGCAGCACGACCAGCGCCCGGCGGCGAATCCCGTTTGGGTAACGCAAGTCGCCAACGATCGACGCGGCTACCGCAAATGCATCGCCTTCCATCTCCCACTCGAGCAAGTCGACGAACCAGATGTCGGCATACGCGTGCTGCTGTTTGAGATAGTCGGGAAGCCCCGGCAACTCGACCGGCGGTGCGGCGAGCCCGCGATAGCGCTGCGCGATCGCAGCGAACCGCTTCTTGGCGCGGTCCGGCAGCTCGAGCCCTGCGAGCCGCTCGAAGCACTCGCGCACCGATGGGTAATCACCCACCGCCGAATGCTGCGACGCGGCGGCGAGCAACGCGTTTTCCGTCATCTGCACGGGAACGCCGGTCTCCGCGAACTTGTCGGCGCACTTCATCCAGGTCAACGCCGACTTGTGCTGATAGTGGCGATCGTATGGTAGCCCGGCGCGTGCGGCGAACGCCGCCGCTTCTTGATACAGCGTTGCGGCAGCGTGCAGCTCACCACGCTCGAGCGCCAGCTTGATGAAGTCCTCGTAGTACTGGAGGACGTAGAACTTGAGGTTGTCGTCGCGCAGCACGCGGATGCAGTTGACGTAGCCCTCGGCGAGGTTCTCGAACTGCGCGCTCTCCTTGCCGAGCTTGAGCAAGATCTGAAAGCAGTCGAACGCGCGCTCGAGCTCGCCGACCTGCTCGAAATCATCTGCGACCTGCTCGAGCTTGCGCTGGCTCTCGATCAGCGCGCGCCGGGCTTCGGCAGACGTCGGATCCAACCTGACCGCCGCGAGCCCGTAGTTGAAGTGCACGAGCGCGAGCTCGTAGGGGCGCTGGCCCAGCCCGCTGTGATGGACCAAGCTGCGCCACGCCGCGGTGGCGTCGGTGTACTGCTTCGCGCGCTCGAACGCGACCGCCGCATGCACGGGGAGCTGCGCCTGTTGGTAGAGGCTCGCCGCTTCGCTCCACTTCTTGTCGATCTCGGCGAGCCGAGCGCGCAGCGCGACATGCTCGTCGGACACCAGCTGGGCGCGCGCCATGTCGAAGTAGTGAAGATAGAGATAGATGAACGCGGCCTCGCGGGCTCGCCCGAGGTGCTTGTAGATATCGCCGAGCGCACGCAGCCAGTCGTCGTATTCGTAGTTGATGACATGGGTCTGGCCGATCAGCTCGCGGTAGTGGCGCTCGGCCTCGATCCACCGCCCCTGCTGAACCATCGCGCTCGCTTGGTCCGAGGTCGACTCGATCGAGTTGAAGGTTCGGCGGGCCATTACGACTTGCTCGCAGGCATCCCGCGCCAGCTCGCGGATGGAGGTTTGGGCGTCTCGTTCGACGACGGTGTCGTGGTGTGCGGTCCGGGCGCGCGCGGTGCACGGGTCGCATCGCCGACGATGTCGAGCGCGCGGCGTTGTCGTTCGGCCCGGCTCGTCAGCGCCTCACCCGAAACGATCTGCGAGCGATCGAGCAGCGGGACGAACTCGGGCAGGTGGTCGCTCGATGGCAACACCACGACGCCGTACAGAAACGCTTGCTGCTTGAGCGCGGACATCAGCTCGGGCTCGATGTGGCACTGACCGTGGGTGATCGTATAGAGCACGACGCGCCGCTTCTGCTCGCGGCGCAACCGCGTGACCTCGACGAGCAACTGGCGGAACACCTTGCTGTAGTTGCGGCCGCGCTCGCTGCGAAACGACAACAGGTACGGGACCGGCACCTGGCCCGATCGGCCCACCTTGATCGTCTCGTGCAACCGCGAATCGAAGAATCGCACCCAGATCTCGTCGCCCTCCAGGGTCAACTTCTTGATCAGCGCGAGCGCGAGGCCGCGCGCGAACACTTGGCGCTGGCCGCGCATCGACGCCGAGCAATCGATCAATAGATACTGGAGCCGGCGCTCCTCTTCGCGCTGCTTCTCGCGGCCGTAGTAGAGCAGCTCGGAGTCGACGACCTTCTGCTCGAAGATCTCGCGGTCGTACGCGAGCTCGGACAGCACGAGCGAATCGATGTTGCCCTTGCGCTCGATCGACGCGTAGCCATCGACCGCGAACGTCTGTGCACCGGTGGTCCGCCGGGTCTCGAGCACCGACGGCAATAGGTCGAGCGAGAAGTTAGCGACGTCGTTGGCCTCGGGCGAGCCGAGCGCAGCGAACAGATCTACGAGATCGATCGCGCTGCCCAGCGCTTCGCTGCCCGACGCGCTGTCCTCTTTGAACAGGCCGAGCAGCCGCACCGTATCGAGATCGATCAGCTCGACCTGGGTATAGACGTGCATCGACTGACCGACCAAGTGCTCGACAAACCCCCACGTCCCACGCGGCTCGAAGTCGCGGAAATGTTCCGCATAGTCGATCTCGCCGAGGATGCCGAGGTCGAGTGGTAGCGCCTCGGCGCCCGCCGATTTGCTGCGGTCGCGCCATCGGTTGTAGGTGTCGCCGAGGATGCGCGACAACAACACCGCCACCATCTCATCGCGCAGCCGCAGCCCCGCCAGCCGTTCGGTGACCTCCGAGCTCGCGATGTTCTCGAGGAGCTGGCGGTATTGATCGAGCTGCGGCTTCATCCCCGCGGGCAGCTGGATCCGAGCGAGCTGCGACTCGCGCGCGCGCAAAATGTAACCGCCGGCGCCACGGGTCATCGACAGCATCACACCGATGTCGTGGATCACGAACAGGGGCAAGTGCACCCCCATCCGCGCCAGCGAGTTGCTCCATGCAGCCGCGCGAACGAGCGCCATCGGGGTGTCAACCTGGATGTGCGATAGCGCCATCGTTGCTACCTGGCGAGCCAGGTAGCTGCGGCGGCGGTCGGGCGGAATGGGCACGCGCGCAGGCTAGCACGATGATGGTTTGATCACGCTCGCCTCGGCGGCATCGCCGCCGTTGACCGCAGCGCGCAACGGCGTGATCGATGCTGCAGTGCCCTAACGCGGGCTAGCAGCCTGACCCTCGAGATCGCCGCGATCGCGAGCGTCTGTTCGCGGCCCGCGGCCACTACCTCGCCTACGATCGACCCGATGTTTCGGGCGTACGCTTCGGTCGCGATGCTCTGCGGCTGCGGCTTCAGCGTGGCCACGGTGCCTGAGGACGGCGACGTCGCAATGCCGATCGACGATGCGATGCCCGACGGAGCCGCGATGCTCGATGGAAGCGACCCCGCACCCGATCCGCTGAGTGACTGCCCGGCGAGGTACACGCTCAGCATCTATGACGGCATCCGCACATCGCGTTACTACGTCGACGTGGCTGCGATGCCGGCGGTCGGATCGTTCTGGACCAACCACGCTGACTGCAGCGACGACTCGACCGGCAAGACCCACCTGCCCGTGATCGATTCGCCGGCCGAAGCAGTAGCGCTCGACGACGCGCTGACTGCGATGGGACTGGGAACGACGCGGTTCTACGCCGGCGCGGTCCAATCACCGCAGGCGATCGGTGCAAACGCTGGTTGGATCACATTGACCGGCGAACCGGTGACGCCTGCGCTGTGGGGCACCCTGAGCGGCGAGCTGCAGCCCAATGACAGCGACGGCATCGAGTCGCTCCCAGACGCGACCTCGCCGTCGAATCACGAGGAGCAGATCGCGGTGCTCAACTTTACAGTCGGCTATCTCTACGATGCCGCCGGGACCTCAGCGTATCGCGTGATGTGCGAATGCGATGGCAAGCCGATCGCGGCAGCAGCCGACCTGTACATCCGGTTCGATCCGAACCATCCAGCTCGGTTCTAGATTACAGCCCGAACTTCGACGAAGCGAACACGGTCTCGAGCAACTGATCGACCTCGCGGATCATTCGCGCCGCGGCATCACCCGGCAGCGCCGCGAGCGCGACCTTGATCTCGTTGAGGTTCTTGAGCTGGCTGAACAGCTGGATGTCCGACAGCTCGCCCCCGGCGGTGAGCAACTCGCGGATCAACCCGAGCTCGGTGAGCAGATCGTCGAGGCTTGCCGATGGCCCGATGAACCGGCGCTCGTCGGGATGCTCGCGGTAGTACGAGTCGACGACCGGGTTCACGATCTCCTCGAGGAGCTCGACCTGATCGAGGTTATTCCAGATGTGCCGCAAGATGAAGAAGTCACCGTCGTGGACGCGGGTACGGCCATCGAACACCGCCGACGCGGCGAACAACTTGAGCAGCTTGACCGCGCGGCGATCCGAGACCGAGATCCCCTCGCTGCGGATCTGGAATACCAGACCCTTGTACTTGGTCAGAAACTCCTCGGGAAACACCATGAACTTGTCGAAGTTCTGTTGGATCTGGCGCAGCTCGCGCGCCGAGATCACCGGCCGGAGCTCCGCCATCGGCCGGCCCGCTGGGTCGATCCCGCGCCCTGTCATCTTGCGGAGCTCGAGCGAGACGCCCTTCTTCATCAGCTCGTGGAAGTGATAGCTATCGAGGTTGTCCGACAGCACGCGCACGAGGAACCGGTCGAACATCGCCGCGAGGTTCTCGTCGTTGGGCACCTCGTTCGACGCTGCGTAGAGCGAGATCAGCGGGACCGACACGACCTCGGGACCGTTCTGGAACTTGCGCTCGTTGATGACGTGGAGCAGCGAGTTCAAGATCGCCGAATTTGATTTGAAGATCTCGTCGAGGAAGACG
Source organism: Kofleriaceae bacterium (assembly GCA_050184455.1). Taxonomy (GTDB): domain Bacteria; phylum Myxococcota_A; class Polyangia; order Haliangiales; family Haliangiaceae; genus JABFXX01. The sequence continues at coordinate 15,428 of JBFXAI010000044.1, read as the reverse complement.
ATCTCCGCGGTCGGCAGCATGTGATCGAGCCGGCGGGTATAGCGGCCCTCGCGAAACGCCGAGATGTCGACCGGACCGAACAGCTCGTTGGGCTCGGTGAAGCGGGTCAGCAGGTATTCGAAATACTTCGCGTCGATCAGCTTCGCGAACATGTCGATCATCGCCGACTTGGCGGTGCCCGGCGGGCCGACGATCACCATGTGCTCGCCCGCGATCGCGGACACGGTCATCAGCCGGATGATCTCCTGCTTATCCAGGAACTGAGCGCCCATCTGGCGCGCCAGGTCCTGAAACGCCGCGGACGCCCGCGCGACATCGACAGCGAAGCTTCGCGGTGTGGTGGGGGGCGCAACCATCGGGTGGGGCACATTACCTCAAGGCCCTCGCCATTCGAAGCATCGCGATCCGCCGAAAATCGCGTCCAGCCGCCCGGCGCCACGATCGCATTGCCGCTATTTCGAGGCAGTGGAAGGTCGCAGCCGCGAATACGCGCGTATGGGCAACCCGCGTTAGGATGCGGTCATGAGGGTGGCGCTTGCGCTATTGATGTACGTTTTCGCTGGCTGCGGCGACGTGTTGCGCGTCGAACAGGGGGACTCGTGCTCGAAGGATCTCGACTGTGTCAGCGGGTTCTGCGCCGATGGGGTGTGTTGTGATCGCGCGTGCGACGCGACCTGCGAGTCGTGCGTCAGCGCGGGCAACGGCGGAGCGACAGGGACGTGCGCCATTGCGCTCGCGGGCACCGACCTACGCGGCGACTGCGCCGATGCGAGCGCTGGGTCCTGCGACGCCAATGGCACTGGATGTTCGGGCTCGGCGACCACATGCAATCTCTACCCAGCCGGCACCGAATGTGGACCAGGATGCGGAGAGCTCGGCGCCGGCATGAACATCTGCGACGGCGCGGGCACTTGCGCTGCACCGAGGTTGCCGACCTCGTGCAACCTCTACAAGTGCAATGCCGACAGCACCGCGTGCCTCACGCAGTGCGCGAGCGATGATGATTGCCACCCCCTCGCACGTTGCAAGTACGGCGTTTGCCGTCGCCCGAGCATCGTGATCGAGACGTGTCCAGGAGCATGCGGACTGACTCAGTCCGTGCCGTTGTTGAAGGCCGCGCTCGAAGCGCGCGGCTACCCAGTAACCGTCGCGAGCGCGGCGGACATCGACACGCTGGCGGAGCTCCAGGCGTTCGACGTGCTGGTCAGCGGCGAGTTCAGCAATTCGTGCTGCGCGCCTGATTGGTTCGATTACGACGAGGCATTAGGACCTTGGCAGGCTGCTGGCGGAGGGGTCGTTGCGCTCGGCTGGGTGACCTGGAACTCGGTGCCGACCAACATGGCCGCCATCCTTCCAAGTACCGGAGGCGCCGGCGACTACTTCTCAAATACCCCGCAGACCGTCAGTCCAGTGGGTTCGCATCCGATCACGCGAACCATCTCCTCGTTCGTGTTTGCGCCCGCGACTCCCTATTACACCTATTACCTCGCGGCGCCGAAACCAGGCGCGACCGTGATCCTCCAGAACCAGAATGCCGTGCCGCTCGGCGCGGCGTGGACCTACGGACAGGGACGCGTCGTGTTCATGGGGTTGATGTGGCTCGATTCGTGGGCGAGCTACGGCGGTCAGACGCTCACAGATGGCTCCATCCCAGAGTCGATGCCGCTGCTGATCCGCGCGATCGAGTGGGCCGCGGGCGAGCTCAATTAATCATGTAGCGGCCGGCGGCGTCGGCAGTTGCACGACCTCGGAAGCATTGCGCGGAACACCGCGAAGATGACGGCGCAGCCGCGTCGCAAGCGCTTCGATGACCGCATCGCCGAGTAGCTCGGCGGCTTGCGTGCGCTGCGCCTTCCACCGCCGCTCGAGGGCTGGCGTCTCCGCGACTCCTGGCGGCTTCGCGATCCGTGGATCGACGACCGCAAGCGCCGCGGGAAGTGCGAATAGCGTGGCTAGGCCGCGTGGGCGCTGCCCGGCAGCTTCGGCGGAGAGCACCGTCGACAGCAGCGGCGACTTCGCGGTGGCCTCGCGCAGCTGGAGCTCGCCGAGGCAGAACAGCGCATTCAAGTGAACCAGGAACGCGGACACCGCGCGCACGTCCGCCTCATCAGGCGCGCGCTCGAGCATCTGCTCGAATGCGGCCGCGAGCCGCGCGGGCCCAGCCACCACGTCGCGCGGGCTCGCGTCGGGAACCAGTCGGTAAGCGACCGCGCGCGCGAGCTCGGAATCACGGAGCAGAAACACCGCGTCCTCCCAGTGCAACGGCGGTGCGCCGACATGGGTGTCGAGCAACTGAGTCAACGGAGTCCGGCGCAGCAACGTCGCGACGATCGGCGCGGTGTCGGGAACCGCGAGCAACTCGTCGAAGTCGACCACCGTCACTTCCTCGCGCACGCGCCGCACGCCCTTCCATGCGGTCAACCGAGTCGGAGGTCGCTGGCCGTGGAACCGCGCGCGCCCGGTCCACCACGACACCAAGGTGTCGCGACGCACGAGCTGGAATACGTTGTGAAGCAGCGCATGGCGCGCGAGGACGCGCGTGCGATCGTGCGTCATCGGCCTGCCGACCAACGCGAGCGAAGCGTCGACGATCCGCCGGCGCTGCTTGTCGCTCACCGACCAAACGTCAGCGCGTGGGTGTACGAGGAACAGTGCGTTATGCAGGCCCGCGGCGAGCGCGAGCTCTTCGCCCTCGAGCAGAAACGCCGGAGGACGGCACACCAGCGTCGACAGCACCGCATGACGCGCGTCGTCGACCTCGACCTGTTCGACGCTCGCGTCGTGCAGCTCCTCTGCCCAGCGTTCGACGTCAGAGTACGGGATCGGCGCAGCGACGTGGACCTCACCGCCGCCGACCAACGGCTTGACGAAGTTGGCGAGAAAGTCGCGAACGTGAGGGCGCGCCATCGCCTACTTGCCCGGAAGCAACTTTTGATCCGATGCGTCGGGGAACCCCCACAGCGCGAACCGCCCCACCGGATCGTTCACCACCTCGACACCCTCGCGCGCGGGCGCTGCGTAGTCGAGTGGTTCGGCGCGATCGACATCGAGCTTCGCCAGCGAGCGGCGCTCGAGCGTAGTGAACGCGCTCTCGGTGATCTGAAATGGCCGGCCCTCGGTCGTGAACACCGTGACCATGCCGGCGCCGTGGCCGAGCGCTCGCGCCAACACCTCGGGCGATACGCGCGGCACGATGTCCATGCCCAGCGGCACGAGCAACCCGGGCGTCAGCTCACACAGCAGCTGGCCCAGCGGCACGACGTCGAGGTTTTCGGAACCAACCACGAGGATGCCGCGATCGCTGGCTGCCACGCGATGGCCGCGCAAGCTCGCAGGCGGCAATGCGAACAGGATCCGTTTGAGCCGCGGCGCATGCTCGGTTGGAATCAGCGTCGCGACCACCCGGCGTGGCGGTCCCATCGCCGCGGCGAGCTTGAGATCGACGCCGATGGCGGCGCCGGCGCTGGCAGCAAGGGCCGACGGATCTTTGGGCCGATCGAGCTGCAGGTCGACACGCGTCAGGTCGGCGATGTCGCTCAACACCAACGGCCCGGGCAGCACGTCGACGCGATCATTGGGCCAGAACACGTGGAACGTGTCCGCCGGAAATACCGATGAGCACGAACCGAGATCGATCGGGTGCTCGTATCCCACCGCGACTGCGGCGTTAGCGCCCGCTGGGCGAAACACATCGATCCCCGGTGTGCCGATGAACAGCGCGAGGATCCGCTCGGGCAGTGCGGTGGCACGGATCAACATGTACCCGCGGTCCCGCGCTTGGTCGTCGAACGCGCTGGTGCTCTGCGGCGTGAACAATCCGGCGCGGGCCTCGACCCGGTTGCGCCACAGATAGCGAATGATTCCTTCCGACAAGCCACGCGCGACCGCGAGATACAGATCGCCACGGTCATCGTGATCGAGTTGGTCGCCGCCAGGGAGCTTGCGGATCGATAGCCGGAACAGCAGCCGGTCGAACGGGAGCTCGCCCTCGCGGAGGTAACCCTGGGCGAACTCGTCGCCGTGGACCATGAAATCGATCGACGCCGGCATCGCGCCGATATCGACGGCGTCATAGCCGTACGGCGAGCGATCATCTCGGTACTTGACGAAGTGCTTGGCGGTACCGGTGTAGATCGCACCGCCCACGAGCCGGCACAGCCGTGCGGCGCGATCGGCGGCGTAGGACGACACCGCGGGGATCTGCACGACGATCTCGCGGCTGCCGAGCGCGGTCTTGCCCTTGGTGATCACCAGATTGGCCAGCAACTCGTCGAGCGATGCCTCGGCGGAGTACAACCTGAACCACGACACCGCGCCTTCCAGCGTGGCGAACGTCATCAGGCAGAACCGACCGAGGAGGATCCCACGCGGATCCGGCGCCACACCCGGCGTGAAAAACCGGGTCTGGCCTTGGGCTACGTGCTCCAGCGCCACGCGAACAACGTAGCACGGAGCCCGCGGCTCGATCGGGTGCGGAACTAGAACCAGTACCGATCGTTCACACGATCCGGGCGGGCCCGCGGCGTCCAATCATCACGGCCGAGACCTCACGGTGTCGCCGTGGCTTCTTGCTTCATCTGAATATCGACGCGGCGGTCGGCTTGCCAGCCTGCCTCATCCGTTCCAGTCGCATCGAGCGCGCCGCGCGTAGTGACCGCGAGTTGCGGCTGCGTCACACCGAGCCGCGACAGATATTGGCTGACCGAGGTCGCACGACGCGAGCCCAGGCCGAGGTTGTACTCCTCGGTTCCGCGCGGGTCAGCGCGACCGATCAGTGACACCGCCTTGCCCTTGAGCGCGCCGGTCGTCAGACACGTCGCGATCTGGTCGAGGATCTTCTTGTCATCATCGGTAAGCTCGTCCTTGTCGTAGTCGAACTTCGGGCTCGCGGTTGCGGTCGCCTTGATTCCGCACGCAGCCAAGATGTCCGGCGACACGGCGAGGTTCTGGCTTACCGGCGTGTCGCTCTGAACCGACTGCTCCGGCTTCTCGAGGCTGGTCGTTGCCTCTGGCGTCGTGGCCTCGGTCGGAACCGTCTTCGGTTTGGGCTTGCTGCCACCGCAGCCGCCTCCACCGATCAGCGCGAACAGCACGAATGCAAGAGTGATGGTCTTCATGCTGCGAATCCTGCCACATTCACTCTACGATTCACGAAATCCGCGACGAGTTCGACGTGTTGTTAGGAGACGCCATGCACAAACATCTCGCGATGTCACTCGCGATCGTCTTAGCCAGCTGTGGCAAGAACGCACCAGCTGCCAAAGACGATGCACCACCGGCGCCCAGCGTCGCCCCGATCACCGTTCCGACGATCGGCGTCGAGCAGATCCGTCACCTGAATTTCGGATGGGCCGAGGGTCCGTGCGAGAAAGCGTACAAAGCCACACCGCGCGATTGGACGCAGGTGCGGTCTTCGTGTGAAGCGGCACTCGCGAAAGATCCACACAACCTCGACCTTCACCGCCTGCTCGCCCTCGCGCTCGCGCAGACCAACGAGCACGCCGCCGCGGTCGAGCATCTGATCGCGATGCTGAGGGCCGATTACTTCGGCTATGCAGCCGAGCTGACCACAAATGGCGAGCTCAAGGAGTTCATCGCGACGCAGCACGGCCAGTCGTTGACCGCGCTTGCCGCCAAGCTGCGCGAGGCCTATCAGAAAACGATCGCGTCGTCGATCTGGCTGGTCGGGCGCCGCAGCACGTTCAAGTGGCCCAACGCCTCTGGCGTGCAACCTTCGACGAGCCGTGGCGAGGTCTATGCCTACGATCGCGGCACCAAGCGCTATCTGCGCCTTACGCACACCGATCACAAGGTGGTCGGCTTCGTGCGCGCTCCGTCCGGCTTGGACATCGCCGTCCTCGGGTTCGACAAGATCGATCGTCCGAAGGACGACGGACCGCCGACGTTTGCGAATGCGTGGGTGCAACTGTTCGACACCACCGAGTGGAAACCGCTCGGTTCGAAGATCTCGCTGCCAGCGAGCCGCGAGATCGTGCTCGGCTATGCAGCGGGCGATCAATTGTTGGTGTCGTCCGCGCCTGCGGATGGTCGCTGGGGCGTCGGCACGGCCACCGTGTCGTCGGTCGACAAGTCAGCAGGACGGCTCACCAAGGTCGGAACGCCGATTCCACAACCGCGGATCATCGTCACGCTCGACGAGAGCCGGCTGGTGCGCGACGCCAGTGGCGTCGAGGCGGTGTGGACCAGCGATCCTACCTCCCCTACGCTCAAGGTCGCGGGCGGGGCTACGATCCAGATTCCAGAGTCTGGCGCCGCCTCGGAGTCGACGGTGGCGGTGTCACCGGGCAACGCGAAGATCGCATTCGCGACCGCGGTGGACCCATGCTCGAAGGACACCGCGCCGTCGCTCTACGTCGCCGACGTGAAGTCCGGCGCGCTGAAGCACGTGTTGACGGCGCCGAGCCGGTTTGCGACGCGCTGGGTGGACGCGGCCACGCTGGCCTACGAGGACGGCGCCGGCGCGATTCGGCTGTGGGATGCAGCGAGCAGCCGCGAATCGGGACGGCTCGAGAACAAGGCTGGGATCGCGCTCGATGTGCTGTCGACGACCACCGCACCGCTGTGCAAACAGGCACCGCCGGTGGTGGAGTCCGTAGGCGCTGGTTCTGGGGACGAGTTGCCGCCCGAGGAAGGCTCGGCAGGTCCGATCACCGCGCCGCAATGACCGCAGATCCGCCGGATCGCGAGACCAGATCGCGCGTATGCTCGGGTCATGCACATCTACCTCGTCCGCCACGGCGATGCGGTGCCCGAGGAAGATGCCGGCAGCGATCGCGATCGCTGGTTGTCACCACGCGGACGTGAAGCGGTGCGGATTCTGGGCCGATTGTTGCGCGAGCAATCCGTCGAACCCGAAGCGATCGTGTCATCGCCGCTGCCACGCGCGGTGCAAACCGCCGAGCTACTCGCGTCCGCGCTCGATTATCTGGGATCGATCGCATCGCTGCGCTGCCTCGAGCCGGGGGCCCAGCCGCGGTTCGCCGTGAACCAGATCCTCGCATCGGTATCACAGTCGGTATTGGTCGTCAGTCATGAACCGACGATCTCCGGGCTCGGAGCGGTGCTGGTCGGTCGACCTGCATTCCCTAACTTTCGCACCGCGCAGTGCTGCGCGATCGAGCGCGGTAAGCCGACGTTCACGGCGCGCCCGGATCTCGATCGCGTGCAAGCGTATTTCGTCGACTGATGCGCTGGTTCGTCGTTGTCGTCGCGTTGATCGCGTGCGCGCCTGCTAAACAATCGACCGAACCCGCGATCGTTCGTGACGAAGGCGTCGAAGGAGACCCGTTCGGGCGCAGCGACGACTTCGAGCCGGTGGCGTTTGGCGTGAAGGTCGTCGGCCGCGGACCGCCGATGATCCTGATCCCGGGCATCGCCTGCCCCGGCGAAGTGTGGGACGAAATGGTCGAGCACTACGAAGCGGACTACGAGTCGCACGTGTTGACGCTGTCCGGGTTCGCAGGCCGCAAGCCGATCGACGAACCGATCTCGGCCGCGGTGCGGCGCGATCTTGCGCGTTACATCCGCGCTAACAAGCTCGAGAAGCCGATCATCGTCGGTCACAGCATGGGCGGGTTCATCGCGTACTGGATGGCCGCGTATCATCCGTCGCTGATCGGGCCGGTGATCATCGTCGACGCGAGTCCTGCGCTATCGGGGGATATCGATGCCGCGCGATACCTGCGCGACAGGTGGAAGCAACTAAGCGACGCCCAGCTCGCAGCGCGGATTCGCGGCAAGTTCATGGGAATGACCAAATTCCCGAACAAGATGGCGCCGATCATCGAGCTGATCGGTCGCTCGGATCGCCGGACGATCGGCAACGCGGTGTTCGAGATGATGACCACTAATCTGCTCGAACAGGTCAAACAGATCCAATCGCCGGTGCTGATCGTCGCCGCCGACGGCGGGTACCAATATCGGATCAAGGCGCAGGCCGCGAACATTCCCGATCATCGCGTCGTCGTGGTTCCGCGCACGCGCCACTTCGTGATGTGGGACGACCCCAAGAAGTTCTATCAGGTCGTCGATGAGTTCCTCGCCGAGCACCTGGGCGACAACGACGACGACGATGCCGGCGGCGATACCGATGCCGGCGACCCGGACGAACCGACCGAATGACCGCGACGAATCGCGACCGAGCTGAACGATTCGAATTCCAACCGTGCTCGAGCGACCTGCGGATCAGGCCGCGTCGCCGTCGCCGGCGGCGGCGACGCCCTGACGGTACGCGTCGGGCTCGAGCGACCACCGGCTGATCAGCCGATACACGCGGCTGCGCGAGATCCCGAGCGTCTGCGCGACCTGGCGCAGGTTACCGCGCTGGTTCTGCAGCTCGGCCTCGAGCCGCGGGCGGCTGATCTCGACGGCCTTTGCCGCGGTGCGCGGCGGCAGCGAGCGGAAGCCACGCAAGATCGGTTCGGGTAGATGTTCGAGCACGATGCTATTCGCCGATAGCAGCAAGGCGCGGCGCAGCGCGTGCTCGAGCTCGCGAACGTTGCCCGGCCAAGAATAGCGAGCGAGCGCTTCGATCGCGTCGGCCGAAACCGTTGCGGTGGTCGGGACACGGCTCAGCAGATGAGTGACCAGGGCCGGGATGTCCTCGGAGTGATCGCGCAGCGCCGGCATCTTCACCTCGACAGCTGCCAGCCGCGCGTAGAGGTCAGCGCGGAACTCACCGCGCTCGACCGCGCCGCGCAGATCGACATGGGTCGCGCTGATCACGCGAACGTCAGCGGGCTGCGGGCTACCGCCGCCAGCGGGCGTGATCCGCGCCTCGAGCAGGCTGACCAGCTTCGCCTGGACATGGAGTGGCAGATCGGCGACTTCGTCGAGAAACAGCGTGCCGCCGAGCGCCGCGGACAACAGACCCGCGGACTGCACGTCGAATGGCTCGCGACCGAGACCGAACAACTCGGCTTCGAGCTGAGCGTCGGTGAGCGCCGCGCAGTTGACTGGAACGAACGCCCCCTTGCGGCCGCTCAGCTCGTGAACCCACGCTGCGAACAGCTCCTTGCCGGTACCGGTCTCGCCGGTCACGACCACGGGTAGTGGCGTGGTAGCGACGCGCTCGGCGATCCGGCAGCATCGCGCGATCGCCGGGCCACCGATGAACGGGCCGACGCCCTTGGCGACCACATCGGCGTCGGGAACGGCGCCCACCACGAGGACGCTGTCGCCGAGCCGAACCACCGCCCTGCGAACCGTCACCGAGCCGGTGATCCGCTCGCCATTGACGTAGGTGCCGTTGCGGCTCTGCAGATCCGTGATCCGGATCGCTCCGTCTGCAAGCGTGATCCGGAGGTGATTCCGCGAACATGCCGCATCGTCTGGTACGGCGAGATCGCAGTCGACCCCGCGGCCTACGACGACCGGTAAGTCGACGAGGGCAGCTTGCGTGCCGGTCTGGGTAAGTAGGTACGCGACGACAGGTTCGGCGGCGGGACCGGGCTTAACCACGGCCTGAACGTCGGTGGGGATCTCTTGGAATTTGGGTTGTTCAGAAGTGGCCATGTTCGCTACCTGACCGGTCAGCAAGATGCGGACCGGGGCCGGTCATGGAGCGTCCGGCACTGTTCGCGAACAATTTCGCGAGCGGCAACTCGACAAGTCAGCGTTGGCCAGTCCCCAACGATGGTCTGAATGTGATCCACCCAGCACTGCGGCAGACCGCCGCGTTCAGCCTTTCGTGGCGAGATGCTTCGTATTTTTTCCGCCACCGATATTGGCGAAAAAGTCGTTCCCCTTATCGTCCACCACGATGAACGCGGGGAAATCGACGACGTCGATCTTCCAGACCGCCTCCATGCCGAGCTCAGGATATTCGAGCACTTCGACGTGCTTGATGCAGTCCTTCGCGAGCCGCGCCGCTGGACCGCCGATCGAGCCCAAGTAGAACCCCCCGTACTTCTTACACGCGTCCGTGACCGCCTGACTGCGATTGCCCTTGGCCAACATCACCATGCTGCCGCCCGCGGCCTGAAACAGATCGACGTAGCTGTCCATTCGGCCTGCGGTGGTCGGCCCAAACGATCCCGAAGCATAGCCAGCGGGTGTCTTCGCGGGCCCGGCGTAATAGACGCAGTGGTCCTTTAGGTAGTGCGGCAGACCTTCACCCCGATCGATCCGCTCCTTGAGCTTGGCGTGGGCGATGTCGCGCGCGACGATCATCGGACCGCTGAGCGACAGCCGGGTCTTGATCGGAAATCGCGACAGCGTCGCCCGGATCTCGGTCATCGGCCGCGTCAGGTCGATCGTGACGACCTCGCCCGACAGCTCGGTATGGGTGACGTCGGGCAAATACTTCGCCGGCTCGTGCTCGAGCTGTTCGAGAAACACACCGTCACGCGTGATCTTGCCGAGCGCTTGGCGATCGGCCGAGCACGACACCGCGATCGCAACCGGGCAGCTCGCGCCGTGCCGCGGCAATCGGATCACGCGAGCATCGTGGCAGAAGTATTTGCCGCCGAACTGCGCACCGATGCCGGTCGCGCGCGCGATGTCCATCACCTCGCGCTCCCAGGCAAGATCGCGGAACGCGCGCCCGAGCGGATTGCCCGAGGTCGGCAACTCGTCGAGGTAACGCGCCGAGGCCAGCTTCGCGACCTTGAGCGTCTGCTCGGCGCTGGTACCTCCGATCACGACCGCGAGGTGATACGGCGGACACGCGGCGGTTCCGAGCGAGCGTAGCTTCTGATCGAGGAACGCGGCCAAGCTCTTGGGATTGAGCAGCGCCTTGGTCTCTTGAAACAGCAAGCTCTTGTTCGCCGAGCCGCCACCTTTGGCCATGAACAGGAAGTGATACTCGTCGCCGTCGGTCGCATAGATCTCGATCTGCGCCGGCAGGTTATTGCCGGTGTTCTTCTCCTCGAACATGTCGAGCGGCGCGACCTGCGAGTAGCGCAGATTTGTCTCCGCGTAGGTATCGAATACTCCGCGCGAGATCGCGGCCTCGTCGCTGCCAGCCGTCATCACGAGCTGGCCTCGCTTGCCCATCACGATCGCGGTCCCGGTGTCCTGGCACCCCGGCAGGATGCCGCCTGCGGCGATGTTGGCGTTCTTGAGCAGCTCGAGCGCGACGAATCGATCGTTGGGTGATGCCTCTGGATCGTCCAGGATCGCGCGCAGCTGCGCGAGGTGTCCCGGTCGCAACAGATGGGCGATGTCACGCATCGCCGTCTTGGCGAGCAGCGTCAACGCTTCGGGCGCGACCTCGAGAAACTTCCGGCCGCGCGCTTCGAAGGTTCCGACGAAATCCGACGTCAGCCGGCGATACGGCGTGTCGTGGTGATGCCCGATCTCGAGGATGTCCTGAAACGTAAAGCTCGGCATGGCGGCGCGCAGCATAGCCGGTCCTCACCGGGCTGACGCGCCCCAAACCGCTATAGCGGCCCGAGGGCGTCGAGGTCGGCCTTGGTCGCCGTGCGCAACCACACGAGGTACTCGGCGATCGCGTCGCGCTCGATCAGCGCCAGCTCTGCGTCGAACCGCGGCATCTCGCTGTGCTCGGGACCCATGTGGATCGCCGCTTTCGGATTACTGATGAACGAGGTGTAGAAGTCGCGCGAGCCGAGCTTGGCGAGGTTTGGCGCGGATCCGCCGATGCCCTCGTCACGGCTGTGACAGTCGGTGCACGACGCGTCGAACGCCTTGATGCCGTTTTCGCGCTTGACCTGATCGACGTCGCTCGCCCCGGACTCGGCGTACATCAGCTCGACCAGGTTGGCGAGCTCGGCCTCCGACACCTCGACCGGCGGCATCGCCGCGTCGGTCTTCGCGAGCTTCGTGCGGCCCCAGAACGCATCGCCGCTGGGCTGCTTGAGGAACGCGGTCAGCCATGCACGATCGCCGTGGCCCGGGCCGATCACGGGGCCTTTGCGATCCTTGCTGTCGGCGTCGTGACAGCTCGCGCAGCGCTGCGAATATAGCGACCGACCGCGCCACATCGGCGGAGTGGTGAACACCTCTTGGGCGCCGGTGACCGGCACGCCGTATTCGACCGCCAGCTTGCGCGCACGCGCCGCGGCAGCTTGCGCCTTGTCTTGGCGCTTGGCGAGCTCGGCGTTACCCGCGTCACTCGCGAACGACATCACGGTGAGCGCACCGATCAACGCGAGCACACCCGCGAGTGCACCGAGCCACACCACACGCTTGCGCGGCGATCGGTCGGGACCGCGATCGAGCAGTGGTAGCGCGACGAGAAATCCCCCCACCACCGCAGGCGCCGCGAGCGCAGCGAGCTTTTCGGCGCTGCCCGCAAGATCCCGCAGCTCGAACAGCCAGCGGAAGTACCACAGCGGGCGGGCATCGTACGCCTGCCCTGGATCGGCGGGCGCGGCGAGCCCGACGCCACCGGTGGTGATCACGTAGCCCAGGAGCACCGCGAACACGAGGGCCATCATGGTCACGTTACGCAGCGATTGATCTGGCCAGTGCGGCGTCGCCGGCCGACTGCGCATCGCGGTGGTGCCATGCCTGCGCGCGAGCGCGATGTGGCCGATCGATAGCAGTACGACGACCACCGGTAACACCAGCACGTGCAGCGCATAGAACCGGGTCACGGTGAGGTTGCCGTAGTCGTTGCCGCCGAGCGCCAGCTGGCGTACCGAGTCGCCGAGAATCGGCGTCTCGGCGGCGATGCCCACCTCGACTTGATTTGCCCAGTAGCCCGCCTGGTCCCACGGCAGCACGAACCCCGTGACCGCCCAGGCGAGGATCACCACCATCAGCAACACGCCGAGCCACCACACCAGCTCGCGCGGACGCTTGTAGGCGCCCGCGACTGCGGTCTGAACCAAGTGCAAACCGGCGACGATGACGATCGCCGAGCCTCCTTGATGATGCAGCCCGCGAATCAACCAGCCCCAGCTCGCCTGGTCCTCGATGTACGCGACGGACGCCCACGCATCCGTCGTCGACGGACTGTAGAACGCGGCGAGCGCGATCCCGGTGATCGCTTGGACTCCGAGCATGAACACCAGCACCGCACCAAATGCGTACGCAAACGATGCGCCTCCCTCGATCATCCTCGGGGAGTCGCGCGCTGGAATGCGCTCGCGAATCAGCTCGCGCAGATTCATACCGGCTCCCGCGTCGCCCTACCGAGCCGGTAGCGCACCCACGTTAGCTCGAGCCGGCCGCTCCTGACTTGGACGGGAAGCGGATCGAGGCCGCGCTCCGACGGACCACTGAGCCGCTCACCGGCGACGGCAAACCGGCTGTCGTGACAAGGGCACAGATAGTTGCCGGCCGCGGTGTCCCAACCGACCGCGCACCCGAGGTGTGGACACACGGCAGAAATTGCGTCGATCTTGTCGGCAGCCGGTCGGCGAATCCATGCGGCGCCGAGCACTACGTTGCGCGCCGCGGTCCAGCCGTCTTTGAGCATCGGCGCAACGACCTCGACCCGGCGCGGTGGCGCACCAACGACGAATCGCTCGACCGAGCCGACGTCGAGCGGCTCGCGCGGGCTGGTCACAGTGATCTCGCCCGCCGGCGATGCGAGCAAGCGCAGCGTCGGTACAGCAACCATCGCGCCGACGCCGCCGCCGATGGCACAGCTCGCTACCTTGAGAAATTTTCTGCGGTCGAAGCCGTCGTCCGCCATGGCGGGACGGTATCAGAGGACCAAGACCGACCGGAGTTTCGCGCTGAGCGCTATCCCATCGTGCGCTCTTCGCGCTCCTGATCTTCTTTGCACTTGATGCACAGGCTGGTCTCGGGACGCGCCTCGAGCCGCTTCTTCCCGATCGGCTCCTCGCAGACTTCGCAGACGCCGAATACGCCGTCATCGATCTTCTTGAGCGCGAGATCGAGCTTCGAGAGCAAGCTCTTCTCGCGACCGCGCAAGCGGAACTCGAATGACTGGATGTACTCGCTCGACGCGAGGTCCATCTCGTCGGGAAGATCGTTGGTGTCGAGCGTCATCCCCTCCGACAACATTTGTCTGGCGCGCTCAAGAACGATCCTGCGCTTCTCCTCCAGCAGTTCCTGAAACTTCTTCAGTTCCTTCTTGGTAAGTGCCTTGGATTGCGTTGCAGTCGTGGTGCTCACGGTGGGTCCCCGTCGAAAGGGTGAAGTTCGAAGCGCGATAGGATAGTGAGCCCTGGCCATCCTGACAACCCCCGCGCGAGTTCTACGTCTTACACAGGTGGACGGCTTGACACATTGTAGGGGCCTCCTCGAAACTAGTTACCGATGGCCGGCTCTGATAAGCGCAAGCAGTCTCTGTATTTTCCCGAGGATATGTTGAAGGAGATCCAAGACGAGGCGACCCGGCAGGACCGGTCTCTTTCCTGGATCGTCCAGAAGGCGTGGAAGATCGCTCGCAAAGAAATCATGAAGTACCCGTCGGTGAACGAGTTCCCCGGCGAAGAAGACGAGAAAGAAATCGCTTAGCGGTGGTCCCATGGAGACGGCGTGGGGGTACGCCGTTTCGCCGAACGATGGGCCCCCACTGTTCTACGAGTCTTGGGGATCGCGCGGGCGCGAAACGCCAGTCCTGTTGTGCGACGGGATTGGTTGTGATGGTTTTGCCTGGCGATACCTGAAGCACGATCTCGGTTCCCGGTTCGGACTGCATCCCCACTATCGCGGTCACGGTCGAACGCAGGTGCCAAAGGATCCGGCCCGCGTCACGATCGAAGATCTTGCGGATGATGTCGCGTGCGTGCTCGACGACGCGTTGGTCGAGCGCGCGTGCTTGATCGGTCACTCGATGGGCGTCCAGGTTGCCCTCGAGACCTACCGGCGTCATTCGTCGCGCGTTGCGGGGCTCGTGCTGATGTGCGGCGCTCCTTCGAATCCACTGAAGACGTTCCGCGGAGGATCGGCGTCGATCGAAGAATTGCTACCGGCGATCGAGAGGTGGACGAAGCGCGTACCTGGCGTGATCAACCGGATCACCCGAGCAGTACTGCCCACCCGTTTCGCCTATGAGGTCGCGAGCTGGTTCGAGATCCGGCGCGACCTGATCGACCCCGCCGCTTTCATGCCCTACCTGGACGGACTAGCGAGGGTCGACGCGAGATTGTTCATCGCCATGTTGGCGGCGGCGGGAAAACATTCTGCCGACGATTTGCTGAGTTCCGTCGCGGTGCCAGCGCTCGTGATTGCCGCAGAACGAGACGGATTCACCCCCCCTGAACGGGGTCAGGCGATGGCCGAAACGATCCCGAATGCAGAGCTGCTCGTCATCGCCGGCGCATCCCACACGGCCCCTATCGAAAAACCCGAGCTCGTGGGAACGACGATCCGAAATTTCATTGTTAGACGAGTCGATGGTTTTGGAGCTAAGATTCTCGAGTCTGATGGCCCCAACAACCGCGACTGAGATGCGGACATATCGCTGGTGGGGACTGTTGAGCCCTGCTCGCTGAGTTTCTGAGCGAACTTCTCTTTCGCCTACA
>JBFXAI010000043.1:0-62638 GCA_050184455.1 Kofleriaceae bacterium | reverse complement strand
CTCGGTGCATCGACCGCAACTTCTTCGTCATCGGTCTCGAACCGATCATCGTCGGATTGTGGATGATAGGGCGGGACCGCGAGGGCGCTCGCAGGAAGTGCCGTCGCCAGTAGGATCGTTGTCAGTCGCATGAGTACCTCCACCAGCTGATCGTGCAAGCCGTCTGCCTCGCACCGTCGACGACGTGGGCGGCGAACGCTGCGCGATCGGCTGCAATCGCTGCCGATGGACACCGGCCGCGTCGAGAAGCATCGCGGAACGGATCGGTCGCGCAGCGAACCCGACGACAGTGTCAATCGTCGCCGTGAGTGCGCCCAAGCGCGACGAGCGCTGCCGCGCGGACCGGAACGGAACGCGACGCAAGCGAGCAACGGCAAGTCATCTCGACGACACGGCTGCGCGCGGTATGGCCGATGCAACACCGTCGAGCATGCAACGCCTCGCATGGCTATCACTTCTCGCGATCGGCGCGTGTGCGAGCAACCGCGCGATGTTTCAACCCGCCGGCGACGACATTACGTCGGCCGGCCACGGCGGCCAGCCAGCCGCCGCGTACGACGTGCGCGAACAGCCCGATGTCGATCCGCGGATCCATGTGAACGTGTGGTCGCGCGGGGCCCGACAGCTCGATGACCGCACGCTCGTCGGGATGTCGATGGAGGTGCAGAACACGAGTGATCAACCGATCACGGTCGCCACCGAAGAGATGCAGCTGATCGCGTTCGATAACTACGGACGGCAATTCTCGCCGCCCGCCTTGGTGAGCGTGCGTGCCGACCATCCCTCGGGCGCGGTCGTACCCGCCGGAACGGCGTCGACGATGCAACTCACGTTTCAAATGCCGAAGCTCGACCCATCGCAGATCGGCTCACTTCGGCTGCGGTGGGGGCTCGCGCAGGGCAACGGTGAGCGCTACCTGCAGTTCACCGAGTTCACGCGGGTGCGGATGCCCGAGACGACGTACGTCGCGTATGACCCGGTGTTCGGCTACTACGATCCGTTCTGGTACGGCTATGGCTACGGCTATCACCACTTCCGCTATCACGTGCCGGTCCGCCGCACGATCATCGTCGACCGCGATCGCGTCAACCGGCCGCGCGTCGAGCGTCGCGCACCCGCGACGAATCGCTAACGGTCGCCACCACTAACTCAACGTCACCGGCGGTCGCGCGACGAGCGGTTACCGCCAGATCGGCGAGACGCGCAGCGAAGACGCACAGCGAAGACGTCAAGGCAGGCGAGCTCTGGCGGTAAGCTACGAGCGGTGAGCCCCGGATGGCCCAATGCGTAGCGCGTGGCTGCTCGGCGCGATCGTGCTCGCCGGCGCTTCAGGAGCCGCCGTGATGATCGCGCTTCGCGAGCCCGCCGCAACGCCGGCTCCAGTGATCGCAACGCCTGCGCCAGCCGTACGGATCCCGAACAGCGATCCACCCGGCGAAGACACGACCATCTTCGCGCGCGATTACATCGGCCCGGACGCATGCAGCGAATGCCACCCGGATCAACACGCGCGCTGGAGCGGCAGCTTGCACGCCGTGATGAATCAGCGCGCGTCGACGGCGGCCGCCGTGATCGGTAACTGGAACGGCGCGGCCGTCGACTACGCGGGCGGTCAGGCGCGATTCGATCATGACCGCGATGGCTATCGGATGACGCTGCGCCGCGGGCGAACCGAGGTCGCGTATCGCGTCACGCGAACGATCGGCCGCCGCGGGCTGCAAGAGTACGTCGGTGTCGAGCTCGGGCGCGCCGATGCCGTCGAGGTGCGGTTGCCGTTCGGTTGGTGGCCGCGCCGAGCTGGCTGGTATCCACAGCCGTATCTCGATCCGTGGCTCGGCGACGAAGCGAGCTTCGACGCTTATGCTCCTGTGCGCGAGCGGTGGGCAGAGCGCTGCCCGTGGTGTCACAGTACGTATCCACTCGCGCAGCGGATTGCGCGCGCGTCGCGACCAGATCCTGTCGGGCATGGGCTCGAACAGTTCTTCATCGCGGAGCCCGGAGGTGATGCGCTCGATGTCTCGGCGCAAGTCACCACGGGGATCAGCTGCGAGAGTTGCCACCTCGGTGGGCGCGCCCACGCGGCCGGCGCGCCGATCCACTTCGTCCCCAATGGAGCGACCGCGAGACCAGGTGCACCGGTCGCGTCGCGATTCTCCGACGAGCGGCGCGATCCAGCGATCGTCAACACGGTGTGCGCGCAGTGTCACTCCGGGCCCTCGCCGCGATTTCCCGACGGCAGCGCGTCACGTAACTCGAGCGAAGCGATCGATCTCGTCGCTGGTACCTGCACCGGAATCACCTGCATCGATTGCCACGACCCGCATCGCGCCGACTCGCGCGGAGATCACGGCCGCGCCATCGCGGCATGTGTGCGCTGTCACCAGCCGTTCGCGGATGCTGCACGTGCGCGCGCACACGCGGGTCACGACGGCGTCGATTGCACCGACTGTCACATGCCGGCACTCGTGATGGGGATCGATCGCTTCGTCGCGAGCCATCGAATCTCGTTGCCGAGCAATCCCGCGATGCTGTTCGCGGGAGCTCCGAACGCATGCAACCTGTGTCACCCCGATCGCTCGCTGCAGTGGACACTCGACGAGCTGCGCGAGCAGTACCAGGTGCGCGTCGACGTTCCAGCGAGGACCTCGCTTCGGTTCGATCGCCCGATGGGCGACCTGTGGCTCGCGAGTCGCCAACCTGCGCTCCGCATGCTCGGCGCCGCCGCCTACGCTCGGTCGCCGCTCGGCCGCACGATGTTGCCGCGGATCGCCCAGCAACTGACCGACCCGCAACCGCACGTCCGCGCGTGGGCGATGTTCGCGCTCGAAGACGTGCTCGGCCGGCGGATCGATCATGCCGAGCTCGATCCAAGAGCTCCCAGCGAACATCGGGCTCGCCAGCTCGCGCGATTTCCGCGGTAGCGGTTCTCCTCGGCCGATGGTCGCGCGGCCTCGCAGAATCGACTAGCTTCGAGCCGAACATGAGCGACCCCACGATCGAGACGACGATCGAACATCCTGACGGGCGCGTCGAGTTGAGCGCGCCCGACGAGCTCAAGCGATCGAAGCTCTACAACGAAGATCTCGCGCCGGTCGCGGTGAGTCGCCGGACCTGGACGACCTGGGACTATGCCGCGCTGTGGATCTCGATGGCCCACTGCATTCCGACCTACACGATGGCATCGGGCCTGATCGCGAGCGGGATGGCGTGGTGGCAGGCGCTGACCACGATCTTGCTCGGCAACGTGATCGTGCTGTTGCCGATCTTGTTGAACTCGCATCCGGGGACCAAATACGGGATCCCATTCCCGGTGTTTGCGCGAGCCGCGTACGGCACGGTCGGCTCGAACCTGCCAGCGCTGATGCGTGCGCTCGTCGCGTGCGGTTGGTTTGGCATCAACGCATGGATCGGCGGTCACGCGCTCCAGACGTTCTTCGTGTCGCTCGCGCCCGGCTGGCACGACCTGCTCGGCCAGTTTCATGGATTCCCGACGACGCAGTGGATCTCGTTCCTGGTGTTCTGGGGTCTCAACATCCTGATCATCTATCGCGGGATGGAGCTGGTCCGGCGGCTCGAGCGGTTCGCCGCACCGTTCGTGTTGGTGATGACGGCGGTGCTGGTGTGGTGGGCGATCGACAAGGCAGGGGGCTTGGGTCCGATCCTCGCGCGCACCGAATTCGTTCCGCCAGCCGACAAACCGACCACCACGTTCATGAGCGTGTTCATTCCATCGCTGACCGCCACCATCGGATTCTGGTCGACGCTGTCGCTCAACATGCCGGACTTCACGCGGTTCGGTCAGTCACAGCGCCAGCAAGTGATCGGGCAGACCGTAGCGTTGCCGTCGACGATGACGCTGTTCGCCGCGATGGGCATCGTGATCACGTCGGCGACCATCGTGATCTTCAACGACCCTAAAGGCATCTCGGATCCGATCGCGCTGGGTGGCATGTTCGAGAATCGCGCGATCGTGGCGATCGTGATGTTCACCGTCGTGATCGCAACGCTCGCCGTGAACATCGCTGCCAACGTCGTGTCACCGGCGAACGACTTCGCGAACGCGCTCCCCGGCAAGATCGACTTCAAGACCGGCGGCCTGATCACCGGAGTGATCGGGATCGCGATGATGCCGTGGGAGCTGCTGAAGGACACCAACTCGTACATCCTCGGTTGGCTCGTCGGCTATTCGGGCTCGCTCGGCTCGGTCGCCGGTGTGCTGATCGTCGACTACTGGATCCTGCGCAAGAAGCAGCTCGATCTGCGCTCGCTTTACGTCGAGGATGGTGCGTATCGCTATACCAACGGGTGGAACGTACCGGCGGTGATCGCGACGATCGCGGGCACGGCGGTCGCGTTGCTCGGCGTGTTTTGGGACGCGATGCGACCGATCTACGATTGGTCTTGGTTCGTCGGCTTCGGGCTGTCGGGCGCGTTGTATTGGGTGCTGATGCGAGGGGTTGTCCCACCAACGCCGCGCATCCCACACGCGCGCATACGCGACCGCTGAGGCCGTATGCCCCCTTGGTTGTGACGTTTTTCGGCAACTCGGCGTGAATCGTCGGTCGCTCGCTCCAAGCGTTTTCGCGACCATGCCAGCAGCGGGGAGCCAATCACTCGAGGGCACGGGGCGTGCACCGTCTCGCGCGCGTGAACGAGCGCTATCGACCGAATTCAACTGGGGTTCCGTTTGTGGGCCGGGCCAACACTAGCGATCGACCTGTTGTTGGTCGAACCGCGACCACCGATCAGCCTCTGCTCGCTCGCACCGGTACTCGCGATCGTCCGACCTCGGCGCCCTCGCTCAGCCGGATCGGTGATTACAAGATCGAACGCACGCTGGCGTCCGAGGAGATCGGTGTTCTCTACTTCGGCACGCACGTGATCCTGCCGCGTCAGGCCGTGGTCAAAGTGATTCACCCCGACCAGGCCAACTTGAAGAACCTCGCGGTGCAGCTGCTGCGCGAGGCATGCATGGTCGATGCGATGTTTCACCCGGCCGTGCCGCGGGTCTACGAGTGCGGGATCCTCCCCGATCGCAGACCATGGGCTGCGTTCGAGTGGATCGATGGCGAGACCCTGGCGAGCACGCTGGCCGCGGAGCAGCTCGGCATCGCGGACATCGTGGTGTTCGTGCGCGACGTGGCCGATGCGCTCAGCCACGCGCACGAGCGCGGCGTGGTCCATCGCAGGTTGACCGCCGATGCACTGGTGCGAACCCCGGGACGCTCTGGATTTCGGATCCGTCACTGGAGTGAAGCGCGCCCGCTCGATGCCGATCGGATCTCGGTCGACGCACGCGACGATGTCTACGCGCTGGGCGTGATCGCGTTCCGCGCGCTCACCGGCGTGTTGCCAACGCGCGCGGTGGCGTCGAGCGATCTTTGCCCGCATGCGCCGCGCGAGCTGACCTCGCTGGTCGATCACATGCTCGCCAGCGATCCCCACTCGCGTCCGACCAGCACCGCGGTTCGCGACCGGGCGTTGTGGCTCGCCAGGACGATGGAGCACCTGCCGCTCGATACGCCGGTTCCGGTTTGCGGCGTTGATGGCGAGGTTCCGAAGACGCTTTCCGACCTTTCGGCCGGGATCCGGATCCGGAAATGAGGCCCCCCTCCGGGCTAACCTGAAGAAAATTCAGATAAACAACTCTTCAAATCCGCGAGCGCTGTGACATCCTGCGCCGAGTATGGAGCGGTTTGGAGCAGGGACTCGGATCGGAAACTATCGCGTCGAGGCCGATCTGGCCGCGAACCCGACGGGTGATGTCTACCAAGTCGTTCACGTCCTCCTCGCGCGCAGAGCACTGCTGAAGATTCGCGCGCCGGAGCAAGCGGTCGCGTTGTTGCGCGAAGCGTGCTTGTTGGAAGCGCTCGTTCATCCAGGTGTGCCACGGATCTACGAGTCCGGCGTGCTCAACGATCGGCGGCCGTGGTTCGCGGTCGAAGCGCTCCAGGGCCCGACGCTGGCGGACAAGCTCATCGAGGGACCGCTGCCGATGGCCAGTGTCGCGCGCTTGCTGCGCGAGCTGAGTGAAGTGCTCGAGCATGCGCATCGCCGCGGTGTGATTCACCGCGCGCTCGCTCCCGAGCAGATCGTGCTCACCAATCGCGCGTTCTCGGCGTGCATCATCGATTGGAGCGAAGCGCGCACCCACGATGCGATCGACGTCGTGCATCGCCCGGCACGCAGCTACCCGTACCTGCCACCCGAGTTGGCTCGCGGGGAGCTGGCCGACGATCGCGCTGATGTGTTCTCGCTGGGCGTGATCGCATATCAAGCGCTCACCGGGACGCTGCCGTTCGTCGCGCCCGGGGTGGCGACCACGACGCCGCATGTCTCGACCTCCGAGCGGTGCCAGGAAGCGCCGATCGCCCTGGCGGAGCTGGTCGACCAGATGCTCGCGCTCGAGCGCTTCGACCGACCGACCGCGTCGGAGATCCGGTCCAGCCTCGATGTGCTCACGATCGACGCATTCGAGCCGTCGGGCGGCGTGCCCGTTCATGTCCCGAGTCTTGCCGATATCGATACGCAACCGGTCGCGTTCCCGCGGTTCCGCCAGCCGCG
Source organism: Kofleriaceae bacterium (assembly GCA_050184455.1). GTDB lineage: Bacteria > Myxococcota_A > Polyangia > Haliangiales > Haliangiaceae > JABFXX01. Next base: position 56,074 of record JBFXAI010000043.1, on the reverse strand, counting down.
GTGGACGCCCCATGCGTCCTACGTGGCCTCGGACCGCGCAAAGGAAGTCTCGGGCGAGATCGTGGTCCCCGGGAAGACCCAGGTTCCCGAGGCCTGACGCCTGACCGGGCGCGGGACAGCGAGCATGGTGAGGACAACCGACCCGCGAACGAGCCTGGCCTCAGGCAGCTCGACTAGCCACCCCCGCGAGGTTGTCGACGGTTACGCGGGCACGCCAGCTGCAACCTCTTCGGAGAAAATGCGGGGCAAACGGCTGGCACTGGGAACTCACAGCGACGACGACATCACGGAGCCGTTCGAGCAACCAACCCTCGACGTCTGCCTCGATGAGCTGCTCGACGTGGTGCCGGCCCAGGGCAAGGCGAGGGTCGCTCCTCGGGTATGCAGCCTGAGCCACCCGTTCGACGTGTCGGACGCAGCGCCTGCGCAGCTTCGGCGTTGAGCTCGACCCAGGCGACCCCAACCGCCGCCTCGTTCGACGCCCAGATCGATGTCGACGGCGGGTGGTGACGTTTCGCGTTGGTCGATACGGGAACGTCAATGCGAGTCGGGAACCCTGCCGAACTAGCGATTCTGCGGGAACCCCAAGTCGACACCCCGGTGTCGCGGGTCCGGCCAGCGCGACGTCACCGCCTTGGTGCGCGTGTAGAAGTGCACGCCGTCGCGGCCGTAGATGTGGTGATCGCCGAACAGCGATGCCTTCCAGCCGCCGAACGAGTAATAGGCCATCGGTACTGGGATCGGCACGTTGATTCCGACCATCCCGACCTCGACCTCGTGCTGGAACTTGCGCGCAGCACCACCGTCGTTGGTGAACAGCGCGACGCCGTTGGCGTATGGGTTGGTGTTGACGAGCTTGATCGCATCGTCGTAGGTCGCGACCCGCGTCATCGACAACACCGGACCGAAGATCTCGTCCTTGTAGATCTCCATCGACGGCGCGACGTGATCGAACAAGCACGGACCGAGGAAGAAGCCGTTCGGCCGACCCGAGACCGCGAGCGGTCGGCCATCGGCGACGAGCGTCGCGCCTTCCGCGACGCCCTTGTCGACGTACCCGGCAACCTTGTCGCGGTGCGCCTTGTTGATCAGCGGCCCCATCTCCGAGGACGCCTCGAGGCCATCGCCGACGCGTAGCTTGGCGATCCGCTCGCGCATCAACGGCAGCAGCTTGTCGGCCGCGTTGCCGACTGCAACCACCACCGAGATCGCCATGCAGCGCTCACCTGCAGAGCCATAGCCCGCGGAGATCGCGGCGTCCGCGGCGAGCTCCATGTCGGCATCGGGGAGCACGATCATGTGGTTCTTCGCGCCGCCGAGCGCCTGCACACGCTTTCCGTGGCGCGTGCCGGTCTCGTAGATGTACTTCGCGATCGGTGTCGACCCGACGAACGAGATCGCCGCGACCTTGGGATGCTCGAGCAACCGATCGACCGCCACCTTATCGCCGTGCACCACGTTGAACACACCCGGCGGTAGTCCTGCATCGGCGAGCAGCTGCGCGCAGAAGTTCGTGCACGATGGATCGCGCTCGCTGGGCTTGAGCACGAACGTGTTGCCGCACGCGATCGCGATCGGATACATCCACATCGGCACCATCGCCGGAAAGTTGAACGGGGTGATGCCAGCGACGACACCGAGCGGTTGGCGGATCGAATACGTGTCGACCTCCGTCGAGACGTTCTCCGAGTATTCACCCTTCGCGAGGTCGGCGATGCCGCACGCAAACTCGATCACCTCGAGGCCGCGATTGACCTCACCCATCGCGTCGCCGGTGACTTTGCCGTGCTCGAGCGTGAGCAGCTTGGCGAGCTCGGTCTTGTGTTTGTCGACGAGCTCGCGGAACGCAAACAGGATCTTGGTGCGCTTCGCGATCGATGCGCTCCGCCAGCTCTGCGATGCGCGCGTCGCCGAGTCCACTGCTTCGTCGACGACGGTTGGCGTTGCGAACGCGACCTTCGCCTGGACGTCGCCGGTCGCTGGGTTGAACACGTCCCCGTGACGATCGGCGGCGCGCTCGTACGGCTTGCCATCGATCCAATGCGTGATCGTCTTGATGCCCATGTCGGATAAGCGTCTACCACGGCTCGCGTGTGCGAAGCGCGATGTTTCGAACCACGGTCACAACCTGGTGAACCATTCAGGTTGCAGCGCGAGATCGGGTGTTGTGACACCGTCGACAGCTCGCTAGCTCGTCGGAAGCACGCCGGTTTTGCGATGTGCTCCGGTGTGCTCTAACGCGAACGAGCGTCGGTATCCTCGACGGCAACCAGCTGTCACGGTCGGGTTCGATTGGTAAGGCGCGCTTCGACCACGCCTCGCCTACGCTCTGCGCCGATGAAGCGGGAACTTCTTTGCGTAGCTATGTTCGGAATCTCGATCGGTTGTCACGGGTCGCCGGGGACGGGCAACAACACCAACGAGGGGATGGACGCTTCCGATGACAGTGGGTCTTCCGACTTCGACGTCGATGCAGGCACTGACAACCCGACTGCGTGTCCCGAGAACGACACGTTCGGGATCAAGCGGATCTACTGCACCAAGCCCGGCGGTGACGAGTGGTTCATCAACATGGATGATCCCGAGGAGAACCTCGAGCGGTTCGATCCCAAGACCGAGATCACGCAGAACTCCGACGGCTCGTGGAAGGTGACCTCCGACAAGGTTCGGATGAACGTGTTCACGCCCGAGGGCTATCAGCAGGACATGATCGACACGTACGATCAAGACGAGCTCGCGGCCAAGGGCTACATGCAGTCACCCAACGACTGGAAGAACGTCGAGATGACGGGCTACGTGAAGGTCAATGACGCCGGTGACGGCGGCTTCGCGTGGTACGGCCGCGGCGGTTTCCACGGCGGCAGCGCCGGCGATGGCGGCAGCGGCTGCGAAGGCACGTCGTACAAGGGCGCGCTCGAGTGGGACGGTCAGACGCGCATCGCAAAGGAGCAGTGGCATCCGCACGGCTACTCGTTCACGCAGCGCAAACCGGCCAAAGGCGTCGTCGAGGATCGCTGGATTGGCTACAAGACCATCATCTACAACGTCGACCAGGACAAGGCGGTTCGCGTCGAGCTGTGGGCCGATTGGAACGCCGACAACACGTGGGAGAAGATCGACGAGATGCTCGACGACGAGGGCATGGGCGACGAGGGTGGCACCTGCGGCGGAAAATCCGATCAACCGATGGTCTGGGCGGGTCCTGTCGTGACCTATCGCTGGGACGGCGCGAACGATGTCGACGTTCGTGATCTGAGCGTTCGCGAGATCACGCCGCCTACCCAGCCATAGAATTGGCGCACAACATGTCGCGATTGGCGCGACACATCTTCCTGTAACTTCACCGGGTTGTGCACCATTCAGACCCCGGTGCGAGGACTCCCCACACCAGGTGTTCCGTGGTGTCGGTCCGTGGTTTCAGCCAGTTCGCTGCACGGCCCTCGCGGCACGACCCGTGAAATACGCCGCCGGCAATGCGTAACGTCGTTAAGACTCTCGGCACTGTCCTGCTCTTGTGTACCGCGTCATGTACCGGAACTGGTGAAATCGGTGACGGCAGCAAGTCGGACACTGGCAACAACGGCGGCGGCGACAACAACGGCGGGGATGACAACAACGGCGGCGGAGGCGAGGAGCCCGGTGGCGGCGAAAACCCGCAACCACCACCTCCGTCCGCGACGTGCACGAACGACAAGTTCGGCATCAAGCAGATCTATTGCACCAAGCCCGGCGGCGACGAGTGGTTCATCAACATGGACAACCCGGAGGAGAACACCGACCGGTTCGACCCGAAGGATCAGATCACGCGCAACATGGATGGCTCGTGGAAGATGCGCGAGACCCAGGTCCGCATGAATGTGTTCACCAAGGACGGTTATCAGCAGAACCTGATCACCACGTATGACGCCGACGAGCTCCACGCGAAGGGCTACATGCAGTCGCCCACCGACTGGAAGAACGTCGAGATCACCGGTTACATCAAGGTCAACGACGATGGCGGCGGCGACGACAACTTCGCCTGGTACGCGCGCGGCGGGTTCCACGGCAACAACGCTGGCGACGGCGGCTCGGGTTGCGAAGGCACTTGCTACAAGGGCGACCTGTACTTCAACGGCGAGACCCGGATCGCCAAGGAGCAGTGGCACAACACCGGCTACGCGTACACCTCGACGAAGGATGCGCAGCGCGGCTCGATCGTCGGCAAGTGGGTCGGTTTCAAGACCGTGATCTACAACAGCGCCGACAACAACGGCGTGCACGTCGAGATGTACGCCGATTGGGACGACAACAACACCTGGACGAAGATCGACGAGACGTTCGACAACGGCGGCTTCGGCAACGAAGGTGATCACTGCAACGGTGCTGGCGACCAGCCGGTGACCTGGGGCGGCCCCGTCGCGACGTTCCGCTGGGACACCGCCGAAGACGTCGACTTCAAGAACCTGAGCGTTCGCGAAATCACGCCTCCGCAGTGAGGTTGGCGCGCGCTCGGACGGTTCTCACGATCAACGTGTGACGGTTCCGACACTGGCCTGGCTGTGCTTGGCCGGCGATGAGGACTGGGTTCCCCGACGACGACGCGCCCGAACAGGCGCGGTTCAATCAGTTCGGCGTCGTCCGGGCTCGGCACGCGGTGTGAACTGTCGTGCCCTCACATGGGGACACTCGGGCGCTGGATGATCGTGGCACTGGTCGCCGCTACCGGCTGTGGCGGCGTCGTGATCGACGCGTCGAACAACGACGACGAGGTTGCCACCGACGGAAGTGTGGAGCCGATCACGCCCGACGATCCGCCGCCACCACCGCCATCGCCGCCATCGCCGCCCTCGGATCCGCCGTCGCCTCCCCCTGATCCGCCGCCGCCACCTGCTGCCGCGTGCCCCAACGATCCATTCGGGATCAAGGAACTGTATTGCACCAAGCCCGGCGGCGATGAGTGGTTTGTCAACATGACCAACCCGACGGTAAACCTCGGCAGGTTCAACCCGAAGTCGTCGATCACCCGCAACAGCGATGGCTCGTGGAAGGTCACGGATACCCAGGTCCGCATGAACGTGTTCACCGCCGAGGGCTACAAGGCGTCGTTGATCACCACGTACAACCAGTCACAGCTCGCGACCAAGGGGTACATGCAGTCGTCGAACGACTGGACGAACGTCGAGATGACCGGTTACGTCCGGGTCAATAACCCTGGATCGGGCGACGACAACCTGTCGTGGTTCGCGCGCGGCGGATATCACGGCAATACCGCAGGCGACGACGGCACCGGTTGCGAAGGCACATCGTACCGCGGCAACGTCCACTTCTCGGGGGCGACCACGATCGCGAAGAAGCATTGGCATCCTTCGGGCTACGCGTACACCGCGAGGAAGCCGGCGCAGGCCGGAAGCCTCGTCGGCAAGTGGGTCGGGATCAAGACCGTGATCTACAACCGCGGCAACACCAGCGTGGTCGAGGTCTACGCCGATTGGAACGCCAACAACACGTGGGTGAAGGTCGACGAGAACATCGACGCCACCGGGTTCGGCGTCGAAGGCACGCACTGCATGGGCGCCGCTGACGGCCGGATCAGCTGGGGCGGGCCGATCGCGACGTTTGCGTGGGACTCCGCGACCAACGTCGACTTCAAGAACCTCAGCGTCCGCGAGATCGCGCCACCCGAGTAGTGTCGACGACGGGGTGGCGAGTCATCGCAACCACTCGCAGGGCACGATCGCCGGATTGCGCGAGTTGTGCACGTCGATGCACGCACCGGACGACGCTTCGCAGAGTTCGCTGCGGGGCAACGCGACCGGCGCTGCGGCACGCGGCGTGAAATGACCGTCAGCAACCATGCTGATTCATGACTCGCGTGCTCGCGTGATCGCGATCGTTGTCCTCGCACTCGCCGGCTGCACACTCGGCGGCGGTGCCGAATTCAGCGGCAGCCAGGACAACGACTCCCAGGACGATGATCGGCCGACCGATAAACCCGGTGGTGGTGGCGGCGGCGGACAGATGCCCGGCACTGGACTGCCTGACGCCGGTGCGCCCGACGCGGGTGCGCCCGATGCGGCGACTCCAACCGCGACCTGCGCGAACGACGAGCTCGGGATCCGACAGATCTACTGCACCAAGCTCGGCGGCGACGACTGGTTCATCAACATGGTGAACCCGGGGATCAATCCGGCGCGGTTCAACCCCAAGACGACGATCACGCAGAACCTCGACGGTTCGTGGAAGGCAACCGCAGCGTCGGTGCGAATGAATGCGTTCACCGTCGAAGGCTACAAGCCGAGCTCGATCACGACCTACAACCAAGCCCAGCTCGCGGTGAAGGGGTACATGCAGTCGGCGATGGACTGGAAAAATGTCGAGATGACCGCGTACCTCAAGGTCAACAACCCCGGGGCCGGCGACGACAACATCGGGTTCTGGGCACGCGGCGGGCTGCACGGCAGCGCTGCCGGCGATGACGGCACCGGCTGCGAGGGGACCGCCTACAAAGCGAACCTGCATTACTCCGGCGCGACGTCGATCGCGAAGAAGCACTGGCACCCCAGCGGCTACACGTTTACGCCGACCAAGCCGGCGCAAGCGGGCAGCATCGTCGGCAAGTGGGTCGGCATCAAGACGATCATCTTCGATACTCCGGACGGCGTTCAGGTCGAGCTGTGGGCCGACTGGGCAGCCAACAACACCTGGGTGCGCGTCGACGACTTCCTCGATAGCACCGGGTTTGGAACCCAAGGCACTCACTGCATGGGCGCGGCCGATGGTCGCGTCGGCTGGGGCGGCCCCGTCGCCACGTTCAGCTGGGACACCGCGACCGACGTCGACTTTCGAAACCTCAGCGTGCGGGAGATCGATCCGACGCTCGGCGGCGGGGTGATCCAATAGAGCTCATGGCGTGAGTCGGGCACGCGCCACGCATGCGGCATAGCGTTGATCGGTATCGAGCAGCTTCGCGTATAGCGCGGAATCGCGAACCGCGAGTTGTTCGCCGGTAGCCACGGCCGCGTTGCATTGTCCGTTCCGTGCGGCGGTGCTCGCCTGCAGCAGCAGGCGATTCTCGAGGCGTGCGTGCAGCAGCACCATCGAGGGAGCAAGCGCTTCGACCGGCGCGCTACCGGGAGGGCCCAGCCGCGCAACCGCCGACGTTGGCGCGGGTGCTGGTAGCGGCGCCGGCTCGAGGGTTTCGGGGAGCCGACCGCTGATCGCGATGAGCGTCAGACCGAGCAACGCAACCGAGATTCCCAGTCCGCGCTCGAGCCCGACCTCGAACGAGCCATCACGGTCGAGGATGCAGTTGTCGCAAGGCGTCGCGTCCGCCGACAACGTCATGACGGTGCCGGCTCCCGCGAGGGCAGTGCCCGCCATCAGCGCACCGTTCTTGGTGCACCCACCGGCGAGGACCGAGATCACGAGCAGCGCGGTAGATCGAGTCATGGCGACTGTCGACTGCGAAGGTCGGACCATTGCAAAACCGACGAGTCATCCGGTGTTCGCGTTGCGTACGTGGTGAAGGCTCGACGAACGAGCTTCGTTGAACGGTAGGAGGTGGACGGGACGAGCGCCGCCATCCCCACGAGGTGGAAGGCGGCGAGGAGCTCGCGCAGAGTCGGCGTGCGCTCGTCGGCGACCGGCGTCGTCGTGATTCGAGGTTGAACGAGCCTCTAAACCTGTGCTAGCCCACATGTTTCCCCACTGCTAATCGATCCCCCGGGAGGGCGACGTGACTGACCTGTCCATCACCGTCAATGGCATGAAGTTCGAGAACCCGTTCCTCTTGGGCTCGGGCCCGCCGGGAACCAACGGCAAAGTGATCGCGCGGTCGTATGACCTCGGTTGGGGAGGGATGGTGTGCAAGACGTTCTCGCTCGACGCGAGCAAGGTCATCAACACCGCGCCGCGCTACGCCAAGCTGCGCGGGCGCACCAGCGAAGAGGTGATCGGGTTCCAGAACATCGAGCTGATCAGTGATCGGCCGTACGCCGACTGGATCGACGACCTCAAGCAGCTCAAGAAGAACTATCCCAACAAGATCCTCGTGGCGTCGATCATGGAGGAGTACAAGAAGGAAGCGTGGCAGCAGATCGTCCGTGAGGTGCAGGCGACCGGCGTCGATGGCTTCGAGTTGAACCTGTCGTGTCCGCACGGCTTGCCCGAGCGCAAGATGGGCATGGCGATGGGCGAGAATCCCGACATCGTCGAAGAGGTCGTGGGCTGGGTGAAGCAGGTCTCGACGATTCCAGTGTGGGCGAAGATGACGCCGAACGTCGGCAACCCGACGGTGCCAGCGGGTGCGGCGTTGCGCGGTGGTGCCGATGGCATCGCGATGATCAACACGATCCTCTCGGTGTGCGGCATCGACATGAAGACGCTGCGGCCGATGCCGACGGTCGAGGGCCACTCGGTTCCCGGCGGTTACTCGGGCCAGGCGGTGCGGCCGATCGCGCTGCGCCAGGTGATGGAGGTCGCGCGCGCGAACCCCGGCGTGTCGATCAGTGGCATCGGTGGGATCGAGACCGGGTTCGATGCTGCGCAGTTCTTCCTGCTCGGCGCGTCGACGGTCCAGGTGTGCACCGGCGCGATGCTCCGCGGCTACGAGATCATCAGCGAGCTCAAAGAGGAGCTGTCGAAGTTCATGACCGACCACAAGTTCACGAACATTCGCGAGTTCGTCGGCAAGAGCCTGCCGTACTTCACGACCCATCACGACCTGGTCGATCGCCAGAAGGCGTCGCGCGATGCGAAGGAAGCCGCGCGGTCGAAGTCCGGCAAGGACGCGGAGACGTGGAAGGGCGAGATCGCCAAAGAGACGTCGACCCTAGTGACGAATTGAACCCCGGACTACGAGGACACACGCCATGGCACGCAAAGTCATTTCCGGTCTGATTCAGGCATCGAACCCGATCAACGACGAGACCAAGTCGGTCGCCGAAGTTCAGGCCGCGATGCTCGAAAAGCACATGCCGATGATCCACGACGCCGGTAAGAAGGGCGTCCAGATCCTCTGCCTGCAGGAAATCTTCAACGGTCCCTACTTCTGCCCTGGCCAGGATAAGCGCTGGTACGACGCGGCAGAGCCGGTGCCGGGTCCCACCGTCGAGAAGCTCGCGCCGATCGCCAAGAAGTATCAGATGGTGATGGTCGTGCCGCTGTATGAACGCGAGCAGGCCGGCGTCTACTACAACACCGCCGCGATCCTCGACGCCGACGGCAGCTACCTCGGCAAGTATCGGAAGACGCACATTCCGCAGACCAGCGGGTTCTGGGAGAAGTACTTCTTCAAGCCGGGCAACCTCGGCTATCCGGTGTTCAAGACCCGCTACGCGACGATCGGCGCGTACATCTGCTACGACCGCCACTTCCCCGAGGGCGCGCGTGCACTCGGGCTCGCCGGCGCCGAGATCGTCTACAACCCGTCGGCGACGGTCGCCGGGCTCTCGCAGTATCTATGGAAGCTCGAGCAGCCTGCACACGCCGTGGCCAACGGCTACTTCATGGGTTGCATCAACCGCGTCGGCACCGAGGCTCCGTGGAACATCGGCAAGTTCTACGGCAGCTCGTACTTCGTCGATCCGCGCGGCCAGAGCCTGGCGTGTGGCTCGGAGGATCAGGACGAGCTGATCGTCGCCGAGCTCAACCTCGAGATGATCGAGGAAGTGCGCCGCACCTGGCAGTTCTTCCGTGATCGCCGGCCGGACGCGTACGGCCCGCTGGTGGAGGACTAGCGATGCGTACGCTGATCAAGGACGGCACGGTGGTCAGCGCGTCCGATACGTTTGTGGCCGACGTGTGGATCGAAGACGGCAAGATCGTCGGGCTGACCCATCCGTCGCAGCGCGGCTCGATGAAGGCCGAGCAAACGATCGACGCCAAGGATCAGTACGTCATCCCGGGCGGCATCGACTGCCACACGCATATGGAGCTGCCGTTCGGTGGCACGACGGCGTCGGACGACTTCCACACCGGGACGGTTGCGGCCGCCCACGGCGGCACGACGACGATCGTCGACTTCGCGATCCAGTCGAAGGGCTCGAGCATGCGCGCCGGCCTAGACTCTTGGTTCGCCAAGGCGGAGGGCAAAGCGGCGATCGACTACGGCTTCCACATGATCATGACGGAAGCGAATCCAGGAACGCTCGAAGAGATGAGCGCGATGATTCGCGAGGGCGTGACGTCGTTCAAGATGTTCATGGCCTATCCGGGCGTGTTCCTCGTCGACGATCAGCAGATCTTCCGCGCGATGCTTCGCGCCGGTGAGCTCGGTGCGCTGATCACGATGCACGCCGAGATCGGGCTGCCGATCGACGTGCTCGTCCAACGCGCATTATCCGAAGGCCGGACCGCCCCGGTCTATCACGCGCTGACGCGCCCCGAGACGGCCGAGGCCACCGGTACCGAGCGTGCGATCGCGCTGGCCGAGATGGCCGGCGTGCCCGTCTACATGGTGCACCTGTCGGCGCAGCGCGCGCTCGAGCGGGTGATGGAAGCTCGCGACCGCGGGCTGCCTGCGTACGCCGAGACTTGCCCGCAGTACTTGTTCTGCAGCGAGGACGATCTGCGCGGCGACCCTGGCGATGAGTGGAAGGGCGCAGGCTACGTGTGCACGCCGCCGCTGCGGCCCAAGCATCACCACGATCATCTATGGCGCGGTCTGCGCAACTACGATCTCCAGGTCGTGGCGACCGATCACTGCCCGTTCTGCATGAAGGATCAGAAGGAGCTCGGCCGCGGCGACTTCTCGAAGATCCCCAACGGCATGCCCGGCGTGGAGACCCGCCTGCACCTGCTGTGGGAGGGCGTCACCCAGGGCAAGATCTCGATCAATCGGTTCGTCGAGATCACGTCGACCGCACCCGCGAAGATCTTCGGCATGTACGGCAAAAAGGGCACGATCGCCGTCGGCGCCGATGCTGACGTCGTCGTCTGGGATCCCAAGCGCGAGAAGCTGCTCGGCAAGGACACCCTGCACATGCGTGTCGACTACTCGCCGTTCGAGGGTCGTAAGGTTCCCGCCAGCCCCTCGCACGTGTTCTCGCGCGGCGAGCTCGTCGTGCAGAACGATCAATGGGTCGGCAAAGCCAAGCAGGGTCGCGGTCAGTTCGTCCGGCGCAGCACGTTTGGGTTGTAGCCCGTGATGTCTGCACAGCCGTCACCGCAGCCGTTCGCGCCGAAGACCGCGGCCGATCACTGGGTGCTCGAGCAGGTGCGCGGGCACCTCGATCGAGACGAGAACATGTACGCAGCAGCGTACGCACAGACTCCGCTGAATGGCGCCGGTGGTATCGGGGCGTTTGTGTCGGCTGCACGCGCATGCGGCTACCACATGGTCCTCACGGACCGACGACTCATCATGGTCGTCGGTCGCCTCGGCGCATTTGGTCCGTTGATGGAGAACAAGGACGTCACCGAGATCCGGTTCTCGGACATCCAAGATGTCAGCCTTGGCCGCACGCTGTTCCGCAAGCGGTTCAACGGCGACCTGTTTCTCAGGGCGCAGGGCAAGACCCGGGTGTTGCAGGGACAACGCCATGACCGCTACTTGTCGACGACCAGCGCGTTCTACGAGCTGCTGTCGAGCGCTGAGTGGCGTACCGCGCACGCGTCCTGACTAGGTGGGGTAGGCTCGGATTCGAGCACTTGCGTCGGTCCGTGCCGCGCGGCGTTTTAGACGCCCTCGAACGCCCTTGAAGCCAGCTACAGTGGGATGACGACAACATGCGCAAGCTATCGTTGACGATGGTGCTGGTTATCGGTGGTGTTGCGGCCGCCGATCCATCGAAGCTGCCGAGCGACGCACGGCTGGCATTCGGGACGCCGACGGGGACGGGTTTCGATCAGCCGGAGATCGAGGCGGCGCTGCGCAAGAGCTCGACGAAACTGCTCGCCTGTTACCACAAGGCGCGCGGAGCCAGCCCGGACGTCCACGGCGCAGTAACCGCGAGGTTCACGATCGGAGTCGATGGGAAGGTCATCGACTCGCGAGCGCGCGGCTTCGACCCTAAAATGGATGCCTGCATAGCGGCGACGATTGCGAAGCTTCGGTTCGCGGGCCCCGAGGACGGCTTGCTCTGTGCCGTGAGCTATCCGCTGCAGTTCGAGCTCGGTGGTGCAACGAACAGCGCGGGTCCACAGCCGGACGGATCGATCACGGGAACCAACCCGCGACCAGGTTGCGTTCATCTCGACGGCAGCGCGGACCGTGAACGGATCGCCACCACACGGTTCGGGACCCCGGTCGTGGTTGGCGGCCGCACAGCCGCGAAGCTGCGCCGCTCTATTCAGGTCGATGATTCCGGCCGCAAAGCCCAGCGCCTCATCTACTGCTACGAGAAACAGCTGCTCGCAGACCCCACGATCCAAGGCCTCGTTGTTGCCACGTTCACCATTGGTCGGGATGGCAAGGTGAGCTCTTCGTCGGTGAGCGGCCTCGGCGAACCTGCGGTCGAGACCTGCATGGCCGACACGATCAAGGGGTTCGAGTTCCCCACGGCTCGCGCTCGAGATACCGTGGTGAGCTATCCGATCTCGCTCTGTCCGCCGTCGAGGCCTCGCCGTCTGCCACCCAGTGGCATGCGAGACTGAAGTCCGGGACACATCCGAGCCGTCGGGCAGGCGCGGGCTGGGCTCGATCGTCAGGCGTCTGGGCCGAGCGTGAAGTAGAACGTCGCGCCATTGCCGGGCGAGCCCGCGGCCCAGATCCGTCCGCCGTGCCGCCGGATGATCCGATCGACAGTCGCGAGTCCGATGCCGGTACCGGGGAACTCCGATTCGGTATGCAGCCGCTGAAACACGCCGAACAGCTTCTCGGCGTGCGCGGTGTCGAATCCGGCGCCGTTGTCGCGCACGAAGAACAATCGCTCCGTGGCGTCACCGACGGTGCCGAGCTCGATGCAAGGCGTTGCGGTCTTGGAGGTGAACTTCCACGCGTTGCCGAGCAGATTGTCCAGCGCGATCGCCACGAGCCCACTATCCGCATTCACCACCATCCCTGGAGCGACCGTCACAGCAACGCGTCGCCTGGGGTCGGCGTGCTGCAGCCTGGCGATCGTGGTGGTCGCGAGCAGCGTGAGGTCCATGCGTTCCAGCCGGAGCTCGATCTGGGTCACCCGCGACAGCGCGATCAAGTCATCGACCAATTGCGCCATCCGCTGCGTGGCATCGCGCAGCGTTCCGAGCAGCCGTTGCGCTCGATCATCGAGCTGGGTCGCGTATTCGTCGCGGAGGATCTTGGCCAGCCCATCGATCGCGAGCAACGGACTGCGGAGATCATGCGCCACCGAGTAGCTGAACGCTTCGAGCTCTCGGTGTGCAGCCTCGGCGTATGCCTTCGCTTCGCGGAGCTCGGAATCGACCCGTTTGCGCTCCGTGATGTCTCGAGAGATGCCGAGCAGGAACTGAGGTTGGCCGGATTCGTCGAGAATCGGGACCTTCTTGGTGTGGAGCCAACGCTGTCCTTGTTGGGTCTGGATCGGCTCCTCCGCGATCTCGACCAGCACTTTGCCATCGAGGGTTTCGCGATCCTTCGCTTGAAAGAACGCCGCCTCGGAGGCTGGGAACAAGTCGTAGTCGGTCTTGCCGAGCAGCTGGTCGCGCGACAGGCCGAGCAGCTCCTCTCCGGCGCGGTTGAACCGCGTGAACGACAGTTGGTTCGCTTCCTTGACGAACACCATGTCGGGGATGTGTTCGATGATCGCATCCAGGAACCAATGCGCGTGGTGGCGGTCCTCGATGGTGCGCCGAACGCCGTCAGACGCTCGGTCATCCGGCGCTGGAGCCTCGCGCGCGTCGCCCTCGGCACCATCGCCGGGGGGGCGTTCACCATCGTCGACCATCCCGACCATTCTAACCGAGGCGACCTGTCGCAACGTGGCTCTGAGCGATTCGTGACATGGTCCGGAGCGGTCGAGCTTCCGCTAGCAAACCTGGCGTCCGAAGCTCGGACAGCGTCGGCGAGGGGATCTCGCTAGGCCGTCGCGTCGAGCGCGTCCGCGAGCACGCTGATCATCCGATCGAGCTCGGCGGTCTCGCTGATGAACGGCGGTGCGAGCTGGATCGTGTCGCCGCCATAGCGGACGTAGACGCCGTGCTCGAGGCACTTCATCGCGACGTCGAACGGGCGCTTTAGCGGTTCGCCGGGTAGCGCCGCGAGCGTGAGCCCGGCGGCGAGCCCGTAGTTGCGGATGTCGGTGACGTGTTTGCGGCCTTTGAGGCTGTGGACGAGGTTCTCGAAGTGCGGAGCGAGCGTGCGCACGCGCTGGATCGCGTTGTCCTTGACCAGCACGTCGAGCGCTGCGACGCCAGCGGCGCATGCGATCGGATGCGCCGAATACGTGTAGCCATGCGGGAACTCGAGCGCGTAGTCGGGTCCTCCGATCGACATGAACGCGTCGTAGATCTCCTTGGTCGCGACCACCGCGCCGAGCGGCTGCGCACCGTTGGTGACCTGCTTCGCGATGTTGAGAAGGTCGGGCGTGACGCCGAACTCCTCCGCGCCGGTCATCGAACCTACGCGGCCGAACCCGGTGATCACCTCGTCGAAGATCAGCAGGATCTGGTTGGCCGTGCAGATTTGGCGCAGCTTCTGGAGATAGCCCTTGGGCGGAGGAACCACCCCGGCCGAACCAGCCAGCGGCTCCACGATCACGGCGGCGATGTTCGACGCATCGTGGAGCTGGATCAGCTTGAGCAGATCGTCGGCGAGCGCCGCGCCATCCTCGGGCATCCCGCGGGTGAACGCCTTGCGCTGGTCGTACAGCGCGAGCTGGGTGTGCGGAAGATGATCGGCCTCGACGGCTTGCCCGAACGTCTTGCGATTGCCGACGATGCCGCCGACCGAGATCCCGCCGAAGTTGACGCCGTGATAGCCCTTCTCGCGGCCGATCAAGCGCGTCTTGGTGCCTTGGCCCTTCGCCCGCCAGTACGCGCGCGCCATCTTGAGCGACGTGTCTGCCGCCTCGGAGCCCGAGCACGTGAAGAACACGTAGTCGAGACCGGCTGGCGTCAGCTCTTTAATCTTGTTCGCGAGCGCGAACGAGTGCGGGTGGCCGTATTGAAATGCTGGTGCGTAGTCGAGTGACCTCGCCGTGCTCGCGATCGCCTCGGCGATCTCGCGGCGACCGTGACCCAATCCCGAGCACCATAGGCCCGAGAGCCCGTCGAACACCTTCTTGCCGCTGGCATCGATGTAATACGCGCCCTCAGCTCCGACGATCATTCTCGGGTTCGCCTTGAACTGGCGGTTACCGGTAAACGCCATCCAGTGGGCGTCGAGCCAGGCTGCGTCGGTGCGAACGGCGGGGTCGGTCATGGCCGGATACTAGCCCCGGACGGTAGAGGACGCCCCCGCGGGGGCATTGCTTTGTGTGTAGCGCCGGGTACATGTCGCGCCGCGTTGTGACGTGCGCCGCTGTCCGGTTGGGATCCCACGGGCTTTTTTGCGACGACGCGACGTCACGCCTTTCACCTGGCCACGTGAAAGGAGTTTCTATGCGTTACCTCGCGTTGTGTTTGCTGATTGTCGTCGGAACCGGTTGCTACGAGACCCAGATCGGTCGCCGCACACATGCCCCGGTTATCGAAGATCGCCAATGGTTCACGGTCAACGGCTTGATCAAGTTGAGCGATCCAACCCCGAATAGCTGCGCGAAGGGCATCGCATACTCGTCTTCGAGATACGGGATTGGCGACATCTTGATCGCCGCCGGCATTGGCCTTGCCGGCGGGATGCTCGGCGCTGCCATGCTCTGTGATCGAGACCAAGGCGAGGCTTCTCTGACTGCCTGCATTGGTGGCACCGCGACGTTAGCGACATTCCTGCTGCAGAGCCGCAGCGTCGAAGTTCAATGTCGATGAGCCAGCAATGCGCCCATGCTGAGCTCGAGCTGGCTATCGATCAGCCGCAGAATGCTGTCCAGCTCATGCTGGTCTACGCGCAGCGTCGCCCGCAGCCGCGCCGCGGTGGCCTGGAACACTGCGTCCTTGGCTCTCGCGACCCACCGCGCAGCCGTGGCACGATGAGTGCCATGGATCGCTCCGAGCTCGTCGACAGTAAGCTCGTCGACGAAGTACTGTGCGAGCAGCGTGCGATCGCGCGCGGGCAGGTCGCGGAGCGCCCCCTGCACGGCTTCACGAAACGACTCGCGGTAGGTCTGCTTCATCAGGTCGAGCCCGGGGTCGCCCGTCGAGCCGACGCTCGCCAGCACGTGCTCGGTCAATGGCGCGGCTTCGCGCCGGCCGTCGAGGTGATTCAAGCCGTGGCGGGTCGCGGCGCTGCGGATCCAGCTCTTCAGCGAGCCGCGGCCCGCGTACGACCCGAGCTTTGCGGACGTCTGCGACGTTCCGATCAGCAGTCGCTCGCGCAGCTCCTGACCGAGATCCGCGATCGTCGCGTCGTCGAAGCGCATTCTGCGGAGTGCGGCGTGGATGTCGGCGTCGAACACGCGGAACGCGGCCACCGCTTCGGGAATTCCCGCGACACACGCCAGCGCGAGGTACAGATCGGTCGCGCGTACCGCTGTGATCGCCGCGATTGCGGGCCCCTCGGTCGCCGCGTGTTGCGCCAGTCCCACGGCAAACGTCGTTGGCTCGAGCGCGACTCCTGGCCATGCCTGCTGCGCCGCCAGGTACAGCTCGTCGATCTTCGCAGCGATCGCGGCTTCCGAATCGCTGCGGTCGCTGCCTGCCCACCGCTCGAGGAACACCGCGCCGCTGGCCATTTCCTGCCCAACTATACATGAGGTGTCTCGACGACAATGATGCGAGCGTGGTCCTCGACGGTGCGACTCCTCCGCCGTGGCTGCAGGACCATCTCGCCGACTGCGAGGCGTGCCGCCGGTTGGTGTCGGAGCTCGCACGCGGTTCGGTCGCGGAAGATCCACCCACGTCCCTCGCTCCCGACGAGGCTGCCGACTGGTTGCCTCGCGGCACCACGCTCGATCGCTATCAAATCATCGAACAGATCGGGGTCGGCAGCGCCGGTGCGATCTACGCCGCCGAGGATCCCGAGCTCGATCGCCGGATCGCGCTGAAGGTGCTGCGGGCACCGGCCGGAACCGCAACGACGGCGCTGCTGCACGAGGCTAAAGCGATGGCGAAGCTCGCGCATCCCAACGTCGTCGCGATCCACGACGTCGGGATCGCCGACGGTCGCGCGTTCATTGCCATGGAATTGGTGACTGGCCAAACCTTGCGCGCGTGGCTCGCGGCGTCACATTCCTGGCGCGCGATCCGCGATGCGTTCGTCGCCGCGGGCCGTGGGCTCGCCGCCGCGCATCGCGCCGGCTTGGTGCACCGCGACTTCAAGCCCGACAACGTGCTGGTCGACGCCGAGCAACGCGTTCGTGTGACGGACTTCGGATTATCAGGACCGATCGATGGCGCCGGGTCGCCGGCAGCGATGTGGATCGGGACGCCCGCGTACATGAGCCCGGAGCAGCTGCGAGGCGAGCCCGCGACGCCCGCGAGCGATCAGTTCGCGTTTTGTGTCGCGCTCCACGAAGCGCTCCTCGGCCGGAGGCCGCATCTGGCGGCGCCTGCGGTAGCCACGCCGCCGGCGCGCGACGTCGTGCCACGCCGCATCCTCGATGCCGTTCGGCGCGGGATCTCGTTCGAACCGCGCGATCGCCACCCGACGATGGACGCGTTGATCGAAGCGTTGGCGCGCGATCCGGCGCAGCGACGCGCGTGGTGGATCGGGGGAGCGGTCGCGGCGCTCGCCGCTGTTGCGCTCGTGATCGCTTGGACGGCGCGAGGCGACGCCGTTTGTACCGGCGCTGAGGCCAAGCTCGCGGGAATCTGGGACGGCGGGAGGCGTGCCGAGCTGAACGCAACGTTTGCTCGCGCCGCGGCGCCGTACCTCGGTACTGCTGCGCAGAACGTCGAGCGTGCGCTCGATCGTTATGCCCAGACCTGGGTCGCCGGTCACCTCGACGCGTGTCGTGCGACGCGGGTGCGCGGCGATCAGTCAGAGCGAGTCATGGACGCGCGGATGCGCTGTCTCGCGCATCGCCGCGAGCAGCTGCGTGGCGTCGTCGACACGTTGCTCGCTGGCGATCAAGCGCTGCTTCGACGTGCGGGCGAGATCGTCGAGACCTTGCCCAGCGCGATCACGTGCGCGGAGCCGTCGATGTTCGAAGATCGCGCGACGCCCTCGGCGACCGCGGCACGCGTCGATCAACACGCATCGAAGCTGGCCGCCGCCGATGCGCAGGGCGCAGCAGGCAACGCTCGTGAGGCGCTGGCGATGACGGCGCAGGTCGCCGCGAGTGCGCGCGACGTCGCAGATCCAACGTTCCAGGCGCACGTTTCGCTGCAGCTCGCGCGCTATCAACAGATCGCGGGCGCCTACGGCGACGCCGAAGCGAGCGTGATGGCGGCTATTCGTAACGCCGAGGCCGCCCGCAACGACGAGCTGCGGGTGATCGGTTGGCTGGAGCTCGCGAGCATGCGGGCCGGCGCGCGGGCGGATCAGGCGAAAGAGGCGCTCGGAATCGCCGACGCGATTCCGGTGGAGCTATCAGGGTTCGCGCGTGCCCGCACCGCGATCAGGCGGGCGAGCACGCTCAGGACGCTAGGTGACGTCGCGACGGCTCGCAGTGTGTTGAATTCCGCCGTCGCCGAGCTCGAGCGCGATGAGTCGCAACCGCTCCGGCTGGCAGCCGCACTGGCATCGCTGGGCAGCCTCGATGAGCGACTCGGCAAGTTGAAGGAGGCTGACGACGAGCTTCGCCGCGCATTGGCGTTGCGTGAACGTATCCAAGGACCCGATCACCCAGCCGTCGCCGACGTGGTCGCGAGCTTGGCCGAGCTCGCCAATACTCGCGATGAAGTGCCTGCGGCGCGGACGCTGTACGAGCGAGCCCTCGCGATCTACGACCGATCGACCGGCCCCAACAGTCCGGCGGCAGGTGAGATTCACTACCAGCTCGGCCACACCCTCGGTGTGCTCGGGGAGACGGCGACAGCGAGCCAGCACCTGCAACACGCGCTGTCGATCGCGCGATCGACCACGCCGCCCAATGAAGCGCTCGAAGCAGTGGTGCGCGGCACGATCGGTGATGAGCTGGCACGCACCGGCAAGCTCGCGGAAGCGATCGCCGAGCACGAGCAAGCGCTACGGATTCACGAGCGGCGGCGCAGCGTACCGAACATCGCCGCCACCGAATTCGCCCTCGGCGACGATCACGCCAAGCTTCGGCGGTTCGACGACGCGGTCGTGCACTACCAGCGTGCGATCGACCAGTGGCAAGCCGCGCTTGGCCCCGACCATCTCCATCTATCGTTCGGACTGGTAGGGCTTGGCGACGCGTTACTTGCGTTGCACAAGCCGCGCGACGCGCTCGCGGTGTTCGAGCGGGCCGCGAAGATTCGGTCTACGGGTCCGAAGATCTACGGCGCCGAGACCAGTTTTGGGCTGGCCCGCGCCCACTGGGAGCTGGGCGCGCGTCGCGTCGCCATCGAGCACGCGGAGGCAGCGCGCGCGCTGTACGCCACTGCGCCCGAGCACGAGGCCCGGCTCGACGAGGTCATGAGGTGGCTCGGCGCGCGGCGTCGATAGCCGGGCGTGGTCGTGTGACTACGGCGGTGCGCCGCCGCGATCCCGGCAAGATCTCGTCTAACCGTTGAACATCTCGTCATCAGGCCGCTCACTCGGTGGCGGTTCTCGATCGCAATGCCGCGACGACGAGGGTAGGTTACGGGCCGTGCGGGCTGTAGCGCTGATCGTGATGGCCGGGTGCGGGTTTCAGCCCAACGCTGGCACGGAGAATCCGAGCGACGCCGCGACCGAGAAGGACGTCGATGCGCCGGACGAGGCGATCGATGGTCCCGTGGGGCGCGATGTGCCGCATCTGCCGCCGGACTACGAGTCGGCGGGTAAAGGTCCATGGGTGGTGACAGGCCTCGTCCACGTCGATACCAAGGCCATGACGATCACGCCGCCGCCACCCGACGGTGTCGAGATCGCGATCACGTCGCAGGACCCGAGCGGCCCTGACGTCATGATTGTACGGGCCTCGGATATCACGATCGACGGCACGCTCGACGTGACCGGCACGCTGCCCCTGGCCATAGTGGCGATGACGATCACGGTCAACGGCGTCATCGATGCGAGTGCGACGCTCGACACCGCGGGCCCTGGAGGTGGGAGCCCGGGTGCGGTGACCGCGAGCAACGGTGTCCATGCCGGTACCCTCCACGATTCCGGTGGCGGTGGCGGCGGGTTTGGCACGGCCGGAACCAAGGGTGGCACCGTCGGCAACGGAGCTGGATGCGCAGACCCTCTCGCCAATGGCGGCGCACCCGGACCTGTCCTGGGTACAGACACGCTCGAGGTGCTCGAAGGCGGCGGCGGTGGTGGTAACGGTTCCCCAGGATTCTGCAATACGCCGCCTGGGGGCGGCGGAGGCGGAGCGATTCAGCTGAGCGCCCTCGAGCGGCTCGAGATCGCACAGAACAGCGTGATCAGCGCCGGCGGCGGCGGTGGAGCGGGCGGGGACTACTGCGTCGCACTCGACGCTGGGTCCGGCGGCGGCGGTGGGGCAGGCGGCGCGATCTATCTCGATGCCCCTATCGTGTCACTCGCCGGAACGATCGCCGCCAATGGCGGTGCCGGCGGCAGTGGCGCGTTTGGTCCGCTCACGTTGGACGGCCTCGCCGGAGCCGATGCGCTGGCCGCCCTGGCACCAGCGCTGGGCGGCGTGAAGCGCGGTGACGGCGGCATGCCAGGCGGCCGCGGCGCGACCGCGATGCACGCTGCCAAGCCGGGCGGCTCCTTGGACTGCGACGCCAACGGTGGTGGCGGCGGCGGCGCCGTCGGACGAATCGTGGTGCGCAGCCTCGAGCCGGCGACGGTCAGCGGGATCATGACGCCGGTGCCGGTGATGGTTACGCAGTAGCGCGTGGTGATCATGCGCGACAGGGCCTCGCCACTCAGGTTGTTTACGTGCACCTGGCACGTTCACGCTCACGACCTGTGATCGCGGCAACCGAGCCGCATTGGCGCTAGCGCTTGGTCTTGTCGATCTGCCACCGATCGAGCCTGCCGCGCGCGCCGTTGCTCGCCGGGTTCATCTTGTCGTCGTGATCGGGACGCTTCGCGGTGAGCTCGACGACGTAGCCGTTAGGATCGCGGAAGTAAATCGAGTCGATCATGTGGTGATCGGAGATCCCGCGCGCTTCGATCCCGGAGCTGCGGCCCTTCTCGAGCATGCGCTCGAGCTGATCGCGCGGAACTTCGAGCGCGATGTGGAGGTCGTAGTCGTCCTGGCGCTTGAACTCGAACGGTGAGTCAGGCACCTCGAAGAACGCGACGCACGAGCCATCGCTCATCGCGTAGAACGAGTGCAGGACGTGGGTCTGCCGGCCGGTCTTGGTCTCCGTGATCTCGAACGCGTTGACCAGCGGGAGCCCCAAGAAGTCCTCGTAAAACTTCCGCGTCTCCTCGGAGTCGCGGCAGCGGTACGCAGCGTGGTGCAGCCCCTTGATCATAGGCCCAGGGTGCCACATTCGACGGCGGGATGGCGGGGCGCGCGGCGGTTAGCTCACAGGGTCTCGAACTTCTTGTCCTTGAGCGAGTTGGCGAAGCCGTACATGACCTCGTTCACCATCGCCCAGCTCGTTAGCTTCTTCATGCTGCCGATCCAGCGCTGGACGTTGGCGAAGCCGTCGTACTTACAGCCGACGATCTCGCCGGCGGTCACGATGCAGCTGCCGAAGTAGTCGGCGATCGTGATCTGGTCACCGCACACGTGCGGCTTGTTGCCGATGATGTTCTTGTCGAGGATGCCGAACCAGTTCTTTGCCTTGTCCTTGCCCCATGCGATCACACCGCTCTGCTGCTCGTCAGACGGACGCTTGTGGTGGCCGAAGATCTGCGGGTAGAGCACGCCGTAGCCGAAGTCCCGATAGAACTGCGTGTTGAACCAGTCCATCGCCTCGTCGACCTTCGCGCGCTTCTTGATGTCCTTGGGGTACTCCGGCGCCTCGATCTTCGACGCGAGGTACTTCAGGATCGCGGAGCTCTCGGTCATCCGCAGGTCGCCGTCCTCGAGCGCCGGAACCATTCTGCTCGGGTTGATCGCGGTGAACTCGTCCTTGAAGTGCTCGCCTGTCATCAGGTCGACGACCTGCTCGGTCACGGGGATCTTCTTCTCGGCGATGAACAGCCGTACCGGGCGGCTCGCGGTGGACACGGGATGCATGTAGAGCTTCATGGCTCGCGACGTTCGCACATCTCCCATGACGTGGGATCTGCGCCCGGCGATCAAAGCGTCAGGGGCGAGTGATGGTCGCGATGGTCGCTCAGCCAGGCGGAACGAAGCCGTCGCGCCGGTAGTTTCCGCGGCCGGTGGGCCAGATCAGACAGTTGGTCGACGAGCCCGCGACTTCGTAGATCAGCACGGAGCGCACACGATCTTCGGCGTCTTTGAGCGAGACCACGACGTCGAGGTCGCCATCGGCGTCGACGTCGCTGATCGCGGGCACGGGCATTGCGCCGCGGCCGCCGAGCGCGATGCGATGCAGCAGGTTGCCGGCGGCATCGAGCACGATCAGGTCGCCGCCCGACGGGCTGTATGTTGCGAACACCAGCTCGGGCACGCCGTCGCCCGACAGGTCGCCGACGGCGAGGCCGCTGGTCCACACATCCGCATCGTTAGTGAACGTGCGTTCCCACAGTGGCTCGGCCGCGCTGCTGACCGCATGAATCTTGCCGTCGAAGCCAGCGAACACGATCTCGAGGCCGGCGTGATCGGGATCGATCTCGACGACCGAGACCTCATTGGTCACGCCGACGATGTTTTCGGTGCCGTCCCACAATCCGCCGAGATAGCCGGTGAACCGCGGCGGAGCCACCCAAGGGCCGGGTCGTGTTCCGTCGTGGTGCGCGACAAACAACCCGACGCCGCGCTCGCGGTCGTTCTGCGCGGCGTTCTGGATCGAGCCGAGCGCGATCAGCTCCATCGCGCCATCACCGTCGAGGTCGGCGATCGCAGGAGCGGTGTTGGTGAAGTGCGCTTGTTCCTCGGTGGCTTCGTTGTTCGCGAAGCCCTGTTGTGCCAGGTCGTAATCGACCATCCAGCGGATGCCGGAGAACTTGCTGCGATCGTCGAAGATCGGCGCAGCATCGAACGCACGACCATCACCGCTGTGCAGCGACATGTACGCGTTGTCCTGCGTCGCGAATAGATCGGCCTTCTGATCACCATCGACATCACCGACCGCGATGTTCTGATCGTAGCCACCGGTGACATAACAAGCGTCGTCGCAACCGGCCGCGCCGGTGGTGTTCGGCGGAAACCCTGGCACCGTCGTGCCGTCGTTGCGCACCGCGATCACGATGTCGCGCTGGCCGTTGGCGTCGAGTGGCGTCGAGGTTACGGCGACCAGCTCGAGCGAACCATTGCCATCGATGTCGCCGGCGGCGAGCGATCGCAGCTCGTCTTGCCACGTGAACGGAAACCCTGGCAGCGCCTCGCCGGCGCTGTCGTACACGTTGATCGTCCCGCGCGACGCCACGGCGATCTCGAGCCCCGGCTCGCCCGAATCGAGGTCGGCGACGACCGGCGACGCCCAGATCCGCCCCGGCAACGATGCGCGCCACGCGACCTCGCCGCCACCACCCGGCATCGCGTGCCACACGATCAACAACTCGTCGCGCGCGACCACGATCTCGGGCGTGCCGTCACCGTCGAGATCGGCGACCGCAGGAGAGCCTAGCCACGCTTCGTGCCAGCGATCCGCGAGCGTGTACGCGAGCGTGGGCTCTGCGACGGTTGCAGAGCCGGTCGCCGCGGCTTCGCAGGATGGCGGTGGCAGCGGTAGTGGCGGTCCGTCATCGTCGCCGCCGCCACTGCCACCACAACCGAACAAACCACCAAACAGCGCAGAGCTGATCACCACGCTCGCGACGCGTCGGCCCATAGCTCCACGATACCTGCAGCTCGGAACGAAGTGCGGTCCTCGTCGCTGGCCGCCGTCGTTAGCGCCGCTATCGCACTACGACGTACAGCCGATTCGCGCCAGCGACGACGGCGAGCTCGGCGCTTTCACACCGCGTTCACCGATGTCGTCTGGTAGTCCGCGAGCTCGAACCGACGTGTTCGCCGCCAGTATTCGAACGTGAATCCGGGCCACAACATCACGTCGCCGTCGGGTGCCATGTACCAACTGTTACAGCCCGTGGTCCAAACAGTGTTCGGCATCCGGCGCGCCATCTCGGCACCGAACGAGGCTTCGACGTCGCGTCGAACATCGATCGCGGCGAGCTGGTTGTCCCGCATTGCGCGAATCGCCGACACCGCGTACCGCGCTTGGGCTTCGATCATGAAGATCATCGAGTTGTGTCCCAGCCCCGTGTTGGGCCCCATCAGCAAGAACATGTTGGGGAACCCAGCGACGGCGATCCCGAGATAGTTGCGCATAGACGACGCCCACACATCGTCGAGAGTTGTTCCGTTGCGCCCCACGATCCGCACCGCCGAGAGGTACTCAGCCGGTTTGAAACCAGTTGCGTAGATGATCGTGTCGACGTCGCGCTGCACGCCATCACTGGTGCGAATCGCCGCCGGCTCGACGTGGTCGATCGCTTCGGTAACGAGCTCGACGTTGTCGCGCACGAGCGCGGGGTAGTAGTCGTTGGAGACCAGCACGCGCTTGCAGCCGAGCAGGTAGCTCGGCGTCAGCTTGGCTCGCAGCGCTGGATCGCGAACCTGGCGCTCGAGATGAGTTCGCGCGAACCGCTCGACGACGTGGTTGAGCTTGGGCGCGACGACGAAGCCGACCGCGCGGCTCTCGAACAACCAATACAAGCCGCTGCGCCGCAGCCAATGCGCACCGGGAACGTGATGCAACAGCCATTGCTCGCTCCGGCCGATCGCGCGGTCGGCCTTGGGTAGCACCCAAGGTGGCGTTCGCTGATAGACGAACAGTTGCTCGACCAGCGGCGCTATGCGCGGGATCAGCTGGACTGCGCTCGCGCCGGTGCCGATCACCGCGACGCGCTTTCCGGTCAGGTTGTGGTCATGGTCCCACCGAGCGGTGTGAAACCGCGTGCCGGTGAACGTGCTCGAACCGGGGAGGGCAGGGATCGCCGGGCGGTGCAGTGCGCCGTTGCCGAGCACCAACGCGCGCGCCACGAACGCACGGCCATCCGCGGTCCGCACGGTCCACGTCGCCGCACCATCGTCGAACGTCGCCGAGACCACGCGGGTCTTGAGCTGGAGATGCTCGTGCAGCTGATACTTCGCGGCGCAGCGCTCGAGGTACGCCAGAATCTCTGGTTGGCCGCCGTAGGCCTCGCTCCACGACGGATTGGGCTCGAACGAATACGCATACAGGTGCGAGGGGATGTCGCACGCAGCGCCGGGGTAGCTGTTGTCGCGCCACGTCCCGCCGAGTCGTTCCGCCTTCTCGAGGATCACGAACGACTTGATCCCGGCACGCCGCAACATGATCGCCGCGCACAACCCGGAGAACCCGGATCCGACGATCACAGCGGACAGCGCTGGCTCGGCCACGACCCGCCGAGCATGTGATCGATCGCGGCCTGCGATCCATCCCCGAGGCTGGTTAACCGTGCGCAGTTTGGTTCGGAGGACGCAAAGGACGCAAAAAAACCTCGGAGAAGACCTCCGAGGTTTCGCCGGGTGCACCGGCGGGACAAGCGCAGCGGCTAGTCTTCCTTCTTCTCCTCGGCGGGCTTCTCCTCGGCCGGCTTCTCGGCCTTTTCGCTCTCGCCCGAGATCAGCTTGAACTCGACGCGGCGGTTCTTCGCGCGCGCGGCGTTGAGCTTGCCGCCCTTGAGACCCTTGGGGTCATCGATCGGGGCGCTATCGCCGTAGCCACGTGCCGTCAGCCGGCTCTCGTCGATGCCCTTGGACACGAAGTATGCCTTCACGGTCTCGGCGCGCGCCTGCGACAGCTCGGTGTTATCCGCGAACTTGCCGCCCTTCTTGAGCGCTTGGTCGTCGGTGTGACCCTGGATCTCGAGCTTGATGTCCTTGAACTCGGCGAGCACGGCGACCGCCTTGTCGAGCGCCTTCGCCGAGGCACCCGCGAGGTCAGCCGAGTTGACCTTGAACGTGATGCCCTGGATCACCCCCGTGAACTTCTTGAGCTTCTCGGGGATCTCGTCGGGGCAACCGTCGTCGTCCTGGTAGCCGTTCTTGGTCTCGGGCTCGGTCCCGCACTGGTCGGCCGCATCCGGTACCTCGTCGCCATCGTTGTCCGGATCGGGACAGCCGTTGTCGTCCTCGAAGTTGTCCTTGTCCTCGGCCTCGGTGGCGCACTTGTCATCGGCATCGCCGACGCCGTCGCCATCGTTGTCCGGATCCGGGCAGCCGTTATCGTCCTCGAAGGAGTCCTTGTCCTCGGGCTCGTTCGGGCAGGTATCGGCTGCGCCAGCAATCCCATCCTTATCCGGATCCTCGTCCTTGCCGGGCGGCGGGTGCGGCGGCGGCTCCTCGACCTTCTCCGGTCGTCCGAACTCGCGGTACAGCGAAAGCAGCGCTTCGAAGTCCAGCGCGCGGCTGGAATCGGGATCGCTGCTCTCGGGGAACAATACGCGGGCATCTGCACGCAGGCCCCAGTTGTTCGCCGCGCGGTACTTCGCACCGATACCGGCGTACGGAACGACCATCTTCTCCTCGGCGATCACGTCGGCTTCATCGCTCTGGTAGACCTGCAAGATCCCCGCGCCAGCGACGACGAACGGGATGAAATTGTTCGCCGGATCCTTTGCGCGCAGCTGCACCGCAACGTGGCCGCGGTACGTGATGTTGTAGACCGAGAACAGCATCGAGCGCGCCTCGCTCGGGATCACGCCGAACTCTCCCTCGACACCAAACATGTTCTGAAAGAACACGCCCACTCGAACACCGAACAGCGCCGAGTTCTTCTGGCTGGTGGCGGTCTCCATCTTCTCGACGCCGAGGCCATTGTTCGTGCTGAACATGTGAAGGCCAGCGGTCCCGCCGATCTCGACGTTAGCTCGGGCGAGTCCTGGGGTGGCGACCAGCCCGATTCCTGCGACAGCTGCGACAAAGCGATTCATGGGTGATTTGTCGTTCGAGGGCCCCCCGTACAGCAAGCGGTTCGGCGGATTTTCGCGCACCTCGTGCTCATACGGATCTCCGCCTCTGTCAGGCCATCTCATTCGAGATTGCGGGCTCTCGGTCCCCAGTCCCATGACAGGAGGGGAGCAACGAACCTGAAACCGCCAACCCGGTCCCGCGTTCTGGCGACAGCCTTGGCGGCTACGGCCGCGCGACCGCGGCGAGCTTTTCTTCGACCATGATGTCCGCGACCTTGTACGTCGGCGCGCCCATCTTCTTGCTGCGCTCGCAGATATCCCAGATCGTGTCGTAGATCTTCAGGGTGTTCTCGCGCGACAGGTTGGCGTCATAGCCCTTCACTTCCTGTGCGACGTTGATCAGACCGCCCGCGTTAATCGCGTAGTCCGGCGCGTACAAAATGCCTCTGGCGTGAAGATCGTTACCGTGGTGGGGCGTGGCCAGCTGATTGTTCGCCGCACCTGCGACAATCTTTGCCTTGAGGTGCGGGATCGTATCGTCGTTGAGCCCGGCACCGAGCGCGCACGGAGCGAACACATCGCAGTCGACCTGCGGGATCGCCGCGATGTCGACGATCGACGCCCCGAACTCGCGCTGTGCGCGCTCGCTCTTGAGCTTGTCGACGTCGGCAACGGTGAGCTTTGCGCCGGCCGCGTGAAGCTCCTTGCACAACTGGTAGCCGACGTGCCCGACGCCCTGCACGGCGATGTGAACGCCGTCGAGCCCCGCCCGACCGAGCTTGAACTTGACGCACGCTTCGATGCCGCGGCGAACGCCGAGCGCCGTGAACGGCGACGGATCTCCCGATCCGCCGTGGGCCGGATCGATGCCGGTCACGTGTTTGGTCATCGTGCGGACGATCTCCATGTCCTCGAGACCGGTGCCGCTGTCCTCGGCGGTGATGTAATGGCCGCGCAGATCATTGATGAACCGGCCGAATGCGCGGAACAGCGCCACGCGATCGAAGTGCTGCTTGGGCCGGATGATCACGCTCTTGCCGCCGCCGTGAGGCAGACCGGCGAGCGCGGCCTTGTAGGTCATGCCGCGCGCGAGGCGGAGCGCGTCGATGTACGCCGCTTCGTCGGTATCGTATTCGATGAACCGGCACCCACCGAGCGCGGGGCCGAGCCGCGAGTCGTGGATCGCCACGATCGCGCGGAGCTGGCTGGCCTTGTCGAGGCGGAAGTGGACTTCACCGAAGTCGTATGTGGAAAGCTTGCCGAAGACATCCATCGCCCCGTTAGTAGTGCGGCGGCGCGTGGCTGTCTACCGCGGTTGTGCGCAACCGCTATCTGCGCGTCGCGGTCGCGGCCGCTGCTGCGGGCGTCGTGGCCCAGCCTTCGACGCGGGCCCGCACCGACAGTACGTCCTCCGTGATGCTCGACCAGATCAGCTCGAGCACGCGGTTGTGCTCCCCGGCCGACGGTTCCTTCTCGAGCACGCGGACGCAGGTGCCGAGATCTCCAACCACGACGAACCCGATCCGATCGGCCGCGCGCTCGGTTGCGTTCATCCAAGCGAGCGCCGCGGTCAGCGGATGCACCCCGCGCTCGCGCAATCGCGCGCCGATCGTCATCGCCTGATCGAGCTCCATTGGATGCAGTGAGCTCGATAGCCAGCGCGAGGCGTGACTCGTCGAATCGCTCTGACCACCGGACGCCAGCTCGATGATCTGAGCGAGCTCGCCGGCTCGCGGACACAGCAGCCGCGCGATCCGGTCGTTGCGCAGGTCGGACAGCTGGCGAGCCACGAGGAACGCGAGCTCGTGATCATTGATCTGTTTGTCCAGCGCCAGGCGACCGATGAACAGCACCGGCGCAAGCACGCCTTGCCGCACTCGCATCGAGATCTTGCAGACAAAATTCTCCGCGCGGTCGAGATAGGTCGGTGGGCGCTGAATCCCGAACGCGTTGGCGACCTGATCGATCACGCGAGCGATCGGTTGTGGCAGATCGTGCTCGCGCGGCGGCACCACTTGCGGTGGACGCATGCGCGCACGTTCGACCGCAAATGGCGGCGCGATCACGGCGAACAGCCCCGAAAGGTGGAGATCGACGTCGATCCGCGCCAGCGCCAGCCAGTCGTCGTTCGACAGCGCACGTGGCGGCCGGATCGTGGTTCGCATCACCGACGACTCGGTCGTGCGATCGCGCTCGAACAGATCGTCGATCCTGTCGTCGAGCTTGTGGGCGCCGATGATCGCGATCGCGTCGTCACACGCGCGCGCCTTATCGGGCTGGTTGGTGCGGCGATACAGCGAGCGCAGCGCCGAATACGACTTGAGCCTGCGCTTGGTCATCCGCAGCACGGCTTGGTGCTGGATGATCGCGTTGGGATCGTGCGCCGGGTTGGCGTCGAGATAGAGATCGGCCAGCTTGATTCGGCGGTCGAGGTTGTCGGCGTCGAACGTGAGCGCCACCTCGAACGCGGCGACCGCATCATCGCGGCGTCCGGCGGTCAGACACAGCTCGCCGAGTCGATCCCACAGCCGCAGCCGCTCGCCGGCGCGACCCTCGAGGGCGCGCATGTGCTCGAGGCGCCGTGCGTAGAACACCATGAGCGCTTCACCACCGGGAATCCCGGCGAGCATCGCTTCGAGCTCGTCGGCAGCGCCGAACGCCATCGGATCGTCTTCGATCGCTTGTTCGAGCAGAGCCCTCGCACGTTCGGGATCGGCGAGCTCGTCGCGCGCGATCATCGCGGCGGTTTGGCGATAGCGGGCGCGGACCTTGGGATCCTGTTCGGTATCGATCAGCCGCTGGACCAGATCCATGCTGTAGCCCCAGTCGCCCTCGTCCGCGACGAGCTCGAGGAACTTGGTCAGCAGCAGGTGATCGCCAGGTCGGTAGACCAGCGCCTCGCGGTACATCTCGCGAGCGGTCGCACGATCGCCGAGCTCGATGTAGCGATCGCCGAGCGCGGCGAATCGGCTTGCCCGTTCCTCGGGAGGCGCGAGGTTCGCGAGCGCGAGCTGATCGGCCGCGAGCGCCACCGGATCGGAGCGGTTGAGCTCGGTCTTGAGCAACAGCGCGGCGCGGTGAGTCGGGTCGAGGGCGAGCGTGATCGTCGCGTGGTTGGTCGCCGCGTCGTTGTCGCCGAGCTCGTGAGCGCACCGCGCCACCTTGTAGTGGAGGTCGATGCATGCCTCGGGAGGCATCATGTCCTCGTACTCGAACAGGCCCTCCATCAACGGCCGCGCCTTGGCCCACTGCTGGGCGTCGTACAGCATCATCGACAGCTCGCGCCGGCTCTCCAGATCGTGTGGATCGATGTCGACGACTTGGGTCAGCGCCTTGCGTGCGCCGGTTCGGTCACCGAGCTCGGCAGCGATCTTGCTTCGCTGCAGCAGATAGTGGCGAAGCCGCGCGGGATCCTGTGTCGTGCGGCACAGCTCATCGAGGATCGGCACCAGCTCCTGTAGCGAACCACCGTCCGACGATGGGCCGTCCCACAGCTCGACCAGCGCGATCCCCGCCTTGCGATTGCCCGGATCGATCGTGCGGACCTGGCGATAGAGCTCGCGGGCGCGATCGGTCTCACCGAGCCCGACGCAGAAGTCCGCAGCGTCGGTCAGCCAGCGCGCGCGCTCGGTAGCGAGCGCGGGGCGATCGGCCGAGGCGATCAGGAACGACACTGCGTCGGCGAGCTGGCCGCGATCGCGCAGCAGTTGAACATAGCCGTCGATCGCTGCCACGAGGTCCGGATCGTCGGCGAGCGCCCGCTGGAACAGCTTGAGCGACTTGTCCCAATCCTGGAGCTTTGCCAGCTCGGCGGCGCGTGCCAACACCGGCGCTCGCTGTTTCGGATCGGTCACGACGCGGATCTGGCGCTCGAGCGCACCTAGCGCTTCGCCCTCGGCTTCTCCGACGCGGACCACCAACCGGGCGATGCCATCGAGCGCGTCGGGGTGATCGGCAAACAACCGATCGGCCTCGCGATACGCGTCGAGGGCGCCGGTTTCATCGCCGAGCTCCCGCTCGTAGATCCGGCCGATCTCGCGGTACAGCTCCGCGCGCTCGCGGTCGCTCTCGAGGTGAACCGCACGGCGATCGAGGAGCTCGACCAATGCGGGCCACTCGTTGGTGCTGCGGTAGAACAACTCGAGCGCCTCGTGCGCCTTCGGATCTGCGGGCGCGATCAACAACACGCGCTCGAGGCAGTCGGCGGCGTAGTACGCGCGGCCGACCTGCTGCCAAGCGGTGGCGAGCGCGGTGAGTCGTCGCGCCGCGGCCTCGTCCTGGATGTCGATCAGCGCACTCATGGTGTCGAGCGGCAGCTCGCTCCAGCGCTGAGTCACCCGCGCCAGGCGGAGCAGGGCGTCGATGTCCGCGGGAGTGGGGCCCTCGGTGAATGCTGCCAACCGCGTGACCAACGCACGATCGGCGTCGCCACGCTGCTCGAGGTTGTCCGACAGGTCGCGCAAGATCACGGCGCGTTCCGAGCTCTCCTCGCTCGCCTCGACCCGCGCGAGGTGGAGGTCGACCACGCGGTAGCCCTCGGTATCGAGCGACGCACTCGCTGCGCGCGCGATCGCACGCTCCACCGCGGCCCGCAGCCGGTCGTAATCGAGCTCGGGGAATTCCTCTCGGATAGCCCGCGTCAGATAGTCGACCGAGCCGAACCCCGCGGAGTGTCCGCGCATTTGGTTAGCGAACCGCAACTGCGTCGGCAACGCAAGGCCTCGCTCGTTCGAAACGCGCGCGGTTTCGCACAGCGAACCGGTTGCACTCGGCGCGTAGCCGCGGATCACATCCGCGTGCAGCGCGCGGGGAATTTCACTGCGGGGGCACCGGTTCCCTCATGCCACCCACGCGGTGTCCGCCAGACTGCGTGGTGGGTGCGCCGCGTCGTCATCCGGAACGCCGTCACGCCATGCCGGGAGCCAATAGATTTCGAGTCCGAGCGCTGGTCGGTTACGCCGTGATCATCGCGTTGCTGGTGATCGGGATGGTGTTCACCATCGCGCGGATGGAGCAGGTCTCCGATGGTCAGATCGCATACATCCGGACCGAGGAGCGAGACATCGGATTGGTCGAGCGGCTGCGCTGGAGCGGCGAGCTGATGGTCTCGGCGGGCCGTGGCTATCTCATTTCGGGTGACTCCGAGTTCCTCGAGAAGCTGCGTGAAGCCGAGGCCAACTTCAATCATGCGGTGCGTAGTCTCGAACGCGAGACCGTGACGCCGAAGGTTGCGGCGCTGATCTCCGAGGTCGATCGTGCCGCGGCAGAGTTTCATGCACGGCAGGACGCGCTGCTCGAACAGCGCGAGGGCCAACCTCCCGATACGATCCTGGCGCGATTCGAGAGCGAGGTGTTGCCGGCGCGCTACGCGCTGAGCAGCGCGCTCGATCAGCTGGTGATGCACAAGGGCGACGTGATCGAACGGATCTATCGGGAGGCGGGGCAACATCGCGCGCAGCTGATGGCTGGCGAATATGGCTTGCTGGCGATCCTGGTGATCGTCGGCGTCGGTGCTGCGTGGTACTTCGCGAGCAAGCTCGAGCAAGCGTATCGTCGGGAAGCCGACGCGCTCGAGACCACGCGACGTGCCCTGATCGCGCGCGATGATCTGATGGGGATCGTGGCACACGACCTTCGCAATCCGCTGGGAGCGATCATGATGAAGGCCGAGCTCGTGCAACAGCTCGCCCACGAGGCTCGCGCGCGCAACCACGCGCAGTCGATCCACAGCATCGCCACGCGAATGGCGGAGCTGATCAAGACCACACTCGACGTCACCACGATCGAAGCCGGCCGCTTCGGGATCACACCCGAGCGGTGCAACGTCGACGATCTGGTTCGCGAGGCGCTCGACGTGTTCGGTCCGCTCGCCACGTCGCGCCAGGTGACGCTCGAGCTCGAGGTGGTGAACGATGGCATCGTGATGCACGCCGACCGCGAGCGCTTGTTCCAGGTCTTGTCGAACCTGCTCGGCAACGCGCTCAAGTTCACGCCGCCCGGCGGCCGCGTCACCTTGCGTGTCGAGCGGATCGCCGAGCATGTGCGATTTGCCGTGGCGGATACCGGGGCCGGAATTCCCGCAGAAAACCTGCCGCACATCTTCGATCGCTATTGGAAGCACGAGACCCGCGGGCTCAAGGGCACCGGGCTGGGCTTGTTCATCGCCAAGACGATCGTCGACGCGCACGACGGGTCGATCACCGTGGAGAGCAAGCCGGACACCGGGACGACGTTTGTCGTCGAGATTCCGCTCGGCGTCGCGACGCCAGGCAAGCGAGAGGTCGTGCCGCCCGCGAAGCCTCCGCCCGCCGAGTCGGCGCACGTGCACTAGCGAGCCAGGTCAACGCGACTTCGACGCAGCTAGAACTTCCAGCCGTATGCGATCGTCGCACCGTTGTTGGTCGGCACGACCGCGACCGACGAAGAGCCATCTTTCAGCTTGCCCATCACCCAGAGCGTCGCGCCGGTCGCGACCGCTGCACCGCCCGCGATAAACGAGATCAGCGCGATCGTGTTGTTGCGCTTGCCTGCGTCGTACTTGTCCTGGTCAGCTTGGGTCCACGTGCCCATGTTGTCGTCGATCGCGTCGAGCTCGTCGGACGCTGACTTCGCCATCCTGCCGAACACGACGCCGGTGATCACCAGCGCCATGCCGGCACCAGCGGTCGCGAGTCCTGCGGTCATCAGCGACTTGCCCGATCCGTCCGAGCGCCGCTCGACCACCATCGGCGAATCGGTCGCGCCATTCGAGGGCACCACATCCACCGGTTTCGTGTCCTCGGGCTTGGTCTCGTCGGGCGTGGGCTTGGTCTCGCCATCGGGCGGCACCGTCCCGGTCGGAGGAGACGTGCCCATCGCCTTCTGGTCGGCGAGCATCTTCTCCATCTCGGCGATTCGCGCCTCGACGTCGCTCCGGTTCTTGGCGTCGGGCTTGAGCCGCAGATAGGTCTTGTAGAAGTAGCTCGCTTGCTCGTAGTCCTTCTTGAGCCGGTACGACTGCGCGATGTTGAACAACAGGCCGGGCGCCGACGACAAGTTATACGCAGCCTTGAACTCGGTGATCGCTAGATCGAACTCGCCGAGGTTGTAGTGGGTCTGACCCTTCTCGTAGTGCGCCTTGGCCTGCACCTTCGGATCCGCGGCTGGGGCCGCCGGTCCGTCGGGCGCTGGCTGCGCGGCGGCGGGAAGTGCGAGTGCAAGCAAGGCCGCGGACAGCAAGTAGGTGGAGCGCATCGTCATGCCTCGGGTTAGTTGGCGAACGGATCCAGCGTGCCGTCACGATCGACCGGCGCCGTGGTGCCGGGCTTGCCGGCGGGAGGCTTCTTTCCGCTGCTCACGCGCTCGAGCTTGACGTCGAGTACGGTGGTGCCACCGCCGCTGATCTCCAGGGTCTTCTCGTAAGGCGTGCGGCCCGATGCCGTGATCGTGAGCTTGTGGCTACCGGCTTTCTCGACCGGAACCTTGACGCTTCGCCCCTTGATCTGGACCGGCTCACCGTCGAGCTCGACCTTCGCTCTATCGACGTTGAGCGAAATGTCGAGGTAGCCCGCCATCACCGGCGCCGCGGGTGCGGCTGGCTCGGGAGCCTTTGCGGGCTCGGGCGGTGGCGGTGGTGGCTCGGCAGGCTTGGGTGGGTCGACCGGCGTGGGCGGCTCGGCGACGGGCGGTGCGGCCGCAGCCACCGACGGCTTGGCTGGCTCGGATCCACCGCGCGTGGCAAAGAACGCGCCGGCGCCGCCGATCGCGATCACTCCGACGATCGCTCCGATCAGCAGGCCGGACTTCTTCGCGGGTGCGGGCACGACCTCGCCGACGACCGGCGGAGTGGTCTGCAACGCAGCGGCTGCCATCACGCCCGTCCGCGGGGTCCCTCCGCCAGGTGTCGGCGTGATCGGCGTGCCGCGCGCTGGCGTCGCGATCCGACCACCGACGCCCGAGCGATAGGCGGCGTGCACACCGGTCGATTCGACCGTGACGAGCCCGCTGGTAAACAGCTCCGCAAACGCGGTGCGCAGCGAGCTCAACGATGGCCGCTTCGCTGCGTCTTTGTCGAGCATCTGATTGATCAGCTCGTCGAGTGCGGCCGGAATCTCCGGCCAGATCTCGCTGGCGCGCGGCGGGGGGGCGGTCATGTGCGACAGCACGATGTCCATCGCGTTGTCGGCGACGAACGGCAACCGGCCGCACACGATCTCGAACGTCATGCAGCCGAGCGCGTAGATGTCCGTGCGGTGATCGACGTTCTTGCCGCGCGCCTGCTCGGGCGACAAATAGCCCGGCGTTCCCATCATCATGCCGGTACGGGTCTTGGCGATGCCGCCTTCACCTTCGCCGGTCGACAGCTTTGCGATGCCGAAGTCGAGTAGCTTGACCATCGTGCGACCGCCACGCACCGATGCGAGGAACACGTTGTCGGGCTTGAGATCGCGGTGAACGATCTGTTTTTCGTGCGCGGCTTCGAGCGCGTCTGCAACTTGGTCGAGGATCTCGAGCGCGTTGCCGAGCGGCATGGGCGCGCGACCGAGGCGATCCGCAAGGCTCTCGCCCTGGAGATGCTCCATCACGAAGTAGTTACGGCCGTCGGGCAGCTCGCCGAACGCGAACACGTCGACGATGTTCGGGTGACCGATCTGGTTTACCGACCGCGCTTCCTGAACGAACCGATTGACCGCGGAGGCATCGGCGCCGAGCGCAGCGCTGATCACCTTGATCGCGGCCTTCTTGCCGATCAGCGGATGAATGGCGCCGTAGACGGCACCCATGCCGCCTTCGCCGATCTTCTTTTCGATCCGGTACTCACCGACCACCGTACCCGGACGCAGATCCGAATCCTCACTCGGCTGCGCGACCGCGAGATTCCCTGCGTTCGTGGCATTGGTAGCGTTCGCACCCCAACCGTGATCTTGGGGCGCTTGCGTTTGATCGACCTCGACCGTGAATGACCATCCGTCGTCCGGACACGCGGTCATCTCCGCCGGCCACTCCTTCTTGCACTTTCGGCAAACAGGCATGGACACGATCAGGATATCAAACGCGCTCGGTGTTTCGAGGATCATGCGGCGCGCTAATGTCGCGCTTCATGAAGCGCTACCCGGTGATCTTCGTCTTGGTGTTGGCGTGTGGGGGAACCGGCGACGATGCGAGCAACCGCGGCCAAGCTGGCTCGGCGATCGGTGCGTCGAGCGGTTCGGCGGCGGCGACCACGCCGACTCCCGTCGAGCCCGCGCAGTCAGCGGACTGCATCGCGATCTTCGATCGGATGGCGGCATGGGTCAGACCGGTCACGAGCAAGCTCGGGCTCACGGACGTGGACCGCACGAGTGCCCAGAACACCGCAGGCATGCGTGCATGTGGGCAACTCGACTACGCGACACGGCGGTGTTTGATCGAGCGTCCGCTCGGCGTCGAGCTGTGGACGGCGTGTGGGGCCAACCCGGTGTTCACGTTCTACGACAGCACGTTGCTGCGCGAGCGGCTATTGGGTGCGCCGGTCACACCGGACGGATCGGCGAAGCGCGTCGCGGCGCTGGCAGGCGAGTGGACGCGCGCCGCGATCGGCGCGCTCGATGAATCGGTGACATGGAAGCTGAGCGCGAACGGCTCGCTGGCGGTGACCCGAACGTCGAAGCAGCGAGCTGAGACCGACCCCCCGCGCACGCTGGTGGTCCTTCGCGAGAGGCAGCTCGGGATCAAGACCGGCACGACGATGCAATACGTGCCTGTCGTGATCGACGGTCCGCGGATCCATTTGAGCTGGACGTCGGGATCATTCGGCGTCCCGCTCGCCGATGACGACGCGTTCGTGTTGCCGCTCGCCGATCGCGATCGCTGGCTCGGCTGGAGCGGAGGCCCGACCTGCCCGCTCGTCGATCCGCAGCTGGGGCTCGCCGAGGTCCCGTGCTTCTTCGACGGCCAGGCCAAACAGCGGTTCGTGGTCAAGGACACCAATGGCGTCGAGCTCGCGTGGCAGCGGATCGGCAAGCTTCTCGTCCCACCCGGTATGGAGGTGATGACCAGAAAGCCTGCCAGAGCTCCCGGACCGACTCAGGGGAAATAAATCACCGGCACCGGCGACGCGATGCTATCGCCCGTCGTCGAGCCGTCACCCAGCGCGCCGAAGCTGTTCAAGCCCCAGCACTCTGCAGTGCCGTCGGAGTGCAACCCGCACGTGTGATACGTCCCGGTGCCCATGTCGCTGATCGTATCGAGGCCGACCACTGCACCTGGGCTGGTGCGCGGGTTCGTCGTCGTTCCGTCGCCGACCTCGCCGTACCCGTTGTATCCCCAGCAGGACGGCACGCCGTTCGACTTGATCGCGCACACCGTGTAGTCGCCCACGCCGGCCTTCACATAGCCCGATCCGCTCGCGAACACGGCCGTGGCGTTGTTCGGGGTGACGGTGGAGTTGCCCATCTGGCCGTATGCACCGTGACCCCAACACATCATGTTGCTGTTGGCGATCACCGCGCACGAAGACCACACACCGGTGCCGATGCTCCTCGTTGTAGCGACGCCGGTGACGGTGACCGGGATGCTCGAGTGCGTGGTGCCACCGTTGCCGAGCGCGCCGTTGAAGCCTGCGCCCCAGCACCGGACCGTGCCGTCGCCCAGACGCGCGCAGGTGTTGCCGTAGCCGGCCGAGATTTCGACGGCGCCCGTGAGCCCGCTGACGGCGACCGCGGTCGCCAGCGACGTGCCGGGGATCGATACGTTGTTGCCGAGCTGACCGTATTGGTTCAGGCCCCAACACATCACGGTGCCACCGACGAGCAGCGCGCAGGCGTGGTTGGAGCCGCTGGCTACCTGGATCGCATACGTGGATATCCCCTGAACCTCCACCGCGTTCGGCGAGTTGTTGAACAGGTTGTTGCCGAGCTGACCTTCGGTGCCCTGACCCCAGCACCACACGTTGCCGTCGGCGCGTACCGCGCATGCGTGATAACGACCCGCCGAAACATCGGTGATGTAGTCCATGACGCTCGCAGTATCGATGACCTTGCCGAGCGGGTACGGCGTGGTGGTCTCGTTCTCGTCACCGAGCTGGCCGTATTCGCCGTAGCCCCAGCACTTGGCCTCGCCCGTCGACATCCGCGCGCAGCTGTACATGTACCCGCTGGCGATCGCCACGCCGCTCTCGCGTGTATAGAGGTCAGCGACATTCACCGGTACGAGCGACGTCGTCGTCGAGGCGTTGCCGAGCTGACCGGTCGTGTTGGTGCCCCAGCACTCCGGGCGCCCGTCGGCGACCAGGCCGCATGTATGCGAGCTGCCGACGCTCACGCTCTTCGGCGAACCGATATTCACGGCATCCGGATACGGCTCGTTGGCGGTGCCACCGTTACCGATCGCGCCGAGCGCGCCGTGACCGAAGCACCGCACCACACCCATCGCACGGACGATGCAGGTAGTGCCGTTGGTCGTACCGGAACCACCCGCGGACACCGATGCCACGGAGCTCACGTTCGAAGATCCGCTCAAGTAAACCGCGACGGGCGTGGAGCGATCCATCATCGTGCTGTCGCCGAGCTGATACGTGGTGTTGGCACCCCAGCATCGCGCTTGGCCTGCCTGCGTGGTGACGCAGGCGTGCGCGGGGCCGACATCGAGCTGGCGAGCGCGATCCGACGCACCGAGCGACACGGTGACCGGCACGTTGGACGTGCTCGAAGCGCCGTTGCCGAGCCGGCCGTTGCCGCCTTCGCCCCAGCACCGCACGGTTCCGTCGGAGATCAGCGCGCAGGTATGCACGTTACCCGCGGATACGTTGAGCGCACCGGTCACCGAGCTGACCGTCACCGGCGTGTTCGTGGTCGTGAACGTGCTGTTGCCGAGCTGACCGAAGCCGTTGGCACCCCAGCAACGCACCTGGCCGTTCGAAAGCGCCGCGCAGCTATGGCCCCAGCCTGCCGTCACCGAGATCGCCGTGGTGATGCCGGAGACCTGGACCGGCGATGAGACGAAGGCAGGTGACGCACCGTTGCCGAGCTGGCCGTAGTTGCCGGCGCCCCAGCACCACACCGTGCCGTTCGACTTGACTGCACACGCGTGCGCGTTTTCGTCGAGATCCGAACCGCCCGCGGCGAGCGAGATGACATCGGTGAGCCCGACCACCTGGCGCGGGGTCGTGCGCGGCGACGCCGTCGTGCCGTCGCCACATTCACCCTTGGTATTGTTGCCCCAACATCGGACGGTACCGTCCGACATCTGCGCGCAGCTGAACCGGTAGCCGGCGGCGACCGCGACCGTGCCCTGCGGGCCCCACGTTCGATCGGTCACCTGGGCGGATGGCACCGCGCTGACATTGCCGGCCTGATCGACCGCGCGCATCTTGAACCAGTAGCGCGTGCCCATCTCGAGGCCACCAACCGTCCATGACGTCGCACCCGCGCTCGTGGTCTCGAGTGCGACGAACGTGTTGCAGCCGCTCGGCGCGGTCGAGTAGCAGATGTCGTAGCGCATGTTCGCCGACGAGGTGAACGTGTCGCTCGCTGCCGACCACTGCAGGAAGATGCCGTCTTCGGCCGTGCTGGTCGCCGAGGTCGGGCCGGCAAACGTCGGGCCGACGTTGTCGTGGATGTACGTCACGCTCGTCGACGAGCACGACGACAGGTTGTTCGCCGCATCGCGGATTCGACCGCGGAACGTGGTCGAGGTGTTCGGGCTGACGGTGACCGACAGTGCGAAGCTTCCGCCCGCGGTGACGCTGCCACTCGCCACCTGCGTCGAGCATGATGCATCCGAGTAGAGGAAGATCGTGGTGCTTGCCTCGGCCGTACCGTTGATCGTCGGCGACGTCGAGGTCGACGACGGCGAGGTCGGGGTCGTCGAGCTCAGCACCGGCGGATTGGCGGTCGAGTCTTCGCGGTATTGGACGCTGCTGGTCGAGCAGGCCGACGCGTTACCGGCCGCATCGGTCGCGGTCGCCCAGAACGTCGTCGTGGTGTCGTTGGCCACCGTGACGGGAACCGAGAACGACGACGTCGCCGACGAACCCGAGGTCAGCGCGCCGCCCGAGCACGCGGAGTTGGTGTACAGCTTGATCGAGCTGCCGGCTTGGGCGGTACCGGTCACCGACGGGTTGTTGTTGTTGGCGGGGGATGCCGGGTTCACACCGAGCGCCGTCGGGGCCGCCGGTGCGATCGTGTCGTGGACGTAGATCAGCGGACCGCCGCAGCCCGAGACGTTGCCGGCGGAGTCTTGGGCAGTCGCGTAGATCGAGGTCGACGAGTTCGCGGCCACCGTCACTCCGATGGTGAACGTGCCGAACGTCGTGGAGTTACCGGATCCGATCGAAGAACCCGTGCACGCGGCGTTGCTGAACAGCTTGATCAGCACGCCCGACTCGGTGGTCTGGCCGTTGATGTTCGGCGATGTGGTCGTCGCGGGTGACGGCGGCGTGCTCGACGTGATGGTGGGGGTGCCCGGCGCGGCGGAGTCCTCGGCGTAGGTCAACGGAGTCGTGGTGCACGACGAGACGTTGCCGGCCGCGTCGACCGCGCGGGCGTAGAACGCGGTCGTGGTGTTATCGGCCACCGTGACCGGGATCGACCACGCGCCGGAGCCATTGGCGGTGCCGGTGTACGCGATCGTCGAGCACGAGGCGGTGGTGAACAGCCGGATCGTGACGTTGGCGTCGGAGGTACCGCTGATCGTGGGGTTGTTGACGTTGGATGGCGACACCGGCGCGCTGGTGGTGAACACCGGGACTGCGGGCGGCGTGGAGTCTTCGGTGTACGTGATCGACGCCGAGCAGGATGACTGATTGCCCGCCGTGTCGACCGCACGCATCGTCATCGTGAGCACGGCACCGTCGGCGACACCGATGCCGATCGAGCCTTGGCCGACCGCATTGGTGGTGGTCTGCGAGAACGGAGACCCGCTGCACGCGCCGTTGAGGAACAGCTGGAGCGTCACGCTCGGATCGGTCGTGCCGATCACGTCGAAGTTGTTGACGTTCGAGGGCGACACCGGGCTCGTCACGACCGTCGGTTGCGTTGGCGCGACCGAGTCTTCGACGTAGCTGATCGCGCTCGAGCACGCGGACATGTTGCCGGCAGCATCGACCGCCTGCGCCGAGATCGTGCTGGTCGCGTTCGACGGAACCGTCAGCGGAGCGGTGAACGCACCTGACCCGTTCGCGGTGGCGGTCGTATGAGTCGCGCCGGCGCATGCCGCGGCCAGGTACACGCGAACCGTCGCACCCGCCTCGGCGCTGCCGGTGAGGTTCGGGTTGTTCGAGTTCGACGGCGACACCGGAGTCGTCGCCAGCCCGCTCGGCGCGACCGGAGGCGCCGAGTCTTCGATGAACGTGAACGCCGACGAACAGGTCGACGTGTTGTTGGCGGCGTCGGTCGCCTTCGCACGGTAGGTCGTCGAGCTGTTGTCGCCGACGTTGACGGTGATCGAGAACGATCCGCTGGTCGCGGGCCCCGATCCGGCGACCACCGTGCACCCAGCGTCCGAATACAGCGTCACGATCGAGCTCGCCTCGGCCGTGCCCAGGATGAGCGGCGAGTTAGCGTTGCCCGGCGACGTGGGGTTACTGCCGGTGATGGTCGGCGCCGCCGGAGCGATCGAGTCGTGGACGTAGGCGACCGAGGCGGAACACGAAGACAGGTTGCTGGCTGCGTCGATGGCGCGCGCGGTGAACGTGGTCGTCGCGTTCGCAGCGGCGGTGAGGTTCACACTCCACGAGCCACCGCCCCCCACTGTCGTGGTGGTGGTGATCGCACCCGCGCAGCCAGCCTGCGAATAGATCCGGATCGTCGTGCCGATCTCGCCGGTGCCGGACAGCGCGAGCGACGTCGTGTTCGACGGCGATATCGGGTTGGTCGCGAGGGCGCCCGGCGTCGCCGGTGCCACGTTGTCGTGGGTGTACGACTGCGACGTCGGCGAGCAGGCCGAAGCGTTGTTCGCAGCATCGGTAACCTTGGCCCAGAACGTCGTGGTGGTATTCGCCGTCACCGAAACCCCGAGAGCGAACGCGCCGGCGGCGGCGGTCGCGGTGCCAGCCGCACCCCCACTACAGGCCGCGTTGGTGAACAGCGACACGCTGGCGCCGGTCTCGGCGGTGCCGTTGATGGTCGGCGTGGTGCTGGCATTCGATGGCGACGCCGGCGTCGTGCCGGTGAACGTCGCCACCGCTGGCGCCGTCGAGTCTTCGATGTAGGGCACACCGCTCGAGCATCCCGACGCGTTGCCTGCGGCGTCGGTCGCCTTGGTATGGAACGTGGTCGTCGTGTTATCGGCGACCGACAGCTGGATCGAGAATGCTCCCGCGGCCGCGGTGCCAGACGCCGACAGCGTAGTGCAGGTGGCGTCGGTGTAGACACCGACGGTCGCGCCGGTCTCGGCGTTACCGGTGAGCGACGGCGTGTTCATGTTGGCTGGAGACGCCGGGACCATCACGAGCGAGCTCGGTGTGGTCGGTGCGGAGCTGTCGTGGACGTACGTGATCCCCGCGGAGCAAGCGGACGGGTTACCGGCCGCGTCGGTCGCTCGCGAGTAGAACGTGGTCGACGAGTTCGCGGTCACGGTGACGCTGATCGCGAACGTCCCGCCGGTGGCGGTGCCGCTTCCCACCGAGGAGCTCGAGCACGTCGGGTTGGTCCATAGCGTCACCGTGGCGTTCGGTTCGGCCGTGCCATTGATGGTAGGCGTCGTGCTGGCCTTCGACGGCGAGGTCGGGGTCGTGCCGGTGAACACCGGGGCGCTCGGTGCATTCGAATCTTCGACGTAGGTGACGTTGCTGGTCGAGCATGCGGATTGGTTATTCGCCGCATCGACCGACCGCGCGTAGAACGTGGTGGTCGTGTTGCTTCCAAGTGCAGGAGTAACCGTGATCGAGAACGTCCCGCCGATGGTCGCAGCCCCGGTGCCGACCGCGCTGGCCGGGGTACACGTCGGGGTGGTGTAGATCGTGACGCTCGTGTTCGGATCGGCGTTGCCAGTGACCGCCGGCGAGTTGTTGTTGCTGGGGCTGACCGGAATCGTCGCGAGTCCGGACGGCGTGGCGGGCGCCTGGTTGTCGTGCACATAGCTGACAGAGGTGGTCGAGCACGCTGATGCATTGCCGGCGGCATCGGTCGCGGTTGCCTTGAACGTCGTCGAGGTGTTGGCGCTCACCGAGACCGAGATCGAGAACGTGCCGCCGGCGGCGGTGCCGGTCCCCGAGGGCGGACCGGAGCAGTCCGAGGTCGGGTACACGCGCACCGTCGAGCTGGCCTCGGCCGTGCCATTGATCATCGGCGTGGTGGTCGTGCTCGACGGTGAGCTCGGCGTCGTCGAGCTCACCAGTGGCAGCGCAGGTGCAGTCGAGTCTTCGACGTAGGTCACGTTGCTCGTCGAGCAGCCGGAGACGTTGCTCGCCGCGTCGGTCGAGCGGGCATAGAACGTGGTCGTGGTGTCAGCGGCAACAGTCACGGCGATGCTGAACGTCCCCGCGCTGGCGGTGCCAGTGCCCGCGATCGCGCTGGAACACGTCGCGTTGGTGTAGATCCGCACCGTCGAGCCCGTTT
This sequence comes from Kofleriaceae bacterium, assembly GCA_050184455.1. GTDB lineage: Bacteria > Myxococcota_A > Polyangia > Haliangiales > Haliangiaceae > JABFXX01. The sequence goes on along the minus strand of JBFXAI010000043.1, from coordinate 12,538 downwards.
CGGCCATACCCGTGATCGTCGGGTTGTTCTGGTTCGAGGGTGAGCTCGGGGTCACACCCAGCGCGGTGGGCAGCGCAGGAGCGATGCTGTCATGAACGTAGGTGACGCCGGCCGAACATGCCGACGTATTCACGCCGTTGTTGGCCGTGGCGTAGAACGTGGTGCTCGTGTTCGCGGTCACCGCGACCGGGATCGAAAACGCGGCGCCGGCACCGAGCAGCTCGCCAACGTCCGCACCGCTGCAACTAGCGTTGGTGTACAGCCGGATGTTCAGGCCCGCGGTGGTGGTACCGGTGATGCTCGGGGTGGTGCTCGTGTTGCTCGGCGAGGTAGGCGTCGAGCCGGTCAAGATCGGCGGCGCGACGGCCGTGCTGTCTTCGACGTAGGTGATGTTGGCAGCGCCGCATGCCGAGGTGTTGCCGGCGACATCGGTCGAACGCAGCCGGAACGTGGTGGTCGAGTTGTTGCTGACCGTGACCGGGATCGAGAAGTTGCCCGACGCGTCCGCGGTGTCCGTACCTGCGGACGTCGAACATCCCGCATCGGTGTACGCGGTCACCGTCGCGTTCGCTTCGGTCGATCCGTTGATCGACGGATTGTTGTTGTTCGCGGGCGAGGTCGGCGTCGTCGTGAGTGACGACGGTGGCGCAGGGGCCGCCGAGTCCTCGATGTAGCTGATCGGCGCGATCGTGCACGCGCTCGCGTTGCCGGCCGCGTCGGTCGCGGTGCCGTAGTAGCTCGTGGTGGTGTTGTCGGTAACCGCGGTGACGTCGATCGCGAACGTGCCGCCGCTCGCGGTGGCGGTGCCGACCTGCGTGGTGCACGCGGCGTTCGTGTAGATCCGCACCGTGCTACCAGACTCGGCGGTGCCGTTGACGATCGGTGTGTTGTCGTTCGCCGGAGACGCTGGGGTCGTACCCGTCAGGACCGGCGCCGAGGGCGCCGCCGAATCTTCGACGTACGTGACGTTGCTCGTCGAGCACGCCGATGTGTTGCCCGCACCGTCACTCGCCTTGGCGCGGAACGTGGTCGTGCTGTTGGTACCGACCGACACCGCGATCGAGAACGTGCCGTCGCCAGCCGCGGTGCCGGTCGCAGCGACCGCGGTGCAGCCGGCGTCGGTGTAGATCGTGACCGTCGCGTTACCCTCGGTCAACCCGGTAACCGACGGCGCGTTCGATGACGACGGTGAGGTCGGCGTGGTCGCAAGGCCGGTCGGAACCGCCGGGGCCGTCGCGTCGTGGACGTAGGTGACGGTGCTCGCGGAGCAACTCGACACGTTGCCGGCGGTGTCGGTGGTCGTCGCACGGAACGTCGTCGAGCTACCCGAGGTCACCGTCGTGGCGATCGAGAACGTTCCACCTCCGGTCGCCGTGCCCGTACCCTTGAGGGCAGAGCAGCCGGCGTCCGAGTAGATTCGCACCGTCGACCCAGCCTCGGCGCTGCCGGTCACGGTCGGTGCCAGGCTGCTGTTCGGCGAGCTCGGCGCGACGCCGAGCGACGTCGGTGCGGACGGCGCCACCGAGTCATGCACGTACACCCCGGTGCTCGACGAGCAGCCGGATACGTTGCCAGCGAGGTCGGTCGCACGTGCGCGCACGGTGGTCGTCGCATTGAGCGTCACCGCGGTGGCAACCGAGAACGCGCCCGAGCCGTTCGCCGTGCCCGTGGCGAGCAAGGCGGTGCAAGTCGCATCGGAGTAGATCCGCACGGTGGCGTTCGCCTCCGTGGTACCGGTGACCGCCGGCATGTTGTTGTTCGACGGCGATGCGGGCGTGGTCGCGAGGCCGCTCGGATCGGCGGGCGGCGTCGAGTCCTGAACGAACGTCGCGAAGCTCGCCGAACAGCCCGAGGTGTTACCTGCGACGTCGAGGGCGCGGGCGTAGAACGTCGTGGTCGAGTTGGCGGCGACCGTCGCCGCGATCGAGAACGATCCACTGGTCGCCGTACCGGTCGCCGTCGGGCTGCCACTACACGCCGAGTTGGTGAACAACTGCACCGTGGCCCCGGTCTCGGCATCACCGGTGACCGTCGGGCTCGCGGAGTTCGACGGCGAGCTCGGCGTGGTGTCGAGATTGGTCGGTGCCGATGGCGCCGCCGAGTCCTCGACGTAGGTGACGTTGCTGGTCGAGCAGGGCGACGTATTGTTCGCCGAGTCGGTCGCGGTCGCGTAGTAGGTGCCGGTCGTGTTGTCGACAACGCTGACACCGATCGAGAACGCGCCGCCGCCGTCGGCCACGCTACTGCCGGCAAGACCCGACGAGCATGTCGCGCTGTTGCGATACACGCGGACCGTCGAGCCTGGCTCTGCGAGTCCGGTGATCACCGGATTGTTCTCGTTCTTTGGCGACGCCGGGCTCACACCGAGCGCGGTCGGTGCGCTCGGACCACTCGAGTCATGGCTGTACGCGACCGACGTGGTCGAGCATCCTGAGGTGTTGTTGGCGGAGTCGGTGGCCGTGGCGCGCAGCGTGGTCGTGGTGTTTGCGGTGACCGATGCTGCGATCGCGAACGTGCCGGCTCCGGTCGCCGTGCCGGTTGCGAGCAGGGTCGCGCACGATCCCGAGTAGATCCGGACCGTCGTGCCGGGCTCGGCGGTGCCGGTGACCACCGGCATCATGTTGGACGCTGGCGATGCCGGCGTCGTGCCGGAGACCACTGGTAGGGCAGGGCTGGTCGAGTCTTCGATGTAGGTCACCGAGCTCGAGCACGACGACTGGTTTCCGGCAGCGTCCGTGGCGCGGGTGTAGAACAGCGTGGTGGTGTTCGAGCCGACGGTCACCGGGATCGAAAACGCACCAGCTGTGGCGACGCCGGTGCCGGCGAGGCCAGTGCACGTGACCGAGGTGTAGACCGAAACCGTGCTCCCTGGCTCGGCGTTACCGATGATGCTCGGGTTGGGGTTATTGACCGGCGATGCGGGGTTGGTACCGAGCCCGTTGGGCGTGTTCGGCGCCTGCGAGTCCTCGACATAGATCAGCGGCATCGACGTGCAGCTCGAGGCGTTACCTGCTGCGTCGGTGGCGTTGGCGTAGAACGAGGTATTGGTGTCGTCGTTGACGGTGACCGCGATCGAGAACGTGTTTCCCGCGGTCGCGGTGCCGGTGCCCGCGAGACCCGAGGCGCAGGTCGCGGACGTCCACAGCCGGACGGTCGCACCTTCCTCGGCACCACCCGAGATCGCGGGGCCATTCGCGTTGGCCGGCGACGTCGGCGTCGAGGTAGCAAAGGTCGGGACGGCGGGCGCCGTCGAGTCTTCAACGTAGGTGACGCTCGACGTCGAGCACGCCGAGGCGTTTCCAGCGGAGTCGGTCGCGGTGGCACGCCAGGTGTTGGTCGAGTTGGCAGCGACCGACGTCGCTATGGTAAACGAGCCGGTGCCGATCGCGGTTCCCGTGAACGCGGGTGCGCCCGAGCAATCACCCGTGGTGTAGAGCCGGATCGTGGCGTTCGGCTCGGCGGTTCCGGTGACATTCGGCGTGTTCGACGACGACGGCGATCCCGGCGTGGTCGCGAGACCGGTCGGCTCTTCGGGAGCGAGCCCGTCTGAGATATAGGTGACGAAGCTCACCGAACAGCTCGACGAGTTGCCCGCGGCGTCGGTACTCGTGGCGTAGAACGTGGTCGTCGATCCACCGGCGACGCTCAGCGCGACGGAGAACGCGCCGCCGCCGGTCGCGGTGGCAAGACCGGCAACGCCCGTCGAGCATGTCGGGTTGGTGAAGATGCGAACCGTCGATCCGGCCTCGGCGTTACCGGTCACGCTCGGGGTCGTCGAGCCTGCGGGCGAGATCGGCGTCGTGCCCAGCGAGGTGGGCGCGCTCGGAGCCATGTTGTCGTGCACGTAGCTGATGGAGCCCGAGCATGGCGAGAGGTTACCGGCGGCGTCGGTGGCGCGAGCCGACAGGTTCGTGGTGGTGTTCAGCCCGACGGTGATGTCCATCGTGAACGCGCCGGCGGCATCGGCCTGATCGCTCGCGATCGGAGCTCCGCTACACGACGCGTTGTCGAACAGCGCGACCGACGAGGCCGCCTCGGCGATGCCGGCGATCGACGGGTTGGTCACCGTCGCTGACGGAGCGATCGGGGTGAGCGTGGGCGCCGCGGGCGCCGTCGAGTCTTCGATATAGACGAAGCCTGGCGAGCACGGCGAGGTGTTACCGGCGACGTCGATCGCGCGCGTGTACAGCGTGGTGGAGGTGTTGTCGCCCACCGAGATCGAGGTGCTGAAGTCACCGTTGACGTCGGCGGTCAGCGGCGCGCCGATTTGGGCCGTGCAGTTACTGGCCGAATACAGTCGGACGTCGGAGCCCGCCTCGGTCGATCCACTGACGGTGGGTGTGTTGACGTTGGCCGGCGACGTCGGCGTCGACACCATGATCATCGGGACGGGCGGTGCCAAGCTGTCGTGCATGTAGGTCACCGCCGTCGAGCAGGCCGAGACGTTGCCAGCGGAATCGGTGGCGGTCGCCGCGAGTGGGCTCACCGAGTTCGATGGCACGGTGATGCCGATACCGAACGTTCCACCGGCAGACGCGGCGCTGGTGGCCGCTTCGGCGCCGGTGCAGTCGCTGGTCCGATAGATCTTGATCAGCGCATTGGGTTCGGACGTGCCGACCACGATCGGCGTGTTGTTGCTGGTCGACGGCGACGCCGGAATCGTTGCCGACAACACGGGCGCGTCGGGTGCGGTCGCGTCATACACGAATGTGAACGCGGTCGAGCACGCGGATGCATTGGTCGCGAGATCGGTGGCACGCGCATAGAACGTGGTGGTTCCGGTGACCGTCACCGGGACGGAGAACGCGGCAGCGCCACTCGCGCTCGCTGTACCCACCGCCGATCCGCTGCAATCGGACGTGGTGTACAGCGATACCGACGCGTTGGCCTCCGCGGTGCCCACGATGTTCGGCGTGGTGGTGTTCGCCGGCGAGGTCGGATTCGCGCCGAGGATCGCGGGGCTGGTCGGCGCGACGCTGTCATGGATGTAGTTGATGCCGACCTGCGAGCATTGGGACGTCGTGGATACCGCCGTGTCCTCTGCCAGCCCGTAGAACGTGGTCGACGTGTTCGAACCGACCGTGACCATGATGCTGAACGCGCCGGTGCCATCTGCGGTGCCGGTGCCGGCGACCGCCGACGAGCACGTCGCATCCGTGTACAGCCGGACCATCGCACCGGCTTCAGTGACGCCCGTGATCGTCGGTGTCAGGCTCGAGTTCGAAGGCGAGCCAGGTGTGGTGCCAGTGAACGTCGGCGATGCGACGGCGCTCGAGTCTTGCTGGTACGCCATGACCGAGCCCGAGCACGGCGACGCGTTGTCGGCCGCGTCGCGAGCGATCACCGCGAGCTCGGTGCTCGATCCCACGCCAACGGAGATCGGAATCGAGAAGCTGCCGTCGAGGTCCGCGGTTCCGGTCGCGATCGGAGTATCCGAGCAGTCCGCCGTGGCGAACAGCAGGATCTCGGCCGCGGGCTCACCCGTGCCTCGCACCGCGGGATTGGTGCTGCGCGATGGCGATGCCGGCAAGGTCCCGGTGATCTCCGGCGTCGCTGGCGCCAGCGAGTCCTCGATGTACATGACGGGCGCCGAGCACGGCGAGCTGTTGCCGACGGTGTCGCGCGCCGTTGCGTAGAATCCCGACGTCGTATCGTCCGCGACGGAAACCGCGATTCCAGGATCCGCGAGCTCGGCTGCGGTTCCGCTCGCGAGCTGCACCGTGCAGCTCGCGTCGCTGAAGATCGTAACGGTCGTGTCGGCTTCGGCGTTGCCGATCACGCGTGGCGTGTTTTCGTTCGCCGGAGAGCTCGGCGTCACCGACGACAGCGACGGCGTGCCCGGGGCCGTCATGTCGGCGTCGATCGCCGCGTCGGTCGGTACGCTGCCTTTGGTTCGACAGATCTGTTCGAAACACTCGAGGCCTGGCGGGCACATCTCATTGGGCCCGCACAGGATCTTTGCGTCGTCGAACGAAGGAGAAAAACATCCGGCGAGCACGATCGTCGCGAAGACAATCCACGCACACCGCGCCCTAACGATGGTGTTCAGCATCGATGCTCGTAGGTGAGGACAAGCGCATCGATCCCCATCGATGCGTCCGAGATTTACGAGCGTAACAGAACGGCAAACGCGACCGCGATGTAGGCGCGGCGCTCCTGAGAGCCAGCTCGTTCGTACCTACATCGGGGCGCTGGACGACCGTGCAGGCGTTGGCTCGTTAGCGACGAACCAGTTGTTGTCAGTGCTCGTGTGACATTCGCAGTTCAAACCCGAAACGAAACGACGGTATTGTCGCCGCGTGCGATGGGCAGGCACCGTCGGGCTGTTACTCGGAGTAGCAGCGTGCGCGTCCGCTGATCACTCGCAAGCGCCCTCCGTCGACGCCGCCGCCGCGCCCGTCGATACCGCGCTGCCCGCGTTCGTGCTCGAGGCAACCACCTCGCTGGTTCCAGGACCCGGGCTCGCCCTGCGGACCAACCTACCCGCGCGTGATCTCGAGTGCCGGGAGCTTCCCGTTCGTGACGCGCCGTGCGGCGATGTCGACGGTGATTTGCTTACCGACGCGTGGGAAGATTTGGTGCTCGATCGAATGCGACCGATGCTTCGGCTCGACGAAGATGAGCCGATCGTCACCGACGGCGGGACGATCTCTGCGGTGGGGCGGGTTGCGCTGAGAACCGGCGGGGCTGCGTTGGACGTCGTGATGTTCGTGATGAACGGCTACGCACAGGACTACGGCAGCTGTGGGGCGAGCGCCCATCACGGCGATTCGGAACGCGTTGGCCTCCGACTGCGCGGCATCGCGGGCGGCGGACCAGGGGACGTGGAGGTCGTCGCCGCCTACACCGCCGCACATGAATACACGGCAAACGATCGCGGCAAGGTGTTCAGCGAGCAAGGGCTATCGCAGCTGGTGTTCGCGTTCGATCCGACCACGCAGCAGCCGCGCTGGGTGGTGTTTCCTTCGGAGGCGAAGCACGCCACCTACGCAACGATCGCCGAGTGCGAAGGCGCGGTGCCGTTTCCGTGTCTCACCGAGGATTGTGCCCCCGACGGAGTCGCCGACGCGACGCTGTTCGATCGCCTACCTCCGGTCGTCAACGCTGGCGAGGACAACGCGCGACGAATCGATGCGCTCGACGCTCATGGATTCGCCGGGGAGACCGCGTGGGGCGAACACAGCTTTTGTGGCGGGATGGGCGGCACGGGCTGCTCTGCATCGGTTCGCGAGAAGTTGCTCAGCGACCCGTTCCAGTAGAGCTCCCTGACGTTCGCGGGATCGTCTCGGGTCGGTAGCGGCAGCTGTGCCCGCGAGCGCACTGGCCGAGCTAACCCCAATCAAGCTTGGTGCAGGTGGTGCGCGCTGGGCGAGCGCGACCGCGCGCACGTGCGCGGATGACACAACATGCTGAAGTTCCTAGACAATTTGGAAACGATGGCTACAACCACGGGGTGAACGTCGGCGGCCAAATCGGTCAGTACCGCATCCTCAAGAAGCTTGGAGAGGGCGGCATGGGCGTGGTGGCGCTCGGCGAGCACATCCTGCTCGGCCGCCGTGCTGCGATCAAAACGCTCCATTCGATCGGCTCGGTGGTTCCCGAGCTTGTCGAGCGGTTCTTCAACGAGGCGCGGGCGACCTCGGCGATCTCCGATCCGGGCGTGATCCAAGTATTCGACTTCGGCTATCACGTCGATGGGACCGCGTACATCGTGATGGAGTTACTCGAGGGCGAGTCGCTCGAGGATCGGATCGAGCGACTCGGTAAGTTGCCGCTCGGGGACGCGCTGCGGATCGCTCGCCAGGCTGCTGGATCGCTGGCGACCGCTCACGCGTGCGGCGTCGTTCACCGCGACCTCAAGCCCGACAACTTGTTCCTGGTTCGCGACCACGAGGCGCTCGGCGGCGAGCGCACCAAGATCCTCGACTTCGGAATCTGCTCGCTCGTCGATCGCCGCTCCAGTCGGCTGACCGAAGTCGGCATCATGATGGGCACGCCCGGTTACATGTCACCGGAGCAGTGCCGCGGCGATCGGGCGATCGACCATCGTTCCGATATCTATTCGCTCGGCTGCGTGATGTTTCAGATGATCACCGGGCGCCAGCTGTTCACCGCCGATGCCCCCGGCGATTTGGTGGTCGCGCACCTTCAAGAGGATCCACCGGCACCGAGCCTTTACGTGGCCGAGCTCCCGTTCGAGGTCGACTCGATCGTGTTGCGCTGTCTCGCCAAGTCGCCGATCGATCGATTCCAGTCGATGGCCGAGCTCCACACCGCGATCGCCGATCTTCAGGCCGCGTTCGATCTCCAGCCGAGCGAGGTCCTGGATGGTCCGCTGATGACGCCGCTCGCGCCGGGATTCCGATCCGATTTCAACGCAAACCACCTCGCGGCTCCACCGCCGCCACCGACCAAGGCGTCCGTATCCGCGGTGTCTGCTCCAGTGCAGCGCGCAACGCCTCAGCTACGGTCGAGCACGCGGGCGGACCGCGGGTCCTCGGCGTTCGCGACACCAAGTCCCGGCCCCGACGACATCGTCGAGGTCATCGTACCCGAGCGACTGTCGGCGAAGACCGCGTTGGCGCTCGCGCTGGTTACCGGCGGTGTCCTCGGTTTGATCGTCGCGTCGGTGATCGTGCTGCAGGGCGCCGTCGTCGACGCGTCGCCGTTGCACCGGGCGACCAGCGCCCGTACGGCGCCCACAGCGGCATCTGGCTCACCGGCCGTGAAGCGGGTGTCGCCGATCGCTCCTGCGCCGGACCACCAGCCGGCCGACTCGCCGTCGTTGACGGTGCGCGCGCCGAGCACCGCGCCGGCGGCTGCCCCGGTGGTGTTTCGCGACGTCACGGCATGCAAGGGTTCTGGCTCTAAGAGTGAATGCGCCGAGGCCCGGCCAGAAAAACCTCGTGCGTCTGTCAGACGCGGCTCGTCGACGCGAGCTCGCGCATCAGCGCCGCGGCGGGTGACGACAGAGGATCTGTATGAGACCCGGTGATCGCGGTTGCGCGATCACCGTGGTCATCTCGCTCGTCCTCGCGGGGGCCACCGCACACGCGCAGTCGCCGGAGGCCGAGGCGCTGTTTCGCGAGGCACGCCAGCTGGTCAAACGCGGTCAGATTGCCGCTGGATGCGACAAGTTCGCGGCGAGCGAGCGGCTGGAGTCGAGCATCGGCACGCTCCTCAACCTGGGCGACTGTCGCGAGCGGCTCGGTGCGCTCGCCACCGCGTGGGCGGCATTTCGCAAGGCCGAGGCATTGGCGAAGCGCACGGGCAGCGACCGCCAGCAAGCCGAAGCGACGCGCCGGGCAGCCCGCCTCGAGCCTCGGTTGTCGTATCTCTCGATCGAGGTTCCAGTCCGGATCAGCGGTCTCGTCGTGCGACGCAACCGCGATCCGATCGACACGGCGATGTGGGGCACGGCGCTGCCCGTGGATCCTGGGCAATACGTGGTCGTCGCCGAGGCGCCGGGCTACGTCGCGTGGCGCACGACGATCACCGTGCGCGACGAAGCCAAGCGCCATTCGGTGGTGGTTCCCGCGCTGTCCGCTGTTCCTGTCCCGCGCGTGGCGCCGCAGATCGTGACCGAGCCGCGGCCGTCCTCGGCCACCGATGTCGCGGTGACCAAGCGCATCGAGCCGTCTACGTGGACCGGCACGCGCAAGGTTGCGGTCGTGCTGGGCGTTGCCGGTGCTGGAGCGCTCGGAGTTGGCGGCTATTACGGATGGCTCGCGGGTTCGCGCGAAGATCGCGCGAACGATCGATGCCCGGCGATCGACTGCTCGGATCCTGAAGCACTCCGCCTCAACCGCTCGGCGCGCGAGGCCGCGACCCGCGCCAACGTCCTGCTCGCAGCGGGTGGTGGTGCGCTCGCGACCAGCGTCGTGTTGTGGCTGGTCGGCGCGCCCAGCGACCGAGTGGTCGCCGCCACCGCGGATTCGAATCACGTTGGTGTCACGTACACCGGGAGGTTTTGATGTTCCGGACCTGGCTCGCGTTGATGTTGTTGATCGGCTGTCAGGTCGATCAGAAGCTTGCCCCCGGTCCGGACGGCGGTGTGCTCGGGCCTGGTGAGGATCCGGTGGATGTCGTCGTCCCTGACACCACGATCACCGAGGCCCCTGCGGCATTCAGCGCGTTGGCTGAAGCGACGTTCCGGTTCACATCGAACGAACAGAACGTGACCTTCGAGTGCAGGGTCGATGGCGAACCCGTGGAAACTTGCGGATCGCCGTACGTTCGGCCGCTCGGCGATGGCGAGCACAGCTTTTCGGTCCGCGCGATCGACCAAGCGGGAAACGCTGACGAAACACCCGCCGAGCACCTGTGGTCGATCGACACCGTGGCGCCAGAGACCGAGCTGACCGACGGGCCCGACGCCGTCGATAATAGCGTGTGGGTTCGGTTCGAGTTTCGCTCGGGCGAAAACAACGTCTCGTTCGAGTGCACGCTCGACAACGCGGGCTACTTGCCATGCACCAGCGGAGATCGTTTCGGGCCGCTAGGCGACGGTCAGCACGTGTTCTTGGTGCGCGCCAAGGATCGCGCGGGGAACCTCGATGCGACTCCGGCGCAATATACCTGGGCGGTCGACACCAGCACCCCGGATACCGAAATCGTATCGGGCCCGACCGGCGCGACGTCGAGTACCAGCGCGACGTTCACGTTCATCTCGCCAGACGCGGGCGGTGGCGCCGTGTTCCAGTGCTCGCTCGACGACGGCGCCTGGGCAAGCTGCTCGTCGCCAAAGGCCTATGCAGGATTGGCTCAGCGCGAGCACACGTTCGCGGTGCGCGTCCGCGACGCGGTCGGTAACTTCGATCCAACACCCGCGACCCGAACCTGGACGGTGGATCGCGACGCGCCCAACACCACGATCGTCACCGGCCCGAGCGGCGCGACGCCTGTGGCAAGTGCAAGCTTCACATTCACGGCCGACGAGCCCAACGCGAGCTTCGCGTGCAACCTCGACGGCGCCGGCTTCATGGCGTGCACATCGCCATTCACCGCGAGCGCGTTGGGGCAGGGCAACCACACGTTTGCGGTGCGTGCCACCGATGCTGCCGGCAACGTCGACGATTCACCGGCGACTCGCAGCTGGTCGGTCGACACCGTACCTCCGGTGATCACGTTCACCAGCGGTCCTGCGAACAACGCGACCACCGGACCGCGCGTGCGGTTCGTGTTCACGGTCAGCGGCGGAGGAATGACGACGTGCAGTCTCGACGGCGCTGCGGCAAGCGAATGCGATAGTCCGCTGGCTGCCAGCTATCCCGCCGGTGCACATGAGCTCGTAGTTCGTGCGGTCGACGCCGCCGGAAATACCGCGATGGCGTCGCGCTCGTGGACGGTGGCGTGCGAAGCGCCGGCCCCGGCGGGTGCGCTCGGACTGTTGCATCTCGATGATGGCACCTCGCAGGTACTCGCCAACGCAGTGGCCAATGGCGCGTCGGCCACGCTGGGCACGACCATCGATCCCGAGCCCGCGGATCCGGCGGCGCTCGCCACGGCGCGGTTTGGCGGCGGCCTATCGTTCAACGCTGGCGAGAGCGATCAAGTGACCTGGCCGATCACCACGATCCTCGATGAATCGTTCTCGCTCGAGCTGTGGGCACGGCCAACGGCGCTGGCGGGAACACGCGACCTCCTGGTGTCTGCCGACGAGCGGATCGCGTTGCGCGTGGTCGCTGCGCCTAACAACATGGTGCGATTCTCCCTCGCGGTGCGTGAGGGCGTCGTCGTGGAGACCTTTGAAGATGTGGTGTCGGCGCCGGTCGCAGCGGGTCAATGGCATCACGTGATCGGATCGCTCGATGAACCTCAGCTGCGGCTGTGGGTCGACGGTGTCGAAACCGACACCAACGGTATTAACCTCGGGCCTGCGGCGGTCATCCAGGACGTCAGGATCGGCGGTGGGGCGATGGGATTTGGTGGCGATCTCGACGAGATTTGGCTGTCCGAGACCGCGATCACAAACGCTGACATGGCGCTCGAACGGTACTGTCCGCTGTGATGTAACGAACGCGCGGCAGCGCGCGACAGCAGTCGGGTGCTGTCGTCCGGACCGGCAACCAAGCGAGGTCCGAGTCCATGAAGCGCGTTTCTCGAGTGTTCTACTGCTTGCTGTTGATCACGGTTGCCGCCTGCGGCAGTGGAAGCAGCGCCGGCGATGATGATGACGACGACACGATGGATCTGCCGACCGGTCCGCACGCGATCGGCGGAATCATCGTCAGTGAGAGCCATATGGCATCGGGCGGCAGCTCGCGCTCGACGGTGAGCGCGGGATTTCTGCCCGACGCGGCGATGGCCGCCCCACGTTGTGTCCAGGAGGTCGCAGGCTGTGAAATCCAGTTGACCCCGGACTGCGGTGCACCGTGCGGGTCGCGCGAGTACTGCACGTGGAGCGAAACCTGTCAGCCGATGTGCAAGCGCGCGTGCGATGCATCGTGCGGGCCGAACGAGGAGTGCTACATCCCGACGCCCACGACAACCGGCTGCCGGCAGATTCAGAGCTTTGATGCTGGTTCGATCACGCTGT
>JBFXAI010000042.1:0-63137 GCA_050184455.1 Kofleriaceae bacterium | reverse complement strand
TGTCGTCACCAGCAGCGTGATGCCTTGCGCCGATAACGTGAACAGCAAATCCCACAGCTCGCGGCGCGCCACCGGATCGATGCCCGCCGTCGGCTCGTCGAGGAACACCACTTTTGGCTCGTGCATGAGCGCGGCGCCGAGCGCGAGGCGCTGCTTCCACCCGCCTGACAGCAATCCGGCGCGCCGGCTCGCATATGGCGCGATGTGCGTCAGGTTCATCGCCGCGTCGATGCGATCGCGCTGCCGCGCGCCCGTGAGGCCGTAGACACGTGCGTAGAACTCGAGGTTCTCGAGCACGGTGAGATCCGGATACAACGCGAACTTCTGGCTCATGTAGCCGATCTGTCGCCGGATCGCAGCGCTCTGGCCGACGACATCGAGCCCGAGCACCGACGCTGATCCCGACGTCGGTGCGAGCAGGCCACATAGGATCCGGATCAGCGTCGATTTGCCCGAACCGTTCGGCCCGAGCAACCCATACACCATGCCTGCCGGGACCTCCAGTTGGACATCGGAGAGCGCGACGAACTCGCCGAACGTCTTGGACACTCCCTCGATCTTGATCGCAGTCATCGGGGCACGTGGACGACCGCGGCCATGCCGGCGCGGAGATCCTGTTTGCCGTCGAGCAGGCTGATCCGCATCGCGAACACCTGGTCCGCACGCTCGTCGGCGGTTTGTAGATTACGCGGTGAGTACTCACCGCGTTCGTTGAGATGATCGACGCGACCTTCGAACGTGCGATCGGGAAACGAGTCGACTTCGATCGGCAGCTTGTCACCTACCTTCACGCGTCCGATCTGGGTCTCGGGGACATAGATTCGAACATAGAGCTGGCCATCCTCGAGCAGGCTCGCGGCGGGCGCATTCGGCGCGAGGATGTCGCCTGGCCGGAGGTCCATCGCTTCGACACGCGCGATGGTGGGCGATTTGATCTCGAGCTCGTCGAGCAGGGACACGAGTTGATCGACGCGCGCCTTCGCCGCCGTTACCTGAGCCGCCGCAGCGCGCAGATCCTCGACCCGCGCGCCTGACGTCACGAGCTGTGCCGCGGCCTTCGCTTCGGTGGCGCGTGCGGCGGCTTGCGCCTTCTCCTCGATACGCGCGCCCGCCCGCGTCTGAGCGAGCACGTTCTGTTGCGCCGCCAGTTGCGCCTTGGCCGTGCGAAGCGCGAGGTCGGCGGAGTCCGCTTCGGCCTTGGCAATCGCTTGCGATGACAACAGTTGATGGGCGCGGTCGGCGTCGAGCTGCGCCTTGTCCGCGGTCGCCTGTGCTTGCGCGACCCGCGCTTCAGCGGCTGCGATCTCCTCGGCGCGGCCACCGTGCCGGGCCTCGGCCAGCGCGGCGCTTGCTTGCGCGGCACGGGCATTCGCTTGCGCGATCTCCTCCGGACGCGCGCCTCGTTGCAGCTTGTCGAGCGCGGCTTGCGCCTGCTCGAGCTGCGCCATCGCCATCGCATGCTGCGCGCGCAGGTCGCCCGGTTCGAGCACCAAGAGGACCTGTCCGGGTTTGACCAGATCGCCCTCGTGCACGCGCACCTCGGCGATCCGACCGCCGACGCGGGAGCCGACCGTGACAGCGCGTGATTCGACCGTTCCAGCCCATTCGAACGGGCGATGGGACAGGTGGTACTTGTACCCGAGGTAGGCGATCAGCACGACCGCGAGCAGGACCAACGGGAGCGCGCGCCGCATTCGACCAGACAAAGCAACGACCATGCCGCTGCCCACGCCCGGCCAATCGCCGAAACCGTCGCGCCTTCGCGCGGGAGCGCTGCTCACGTTCCCGACATGTGACGGGGCGCTGAGCAGCTAGTCGCGGCTTACTGCTTCTGCAGCAACAGCGAGCCGAGCGAGTAGCCGGCGCCGAATGACGCCATCATGCCGTACGTGCCGGCGGGCAGATCCGCGTTGTGCAGCGAGAACGCGATCAGCGAGCCTGCCGAAGCGGTGTTGCCGTACTCATCGAGAATCAGCGGCGCCTCTTCACGCGTCGCTTCGCGGCCGAGGATGCGATGAGCGATCAGCTCGTTCATGCTCTGGTTCGCCTGGTGGAGCCAATAGCGGCCGATCTGCGACGGCTGTAGGTCGTGCGACGCGATGTGCTCCTTGATGAACTTCTCGGCGAGCGGCACGACGTCCTTGAACACGCGGCGACCCTGCTGATGGAACAGCTTGAGCTTGTCGTCGCGCTCGGTGGTCGGATCGCAACGATCGAGATAACCCTTGTTGTTGCGGATCGTGTTCGACCACTTCGACGCCATCTGCGTCGACAGGATCTCCCACGAGCCGGGCTTTGCGCGCGCGGTTGGCTCGACCACCAGCGACACCGAAGCATCGCCGAAGATGAAGTGGCTGTCGCGGTCGCGCCAGTTCATGTGGCCGGTGGTCAGCTCGGGCACCACGACCAGCGCACATTGCGCTTGGCCGGTGCGCACCGCCTGGCACGCGAGCTGGGTGGCGCCGGTCGCCGCCGAGCATCCGAGTGAAATGTCGAAGCCATAGCCGCGAGCGCCGATCGCGTTTTGCACTTCGATCGCGATCGCCGGGTACAACCGCTGCAGGTTCGAGCAGCCGAGCACCACGAGATCGATGTCCTCACCGGTGCGGCCGGCCTTCGCGAGCGCGATCTTCGCCGCGTTGACCGCATATTCGGCCTGGATGCTGAGCACGTCCTCCGGCCGGTCGGGAATGTTGGGACACATCCGCTCGGGATCGAGGAGCCCGGTCTTGTCCTCGACGTAGCGGCACTTGATACCCGACGCCTTGACGATGAACTCCGGGCTCGATTCCTTGAGCGGCTCTTGCTTACCAGCGGCGATCGCCTCGGCGTTGCGCGCGTTGTCGCGCCGAACGAATTCGTTGAACCCGACGCATAGCTCATCGTTGTTGAGCACGGTCGAGGGGTGCCAAACGCCAAAACCAGTGATCGAAGTGCCTGTCGTTTTCCGCGGGGACATAGCGGTACCTTGGTTAGGAGAGCATACGCGGCGAACCGCGCGGCCAGGAGTTGCTCACAAGCGCACGCCGGTGTCTAGCCCGTGCAACCAAGCGAGATTATGAGAGATGTGGCGGCGCGGCTGGTCAAATCTCAAGCGCCCACCGGGTTATGGCTGCTTGGCGAGCTCGGCCTGCACTTCGGCGAGCGCCGCACGCAGAAATGACGATTGTGGATCGGCGGCGATCGCCATCTTGAGCTGGAGCAACGCGGTCTTGAAGTCGCCCTTGCGCAGGCTGATCTCCGCCTTGCGGTAATAGATATGCGCCTTCGAGCTCATCGCGCCGCCGCCGTGCTCACCGGATGCGCCAGGAGCGCCTGCTGGGGAAGGCGCTGCGGTCGGCTGACCCGAGGTGGTTCGCGAGATCGCAGGCATCTCGTCGGTTTTGATCGGGCGCATCCGCGTGGTCGCCATCGCCTGGCTGCGAAACTCTTGGTACGCACCGGCGGCTCGTGCGTACGCGGTGGTGACGAGCTCAAGCTCCTCGGGACTGAGCGAGGTGCGGTGCAGGTCGGGGTGCGCGGAGCGCGCGATCTTGTGAAAGGCGTTGGTCGCGTCCTCGACCGTGGCCGACGCAGGCAGGTCGAGGATCTGATGAGCGGGTGCACCGTGCTTGGCAATCACCCGCTGCGCCCACAGCAGGACCTCGCCGCGCGGGCTCATGGTTCTTTCACCGGTGCCCCGAATACCTGCATGTGCGCCTCCTGCCTTGCACCGGATGCCTGATCGCTTGCACGAACGTGCAGGATTCCGTCGGCATCGACTCGAAACGAGACTTCGATCTTGAGATCGCCACGTGGCTTGGCCGGCAGATCCTGAAGCACCAGCGCGCCGATCGGCTCGTTCTCCGAATAGCGCCGCGCCTCGCCACGGCAGCACTCGATCTCGACGCGGGTCTGGTTGTCGCGCGAGGTCGTGAACACGCGCGTGCGTTCGATCGGAATCGGCGCGTTCTTGTCGAGCAGGCGCTCGGCGTAGCCGCCGACGGTGTGGATCGCGAGCGTCGCCGGGTTCACGTCGAGTAGCACCGGCCGCTTGGCCTCGCGCTGGGGTAGCGCCACATCGCCGCGATCCAGTGTCGAGTGCGCCGTGGTGGCAACCGCGTCGCGCGCACCCATGCCGGTGCCGCTGGTGATGTTCTGAGTCAGGCTGCCGGCTTGGATCGCCGCGCCTTGCGACACCACCTCGTCGGGATTGATCGAGACATTCGGTTCTTTGCGAAACAGATCGGCCAGCCGCTCGCGTACCAGCGGAATTCGCGTCGATCCGCCGACACATAGCACTTCCGAAACCGCTCGCACGTCGAGTCCGGCGGCGACCATCACTTGCCGCGTCACGTCGAACGTGCGCTGGACGTAGCCCGTGATCAGCTCCTCGAACTGGCGACGCGTGATGTGAAACGGCAACGAGCCCTTGGTGCTAGGAAGCTCGAGGCCTTCGATCTCGCCCTCTGCCTCTTCGTTCTCGGACAGGTGGCACTTGATCGCCTCGGCGCCCATCATCAGCTTCACCATCACCGACGGAAACTTGCGTGGATCGACCCCGAGCTGAAGGTTGCACTCCGACGCGAGCACTTCGGCGAGCGCACGGTCGAGATCGTCGCCGCCGAGGAAGAAGTCACCTTCGGAGGCGAGGACCTCGAACACCTCGCCGTTCAGACGCAGCAAGCTGACGTCGAACGTGCCGCCGCCGAAATCGAACACACACACGACCTGCTGGCGGTCATGACCGAACCCGTACGCGAGCGCGGCGGCGGTGGGCTCGTTGATCAGGCGCATCACCTCGAGCCCGGCGAGCCTCCCCGCCTCCTTGGTGGCCTGGCGCTGCGCGTCGGTAAAGTTCGCCGGCACGGTGATCACCGCGTCTTTGATCGAGGTTCCGAGCTGGCGCTCGGCGCACCGCTTGAGGTGCAACAGCACGTGCGACGAGATCTCCGGCATCGTCATCCGGCGGTCGCGCACGACGACGATCGGCTGCTGGTTCGCACCCTCTTCGATCGTGTACTTGACGCCGGTCATCGCCAGCTGGACCAGCGGGGCGCGGATGTTCTGGCCGATGAAACGCTTGGCGGAGTGGATGACGTTGGTCGGCTCCGACATCCGGAACCGCTTGGCGTCGACCCCGGCGATCACACCGCCGGTGGCTGGGAACGCGACGATCGAAGGATGGACCCGTTCGCCGCGCGGGCCGAGGATGAACTCGACACCCGTTGCCGTGGCGATCGACGCAACCGAGTTCGTCGTCCCCAGGTCGATCCCCAACGCAACAGACATTCCGTCGCAAATGGTACGACGGAGGTTTACGAGGTGTCGAGTACGCCATCGCCCGGATAGACTGAAGCCTGATGACCTCGGCCCGGCTCGCGGTGGTGTGCGCTGTCGTCGTGTGGTCCGCAGTGCCGGCGTCCGCCGAGCCTTGGTACCGCGGCCCACGCGGCAAGGCACGTGTCGTACATTTGTCGATCGCGACCGCGGGCGGCGCCGCGTTCGTCGTCTCGGAGGCGGTGTTCAAGTCGTCGCTCGTCGCGGACGACTGCCGGTGGTGTGGGCCGCCGGGGATCGACGCGAGCGTCCGCAATTCGCTGGTGTGGGACGATACCGGCCGCGCGGGGTGGTGGTCGAACGCCACCGGGTACGTCTCCGCACCCGCGTTGAGCCTTGGCACCGTCGCGGTGTTGGGGCTCGTCGAAGATGGGACCTGGGGCCGGTTGCTAGATGACACCGTGCCGATTCTGGAGACCGTGGCGGTCAGCCAGGTGGTCACCCAACTGCTCAAGTTTGCAGTCGCCCGCCAGCGCCCGTTCGTGCATTACGCGGGCGCTGCGCACTCCGCCGAGACCGACGACAACATGTCGTTCTACTCGGGACACGCGGCGCTGGCGTTCGGCGTGGTGACCAGCGCCGGCATGGTGCTCCATTGGCGCGGTTCGCGACTCGAGTGGCTGATGTGGGGTGCGGGGATGGCGCTGTCGGCAACAACCGGGTACCTGCGGATCGCCGCCGACAAGCACTACTTCACCGACGTGCTGACCGGCAGCGTCATCGGGGTCGCCGCCGGTCTCACGATCCCGCGGTGGATGCGCGATCGCCCGGACCTGGCGATCATGCCGACGGGCAACGGGGTCGCGGTCGTCGGAGCGCTCTGAGCGACGTTGAACACATAATTGCCAGATATATCCTGGGTGAATGGCACGGGTGACGATCTACTTGCCCGACAAGGTGGCGGAGCGGGCGAAGCGTCAGTATCCCGCTGATCAACCGGTCAGAGCCGTCGCTTGCCAAGCGATTGCTCGGTGCTGATCCATCGAGCATCGTGTTGTGCAGCGTCGTTCGAGCGGAGCTCGCGTTCGGTGCTCGTAACTCGAGTCGAGTCGAGTCGCAGAAAACCTCGACCACGTCGAGCAGTTCTGCTCCGCGTTTGAATCGCTACCATTCGCTGACTCAGCCGCGGACGCCGATGGCGAGATCCGAGCTCGGCTGCGTCGCGAAGGCCGGCCGATCGGAGCCAACGACCTGATGATCGCGGCGAGCGCGGTTGCGTCCATCGCGGGTGCGTCCGGACTCACCCTAGTCACTCGCAACGTCGGCGTTTCAAGCGCGTCCCGGGCTTGCTACAGAAGCGTGGCAGTCAGTCGATCGCCGATCATCAAACCGGATTCTGGCCGGTGAGATGCTTCGAGATGATCCGGCGCTGGATCTGACCGGTGCCCTCGAAGATGTCGTAGATCTTCGCGTCGCGGTACCACTTCTCGACGGGGTGGCCGGGCTCGAGCGCTTCTTCGCCGAGCAGCACCATCGCGCGGGTGGTGACCGACTGTGCCGTGCGGGCACCGTGAGCCTTGGCCATCGAGGCTTCGGCGACGTTCTCGAGGTGGTGATCTGCCATCCATGCCGCGCGATGGACAAGCAGCCGCGATGCGTGGATCTCCATCGCCATCTCGGCGAGCTCGAACATGATGTGCTGATGGCTCGCCATCGGCGTCCCGCGCAGTGAGCCACGCTTGACGCGTTCGACGAGGAACTCGTGTGTGGCGCGCGCGACGCCGACGCCCTGCGCACCGACCGCGGGCCGCGTCGAGTCGAGCATCTTTTTGGTGTCGGCGAGGCCCCCGGCGGTCGATCGGCCGGCGTTGGCGATGCCGAGCATCATGTCCTTGTGAACGCGGACGTCTTCGAAGTGGACCTGCGCGGTCTCCGAAGCGCGGATGCCGAGCTTGATCTCCTTCTTGCCCGGGATCAGCCCAGGCGCGCCGCGAGCGACGATGAAGCCGCGCACGCCGTCGCGGCCGGTGCTGCCCTCGGTCTGTGCCCACACCACGTAGACCGACGCGGACTGGCCGTTGGTGATCCACTGCTTGCTGCCGCGAATGATGTAGTAGTCGCCGTCCTGCCGGCAGATCGTCTTGAGGCCCGAGATGTCCGATCCGGTGGCCGGCTCCGAAAGCGCCATCGCCGCGACCCTGACGTGGCCGTGCTCGTCGAGGCCCTGGAGCAAGCGCTTGAACTCCTGCTTTTGTTCCGCGGTACCCATCCGCGACACTGGTGAGCCAGCGAGGCCCGAGCCACCGATCGCGACGCAGATCCCGCCGCAGCCGTACGCGAGCTCCTCGGTGCCGATCACGCCGAGCCGCGCCGCGGTCTTCGGCTTGGTCGGATCGGAGTCGTCTTCCACGCCCGTCAGCTTCTTGCGGCCGTCGATCACCGCGGTCTGGCTGAGCCCGAAGCTCTGCGCCTGCTTGATCACCGCCCATGGCATCGACTCCTCGGCGTCGTGCTGCGCGGCGACGGGACGGATCACTTGTTTGGCGAACGCCCCCAGCATCTGGCGAACGCCCGAGAACAGCGGCGACTCGTGAAAGATGTCCATGGCGCTACTCCTGACTCGCTTTGGCGGCGAGCACGCGGCTCAATCGTTCGTCTCCGTGCAGCGCTTCGAATGCGCGTGCGTCGCGCATCAGCTTCTCGACGGGAAAATCATTAACGAACCCGTAACCGCCGTAGATCTGGACGGCGTCGATCGTCGCGCGCGACACGGCATCATTCGCGAGCACGCGGGCGCGGCTTGCCAGGTCGGCCGCGTCGGGGCGGCGCTGATCGATCGCCCACGCAGCGTGCAGCGCGAACAACCGTGCCGCGGCGGTCTGGGTCTGTGCATCGTCGCGCAGCCGAATGATCGATTCGAACGTGCCGATCGGTTGGCCGAACTGAATCCGCTCGGCCGCGTAGCTCTGCGCGTGCTCCATCGCGGCTGCGGCGACACCGGCGGCGCGCGCAGCGAGTGAGACCCGCGCCCACGATAGGACGTCGGTGACCGCCTGGCGTGCCGCGTCGCCGCGAGCGAGCACGAAGTCGCCGCTGAGCTTCGTCGCGTCGAGGTTGGCAGTGCCCCATTGCGCCGCGCGCCAGCCCGAGGGCGCGATCGCGGTGCGCTGAATGTCGGAGGTGATCGGCAGCAATACGAGCGCATCACCGGTCGCGATCACGACGTGGCTTGCCACGCCGAGGGCAGGGCACGGCCCGAGCTTTCCGGTGATGCAGAGGTCCGAGCCTTCGCTCGTCAGTTGAAGCTGACCTCGGCTGTCATGATACAGCGCAGCGTAGCCACCGCTCGACAACGCGCCGAACAGCGAGCGCTTCGCAGCGTCGCTGCCCCACGTGGCGACCGCGAGCGCGGGCTCGACGTTGGTCTCGAGCAGTGCCGCGAGCGCCGCACATCCGCGCCCCAGCTCATAGCCGCGCAACACGCGCGTTAGATGCGAATAGTCGCCGTCGAGCAAACCGCCGGCTTCGGACGGCACCGCGTCGAGC
Organism: Kofleriaceae bacterium; assembly: GCA_050184455.1. Taxonomy (GTDB): domain Bacteria; phylum Myxococcota_A; class Polyangia; order Haliangiales; family Haliangiaceae; genus JABFXX01. Next base: position 54,332 of record JBFXAI010000042.1, on the reverse strand, counting down.
ATGAACCCGAGGTCACCGGCGGTGGCGGCGAGCTTGGCGGGTGGCGCCGCGGCGCGGTCCGCATCGGCGGCCCATGACCGCAGATCGCGATCGGCGAATCGGCGTAGCGTCTGGACCGTCAAGTCCTGCTCGGAATCGAGCGCAAACTGCATGGCCGAGTCGTACCGCGACTGGTGGTCGTCGTGCACGTGATGTTCACGTCGACACTGGCGGCCGCAATAGAGGCGATCTCTCGTCGCATGAAGGTGCAGAGTCAACGACCGCTAGCGAAGCGATCTAGACGAGCGGGCCGATCCCCTGTCTTCTACGCTCATGGCGAACATCATCCGAGTCTTCACCACCGTGGCCCTGGTGAGCTGCGGCAGCGCAAAGCAACCCGCTGCGATCTCCAACACCGCGGCGACCGTCGCCAGCGAACCATCGTGCGTTGCGCCGGAAGGCGGCGAGGCGTTGCTAGTCCAAAACACGGCGGTTGGCGGAGTGTTCGAGTTGCGCGGCAATCGTGACAGCGCCCACGCCAGCGGCGAGTGCTTGATGCAGGCGCAGTGCGGGAAGGGGAACTACAAGATTGTCCAGGAGGGCGAAGAGATCCTGGAGTCCGAAACCGGGACCGCCACTGCGTGGCGCGTTCACTTTCAGTGCGATCGCGCGGCCTCAGCTGATTGAATCGGAGAGAGATGGTGGCGGAGGGCGGGATTGAACCGCCGACCAAGGGCTTATGAGACCCCTGCTCTACCGCTGAGCTACCCCGCCAAGTGGGGACGAGACCCTAATGGGTTCGGTCGAGACAGGCAAGTCCCGCATCTGCGGTTCTCGAGACCGAGTCCATTGAACCGGTGTCGGTCGTCGCCATCGGCGGTAGGTCCGCGAAACCGTGCAAGCTCCCAAGGAAATCAGGAACATGGCTGGCGTCGTCGACGGGCGTGGGGTATCGTGCTGGCCAATTCGGGGATCGTCTAATGGTAGGACAGCAGCCTTTGGAGCTGCTCATCAAGGTTCGAATCCTTGTCCCCGAACCAATCCGCCGCGCGCGGGGCGGAGAAAACGAACATGAAACTCGACAAGACCTGCTCCCTGTTCTTCGGCACGAAAGTCGATAGCAAGCTGCGTGAAGGTCTCGCGCTCTCGAAGCCTGGCGACAAGAAATATTTCGATGGCAGCTCGGAGGATTTCCTCCGCGTCATGGAGATCGGCGACGACAAGGACAAGGAGCGTTGGATCGGCAAGGTCATCAAGCCGGGTCCCGCGGTCACCGAGGTCGACGACATTCAGCGCAACATCATCTCGATCTTGCGCCGCGTCGCCCCGAACGCGCGAATTCCAGCGTCGTCGGTAAAGATCTTCGTGCTTCAGGGGCATCGCGTCAGCGATGTCATCGATGACGAGCCCGAGGCTGAAGACAGCGAAGAGGGCAGCGGCCCGTACATCACGTATTGAGTGCGCGCCCCGCGCGCGATCTCGCGCGACCTCGCGATCGCCGGCTCGTCTGATCGAGCATGACAAGACTTCCCACGCTCGCGTTGTTCATCGTTCTCGGCACTACCGCGATCACCGGTTGTAAGCGCAAGGAGCCTGACAAGGCGGCTAGCGGGACCTCCCCGGAGAAGGCCACCACCGCAGATCCAAGCCCGGCGCCGAGCGCCGCTAGTGCTCCGAGGGCGGCTCCGATCGCGATCAACGAAGCGGATTGGGTCGAGACGAACCTCAAGACGATCGCGCCGATGGTCAACGTAACGATGCGCGTACCCAAGGACGCAAAGCTCGAGAAGAACGGCAACGGTGGCGTGAACGTTCTGATCAGCGATACCTACATGCTCACCGTGTCGGCGCTCACCGACAGCAAGATCGCGTCCGCGATCAAGTCTGATAAGACACTCACCGTCGACAAGACGTCGACGTACACCAACACCAAGGTGCTCACCGAGGAACCGAATGGATTCGTCTATTCGGTTCAGCTCCAGGACGAGCCGAACGGCAAGCAATACGAGCCCGAAGCGCACTTCGCGTTCTACGTCGAGAAAGACGGCGCGGTGTACTCGATCCTCGATCAGCGACCGTCGTCGGCGTATGGCGTTCCGGGCTCGATGTATACGCCCGAGCTCGCAGCGAAGGTGTACGCGATCGTCAAGAGCTCGGCGAAATCGAACTGAGCTAATCGGCGTCGATCGTCAGGCCGGCTCGATCGCGATCAACGGATCTCCCGCGTTGACGTCGGTGCCATCGCTGATCAGCACCGCGCGAACGCGCGCCTTGGCGGGCAAGCCACCGCCGCCGTAGCCGACGCGGTGGAATGTCTTCATCACTTCGAGCAGGCAGATCGTCGTACCGGCGGTCAGCTCGCTGCCGGCTTCGACGAACGGTGGCTTGTCAGGTGATGGCCGGCCGTAGAACCGACCGCTCGTCGGAGACGCGAACACCAGTCCCTCGTGATGCGTCGCCACGGGAGCGGCGCGATCGGTCCAGTGGCCACCACTCCCCACTGCTGCGGTGGAACCTGCTGGGTCGAGCGTCGCGATCACACCGTTGTGCTCGACGGCGATTCGCGTCGTCGCGCGGCGCTCGGTCGCAAGGAATCCACCCGAGCTCGTCGTGGGCACGACGATGCGCACCGAGCGACCGAGCATGTCGAGGATGCCGATCTGGTCGCCCGGACTCGCGCTCGCAGCTTCACGCGTAGGGCGGAACCACCCGGGGGCGGGGCTGCGTAGCTCGATCCTGCCATCGGAGAGTGGATGCGCGATCGCCTCGAGCGTGCGCCACCGTGTGTCGCCGCCGATCATCGCAGGCCTCCGACGAGCTCGCGAAGATCGTGCATCGACCAGATCCGTGGATTCTTGACCCGGCGATAGCCGGTATTTTGATACGCCATCTCGACGAGCGCGCACAGATACGAGCGTAGCTCGGATAGCTCGACGATCTCGTCGGTGTCCATCTGACGCGCCGATACGAACGGGTCCATGTCGCCTTCGATCCGCGCTTCGGTGTCGCGCATGCCGGCTTCGATCTTGGCGCGCTCGGCGGGATCGGTCGTGATGATCTGGAAATCATCATCGAGCTTGGTGTTGTACGCGGCGATCGCGAGGGTCCGTCCCTCCATCACCGAGAGCCGCGATAGCGACGTCGAGAGCTGCACTACCGGATCGAACGCCATGCCGCTCATCGCGTAGTAACCGGCGCCCGACGCCTTGCGCAGCAGCACCGTGAACATCGGCGTCGAATTGGTCGAGTTCGTGTAGATCAGCGAGCTGCCGTACGCGAGCAAGCCGTGCGCCTCGGCTTCGGCGCCGATGTCGAATCCAGAGATGTCCTGCAGCCAGATCAGCGGAATGCCGTCATCGTTGCACGCGCGCGAGAACGCGCTGATCTTGGCGATCCCGCCGCGATATAAGATGCCGGCGGGGCGTTGGCGGCCGGGATGCTCGGGATCTCCGACCAGACCTTGGCGGTTGATCACGAATCCGGCATACAGGCCAGCGATCCGACCGATCCCGCAGATCATTTCTTCGCCGACCTCGGGCATGACCTCCCAGAACAGCGATTGATCGAGCAGCCGCGCGAGCACCTGGTTGGCGTCGTAGGCCTCGCGATGATCGGCGGGCAACAAGCTCGACAGCTCAGCAGCGGGGAAGCGTGGATCGATCGTGCCGATCCCAGCGCGGTAGAACTCGGCGCCACTCGAGGGCAGCCGGCTGACGTCGCGCCGGATGCACGCGAGCAGCGTCTCGTCGTCGGGAACGCGGACGTCGGCGCAGCCGGAGCGATGCACGTGGACCTCCGGACCGCCGATATCGAGCGAGGTCATCTTCTGGCTCTTTGCGCCTTTGATCAGCGCCGCGCCCGCGATCACCATGTACGCCTGCTCGGTCATGTACACGCGGTCGGAGATCATCGGCATGTAGCCGCCGCCGGCGATGCAGTCACCGAACACGCCCGCAATCTGCGGCACGCCGTTCGCCGACAGCAGGCTGTTCATCTTGAAGATGTAGCCAGCGCCGCGCGGCCCCGGAAAGCTCTTGCTCTGCTCGGGTAGGAATAGCCCGGAGCAGTCGACCAGGTAGATCGTCGGCAGCCGCAGCCGCAGCGCCATCATCTGCGCGCGCTGGATCTTCTCGGGGGTGCGCGGCCACCACGCGCCCGACGCGACGGTGTTGTCGTTGGCGATCACCATGCACCAGCGGCCCTCGATGCATGCGAACGCCGTGACGACGCCGGCCGCGGGTGACTTCTGATCGCCGGGAAACACGTCACCGTAGTTGACGAACGTGCCGACCTCGAACGTGCGCGTTCCTGGATCGGCCAGCCGCGCCAATCGCTCGCGCGCGGTCAGCTTACCCTTCTTGTGGACCCGATCGATGTAGCTCGGCCCCCAGCCAGCTTCGACATCGCCGCGACGCGTCCGCAAGCGATCCTCGAGCTTGGTCAGCGCGGCACGTTGGTCCCCGGCCGTCCTGCCATCGATGATCGCGCTGAGCGGCTCGCCAATCGGGACCAGCGGCACGAACGCCATGCGCGCAACGTACTACACGTGGAGTCCCGCCCCAAGGTCGTTGGCAAATGCGTCGCCGCACGACGACCGAAGGACGGGTATAGGAGGCGCGAAGCACGGCATCGCGTCGCGCGAAGGGCTCGACGAGGATCGATGCGACCACGCCGCAACGGCGCACTCGCAGTAGCGAGTACGCTATGCAGTCGGTCAGGCCGTCGACCAAGAGCTCGTCAAGGGGCGACAGCGAATGGTGGCCGCGGGGAACCGCGTACCGCAACGTTGGCAAAGCGGGCGAGCCAATAGGTTCCGGGTGGGAACAAGACTGGCTGGCCTGCGAGCCAAGCGGCTCGTGCCGAGCAGTATTCGTTTAGCCACTCAGCGTTGAATTGGATCCGTTCGATGCGGCTCCACTTGTCACGCGAAGCAAAGCGCGGCCGTAGACCACGCCGTGGCTCATGACTCGTTGGCGAAGCTTGCCAGGATTGGCGCAACACGCGCCGCCGGCCCACCACGGGTCGCTTTCTCTTGCGTGCACACGCCTGTTCGACTTTGGCGATCCTCCGCCGTAGTTCCGCGATGATCGTGTCGGGATCTCCGAGTTCGAGAGGGATCGTGGGCGCGTATTCGACGACGGCCGGCATCGGCCCATCGTCCCGAAAGAAGCGCGGTCGGGTGGCCCGTAGCGTGCGCTTGTTGAGCAGCGCTTGCACGAACTTGGGTCCGGGCCAGTGATGAACCTTCTCGACCAGGCCGGCCTTTACTGGATTCGTGGCGATGTAGACGAGCTGGCCGATCCAAGCGTTGCGGGTCAGCGGTTCCACCACGGAGGTTTGCTCGGTCGCCCACACATTCTCCCATCGGCCGCGAACCACGTTGACGCACTTCGCGAGGTTTGCGTGGAAGCGTTGGTAGAACGCGACGAGATCGCCGCTGCGGCTATACATCCCTTCGTGATGATGGTTGGACATCATCTGCGAGATCACGATGTCGACGTTGTGTTTTTGCGCGGCCTCGATGAGGCAGTAGAGAAACGCGTTGTTGGTTTCTTCGTCCGGACGCAACAAGAACTGCCGCTGCGTGCATCGGCGAGTCACCATCGAGGCCGTATCGGGCAGGACTTCCCGCGCGAGTGTCATCTCTGCGCAGCAGAGCAAGTCCGTGGCCACGCTCACACGATGGAGTTCTCTGGTGTTACGAAGGTCGACGTCCGATATGCGGACGTGGTGTCCGAAACACGTCCGCACACGGACATAACCAGGACCGTTCAGTCTCGCTTGATGGCTCCCACATATCGATCTACGAGCCCGTCAGGCACCGAGCGACGCCCTGCTTCGGACAAATCTCGGACACTCCCTGGTCCCCTAACGATGTCGGTTCCGCTGCGAGAAATGACCTTGGGCGGGAGCCGCGCCCGGACACTCCCTGGTCCCCTAACGATGTCGGTTCCGCTGCGAGAAATGACCTTGGGCGGGAGCCGCGATGACCTGCAGCTGCGAGAAATGACCTTGGGCGGGAGCCGCAATGACCTTTGGGCGGGAGCCGCGGGGCGGGAGCCGCGCATGGAGCCGTCACCAGCTCAGTTGACGCCGAGCTCTGCCTTGAGCTCGTCGGACAGCTGGTCCTTCAGCGCACGGGTATCGTAGGCGTGAGGCTTGCGATGGCACTCGACGTTGTCACCGCACACTGCGACCACGTAACACGAGTCGTCATCGTCGTCCTCGACGTAGCGACGTGCGCTCGAGCGCACGTGAATCCCCACCAGGACGCCGTTGTCATCGAATACGCCGCACCCGGAGGTACCCCCGAACACGTCGGCATCGTGAATCACGTACTCGGGGTTGCCGGTCACGTCGAGTGCGATGCCGCTCGAGATCTTCTGCGGAAGCCCGGAGGGATGTCCGATCGCATGGAGCGGCTGGCCTGCGTTGAGCACGCCGCTCCAGTTCACCGGTGCCGGCGACCGTCCCGTGACCACGCGCTCGACACGAATCACTGCGTAGTCCATCCCGGTCTCGGTGTCGTGGTCTACGGTGTAGCCCTTCGAGAGCATCTCGGTGACGTGGTACACGCGATCGCTCGAGATGCCACGGACCGCGTCCATCGCATCGTCGGGCGCTGCCTCGTAGGCAACGTCGAACACCACGGCGAACTCGGTATCCGGGTAGCCGTTGTAGCAATGGCCCGCGGTCACCAGGATGTCATCGTCGATCAGCGTCGCCGAGCACCCGGCGGACGTGGGCTGGTCCTCGAACCGCTCGCCGTCGCATAGGTCTTCCTTCTCCTTGAGCGTCGGTGAGTTGAGAACCGACCATGTATCGGTCGCGGAGTCGCGGACCAATCGGCTCGTCCGGATCAGGGCGGCGGAGCTCAGGGACGCCGCGCGAATCGGGCCGTCAGGGTACTCATAGCGTTCCTTGCGATCATCAGCCCCCCAGACATCGGCCTTTCCGCCCGCTGTCGCCGGACCGGGTTCGGGCTCAGGTGATTCGGCCGTCGAACATGCAATCGTCGTAATGAACGGAAGGCAGGTCACAACCGCACCAAGTCGTCGAAGCATCGATGCCCCGTAGTGCAGCTTGTGCGCCGCAACGCTCGTTGCAGAGTCGCGACGTTACGCGCGGAACCGCACGCGGCTGTTGTGATCCGCGCGACGGCCGTGGAGCCGCGGGCCTCGTGCGGCCCTCGAAACCGCTCAGATGGCGGCGTTGACGCGGCGAGCGCACCATCGTTCCTCGAGAGGCGTCTACCGCGAGGTCAGCGCCGGGCTAGAACAGCCAGGTCGCGCTTGCGGCGGCGCCACCCTGCGTCGGTGTCACTTCCATCTTGGGCACCACGCGCTTGGGCCGGTTCAAGACCACCCAGACGATCCCGCCCGTGATGAGCGCGCCACCCGCGACGAACATCGCCGTGGCAATGTTGCCCTTGAGCAGCGCCCGGTCACGCTCGCGTGCGAGATCGGGCACGTCGGACAAGTCCGCCAGACAGCCGTTGGGACATCGAGTCGCCAGGTCGACCTTGAACTGATCGAGCTGGCTCTTGCCCGCTAGGTAAACCCCCAGGCCACCTGCGACGATCGCCGCGCCACCACCGAGCACGGACCACGGCATCCAACGAGGTGATGGATACGTGAGCTTCACGACCGCGTCGATCGGTAACAGCTCGAGCCGTTCGCTCGACGTGCCTCCGCCGATGACGATCACTCGTCGCGAGCTTGCGAGATAGCCTTCGCGCTCGCCCACGATGACATGCTCTCCCGCGATCACGCGAACCTTGCGCTTGTCCGGACACGCAAACCAGGGCTTGCCATCCAGCAAAACATGGGCGCCCGCCTGATCACAGTCGACTTCGAGCGCGCCGACCCGACCGCTGATCAGCTTCTGATAGTCCATCGCGTGCTGGTACAGCGCAGGCGTGAACGGGGCCTGACCGAACCTGAGCGCGCGCTCGAGATTCTCGGCCGCGTCGAGGATACGGTCGAGGCGGATCAACGTCACTGCCATGTTGAACCGGATCAACGGGTGATCCCACAGCTCGATCGCCGCCTTGTACTTCTCGAGCGCCGAGCCATGCGCTTGTTGCGCGAAGAGCTCGTTGCCCTCGGCGAGCAGGACGTTGGCTCGTGACTGATCGTCCTCCGAGACACCACCGGCCCATGGCACGTCGGCCCGCGCAGAGGCGGTGACGAGCCCGATCACGAGGATGGTCGCAGTCAGCGCGAGGTTCACGGCGATCCTTCGCGCTTGCGGAGGTCTCCGTCGAAGATCGTCTGCTTTTCACGTTCCAGTCGGGCCCGCGCGGCTTGCTCCTTGCTCAACAAGATCTCGGTTTCGTGTTTCGCCCGCTGCGCTTCTTCGGTCGCCCGCTTGGCGGCGGCCTCGGCGGCCAGCGCCTTCTCGCGGGCGGCCAGCGCGGCCTCCTTAGACGCCTGCGCCTCGCGGACCTGGTTTTCGAGCTGTTCGTTTGCTTGCTGGAGCTGATCGCGGGACAGCTCCTTCGAGTGCTCCAGGTTCTGCTCGGCTAGCTTCCGCTTGTGCTCCTCGGCGAGTCGCTCGGCCTCTGCAGTCTCGCGCGCCTTCTTCTCGGCCACGATGATGTCGAGCTTGCCTTGCAGCTGAGCCCGTGCAGCCTGCGCCTCATTCAGCGAGTCCACCGCCTGTCGCGCTTTGTTCTTCGCTTCGGTCTCCGCATGTTTGATCCGGACCATCGCGACGGCACCACCAAACAGCACGAGCCCGAGCGCGATGACGATCGATGCAAGGACGAGCACTCTGCGCCTGCGCGCCTGCCCGACCTGGAGCCGCACCGCCGCCAGAAACTGGTTCTCGACGAGCGACAGATCGAGGACGTGGCGGTTGGCGTGACCGAGTGCTTCCTGTGCAGTTGCGCCGCGCCACACGAGATCGTTCGGATTACCGCGCGAGGCCCACTGGCGCGCGGCGTGTTGCAGCTCGTGCATGAATCCGCGTAGCGCGTGGTTGTCATCGAGCCACCGGCGCAGGGTTGGCCACTCCGTGATCAGCATCTCGTGCACGATCTCGACCGTCGTCACCTGATTCTGATCGGTCTGTAGATGGATCAGCCGGGCACGTACCAGCTGATCGAGGATGGTTTCGACCTCGTTCGGATCGGTAGCCAGTGAGAGCAACTCGCTTTGATCGATCACCGCACGCGTTCCCTCGGGGGTCACGAGTCGGGTCATGATCGCGCGCAGCAAGCGCTGACTGCTCGGAGGGACCGCGGCCGCGACCTGGTCGGCGTGCTGGGCGAACGCTCCGCCGACGCCTCCCATCTGGTGATACGCGGCGCTGGTGAGCAGCCGCTGCTCGCGATCGCGCGCGTCCCACAGCCGCGACGCGGCGAATGACAGCAGGGGCAACGCACCGCGGCTACTCGCCACCTGCAACATGTCCTCCACGATCGCCGGGTCCTCGAACGCGTAGCCCGCCAGCTCGGCCGGGCGCTGCACGGTTTCGCGCAGATTGTCTCGATCCGGCGCTGTGAGGAAGAACAACCCACGCGTCAGCTCTGCGAGGAATTGCTTGTGCCCCGCGAGTCGATCGAGGAAGTCGGCTCGCATCGACAGCACCACCCTAACTGGAGAGGTGGAGTCATCCGCGGCTGCCAACAGCGACGCCAGAAATGAGCTGCGAACGTCGTCGTTGTCGCACAGCGTGAACAGCTCCTCGAGCTGATCGACCACCACGAGGACGCCCTGACGGCGACGGATCGCCGCGGCGCGCAGCATCGCGCCGAACAGTCCCGGTGCGGCGGCAAGCTTTTCGAGCAGGTCCGGCTGGTGCTCACCGGTCGGCAACGTGGCTTCGAGCACGGCTGCCAGGCGATACAGCGGAGCACGTCCAGGACGGAGCACTTGCACTTGCCAGCTGTCACGCGCCCGGACCGCCGGAACCAGACCGGCGTGAACGAACGACGACTTTCCAACGCCTGAAGGGCCGACCACCGCGAGCAGGGGCCACTGTTCGAGCCGCGACATGGCGGTGCGGACCTCGCCCGAGCGGCCAAAAAAGAATTGCGCATCACGTTCGGCGAACGCGGCGAGGCCACGGTACGGGGAATTGTCGGCGCTCGAAGCGTCGGTCTTCGGCGCCAGGAATGCCTGAAGATCAGCAAGCAGCGCCGCCGCCGATTGGTAGCGCTCGTGTTTGTGCTTCGCGAGGCAGCGATCGACGATCGCGACGATCGCCGGCGGAATCGTCGGGTCATGCGTCCCGATGCTGGGCACCGGCGTCGCCAGGTCGCACAGGCGGACCCGCAGCTTCTCTGGCGACAGCGTGCCGGCTGGATGAGCCTCGACCAGCGCCTTCCAGAACATGACCCCGACCGCCCACAGGTCCGATTGGTGGTCGACAACATCCGTCCCCCATTGCTCGGGAGACATGTACGGGTACGTACCGATCAGCGAGTTGCTCGTAAAAGATTGGTTCGTGTCTGGCCGATGATCGAGGTTCTCCGGCACCACCGGCGGAGTCGCTTGCACGAACCCCGCGTCCTGGCGGTCGATCAGCCGCGCGACGCCAAAGTCGAGCACCTTCACCTGACCGCGGTCGGTGACGAACACGTTGCTTGGCTTGAGATCGCGGTGAACGATGCCGTGGTCGTGCGCACGTTCCAGCGCGCGCACCACCGGTACGATGAGCTCGACGAACTGTCGGAGCGACGGCCGCCCATCGAGGACGTCGGAAAGCGTCTTGCCCTCGAGGTATTCGAGCACCATGTACGGCAAGCCCTCGTGCTCGCCGACCTCGAAGATCGTGACGATGTTTTCGTGCGTGCACCGCGCGGTCGCTCGCGCTTCGACGAGAAACCGCTGGACGAAGTGAGGATCGTCGCGGAGCAGGAACTTGATCGCGACCTTGCGACCCAGGTTGGGATCACGGCCGAGGAACACCTGGCCCATTCCACCGCGCGCGATCTCGCGAATGAGCTCGAACCGACCGATCGAGCGATTGCCGGAGAAGTCGAGCGGCGGGGTCGAGTCGGACCTCGGTCGATGAGCGTTGGAAACCGCGAACACCGCGCCCGGCGGCAGAACCGCCGTGGCTGCGTTCCGGTCGGCGTGGTGGTCGCCTTGCGTAGCTGCTATCTGCGATGTCGAACCGCGGGCTTGCGGGCCAGGCTCGCGGAGGTGCGCCGGCAGTGCAGGGGCGGTCGCGATCGAACGCCCACTGAATGGATCGACCGTGTCCTCTGCTTCCCCACGCTCGGATCCATCTTCCGAGACTTTCGTGTCCACGATTACAGCGATCGTACCGCGAGGCATCACCTCGCCGCGATGTGTGCTTCGATCCTACAGCGCCGTGCGACGAAGCTCGACGAGCAAGCCCGTACACGCGTCCACGACCTGGATGCTTGTGGCGTCGGTCACCAATAGCCCCGTCAGACATGTGGTTACGCTCGCGGGGAAGCTGTCGCGGGGAGGAGCGCCGTAGATCGTCTGTACGGGACCCGTTCCATCCACGACGCCGGTCGGGTCAGCGGGCACCAACCGCACGGTCGTCGTCGAGCTAACAAACAAGTTGCCGATCTCATCGCACGCGAGCCCCAACGGGGCGTGCACCGGAAACCGAGAGGCGGGGAACCCGTCACCCGAGGACGCGGGCACGCCAACGCCCAGGACCGTCGAGATCAAGCCGGTTGCCGCCGCCACGCGCCGGACGCGGTGGTTGCCAGTATCGGCGATGAACAGATCGCCATTCGAGCACCGGGTGAGCGCTTGGGGGGAATACAGCAGCGCCGCGGTGGCCGCGCCGCCATCGCCAAGGAAACCGAGCGTCGCTGGCGTTCCTGCCAAGGTTCGAACCATCGCATTCGCGATCCCGGAGCCCAGATCGATCGCACGGATCACGTGGTTGCCGGTATCCGCAACGTAGAGCTGGCGCGCCGTCGGATCGAAGTGCAGGCCGGTCGGTGCTCGAAATGTTGCGGCCGAAGCCGGGCCATCTACGAACCCTGCGGTCCCGGCACTATTGGCGAGCGGCGCGATGGTCCAGGTGTTCGCATCATCGGGATCGACCATCGTCACCGCATGCAGTCGGTTGGAGCTTGTCTCGCTCAGATAGATCAACCCGGCGGCAGCGTCGTAGGCAATGCCGCGGACCTCGCCAAACGCGTGGCTGCGAAACCGTGCGAGCTGTCCCATCACCGCGGTCGATGGATAACGGCCCGCAACCACCTCTAGCCATGGCGGTGTCATGCGCGCAGCTTGCACGGTTCCGGAGCTGCCTCCCGCGACGAACGTCACCGCGCCGCTGAACGCGATCGCGCGTGGATCGGCGAGCCGTGCCTGCGCAAGCGGACCCATTCCCTCCGGATCGACGCGCCCGGCGACGGTCGTGATGAACCCTGATGGATCGACGCGGCGAATCCGATGGTTGTCGCGGTCAGCGACGTAGACGTTGCCGGCGCCGTCCTCCGCGACGGCAGTTGGTGCGAACAGCTGCGCGGTGGTTGCGGCACCTGCGTCTCCGTCTTGCCCCGCGGTCCCACTGCCGACGAGCGTCGTGATCGTGCCGCTGTCGTCGATCTTTCGGATCCGATGATTCGTTCGGTCCGCGATGTAGAGGATCCCGCCCGCACCCGTCGCGACTCCCGTCGGCAACGCGAGCTCCGCGGCGGTTGCGGGACCATTGTCGCCGCTGAATCCCGATGTTCCCGTGCCCGCGATCGTGGTGATGACGCCATCTGGATCAACCCGCCGGATCCGGTGATCGTCGCGATCGCAGATATAGAGGTTCCCCGAACCATCCACCGCAACGCCGTACGGCGACACCAGCTGCGCCGCCGTTGCAGGGCCGTTATCGCCCGCTGACCCGGGGGCACCGTCGCCTGCGATCGTGGTGATGACTCCGTTGGCGGCGATCTGACGCACGCGATGGTTGAGCGTATCGGCCACGTAGAGGTTGCCCGCCGCGTCGATCGTTACTCCGTGAGGGTACGCAAGCTGCGCACCGATCGCCGGTCCGTCATCGCCCGAGTACCCCGGTGTTCCGGTTCCAGCGACGGTGGTGATGATCCCATTGGTGTCGATCCGTCGGATCCGATGATTGAGCGTATCGCCGACGTAGAGGTTCCCGGCGCTATCGCGCGCCAGCCCGAACGGGTTGGAAAGCCGCGCGCTGGTCGCAGGTCCACCATCACCTCCAGATCCGGACGATCCCGTGCCGGCGATCGTCGTCACGATCCCATCGGCGTCCACGCGGCGGATTCGTTGGCTGTTCTCCTCGGAGATGTAAACCGTTCCCTGACCGTCCACTGCGATCCCGGCGGGGAACAGCAGCTGGGCGCTGGTCGCGGCTCCTCCATCGCCGATGAATCCGAACGCTCCGGTACCGGCCACCGTCGTGATCACGCCGGACGAGTCGATGCGCCGGATCCGGCGGTTGTCGGCGTCGGCGACGTACAGGTTGGCCATGCCATCGACGGCAACGCCGGTGGGGAATAGCAGCTGCGCGCTGGTCGCGGCTCCTCCGTCGCCGTTGAACCCGCCCGTTCCGAGCCCTGCCACGGTCCGGATCGTGCCTGCGGAATCGACCCAGCGAATCCGGTGATTGTTGCGATCATCGATGTAGATGTTTCCGACGACGTCCACCGCGACGCCAAACGGTTGGTACAGCTTTGCGCTCGTCGCCGGGCCACCATCACCGCTGCCGCCGAACGAGCCTGTTCCGGCGACGATGACGAGGTTGCCGGAATCGTCGACGCGCGCGACCCGGTGATTCGACGTGTCCGCGATGTAAAGCGTCCCCTGTGCATCGACCGCAACCCCCAGCGGCAACGCGAGCTCGGCGCTCGTGGCCGGACCACCGGCTCCCCCGGCCCCGCTGACGCCCGTCCCTGCGACCGTCGTGATCGTTCCAGCCAGATCGACGCGCCGGATCCGGTGATTCGCCGTATCGGCAATGTAGAGGTTTCCGAGGCCATCGACCGCGATGCCGAACGGGCCGGACAGCTCGGCACTCGTCGCGGCGCCGTTGTCACCGCTGAATCCCGGCGTTCCTGTGCCAGCCACCGTCGAGATCACACCCGTGGTGTCGACGCGCCGGATTCGGTGGTTGTTGGTGTCGGCGATGAAGATCCGGCCGAGACCATCGACAGCCACCGACGAGGGACCATCGAGCTGCGCGCCGGTCGCGGGGCCTCCATCGCCGTCGCCGCCCGGAGCTCCGGTACCTGCAACCGTGGTGATCACGCCGGTGACGTCCACCCGACGGACCCGGTGGTTGTCGATGTCGGCGATGTAAAAATTCCCTCGCCAGTCGGCCGCCACTCCCACCGGGTACGCCAACCCGGATTGGGTCGCGACGGTGGTGCCACCGATCATCGTGGTCGCCTGCCACGTGGTGGGCGTGCACGCGTCGCAGCCGTCCGCACTATTGACGTTGCCGTCGTCGCAGCCCTCGCCATCGTCGAGGATCGCGTCACCGCACAATTCGACCTTGCCACAGTCCCCGCGGCAGCCGTCGCCGCTCGTGGTGTTCCCATCGTCGCACTCCTCGCCGACGTCCTGGATGGAGTTGCCGCAGCCGGTGGCGACGCAGACGCCGCGATCGCAGCGGCCGACCACCGTACCTACCGAGCAGGTTTCTCCCTGGCCGATACCCGTGCACGCCGCGATCCGATCCGGACTCGCACACAATTCATCGGCGACACAGGTGGTGCCGATCGGGCACACCAAGGCTCCGCACGGCGCGAGCTCCGGATCGAGGCACCCGGCGAGCGCGACCACGCACGCGAGCAACCATGCTGCGCGATATCGCGGGCCACTCGCCATGCGTGCACTACTTCGCGATGACGCGATCGGCCGTGAAATTGTAGGCGCTCTTGTAACCGGCGTTGGCAAGACAATCCGAGAGCACAGCCGGTGCTCCGTTCTTGGTGCACGAGGTGACCGAGCGTGCTGCGTTCGCTGTGAACACATAGACGTCGCCTGCGGTACGTGCGGTGTCCGGCTGGGTGGGTGCCAACTGCTGACCTAAGATCGAGTTCGAACAGCCGCCAATGTACACGTCGAGCATGGTGTTCGACGACGTGTAGCACTGAGTGCAGTTGAAAATACCACAACCCACCAGCGCCGACGGCGCCAGCACGTCGGCGAGAGACTTTGCCGTGGTCTTGCCGCACAGCTTGCCTGCGGCGATCGTCGCGAAGCTCGAGATCGCGCCATCGAGGTGCTCGGATGCGAGGTGACCAGGCGGGGCTCCCGTCGAGACCAGCGGCGTCGAGGGGGCTCCGATGGTCGCCTGCAACCTCATCTCGAACATGTTCATGGTCATCGACACGCCGCCGAAATTGACCGTGATCGTCGACTCCGCGGGTCCTGCCGTCAGCGTGTTGGACGAGATCGCCGCCGGCAACAACGAGGTCGGCGTTCGCGTGCCGTCGAGCTTGCTCGCATCGGCGGTGTACCACCAGTCGAGGTCGTTCGTGCCATCGTACGGCGTGCCGGCGTGGCGCGTGCCTCCGAACATTCCGATCTGGAGCGAGGGATCGTTGGCCCCACCGAGATCATCGAGACCCAGCGCGTGGAGCATGATGGTGATCGTTCCATCGGTGATGCTGGCGGCGATGCCGTTGTTCAGCGAGTTGCGCGTATAACTTCCCACGAACGCTCCACCCAGCGCGTTCCCACCACAGGTCGGGTCGGCGGTGAACACCATCTCCAGCGACGTCATGCGTTGGGTCTGCTCGAACTTACAGGTCGCGTTACAGCCATCGATGTTGGCGGTGCCGCCATCGTCGCATTGCTCGCTGCCGGCGCGCACGCCGTCGCCGCAGACGTTGGTCCACGGGATACAGCTTCCGCTGTCGCAGATCTTGTCGTCGTCGCAAAACGTGCCGTCTTGTCCAGCATCGGGAATGGCTGCGCACGCGTGCGAGTCGCTACACTCGTACTGCTGGCACGCAGGGGGCGCACCACAGTCAGCGATCGCATCCACACACGCATGGCTGCAGTCACTGGTGCACCCATCACCTGCACTGCCGTTCCACGAGCCATGGTCGCACTGCTCGCCTTCCTCGACGACGCCGTTGTTGCACACCGGGGCGGAGCACATGCCTGCCTGACACGAACCTCCGCTGCCACACGGCGTCCCGTCGGCTAGCGCCGAGCCTGCGGTGCATTCGACCGTGCCGCAGGTCTCGATGCCGTTGCATGGATTGCCATCGTCGCATGATCCGTCCGGACCCAGCGCGCACGCGTGATCGGAGGAGCACACCGCGATCTGACAGCCCGACGGTGGGTCGCAGTCGGTCACCGGGTTGATGCACGCGAACGCGCAGTCGGCAGCGCAGCCGGTTCCCTCAGCGCCATTGAGCTCGCCGGTGTCGCACGCTTCGCCCGGATCGAGGATCCCATCTCCGCAGCTATCGGACCCACCCGATCCAGGCGAACCTCCGCACGCGACGCTAAGCAGCACCATCACCATCAGAGCTCGGACGTCGTCGCGCATCGTGCCCATTGTAATCCCCGGCGCGATCTCGAGGAGCATAGAAACGTGGCGTGGGTGTGCTGTGCGTCTTGAGATCACAGCGGAGCCGGGAACAGTTTCAAGTAGCCAAGTCGTGACGCCCCACGTCGGGTCCGTACATGGAGGTCTCCATGGCGCTGCCCACGCTCACCAGCGCGATCCAACCCGCCGAGCATGTGCCGTGTATCACGTCGCGATTCCGCGGAAACGCATCACCTGTCTTGGCGAGCCACGGGAGTCGCGCGGACACGAGGTGAACCTCCATTGCTGCGGCCGTCATGAGAACCTCACCGCGTGCCGCGACGAACTGGCTCCGGACCAAGCCCGTGTCGCGTCACCGCACTCTGCTCGATCGTATGTTGGCTGCCGCAAAGGCGGGGTTCCATCGCCCTCGGAGACAGCGATGGCCCCTTCGAAGCCCCCAGCCGGGCCGGTGTACTTGCTTGGCAAGGTCATCGAGCCGGATACCCGGCAAACGCTGTGGACGCTCGAAGAGTCCCTCGTCAGCACCGTGAGTCAGGACGCATCTCTGGTAGTAGTCATGGATCGGGCTCATCGGCTGGGGCGCGCTGCCTAACCGATGGGAGGTCCGGTGGATCCGCTCGTGGCGAGGCACGTCTACGCTCGTCCAGTTAGCCCCCGGAAATCATGTGATCGATATGCACGTCGAAAACGTCCTAGCAGAGTGCGAGCTGGAGTCGAGCCCAGGCTTCGAGTGCAGTGGCCATCGGCCGATGGAACGCACGGACGCCGAACGCAACGATGACTTCGCTCGCGGCTCTCATCACGGCGAACGCCGCGCGACCTCCGGCGGCCAGACCACGGCGAACCGCTCGAACACCGTGGCGATCTGGTCGTCGAACACAAACGCTTCGCGCTCGGCCTGGCGGACGAAGTAGCTGCGATGACTCTCGAGCCAGTCGGCACGGGTCCGATCGCCTTCGCCTTCGTCCCATGCGAACGAGTCATCGACCTCGATCAGCGGCTTGATCGCCACCTCCGTGGTCCGCCAGATACAGCGCGGCACGCCCTTGCCATCGAGCGCAACGACGAAGCCGCCGACCGTTGGCATCGGCTCGCCACCCTCGGTGAAGTCACGCAACAGGCCAGCGGTGGCTCGCTTCGGTCCGTGGATCACGATGTCGACCAGCTCGTCGGCGAGCTCCGGACTGTCGCCGAACGCCACGACGTCGTAGTCGTCGTGATCGATCCCGGCCGCGTTGCGGAACGCAGCCCAAAACGCTCGTACCTCGGGTGACCTGCCCATGCTGCGTGCGGTTATAACGCAGCGCGATCCGAGTCCCGCCCCGGTTATAACGCAGCGCGATCCGAGTCCCGCCCCAAGGTCGTGGGCAAATGCGTGGCCGCACGACGACCGAAGGACGTGCAAATGAGCCGCAGTACACGGTATGGCGTCGTGCGAATTTCTTGAGTCCCGCCTCAAGGTCGTGGGCAAATGCGTGGCCGCACGACGACCGAACGACGGGTATAGGAGGCGCGAAGCACGGTGTGGCGTCGTGCGAATTTCTGGACGAGGATCGATGCGACCACGCCGCAACGGCGCACTCGCAGTAGCGAGCACGCTAGGCAGGCGGTCAGGCCGCCGAGCAAGAGCTCGTCAAGCGATGGCGTCGGGTGGTGGCCGCGTGGACCCGCGTACCCCAACGTTGGCAAAGCGGGCGAGCCAGTAGGTTCCGGGTGGGAACAAGGCCGGCTGACCGGCGAGCCACAGGGCTCGTGCCGCGCGGTACTCGGCTAGCCACGCAGCGTTGAATTGGATCCGTTCGATGCGGCTCCACTTGTCGCGCGAGGCGAAGCGTGGCCGTAGACCCCGCCGTGGCTCATGACTCGTCGGCGAAGCTTGCCAGGACTGGCGCAACACGCGGCGCCGGCCCACCACGGGTCGCTTCCGCTTGCGTGCACATGCCTCCTCGACCTTGGCGATCCTCCGCCGTAGCTCGGCGATGATCGTGTCGGGGTCTCCGAGCTCGGGTGGGATCGTGGGTGCGTATTCAACGACGTCCGGCATCGGCCCATCGTCGCGAAAGAAGCGTGGTCGGGTGGCCCGGAGCGTTCGCTTGTTGAGGAGCGCTTGCACGAACTTGGGACCGGGCCAGTGATGGACCTTCTCGACCAGGCCGGCCTTGACTGGATTCGTGGCGATGTAGACGAGCTGGCCGATCCAGGCGTTGCGGGTCAGCGGCTCCACCACCGAGGTCTGCTCGGTCGCCCACACATTCTCCCATCGGCCGCGAACCATGTTGACGCACTTCGCGAGGTTCGTGTGAAAGCGTTGGTAGAACGCGACGAGATCGCCGCTGCGGCTGTACATCCCCTCGTGATGATGGTTGGACATCATCTGCGAGATCACGATGTCGACGTTGTGTTCTTGCGCGGCCTCGATGAGGCAGTAGAGAAACGCGTTGTTGGTTTCTTCGTCCGGACGCAACAAGAACTGCCGCTGCGTGCATCGGCGAGTCACCATCGAGGCCGTATCGGGCAGGACTTCCCGCGCGCGTGTCATCTCTGCGCTGCAGAGCAAGTCCGTGGCCACGCTCACACGATGGAGTTCTCTGGAGTTGTGAAGGTCGACGTCCGATACGCGGACGTAATGTCCGAACCGCGGCCGGACACGGACAAGTACCCAGGACGGTGCCGGCTCACCCGGATGGCTCGTACATATGGATGCCCGAGCCCGTGAGGCACCGAGCGACTTCCTGCTTCGGACAAATCTCGGCCACTCGCCGGCTGCCAAAAATCACCTTGGGGCGGGGAGCCAGTATGCGGGGAGCCAGTATGGGCCGTACGTCTCCTTGGCGCTGCCTACTCTCACCCAGCGCGATCCGACGCGCCGAGCATGTGCCGCGTGTCACGTCGCGATTTGCGGAAAAACGCATGTCTTGCGAGCAACGGCCCCCTCCAGACGAGCGACTTTCACATCACGCCCACATGCGTACCGTGCTCGGTTCAACGGTCGCGTTTGTCCATGATGATCAGGCGCCGACGCGAGCGGTGTCGTTCACCGGTTGTGGGCGCGCGCCCGGCGCTATCTCCGGCGAGCTCGCGTCCGCGTCGCCGGTGCGGCCTGCGACCGGCAACCGGATGTAGAACGTCGTTCCCTTGCCGACCGCGGTCTCGAAGGTCAGCGCGCCGCTGTGTTTTTCGACCACCACCGAGCGCGCGATCGCGAGACCTTGGCCTGTGCCCTGACCGACGTCTTTCGTCGTAAAGAAGGGGTCGAACACCCGGTCGCGGATCGCCTCGGGAATACCCGCGCCGGTGTCGCTGATCGAGATCACCACGTGGTCATCGTCGCGAGAGGTGATCACCTTGATCGTGCCGCGCTGTTCGCGCTTGTGCTCGGCGATCGCGTGCGCGGCGTTGACGACGATATTGAGGATCACCTGGTTGATCTCGCCAGCGTGGCACCGCACGGACGGGAGGTCGCCGAGCACGGTCTCGACATCGGCGACGTACTTGTATTCGTTGCGCGCGATCTCGAGCGTGCTGGTCACCGCGGTGTTGAGGTTGACGTTCGTCATCTCGTTCTGATCGGGATGCGCGAACTGCTTCATCGACCGCACGATGGTGGCGACGCGGTCTAGACCATCGAGCGAGCGCTCCAACGCCTTGGGGATGTTGTCGAGCAGATACGCAAGGTCAGCCTCATCTTTAGTGATCTCGACGCGCGCAGCGAGCTGATCGAGCTTGGCTCCTTCGGCGGCGGCGCGGTGAAGCCCTTCGTAGGACTCGAGCACGCGGAATAGATCGGCCATCGCGTCGCGCGTGAAGTGAAGGCTGTCGCTGACGAACTGGACCGGCGTGTTGATCTCGTGGGCGACGCCAGCGGCAAGCCGACCCACCGACTCGAGCTTCTGCGCCTGGCGCAGCTCGAGCTCCGCCTTGGCGCGGCGATCCATCTCGCTCACGAGACTCTGGTTGGCCTTGGTGAGCATTGCCGTGCGGTGCTCGACCATCGACTCGAGGTTGGCGTTCATGTCGTTGAGCCAGCGGGCATTCGCGCGCTGCGTGCGGACGTACGCCCGTAAGTGCTGCGCAATCCTGATCCACGACACCACGAAGCCGACGAACACGATGCCCAACAGCGCGAGTGCGCGATAGAGACTGCGCCGAACCGATTCGACCAGCTGCGATGCGCGATCGAGGATCGTGCTCATCGCTTCGTTGACGCCGATTGCGTAGATCGCCTTCTGGGTCTCGTACTCGCGGCTGAACAGCAGCGCAGACGCCTCGCTCGTGTGACCAGCTCGCACCCGCACGAACGCTTCGGTCTCCATGGCCACGAGTGCGGCGTTGGCGGCGTCGGTCTTGGCCGCGAGCTCGGAGACCACCTCCGGTGAATCGTGGACGATCTCCTTGAGCACATGATCTAGCTCGGGTTCGTGCTTGCGATAACGCGCCTCCCATTTCGGGTCACCGGTCGCGGCCGCCATCCGCGCCGACATCGTCAGCACTTCGTCGAGGTGCATCACTCGACCGCACAGCTCGCGCAACCGCAGCTCGTTGGCGACCAGGCCCTGCAGCTCCCCAAATAAGGTCCACGCGATCCATGCCGACCCGAACGCGATCGCGCAGGTCGACAAGATGCCGAACAGCAGTCCCTTGAGCGGGAACTGGATGTCGGCGGTCTTGCCAGCGGGCGACACGAGCTTGCCTAGCTGGCCCGCGCCGATGCTGCGAGCGGCAGCGTGATCGTGACCACGGCACCGACGTCGTGCTCGGACTCCATCGCGATCGTGCCGCCGGCGCGCTCGATCAGCTGCTTGGCCACGAATAGTCCGAGGCCGGTCCCGCGATCCGGAGACTTGGTCGTGAAGTATGCCTCGAACACGAACGGTAGGTCGGACATCGCAATGCCGCGGCCGTTGTCGGCGATGCGGACTGCGATCCGATCGTCCTGTCGACGAACCTCGATCGAGATCTTGGTCCGGCGGCCCGTATCACTGCTCGCTTCGACCGCGTTCTTGAGTACGTTCAGCAGCACATGCTCGACGTCCGCCGAGCCGAGCGGCACCACCAGCTCGCCGGTGGATAGCTCGATGGTCAGCTCACCGCGCTTGAGCATTCCCGCGGCGGCGAGCAGGTTGACCGCCTGGTCGATACCGGTCCGCACATCGCTCTCAGGTTCATTGCGGCCCGCGTGTCCCGGCTCGCGGAAGTGCTTGAGGTTGCCGGCGTGGCTGGTCATTCGGGCTTTGACGTGATCGAGCGACTCGAGGTCCTCGGCGGTCGGCGGACGTCCGCTATCGGCCTCCTGGCGAATGAAGTCCACCGCGGTGCCGAGCACGGCAAGCACGTTGTTGAGCTCGTGCCCGAGCGCGCCAGCCATCGAGCTGAGTGAAGCGATCCGATCGGCGTGCACGAGATGGCCCGACATCGTCTCGAGCTCGTGCTCGAGCACCGCACGGTCGGCGTCGAGCGCGCGCGCGTGCTCCAACGCTTCCTGGAGCGCGCGCAGCAATCGATCCGGCGGGCACGGCTTGGTAAGAAATCGAAAGATGCTGCCTTCGTTCACCGCGGCGATCGCGCCATCGATGCTCGCCTGGCCCGTGAGCAAGATCCGGACCGCCGAGGGATCGACAAGCCTCGCTTGAGCGAGGAATTGCGCGCCGTTCATGCCCGGCATCGCGAAGTCGGACATCACGATCGCGAATGGACCCTGCTTGGTCATCGCTTCGGTGCCCTGGACCCCACCTTCGGCGGTCACGACGTCGAAGTGACGGCGCAGCGTGTTCGAGAGCCCGGCCAAGATGTTGGGCTCGTCGTCGACGCACAAGATCCGTGGTTTCGTGGTGGTCGCCATCGTGATTTGCTCTGCTCCCCAGCATCCCAAGTCGGCCGGGCCGCATCACCATGAAGCTGGGTGAGGGTGTCCGAACTCGGTTGGAGGGGTAACGCACGGGTTCGCCGCCGTGGCTTGGCTCGGCGACATGTGTGGAAATCGCGTCCATCATCTCGACGGAATCGTCCGACGTTGTCAAAGTCGCGGGCGTGATCGTGTGTTTGGACGTGGCGTACGGCGACCAGGAGGTCATCACCGCCTGCGTCGGGTTTTCGAATTGGCCAGCTTCCGACCCGAGCTACGAGCGAGCGACCCGGAGGTTTGGTGAGCCGCCCGCGTACAAGGCCGGCGAGCTGTATCGACGCGAGCTGCCGTATCTACTCGACGCGATCGCGGCGCTAAACGCGGCGCCCTCGCTGATCATCGTCGATGGCTACGTGTGGCTAGCTCGCGGTGTCCCCGGGCTCGGCGCGAAGCTGTATGCCGAGCTCGGCGGACGGATTCCGGTGGTGGGCATCGCGAAGCGGTCGTTTCGCGGCAACGACGTCGCCATGCCGGTGTATCGCAGCACCAGCAAACAGCCGCTGTTCGTGACCACCACCGAATCGAATCTACTCGCCGTGGCCGCGAACGTCACTCGCATGCACGGCGACCATCGCGTACCAACGCTGCTTCGCCGAGTCGATCAGCTGACGCGAGGGATTCAGACCGGCGGCCAGCCTGGGATCGATCGCGTGTCGTAGTTGCCGCTGCAGAATGCTTCGCTGCGCAGGATCGCCAGATGCATCGGAATCGTCGTTGGCACGCCCGCGACGACGAAGCTCGATAGCGCGGCGATCATCCGATCGATCGCATCTGCGCGGCTGGCACCCTTCACGATCAGCTTGGCGATCAATGAATCGTAGAACGGCGGGACGACGTAGCCGGCTTCGACGTGGGTATCGACGCGAATGCCGTCACCGCTCGGCGGTTGCCACGCCGTGATCGTTCCAGGTGCAGGCTGAAAGTTTGCGCTCGGATCTTCGGCGTTGATCCGGCACTCGATCACGTGGCCGTCGAACGTGATGTCGGTCTGGTTCCAGATCAACCGCCGGCCGGCTGCGATTTCGATCTGTGCAACGACGAGGTCCCGGCCCGTGCGCATCTCGCTGACCGTGTGCTCGACCTGCAGGCGGCAGTTGAGCTCCATGAATCGCAGGGTGTCGCCGTCGAGCAGAAGCTCCATCGTGCCGGCGCCGACGTAACCAACGCGAGCCGCGGCACGTGCTGCGGTCGCGCAGGTCGCGGCGATCAGTTTGCGTGACGCGTGGGCGGGGGAGGGGCTCTCTTCGATCAATTTTTGGTGGTGGCGCTGTACCGTGCAGTCGCGCTCGCCGAGATGCACCGCGTGGCCGTAGCGATCGGCGAACACTTGAACCTCGACGTGCCGCCCGGTCTCGATCAGCCGCTCGAGGAACACTCGCTCGCCGCCGAACGCCGCGCGCGCTTCAGCTTGCGCTTCGGCATAAGCGGCCTCGACCTCACCCGCGTTGCGCGCCACGCGCATGCCACGCCCGCCGCCGCCGTTGTCCGCCTTGAACAGCACCGGGAAGCCAACAGCAGATGCAACGCGCTTGGCATCGTCGACGGAGCCGAGCGCGCCATCGCTGCCGGCGATCACATTCAACCCGGCCTCGCGCATCGCAGCTTTCGCACGGGTCTTGGTGCCCATCAGCGCGGTGACGTGGGGCGGTGGACCGATGAACGTCACCCCGTGCTGCGCGCACAACGTGGCGAGCAGGGGATTCTCCGAGAGAAATCCCCAACCGGGGTGAAGCGCAGAGCATCGCGTCTGCACCGCGGCCTGCACCACACGCTCGACGTCGAGGTAGCTATGCGAAGCGCGGCCCGGACCGAGCACCACGATCTCGCGATCGCGCGTATACGGTGCGGACCGATCGGCTTCGCTGACCGCGAATACCGGGACGATCCCGAGCTTGTCGCACGCGCGTGCGATGCGGACGGCGACCTCGCCGCGATTCGCGATCAGGAGCCGATGGAACAGCGCAGGCACGCGCCGACGCTACCATTGATTCGAACGTCGGCGCGCCGGGTTACTTCTTCAGGTGCATCAAGCAGGACTCGGCGCTCGAGACCTCGAACTTGCCGGGTGCCTCCATGTCGACGGAAGTCACCTTGCCGTTCTCGAACACCATGACGCCGCGGCGCGCACGCGTGCCCATCCCGGGGATGTCGTTCTCGATGCCGAGCGCCTTGGTGAACAGTGCGTTGCCGTCGGCGAGCATCACGATCTTGCCGAGCGCGTCGTGCTGCTCGGCCCACGCCTTCATCACCCACGCATCATTGACCGATAGGCACGCGACCATGTCGACGCCTTGCGCCTTGAGCTCGGGCAGCTTCTGGACATAGCCCGGGAGATGTTTCGCGGAGCACGTCGGAGTGAACGCGCCCGGCAGCGAGAACATCACCACCTTCTTGCCGGCGAACAGCGTCGAGGGATCGACGTCGCTGCCGCCTTCGGGCGTGGCTTGCTTGATCGTGACGGAGGGGATCGTTTGGCCTTGGCTGATCATGGCCGATCGATACCATGTTCATCGACGCGTGCAGCCGCCGTGCGCGACGGTTTAGCCAACGTCGAGCGCAGCGATGCGATTCGGGCGGCGTGGCGCGGGAGTGTGCGAATCTGCGGCAGCGGGTTTGGGCAGCGGCAGACCCACCAGCAGCTTGATCGCCACCGACGCGGCGGTCGCGCCGAACACCGAGGGGACGAACGCCACCGATCCCTCGACGCGATTCTTGTGCTCGCAGTCGTTGACGCCGTTATGGCCGCCCGGGCACACGCAACGGAACGCGCCGTCGTCGTACGCCAACGATTGCGGCGCGGTCGGCGGTTCCTCCGAATACACCGCCCACACGCCGACCGGCTGGGTGCAGTCGAGGTCGTGCTTGCGCCGCAGACTCTTGCGGAGATCGCGAGCGAATGGATCGAGTCGGGTCTCCGATAGATCCGCGACGCGGACCATGGTCGGATCGAGGCGGGCCGCCGCGCCCATCGCCGAGACGCAGCGCAGTTGGTTGCGCACGCAGGTGATGATGAGATGCATCTTGGCCGACATGTTGTCGATCGCGTCGATCACCACGTCGGGCTCGGGTACCAGCAGGCGCGCCGAGGTCTCGGCGCTATAGAACTCGCTGCGCGGCTCGATCACCGCGTCGGGATTGATCTGGCGCAGCCGCTCTGCCATCACCGCGACCTTCGACTTGCCGAGCGTGCCCTTCATCGCATGGAGCTGGCGATTGACGTTGGTGACGCAGATCCGATCGTAGTCGACGAGGATCACCCGTCCGACCCCGCTACGCACGAGCGCTTCGGCCGCGAACGAGCCGACCCCGCCGACGCCGAACACGGTCACCGTCGATCGCGCGAGCCGCGCGACGCCTGCATCGCCGAGCAGCCGAGCGGTCCGGTCGAAGCGGCGGTGCGTCATCGCTGCGGAGCAATAGCATCAACGCGTGCGCTAAAGAAGCAAAGCCTAGGGGCTAGCTCCAGGTATTGAAGATCCGACGCGCATTTGCCGCGGTGAGCGCGGTAGTTGCGTCCTGCGAGCTGCCACGGGCCGCAGCCAACCCCGCGATCACGTCGGCAACAAACGCTGGCTCCGAGCGCTGGCCGCGATGGTTCGCCGGTGCTTGGTCCGGCGCGTCGGTCTCGGCGAGCAACAGGTCATCGGGAATCGCGCGCGCGGCCTCTACCGGTCGCCGCGCATTCGGATAGGTCACCGGGCCTGCGAACGAGAACGCCATGCCGAGGTCGCGATACACCGGTACGAGCTCAGCGCCGCCGGAGTAACTGTGCAGCACGCCGCTCACCGGGCCCTCCTCGCGAAGGATCCGCGGCGCGATGTCGTGGGCACGCAGCACGTGGATCACTAGTGGCAGCTTGGCCTCGCGCGCCGCGCGTACGTGCGCGCGAAAGATCTGTTGCTGAAGCTCGGGCTCGCTCGTCCCACCATCCAAGCCACATTCGCCGATCGCGATCGCACCCTGCAGCGCTGCGAACAGCCGATCGGTGAGGTCTCCAGCGAGCTCCTCGGCATCGAGCTCGGGGACGATCTGCGGGTGAATCCCGACGGCGAACCGAACGCCCGCGTCCGCATGACGGTTTGCCAGCGTCGCGAGCGCGCCCCAGGTGCGTGGGCGGATCGCCGGGATCACCATGCCCACCACGCCGGCGGCGGTTGCTCGCGCGATGACCTCCTCGCGGTCGTCGTCGAACACCTCGATATCGAGGTGGCAATGAGTATCGATCACCAACCTATCGTAGTAGACCAACGAGGCGAGGGCGACATGGCGACCAGAACGCTTGAAACGGACTATCTGGTAGTGGGCGGCGGTGCGGCAGGCCTCGCGTTCACCGACACGCTGATCGGCCACGGCAAGTCCGATGTGATCATCGTCGACCGCCGCCACGCACCGGGTGGCCATTGGCACGACGCGTATCCGTTCGTGCGGCTGCATCAGCCGTCGATGTTTTACGGCGTCAGCTCGATGCCGCTCGGCAACGACGCGATCGACGAGAGCGGGCTCAACGAAGGCTTCTACGAGCAAGCGAGCGCGGCTGAGATCTGCGCGTACTACGACCGCGTGATGCAGCGGCAGTTGTTGCCATCCGGGCGGGTTCGTTACTTTCCGATGTCCGACTACGCCGGCGAGCATCGGTTTGTGTTTCGGCTCACCGGCGAGGTGTACGAGGTCAAGGTCAACAACGCGCTGGTCGATGCGACGTACTTGCAGCCCGCGATTCCGTCGAGCTATCCGCCTCCGTTCGAGGTCGCTGCGGGTGCGCGCGTCGTGCCGGTCAACGAGCTGGTACGGGCAGATCAAGCCGATCGTTACGTGATCATCGGTGCTGGCAAGACCGCGATCGACGCGTGCCTGTGGCTGCTCCAGGCGGGAGTCTCGACGGAGAACATCAGCTGGATCAAGCCGCGCGAGGCCTGGTTGACCAACCGCGCGTACGCCCAACCCGGCGAGCTCGTGGCCAGCGTGCTCGACGGAGTGTCGCTGCAACTCGAGGCGGCGGCGTTGGCCAGCTCGGTCGACGATCTGTTCGCGCGGCTCGAAGCCAGCGAGCAGCTGTTGCGCGTCGATTCGCGCGTGACGCCTACGATGTTCAAAGGCCCGACCATGAGCGCGGGCGAGCTCGCCGTGCTGCGACGCCTCGACAACGTCGTTCGGCTCGGTCGCGTACGCCGCGTCGACCAGACGCAGATCACGCTCGACGGCGGATCGATCGCGACCACAGCTCGCACGCTGCACGTCCATTGCGCCGCGCCCGGGCTCAATCCAGCACCCGCGATCCCGATGTTCGGAGACCACCGGATCACGTTGCAGCCGATCCGCGTCGGGCTGATTCCATTCAACGCTGCGATCGTCGGCTTCATCGAGGCGACGCGCCACGACGTCACCGACAAGAACCGATTGTGTCCGCCCAATCGATTGCCCAACGTCCCACTCGACTGGATCCGCGGCATGTTGATCGCGACCAACGCCGATCACCTGTGGTCGCGGGAGCCCGATATCGCGGCATGGCTAGAGAGCACGCGGCTCAACCCTTCGCGCGGGCTGCGTCGGTTCCGCGATCAGCCGCGGTTTCAGCAGGCGCAACAGCGGTTCGCTGCGAACGTCCGCCCCGGTCTGGCAAAGCTCGCGCGGTTCGTGGCATCCGCAGCTGCGTAGCGCTGGTCGCGATGACGATCGCGCGCGCGACGCACACTCGCGTACAGCGATGTAGCGGTACGCTCGGGGTGTGAAGCTCTGGAAGCGCTGGACCACCTGGCTTCGCACGAGCGACGCATGGGTGGCCCACTGGCTGCGCGCTGCGCGCGAAGCGCTGCTGGGAGAGATGCCGATCCTCGCCGGCGGCACCGCGCTGTACACGATCTTCGCGGCGCTGCCCACGCTCGCCGCGGTGGTGGCGATCTACGGAGTGGTCGCCGATCCATCCGAGATCCAATCGCAGCTCGATGGGCTCGAGACCGTGTTGCCACCCGATGTCGTGCAGTTCGTGGGGCAGCAGCTGCAACAGCAGGCGCAGCGCTCCGATCGCGAGCTCGGGTTCGCGCTCGCGGTCAGCGTGTTCCTCGCGGTGTTTTCGGCACGCGGCGCGGCGCGGGCGATGATCGACACGCTCAATCGCGCATACCGAGTTCGCGAACGGCGCAGACCATTGCGCAAGCTGCTCGTGACGATCGGGCTCGCGGGCGGAACGCTGGTCGGCTTGATCTCGATGTTCGTCGTCGTCGTCGCGCTGCCCGCGATCTTCGCGTTGCTCGATATCGGCGGCTACGCGATCGTGGCGTGGCTGCGCTGGCCAGCGCTGATGGGCGTGGTGTGCATCGCCTTGATGCTGCTTTACCGATTCGCGCCGTCACCGCGCGATCTCGGCACCGAGCGACACCTGTGGCCTGGCGCGCTGATCGCGACGCTGCTGCTCGTCGCGGTGTCGTGGCTGCTCTCGCAGTGGGTCCGCCACGTCGCGACCTATAACCTGGTCTACGGCACGTTCGGCAGCGTGATCGTGCTGCTGCTGTGGTTCTACCTCTCGGTGATCGCGCTCGTGCTCGGCGGCTTCGTCAACGCCGAGCTCGAACGCCATGCCGGTGCGCCGGCACCGGATCGGTCGATGTATTGACTCCGAGCTCGCGACGTTAGTTGCTCGGTGCATGGAAGAGTAGCGGGCGGCCAGAGATCACCAACACGCGGCCATCATCGAGCAACGTCGCGGAGCCGGCTGTGATCTCGGCCGGTTGTTCACACGTCGTTGACCACGTGCTCGTCGCAGGATCGTAAATCTCCGCGATCAGCAGCGGCTGATACGGTGATCCTCCAGCCACCATGACGCGCCCATCACGCAGCGGAGTCGCGACGTGGTTTGACCTCGGCCGCTGCATCTCGCCAGTCGGCTCCCACTGGCTGAACGGGGTTTTGGTCATTGCGCCGACGCCGTTCGAAACCACGAGCACACCTGCACCCGTCGTGAGCGCGGTCATCGTGTGACCCACCGCGGGTCCCGCGAGATAGCCAACGACCTGCCACTCGTCCAGTGCCGCGTCGTAGATCTCTGTGGTTGCCGTGGGTCTTGGAACACCATCGAGGAGCCCGACGCCACCCGCTATTAGCACCGCGTTTCCGGTCACGCTCGCAGTGTGGCGTTCGCGAGGACTCACCAGTGACGTGCCCTCGATCCACGTCTCCGTCACTGCGTCGTAGATCTGAACGGCGGCCAGCACCAGGTCGTCCGTGCCCTCGCGGCGATGTCCACCTGTGATGATCACTCGGCCATCGTTCAAACGGCTGGCCGTGTGGTAGGCGAGCGAGGCTGCGAGCGGGGGCGCTGGAACGAACGCATTCGACGCGGGATCGAACGTGAGCACGGCGGCGGTGGTGTGGTGAAGCACGTCGGCGCCGCCAACGAGAACTACACGGCCATCATCGAGCAACGTCGCCGTGCGTCCTTCAAGCGGGGCTGGCGCGTCGGCAATCGCCGACCACGTGTCGGTCTGTGGATCGAACAGCGCGCCACCATGCGCCACACAGCCAGCGGATCCGCACATCATGACCTCGCCGACCACGAGCACTCGGCCATCGCTGAGCCGAGTCGCGGTGTGCTCGCCGACATCGGGCCAGTCCATCGGGGGCATTTGCCACGCCGCGCATGGTCCCGAACCGCCACAGGTAGGCCCGTCCGGGCACAGCGATGCGTCGGTCGACGCGTCGGGTGGCCTCGTCAGATCTGTGGCGTCTTGGCTGCCACACCCGGCGAGCAAAGACATAGCGACCATCCCGTACAATCGAGCTCCGAGCTGCATCGTCCCCTCCATTCGTGTCTGGCGCGACGTTGCGGTGATCCAGGAATAACCACAAGCGATTAGTTTTCATGAGATTGTTGCCACATGGGAAGGAATGCCGAGATCGCCGCGATTCGATACTTCGTGCACGTCGCGACCGCGGGGAGCTTTGTGCGTGGCGCAGAGCGAGCGCATGTGTCCCCACCGGCAGTGAGCAAAGCGATTCGCAAGCTCGAAGATGAGCTCGGCGTTCGCTTGTTCGCGCGGACCACGCGACAGGTCCAGCTGACGCCAGCAGGGCAGGTCGCGCTCGAGCGATGCCGGCGCGTGCTCGCCGAGCTGGACGACCTCGATGCCGATCTCGTCACGGCCGCAGGACGACCGACTGGCACCTTGCGGGTCGCGGCCATGGAGGTGTTCTCGATCGACGTTCTTCCGATCGCGGTAGCACAACTGGTGGCAGCGCATCCTGCGGTGACGCCGCTGTGCTACGAGATGATTCCGCAGCGAATGACGCAACGGCTGCTCGACGGCGAGCTCGACGTTGGCTTCACGATCGGATCGCTACCGAGGGAAGGCATCGAGCTCCACGAGCTGGGTACCTCGCCGGGGGTCTTGGTGTGTGGCAAGACCCACCCTCTTCGTGCGCGCGGACGCGTGTCGTCGAACGATTTGCAACGCTACCCATCGGTGGTCCCACGGTTCTTTGGTGCGGAGCATCTGCCGAGCCTCGACCAGTTCCCTGAAGCCCGTTATCCGCGGCGAGTGGGCGCCACGATCGAGCTGTTGCAGATGGGTGTGGAGCTTGTCGTCGAGGGCGGCTATCTCGGATACTTCCCGGAGATCTCCGTTCGTCGAAACCTCGCATCGAAGCGGTTACACGCGTTGAACGGCCTGGCAGGTCGACCGCCATTCCATCTGCATGCGCTGTCGCGGGCGGCCGTGCCACTCAAGCCAGCGGCAGCGGATCTGATCAAACGCGTGAGCTCGGAGATCCGGCGTCAGTCGCGCCGCTGAGTCAGTTCCCGTCCGCGATCATCTCGCGAACCGCGGTGACCGCCCACGCGCGATCGATGCGCAGCGCATCGGCCGCAGGACGGCTGCGCGGCCGCTCCGCGATCCGCTGATACGCACCGAGTGGACTCGCAACGCGCTGGGGCTCGAGGCTACCGATCGGAAACAGCAGCCAGTGAATCACCTCGGCTTCGCGGTCGACGCGATCGAACAGCAACACCCGGTCGAGGTCCAGCGGCTCGATCGACGCGAGCAGTAGCACCTTGGTCATCTCGATCGCCCAGTCTTCGAGCCCGGCATCGAGCAGTTTGATCTTCTCGACCAGCGCGTTCTGCGACGGTACGAGCCGCTGTACGCCGGTGGCACCGGCGGCGCGAAACGCGACCTCGGCTTCGGCCATCGCGTCTTCGCCGCCGGGGCAGACCTGGCAATAGTAGTCCGCGTCCGGGTCGTGGAACAGCAGCGTCGCGGCCAGCTGGGTCCGCATCCCGCACGAGCACGCGACCACGTTGAGCTCGCCGGCGACCAACCGCTGCTTGGCCTCGGGATCCTTGCGCGCGTTGATGCTCTGGACCAGCCGCGCGTCGTGGCTAGTGCCGCAACCGCGGCATTGCACCGCCACCGTACCGACGATGCTCATCGATCGCGCGCGGCTACTCCCAGCCGCAGCTCTGGCCCTTGTTTTGGTCCTCGAGCCACTTCTGTAGCGGTGCGAAGTAGTCGAGGATCGCGCTCGCGTCCATCTCGCGCTGACCGGTCAGCTCGAACAGCGCGTCTTGCCACGGCTTGCTGGCACCCATCGACAACATCTTCCAAAACGCCGCGCCGGCCTCCTTGTTGTTGTAGATCGAGCACTCGTGCAGCGGACCGGTGAACCCGGCCTTCTGGCACAGCGCGCGGTGGAACTGGAACTGCAGCACCGCCGCGAGGAAGTACCGCATGTACGGGACGTTGCCGGGCACGTGGTACTTCGCGCCGGGATCGAAGTCGGTCGCCGCGCGCTGAATCGGCGGAACGATGCCTTGGTACTGCTTGCGGAGCGCCCACCAGTGGTCGTTGTACTGCTCGGGCTTCACCTTGCCAGAGAACACGTCCCATCGCCATTTGTCGACGACGAGCCCGAACGGCAGGAACGCGATCTTCTCGAGCGCCTTGTGCATCTGGACGTTTATCGCGACCTTGTCGTTCTTGACGACCTTTGAGAGCAGCCCCTTCTCCTTGAGGTAGCCCGGCGTCATCGATAGCGCGGCGGTGTCACCGATCGCCTCGTGAAAGCCGTCGTTCGCCGCGCCCTGGAACAGGATCGGCAGCTTGTAATACGCGGCAAAGTAGTAGTGGTGACCGAGCTCGTGATGGATCGTGACCAGATCTTCGTGCGTCTTTTGGATGCACATCTTGATCCGTAGATCGTTGTTGTACGTCACGTCCCACGCGCTCGCGTGGCAGACCGCTTCCTTGCCGGCGGGCTTCTGGAACATCGAGCGCTCCCAGAATGTCTCGGGGAGCGGCGGCATGCCGAGCGAGGTATAGAACTGCTCGCCGAGCCGGACCATTTTCTTCTCGTCGTACGACGCCAGCGCGGGCGTCACGTCGACGGGCGCTTGACCCGGGAACGGCTCGAACTCCTTGAACAGCCAATCCCAGCTCTGCGCCCACATGTTGCCGAGCAGGTGCGCCGGCATCGGCCCGGTCTTGGGAGCGATCTTGTCGCCGTACATCTTGTTCAGCTTGCGGCGCGCGTAGCAGTGCAGCTGGGTGTAGAGCGGCTTGGTCTGATTCCACAGCCGATCCATCTCGGCTTCGAACGCCGCCTCGGGCATGTCGTAGCCACTCTTCCACATCGACGCGACGCTCTGAAATCCGACGCCCTGCGCGCCGGCGTTCGCGAGGCCGACGTACTTCACGAACAGATCGCGTTCGGCGCGGCCGACGTTGTCGTGCCAGCCCTGCCACGCCTCGAGCAGCTCGGCGGGCTTGCGGCTCTTCTGCAGCACCTTCGACAGTGCGTCGAGGTCCTTGCAGACCTCCTTGCCCTTCACCTTCGAGCACACCTTGCCCTTGCCGTAGATCGACGACATTTCGGTGGCGATCTTCGCGAGCTCGTCGGCCTGCTTCGGATCGTCAGGCGCCGGCTGACCGGCGAACTTGAGCAGCTTGAACTGCCGCTGGGTGTCGGCGTCGAGCTGCGCGAGCACCGGCTCGAATTTGCGGGCCGCCTTGATCAGCCGCGTGATGCCTTTGGCTTGCTCTGCGCCGGCGCGAGCGGCTGCGTCTTCGTGCGCTGGCGTGATGTCGGTCTCGTTCGCCCACGCGGTCACCGAGGCGTCGACGTAGAGCTTGCGCAGCTCCTTGTCCATCTCGATCGCGAACTGCTTGGCCTCTGCGACCAGCGCGGCGTTGTCGTCGCCGGGTTGCGCCGGCTCGACCGACGGCTGCGCGACGGGGTCGGTCACCGGGGCTGGGTCTACGACGGGCGTCGGCTTGGACGAGCAGGCCGCCGCCGCCAGGATCGAAACGAGAGCGATGGTCTTGGTCACGCCGGGACTCTACGTCTGATCGCCGGCGGGAGGTCAAGCCCCGCAACATGTAGCAACGAAGCGCTGGGCGAGCTTCAGATGATCAGGGTTCGCCCGGAACGCCGGTCTCCGGCGGCTGCGGTGCCGGCGCAGGCGTGGCGGGTTTTGCGGCGGCTTTGGGTGCCTCGATCCCTCGGTCATCCAGCAACTTGCGTGCGGTCGAGCGCTGGTTGTCGTCGAGCAACGCGAACGCTTTTTCGAGCGCATCGCGGCTGTTGGCGGCCTTGGCCTGGTGCAGCTTCGCGGCGTCGGGCGTGGTGTGCATCGACTCTGCACCGGGTGCGTTGTTGCGCCGCTGCGGTGGTTGCCCCTCCTCGGCGGGCTCCTCCTGCATCGGACGTTCGATCTCGCGCAGCTGGGTATCGATGCCTTCGTTGCGCGCCGACAAGCTGGTGTCGAGCTGGCGCAGCTTGGACATCTGGTCGTCGGTCAGCTGCAACTGCGTCGCGTTATCGAGCAGGTAGCCGATCGCCGTGCCCGACGACGGCGGCAGCGGCGGCAACTCGTCCGAGCCAGCCATCACCGGTTTGGGCTCGCGGTGGCACCCGGCGAATGCGAGCGCTGCCACCGACAACATCACGATCAGGCGAACCATCGGGGCCGACCTTGCCACGTCATCGACGGCACCGCTACGACAACCTTGCGAGCGAGACTACCTGGGACAGTTGAAGCTGCTCGCCCTCAGCAGTGGAAAGTAGCCACGCAGCAGCTCGTCGGTGGTGCCGGTCCGTGCGCCGAATGGATATGCAAAGCTGATCGGATCGAACCCCGCAGCACGCATCTGCTCGAGATCGGGAAGGATGTCCTGGGCGAGGTAAGCGTCGTCGCCGTCCTCGGCCACCACGTCGCGCGCGTTGAGGTGGTTGGTCGCGTGATATTCGATGTCGTGACCGTCGGCCTCGAGCGCACGCACGATCGCGAGCTCGTTGGCCTTCAGGGTATGAAACCGCGTGAGGAAGAACGTCACGCGCGCGCCGTGCTGAGTGAACAGCGGCCGCAGCGCATTCCAACCGGCGATGTCGCGATCGTCGAAGCTCAGCGCGACGCCCGCGTGCTCGGCATCGCCCTCGGCGATTTCGCGATAGGTGACGAACGGAACTCCGTACATCGTTGCCGCCGCGAGCACCGCCTCGATCCGCGCACGCGCTACCGTCGTCGGCACGCTGTGCGCATAGATGTGCAGCACCGCGGCGTCGTAATACGCGCGCGCGACACCGAGCTCGATGTCATCGGGCGCTAGCTCGTTCTTGTCATCGATGTTGAACGAGCACAGCACCGGTTCGCTGGCATACGAATAGATCTGGTGTTTCGCCGACAGCACGCCGTTGCTGAAATCTGGCGGCGGCAGCTCGGGATCGATGTCGCCGAATATCGGCGGTTCGGTTTCGTCGTCACCGGGATCGGGCGGAGATCCGATCGTGGGGGTCGCGCTGCAATTGGTCAGCGCGATCACCGCACACGCACTCGCTACAACCGGCGTGACACGAGCTATGTCGAACATCACAGTCGGCGCGAGTAACACGAATCGCGGCGGACGTGAATCCTCTTTTCGAGACCATGTCCGCGCATGTCTCGGGCGCTACTTGCAGGTGTTGCAGTCGAACTGCGACGAGCTACAGCCGTTGATCGAAGTGCACGAAAGATCGGTGCACGACACGTCATCGCAGGCGGCGGTGATCGCGCAGGTGACGTCGCACGCGCACGAGTTGCCACACGAGATGTCGCGACACGACTGCGGACCGCTGCACGTGACGGCGCACGGGCCTAGGCCGCACTCCACGTTACGGCAGGTGTCGATGCCGCTGCACTGCACCTTGCATGAGGTCGCACCGCCGCAGATCACCCCGTTGCGGCACGAGTTCTGGACCGAACATGCGACGCTGCACGCCCATCCCACCGGACACACCACCGCTGCGTTACCGGTGCAGCTGGTCACCGCGCAGTCGATCGTGCACGACTTCTCCGCCAGGTTGCAGCTGGAGCACTGCGGCGGACACAGCAACGCATCGGGCATCGTCGAGTCACTGCGCGCGTCGCTCGGACCGCCGCCCTGCTGGACGCAAAATCCGTCGACACACAGCCGGCCATCCGCGCAATCGCTCTGCGTAGTGCACTGGAGCTCGCCGCTGCGATGCTCGATCGAGCAGCTCGCCGCCACCGCGGCGCACACGACCACCGCCATCGCGCGCGCGATCATGGCGACGCTCCGGTCGATAGTCCGATCCCGACGCCGTGGTCGAACACGACCGGATGGACCCGCAATGCGGTGGTCGTGCCCGCGTTGTCGCGGCGATCTTTCCAGTAGAACACCGCGCTTACGCCACCGAGCACCAGCCCACCGACCACCATCACGTTGCCCCACAGCGCATAGCGATCACCGCGGCGCTCGAGATCGAGTAGATGTTCGACCTGCACGCGGGTGCGCGTCGGCGCGTCGTCGATCTCGCTCTGGATCCCCGCAGCCTTGATCCACATGATCGCGCCTGCGAACGCGAACACCCCGCCACCGATCATTCCGGTCAGTTCGAGGCGGCGTCGCGAGGTGTCCTCGGTGGGAAGCGGATCATCGCTACCGAGCAACGGTGCTGGCTCCACGGGCTCGATCTCCATCGGTCCGCTCGTCGCGTCATCCGAGCCAGGGGATGTCGAGTCGACCGGCGCGGGCGCAGGTTCTGGCGACGGCGGCGGTGGTAGCGGCGGTGCCGCCGGCGCGGTCGGTTCGGCGGCGGGCACGCGCACCCCGAACAGCGGCGCGATCGCGTCGAGTCGACCCACCGGTTGGCCCGCCGCGAGCGTCATCTTGGCGTCGCGACTGCCGGCCTTGGTCACGCGTCGTACGACGATGTCCACCGAGCTAGGACTCGCCGTCGCGGTGGCGTAGACGAGCTCGTCGACGGTGAGAAACCCGAGGACATCGTTCTGGCAGCTGGGCTTCGTGGGATCGCAGCCGACGGCCGCGGCCGCATCGCTGTACGAAATATCGCCGAGCGTCGCGCTCGGATTTTCGGTCTTCGCGAGGTTCATGAGCGCGCCATCGATCGACGCGCGCACGCCGGGATCCGCGGAGCCCTCCGACCGCATCACGATCGCTCGCGTCGGGTCAGCTACAACGGGCTCCGACATCACCACGATCGCGAGCGCGATCTGGAGATGCCGCCGGGTCATGAACCGAGTCGCTCCATCCGGGCACGGATCGACGCTGCATCAGATGCGCGCGGCGATAGCTGAAGGTAACGGCGATACGCATTTTTCGCCTGGCTTTTTTGCCCCAGCTTTTCGTACACCAGACCGAGGCCACGCCACGTCGGCGGATACTCAGGATGGGTCGCCAGCGAGCCCTTCAGCGTCGACAACGCACCGGCGGTGTCGCCGTGGGCGTATTGCTGCATGCCGTGCTTGAACACCGACGCCGCGTCGGAGCCGGCGGGCTTGTCCGGCGTGGCATACGGATCGATCGGCTTGGCCGAGGTCGCCTTGGCGGTGCGCTTGGCTGCCGGGTCGGCCTTTTTGGCCTCGGGCTTTTTGTCCTTGGGCTTTTTGAGTTCGGCCTTGGGCTCGGGTGACTTTGCGAGCTCTTTGACCTTGGGCGACTCGGTCTTCACCGGCTCGGTCTTCACCGGCTCGGTCTTCACCGGCTCGGTCTTCGCCGACTCGGTCTTCGCCGACTCGGTCTTCACCGGCTCGGTCTTCGCCGGCTCCGTGTTCGCCGGTTCGGCGACCGGTTCTGCAACCGGCTCGGCCGTGGCGGGCTCTGCCGGCGGCTCGCTCGCGGGCTCCGACATCGGTGTCGGTGCGGGCTGTTCGGCTTTGATCGGCGCGGCAGGCGGCACCGGCGGCTGCACGGCGCTGGCGGGCGCGGTCCGGCTCGGGGCGCCGGGCAGCGGCGGCGGGAGCGTTTCTTGCTCCTTCGGTTTTGAACCGCCGCTAAAGATCAGCGCGACGATCACGATCACCAGCAGGACGCCTGCGGCAGCGCCGATCGCGATCATCAGCGGTCGCTTGGTGGCCGGTGGCTCCTCGTATTCTTCATCGGTCGCAGGCAGTGCTGCGTGGGTATCGGTGCTCCATCCCCAGCCGGCGAGCAGATCACGCTGGCTCGGTTCGGTCGTTGCGCGCGGCAGCGACACGACCTTCAGTGGATCGGCCGCAGGACCTGGCTCTGCGGTCGCGGTCGTCTCGGTTGTCGCAGCCGTTGCCGTCGCCGGTTCGTTCGGCTGCGGCGGCGCTGCAGCGCCAGGTGTCTCGAGCGGCGCGGCACCCGGTGGAGTTGCCGGCAGTCCGACGACACCAGACGGCGACACGTGGAGCGGCTCGCTCGGAGCCGGCTCGCTCGCCGTCGGAACCAACGCCGGTGTCGCGACGGTCTCCGCTGTCGAGATCGAAGGCGCCGCGGCTGAAG
Source organism: Kofleriaceae bacterium (assembly GCA_050184455.1). Taxonomy (GTDB): domain Bacteria; phylum Myxococcota_A; class Polyangia; order Haliangiales; family Haliangiaceae; genus JABFXX01. The sequence continues at coordinate 16,217 of JBFXAI010000042.1, read as the reverse complement.
GCGGCGAGAGCTGCGCGAGCTCCGCCGCGAGTGCGCTCGAGCCGAGCACCGCGGTGGCGGTCGGGTTCAGCGCTGGGGTGGCGGTCGGGTTCAGCGCTGGGGTTGCACTCGCGTTCGGAGGCGGTGCCGTGCTGCCCGACGGCTCCTTCTGCGGATGGACGATCGACGGAACCGCCAGGCCACCCGACGGCTCTTTCGTTCGGTTGACGATCGACGGAATGGCCAAACCACCCGACGGCTCCTTCGATCGGTTGACGATCGGCGGAATCGCCAGGCCACCCGATGGCTCTTTCGCCGGATTCACGATCGACGGGATGCCGGTGTCCGCTGCGCCGGCGATCGGAGGCGGGCTCGTCGTACCGGTTCGGCCGCCGCTGAGGAACGCAGTCGGAGACAGCTTGCCGGCTTGGCTGTCGCTCTTCGCGCGGGGCTCCGCCATCGGCGGCGGCGACGTGCCGAGTCCGAGCGCGGTCGTGGTCGGCGGTGGATTCGATGGCGAATGCGGACGTGCAGGGGGTGCCGTTGGAGCCGTGGTCCGCGCAGGTTCTGCAGGCGGTGACGTAGACGGTTTGGGTCGCGCAAGATCGGACGCCGGAGGTGTCGACGGAGATGCCGGACGCGGCGCGATCGGGTTGGACGCCGGCGCGGTGGTCAGCGACCCGACGGGCGACGGCGCGGCGCTATTCGCAACCGGCGGTGGCATCGTCGGCGTCGCCGATCGGATCGGCGGATGCATGGTCGGCGTCAACGATCGCGGCTGTGCGGCGGGTTCGCTCGGGAAGCTCGACGCGGCGAGGTACGCAGCGATCCGTTCGTTGTTATCGGGATATCCCGCATCGTCGAGGACAGCGCCGATCTCCGCCGCCATCACCTTCGCGCTCTGATAACGGTCCGCGGGATCGCGAGCGAGCGCCTTCTTGCAAATCGCATCGAGCTCGGCGGGGACATTGGCGTTGAGCTGCGATGGTGGCTGCGCGTCGCGTTCGAGCACGGCGGAGCGCCGAGCGTCATCGGTTCCCCCCTCGAAGAGCACCGAGCGGGTTAGCGCCTCCCACAGCACAACTCCGAGCGAAAACACGTCGCTGCGGCGATCTCCGGGCAGCCCGCGCAACCGCTCCGGAGCGCAGTGGCCGATCGAAGGGGCCGAAAACAGATCGAGCTTTACGCCGCCGGTGGCCTGCACGAGGATCGCCTCCGGCGAAACCATCCCGAGCGCTTGGCCGCCGGTCTGCGCCTTGTGCGCGGCCTCCGCCGCCTGGCCGATCAATCGCGCAACGCTCAGCTCGTCGAGCGGGCGCGGCGCATTGATGACCACCCGAAGCGTGACGTTCTGAGAACCGGCAGCGTGTGCATCGAGCGGGCTGCGGGGATCTCCGGCCGTGACCACGCCATATCCTAACGTAGGTCTTTCCCGAACGGCGTCGTTGCTGCCCCGATCCGCGATGCGGTGTGAATCTTCAATGACTTTGCGCCGCTCGCATGGGTTAGGGCGCGATGACGTACCATTTGCCCCGCCGTGACGGACGAATCGCGCCGCGTGGTCGAGCGGTTGGTCGCAGCGCGCTCGCTCGCAACGTTGGGTCGCGCAGTGATCAGCGCGACAGCGATGTGGGAGCTCTACGCGAGGACGAAGAGCACGCTGGTGCTCGGCGCGCTGGGGCTCGTACAGGTGATCCCGGTGATCGCGCTGTTCGTTCCGTCGGGACGACTCGTCGATCGCGTCGATCGGCGATTGCTCACCACCGCAGCTTCTGCGTGCGCCGGAGCGATCGGGATCGGGCTCGCCGTCAGCTCGGCGCTGAACGCGCCGGTGTTCGTCTACCTCGCGCTCTTGCTCGCGCAGGGAGGCGTGACCTCGGTCAATTCTCCGGCGAGCGCGACGCTGATTCCGCTGATCGTCGCGCGCGACCAATTGATCCGGACCAACCGGCTGAACTCGAGCCTCAGCGAGCTGTCGTGGATCGTCGGACCAGCGGTCGCCGGACTGGCCCTCAAGTGGATCGCGCCGGGGTGGATCTACGCGGCGGTCGCGATCACCGCGGCAGCGTCCGCTCTACTGTATCGCTCGCTGCCTGCGCCGCGCGCGGTTGTCGATCATGCCGCTAGCAATCGCGAGGACTGGCGGGTTGGTCTTCGCTACATCTTTTCGTCGAAGTTGCTGTTGCCAGCGCTCACGCTCGACATGTTCGCGGTGCTGTTTGCGGGAACTACCGCGCTGCTGCCAGCGATCGCAAGCGATGTGCTTCACACCGACTCGCTCGGGTTCGGCATCCTCCGCGCCGCGCAATCGGCCGGCGCGGTATCGATGGCGATCCTCGGCGGCCGCCTGCCACCGTGGCGGCGGCCCGGTCGCGTGTTGTTGATCGTCGTCGCGTTGTTCGGCGCCGCGACTATCGGCGTCGGACTCTCGCGTTCGTTGCCGATGACCATCGGGCTGCTGTTTGCGTGCGGCGTGCTGGACAATGTCAGCGTCGTGATCCGATTGACGTTGGAGCAAATGGTCGTTCCCGACGCAATTCGCGGGCGGGTGAGCGCCGTGCACTTCGTGTTCATCGGAATGTCCAACGAGCTGGGCGCCGCCGAATCTGGGTTTGCAGCGCGACTGGTCGGAACCGCGCCCGCGATCGTGGTCGGCGGTGCGGTTGCGATCGTCGTCGTCGCATTCGTCGCGTTGCGGTGGCCCGAGCTGACCCGAATGCCGCCGCTCGCGGAGCTCGAACCTGAGGCCTGAACATGGGGTAGCGTTCCGTTATTCGTATTTTTTTATGTTGTTTCTGGAATATCGTTTTCATGTTAGGGCACAGTGAGTTAGGTTGACCGATCCAGTGAGTGAGATTCGTTACCACATTGATCTGTAACGCCCGTTCTGTAATTTTGTGGTCATGTCGAAACTCATCCAGCAGCTACGAACCGAGCACCAAGTCCTCGTTGCCCGTTTGGACGAGGTGCGAAACAGCATCGACCCCAAGACCGGCAAGCTTCCGCTCGAGAAGGCGGTGTTCGCCCTCACGATGGTGAAGAAGTCATTGCTCGCACACCTCGGTAAAGAGGATGAAGAGCTCTACCCACTGCTTCGCCACGCGGCCACCAAGGATCCGGCGGTCCGCGATTTGCTCAAGCGATTCGGTGATGAAATGGCGCAGATCTCCGCAGCTGCGCTCGCGTTCTTCGAGAAGTACGACAACCGCGGACTGTTCAGCCAAGCGTTTCCCTCGGATCTCGAGGGTCTCTACAAGGTGCTCGCCGCGCGAATCCAAGCGGAAGAGACCGAGCTCTATCCGGCTTACGAGCGCGCGTACGTGATGTATGGCGACGTTCAGCCTGCACCGCCGGTCGTCGAGGAAGCGCCGAAGAGCTCGGCCGCGCGCTCCGCGAACATGCTCGCATGGGTATGGGTCGCAGCGGCGGCAGCGACGATGATCGCGTTCTTCAAGTACGTCGCGTAGTCGCGTCGTGCAACGAGGTCAGTGGATGCGGGCCAGGATCGGCCGATCCTCGAGAATCTGAGTTTCGACATTCGCTAGCTCGATTGCGCGTGCTTGCCAGGTTGCTGGGCAGGTGTCGCGCGCGAGCGCGAGGAAGGTATCGCGATGGCGGATCTCTGCCGTCGCGAGACTTTCATAGAGCGTGCGCGCGTCTCGGTCCTCGAGCGCCGCTGCGAGCAGACCAAGTCGTTCGGCCGAGCGCCCTTCGATGATCGCGAACACCAGGAGCCGATCGAGCAGCCGCTCGGGCTCGCGCCGTCGAATCAACCCACGCAGCTTGGCTGCATAATCGTCACCGAAGTCGTAGCTCGCCGGCTGACCGCGGCGCGACATCAGCCGCGTGACCTGAACGACGTGCCGAGTCTCGTCGTGGGCGAGGCGCGCCATCGCGAGCACGAGATCGGCGCGCTCGGGATAGCTGCGGATCAGCGATAGCGCCGATTGCGCCGCCTTGCGCTCGCAGTGCAGGTGATCGGCATGCACCGCATCGAGATCCGACATCGCGACTTCGATCCAGCGCGGATCGCTGGCCACCAGCGGCAAGGCGTCGCCAAGCGTCGGCACCGGGTCCATGTCCATCGCGAACGATGTTACATTTTTTGCCGGCGTGAAGAAGGTAGAGCGATTCGCTACGGAGTGCCTCGAGGGTCTGCAGCGCGCGCGGGCGTTGCGAACGCAGATCGTCGCGGCGAGTGCGCGCACGATCGATGACGCGCTGGCGCGGTACAACGAGCTGCTGACCGCAGCAAGTACCAGCAACGGCCTGGCGGGATTGATGTCGGAGGTCCATCCCGAGGAGCCGATCCGCGACGCCGCGCGCGAGTGCGAGCAAGAAGTCGCGCGGTTCTATTCGGAGCTCGCGCTCGATCGCGACATCTACGACGCGCTGGTCGCGATCGATACGAGCGCGGCAGATCCGGACACCCGACGATTTCACGCGCATACGCTGCGCGACTACCGCCGAGCCGGGGTGGACCGCCCACCCGAGGTGCGCGAGCGGCTCAAGCAGATCGACGAGGCACTGACCAAGCTCGGCCAGCAGTTCTCGAAGAACATCTCGGAGGACGTGCGAGCGGTCGAGATCACCGATCCCAAACGGCTCGCTGGACTGCCTGCGGACTTCATCGCAGCGCATCCGCCTGACGTCAACGGTACGATCCGGATCACCACCGACTATCCCGACTACAACCCGTTCATGACCTATGCGGACGACGACGAGCTCCGCAAGCAGCTGTATGTCGTGTTCCGCAGCCGCGGCGACCACACCAACGAGGCTGTGCTCGCCGAGATCCTCCTGCTGCGCGCCGAGAAGGCCTCCCTGCTCGGGTTCCCGAACTGGGCCGATTACGTCACCGCCGACAAGATGATCGGCAGCGGCACCCGCGCCGCCGAGTTCATCGAGAAGGTGTGGAAGCTCGCCTCGCCGCGCGCGGAGCAGGATTACCGCGAGCTGTTGCGGCAGCTGCAGACCGTCGATCCGAACGCGACCGCCGTCGGCGATTGGCAGAAGGTCTGGCTCGAGCACCTGGTCAAAAAGCAGCGCTACGAGGTCGATGCGAGTGTGGTGCGCCAGTACTTCTCGTACGACCGCGTGCTCGCCGGGCTACTCGAGATCACCGCCGAGATCTTCGATCTCGAGTACCGCCCCGTCGTCAACGCCGCGACGTGGCACGCGAGCGTGCGTGTCTACGACGTGGTTCGCGGCGGTCGTCCGCTCGGCCGGATCTACCTCGACATGCACCCGCGCGACGGCAAGTACAAACACGCCGCGCAGTTTCCGCTCAAAGATGGCGTGGCGGGCGTGCAGCTTCCCGAAGGCGTGCTGGTCTGCAACTTTCCTGATCCCGCGGTGAGCGGCGGGCAGGCGCTGCTCGAGCACGACGACGTCGTCACGATGTTTCACGAGTTCGGCCACCTGATGCATCACGTGCTCGGCGGTCATCAGCGGTGGATCACGCAGAGCGGCGTCGCGACCGAGTGGGACTTCGTCGAGGCGCCGTCGCAGATGTTCGAGGAGTGGGCGTGGAGCTACGACACGCTCGCTCGATTCGCTCAGCACCATGAGACCGGCGAGACCATCCCTCGCGAGCTGGTCGAGAATATGCGCGTCGCCGACAAGTTCGGTCTCGGCACGGCGACCGTGCAGCAGATCTTCTATGCGGCGATCTCGCTCGGATTCCATCGCGGCGATCCGCGCACCCTCGATCAGCTCGCCGAGGTGCAGCAGCTGCAGAAGCGATACACACCGTTTGCCTATGTGCCGGGCACGCGCTTCCACGCGTCGTTCGGTCATCTCGTTGGCTACTCCGCGATGTACTACACGTATCAATGGTCGCTCGTGATCGCGAAGGACCTGCTGACGCCGTTCGAGGCGCGCGGTCTGATGGCGACCGACGTCACATTCTCGTATCGCGACAACGTTCTCGTTCCTGGCGGCAGCCGGGATGCCGCGGAGTTAGTGCGCGCGTTTCTGGGGCGCGACTACGACTTCCGTGCCTACGAGCGGTTCCTCGTAGCGCCGTGACGTTGGGCTCGCAAATTGTCACGGAGCCACGACAACTACGTTCGGCCAGCGACGATACGGTGGCAGTAGTTTGCTTCCGCCCGATCTCCGGATGCCTTACAACATGTGCTCCAGCAATCCAACGGAGACATTTAGATGAACAAGATCGTGCTCGCATTCGTGACTGCTCTCGCGCTCCTGTCCTTCGGCTGCAAGAAGAAGGGCGATGGCGGCGGTAGCGACGAGGCCCTCAAGAAGCTGACCACGTACAAGGACGCGGTCTGCGCGTGCAAGGACGTGGCATGCGTGACGTCGGCGTCCGAGGCGTACGCCAAGGCCAACGCGGCGACCCCGGCCAAGGCTGACGCGAAGCCGGATCCGGACCTCGTTGCCAAGATGGCGCCGATCAACAAGGAGATCACGGACTGCACCACCAAGATCACCTCGGCGGCGGCAGCGGCGCCGGCGGCTGGCTCGGCGGATCCGGCAGCGGCTGGCTCGGCGGACCCCGCGGCAGCTGGCTCGGCGGACCCGGCGGCGGCTGGCTCGGCGGACCCGGCGGCGGCTGGCTCGGCGGCTGCGGGTTCGGCGGCTGGCTCGGCTGCGAAGTAATCAGTCAACGCACTGATTCTCGAGAAGGCTCGCGCGCAAGCGCGGGCCTTTTTTGTTTGCCGCGGTCCGGCGCCGGACGGAATTGAACTACAAACGTTCGCAGACCGCTGCTCGGAGAAACGAAGATGAACAAGCTCATGATCGCGCTGGCGCTCGCGTTCGCTGGCGCGGGCTGCAAGGAAAACCAGCCCGGCGCCGACCTCGTGCAGTGGACCACCGCGCAGCGCGACCGAATGTGCAAGTGCACCGACGCGGCGTGCGTCGAAAAGGTCACTGCCGACGGCGTCGCGGAGGCGATCAAGAACCCCGGTCCCAGCAATCAAAAGCTCGATGAAGCGACCCAAACCAAGGTCAACGAGCTCACGGCCGAGATGATCAAGTGCATGGAGAAGCTCGCAGCGCCAGCGATGCCTCCCGCGCCCACCGCCGAGGAGCCCGCTGCGGCAGCTCCCGCAGGAGACTTGCCGCCCGAGTGCGGCGAGTGGAAGGCCACGGTCGACAAGCTCGGCGCGTGCGACAAGATCGCCGCCGACAACCGCAAGGCGATGAAGCAGACCTTCGACAACGCGGCGGCCAAGTGGGCAACGATGACCACGCCCGAGCAGCGCAAGACGATCGCCGAGGAGTGCAAGAGCGCCTCGGAGATGATGAAGAACGCAGTGAAGGTGTGCCTGTAGCCCAGCTCGCGCGGCTTCCTGCCGCGTCGTTCGTGGTTTTGCAGTTTCGGGCGCGCGACCGCTAGAGCGAGCTCGACGACGAGCGGACGACCGCAAACGCCGGACGAGGTCGACCTGCCGCTAGCGCCGCGTCAGATCGCGCGTGATGTTCTTCTGGTGCGCCTCGAGCGTGCCGCCGCCGATCTCGTTGAGCTTGGCGTCGCGGAGGAACTGCTCGACTCGATATTCGGTGCAGTAACCGTAGCCGCCGAGCACTTGCACCGCGGCATCCGCGACCTCTTTCGCGGCGGTCGCCGCGAACAGCTTGGCCGCATCGGTGCCGAGCCGCGCGCGTTGTCCAGGTCCGACGGTCGCGGCGACGTTGTAGATCAGCGCGCGCATCGCTTCGACCTTGGCGAAGCTGTCGGCGATGTAGCGCTGGATCTGGCCGTGCTCGGCGAGCGGCTTGCCAAAGCTCGTGCGGTCCATCGCATGGCGCACCATCACATCGAGGCAGCGCCGCGCGATCCCGAGGCTGATCGACGCCAGCGCGATCCGTTCGATCTCGAGATTGCGCATCATGTTGGTCAGCCCGCCGCCCTCGGTACCGAGCAGGTTGTCCTCGGGCACCCTGCAACCATCGAGCGTCAGCTCCGACATCGTCGACGATCGCATGCCTAGCTTGTGGATCTTCGGACCGCTCGCGAACCCAGCAAAGCTACGCTCGACGACGAACGTGGTGATCCGGTCATTGACCTTGGCGTAGACGATGAACACGGTCGCGTCCGGGCCGTTGGTGATGAACATCTTGCGGCCCTGCAGCACGTAGCTCGCGCCGTCCTTGCGGGCGGTGGTCTGCATTGCCAACACATCGGTGCCGGCGGACGGTTCGGTCATCGCCATCGCACCGACCGCCTGGCCACTCAGCGCGCCGGGCAGGTATCGCGTGCGCTGCGCAGCCGAGCCTGACCAATATAGGTTGTTGACGAACAACAAGGTGTGCGCGAGGTAGCCGAGCGCGAATCCGGGGTCGGCGTATGCGAGCTCGTCGTGAACGATGCACGCGGCGGTGGCATCCAGGCCGGCGCCGCCGTCGGCTTCGGGCACGGTGGTCCCCAGCAGGCCGAGCTGCCCGAGCTCCTTCAACAGCCCCGTGTTGAACGATTGGTTTTCGTCGTGCGCCATCGCTTGCGGCTCGACGCGGTTCGCGGCGAACTGCCGAACCGTCTTGCGGAGAAGCTCGTGCTCCTCGGTAGCTGATGGAGTGTTCACCGGCGCGACCACCGACAACTTACCTCGATCGGTGAGGACCCACCATCGACTGACAGTTCGTTCTCATGACAACCGCGATCGCGGAGGTTTGGAGGGTACATTGCGCGTGTGTCCGGGACCGATGAACGAGACGACGTCGCCTCAGACGTCGTGCGGCCACTAGGTATCCGCCAGTGGGCCAACGGCCAGCCCGTGGTGCTGTTCGCAAATCCGACCGCGGCAAGTGGTAAGGCCGCCGACTGGATCCGGCACACGCGTGCGTTGCTCGACCGAGTCAATATTCCGCATCGGTTCGTCGCGACCGAGCCGGACGGCCGCACCGTCGATCTGGTCCGCGATGTGATCAATAGCGATGGCGTGCGTGCAGTGATCTACATGGGTGGCGACGGGACGTTTGCTGAGGTCGCGAAAGGGATCTTCGCGTCGCAATACCCGGGCCACGTGGTGATGGGCATGCTGCCGACGGGCACCGCCAACGATCAAGGCAAGTCGTTCGGGCTCGAAGCCGGGCCGAGCTCGCTCGAGCGCAACATCGCGGTGATCGCCGCCGGTGAGGTTTTCGGCTGCGACGTCGGCCGCCTGACGATCGAGCGCGGCGGCAAGCAGATCCATCGCGATCTGTTCTTCGATTCGTTCAGCATCGGCCTCGGCGCGGCGAGCCTCGAGACCCGTAATCGCGATCGCGAGCGGGTGGGACGGATCCCCGGGCTCGGCGCGATCTATCGCGATCAGCTGGTCTACGCCGGTGCCGTGCTGCAGCGATTTGTCGAGAGCTACGTCGTCGACATCAAGTTCGACCTCGAGGCCGAGATCGACGGCACGTCGCGCGTATTCGAGCATCTGCTCGACGCGATCATCAAGAACACGAAGATCTTCGGCGGCGAGTGGGTGCTCGATCCGAGCACCGAATCGGACGATGGCAAGTTCGAGCTGGTGCCGATTGCGGGCCGCCGCGACTTCGGCGTCAAGCTGTTGGGCAGCTTGCGACACAGTCCGATCGGGGTAGAGGAGCTCGGGTTGCTCGGCTACGAGCACGCGCCTGCGGTTGCCGGCTCCGAGTTCGTGTTGCGAGTACGCGGTCCGACGCTGCCCGCAGTTCAGGCCGACGGGGAGGAGCTGCCTGCGGGCGATTGTTATCGCATCGACGTCGTTGCCCGCGCGCTTCGCTTGATCGTCCCGCGCGAGCACGTCGATCCGTCGATCGGCTAGCCGCGCCGTGAGGTAGAGTCGCGGTGTGCGCGCGCTAGTGTTGATCCTGGTTGCGAGTTGTGGAGGTGGCTCGTCGCCCGAGCCAGCTCGACCGGTCCCGATCGAAAATCGGATCTCGCAGTGCTCGGACGCAGCGGCAGGCATCGAGCGAGCCACGCGGTCGGTGCGTGATCCCGAGCAGTCGGTGCTCCCCGAGATGCAAGCCCGTTGCAACCAGGACCGCTGGTCGACCGCCGCGATCGAATGCTTTACCAAGATGACCACCGAGGAGCTCGGGCGGTGCGCCGGGCAGCTCGACCCCGACGCGCGGGACGCGATGTTCGGGATCCTCGACGGGACCGGCCATGACCGCGCCGGGTTGGTCGCGATGGTCGCGAAGCTCTCTACCGTTCGCGTGGGAATCCCCGAGTGTGATCAATTCGTTGCCGCCGTGTCGCGGGCGATGTCGTGTGAGGGGTTGGAGCTCGAGACGCGGCTTCAGTTGGGCGCAGAAACCGCTGACTCTTGGTCGCTTCCCACCAGCGGGTTGCCGGCGGATGCCGCGCGCAGGATGGCGGCTGCGTGCACTCGATCACTGCAGTCATTGCAGCACCAGGCCAGCAGCGCCGGTTGCATGCTCTAGCCGTTTGGACCATTCTGCGCTCATCTACCTGGAGGTCCGTCATGGCTGACGTTTTTATCTACGATGTGGTTCGCACTCCGCGCGGGCGCGGCAAGGCTGGCAAGGGCGGTCTATCGAATATCCACCCGCAGGAGCTGGTCGCGCAGACGCTCAATCACATGGCGGATCGCCTCAAGCTCGACAAGTCGACGATCGAGGATGTCGCGCTCGGCTGCGTCTCGCAGGTTCAAGAGCAAGCGGCGTGCATCGCCCGCACGGCGCTGATCGCCGCGGACTGGCCGGAAGACGTCACCGGCGTAACGATCAACCGCTATTGCGGCTCGGGGCTCGAAGCGGTCAACACGATCGCGGCGAAGATCGCCGGCGGGTTCATCGATGGTGGCATCGGTGGCGGCGTCGAGTCGATGTCGCGGGTTCCGATGGGCGCGGACGGCGGCGGTGTCGACGGCAACAACATGAAGCTGCGCAAGCGGCTATTCATGGTGCCGCAGGGAATCTCCGGCGACCTGATCGCCACCAAATACGGGTTTTCGCGCAGCGACGTCGATAAGTTCGCGCTGTCCAGCCAGCAGAAGTGCGCCCGCGCGATCGAGAACAAGTACTTCGACAAGAGCCTTTTCGCGGTCAAGAACGACGACGGATCGGTCGCGCTCGTCCGCGACGAGCACCCGCGCGCCGACACCAACATCGAAGGACTGTCGGCGCTCGCGCCGTCGTTCGAGAAGATGGGCGCGATGACGGTCAACGCCGAGGGCGACACGCTCGACGGCCTGGCGCTCAAGAAGTACCCCGAGCTCAAGAAGATCGAGCACGTTCACACCGCCGGTAACTCGTCGGGCATCGTCGATGGTGCCGCCGCGGTGCTGATGGGCTCGGCCGAGTGGGGCAAGAAGGCAGGCCTCAAGCCGCGCGCCAAGATTCGCACGATGGCGACCGCGGGCGCGGAGCCGCTGATCATGTTGACCGCGCCGGCACCGGCGTCGTCGCGTGCACTCAAGCGCGCGGGGATGAAGGTCAGCGACATCGACCTGTGGGAGATCAACGAGGCGTTCGCCGTCGTTCCGCTGCAGACCGCGCAGGCGCTCAACATCGACCTCGCTCGGATCAACGTCAATGGCGGCGCGATCGCGCTCGGTCACCCGCTGGGTGCGACCGGGGCGATCCTGCTCGGCACCGCGGTCGACGAGATGGAACGCGCGAACAAATCCACCGCGCTGATCACGCTGTGCATCGGCGGTGGCATGGGGATCGCGACGATCATCGAGCGCGTCTGAGCCACGGGCCCATCTCGTGTAGATTCCCTGCACGTTGCGTGCAGTAGCTCTGTTCGCGCTCGTCGGGTGCAGCTCCTCGGAGCCCTCGCCCACGGCGCCACCACTCCGGTGGGTGTACTCGCCGCCGCAGGTGATGCTGTCGTCCGGCCCCGTGCAGCGACGGATCGGCCGGAGTCAGCCACCACAGCGCGGGCGGGTGGCCGGGATCACGGGCGACGTCGGGGCGCCGCTGCGGTTGCCCACGCCGTGGGCGGTGCCGGGCGATGGGCCTGCACGTGCCGTGATCTACGGCCTCGATGGTGATCGCTCCGCGATCGAGCTGATCGATGTCGACGCGGGCAGGGTGTTATGGCGCGATCGGACGACCTGCAACGGGCCGGTCGTCGGTGTCGCCGCCGAGACGATCATATGCGCCGGCGCCACGGGCATCCGCGCGGTCGGGCTCGACGGCAAGCCAGCGTGGAGGCTCGACGCGCCGCTGATCGCGCTAACCGACGATCGCGTGGTGACCCGAGGCGCGGGCGAGGCGATCGTGGTCGATGCCAACACGGGCGCCGAGCGAACGCGGGTGGCGTTGCCTGCCGCGATCGGGATCGAGAGCGTGATCGCCAGCTGTGACACCGGCCGCGAGCTGTTCGCGGTGACCGAAGGCGGTCAGCTCGCAAGGATCAGTGATGCTGGCGGCAAGCCCGCAGTGTCGTGGACCGTTCCGACCAACGGCGTTACTTCGATCGATGCGTGCGCGGGTCCGGTCGTGCGGGCGATGATCGTCGGCGCCGACGCGCCGGCGCTGATCGCGATCGATCGCGTGACCGGCAAGCCGCTCGGCAAGGTCGACGGCGTCCGGGGCTATTGGCCCGCGCGCGATGGCTCGGACCGGCTCGAGATCGCCACGAATGCAGGTGTCGCAAGCTGGCCGCGTGATCTCAGCAGTGCCGGCGTGCCCACGGGGCTGCCGGCGCTCGGCGAGCTATTGTCGTCGCGCGGCGATCGCCGGCTGGTGCGAACCAGTCCGCTCACCGCGGTGGTCCTCGATCGAGGAGGTATCCGGGCCTATCTCGCGCTCGGCAGTCGCGGTGCGGTGCTCGGCGATTCATCGATCGTCGGCGCCAGCTGGGGCGGCTCGACCGCAGAGACCGTACATCGCATCGGCTTGCCCGAGCGGTACGCGCGTGTGCTGCGCATCCCAAACCGGCGTGCTGGAGTTGCCGTGCCGGCTGAGCTGCGCGATCTGCCGCCGATCGTCGCGCTCGACGGTGCACCGGCAATCACGCACGACGACCCACACGCGATGGCAGTCCTCGCGGCAGCGATCGATCCGATGAGCTCCGCGATCATCTACGCGACGTCGCACGATCCGGGACCTCCACACGCGGGAGCTCGCGTCGCGAGCGCGGATCTCGCGCTGCGCCAGTGGCGATGGCAGCGCAGCGATGGCTGTGGTGCCGGCACGCCGATCGGGCTGGTGGTCGCTGGCGACGTGGTGGTGTGCGCAGCGCGCGAGAAGCCTGGAACGTCGAGCTTGCGCGCGACCGCTCGTACCGGCGAGCCACGCTGGCAGTGGACCACCGATCATCTCGACGCGGTCGAGGCGGCGGGCGACGTCGTGCTCGCGACGGCGGCTGACCATGCGCAGGTGATCGACGCCCACACCGGTGAGCTCCTCCAAACGATCACCAGCGACGACGGTGGCACGGTGCGCGCTGCGCTCGTCGCGATCGATCAGGTCCCGATCGTGATCGCATACCAGCGCGGGCGATTGGTCGCGCGTTGGGCCCGCGCGGGGTTGGTTGCGTTGTGGTCGTTCGAGATCGACGGCAGTGTCAGCGCGTTGTCCGCGTCGGCGACCGGCGTGCTCGTCGAGCTCGAGGACGGCGACGCGTTCCGGATCGATGCGCGTACGCTCGCCCCATATGCGCTGCCTGGGCTCGGGGTCGACTGGCGCGCCGCGGGCGACCTGGTGACTGGCGAGGTGCTCGGTGGACCCATTCCGGCCGAGCCCCCGCCCGTGCCACCCGAGGCCGCGGAGCGCCGGCCTCGTGACGTCGAACGTCCAGCAATGGCGACGCCGATCACGCCGCCGGCGCCGGTTGGCGACAGCTGGCAGTACGCGCTGTACGAGTTGTTCGGTGGGCTGCGCGCGCGCAATGACTACGCGATCTCGCCGCCGATCATCCATGCCGCGCGTGGCCCTCGAGGCAGCTTGCTCGCGGTGACGTACGGCGCGGGAGCGCAAGAGGTCTTGGTGCTCGATCCGCGATCGGGCGATCCCATGCGGCGCGTTCGAATGCCCGCCGGTGGTCCGACAGGACCGGTGTTTTCGACGATCGTCGACGGTGCGCCGGTCACGGGGGCGGTGCTGCCGGCCCCGCTGCGCATCGTGCTGTTTTGACAAGTTGCATCGCCACGGCGCTCGTCGGGACTGCTATACGATCCCCCAAATGGCACTCCCGCTCCGCGCTGCGCTGCGATCCGCCGGTCGCTTCATGGTCAAGAACCCAACCACCATGTTGAGCATGGCGCGGCATGCGCTTGGGATGCGGATCGCGGTGCCGCTCGACGCGCTGCGCTGGTTCATCGCGAACACACCGCCCTCGAAGAAGGCGCCACAAGACGTCACGATCTCGCCGCGGCCGCCGGCCGTCGGGATCGGCGCGACGGTCGATCTGATGGGCACCACGGTGCGCGCGGGCGCGTCGATTCGCGTCGAGCGGATCGAGGTCACCGACACCACGTTCAAGGTCACGCTGCGGCTGTCCGACGTCACGATGAAGGTGCTCGGCGAGTCGTTCACGCCGGTCGCCGGTCTGATCAAGAGCGGCGCGCTCGATCTCAGCAAGCCGGGCAACCTCGCCAAGTTCATGCCGAAGAAGCCGGCGGTGCTGGTCGAAGCGCACGACGACATCCTGGTGCTCGATCTGATGCAGAACCCCAAGTTCGCCGAGAACGATCGGGTGCGCGGCGTGCTCGGCACGCTGACCCCGGTGGTCAACGTCGCAGGCCTTTCGACCGAGGGTGACTTCCTGATCCTCCAGCTCCGCGCGAGCCCGTTTGGAATTCCGCGCGCGCTCAACGCCGCGCGCGCGCTCGCGGCCGGCTGATGATCACCAGGCTTGCGACCCGCGCGCTGTGTGTTGCAGCGCTGGCCGTCGCTTGTCAAAGTAGCGGCGATCAACCCGCCGCGCCGATACAGGGCTCGGGTGCCGCGCCCGCACCGGCGGGATCCGCGGTCGTCGCGAGCGATGGCGCGGTCACGGACGATGCGCGCGTGCCACTCGACGAGCCGGAGCCGGTCAGCTTCGACAAGCGGATCGCCGAGCTGGGCGCGATCCCCGCGTGGCAGGCGGTGATCGATCGCGCGCAGTTGCTCGCGCGACGCAAGCAGCGCGGGGTGGTGTACGGGACCGTCGGACCTTCGATCATGATTTCGGGACCACCACCGTCGCTATCCGACGCAGGTGTTCCGATCGACGCGGGGCTCGTGGCGTCCGAGTACGTCTGGCTCGTCGACGATACCGAAGGCAACGGTTCGCTAGGGATCGCGGTCAAGCTCGGCGAGCGGGCCGCCGCCGGAGCCCGCGTTGCAATCGGTGGTGCATGGGATGTCGATGCCGAGCGGCGGTGGCACTGGAAGGTTTTGGCCGTCGAGCCGCTACCACCCGCGCCGCCGAGCGAGCTCAAGGTGCCTGCCTTGCCAGCACCGAGCCACGCGATCACCACCGGTCCGATCCCTGCTGGTGCGAAGCCGGTCAGCCAGGCCAAGGACAACGACGTCGTCTACTTTCAGATCGTCGGACCGCCGCCGCTCAGCGAGGGCGACGGCTGGCAGATCGCCGATCGCTCAGGTGCCACCCCGTTCGCCGTCATCAATCTTCCCGGCGAGCGCGGTAGCTACGGGGGCCAAGACCTCCGAACACCCGACGAGCGCTGGCAGCTCAAGCGCAATCAGACCTATTGGGTTCAGATCGGTAAGCTCCGCCAACGCGCACCCGACAAGCCGATCTACGTCAATGCGCGGACCGCGCCGGTCAAAGCGATGTGACAGTCGTGGCCCACGACGATCCCACGCTCGAACCTCCCGGCGTGGCGCTCCGCACCAGGCCCACAAGCTCGCCGCAGCCGGCTGCGCGTGTGGGCTGACGTGCACGCGCACGCTTTTTGATCACGCGTGGCGTGGAGTCCTCGGATCGAAGAGATTTTTTCGGTCCGAATCTGACCCAATCCCAAACATCTCGTCAGGGTTCTCCACGGTAGGCACCGGGATGAATGCACGTGCTCACGCAGCGCCCTTACGCAGCCGACTTCGGCGAGCGAGGGCGCCCCGGTGCGGAGCTCCGCGCCGTGACTCCCAGGCGTGGGATCATGACAAGGCTCGACCTACGACGCTGCCGCGACGGCCCCCTTCCCAAGGCGGCTTCGGAGCACTCGGTACCTCCTGCGTGCTGATCAATCCGTGACGCTTCCAACCCTAGATACAGACAAAGTGCGGATCGATCCGCTCGCACGACGGGTCTAACGATTCGGATCACGTTGCCCGTGCACCCGTGGTGCGGACAGGAGGCCTCGATCATCGGCGCTCGTGGC